>CAWDLI010000015.1:0-481363 GCA_963803245.1 uncultured Thermoleophilaceae bacterium | reverse complement strand
TGGCCGAGGAGATGGTCGGCGCCGGAGTGAACGTGCTCAGCGGCGGCACCGACGTTCACCTGGTGCTTGCCGACCTGCGCGACTCGGAGCTCGACGGCCAGCAGGCGGAGGACCGCCTGGATTCCGTGGGGATCACCGTCAATCGCAACGCCGTGCCGTTCGATCCGCGTCCGCCGTCCGTGTCCTCGGGGCTCCGCATCGGCACGCCCGCGCTGGCCACGCGCGGGTTCCAGGCCGACGACTTCCGTGAGGTCGGCGCGGTCATCGCCGACGCGCTCACGGGCGAGTTCCCGGATTCCAAGCGCGCCGAGCTCTCGGAGCGCACCCGCGTGCTGGCTGAGCGCTATCCGCTCTACCCGCAGCTCGCCTCGCCCGCGGCCGTCTAAAGCGCACCTTCGGCTCCGCCGATATACAGGCAGGGTGCGTAACAGATGGCGCAAGCTCGGCCTGCTCGGACACTTCAGCGTTGTGAGCCTCGTGCTCATCGCGGTGCTCGGCGTCGCCCTTGCGCAGCTCCTGCGCAGCCAGATCGACAATCGCGCCCTGCGCAACGCCGAGCAGTCCGCCGAGCAGGTCGCCAGGATCGGCATTCAGCCCCAGCTGTCGCCTGAGGACCTCGAGCGCGGTCTCGCGCCGCAACGCCTCCGCGATCTCGACGCCGCCGTGCGCGAGGACCTCAGCACCGGGAACCTCGCCGGGCTCCGCGTGTGGAATCGCGACGGTCGGGTGGTCTACGCGGACGAGGGCACCCTGGTGGGCCAGCAGCTCCAGCCCAGCGAGGGGCTCCGCACCGCGCTGAACGGGACCACGAGCAGCCACAAGGAAGCGGCGGAGGAGGCCGAGGAGGAGACGGCCGAGGACGGCGAAGCAGCGACCTTCGAGGGCGAGCTGCTCGAGGTCTACGTGCCGCTCACGTTCCCGGGCGATGCGCGCCCCGCCGGCGCGTTCGAGCTCTACCTTCCCTACGCGCCCGTGGCGGCCACCATCAGCGACGACACTCGCAGCCTCTACCTCGTGCTTCTGGGCGGGCTGCTGCTCCTCTACCTCGGGCTCTTCCGCGTGGTGCAGGGGGCCTCGAAGCGGCTCCGCCGGCACGCGGCCGAGAACAAGCACCAGGCGCTGCACGACGCGCTCACCGGGCTCCCCAACCGGACCCTCTTCCACGACCGCATCGAGCAGGCGCTCCGGCGCTCCCGCCGCGAGCGGGTGCTCGGCGCCGCGCTCCTGATCGACCTCGACCGCTTCAAGGAGGTCAACGACACCCTCGGCCACCAGAAGGGCGACCTCCTCCTCAAGGACATAGGCGCGCGCCTGCGGGCGTCGCTGCGCGACAGCGACACGATCGCCCGCCTCGGAGGCGACGAGTTCGGCGTGCTGCTGCCGACGCTCGACAGCGCCGCCGGGGCGGTGTCCGCCGCCGAGAAGATCCGCGCGGCGCTCGAGGCGGACTTCTACATCGACGGGCTGCCGGTGCACGTGGACGCGAGCGTGGGCATCGCGCTCTATCCCCAGCACGGGGACGACGTGGACACGCTCCTCCAGCACGCCGACGTGGCCATGTACGAGGCCAAGCGAACGCACAGCGGTCACGAGATCTACTCGGTCGAGCACGATCCCTACAACCCGGTCCGCCTCGCCATGGTCGGGCAGCTGCGCAAGGGGCTCGCCGAGAGCGAGGTGCTGCTCCACTACCAGCCCAAGATCGACCTGGAGACCGGCAAGGTGGTGGGCGCCGAGGCGCTGGTGCGCTGGCAGCACCCCGACCGCGGCCTGATCCTCCCCGCCGAGTTCGTGCCGATGGCCGAGCACACCGGCCTGATCAAGCCGCTGAGCCGCTACGTGCTCGACAGGGCGCTGGCGCAGTGCCAGAGTGGCGCGAGGCCGGGCTCGACCTGAGGATCTCGGTGAACCTCTCGGCGCGCAACCTGCTCGACCCGACGCTTCCCGAGGACGTGACGAAGCTCCTCACCAAGTGGTCGATCCCGGTGGAGCTCCTCGAGCTCGAGATCACCGAGAGCACGATCATGATCGATCCCGAAGCGTGCGATGGAGGTCCTGGCCCGCCTCGCACGCGATGGGCATCGGGCTCTCGATCGACGACTTCGGCACCGGCTACTCGTCGCTCGCGTACCTGAAGGAGCTGCCGGTGGACGAGCTGAAGATCGACAGGGCGTTCGTGGCGCGCATGGCTTCCAACGCGGGCGACGCGTTCATCGTGCGCTCGACGATCGACCTCGCCCACAACCTCCGCTGAAGGTCGTGGCCGAGGGCGTGGAGGACGAGGACACCATGAAGGAGCTGGCCAGGCTCGGTTGCAACATCGCCCAGGGGTTCCACGTGAGCCGGCCTCTGCCGCCAGCTGAGTTCAGCGAGTGGCTGACGGACCGCGGCGAGCAGCCGGATGCCGTCGCGACCCGCAGCGTCGCCTAGACCCGCCCCCGCCACAAGTAGGCTGCGAGCGGATGGACGAGCTCGATGCCCTCTGGGCGTTCCTCGTCGCCGCCGCGCCTGGCGTTCGGAGCCACCCCACCGGTCGCAGCGCTGGCGCGCCGGCTCGGCGCCGTCCACCAGCCGCGCGAGCGCGACCTGCACGACAAGCCGGTGCCGCGGCTCGGCGGCCTGGCGATCCTCGTCGCAGTGGTGGTCGCGGGAGTGCTCTTCCTGCCCGACGAGCGCTCGACGCGCGCGATCCTGATCGGCGCGGTCGCGATCGCGCTCGTGGGCGCCTGGGACGACTACCTGCCCGGCGGCCTGCCGCCGCTCGTGAAGCTGGCCGGCCAGTTCGGCGCGGCCGCCATCCCGGTGGTCGCGGGAGACGTGCGCGTGGAGAACGTGACCCTCCCGTTCATCGAGCCCTTCCAGCTCGGCGACTTCGGGAGCTACACGCTGTCGCTCGTCGGGATCGTCGCGGTGATGAACGTCGTGAACTTCACCGACGGCGCCGACGGACTCGCGGCCGGGGTCTGCACGATCGCCGCCGCCACGTTCGCGGTGATCGCGCTCTCGCTCAATCGCGACGACGCGGCGGTGCTCGCGGCGCTCACCGCGGGAGCATCGGTGGGCTTCCTCTGGCACAACTTCCATCCCGCGTCGATCTTCATGGGAGACGCCGGCTCGAACCTGCTCGGGCTGCTGCTCGCCTGCGTGGCGATCCAGGGGGTGCTGAAGACGGCTGCCGTCGTCGCGCTGTTCTTCCCGCTCCTGATCCTCGCCGTGCCGGCGGCCGACGCCACCTACGTGGTGCTCAAGCGGATCAAGTACAAGCGGCCGGTCTACCGGGCCGACGCCGCGCACTTCCACCACCGGCTGGCGCGCATCGGCTTCTCACAGCGGCGCACCGTGCTCTACATGTACGGCTGGACCCTGTCCCTGTCGGCACTCGCGCTCGCCATGCGCTTCGTCCCGTACTCCGACGACGACGGCACGCTCAACCCAGGGTGGACGCTCGTGATCCTGGCCTTCGGGCTGGTCGCGCTGGCCGCCAGCGTCTACCTGGTGCTGGTGCTCGAGATCCTGAAGTTCAAGCGCTTCCGCGAGCGCGAGTACCGGCGCCGGGTGGAGACGGGGGAGATCGCCGCGCTGGACCGCGACGAGATCGAGCGCGAGATCGAGCGCGACGTCGAGACGGGCGAGTTCCAGGCCGTGCCGCGGGACTGAGCCGGGCGTGCTGTTCCGGCCCCAGGTTCTGCAGGGCATCGAGGCGGGAGCGGTGACGCTCGCGTTCAGGCGCTGGAAGCGGCCTCGCGTGCGTGAGGGCACGCGGATGCGCACCGCCGTGGGCGTGCTCGAGATCGATTCGATCGAGGCGGTGAGGCTGGCCGACCTGACCGAGGCTGACGCGCTCGCGGCCGGCTATGGCTCGCGTGCCGACCTGCTCCGCGAGCTGCGCTCGCGCGAGGGCCGGACCTACCGCATGCGGCTCCACCTGGCCGGCCCGGATCCCCGGGTGGAGCTGCGCGGGCGAGCCAAGCTCGGCGACGACGAGCTCGCCGAGGTCCGGGCCCGGCTGGCGCGCCTCGACGCGGCGAGTACCCGGGGGCCATGGACCCGTGGGGTGCTGGAGCTCATCGCCGAGCGCCCGTCGGTGCGCGCGGCGGACCTCGCACCGCTGCTCGGCCGGGAGCGCCTGCCGTTCAAGCGCGACGTGCGCAAGCTGAAGGAGCTCGGCCTCACCGAGAGCCTCGAGGTGGGCTACCGCCTGTCTCCGCGTGGCCGCGCGGTGCTCGATCGCCTCGCGGCGGATCCCTCCTAGAAGAGCGTCGACTGCTCGTGCCGCGGCCGGGCGGGCTCCACGACGCGGCGGGTGGGCGCCGGGCCGAGCCGCGGCCGCATGAAGCGCCGCCCTGCCCTCACCAGCCTCGAGATCCGCTCGCGCTCTGCCTTCGGGGCGTAGGCGCCGCGGGCGTAGAGCTCCTCGTAGCGCGGCACGAGGTCGGGGCGGTAGGAGCGCAGCCAGTCCATGAAGATGCCGCGCACCTCACCGCGCAGGTGCAGGCAGATGCCGCCGATGCTCGTGGCGCCGGCCTCGGCGCACAGCTCCAGGATGCGCTCGACCTGCTCTGGCGAGTCGTTGACCCCGGGCATGAGCGGCGCCACCAGCACCCCCGTGGGGATGCCGGCCCGGTTGAGCTCGGCCACCGCCTCGATCCGCTTGCGCGGGTGGGGGTGTGGGGCTCGCTGGCGCGCCAGGCCTTCTCGTCGAGCGTCGGGATCGACAGGTTGGCGGCGAAGTCCGGGATCTGCTTGAACAGCTCGATGTCCCGCAGGAGGAGCGGCGACTTGGTCAGCACCGAGCAGGGCGTGCCCGAGTCGCGCATGGCCTCCCAGACACCCGGCAGCAACTCGTACCTCTTCTCGACCCACTGGTAGGGATCGGTGTTGGTGCCGAGCGCGACGTGCTCGTGCTTCCACGACGGCTTGAACAGCTCCGCCCGAGCCCGCTCGGGCGTGTTGACCTTGACGACGATCTCGCGCTCGAAGTCCCGCCCGGCGTCGAAGTCGAGGTAGGTGTGGGTGGGGCGGGCGAAACAGTAAACGCACGCATGGGTGCAACCCCTGTAGGGATTGATCGTCCAGCGGAACGGCATCCGCGACGCCTTCGGCACCTTGTTGAGGACGGAGCGGGCCTCGACTTCGTAGAAGCGCGTGTCCAGCGCCTCGGGCGCGTCGAAGGTGCGGACGGCCGCGGGCTCGCGGTAGCCGGGGAGACGGCGGCCCTGCTCCGCGTCAACTGACAGCTCATTCCAGCGCACGAACGTATGTTCGCATACTCTGAGGTCGAGTCCTCGCCGACGTGCGTCACGTTGAGCCGATATAGGCGGGCGAACGTGACGAGCGAGCCGAGCGTTACCCGGCCGACAGGGGCGGGCCCACCACGTCCATGCCCACCTCGGCGCCCAGGCTGCGGAACAGCCCGGGGTCGGGCGGGCCGGCCGGAGCCGCCGCGAAGCGGTCGAAGAACGCCTCCATCCCGGAGGGCGTGAAGATCACGAGGATGCGGGCGGGCTCGCTGCCGATGTTCTGGAAGGCGTGCTCGGTGCCGCGCGGGACGAACACGAACGAGCCGGCCGGGGCCTCGCTCAGCTCATCGCCGATCCGGAAGCGCAGGCTGCCCTCGATCACGTACCAGTACTCGTCCTCGCCGGCGTGAGTGTGCACCGGCGGACCGTCGCCGGGAGCGATCTCGTTCTCGATGGCAGTCAGGAGTCCGCCGGTCTGCTCACCGCGGGCCTTGAACGTGAGCGGCCCACCGGCGGGTCCCCGCACGGTGTCGCCCTCTCCCGGCCCCAGGACTATCCGGCTGGGCGCATCCGACATTGGTCTCCTCCTCGGTTGGCGGAGCGCCAATCCTAGGACGACGAGGGCTGCCCGAAGGCAGTGACCACCAGGCGCCGGGAGCCCCCGCCGTCGCGGTGCTCGCAGAGATAGATCCCCTGCCAGGTGCCGAGCGCGAGCCGGCCGCGGGCCACCGGGATGGTCAGCGAGCTTCCGGTGAGCGAGGACTTGATGTGCGCCGGCATGTCGTCCGGGCCCTCGAGGGTGTGCGCGAAGTAGGGGGCGCCATCCGGTACGGCGCGGTCGAACCACGCCGCGAAGTCGCGCCGGACGTCAGGACTGGCGTTCTCGTTGAGCGTCAGCGAGGCGGACGTGTGCTGGATGAACACGAGCACGACGCCGACCTCCAGCCGGGACAGCTCGGGCACCGCGTCCACGACCTCGGACGTGACGAGATGGAAGCCGCGCGGACGCGGCGAAAGGTCGATCTGTCGCTGTATCCACAATTCGTCCATGGATCGTCGCAGGCGCCAAAGGGCAGACTTATAGTGGCCAGACGAGGACCCCCGCCGCCGCCGTGACGGGAGGCCAACCGACACGGTCGATAGGAGGACCATTTGGATCCGCCTTTGCGCGAGCGTATCCGCTTGCGTGACTCCACATGGGGTGGTGAGGCGCCCGGCGTGCGCGCACGGACCGCGCGCACGGGCGCGCTCTTCTGCCTGCTCGGGGCGTTCTTCGGGCTGATCTCGGCGGTGACCCCGGACGCGGCGGTCCACGACGAGGACCTGCTCGTGATCGTGTCGGTGCTCGCCGCCGCGCTGGCGCTGGCGCTCGTGCTCTACCGGCGACCGCATGCCCGTCGCCGGGTTCCACGTGGTCGCCGTGCTCGGCACGGCGCTGGCGAGCGCCGCCGTGTACGCCTGGGGCACGGGCCACGCCTACCCGCCGCTCCCGTTCCTCTGGATCACGATCTTCGTCTTCTACTTCTTCCGGCTGCGCCCGGCGCTCGTGCACATGGTCCTGATCGCGGCGGGCTACGCGATCGTGCTCTCGCTCGAGGACACCGGCCAGACCCAGGTGGACGGCTGGCTGGCGTCCGTGGGCACGCTGGCGATCGGCGGGCTCGTGGTGGCGCTGCTCCGCGACCGGCTCGTAGGAACGATCGAGCGCCTCGCCCAGTTCGCCAACCGCGACCCGCTCACCGAGCTTCTGAACCGCCGCGGCTTCGAGGACGGCTTCGACATCGAGCTGGAGCGGGCCCGGCGCAGCAACGCTCCGCTCAGCCTCATCGTGGCCGACGTGGACGGCCTCGCGCGCGTGAACGAGACGCTGGGGCATGCGGCCGGGGACCAAGCGCTGCGCGCCGTGGCGGCCGCATTCCGGGCCGTGAAGCGGAGCTTCGACAGCGCGGCGCGGGTGGGGGGCGAGGAGTTCGCCCTGATCGCGCCCGACTGCGACGAACACGGCGCCTACATGCTGGCCGAGCGCGCGCGGGTGGACGTGGCGACCGCGTCCGAGGCCGCCGGCCAGCGGCTCACGATCAGCCTCGGGATCGCCACGTTCCCGGTCCACGGCAGCTCGGCCGAGGGGCTGCTCCGAGCGGCGGACCAGGCGCTCCAGGCGGCGAAGGGGCTGGGCCGCGACCGGACGGTGATCTCGAGCGCCGAGGTGTCCGGCGCGGCCGGGCCCGCGCCGCGCGCCGGCGGCGAGCCACGGGTGGGGCTGGCCTCGCTGCTGAGCATCGCCGAGGCCCTGGACATCAGGGACACCGGGAGCTCGAGCCATTCGCAGCGCGTCGGCCGGTTCGCCGAGCTAACGGCGCGCGAGCTCGGCCTTCCGCCGGACACCGTGGAGCGGGTGCGGCTGGCGGGCATCCTCCACGACGTCGGGCGTGTGGGGATACCGGACGCCCTGGCCCGCAAGCGCGGACCGCTCAGCGACCGGGATTGGTCCTGGGTCCAGTCCCATCCGGAGATCGGCGCGCGGATGGTGGAGACGACGGAGTTCGACGACATCCGCTCCTGGATCCTCTTCCACCACGAGCGTCCGGACGGGCGCGGCTATCCGAGCGGGCTGTCGGCGGACGACCTGCCCGTCGAGGCCCGGATCCTCGCGGTCGCGGACGCCTACGAGGCGATGACCCGGGAGCGCCCCCACCGGGGCGCGCGGTCCTCGGAGGAGGCCGCGGAGGAGCTGCGCCGCTGGACCGACCGGCAGTTCGACGGGGCCGTGGTCGAGGCCCTGCTGCGAGTCGTCTGACTGATTCCTCACGCCGGGACTCGGCGGTTCCGATAGAGGCCCCATGGGCGTGGGGCGGTCTAGGGCTGAGCGCATGGTGCCGGAGGGGATCATCGGGCGACCGGCGATGGCGCGCACGCTGTCGTACTTCTACCTCGCCGGGGGCACCCTGGTGCTCGCCTCAATCGCGCTGCCCTACGAGCTGGACAACGTCGAGGGGTTGATCGCGGTCGCCATCGTCGCCTATCTGGCCGGTGGCGTGCTCTACGTCCTGCGGGATCGCCTCCCCAGCGTGGCGATCCCCATGGTGCTGTCGCTGGGCACCGGGCTGGTCACGGTGCTGGTCTGGTGCGAGGGCAGCGGCGCGAGCTTCTTCGGCCTCTTCTATCTGTGGGTGGCCGTCGAGGCGTTCTACCTGCTGAGCCGAGGGAGCGCCGCTCTACAGATGGGGTTCGTGGGGGTCGCCTACGCCGGGGTGCTGGCGATCGTTCCGGACGACCGCCCCGCTCAGCACTGGCTGATGGTGGTCGGCGTGGGCGTCGTGGCGGGAGTGCTCGTGGCCTACCAGCGCGGCAGGATCGACGCGCTCGTGGCCTCGCTCGACGATGCCGCCCGCACCGACCCGCTCACCGGCCTCCTGAACAGACGCGCGTTCGAGGAGCTGTTCGAGAACGAGCTCGAGCGGGCGCACCGCTCGAACGAACGTCTATCCGTGCTCCTTGGGGATCTGGACGGCTTCAAGGGCGTGAACGACCGCTTCGGGCACGAGGCCGGCGACGGCGTGCTCCGCCAGGTCGCGGAGGACATGCTCAAGTGGAAGCGCCGGATCGACACGCCCGCCCGGATCGGCGGCGAGGAGTTCTCGCTCCTGCTTCCCCAGACCGACGAGCGCGGCGCGTTCCTGGTGGCCGAGCGCCTGCGCCGCGCCACCCACCGCAGCTTTGCCGACGACCCGCTGGGCGTGACCATCAGCTTCGGCGTGGCCACCTACCCGGAGCATGGCCAGGATCTGCGCGCGCTGATGCGCGCCGCCGACCGGGCGCTGTACGCCGCAAAGGACCTCGGCAAGGACCGCACCGCGATCTACAGTCCGGAGGTCGCGCGCGTGCTGGCGCGGGCCTCCGGCTCGCAGGGCGGCGACCTGCAGCTCGCGCCGCTGATGTCCCTGGCCGAGGCGCTCGACGTGCGCGACACCGGCAACGCCGTGCACTCGCGGACCGTGGGCCGCTACGCGCGGATCACCGCGGTGGAGCTCGGCCTGGACGCCGAGCGCGTGGAACGCGTCCGCGTGGCCGGGGTGCTCCACGACGTCGGCAAGATCGGAGTGTCCGATCCCGTGCTCGTGAAGACCGGGCCGCTGGGGGAGGACGACTGGCGCGAGCTCCGGACGCACCCGGAGATCGCGGCCCAGCTCCTGTCGCGACCTGAGCTGGCAGACCTGCGCGCATGGGTGCTCGCCCACCACGAGCGCCCGGACGGAAAGGGCTACCCGTCCGGGCTGTCGGGGGACGAGATTCCGCTCGAGGCGAGGATCCTCGCGGTGGCCGACGCCTACGAGGCGATGACCCGCGGCCGCGTCTACCGAGAGGCCCTGGGCCGCGAGGCCGCGCGCGAGGAGCTGCGCGCCGGCTCGGGATCGCAGTTCGACGGCAAGGTGGTCGACGCGTTCCTCAACGCCCTCGAGCGGGAGCAGCAGGAGGAGCGAACGCAGGAAGTGGCGGAGAGCCACTAAGGCGCTCCAGCGTGAGCGAGGGGCGTCAGGACATGTCCGCGGCAACTGTCACAAAGTAGTCACAAAGTCCTTCGCTCCTGTACCGTAAGCTGCCCCGGCGGAGGAGCCGAGGCGACCGCCCGGTTTGCCTCGCAGACGGCTCGCCGTCGGCACCCTCTTGGCAACGCACGCACTCAAGACAACCGATGCACCGCTCTCGCTGCGCGCGGTGCGGTTCCTGGACGTGCTCGTCCTCGCGCTCGCACTGCCGGTGTTCGTGGCGGCGGGGTGGCCGCTGTTCGCATGGGCGGGGGTGACGGGGATATGGCTCTTCCAGCGCGGCGTGCAGACCCTGGTCGAGCGCCGGGCCCGCACCACCACGAACCCTCGCGCCTCCATCGGGCTCATGACGGCCAGCCTCATGGGCCGCATCTGGTTCCTGATGCTCGGGGTTCTGGCCATCGGCCTGATCGACCGGGATTCCGGGCTTCCCGCCGCTGTGCTCACCCTGGTCACGTTCCAGGCATGGTTCACCGCCTTCATGATCTCGCGCAGCATGGAGGGGCAGTAGCGCCATGACCACCAAGGCCAAGGCCTTCATCGCCCTCGGGCTCTACCTCCTGATCGCCGTGGTGCTGGTGCTCGTGCTCGGGAGCAACGGCAAGAACGAGGAGTTCACGCCCACCGACGAGTTCAAGCTCGATCCCTGGGTCAGCCTGGAGTTCGGCCCGGTGGACATGAGCATCAACAAGGCGGTGCTCTACCTCACGATCGCCTGCGTGCTCACGACGGTGATCATGACCTACATCGCCAAGCGGATGACCGACAAGCCGAACCGCGTTCAGACCGCGATGGAGGCGCTGTACGACCTCACCTACAACAACATCGCGCGCAACAACATGTCGCGCGAGATGTCCCTGCGCTGGTTCCCGTTCGTGGCCACGCTCTTCTTCTTCATCTGGATCTCGAACCTGATCGGCTACCTGCCGCTGCCCACGAACACCGAGCACAGCACGAACATCTTCGGGCTCGAGGTGCCCACGCTCGCGCTCTACGCGGCCACGGCCAACATCTCGGTGCCGATCATCCTCACGCTGGTGGTCTGGTTCGCGTACCAGGCGGAGGGCATCCGGGCCAAGGGCTTCGTGGCCTACGTGAAGGGCTGGATCCCGTCCGGGACCCCGGGGGTGCTGAAGGGGCCGATCTTCGTGATCGAGGCGATCTCGCAGTTCGTCCGGATCATCTCGCTCTCCGTGCGACTGTTCGCCAACATCCTCGCCGGCCACATGCTGATCCTGTTCATGGGCGGCGGCCTGGCGGTCATCCTGGGCATCGCCGCGCTCGGCTGGCTCACCCTGCCCCTCGCGATCATCTTCTTCCTGCTGGAGGTCGGCCTGGTGGCCACGCTCCAGGCATTCATCTTCGCAACCCTGGCATCCATCTACTTCGGCGAGGCGACCGCCGCAAGCCACTGATCTCAAGGAGGATCTCAACCCAATGCTCGACATAGCACTCCCAATCGCCCAGGAGACCACGGGCGTCACCGACGATGGCCTCAGGGCCATCGCTCTCGGCATCGGCGCCGGGCTCGGATCGATCGGCGCCGGCATCGGCGTCGGGTTCATCTTCGGAAAGGTGATCGAGTCGGTCACCCGTCAGCCGGAGATGCGCGAGGAGATCACGAGCATCCAGTGGCTCGGCTTCGCGCTGACCGAGGCCGTGGCCTTCTACACCTTCATCTTCGGCCTCATCGCCTTCTTCCTCTAGGCCGCCAGTGGAGATCGTGAACGTCATCTCGCTGATCGCCCAGGCCCACCCGGAGGAGGACGAGAGCAACCCGCTCATCTCGATCGAGCTCGGGGTGATGATCTGGACGCTGATCGCCTTCGGCGTGACGCTCTACGTGCTGAACAAGGTCGCGTTCCCGCGCATAGCCGAGGCGCTCGACCGGCGCCGCAAGGCGATCGACGACTCGATCGAGTCGGCCACGCGCACGAAGCAGGAGGCCGACGAGCTGCTCGAGGAGTACCGCGCCCGCCTGAAGGAGGCCCGGGAGCAGTCGGAGGACATCGTGGCCCGCGCGCGCAAGGCGGCGGAGTCGCTCCACGACGAGTCGAAGGCCCAGGCCACCCAGCAGCGCGAGGAGCTGCTCGCGGCGGCCCGGCGCGACATCGAGGCCGAGACGAGGCGCTCGCTCGAGGAGATCCGCCGCGAGGTCGCCAACCTGACGATCGCGGCGACCGAGAAGGTCACGCGCAAGACGCTGACGGGCGACGACCAGCGCCGCCTCGTGGAGGAGGCGCTCGGCGAGGTCGACTTCTCCGCGCTCTCCAAGGAAGCGAACGGGCGGTAGGCGCGGATGGAGGAGATCGCCGAGGTCTATGCGCGGGCGCTCTTCGAGGCGGCGGATGAAGCCGACGCGCTCGACCGCGTCCACGACGAGCTCAACGAGTTCGCGGACGCCCTCGACGAGGACCGCAACCTGCAGCTCTTCTTCTTCTCGCCCTACTTCTCCTCGGAGGAGAAGGCGGAGGGGGTCGAGCGCCTGGTGAGCGACGCCGACGAGCACACCATCAACTTCCTGAAGCTGCTCGCGGAGCGCCACCGGATGCCGGTCCTGGCCCGGATCAGGCGCGTGTTCAACGGCCTCTGGGCCGAGCGGAACAAGCTGCTGCCGGTCAGCGTCACGAGCGCCGTGGAGCTGGACGACGGGCTCGTGCAGGACATCGGCAAGCGCATCGAGGAGCAGACCGGCAAGAAGGTGGAGCTGAGCTCCAACGTGGACCCGGACGTGCTCGGGGGCTTGGTGGTGCGAGTGGGGAACATGGTGCTCGACGCGAGCGTGCGAAACAGACTCGAACAGCTACGGAAACAGGTCACGAAGGCCGCATAAGGAGACTTTGCAAGTGCAGATCAAGCCAGACGAGATCACGAGCATCCTCAAGCAGCGCATCGAGGGGCTGGAGGACGGCGGCGCGGACCTGTCCGAGGTGGGCACGGTGCTGTCCGTGGCCGACGGCATCTCGCGCATGCACGGCCTCGACAACTGCATGTCGATGGAGCTGCTCGAGCTTCCCCACGACGTGACCGGGCTGGCGCTGAACCTCGAGTCCGACAACGTGGGCGCCGTGCTCTTCGGCGCCTGGGACAGGATCGAGGAGGGCGACCAGGTCAAGCGCACCGGGCGCCTGCTCGAGGTGCCGGTGGGCGAGGAGCTCCTCGGGCGGATCGTGGACCCGCTCGGGAACCCGCTCGACGGCAAGGGCGACATCAACACGACCGTGACCAGGCCGGCGGAGTTCAAGGCGCCCGGCGTGGTGCAGCGCCAGGGAGTGAAGGAGCCGCTGCTGACCGGCATCAAGCCGATCGACGCCATGACGAATGTCGGGCGCGGTCAGCGCGAGCTCGTGATCGGCGACCGCCAGACCGGCAAGACCTCGATCTGCCTCGACGCGATCATCAATCAGAAGAACACCGACGTGAAGTGCATCTACGTCGCGGTCGGGCAGCGCATGTCCACGGTCGTGGACGTGGCGCGCCAGCTCGAGGAGGCGGGCGCGCTCGAGCACACGATCATCGTGGCGGCCCCCGCCGACGAGGCGGCGCCGATCAAGTTCCTGGCCCCCTACGCCGGCTGCGCGATGGGCGAGCACTTCCTCTACGAGGGCGGACACTCGCTGGTGGTCTACGACGACCTGACCAAGCACGCGTACGCCTACCGCCAGATGTCGCTGCTGCTGCGCCGCCCGCCGGGCCGCGAGGCCTATCCGGGCGACGTGTTCTACCTGCACTCGCGCCTGCTGGAGCGCTCGGTGAAGCTGAACGACGAGCTCGGGGGCGGCTCCCACACCGCGCTGCCGATCATCGAGACGCAGGCGGGCGACGTGTCCGCGTACATCCCCACGAACGTCATCTCGATCACGGACGGCCAGATCTTCCTGGAGGCCGACCTGTTCCGGGCCGGCGTGCGGCCCGCCATCAACGTGGGCATCTCCGTCTCGCGCGTGGGCGGCTCGGCGCAGACCAAGCCGATGAAGAAGGTCGCCGGCAGGCTGCGTCTCGAGCTCTCGCAGTACCGCGAGCTGGAGGCGTTCGCGCAGTTCGGGTCGGAGCTCGACGCCGACACGCAGGCGACCCTCGCCCGCGGCGAGCGGCTCGTGGCCACGCTCAACCAGGACGAGCGCAACCCGTGGTCGATCGAGGACCAGGTGGCGGCGATCTACTCCGGCACCGGCGGCTATCTCGACCGGATCAAGACAGAGCGCGTGGCCGAGTTCCTCGACATGCTGCTGGCGCGGCTCCACTCCGAGAAGCAGGAGCTGATGGACAAGGTCGCCGAGGGCGAGTGGGAGGACGACATCGAGAAGGACCTGGGCGACTCGATCGCCGAGGCGATCGACGACTTCGGCGCCGACTTCGACGCGGAGGGCAACCCGATCGAGGAGGGCGAGTCCGACCGCATCGTCTCCGAGGACGAGCGCCAGCGCGAGGCGCGCACCGACGAGGGCCGCTCGAGCGGCGACGACGACGGCGATGAGGGCGGCGACGACGACGACGAGGACGAGCCCGAGCGCGAGGAGCAGGCGGCAGCCGCCTCCTAGCGATGGCCAACCTGAAGGACATCCGGGGCCGCATCGCGTCGGTCAAGAACATCCGCAAGATCACGCGGGCGATGGAGATGGTGGCCGCCGCCCGCCTGCGGCGCGCGGAGCAGCGCATCGAGGCGCTGCGCCCGTACGCCGACGCGCTCCGGCGGATGACGCGGCGCGCCTCGGAGGCCGCGGGGAACATCCCGAACATGCCGATCCTCCTGGAGCGCGAGGACCCGAAGGTCGTGGGAATCCTGCTCGTGACGGGCGATCGCGGGCTGGCCGGGCCGTTCAACTCCCAGATCATGCGCGCCGGCAACCGGCGGGCAGCCACGCTTCGCAACGAGGGCAAGGAGGTGCTCTGGTACGCCTCCGGGCGCCGCGGCGAGTCGTCGCTGCGGTTCCGCGGGCTCGAGACCGGCGCCACCTGGACCGGGTTCACGGACCGCCCGGCCTTCGCCGACGCGCGCACGATCGCCGACGGCCTGGCGGCGGCCTACGTGGACGGCAAGGTCGACCGCGTGGAGATCATCTACAACGGCTTCATCTCGGCCGTGACCCAGGAGGTGCGCCTCGAGACGCTGCTTCCGTTGCAGCAGGCCGACATCCTGGGGGGCGACGAGGACGACGACGAGGGCGACTCGGGCGACGGCGACGGGGACGGCCGCCACTCGCGCGCGCTGTGGGACTACGAGCCGGATCCCGAGGAGATCCTGGCCAGGCTCGTGCCCGACTACGTCGAGATATCCATCTTCAGGGCGCTGCTCGAGTCGACGGCGTCCGAGCACGGCGCCCGCATGAGCGCCATGCGCAACGCATCCGACAATGCCGCCGAGCTGATCGACGACCTCACTCTCGCGGCCAACCGCCAGCGCCAGGCCGAGATCACGCAGGAGATCATGGAGGTCGTCGCGGGGGCCGAAGGGCTCAGATAGCCCGAAGGACTTAGATCAAGGAGACGATTTTGGAAGCCGGAACCGAAACCCAGCAGCAGGAGAGCCGCGACACCGAGAAGGAGAGCGTCGGGACCATCGAGGAGGTCCAGGGCGTGGTCGTGGAGGTCGCCTTCACGGGACACCTCCCCGAGATCAACAACGCCCTCGAGGTGGAGTTCGACGACGACAAGGACCACGATCGCCTCGTGCTCGAGGTGCAGCAGCACCTGGGCGACGAGCGCGTTCGCGCGGTCGCCATGGACGCGACGGACGGCCTCGCGCGCGGCACGCGCGTGCGCGACACGGGCGGTCCGATCACCGTCCCGGTGGGCGACGTGACGCTGGGGCGCATCTTCAACCTGCTCGGCGAGACGATCGACAACGCCGGCGACGTGGAGGAGGGGGAGCGCTGGCCCATCCACCGGCCCGCGCCGAGCGTGGAGGACCTGATCCCGACCCGCGAGATCTTCGAGACCGGGATCAAGGTCGTGGACCTGCTCGCGCCGTACGTGAAGGGCGGCAAGGTCGGCCTGTTCGGCGGCGCCGGAGTGGGCAAGACGGTGCTCATCCAGGAGCTGATCCACAACATCGCCCAGGAGCACGGCGGCCTGTCCGCCTTCTGCGGCGTGGGCGAGCGCTCGCGCGAGGGCAACGACCTCTGGGTCGAGATGACCGAGTCCGGCGTGATCGACAAGACCATGCTCGTGTTCGGCCAGATGAACGAGCCGCCCGGCGCCCGCATGCGGGTGGCGCTGACCGGCCTGACCATGGCGGAGTACTTCCGCGAGCAGGGCGGCCAGGACGTGCTGCTCTTCATCGACAACATCTTCCGCTTCGTGCAGGCGGGCTCCGAGGTGTCGGCGCTGCTCGGCCGGATGCCCTCGCAGGTGGGCTACCAGCCAACGCTCGAGACGGAGATGGGCCAGCTGCAGGAGCGGATCACGTCCACCCGGCAGGGCTCGGTCACCTCGGTCCAGGCGATCTACGTGCCTGCCGACGACCTCACCGACCCGGCGCCCGCCTCGGTGTTCGCCCACCTCAACGCCACGACGACGCTGTCGAGGGCGATCTCGGAGAAGGGGATCTACCCGGCGGTCGACCCGCTGGACTCCACCTCCACGATCCTGAAGGCGGACATCGTGGGCGAGGAGCACTTCGCGGTCGCGAACCAGGTCCGCGAGATCCTTCAGCGCTACAAGGAGCTCCAGGACATCATCGCCATCCTCGGCATCGACGAGCTGTCGGACGAGGACAAGGTCACGGTCCAGAGGGCGCGGAAGGTCGAGCGCTTCCTGTCGCAGCCGTTCTTCGTGGCCGAGCAGTTCACCGGCCTCCCGGGCAAGTACGTGCAGGTGGCCGACACGGTCCGCTCGTTCAAGGAGATCATCGAGGGTGTGCACGACGACGTGCCCGAGCGCGCGTTCCTGCTGAAGGGCACCATCGACGACGTCATCGAGTCGGTGCGCGGGAAGGATGAGGGTGGCGAGGAATAAGTTCCCCGTCGAGGTCCTCACCCCCGAGGGCCAGGTGTTCGCGGAAGAGGTGGAGATGCTGTCCACCCGCACGACCATCGGGTCGATCGGCGTGCTGGCCAACCACGCGCCGCTGATGGCGATGCTCGAACCGACCGAGCTGCGGCTCTATCGCTCGGACTCCGAGATCGTGCGCTTCGCCCAGGGCGAGGGCTACCTCCAGGTCGTGGACAACACGGCGCTCGTGCTGGTGGAGGAGGCGATCGCGCCCGAGGACCTCGACCGCGGGGCGTTCGAGTCGCGTCTGCAGGAGGCACGCGACGCGGCCGAGCGCGCTGACGAGGACTCCGAGGAGCGCTCCCGCGCTGAGCGCGAGATCCGCCGTTACGAGGCATTTCTCAAGGTCGAATCGAAGGACTGAGCACATGGGAGAGCGCAGCGAATTCGCACCCGGCACGTTCAGCTGGGTGGAGCTGCTCACGAGCGACGCGGGCGGCGCGAAGGCCTTCTACGCGGCGCTGCTGGGCTGGGACTGGGAGGACGTGCCGCTCCCCGAGGGCGGCACCTACACGCTCGTCAAGAAGGACGGCAAGCGCGTGGCGGGGCTTCACCAGCCCTCGCCGGAGAACGCCGGACCGCCCGCGTGGCTCTCGTACGTGTCGGTGGAGGACGCCGACGCCGCCGCGGCCAGGGCCGGCGAGCTCGGAGCCGCCGTGCTGGCCGGACCGTTCGACGTGATGGACGTGGGACGGATGGCCGTGCTCCAGGACCCGCAGGGAGCCGTGTTCGCGGTCTGGCAGGCGGGCCGGCAGGCCGGGGCGGAGCTGGTCAACGACCCCGGGTCGCTCACGATGAACCAGCTGAACGCCGCCGACGTGGACGGCGCGCGCACCTTCTACACGGACCTCTTCGGGTGGCGGTTCGAGGTTGCCTCGGAGGAGCCGCCCTACTGGGGCATCTACAACGGCGACGGCCTGAACGGCGGGCTCATGCCGCTCCCGCCGAACGCCGGCGCACCGCCCCATTGGCTCGCCTACTTCACGATCGCCGACCTGGATGGCGCCGCCGCCCAGATACCGGGTCTCGGCGGCGCGGTCATCGTGCCGCCCGTGCCGATCCCCGCCGGGCGGTTCCTCGTGGCCTCCGACCCTCAGGGCGCGGTGTTCGCGCTCTTCGAGGGCGAGATCGACCCTTAGGTGGAGTTCGAGCAGGTCGCGGCCGCCGTGGAGGGCGTGCCGTTCATGTCGCCGGAGGAGGGCCGGATCGTCTACGACCACGTCCGGCGCACGAGGCCGGAGGTGGTGCTCGAACTGGGAGCCGCGCACGGCGTATCGAGCGCGTACATCGCCGCCGCTCTCCAGGCGAACGGCGGCGGCACCGTCACGACCGTGGAGTCCTCGGCCGTGACCTTCGAGGACCCGACCGCGGAGGAGCTGCTCGACCGCATCGGCCTGGGCAGCTTCGTGACCGTGGACCGGCGCTTCAGCACGTACACGTGGTTCCTCAAGGAGCAGATCCAGGCACGCTCCGACGCCGCGGGGAACTGCGAGCCGCTCTACGACTTCTGCTACCTCGACGGAGCCAAGAACTGGACCACCGACGGCCTTGCGGTGCTGCTTGTCGAGAAGCTCCTGCGCCCCGGCGGGTGGCTCCTGATGGACGACCTGGACTGGACCTACTCGTCGGTGGGCCACGAGACGGTCGGCGTGACGGAGGTGGCGCCGATGTCGGCCGCCGAGCGGGGCGAGCCGCACCTGCGTGCCGTGTTCGAGCTGATCGTCAAGCAGCATCCGTCGTTCACGGAGCTGCGGATTCAGGACGGCTGGTGGGGCTGGGCGAAGAAGGCTCCCGGTGAGCCGCGCACCCTCACGCTCGAGACCAAGCGCTCGCTGCGCTCGTTCGCCGTGGCCGGCATGCGCTCGGTCAAGCGGCGCGTCATGACGCGCTCCTAGTCCGGCTTCATGTCTCCGTAGGGCCGGTCGCGATCGCGCACGGCCTCCTTGAAGCCCGCCTCTGCGGCCCGGCGCTGGAAGCCGTAGCCCTCCTCGGTGTGCCGCGCCACCCCGTCGAAGAAGACCCCGAGCGTCTGCGTGGCCTGGAGCCCCTGCGCATAGAGCGCCTGGTTCACGAGCAGCTTCATCATCACGAGCTGGTTCACCGGGGTCAGCGCCACCCGCTCGACCAGGCTCTCGAAGCGCTCGTCGAGCTCAGCCGCCGGCGGCGCCTCGATCGCGAGCCCCCAGTCGAGCGCCTCGCGACCGCTGATCAGGTCCCCCGTGAACAGCAGCCGCTTGGCGCGCTGGTCGCCGGTGCGGAAGGCCCACAGCGCAGAGGTGGGCACACCCCAGGCGCGGGCGGGCGGATAGCCGATGCGGGCGTCGTCGGCGATCACCAGCAGGTCGCAGCAGAGGGCGAGGTCCGTTCCGCCGGCCACGCAGAAGCCGTGGACCTTGCAGATCGTCGGCTTGTCGGAGTGGAACAGGCTCATGAACCCGCGCAGGTTGCGGCTCATCATCTGCCAGTCCACGACCGGATCCCAGACCCCGTCCGGGTCGTGGTTGCCGGCCTGAACCGCCGGATCGAGTGGCGAGCCGGGAGGTCCATCGCTGGTGAGAGCGCCGGACCTCTCGGCCGCCGCGAGGTCGTAGCCCCCGCAGAACCCGCGGCCGTTCCCGGCCAGCGCGATCACGCTGACGGCGGGATCGAGGTTCGCCCGCTCCACGCACTCGGCCAGCTCGCGCGGCGTGTCGAGCGTGATCCCGTTGCCGCGCTCCGGGCGGTCCAGCGTGATGCGGGCGATCCGCCCCGTGACCTCGTACGTGAGCGTCGAGGGCGCGGCGCTCCCGCCGTCCATCAGGTCTCGCCGTACCCGAGCCGGCTGGATGCGATGAGCCCCTCCCGGCGACTGCGCCGGCGCAGCGATCCGCGCGCGCCGGCCGCGCTGGCGGCCACGAGCCCGGCGAGGCTCCAGAGCACGTGCGGCGGCCCGCTGTCCAGGAAGTAGGGCTCGATCACGTGGATCAGCAGCAGCAGGATGAGGGTGGCCGCGAGCACGGACGCCACCACGCGTTCCTCAGGCTCCAGCGACTCGCTCAGCATCGCGCGGCGGGCGAAGCCCCAGAGGGCCACCGTCATCGCCGCGTAGACCGCGAGCAGGAGGAGCCCCCCGCGGAGAATCAGCTCGATGTAGAGCGATTCCGAGAATCCGAAGCGAAGGCCCGGGGGCGGGTCAGGGCCGTACCCGGTGAGCCAGTGGCCCTTGAGCGCGGGGAAGTACTCCTCGCTCCACACCTGCCAGCGGTAGTCGAGCGTGTTCGGCACGAGGGGGCTCGTGGCGTCGCCCGGCGCCTTCACCCACTGCTGCTCGAACCGCTGGACGATCACCGGGCTCGCGAACACGACCGCCAGGACGGCGGCGATCAGCACTCCGTTGATCACGGGGCGGAGCCGGTGCATCCAGTACCCGAGCAGGATCGTCCCGCCGATCGCGCCGAAGATCGCGGCGATGGTCACGGTCTGCACCAGGGCCGCGGCGTCGACGGCGAGGATCGAGATGATCGCCCACTTCGGCAGGACCCGGTTGCGCGCGAGCAACTGGAGGCCGATGCCGAGCAGGATCACGAGCAGGAGGTATCCGCCCAGCTGGTGCCAATGCGGGAACGGGCCCGTGGCACGAGGCGTCTCACCGGCCCCTAGCTGGGCGGTGTAGATGTCGGTGCCGGTGAGGTCCACCATCAGGTCGCGCACACCGAGCAGGCCGAACTGCTGCATCAGCGTGAGCAGCGCCACGGGCACGCTGGCCAGCAGCACCAGCTGGAGGGCGCGGCGGCGGTCCTCCCACGTGGGCAGGGCCACGGCCACGGCGCGGTAGAGCAGGAAGAACTGGAGCGGTCCCGCCATCTTGCCCACGCTGTCCCAGGTGAAGCCGGCGCCGCGCTCGATCAGGTCGAACGAGCCGAGCGCCGCCGTGGCGATCACGTAGGCGAGCGCGAGCCAGTCGAATGTGCGCCAGGGGACCCGCCGGCGGCGATCCGCCGCGACGAGGATGAGCGCGGACGTCACTCCGATCAGGAGCTCCGTGGGCCGGAAGCCCGGGACCGGCAGCCCTCGGTGGACTCCCGAGAGAATCGGGACGAGCGCCACCAGCGTCAGGGCCGCGATGTCGGTCCTGTAGATGGCGAGTGCGCCAAAGGCGGCCACCGCGAGCGCGGCCACGCCGGCAATCGGATCGACGCCGCCGGCCGCGCCCACCACGATCGCGGCGCCCACCGCGTATGCGCGGAGGATCAGCCGCGGGGCGGGTACGTCACGCGACAGGTCGCGTCGCCGCAGCGGCTGGTCCGGCGCGTTCAGCTCGGCGGGATGTCGGCCCCCGCCGAAGGAGACGCTCACACCCGTGAAGCGCCCACCGGCCGGCCGGCGGGCGGCGCCGTCTGCTCACGAGCCAGTGCACGGGCCCCGGAGCGCGTGAGCAACACCGTCCACTGCGGGGGCGCCTCGAACCGCTCGAGCGCCTGCCGGGTGGCGCGCACGCTGTCGAGCCCGGAGCCCTGCGTGGTCACGAGCACGACGCCGTCGCTGGACGCGGCGAGCGAGGCTCCCGAGAGGTCCGCGCCGGGGTAGCGCCCGATCACGAGGCGGATGCCCACGGTCATGGCATTCGGGCCCTCTCCGACCTCACCCGCCTGCGACACGAGCTTGCTGGCCAGTCCCGCGGTGGCGGACTCGAGGTCGGGCGAGGCGGGGATCAGCGCGACGGTGGGACTGTCTCTGCCGGTCAGGACCGACCAGCGCTCGAGCAGAGCGGCGGCCATCGACGGGACCACCTCGTCGATCAGGATCGACGGACAGCGGAACTCCTCCTCGAGCTGCTCCGGGTCGTCCACGCGAGGATCGGCTCGCTCGAGCGCGAGCATCAGGACGATGCCGAGGCAGAGTCCGAGCAGCGCGCCCACGGGCAGCGTCACGCCCGGGGCAGCCGACGGAGACTCCGCCTGGCCCTTGCGGACGAGCGCGATCGTGCCGGCCTCTATGGCGTTCGTGACCGGTGACGGGCCCGTGACCGCATCGGCCATGGCCCATGCGCCCTTCTCGGCCTCGTCGTCGTCGCCGGCGCGATACTGCATGCGCAGGACCGAGGTGTCCTTGTCGTTCTTGACCGTCGCGTGGTCATCCACCTCGTCCACCGTGGTGCCGAGCCGCTTCGCGACGAAGCGCAGCACCTGGGCGTCATCAGCGATGCTGGACGCGTAGGAGGGCCCGAGCTTCACCGCCTGGTCCCCATAGCCGGGGCCGAGGCGGCCGCCGCCCGAGCTGGTCAGCAGCACGACCGTGGCGGTGAACCCGTCCGGCCCTTCCTGCGCGGTGCTCGGCGCGTCCACGACCGTCAGCGAGTCGGGGGTGATCGCCGAGGACACCGGCGCGTCGCCGGCGACGGCGCTGGTGAGGGTCCTGGCGCCCGCGAGCGCGGAGCTCTCGTCGGAGGCCGTGAAGCTGAGGTCGAGCAGGGAGCTGCGCGTCTCGCTCTGCGCCTGGATCTTCCCGCGGGCCGGTACGCCGGACTGGCGCTCGACGTACTCGAGGATGGCGTCGTCCCTCGGAATGCTCCTGCCGTAGTCGCCGGCGAGCCGGAAGCTCTGGTCCACGGCGCCGGGGCCGCCGCTGATCACGCCGGCCGAGACGATCGCCACGGACTCGGCCGTTGACGTCTGAGATCGCAGCAGACCGATCGCGTAGGCGGCGCTGGCGGCCGCTATCACGCAGAGAAGAATTACCCACCAGTGACGGCGAAGGGCGGCGGCTTTCATCCAAGGCCTCCGATTGATGCAGTCGAGGACAGAGTCGGCTCCGTCTCCGACGGAGAGTTGAACGGGTCCAGGCCAAGTAGGACGCCCAGGTCGATCAGTTGCCGCTTCACACGGCGAAGTTGCAGGTCGCGAGCTTCCGGCGCGGCAGCCGCGAGCTCGGCGTGGCGAGCGATGGCTCCGCGCACACCCCATGCGATCGAGGGGGTGTCGTTGGTCACCCGCAACGCGTACGGGAACAAGCCCTCGGTGAGCTCGGACTGACTCGTGACCACGGGCCTCAAAGCGTAGACGGCTTCATAGGTGGCCCGGCTCACGGCCTCGCTTCGCTTCGTGAGGCTGAGGACGATGTCCGAGTCCGCCAGGGCCTGAACGTAGTCCTGCCCGCGGAGGTAGCCGGTGAACCGCACGTTCGCGGGCGCCGACTCCACCAGGCCCGGTGGGCAGCGTCGCGGATCGCCCGTGATCCGGAACTCCACGCCTGGGAGCTGTCCCGCGGCGGCGAGCGTCTCCGCCAGGGGCTCATCGGCCGCCAGTCCCCCGAGCACCAGCACGCGCGGAGGATCGGCGACCGGGCCGGGAGCGGGCACGGTCCAGGTCGGGGGCGCCTCGTGGAAGACGATCGGCCGGCCGCCCCAGTCGCGCACCTGCTGGGCAAGCTCCGGCCCGGTGACGATCGTGCCCGCGACGCGGCGGGTCAGCCAGCGGTGCAGGGGAAGCTGACGCGCAAGCTGTCCGTGCACGTTCGGATCGAAGGAGGAGGGGTGACTGTCCAACATGACCCGCGCCCCCGTCAGCTTTCCGTACGCCCAGGCGAGCAGTCCGGGGACGACCGGCGGGTTGGTGGCGATCACGGCCCGGGGCCGCCTGGTGATCAGGTACCGGACCGTGCGAGCCGCGCTGAGGAGATAGCGCGCCGGCACCAGCCTGCGGTCGACGATCTCGAGGTCGTAGAAGGAACGCGAGTCCCCGCCGAGCGCCGCGCCGATCTCGCTTGAGCGTCCCTCCACCGAGCTCCAGGCGATCATGGACACGGGCGGACGGCCGCCCAGGGCGGCGTTCCCTGCGCTCGGGCTCACGAGCCGGAGCCCTCGCGGCGGAATCGGCGCCGCTTGGGCGCGGGAGGCACGGGGCGGAGCAAGCCGTACGGGTCCTCGAGCCGGACGTCCTGATCCGGCGCGGCCGCATGGGTGCCGGCATGAACGCCGTTGGAGCCGTGGGCCTCTGGAACCGGTGCGGCCGGAAGCTGTTGGGTCGGGGGCCCGGCGTCGGAGGCGCCGCGCCCGAGGGCCTGCGTCGCCTGGAAGTTGAGGCCCGCGCGCTCGATGGCGCTGGCGATGCGACCGGTCAGGGGCCCCATCGCCGCCTCGACGGCGCGCGCCTCCGCCACGGGACGATGCAACTCCGCGCCGAGTGCGTCGAGGGCCTGCTCGAGGACCCTCACCTTGTGCTCCAGCCGGCCTGCCACGTCCTCGTACGGCGGCTCCGGGTCGGGCGTCGCGACGGGGGCCACGTAGGGAGTGGGCCGTCGCACGGGGCGTGAGTTCCAGTCGTCGATGAACTCGGACGCGCGATCGCGCGCCGCGTCCTGGGCCCAGCGCGCAGCCTCCAGGGCCACCCCGAGAATGCCTCCACTGCGCCTGGTCGTCCTGACCGTTTGATGCGCGAGGGCGCGACCCTCATTGCCCGACATTCCCTGAGGGTAGACAGAGTCGCCTGACCTAGCCACCCTAACCGTTCGGGCGCCCCCCCTTTTGGGTGGGCAGGGGCCGGAGCCGCAGCCAGCCCAGAATGAAGAGCAGGGCGGCGAAGATCCCGCCCGCGGAGCTCCAGGCGGCGGTGCTGGCGCTCGTGCTGTCCGTCACGAGCAGCGCGACCACCTCGACGCACGCGGCGACCGCGATCCCGGCGGCGTAGACCCGGGGGCGTCCGAAGCCCACGGCCCCGTTGGCGACCACGGCGAACGCCGTGTAGGCCACCGCGGAGACGCACAGTCCCACGAGAGCCGGGGCCGCCGCGCCGTATTCGTCGCCGTAGAGGAAGGTGAGGAGCTCCTCCCGGGCCAGGATCAGCACGCCGGCCAGCGCGCCCACGGCAAGGGTCGCGGCCATGGTCACCAGCCGGAGCAGGCGGGCCGCCCGGTCCTCGCGGCGTGCGCTGAGCAGCTCGGCCACCCGCGGAGCCAGCACGCCGGCCACCCCCGCCGGGATCACCAGGAGCAGGATGGAGAGGTTGCGCGCCGCGCTGTACAGGCCGATCTCGTGCGACCCGAGCTGCGTCTCGACCCAGATCTGGTCGGCGGAAACCCAGGTCAGGTAGCCGATCTGGGCGAGAATGAGCGGCCCTCCGATCAGCCAGAGCTCGCGGAGTGCCCGGCGCGCCGGCCGCAGTCCATGCTGCGCGACGACGGGGCGGGCCAACTCGGCGATAAGGATCGGCACCACGCTGCTCGTGCCGAAGATCACCAGAGCGATGGTGGGGGTGGGCGTGGCGAGCGCCCAGACCGCGAGGAAGGCGCCGAGGTTCACCACCGCGGTGCCGAAGTAGATGGCGGCGGCCCGGTTGGCAGCCCCGAGCCCGCGTGCGGCCGCGTAGTAGAGCTGGAAGACGGTCAGGCCGCTCAACGCCGCCACCAGCCCGAGCGCGCTCGCGGTGCCCGTCAGGCCGGCTGCGCTCGCACTCACGCAGAGCGCCGCCGATCCCAGCCACAGCGCGACGCCGACCACGAGCGCCGTGCCGAGCACCTCCCGCGTGCGCGCCCGGTCGAGCCGGACGGCCCCGAGCTCCCTGTTCATCGCGTTGGACAGCACCTGCGTGAGGCAGAGGGCCACGGTGGCGAGGGTGATCGTGTAGCGCACCTCTCCGAAGCCCGCCGGTGAGAGCGCGCGGGCCACCGCGAGGTAGAAGAGGAAGTTCACCGCACGCGAGCCGCCCTCGCCGAAGGTCGACACGAAGATCGGGCGCAGCTCCCTGGAGCGGACGACCCGGCGGATGAGCCCGAGCGGCCCGCCCCGCGATTCGTCCAGCGGAGCGGCTCGGGGACTCATCCCTCGCCGCTCCTGCCGATACCAGAAGAGTGAAAGCGCGTAAGCCCCCGGCAGGGGCGCGCCCGCTCCCGCCGCTTCGCGTGCTGTTGCTGGTCTGCGCCCTCCTCGCCGCCCTGATTCCCTCCGTCGCCGAGGCTCGAAAGAGCCAGGGCCGGTCGCAGGTGCAGCCGCACACCGGCCTGCGCTGGGCACCGCCGCAGCTCGACAGGCCCGTGACGATCAAGCTGGGAAGAGGCCGTTCGGTGCTCGACCTCGACAACCGCCGGGACTACGTCCTCGTCTTCCCGAACGGCCTGAAGCGCGGAGCGACCACCATCAAGGGCGGTCGCAACGTCGTGGTGCGCGGCGGCTGGGCCACGGTGCCGCCCGGCGGCAGGGAGGACGCGGACAGGCAGGCCATCTACATCAAGGGCAGCGTCGGCACGGTGCATCTCGAGGGTCTCCTGCTCCAGGGCACTCCGGGGGTCAGCTGGGATGCCATCGACATCAACGCCCCCAGGGCCCGAGTCCAGATCGAGAACGTGCGAGTCGAGGGAGTGAGTGGCTCCTTCGAGGGCTGGCACGCCGACGTTGTGCAGCCGTTCGGAGGCGTCCGCGACCTCAGGATCGACCGTCTCAGCGCCACGAGCAACTACCAGGGCCTTCAGATTCCCGCCGATCTGCGCCGGGTCGGGGACGTGAGCATCCAGAACGTCGATCTCTCCTACTTCGACACGCGCCCGAGCACCGGCGGAAAGCTCCTGTGGCTCACCACCGGGGCGGAAAGCTGCCGCTCGCCCGACGTGTCGCTGAGCGAGGTGTACGTGCAGCCCAAGGCGGGGCGCTCGCTCGCCGCCTCGGTCTGGCCGATGGTTGATTCGCCGCTCGGGTGCCGTGGCGTGGGCGGCGCGACCACGGTCTCCTGGCCCGGGCTCGGGGTTCGCGGCCAGGTCAGGGCGGGGTCGCCTCCCGGCGGCAGCTTCGTTCCTCGCGGCAGGGTCGGCCTGGGCTACAGGACGCCCGGCTTCCTCGGCTGAGCCGCACGCCGGCGCTGCTAGATTCCCGACGCCGCGACGTGCCGTTCCGCGCCGCTCCCAATCGTGACGCCTCCCGGCCTGCTCATCGTCAACGCGGATGACTGGGGCGTGGACCGCCCCACCACCGACGCGATCGGCGAATGCTTCCGGGAGGGCCGGCTCACCAGCGCCTCGGCGATGGTCTGGATGGCCGACTCGGACCGCGCGGCCCGAAACGCCCTCGAGCTCGGCCTGCCGGTCGGGCTGCACCTGAACCTCACCTCGCCGTACACCGACCCCGGTGCTCCCGCGGAGGCCCGCGAGCGCCAGAGCCGGCTGGCCGCCTACCTGCGCAGCGGCCGCTGGAAGCGCGTGGTGCCCAACCCGCGCCTCCAGCGGGACGTGAGCAGCACGATCGATGACCAGGTCCGCCGCTTCCGGGAGCTGTACGGGCGCGAGCCGACCCACGTGGACGGCGAGACGCACGTGCACACCTGGCCCAACGTGCTCGCGAGCCGCGCGCTCGAGGCCGGGACGCGGGTGCGGCTCAGCTGGACGCACGAGCGCGGTCAGAAGCCAGGGTGGAAGCGCCTCGTCCGCTGGACGACCAACAGCTACATCCGGCGGCGCTTCGTCACGACCACGTACTTCGTGTCGATCCGCGAGATCGAGCCCGTGTTCGGCGGGCAGGGGATCGAGCGCCGGCTGGACATGGCGCGCCGGGTGCCGGTCGAGGTCATGGTGCACCCCGGCTGGGAGGACGAGCGCGCGTATCTGCTGTCCGCTGGCTGGAAGCGGCTGATCGAGGGGCACCGGCTGGGCTCCTACGCCGACCTGAGCGGCTGAAGCCGGCGATAGAACTCGCCGGGCGGAGTGCGCAGGCTCAGCGCGATCCCGCAGCGCGCCACGGGCTTGGCCGGATTGCCCTGCACCATCGTCATGGCCGGGACGCTGCTCGTGACCACGCTTCCGGCGGTGACCACCGCGCCGTGACCGAGGCGCACCCCGGGCAGGATCAGCGCTCCCGGCCCAATGAACACGTCGTCCTCGATCACCACCGAGAACCGCTCCCCGCCCTCGCCGCGCTCCGCGGCGGTGAGGCCCCTGAAGTGGGCGACGATCGTGCTCCTGATGCCGACCGTGACCCCACTGCCGATCGAAACCAGGTCCGGGCGCTCCGTCTCGATCAGGGCCGCGGTGCCGATGAACGCGCCGTCGGCGATCGTCACTCCGCGCCAGCGGTGCAGGCGCACCCGGACGGTCTCGGCCCCGGGGGCGTAGAGCGCGATCACCTGGAGGACCCTGGCCCGCGCGCCTCGAAGCCGGTGTGACGGCCCTTCGCCGGCCATCCTCACGCCCCCGAGCGCTTGCTCGCGATCATCCGCTCGAGCTCGCCGACGTTCACGAAGCCGGTGAATTCGTCGTCGGTGAACCGCACGCCGAGGTCCTGCTCGATCATGAACATGATGTTCACGTGCGCGAGCGAGTCCCATCCGGACACGTCCGCCGCCGTGGTGTCGGGGCTCAGCCTGACCGAGTCGTCCGCGAGGGCGTCGCGGACGATGCCCTCGATGCGCTCCAGCACCGACGAGCTCACTCCGGCGCCTCCTCGATGAAGGGGCTGACGATGGGGCCCTGCCGAACCAGGTCGTACTCCCAGCGCGACCCCTCGCCCGGGCTGGCCACGGGCGCGAACCCGAGACGCGGGTAGACGTCGCTCGCGGGCTGGTTGCGGTCGGTGGGCTCGAACGTGCCCGTGATGCTCGTGCAGCCGAGCTCCACGGCTCGCCGGGAGGCCCGGGCCATCAGGGCGCGCTCCGCCGTGCGGCCGATCACGCGGCAGCTGAGCAACAGCGTGTCGATGTCGAGCGAGTCTTCCACCCGCCGGCCGATGAGCACGCCCACCAGGCCGTGGTCCCCGAAGCGGTCTCGCAGCCTGAGAGAGAGGTCCACACACTCCGGATCCTCCATGAAGGCCCGGACCGTCGCGGCGTCGTGGCGCCTGCTCGTGAGGTTCAGCTGGTTGGTCTTGCCGACCAGCTGGACCACCCGCGGCAGGTCCAGGTCCGAGAAGGGCTCGATGCGAGCCGTCATCCCGAGGCTTTCCAGGAACTCGTCGATGCCGGCCGCGGACTGCCGCAGAGCCGTGGCGCGGGCGCGCGCCTGGTACGACGCGGTCCGCGCCGCGTCCGCCTCGGTCACCGCCTGTTGCTCGAGCAGCGGATAGCGCGCGAGTGCGCGGACGTAGCCGGACGGCTCGGGAGGCAGCTCGATCACCGCCACCTCGGGCACGAGCCGGCGCACCAGGTCGCGCTCGGCGGGATTGTCATCGAGCAGGACGAGCGAGTCGAGGCCGATCCCGATCGTGTCGGCCACCCGGCGCAGCGCCGTGGCCTTGTCGTCCCAGCTCGCGTCGAACACCACGAAGTCGTCGAGCCGGAGCCGCATGTTGGGGTGCTGCTCGAACGGCCGCCTTGCGTCCGCGTCCAGGTTCTTCGAGACCACGGCGAGGACCACGCCCAGGTCGCGCAGCTCGCGCAGATGGTCCTGCAGGGCGAGGTAGGCCTCACCGTCGGGGGTGCCGCCGACCTCGATCCCATCGAGGCCGTCCTCGCCGACCACGCCGCCCCAGAGGGTGTTGTCCAGGTCGCAGACCACGCATCTGCGGCTCAGGCCCACTCCGGCCGCGAGCACCGCCGCGGTGTGCCGCGCGAGCAGGGGGACGGCCTCGAGCGCCACCGCCTGCTTCGAGATGTTCCAGTAACGCGGATCGAACCAGCGCTCCTTGCCGATCGTCCCGGCCAGCCGCTCGCAGTCGACGATGCTCACCGCCTCGCCGGCCGCCTCCCCGAGTCCCGCGTTCACGCGGGCGGTCATCGCGTAGCGGCTTCCGGGAAGGCGCGCCGCCAGGTGCCCGGCCGCGACCTCGGGCGGCACGGCGAAGTTGTGCTGCACGACCCTGGCCCCGGCCCGGCCGGAGAGCGTGTCCCACAGCCCGCGCCAGCGGTCCACCTCAGCGCGCACGTCGCCGTCGGGGTCGGCGCTCAGCGCGGGCAGCCGCAGCGCGCCGGCGTGGACGGCCAGCACCACGTGGTCCGGCTCGAAGGCGTAGAGCGCGCTGTTCTCGTCGAGCGCCTCCTGGTGGAGCTGGTCGTAGCCGGCCTCGTACAGCTCGAGGTGCACGCCCGTCCAGAGCGCCGCGAGCTTCAGGAACGCCGCCAGCTGGGCCGTGGTGTACGAGCCGAGCAGGCCCGCTCTGATCGTGCGCCGGACGAGCGGCGAGCCGTCCACGCGGAGCTTGCCGAGCAGGGCCGACGCCGCCAGCCAGACGGCGAACGAGTCGGAGGCGTCCACCACGCCCACGAGCGCCGCCAGGGTCCCTTCGTCGTCGCCGCTCCGGTGCGCGCGCCGGGCCAGCTCCAGCAGCCCCTCGGCGTCGACCGGTGTCAGGGCTTGATCGCCAGGCCCCACAGTCCGCCGTCGGACGAGCGGCGCGCGGCCAGCGAGCGGACCCCTTCGGCTCGCTCGCGGAAGGCCTGAAAGCCGAGGTTCCAGTGGATGTCGTCCACCAGCATCGCCCCGCCGGGCCGAAGCGCCTCCCAGGCCGCCTTGAGCTCGAAGTCGACGTTGCGCGTGGTGTGGAGGCTGTCGTGGACGAAGAGGTCGATCTCGCCCAGGTCCTCGAGCAGCTGGGGGAGCAGAGCGGTGCTCGAGCCCAGGGAGAGCGTCCAGCGGTCACGCAGGCGTTCGGGCACCGCCGCGCCGATCTGGTCGTTCAGCAGCGTGTCCGGATGCGGAAGGTCGATGCTCCAGAGGTGGCCGTCCCCGTTGCGCTCGAGCGCCTCGAGGAGGAACCGGCTGGTGATCCCGCGTGCCACTCCGGTCTCCACGACGCGCTTCGGGGCCAGATGGCGGGTCACGCACCAGGTGGCGCCGGCCAGGGACGGGACCGCATCGAACGCGCGCTTGAGCCAGTCCGATTGCTCCTGTGGCGCGGGTCCCTCGCGCAGCTCGCGCTGTGCCTCGTCCCACGCCTGGCCGAACTCGGCGGCGGCTAGGCACGGCCACTCGATCCCGAGCATCGCGTGCATCTCCCGCTCCCAGTCCTGCTCCACGCCGTAGAGCTCGTCCGGCGGCACGCCGAGGCGCTCCCAGGCACGGCGGTCGCGGCGCTTCTCGATCCCGCCGCGCAGGCGCTCGAATGCCCCGCGAGGATCGCTCCCACCAGCACGGAGCGCTCTGGACAGATAGCCATTACGAAGCGTGCGCTGCATGCCGGTCCGCGTGACTCTAACGCTCAGGGGACCTAAACTTGACCGAAGGTGAGACACGCGGGCGAGGAGCCGCGAAAGCTGGTCGGCGTCTGCTCGCCCGGCCACCGCCACGGCGGGCGCCGCCTCTTCGGTGCCCTGGCGGCGGCACTTCCGGTCTCCTTCGAGCCGCGAGCGCCGGGGGAGTGGCGCGGCCTGGACGCCGTCCTCGTCCTGGGCACCCTCCCGGAGGAGGCGCGGCCGCCTCCGGAGCTGCCGTGCCTCGTGATGCCGGCCGAGCCGGCCGAGCCCGGCCACGACGTGGCGGGATCCTGCCGGCTGGCCTCGGACGAGGAGCTTCCGCGCGTGCTGCACGGGCAGACACTGCGCGACGAGCAGACGCCGCTCGGACCTCCGATCGCACCCGGGCCGGCGGACGCGGTGCTGGGGGCCGGTCCCAGGGGGGCGATATGGGTCCGCAGGGGCCGCACCGGCGCCGCCCTGTACGCCTCCGCGGCGGCATGCGACGACCTGGGTGGCCACGAGGTCCTGCGCGACGCCCTCAGCCCGGGCAGGGTCCTCGGCCTTCTCCCGCTCGTGCACTTCCTACGGACCGTGACCCGCGACCTGGCCTGGACCGCGCCCGGCCCGCGCGCGCTGTTCGTGATCGACGACCCGAACCTGCGCTGGACGTCCTACGGGCACCTGAACCTGAGCCGGCTGGCCGCACACGCCGAGGCGCACGGGTACCACGCCGCGCTCGGCATGATCCCGCTGGACACGCGCTTCACCAACCGGGCGGCCGTGCGCACCGTGGCCGCCGCGAAGCGGCTGTCGATGGTCGCGCACGGAACCAACCACGAGGGTCCGGAGCTGCTCCGCGAGCGCTCGCCCGCGGAGGCCCGCCGGATGCTGGCCCAGGCGCTCCGCCGGCTCGACCGCTTCGAGGCGCGCACCGGCCTCACCGTCCAGCGGGTGATGATCCCCCCTCACGGCGTGTGCTCCATGGAGAGCATGAGCGCCATGCTCGAGCTCGGCTACGAGGGCGTGTGCACCTTCTGGCCCTTTCCGCAGCCTCCGGGCGCGGTGCCGGCCGGGTGGCCGCTCGCGGGATGGGAGCCGGCCCAGCTCCTGGCCGGAGGACTGCCCGTCCTCCCTCGCTATCCGCTCACCGGCCATCCGCTGGAGGACCTGGTGCTGCGGGCGTTTCTCGACCAGCCGCTCGTGGTCTTCGGCCACCACTGGGATCTGGCGGACGATCTCGACCGGGTGGGGGAGGTGGCGGCGTTCGTGGACGGCCTCGGCCCGGTGCGCTGGGGCTCCGCCTCGGAGCTGGCGCGAAGCAACTTCCTCACGAGGCGGGACGGCGAGCTGATGAGACTGCGGATGTTCGGGCGGGAGGCCGCCCTGAAGGTGCCGCCGGGCTGCAGCGCGATCAGCGTCGAGGTGCCGCGCTGCCACGGCGAGCCGCGGCGCCACCACGTCGTCGTGGGTGGCCGGTCGAGTGTGCTCACCACCTCGTCCGAGGGTGAGGCCCGGGCGGCCATCGAGGCCGAGCCCGGACGGGTGACGGTCCGGCTCGTGCCGGAGCTGCGCCACGATCCGGAGAGCGTCCCGCGGCCGCCGGTGCGCATGCGCCCGATCGTGCGCCGGTTCGCCACCGAGGCCCGCGACCGCACTCTCCCGGCGCTGAGCCGCCTCCCGCTCGACGGCCCCGGAGGCTGAACGGCGCGGCGCTAGGTTTCCCCTGGTGCAGCAAGGGCCCGAGCTCCGCAAACCGAAGGGGCCGACGATCGGACTGGGGTGGACGCTCGCGCTCCTTGCGCTCGCGGGGGCGGCCGGAGTGGTGCTCGTCGTCATCTCGCTCAACGATCGAAGCGATCCCCAGCAGTCCCAGCTCGGCATCACTCAGCCCGCGCCGTCCACCGACCGGCCGAGCGGGCCGCTCCTGCGCTGGGCGCCTCCGGCTCTCGACGACCCCGTCACGCTGCACCTGGGGGACGGGTTCACGGTCGCCGAGCTCGACGAGGGCATCGACTACGTGATCGACCTGCCCAAGGAGCGCACTCACGGCGGCGTGGTGGTGAAGGGAGGCCACAACGTGGTGATCAGGGGCGGCCGGATCGTCATTCCGAAGGACGGCGTGGAGGACGCGGAGCGCACCGGCATCTACGTGAAGGACGCGACCGGCACCGTGCATCTGGAGGGGATCCGGATCGAGGCCGAGGGTCCCGGGGACGGCGTGGTGGTGAACGCGCCCAAGGCGGTCGTGCAGATCGAGAATCTCCGGGTGGAGGGGATCAAGGGCAGCTTCGCGGGCTTTCACGCCGACGTCGTCCAGCCCTGGGGAGGCGCGCGCGAGCTGCGGATCGACCGTCTCACCGGCACGAGCGACTACCAGGGTCTCCAGATCCCCGTCGACCTCCAGCCGATCGGCTCCGCGACGGTCCGTCACGCGAACATGCGCTTCGGGGGCGGTGATGCGGGCGGAGGCTTCCTGATCTGGCTCACCACGGGCGCCGACAGCTGCCGCTCGTATCCGGTCACGCTCTCCGACGTGTACGTCCGTCCCAAGACCGGGCGCTCATTCGCCCAGTCGGTCTGGCCCTCACCCGAGTCCAACCTGCCCTGCGGCGCCGAGATTCGCGGCCGGACGGCGCGCTGGCCGGCGCTCCCGGTCCAGGGCGAGGTGCGCGAGGGCGTGCCCCCGGGCGGCGACTTCGTTCCACCCGGCGTGGCCGGGGCCGGCTACGAATCGCCCGGGTACTGCCCTCCGGAGGGTGGTGAGGGCGCGTGCGCCCCGTGAACGTCCGGGGGCGCCCGCTCAGCCGCGCTGTGCGGCGAGGTTCTCGTAGAGCCCCAGCAGGGCCACCGCCGAGCGCTCCCACACGAGCGCCGTAGCGCGCGCCGCCGCACGGACCGACAGCGAGTACCTCAGCGACTCGTCACGCGCGATCCGGGCCACCCCATGGGCCAGGTCGTCGACCGATCCGCACGGGACGAGCAGCGCGGCATCGTCCGCGGTGCGCCGCGTCTCCACGAGGTCGTACGCCACGACGGGCAGGCGAGCGGCCAGGTACTCGCCGATCTTGACCATGGTCGAGCGGTGGTTGAAGGCCGTGCACGGTGCGGGATCCACGGCGATGTCGGCCGCGCCGAGGAGCCCGGGCACCCGGTCGTGCTCAACCCGGCCAAGCAGCGTCACCCTCCCGGCCAGCTCGGGGGAGGCCGCCACCTCCGCCTCGATCGCGGCATGCGCAGGTCCGTCGCCCAGCACGTCGAGATGCGCCGTGGCGAGCGACGGGTGGCGCATCAGGGCCGGCAGCTCGAGCACGCCGTCCTGAGGCCCGAGCGCCCCGAGGTACACCAGGCGCGGCGCCCCGAGCGGGCCGGTGCGGGGCACCCGGGCCGGCGCCAGTGTCGCCTGCGGGGGCCCGTTGCGCACCACCGTGACCCTGTCCTCCGGAAGGTCTCCCGCCTCGATGGCGATCTCGCGCTGCGACTCGTTCGTCACGATCACGGCCGACGCGCTGCGCAGCGACGCCCTCTGCGCGTTCCGGCCGATCCGCTCGAGCCGGCTCGAGCCGGTGCGCAGCCCGATCAGCTCCGGGAAGAGGTCGTGCATGTCGAAGACGGAGCTGCGCCCCGCCGCGCGCGCCGCCAGGGCGAGCGGGAACAGCGTGTCCGGGGGGTTGTGCAGATGGACCACGTCGGTCCCGCGCCGCAGGGCGGCGAGCCCCCGCGGGAACAGCTGCGCATGCGCGGCCCCGTACTCGGCCGCGAAGCTGGCCACGCCGCCCGCGGCCTCCGGTATGCGGTAGCGGCGGACCTCCACGCCGTCCACGCGCGCGGTCCGGGCCTGCCCGGCGGCCACCGGGGCGAAGACCGTCACCTCGTGGCCGGCCCCCACCAGCGTCTGCGCCTCGGAGCGCACCCGCACGTCCTGCGGGTAGGGCTCGTTCTGGAGGAACATCGCGACTCGCACCGCGAGCCGTCCCTACGCGCGCGGAGTGGCCGGGAGCGTTCCGGTGAGCACGCGCGTCAGCGCATCCGCCACCGCGCGGACCTCGTCCTCGGTGATCCCCGGGAACATCGGCAGGGACAGCACCCGGAGGGCCAGGGCCTCGGCCACCGGGAAGTCGCCCGGCCCGTACCCGCGCTCGCGCCAGACCGGCTGCAGGTGGACGGGCCGCGGGTAGTGGACTCCGGTCTCGATCCCGTGCTCGCGAAGCGCGGCCCGAACCCGGTCGCGGTCGTCCACCTCCACCGCGAACAGGTGGTACACCTGCTCGCCCGCCGGCGGATCGGGCGGCGGAAGCACGAGCGGAGCGTCCTCGAGCAGCTCGCGGTAGAGCGCGGCCGCCCGGCGCCGTTCCTCGTTCCAGGCGTCGAGCAGCGGCAGCTTGATCCGCAGGAACGCGGCCTGGAGGTTGTCGAGGCGCGCCGTGCCGCCATCGCGGACGTGCGCGTTCGGGTCGTCGGCGGCGCTCCCGTGGTGACGGAGCGAGCGCACCTGCGCCACCAGGTCCTCGCTGTCGGACACCACCGCTCCCCCGTCCCCGAGGGCCCCGAGGTTCTTGGTCGGATAGAAGGAGAAGGCCGCGGCCGAGCCGGTGGACCCTGCGCGCCGGCCCCCGATGCGGGCTCCGTGCGCCTGCGCCGCGTCCTCCAGGACGGGGATGTCGCCGCACACGGCCTGGATCTCCGGGATCGGCGCCGGCTGTCCGTGGATGTGGACCGGGACGACCGCCGCCGTGCTGGACCCGAGGACACCCTCGAGCGCGGCGGCCGGCATGCAGCGGGTCTCCGGGTCCACGTCGACGAAGCGCGGAGCCGCGCCCGTGGCCAGGATCGCCTCCACGGTCGCGATGAAGGTGAACGGCACGGTCACGACCTCCGTCCCAGGTCCGGCGCCGAGCGCGGTGAGGGCGAGGCTCAGCGCCGCGGTGCCGTCGGCGACGCCGGCGCAGTGGGCGCTGCCGCAGTACTCCGCGAACTCGCTCTCGAACGCGACCAGCTCGTCACCGAGCGTGTAGGCGGAGCCGGCCACCGCACGGTCCAGGCGGTCGCGCATGGCGGGGAGCAGGGGAGCGGTCGACCGGGCGAGGTCCACGAAGGGGACCCGCCGGCCCCCGGATCCGGTGGTCACCTAGACGCGGCGCCGCCGGCGACGGGCGCGGCGGAGGCGTGGAGGAGTGGCACTGCGTTTCCGCGTTCGCTCAGCGAGCGCTCCGCGGCCTCGACCATGCGCACGACCTCGGTTCCCAGCTCGGGGTTCGAGCGCGGCTTGGTTCCCGTGCAGATCGCCTCGGCGAAGTTCTCCAGCTCGAGCTTGAGCGGCTCCACCGCCGGGAGGTGCGGCGACAGGACGTCTCCCGACCGGTACGAGAGCTGGAACTCGCCGAAGGTCTGAGGCTCGATCATGTCCACGCCGCGGTCGAACACCCGCACCTGCTCGGGGTTGGTGTCCTCGTACACGATCATCTTGCGCTCGCAGACGAGGACGGTCCGCCGGAGCTTCGTCGGCGCGAGCCACGAGAGATCCATGTGGGCGATGCACCCGTCGCCGTAGGTGAGGTCCACGAAGGCCACGTCCACCACGCCGGGGACGATCGCGTCGCGGCCGATGGCCCTGATCGAGACCGGGCTGCCGAGCCAGTAGAGGAGGATCGAGAAGTCGTGCGGAGCAAGGTCGCGGACCACGCTGTTGTCGCGCTGGTGGATGCCGAGGTTCACCCTGCTCGAGGTGATGAAGTGCACCCGCCCGAGCTCGCCGCTCTCGAGGAGCTCCTTGATCGCGACCACCGGGGGCGAATAGAGGAACGTGTGCCCCGGCATGACGACGAGGCCGCGCTCGGCGGCGAGCTGCATGAGCTGGCGGCATTCCGCCGGGGTGCTGGCGAGCGGCTTCTCCACCAGCACGTGCTTCCCCGCGAGCAGGACGCGGCGGGCGAGATCGAAGTGCGTCGCGATCGGTGTGGCGAGCACCACGCCGTTCACCTCGTCGTTCGCGAGCACCGCCTCGAAGTCGGTCGTGAACTCGATCGACGGGTAGCGCTGGATCTGGCGCTCGAGAGCGGAGCGGTCGCGATCGCAGCCCATGACGACGCCGACGCCATCGGCGTCATGGGCGCTCCTGAGCACGTTGGGGCCCCAGTAGCCGAGGCCCACCACGGCCAGCCTCAGGTCGTCCCGGCGGCGCAGGCGCTCGTTCATCCCGCTCGGGTGAGGCACGAATCCCCCAAGATGGCGACGATACCAGCGTTTTCCGGAGGCAGCCAACGCTTGAACGGAGGGCGTTGGCGCCGCGCACGGCGACCCGGTCTAGCATGAGATCCGGCAAGGATGCACCCGCGCGGGCCCGGCATTGAGACCGGGCCTGCCCCACCAAATGAGCTCACCCGACGTGGTCAATCGCGCCAGAGATGGGGCCCTCCCCGGCGAGGGTTTGCCCGTACGCTGGCCCACGGCGGCACGCGACGCCGCCGTGCGCCGCGGCCTGCTCGTCAGCGACATGCTCGCGTTCGCGCTGGGTCTCGTGCTCGGCCTCTTCATCGGCGAGAGCTCAAGGGCTCCCGAGCAGCTGCTCTGGTGCATTCCCCTGCTGCCGGCCTGGGCCCTCCTGCTGAAGACCTACGGCCTGTACGACCAGGATGCGCGGCGGGTCAGCCATTCCACGGTCGACGACCTGCCCGGCATCTTCCACGCGCTGCTCGTCACCGCCCTGGGCACCTGGGCCTGGCTGAAGTACCTGCCGCCGGAGAAGATGTCGCTCTTCCAGGCGGCCCTGTTCGTCTCGATCACGTTCCTCGCCGTCGTGGCGGGGCGCGTGGCCGTGCGGCGCCTGCTCCGCTCCGTGCTCGCCCCCGAGCGCGTGCTGTTCGTGGGGGAGGGCTCCGCCACCGAGCTGCTCGTGAACAAGGTGAGGCTCCACCCGGAGTACGGGCTCGAGCCGGTCGGGTACCTGACCGGCGGGCGCGCCCCCGTCGCGGCGATCGAGGACGAGCAGCTCCCCCGGCTCGGCCAGGCGGACGACCTGGTGGGGGTGTGCGCCCGGGAGGGGATCGATCGCGTGATCATCGCCACGCTCACGCTCGAGGCGGAGGCGCTCGCCAGCCTCGTTCGCGACGCCCACGACGCCGCTGTGAAGGTGAGCGTGCTGCCGCACGCGTTCGACGTCCTCGGCCCGTCGGCCGAGCTGGACGACGTCGAGGGAGTGACAGTTCTGGCGCTGCGCCCGCCGGCGCTCGCGCGCTCGTCCTGGGCGCTCAAGCGCGCCATGGACCTGACGATCGCCCTGCCGCTCCTGATCATCGTGACCCCGCTGCTGCCCCTGGTGGCGCTCCTGATCAAGCTCGATTCGCGAGGACCCGTCTTCTTCTCGCACGAGCGCGTGGGACGCGAGGGGAAGCTGTTCCGGCTCTACAAGCTCAGGACGATGGTCGCGGACGCATCGGAGCAGGTGGACACCCTCCGCGAGCAGAGCGCCCACTCCGCCTGGCTGCTCCTCGACGAGGATCCGCGGGTCACCCGGGTGGGACGCTTCCTGCGCACGGCGAGCATCGACGAGCTGCCCCAGCTCTGGAACGTCGTCCGCGGGGAGATGAGCCTGGTCGGCCCACGGCCGATGCCGGCCGACATCCACGAGCACATTCCCGGCTGGGGCCGGCGGCGGATCGACCTCACACCGGGCCTGACCGGCCTCTGGCAGGTGCTCGGGAGGACGGCGATCCCGTTCGAGGAGATGATCAAGCTCGACTACCTGTACGTCACGAACTGGTCCCTCTGGGGCGACGTTCGCCTGCTGCTCAAGACGATCTACGTCGTCGTGAGCCGCCGCGGGGCCAACTGACCGGGTTCGGCCGCCGGGCCACCGCAACCTACGGCCGAACGGGGTGTTTTAGCTAGCCTGTCGCCCTTCAGGGCCGGCCGTATGGATGCGACCGCGTCCCTCAGCCGTGCTTGCCAGAAGCCCCCGCCGCCAAGGAAACCATCTTGAAGCCCGTAGCTCGCATCACCCTTCTGCTCACCGTCGCGCTCAGCCTCCTCGTGGCGGTGCCCTCCGCCGAGGCGAAGGCGCCTCGCGGCTTCTTCGGGGTGATCGACTTCCTGCCGCCGAACAACCTCTCGCAGCCCGCGCGCGACGACATGTACGCGCTGATGCAGAACTCGGGCGTCGAGTCGGTTCGCTCGCTCTTCTACTGGGCCAACACCGAGACCTCGAAGGGCGTCTACAACTGGACCGCGCTCGACCGCGCGGTCGGGCTCTCCTCGAGCCACGGCCTCACGACCCTCGCCACCGTTCAGGGCACGCCGCGGTGGGCGTCCGCCCAGCCGTCGCGGGGCGACTACGCCACCTACCCGCCGAAGCGGCTCGCCGACTACCAGGCGTTCATCAAGGTCCTGATCGCCCGCTACGGCCCCAAGGGCACGTTCTGGACGGCCAATCCCACGATCCCCAAGCGTCCCATCCGCGAGTGGCAGATCTGGAACGAGCCGTCGGCCAGCTACTTCCTGAACGTCAAGAACTACCGCGCCTACTACCCGAAGATGCTGAAGGCGGGCTACAAGGCGGTCAAGCAGGGCGACCGCAAGGCGAAGGTCGTGGCCGCCGGACTGGCCAGCTTCCTGCAGGAGAGCGGCAAGCAGACGTTCAGCTGGAACGACCAGGCCGCCTTCTACAAGCGCGGGATCCGCAAGTACTTCGACATCGCGGCGGTGCACCCGTTCAACAAGACGGTCGGCGCCTACGTGGACGCGCTCGAGGAGCACCGCAAGGTGATGAAGCGCTACAAGGACGGCCGTAAGCCGATCTACGTGACCGAGTTCACCTACCTCGGCTCCAAGGGCAAGCTCAACGACAAGGACGACTACTTCGGCCTCGAGGTCACCCCGGCGCAGCAGCGCTCGCGCCTGAAGGCGACCTACAAGGCCTTCGCGACCAAGAAGAAGCTGCGCGTGAAGAAGGCGTTCTGGTACGCGTGGGGATCGGCGTACAACCCCGTGTCCTGCGACGGCGGCGGCACGGACCCGACCTTCCAGTACGCCGGCCTGCTCAACGTCACGTGCAACGGCACGGTCTTCACGGCCACACCGCTGCTCGCCGCGTACAAGAGCGCCGCCAGGAAGTACTAGCGCCTAGTCGGTCAGCGAGGGACGGGCGCCGCGGCTCTCCGCCGCGGCGCGCCGGCTCGGCCTGCGGTACTTGAGCCGGAGGAACGGCCGCTCGACGACGTAGTAGCTCGCGGTCGCGATCGGCACCACCACGGCCAGCGTGGCCGCGAGCAGGACGAGCGTCACGTCGACCGCGTCGGTCTTGGCCAGCTCCTGCACGATCGGGCCGTGCCAGAGGAAGACGCCGTAGGACACCAGGCCCAGGAACGCCGCGGGGCGCGACCGCAGGAGCGCTCGCACGGCCCCGCCCGTCAGGTCGCCCAGCACGGCCGGTGCGATCACGAGCAGGGCGACGAGCCCCATCAGGGCGTGCTCCGCGAAGTACTGGAACTGGGTGAGCCGGAACGTCGGGCTGAAGGCCGAGACGTTCGGCAGCCCGATCCCCCAGACGAGCAGCGCGAACAGGCCGGCCGCGGCGACCCACGCGAGCAGCGACTGCCGGCCGCGCAGCAGGCTCGTCCGCGGCTCGCGGCCCGACTCGTCGAGCGCCACGCTCGCCACGGCCAGGCCCATGCCGACGGCGAACCAGTCGAACGTGCCGGCCAGGACCCCGGGCGGCAGGTCGAGCGGCGCGCCGTTGCGCAGCGTCCAGGCCCGAAACGCGACCGCGCCCAGGTACAGCACGCCGAGCAGCGCAAGCTCGCGGCGCACCCAGACCCCGATCGACGCCCCTCGCGTCACGCGCGCCGCCAGCAGCGCGACGAACGGGAGCACGAGATAGAAGGCCATCTCGGTCGCGAGCGACCAGGTCGGCCCGATGCCCTGGAGGTAGGTCTCGGTCGAGTAGACCTGCAGGAAGCCGTAGTAGATCCACCAGTCGCCCGTGAACACCCCGGGCAGCCCGGGCCAGATCGCGAGGAGCGTCAGCGCCGCCCAGTAGGCGGGCACGATCCTGAGCAGCCGGCGGCGGAGGTACCCGCCTGTGCCCACCGCCGGTCCCAGTCCCCGCCGGGCGGCCAGGAACGGGCGGTAGAGCAGGAAGCCCGACACCACGAAGAAGATCGCCACGCCCACGTGCAGCCGCGAGAGGAGCGGGCCGATCGTGCCGTCCAGGTTCGCCCCGGTGGCGTAGGACACGTGGTAGACGACGATGCTGAGCACCGCCACGGCCCGGACCCCGTCCACGAGCGGGAAGCGAGGGTTCCCCGGCGGGGGAGCGAGCGCGGGCGAGACGCCGGGTTCCCCTGTCGCGTCTACCACTGAGGACACGTTAAACCCGAGGGCCGGGGCTGGCGCCGGCCGTCTTCTAGACCGCGAGCGCGCGCTCGACGATCGCGCCGGCATCCACGCCGGCGGGCAGCGTGCCGAACACCCGGCCGCCGCCTTCGAGCCGCCCGGCGCAGAACGCATCGGCCACCGCGGCCGGGGCGTTGCGCACCAGCAGGCTCGCCTGGAGCGCGAGCGCGAGCTCGCCCACCAGCCGGCGCGCCTCGAACTCCGGGTCCCGGGCCTGGTCGCCGAGGCGGTCCAGGTGGGCGTCGAGCCGGGCGTCCCCGCCGCGGGCCAGCTCGCACTCCGCGATGAAGGCCGGCAGGCCCTCGGGCTCCTTGAGCGTCGCGCGGAGGACGTCGAGCGCGGCCACGTTGCCGGACCCCTCCCAGATCGAGTTGAGCGGCGAGTCGCGCAGGAGCCGCGGCATGCCGGACTCCTCCACGTACCCGTTCCCGCCGAGGCACTCGAGCGCCTCGAGCGAGACCTGTGGCGCCCGCTTGCAGACCCAGTACTTCATGACCGCGGTCGCGAAGCGCCGGAAGGGGGCGTCCTGCTCGTCGTAGGCCCGCGCCACGCGCATGGCGGTGGCGGTGGCGGCCTCGGACTCGATCGCCAGGTCGGCCAGCACGTTCTGCATCAGCGGCTGCTCGGCGAGCAGGCGGCCGAACGCCGAGCGGTGGCGGGCGTGGTGCACCGCCTGAGCCAGGCCCCAGCGCATGCCCGAGGCGGAGCCGATCAGGCAGTCGAGCCTGGTGTGGTTGACCATCCGGACGATCGTCCGCACGCCGTGTCCCTCTTCGCCCACGAGCCGGCCGCGCACGCCCTGGAACTCCACCTCGGACGAGGGCAGCGAGCGCGTGCCCAGCTTGTCCTTGAGCCGCTGGATGCGGAAACCGGGGTCGCTTCCCTCGATCAGGAAGCACGAGAGGCCGGCGGGCGTCTGCGCAAGCGTCAGGAAGATGTCGCAGGACGGATACGAGCAGAACCACTTGTGGCCCGTGATCTCGAAGGTGCCGTCGCCGGCGGGCTCCGCGAAGGTGGTGTTGGCCCGGACGTCGGAGCCGCCCTGCTTCTCGGTCATCGCCATCCCGGAGAGGGCGCCGTCCTCGTAGCTCGGCTTGGTCAGGCGCGGCTCCCACTCCTCGGCGAGGTCGGGCGCCTCGCGCAGCGCCGGGATCACCGAGTAGGTCATCGAGACGGGGCACATGACCCCGGCGTTCACCTGGCTCCAGGTGTACATGAGCGAAGCGCGCACCACGTGCGCCCCGGAGCGCGGGTCGCGCCACGGAAGCGAGTGGATCTCCCGCTCGACGGCCTGGCGCAGCAGCCAGTGCCAGGAGGGATCGAGCTCCACCTCGTCGATCCGGTGGCCGTAGCGGTCATGGGTCCGCAGCCGCGGCTCGTTGCGCTCGCAGCGCTCGGCATGCTCGATCGCCTCGACGCTGCCGGCCAGCTGCCCGGTGTCGCGCACCCGGTCGATTCCCCAGCCGCCGCCCTCGCGCTCGAGCGCCTCGCGCATGGGCAGGTCGGCCTCGAACACGTTGTAGGGCGCCAGCGGGGGCGCCTGGTTCAGGACGTCGTGTGTGGACCTGGACGCGAGCACCCCCAAAGCTTCCCACAAAGGGCGGCTCCCGGCCCCGGGTCAGCCCTCGGCCAGCAGCTCCCCTATGGCGCTGTCGGTGAGCTCCGCCGTGCGGCCCCAGGAGTAGTGCGAGGCGCGCTCGATCCCGGCGCGGATGAGCCTGTCCGCCACCTCCCGGTCGCTCACCGCGGCCGCCAGCGCGTCGGCGAGCGCGGTCCCGTCGGTGGGGTCCACGAGCAGCGCCGCCGGGCCGCACACCTCCGGGAGCGCGCCGCGGTCGGCGGCCACGACCGGCGTGCCGGAGGCCATCGCCTCGATGCAGGGGAGGCCGAAGCCCTCGTATAGGGACGGCATGGCCAGCGCCGCCGCACCGCTGTAGAGCCCGGGCAAGAGCTCCTCGGGCACGTAGCCGAGCTCACGGATGGCGAGGCCGCCCTCGGCACGCATGTAGCCGCGGCCCGATCCCGCCGCCACCAGCTCCACCCCGCGCTCGCCGAGCAGGGCCGCCGCCTCGTCCAGCGCCGCGAGGTTCTTCCGGGCGATCCTGCTCCCCACGACGAGCACGTATGGGCGCTCGAGCTCCAGGGCGCGCCGGGCCGGCTCGGGGTCCGCGGCGGCAGAGAAGCGCTCGTCCACGCCGTTCGGGACCACCCTGACCCGGTCCTCGGGCACCTCCAGGCGGGTCACGATCTCCGAGCGGGAGAACTCGGAGACGGTGATCACGAGCCGGGCGCGCCGGGCCAGCCGGGGAAGGACCGCGCGCTGGTACGCGGAGTAGGCGGTGCTGTACCACTCGGGCTCCCGCAGCGGGGCCACGTCGTGGATCACCACCACGTTGCGGCGCGATGCCAGAGGCGCGAGGTTCGCGGGGGAGTAGATGAGCCGGGCGCGCGCCGCGGCCGGCAGCACCAGCTGCTCCCAGAGGTGGCCGGCCCGGTGCGCGAGCGCTGCCGGCGGGCGGCACACCCGGTAGCGCCCCGGTGCCAGCGCGGGCAGCCGGCGGGCCATCTCGTGGGCCAGCCGCTCCACGCCCCCGATCTCCCGGCGTGCGGTGGCGCGGGCGTTGATCGCTACCAGCACCGGCCGATTCCTACCAGAGCTCCAACCCGTTCCGGGAGCCGGGCTCCGGTTGTCCATGGCGACATCGCGTCCCTCCTCATAGACTGAGGCACATGCCGACCGTCGTCGGAGTCCAGGACGCCAGCCGTCCGCGGGTCGCGCTCGTTCACGATTTCCTGCTGGATTTGCGGGGGGCGGAGCGGGTGTTCCTTGCCATGTGCGATGTCTGGCCGGAGGCCGACATCTACACCGCGGTGTACAACGAGGAGGGCACCGAGGGGCGCTTCTCGCACCGCAACGTCCACAGCTCGTTCCTCCAGCGGCTCGGCCCAACGGCCAGGACCTTCCGCGCCCTGCTGCCGCTCTATCCCGCCGCGATCGAGTCCTTCGACTTCTCGGAGTACGACCTGGTGGTTTCGAGCTCGAGCGCCTGGGCGCACGCAATCATCTGCGATGAGCGGACCACCCACGTCTGCTACTGCCACAACCCCTTCCGGTACGCATGGAGCGACCGCGAGCGCACCCTCGCCGGCAGGGTCGCGCCGTCGCGGGCCGTGCTCGACATCATCTTCCGCCGCTGGCGCCAATGGGACTGGATCGCCGCACAGCGCGTGGATCGCTACATCACGAACTCGCGCACGACCCAGGCGAGGATCCGGAATTACTGGAACCGCGACTCCGTGGTGGTCTACCCGCCGGTGGAGACCAGCCGCTTCCAGCCCGGGGAGGTGGGCCAGCACTACCTCGTGCTCTCCGAGCTGATGCCCCACAAGCGGATCGACGTGGCGATCGAGGCGTTCAACAAGCTCGGGCTCCCGCTCGTGGTCTGCGGCGACGGGCCGGAGGCGCGCGCTCTGCGGCGCATCGCCGGGCCGACGATCCAGTTCGTGGGACGCGTCAGCGATCCCGAGGCCGCGCGCCTGCTCAGCTCCTGCCGAGCGCTGGTGGTCGCGGCGGTTGAGGAGTTCGGCATCGCCGCCGTCGAGGCCCAGGCCGCCGGACGGCCGGTGATCGCGGTTCGCGGCGGCGGAACGCTCGAGACGGTCGTGGACGGCGTGACCGGCTGCTTCTGGGCGGGCGGCGCCAACGAGCTGGCCGCTGTGGTGGCCGGCTTCGACGACGCCGCCGTGGATCCGGCGGCCTGCGTGCGCAACGCGGCCCGTTTCGACACCTCCGTCTTCAAGCGCGAGCTGCCGCGCCAGGTCGAGACCGCCCTCGCCGTCGAGGACGCCCAGCCGCGCCGCCCACGTCCCGTGCTCCGCACCGCCCGGCTCGCTAGGCGCGCCGGCCTCTGAGCCGATAGTCCATGATCGATTGCTTGGACCTTCCTAGGATGACTTGCCCATGAGCGCTCCCGCGGGCCACTGCCGCATCTGCTCGGGGCCGCTGGAGCTGCGCTTCCGCGGCACGCCCGGCGGACCCTCGGCTGAGAGCTTCTCGCCCACCTACCACGGCACCGGCCAGCACGGCGACCTGTACGTGTGCCGCGAGTGCGCCACCGTGCAGCAGCCCTCGCTGCCCGGCGGCGACGCGCTCCACGAGCTGTATCGCGACATGAGCGACTCCGACTACCTCGTCGAGGAGGAGGGCCGCCGCGCGACGGCCGGGCGGCTGCTCGACCAGGTCGGCGGCTACGTGGCCTACGGATCGCTGCTGGACGTGGGCTGCGGCCACGGGGTGCTGCTCGACGAGGCCCGCAAGCGCGGCTACGAGACCACCGGTCTGGAGCTGTCGGCCGATGCCGCCAGGCACGCCCGCGAGACGCTCGGGCTGGACGTCCGGGAGGTGCCGCTGGAGAGCTTCGACCCCGGTGAGCGCCGCTTCGACGTGATCATGCTCGCCGACCTGATCGAGCACCTCGAGGATCCCGTCACGGCGCTCGACCGCTGCTACGAGCTGCTCGCCGACGGCGGTGTGCTCTGCGTGGTCACCCCGGACCCCTCGTCGCGCACCGCCCAGATCGCCGGCTCGAAGTGGTGGGGGTATATCCCCGCCCACATGTGCCTGCTGCCGCGCAAGACGCTCCGCGAGCTGCTGGCGGCGCGCGGCCTCGTGATCTCCGAGGACGGCCCGCTGGTGCGCACGTTCACCGCGGGCTACTGGCTGAACGGGATGGCTGAGCGCGGCGGGCCGATCGGATCGGCCGCCAAGCTGCTTGCCGGCGTGCTCGGGGACCGGCGCTCGATCACCGCGAGCCTCGGCGACGAGCGCGTGATCCTGGCGCACAAGGTCAGGCCGCGCGAGCCCGTCCAGAAGCTCGTGCCCGACCGCGGCGGGCCCACCAAGGTCCACATCGTGCTGCCGGCCTACAAGGCGTCGGCCACGATCCCGACGGTCGCGAAGGAGATCCCGGTGGGCGCGGCCGACCGGGCGCTGCTGGTGGACGACGCCAGCCCCGACGACACCACGGGCGTGGCGCTCCAGGAGGGCTTCGAGGTGATCCGCCACCCGGGCAACCGCGGCTACGGCGCGAATCAGATGACGTGCTACACCCGGGCCATCCTCGACGGCGCCGACATCGTGGTGATGGTGCACGCCGACAACCAGTACGACCCCACGCTCGTGAGCAAGATGGTCCGCCCGATCGAGCGCGGCGAGGCCGACGTGGTGATCGGCTCGCGGCTGCTCGAGGACGAGGCCATCGCGGGCGGCATGCCGCGCTGGAAGTGGGTCGGCAACCGCTTCCTCACCTGGATCGAGAACCGCGCATTCCGGACCGGGTTCTCGGAGTTCCACACGGGCTACCGCGCCTTCTCGGCGGACATCCTGCGCGAGATCGCGTTCCTGCGGAACTCGGACGGGTTCGTCTTCGACCAGGAGATCTTCGCCCAGCTGGTGCGCCGCGGAGCGAGGGTGCACGAGATCGCCATTCCCACGCGCTACTTCCTCGAGGCGTCGAGCGTGTCGTTCACGCGCAGCGTCGAGTACGGGCTGCGCACGCTCGTGGTCCTCGGCCGCTTCCGGCTCGACGAGCGCCGCGGCGGCTGGCCGCTCGTGCGGCATCCGGCGGTGCGCCTGCGCGCCACCAGCTCGCGCGACGAGCGGCCCGAGCTGCGCGTGCCCCGGGCCGGCTGAGCCGGCCCCTCAGTCGAGCGGCTGTCGCCGGAGGCGGTTGATCGTCTCCAGCTGACGGCGCTCGCGCTCGGCGGGCCTCCGCAGCATCCTCTTGAGGGCGAACCGGGTCGCGAAGGTGGCGACCTGGGCAGCGTCGTCGAGCCGTGCGGCCCGCTTCCCGCGCCCACGGGCGATCACCTGGCGGCGCTGCCGGGCCAGCAGCTCGAACGCCTCGCCGCCGAAGGCGCGCTCGGAGCTGTGCGCTCGCTTGTGGAGCACCCGCGCGGCGGGCCAGAACCAGGTCTCGACCCCGGCGGCGCCGGCGCGCAGCCCCAGGTCGAGGTCCTCCGCGTAGAGGAAGATGCGCTCGTCGAACGGCCCGAGCCGGCGCAGGGTCGACGTGCGCGCCACGAGGCAGCAGCCCACCGCCCAGCCCACGCGCCGCGGCCCCTGGGAGCGCCAGGGCGCGAGCGGGAGGCCGAGCGGCCCGGGGAGGGCGCCCGGCGGAACCAGCGAGCGCGCGAGGTCGGGCGCCGTGACGGGCAGCGGATGGACGGAGTCCTGGCGCGTGCCGTCGGGCAGGAGGACGAGCGGGGCGGCGATGCGCTCGGGCCGGTCGAGCCGCGCCACCTCGCTCGCCAGCTCGGCCAGCGAGGCGTCGAGCAGCTCCACGTCGGGGTTCACGATCGCCACCACCGGCTCGCTCACGGCCTCCAGCCCGCGGTTGTTCGCGGTGCCGAACCCCACGTTCGCCTCCAGCTCCAGCACGCTCACGCGCTCCCCGAAGCCGCGCGCCACCGCCACGCTCCCGTCGCTCGAGCCCGAGTCCACCACCACCACGCGCGCCGCGGGCAGGTGGCGCTCCACGGAGCGCAGGAACGCCGCCAGGTCGGCCTCGGAGTCGTGCGTGACGGTGACAAGCGCCAGGCCCTCGCCGGCGCCCCGGGCGGCAGCCGCGGGCGGCGCCACGGCTTCGCGCCAGCGGGCGCGGGCGCCATCGAGCCCGTGCCGCGCCTCGGCGCGTCGCCGGGCCTCCTGGCCGAGCCTGCTCGCCAGCTCCGGGTCGCGCAGCACCTCGACCAGCCGGGCGGCGGCGGCCGCGGCGTCGCCTGGCGGATAGAGCCTGCCCACGCCGTCGTCGAGCAGCTCCGCCGGGCCGCCGGCGGCGGGCGCCACCACCGGCCGCGCGGAGGCGAGCGCCTCCAGCACCACCAGCCCGAACGGCTCGCTGTCCGCGCAATGGAGCAGGCATGACGCCTCGCGCAGGGCCTCGGCGGCGTCGACGGGGCCGCTCAGCTCCACGCGCCCCGCCAGGTCGGACCGCTCGGCCCTGGCCCGCAGGCGGCGCAGCAGGTCCTCGCCGCGGCCGTCGAGCGGCGCGCCGGCCACGCGGAGGCGCAGCCCGGGAAGGTCGCGAGCCGCGATCGCAGCCGCCTCGAGCGCGAGGTCGGGGCGCTTCCAGTCCACGATCGCGCCCAGCAGCAGGGCCTCTCCGGGGTTCTGAGGCCCGCGGGAGGGCCGGGAAGCGCTCCAGGTCCACTCCGGGGTGGCAGACGCGCAGGCGGTCGCCCAGCGCGCCTGTGGGGTCGAGATCGTGGGCCACGGCTTCCGACAGCGCCACGATGCGGTCGAAGCGCGCGGCCGCCGCGCGTACGAGCCGGCCGACCGCGGCCCCGGGGAGCAGGTCGTTGTGCTGGAAGACGGTCCGCGGTGGGCGCGCGCCTCCGAGCGGCAGCCCGCCGAGTGCGATCGCCGAGCGCATGCCCCACGCCAGGAGGAGGTCCGGGGCGAGGTCGCGCACCAGCCGGCGCGCCTCGCGCGCATGTGAGCCCAGCGCCAGCGCCGCCGCCACGCCGGCGCGCGGCGACCCGCGCAGCTCGAGCGGGTGCTCACGCAGCGGAACCACCCGCAGCCCTGCGGACGCCGCCCTGCCGGCGAGCGGTCCCTCGGGACAGGCCAGCACGCACTCGCCCTCGAGCGCCGAGGCGTAATCGAGCAGGAGCCGCTCGCCACCGCCGAAATGGCCCGAGTAGCTGACGAACAGCGCCGGCACTAGCCCGCCGCCGCGTGCCGGGAGCGGTGGCCTCCCGCCCGGGTCCCGCGTATCGGCCGAGCCGGCACCACCTCGTCCAGGGACACGCGCGAGGCGTTCCGCAGGGCGCGCCGCTCGCGCAGCATCGAGGGCATGACCGGCAGCGCCGCCCGGGCGCCGCGCAGGTGGGCGCCGAGCCGCCGCTGGCGCAGGGCGTGCCATGCCCAGCCGAGCTGCCGGTAGGCGACCCAGGGCAGCCAGCGCAGCGGAAACGTCTTCGCGAGCAGCAGCAGCGTGTTGCGCTCGACCCAGAAGTGCAGCGGGTTCGATAGGCGCACCGAGGAGCCCTCCCCGGCGTGGCGGGCGACGACGGGCTCGTAGCGGCAGCGCCAACCGCCGAGCCGCAGGCGCAGCGCGAGGTCCACGTCCTCGAGGTAGGTGAAGTAGCGCTCGTCGAAGCCGCCCGCGTCGAGCACGACGTCCCTCCTGTAGAGCGCCGCCCCCGCGCAGGCCCCGAAGACCTCTCCCGGCTGGTCGAACCGGCCGTCGTCGCGCTCGAAGCGCCCGCGCTGCTCGCAGGCGCCGTCGCGGCGCAGCACGTCACCGGCGTCGTAGAGCAGGTCCGGGTCGCGCAGGTCGACCATCTTGCAGGCCACCGACGCCGCGCCGCTGTCGGACTCGAGCGCCCGGACCATGCGCTCGATCCAGTCGGGAGCGAGCACGACGTCCGTGTTCACGAGCGCGACCAGATCGGTGCCGGCGGCCTCCACGCCACGGTTGGCCGCGAAGGCGAACCCGGTGTTGCGGCCGAGGCTCACCACGCGCACGCCGGGGCTCCCGCTCAGCAGCTCGAGCGACCCGTCGGTGGAGCCGTTGTCCACCACGATCGTCTCCGCGGGCGCGACTGTCTGCGCGGCGATCGACTCCAGGCAGTCCGGCAGCCAGCGCCTCCCGTTCCAGTTCGGGATGACGACGGCGACTCGCGCGTCCACTAGTCCGTGGGGCCGGCGGTGGGCGTCTTGGGCTCGCCGGGCCGCTCATGGAGCACCGGGGCGTGCCCGTGGCCGGCGCGCGGGTCGAAGCCGGGGCGCCGGTAGTCGCCGCGGCTCAGGTGGTGCTCGAGGAAGGCGTAGAGCACGATGAACAGGTAGCGGCTGCCCATCTCGCGCAGGCCGAGCTTCGATTCGCCCGCCGCCCGGTTGCGCCAGGAGATCGGCACGATCGCGTAGCTGTGGCCGCGGATGAATGCCTTGAGCGGAAGCTCGACGGTCAGGTTGAAGTGGTTCGACAGCAGCGGCTGGATGTTGTCGATCACCTCACGGCGGTACGCCTTGAACGCGTTGGTCGTGTCGTTGTACCCGTGCCGGAACAGCACGCGGATGCCCGCGTTCACGATGCGGTTCATCGCCAGCTTCAGCTTGGGGTAGTCGGTGACCACCGAGCCCGGCAGGAAGCGCGAGCCGAAGGCGCAGTCGTAGCCCTCCTCGAGCAGCCGGTGGTAGTGGACGACGTCCTTGGGGTCGTCGGACCCGTCGGCCATCACGATCGCGACGGCGTCGCCCCGGAAGCTCTCGAGGCCGGCCCGCACGGTCAGGCCGAAGCCGCCGCTGTAGGGCGAGAGGATCCGGCGCACCGTGGCGGGACGCGAAGCGATGATGGCGTCCACCTCGGCACCGGTGCCATCGGTGCTGTGGTCGTCCACCACGATGATCTCGTGGTCCACGCCGGCCCGCTCCAGCTCCGTGGCCAGGTCGAGGACAGTGGCGCCGATCGAGCCCTCCTCGTCGCGCGCGGGGATGACCACGGAGAGCCTCACGACGCGGCGCTCCAGCGCTCTGCGTTCTGGTCGTGGATCTCGCGCAGGATCGCGCGCAGGTCGTACTCCGGCTCCCAGTCGGGGAAGTCCGCCTGGAACTCGGCGAGGTCGCTGATCCACCAGCGGTGATCGCCCATCCGCGCCTGGTCGCCGAGCGTCCACTCGAGCCGGCGGCCGGCGATCTCCTCGCAGAGCGCGATCGCCTCGATCATGGAGCAGTTGCTGTAGCGCCCGCCGCCGATGTTGTAGACGGCCGCGGGCCGCGGGGCCCTGTGAACGGCCTCGAACGCGCGCACGAGGTCGGCGCTGTGGATGTTGTCGCGCACCTGGCGTCCGTCGTACCCGAAGATCGTGTACGGCTCACCCGCCACGGTGCAGCGCATCAGGTAGGACAGGAAGCCGTGCAGCATCGCCCCGGCGTGGTTCGGCCCGGTGAGGCAGCCGGCGCGGAAGCAGACGGTGGGCATGTCGAAGTAGCGGCCGTACTCCTGGACCATCAGGTCCGCGGCCACCTTCGAGACCCCGAAGAGGGAGTGCATCGAGTCGTCGATCGTCATCGAGGTGTCGATGCCGCCGAAGTAGCGGTGGTCGGCCGGCAGCTCGAGCCTGGTCTCGAGCTCCACCAGCGGCAGGCGGTTCGGCGTGTCGCCGTAGACCTTGTTGGTGGAGGTGAACACGAAGGTGGCGCCGGGGCAGTGGTGGCGCGTGGCCTCGAGCAGGTTCAGGGTGCCGTTGGCGTTCACGCCGAAGTCCGTGAGCGGCTCCGAGGCGGCCCAGTCGTGGGATGGCTGCGCCGCGGTGTGCACCACCAGCTCGATCTGCGATCCGTGCTCGGCGAACACCCGCTCCACGGCGTCGGTGTCGCGGATGTCCACGTCGAGCGAGCGGAACTCCGGGAATTGGCGCACCAGCCGCTCGGTGACCGGGTGCGTGGACGCGTCGGGCCCGAAGAAGCGCGCCCGCATGTCGTTCTCGAGCCCGAGGACGTCGAAGCCCGCGCCTATGAAGTGAGCGACCGACTCGGAACCGATCAACCCGCCGGAGCCGGTCACGACGGCAATTCCCATGCCGGGCCTAGCCTATCGCCGCGCGCACGGCGCGCTCGTTGTCGTGGACCCAGCCGAAGATGTCCTCGAGCACCTCGCGCGGGCCGCGCCGCGGGCGCCAGTCGGTGTGCGCCGCCAGCCGCTCGCAGTCCGAGATGTAGATCCGGACGTCGCCCGGCCGATCCTCGTCCGAGCTCGACACGCCGACCGAGTTGCCCGTCAGCTCGCGGCAGATCGCAGTGGTCTCGCGCAGCGAGAGGCTCACCTCGCGCCCGCCGCCGACGTTCGCGGTCACGCCGTCCCAGTGGTCGGGCCGCATCAGCTGGTCCTCCACGAGCGCGACCACGTCGGCCACGTGCATCAGGTCGCGCACCTGCTTGCCGTGTCCGCCGTAGCCGATGTAGCTCAGGTCGTGGCCGAAGTAGTGGCTCAGCACCCAGTGCGTGAACACGCCCTGGTCCACCTTCCCCATCTGCCAGGGACCGGCAATCACCCCGCAGCGGTCGACCACGGTCCGGAGGCCGAAGGCGGCGCGGTACTCGGTCACGAGCAGCTCGGCGGCCAGCTTGGTGGCGCCGTAGAGCGTGCGCGGGCCGTCCAGCGGGAAGCCCTCGGACACGCCCGTGCCGCTGAGGCCGGGCAGCGGCTGCTCGGCCTCGAGCTCGTAGCGCGAGTCCTCCTCCCGGAAGGCGGCGGCGTCGAGCGCGTCGTACGGGTACACGCGGCTGGTCGAGAGGAACACGAACTGCGCCGAGTCGCGGCGGGCGAGCTCGAGGCAGTTCTGGGCGCCGAGCAGGTTCGAGCCCACCACGTAGGAGGTGTCACCGGCCCGGCCCGCGAGCGCCGACGGCTCGGCCGAGCACTCCACGATGGCGTCCACCTCCTCCACGGCCAGCACGTCGTCCACGGCCCGGACGTCCCCGTGCACGAACCGCACGCCCGCCTCCCGAAGGCGCGCCAGGTTCAGCTCAGAGCCGCGCCGGCGGAGGTTGTCGAGCGCGACCAGCTCCCACTCGGGCCGGCTCGCCGCGAGCGAGAGCGCGAGGTTCGCGCCCACGAACCCCGCACCGCCTGTGACCAGGACGCGCCGCCCGGACACGGCGCTCACGGATGGCGGTCGGCCGGCTCGGGCACGAGCGGCTCTGCCGAGACCCGTGCCTGCGCCGCCGCGGCACGTACCTGGCGGCGGGCCTGGATCAGCTCGCGCAGCACGGGGCCGAACACGCGTGTCATCGAGAGGCGGGAGCCGTCTCGGTCGTTCCAGACGATCCCGGTCTCCGTGATGCGGTAGCCGAGCGCCCGTCCCACGGCGAGCGCCTCGGCGTCGAAGACCCAGCCGTCGATCTGCACCCGCGAGAACACCTCCTGCGCGGTCTGCCCGCGCCAGAGCTTGAACCCGCAGAAGAGGTCGCGCGTGGGCTCGCCGAGCATCAGGCGGCAGAGCTGCTGGAAGGAGCGCCCCACGATGCGCCGGCGCAGCGGCTGGCGGCGGCCCACGTCGGCGCCCTCGGCCAGCCGCGACCCGGTGACCACGTCGGCGTGCTCGAGCAGTTCCAGCATCTTGGTGAGCGACGCGATCGACGGGGCGCAGTCCGCGTCGCAGTGGAGACGCAGGTCGCCGGTGGCGGCCAGCATGCCGCGGCGCACCGAGTAGCCCTTGCCGAGGTTCTCCTCGTTGCGGAGGAGCCGGACCCCGTTATCGCCCGTCAGCGGCTCCACCAGGGCGGGCGTGGAGTCGGTGCTCGCGTTGTCCACCACGAGGATCTCCCAGGTGCGCCCGCTCGCCTCGAGCCACGAGCGCAGGGCGGCGATCGTGCCCACGATCGCCCGCTCCTCGTTGAAGGCGGGCACCACGACTGACATCCAGGGCTGAGCCACGGTTCGAGTCTAGGTGGAGTTCGGAACCGGCGCCTCAGGCGGTGCGCCGGCGGAGCGCGAGCCCACCGGCCAGGAGCGGCAGGCCCAGCGCCACCAGGCCGCCGAGGCCGAGGCCGGTGTTCGGCAGCCCGTTACCCGCGTCGGCGGCCGCGGCGGCGGCCGCGGGGTCCGTCGTGCCGTCCTCCAGGAGGGTCGTGGAGCCGGTGGTGGGCTGCGCAGTGTCGGTCTCGGGAGCCTGGGCGCTGTCCGCGCCGCCCTGGCTCTTCGGCGGAGGGCTGTTCGCGAACGGATCGCGGTACTGGTTGTCGCCGGCGTTCTGAGAGCAGTGCGCGACCGGCCCGTCGCCCGGCTCGTCCTGCGCGGCGGCCGCGGCGGGCGGGGGTGCAGGAGCGTCCTCGGGCGTGCCCGGAGGGAGCTCGGTCTCGTCCTCGCCGGGAGGACAGCCGCTGACCGCGGGCTCGGCGACCGGGGCCGGGGCGGGGGCGGGCTCCGCGGGCGCGGCAGCGGCCGGCTCGGCTACCGCGGCAGGCGCGGCCGGAGGTGGCGGCGGCACGGCGCTCGCAACCGGCTCCTGCGCGAACGCACAGGCAGGCACGGCGGCAAGACCGCCAGCCACCACGAGAGCGGTAAAGGCGACCCTCCGAGAAGACACAGGGGGCAGTTTGTAGCAGAGCACAGCGATGACGATGGCAAGTCCGCTTGCGCGCGCGACGACCCTGGGAGACCATGGCGAGAGCGGGTTCGCAACCGGAAGCCGGGTTCGAGCGATGTCCGCGGCACCGCCAAAGATGCCTCTCATCGCACCGACCCCATCCGTGAGCCGCCGCATGTCGGTGGACCAGCTGGCCCTCGTGGCCCTCGGCCTGGCGATGCTCGCCGCGGTGGTGCTGATGCTCGTGCTGACCCGCAGGCACAACCTCTCGCTCGACGAGGTCAACTTCCTGCTGTACCGGGGAGGGCACGGGGTGGACACCTTCCTCGAGCCCTACAACGAGCACGTCATGGTCGCGCCGCTGCTCGCCTACAAGGTGCTGTTCCGGCTGTTTGGCGTCGATTCCTACCTGCCCTACCGCCTGACGGTCGTGGCGCTCCACCTGCTCTGCGCGGGCCTGCTCTACGCGCTGGCGCGGCGCCGGGTCGGGGCGCTTCCCGCGCTCGTGCCCGCCGTGGTGCTGCTCTTCCTGGGCACCGCCTGGGAGGTGGTGCTCCAGCTTGCCCTGATCGTGTTCATGCTCCCGCTGGCCGCGGGCCTCGGCATGTTCCTGGCCCTGGAGCGGGGGGACCGGCGCGGCGACCTGATCGCCTCCGCCTGCCTGCTCGTGGCGATCGCCAGCGGCAGCCTCGGGATGATCATGGCGATCGGGGCCACGGTGCTGATCCTGCTCGGCCCGGACCGGGGGAGGCGGATGGCGCGGGTGGTGGCGGCGCCGGTGGCGCTCTACGCGGTCTGGTGGCTCGCCTACGGCGAGGGCAACCTGCTCGACCAGTGGACGGATCTGCCGCGGCTCCTGATCCGCTACCTGGCCGCGAACGTGGCCGCGCTGGCGGGCTTCACGTACGGCGCCGCGCCGGTGCTCTGGACCGCGCTCGCCGCCCTGCTGGCCGTCGCGGTGGGTTACGCCATCGCGCGCCGGGTCGAGGCCTGGCGCGAGCTGGTGGCCCTGTCGGCGATGACGCTCGCCTACTGGGCGTCGGTGGCTCTGTTCCGGCCGCCGCTCGACGAGCTGGCGAGCCGCTACATCTATCCCGGGTCGGCCTTCCTCCTGCTGCTGATGGCCTTCGCGTACGGCAGGCGCCGGATCCCGCCCGCCGCCGGGGCCGCGGTCGTGGTCGCGCTTGCCCTGGTCGTGGCGTCGCAGCTCGGCGACCTGCGCGACGGGGCGCGGAGCCTCGACCGGCGCGCGGAGTTCCTCGGCCCGTCGCTCGGGGCCCTCGAGCTCGCACGCGGGCAGGTGGCCGACGACTTCGTGCCCGAGCCCACGCGCGCTCCGGGCGCGACGGCCGGGCGCTACTTCTCCGCCACCGGCGTCTTCGGGTCGCCGGCGGACTCCCCGGATGAGATCGTCAGGCGTCCGGAGGAGCCCCGCCGCGCGGCCGACATCGTGTCGAGCAGGGCGCTGGACGTGCGGCTGCACGGCGTGACCAAGAAGGGGTTCCGCAAGGCGTATCCCGGTTGCCGGGCGGTGGACCTCGAGGGAGACGTCGCGCGCCGCGACATGCTCATGCCGCGCGCCGGCCTGGCGTTCCAGGCGCCGGCCGACGGCCCGCTGGTCTTCCGTTTCCGCCGCTTCGCCGCCGGCTACGGGCGCAACGGAACCCCTCCGGGGGAGCGCTACTTCACGACGAGGCTCTTCCAGCCGCTCCTGACGCCGCTGGTGCTGGTGCTGGTCCAGGGCGAGTCCGCGCTCCTGCGCATCCCGGCCGACCCCAGCCCGGTGCGGTGGCACCTGAGGCTCTCCGGCCGGGGATCCGCGCTGGTGTGCCCCATATCGTCCTGACACCCTGCGCCGGGACCCGGCCTGCCCGCTAGCGTGCTGCGACCGTGACGGTCGCCCGCTACGGACTCGGCCTCCTGCTGGCGCTCGCCACCCTGGCTCCGCTTCTGATCGGCGCGGGCGCGCTGAGGAGACGCCTGCTCCCGGCCTGGGGCGGGGCTCTCGCCCTCCTCGTCCAGCTCGTGCTGACGCTCGTCGGCCTGATCCTCATCCTCCAGCTGCTGGGCCTCGTCGGCCTGCTGTACGCCTGGTCGGTGGCGCTCGTCTCGGTGGCTGCCGGCGCCGCCGTCACCCGCATGGCCCCGCGGCTGGGCGCGCGTCACGCCGAGCCGGGCAACCCGCCGGCCCCCGACCCGGGGCTGTGGCCGGCGCTCGCCGCCGTGGCGGGCGTGGCCGTGGTGGTCGCGGACTGGTGCACGCGGGTGCTGCCGGCGCTCGACAACGGGATGACCGGCGCCGACACCGTCTGGTACCACCTGCCGCAGGCCGCGAGCTTCGTCCAGGACGGCTCGATCACCCACGTCCAGTTCTTCGAGACGGGGGCGGGCACGGCGTTCTACCCCGCCACTTCGGGGCTCCTCCACGCGCTCGGAATGCTCTGGTTCGGGAACGACTTCGCGTCGGTCTTCATGAACCTGGGCTGGCTCGGCATGGCGCTGCTCGCGGCCTGGTGCCTCGGCCGGCGCTACGGCCAGGGGCCGGCGTGCGTGCTGGGCCTCTGCCTGCTGCTGGCCACGCCGATCATGGTCGAGACCCAGCCGGGCGGGGCCTACAACGACCTGATGGGGATCGCGCTGCTGCTTGCCGCGGCCGCCCTGCTGGTGAACGGAGGGCCCACCGGGGTGGCCGGCGTGATCGCCGCGCTGGCGGCGGCGCCGGCGCTCGGCACGAAGCTGACCATGGCGGTGCCTCTGGTGGCGCTCACGCTGGGGGTCGTGGTGGTGACGCCGACAGGTCGGCGGGTGCGCACGGCGGCCATCTGGTTGGGAGCTCTGCTGGCGCTCGGGACGCTCTGGTACGCCCGCAACCTGTTCGCCTTCGGCAATCCCGTGCCGGCCGCGGACCTGGAGCTCGGACCGCTCTCGCTCCCCTCGCCGCCGTTGACGAAGCTCATCTTCTCGCCGATTCACTACGTGGGCACTCCGGGGGTCCTGCGCGGGACCTTCCTGCCGGGCCTGCTGGACGCCTACGGCCCCGCCTGGTGGGCCCTGCTCGGGTTGGCGGCCGTGGGCATGGTTGCCGTCGCCGTGTCCGGGCGCACCCGCGTTGAGCGGATGCTCGGCGTGGTGGCGATCGTGAGCGCCGTGGCCTTCCTCTTCACCCCGCAGGGGCTCGGCACGGAGGACGACCCGCTCTTCTTCAAGTTCAACCTTCGCTACCCCACGCCGGCGCTCGCGCTCGGCCTGGCGCTGCTTCCACTCGTCCCGGCGCTGGCAGCCCGGGCCCGGCAGTGGGTGTTGCTCGGCGTGTACGCGGCGGCGCTCCTGGTCACTCAGCTCGACCCCACGATCTGGCCGACCGAGCTGCGCACGGGCCGCTTCGCCGAGCCCCCCACGGACGCGACCGCCGCGGGCTCGCTGGCCATCGGCGCCGGGTTCCTCGCCCTGGTGGGCGCCGTCGTGCTCGTCGGGCGCGCCGGCCGGCGACCGGCGGGGCCGCGCCTCGCGCTGGGCGGCGCGCTCCTGGCGCTGGTGGTGCTGGCGGGCGGCTGGTTCGTGCAGCGCGACTACCTGCGCGACCGCTACGACGACTACGGGCCGATGCCCCGCGTGGCGCGCTGGGCGAGCGACGCGGAGGACGCGCGGATCGGGATCGTCGGCTTCTTCGTGCAGTACCCGCTCTACGGCGCCGACCTGTCGAACCGCGTGGAGTACGTCGCGCGCCACGGCCCGCACGGGGCGTTCACGACTTTCCGGAGCTGCCGCGCGTGGCGCAAGGCGCTGAACGACGGCGGCTACGACTACGTCGTGACCACCCCGTTCAACTATCCGGGCAACCTGCGCAAGGACCAGCCCGCCGAGGCCGGCTGGACGGGCTCCGATCCCGCGGCGCGCCTCCTGCTGCGCGATCGGGGCCTGGTGTCCCTCTACAAGCTCGACGGGCCGCTCGACCCGGACGCCTGTGGGGCCTCCTAGGGCCGGCGCCTGGCCGCGTACTCGAACGCGGCGACCGGCACGATCCCGCGCCAGGTGTCGCTGTCGACGAGACGGAAGCGGCCGGCGTACCGCGGTGGGAGCGGCTCGCCGCCGGCGCGGTGCGTGGCGTCCCATGGCGTGACCACGAAGATCCGCCGGTAGCGGCCGAGCCCGTCCCACCCGGGACTGTCGGGACTGCGCACCTGGCGCAGATCGTGGGCCCGGTCGAGGTGCGCCTCCAGGTGGCGGGCGAGGGCGATGTCGGTGTTGGCGAAGGCGGGGAAGAGCGGGTACTCGATCACCACGCCGCCGCCGTGGTCGCGCGCGTCCACGAACTCGGCGGCCTGCCGGTAGGGCGGACGGCCGCGGTCGGGGTCGATGACGCGCACGGCGCCGATGCTGAGGGCCAGGAGCACGCAGGCGGTGCCGAGCGCCGCCCAGGGACGGCGCAGCGCCATCAGTCCCGCCGCGAGCGCCAGGAAGAGCATCGGCAGCGACGCCGACAGGTTGCGCGGGATGTACGAGTTCTTGCCGACGATGCTGTAGAGCGCCACGCCGGCGGGAGTGGCGAGGGCCAGGAGCGCCACCAGGGCCACGCGCGAGCGGGCCGCCTCCGCCGGCGAGACGCCGCGCAGGCGCATGACGGCCCCCGCCAGCGCCGCGGCGGCCCCGATGCCGAGCAGCACGAGGGCGGCTCGGCCGGGCACGCTCGAGAGCGGCAGGAAGGGATGGCCGTCGACGGCGATCGTGAGCTCGCGCACCACGCCCTTGGGCGTGAACTGCTTGAAGGTGGAGATGCGCTGGGCGCTGGTGTCGTCGCTCTGCACGATGAACGACGGGAGCCAGGGCAGATACGCGATCGCGATCGCCGCGTGTGCCCACAGCAGCCGGCGCAGGTGCTCCCGCTGGGTCCAGAACGACCAGGCCGCCATCGCCACCACCACGAAGACGCCCATGTAGTGCGTGTAGAGGATCAGGCACGCCGAGATCGCGTAGACGACCCACCAGCCGGTCCTACCGGTGTCGAGCGCCCGCACCAGCGCGAGCGCCGCGAGCAGCGCCAGGAAGATCATCGTGGAGTAGGCGCGCGCCTCGTCCGCGTACCAGATGGCGAAGGGGCTCAGCGCGAAGAAGGCCGCCCCGGCAAGCGCCGGCAGCCGACCCACGGTGCGCACGCCCAGCAGGTACGTCAACGGGATCGCGGCGGTGCCGAGCACGAGCGAGGGGAGGCGCACCGTGACGGTGGGATCGCCCAGCTTCGTGGTCGCCCAGGCCAGCACGAAGCCGAGCGGGGGCGTGCTCTCCGTGTCGTGGACCCTGCTCAGGACGTCCCCGATGTCAGGGAGCCGTGCGATCTCGTAGAGGTAGAGCTCGTCGCCGAACAGGCCCTCGTGGAGCCCGGTCAGGCGCAGGCCCAGGCCGAGCAAGGTGAGGGCGGCCACGGCGAGCGTCGGCCAGCCCGGGCCGCTCCGGACACGTGATGCCATCAGCGCGCCGGGAGGCCGCAGACGGTCAGGGGCGTGGCCGACGTGAGCCGCGCGTGCCAGGGAGTGGGGGAGGCGTCCGGCGGGATCCGCAGCAGCGCCGGGCGCCCGCCCTCGAGCCGCAGCGTCCGCGCGCGCAGGACCACGCGCCCGAACGCCTGCCGGTTGCCGCCGAAGAGCTCGAGCTCCGGAGCGGACTGGTCCGCCTGGAAGTCGTCCCCGAAGCGACGCAGCTGCACGTCCACCGGGCCCTTGCCGCTGAGCGCTACGCCGCCGGCGGGCAGCCGCAGGTCGAGGCCGCCCGCGCCGCTCGGGGTGAACCGGAGGCAGCCGCCCGCCGGGCGGGCGGTGCCGTTCGCGGCTCCGTCCACCGCCGGCAACGGTCCTGGCGGGGCCGGCAGCGTCCCCGGGCGCAGGTTCAGCCGGAGCGCCTCCACCAGCACGATGTCGGCGGCCGCCCGTGGCCCGGGATTGCGGGTCAGGATCTGCTCCGGGCTGTCGGCCGGCGAGCCCCAGCGGTCCACGGCGCGGAAGTAGCGGCCGGCGACGATGTCCGGGGCACGTGTGGGCTCGGGCCGGAAGCTCGCGCGCACCTGGCCGCGGGTGAGCTCGAGGGCGCCCAGCCCCGGCTCGACGTAGTCGGAATAGGCCCGCACGCGGTTCGCCCCGTCGCGCAGGTCGTCGAGGTTCGACACGGCCGACAGCAGCACCAGAGCCCCCACGACCGCGAGCGTCCGCGGACCGGGACGCCATCCTCGCGCCACCTCGAGCAGCGCCAGCAGCACCAGCAGGGCCCCGCCATACAGGAACCGGCTCGGCTCCTGATCAGCCACCCACGGCCGGTAGAGGGCGAGGGCGGCCCAGTACGCCAGGGCCATCGTCACGATCGCCGCCAGGCGTCCGCGGTCGACCCCGCCGCGCACGAAGCGCTCGGCCAGCACCACCAGAAGCACGGCGGCCGCCACGAGTGCCGGCGTTTGCACCGAGTGGTACTGGAAGCCGGCGATGGCCGCGAGCGCCGACCCGAGCTGCTCGAACACGAAGCCGGGCACCGACTCGTAGGTGCCGAAGCGCGCGCGGAACGGGTCGTACTCGTGCAGCCAGACCACGTAGAGCGCGGCCGGCAGCGCCACCACGCGCGCCAGCCGTCTGACCCGGTCCTGGCGGAAGACGATGTCCACGCCGGCGCCCACGAGCATCGGGATGCCGAGGCTGCCGCCCGCGAGCGTCAGCACCAGGAGCGCGCTCGCCCACAGATCGCTGCGCAGCTCGCGGCGCTCCAGCAGCATGAAAGCTCCGAGGCCCGCCGCGATCGGGATCAGGAACTGCACCTCGAAGGGCCAGAGGATGATCTCCCACGCCGTTCCGAGGAAGAGCAGGATCAGGGCCGGCGCCAGCGCCAGAACCGGGCCCACGCGGCGCCTGGCATACACGTAGAGCAGGCCGCCGCAGAGCAGGTGGAGCGCCACCACGAGCAGGCGGAACGCGATGTAGTGGTCGAGCCCCACGAGCTCCCAGAGCCCCTTGAAGAGCAGCACCGCGATCATCACGTTGTGCTCGTTGTGCGGCCGGAGCAGGGCGTCGGCCGTGAACTCCTGCCGGTTGATCAGGAAGTTCCACTCGTCGTAGTAGAAGGTGAAGCCGCGCGTCAGATAGAGCAGGAGGAGCGCGGCGGCTCCCATCGCCAGGGCCAGGACGGCGAGCGGCCACTGGTCGGCCAGCCGCCGTGAGGCCGGGGCGGCGACATGCGTGTTGGGTGCATCGGGCGCGGCGACGCTGGATGCCATGGAGCTCAGGCGTCTGCCACGCGGCGAGTCATGCCGTGATGCTAGTGCGACTGTCCCTGTCCGGCCAGCGCCTCACGGCCGCGCCCCGGCCATACTTGGGAGCGGGCTCGCCGGGCCCCCTCCAGGGCGTGGGGCGACATCGATCAACATCCGAGGCTCCATGAGCACCGCAGGACTCGAAGCCCGGGAAGCTCCCAGCTCCCCGCCAGCGGACCGCGCGCCGCTGGCGCTCGCCGCCATGGCCGCGCTCGTGGGCCTCGGGCTGTTCGTCTACTTCTTCCGCCTCGGCGTGCCCACCTGGCTCGGCGACGAGGTGGTCTACCGCGACGCGGGCTACCAGTACGTGCACGGCAACTTCGAGATGGCGCTCGAGAACCCGCCGCTCGTGAAGTACCTGCTGGGGCTGGTGCAGGTGGTCTTCGGCTCCGGGCATTTCGCCGTGCGGGCGCCCGCCGCGCTCGCGGGGCTCCTCACCGGCGTCCTGCTCTTCCTCTTCGGCCGCCGCGAGGCGGGCATCTGGGCGGGCGTGCTCGCGTTCGCCCTCTGGGTGCTCCTCCCGCGGCCGGAGCTGGTGGGCCACTACGACCTCGGCCAGGTGAAGATCGACCGCTACGCGCGCCAGGAGGTCTTCATGGCCTTCCTCGCCACCGCGGCGCTGCTGGCCGGGTGGCGCTGGGCCGAGAGCGGCCGCTGGCGCCCGGCCGTGCTCAGCGGGGTGGCGCTCGGGCTGGCCATCGCCTGCAAGGCGCCGGCTGTGCTCACCCTCCCGGCGATCCTGCTGGCGGGCGTGGTGACCCTTGGCCTGTCGCGGCAGACCCTCCTACAGGCGGCCGCCGTGGCAGCGGTGGCGGCGCTCACCGCGGCCGCCACCTACGTGCCGATGGGCGGCGAGGCGCGCCATGCGATCGACTTCATGTTCACCACGAGCGGCTGGCGTGACGCGATCGGCCACCCCTTCGTGTTCGACGGGAAGCTCTACGAGCACGCGCCCTGGTGGGCCAACTTCTGGTGGCAGTGGAAGGCGCTCGGCACGCCGGCGGTGCTCGCGGTGCTCGCCTGCCTCGTGGCCGCGCCGTTCCTGCTGAGGCGCGGTCCGGCGGTGCTCCTGCTCTCCGCCGTGCTCGTGCCCGCGGGGTTCCTGGCCTTCGGGCTGAGCTACGCCCTGCCGTACTACTACTACACGTGGCAGCCGCCGCTCCTGCTGATCTGCGCGCTCGTGATCCACGCGCTCGCCGTTCGCGGCGGCCCCGCCCGGGTGGCGGCGGTGGTGCTCGTGGCCCCGCTTCTGGTGGCGGGCGTGGGAGCCGTCTGGGACGTCGCGCACATCAAGAAGCGCGACTACGCGGCGGTGGCCGCGATGGCCCCCGACCTGCGCCCCGGACCGCTCGTGACGTGGGACCTCGACTCCTACACCTCGCTCCGCGCCGAGAACCCCGGGCGCCCGGTCACCTTCGACCCGCGCGGCGCCAGCGCGCCGGCCGCGATCATCGTGGACCCGGCGTCGTCCGACCGGCGCCGGAACCCCACGATCATCGCCTACGTGCGCGACAACCGGGCCGATCTGCGGCTCATGGACGTCGATCGCCTTCACGTCTACGTGCCGCGCGACGACGCGGCCGCGCGCCGGCTCGCCGCCGCGTCGAGCAAGAAGGAGCCGGTCAACGACGGCGTGGTCGCGATCCGCCGCTGCCTCGAGAGCCAGGGCCTCGAGCCGTCGGTGTCCACGCCGATCCCCGGTGCCCCGTCCCAGGGCGTGAAGGCCGCCCTCTCGGGCTCGAACCGAGGCAACTTCTGGGTCTACCGGTCGAACGCCCGGGCCGAGGAGGACGCCCGGGCGATCGACGCCTTCCTCTCGCGAGGGGGCGGCCGGGCCATCGCCCGAGGGCGGGTGGTCGTGGGCTACTCGCGCGCGCCCACCACGGCCGAGAGCGAGCTGCTCGAGGGTTGCGCGGATCGCGGCGAACGGGCGCTCGGCTAGTGGAAGGTGCGCGCCGGTTCGTGACCGGGCACTGGCCCGCGCTCGCCGTGGGACTGCTCACGGCCGTGGCCTTCGTGCTCCGGCTCAGCTCGCTCGGGGACAGCGTCTTCGGCGACGAGATCCTGTTGCTCGCCCGCGTCGACGACCGCGGCCTCGGCGCCATGCTCGACCAGGTCCACGACCTGGAGAGCACGCCGCCGTTCCACTTCATCCTCGCCTGGGCCGGCACCAAGATCGCGTCCGACCCGGTCACGGGCATCCGGCTCCCGTCGCTCCTGCTCGGGCCGGCCACGGTGCCGCTCGTGTACCTCGCCGGGCGGCGGGCGCTGGGCGAGAGCGCGGGGGTGGTGGGAGCGGCGGTCGTGGCCCTCTCGCCGTTCGCGATCTTCTACGGCAGCGAGGGTCGCGCCTACGCCACGCTCGCCTTCCTCGTGGCCGCCTCGCTCGTCTGCCTGCTCCGAGCGGTCGAGGGCGGGAGAACGGGGTGGTGGGTCGCCTGGGCACTGGCCTGCGTGCTGGTGCTCTACACGCACTACACCGGCGTGTACGTGCTGCTGGCCGAGGGCGCCTGGGCGCTCATCGCCCACCCGGCCCGCCGCCGGGCGCTGCTGCTCGCGAGCGCCGGGGTCGTGCTCGCGTACCTGCCCTGGATCCCGTCCTTCCTCACCCAGAGCGACGACAACGCGTCGAACCGCATCGACTCGTTCGCCCCGCTCTCGCCCGGGTCGTTCTTCCGCGACTGGCTGAAGTCGGTGGACGGCCACCCGTTCATCCCCCTGCGCGAGCTGCCGGGCAGGACCGCGGAGATCGTGTTCTGCGCCGTCGTCGCGGTCGCGCTCGCCGTGGCGGTGGTCCGGCTCCTGCGCGACCGGGACCGTCCGCGCGACGGGCTGGTCCTCGTGGCCGCGGTCGCGCTGGCGACCCCGCTCGGCCTGCTCCTCTACTCGCTCGTGGCCAAGAGCATCGTGCTGCCGCGCAACATGATCGCGTCCCTGCCCGCCATGGCGCTGGTGGTGGGCTGGGCGCTGACGGCGCTCGGCAGGCGCGCGGCGCCGCTGGCCGTGGCGCTGGCGCTCGGCAGCCTCTGTGTGGGTACGGTCGCGGTCGTGAAGGACGAGAACCGGCGACCGCCGTTCAAGGACGCCGCCCGCTTCATCGACGCGCGCGCCCAGCCCGATGACGCCGTGATCGACTTCTTCTACAACCCGCGGTCCAGGACATCTGGCCGCGAGCTCGTGGTGAACCTGAAGGGCGACTACCGGCTGTACCGGGCCGGCGACGACGACGATGCCGCCTGGCGGCGTGCCGAGGCGGACGGCGGGCGCGTGTTCCTGGTGGTGCCCCAGGTGGGCCCGCTGCGCGGCGTGCCGCTTCGGTCGGGCCCGGGTGGGCGCTTCCCGCTCCGCGACCATCACATCTACCCCGGCTTCGTTCCGATCGGAGTCTTCGAATACCAGATGTAGCCCAGAGCGCGCCGCCGCGGCGGCCCCGAGCTCGCCTCCCGCGTCCAACCGGCCCCGAGCTGGCGGTGCTGATCGCGTTCGTGGCGGTGTCCTCGCTCCCGCTGGGACTGCTGCTCTGGCGCGACCTCGTGACCGGCTGGATCTGGATCGGCAGCGACGCCGGCGCGGCGGTTCAGGACCAGTGGCAGTACGTGTCCTTCATCCGCGAGGCGGCCGAGCACGTGCTGGTGTCGAACCACTACCGGGCGGAGCCCGGCGAGCTGAGCTACCTGCACCCGGGGGCGGTCCTCTCGGCGGTGCTCGTGAAGGTGGGTGTGGCGCCGAAGGTCGCGTACCTGCTGTGGAAGCCGCTGGCCGTGCTCGCGCTCTTCACCGCCGTGGCCGCCTACGTGCGCCGCCTTGTGCCGGCCGGGACGCAGCGCTGGGTGGCGCTGGTGCTGGCGCTCCTCTACCTCCCGCCGGTGACCATGATCTTCGGGGAGAACGTGGACTGGACGGTCACCTCGGGCGAGTTGTGGCCGATCGACATGCTCTGGGGCTACTACTACTCCGCGCTCGGGGTGGCGGGCATGGTGGCGGCGCTGCTGCTCTACGAGCGCGACCGGGCCTCGGGGCGGATCACGGTCTGGCCGCTGCTGGTGGCGCTGTTCGCGGCCTGGCTACAGCCCTGGTCGGGCGCGCTGACGATCGGCGTGGCCGTGGGCGCCGAGGCGTGGATCGAGGTACTGCGCCGGCGCTCGCCCAACGCCGCGGCCGGACTCGCCCCGGGTGGGGGGAGGTCGCCGCTGCGGGTGCTCGCCCCGCTCGTCGTGGCCGCGGGGGCGCCGCTCGCCTACTACACGGTGCTCGGCCGCGTGGACCCGTCGTGGCGGATCGACAACGGCGTGGATTCCTTCCTCGCGCCGCCGTGGCCGGCCCTGCTGATCACGATCGCGCCGCTGGCGCTGCCGGCGCTGCTGGCATACCGCTCGCGTCCCGCAACCTTCCAGGAGGCGGCCGTGCGCGTGTGGCCGCCGGTGGCGCTGGCGCTCTACTGGGTCCTCGCCAACCCGCTGGCCGGCCGCTACGCCGCCCACGCCTTCCGCGCGCTCTCGATTCCGCTGGCCGTGCTCGCGGTGGTGGGGCTGGCGGGGCTGCGGCTGCCGCGCAGCCGGGTGGTGGTGATCGCCGCGGTGCTCTGGATCGGCTTCTCGGTGGTGCCGGGGACCGTGGACCGGCTGGACGAGTTCCGCCAGCGCGCCTCGGCCAACAGGCTGCCCTACTTCCTGGACCGCGGTGAGCGCGACGCGCTCGACTACCTCGATCGCAACCCCACGCCCGGGTCCGTGCTGGCGCCGGTGGCGATGGGCCAGCTGATCCCGGCCGAGACGGGTCGGCGCACGAACGTCGGCAACATCTTCTGGACGCCCGACTTCCTGCGCCGCCGGCTGTTCACGGACATCTTCTTCCGCGGCCGCCTGGACGCGGCGGCGAGCCAGGGCGTGGTGCGCGAGAGCGGTTCGCGCTTCCTGCTGTCGGGCTGCGACCACTACGCCGACCTGAGCCGGCTGCTCGCTCCCCAGCTGCGGTCGGTGCGCCGCTTCGGGTGCGCCACGGTGTACGAGATCAAGCCGTCGGCGCTGCGGTCCTGAGGGGGCGGGCGTTTACTGCCGCTGGGTGGGGTGCTGTGCTGTCGGCCTCCCGTGACATTCGGGCGCTCGCCCGTGGCCCCGACGCCCGAGGCGCGGATCGAGACTCAAGTTGAGCTGAACTATTCAGGTCAACTTTGGTCTCGACCGGAGCGTTCCTGGATTGTGGTTGCTGTGCAACCACAGGGCAGGAAGGTAAATCGGGGACCGACCGGGCGGGTTCCTACCCAGCTGCAGTAAGCGCTGGTCCCGGGACCACGGAGCGCGGAGGGCGCCCGACCCTCACACGCACGCCTCCACGCGCTCGGCCAGCTCGGGCGTCGGGGGAGCGGTGTAGCCCACGACCGTCTGGCCGCGCAGGCGCGCCTCGCCGCCGCTCGCCTTCAGGAAGCCCTGGATGCCGGGCAGCTCGCGCTCGGCGCGCTCCGGGGAGGGGTAGATGTAGAAGAGCGCGCGCTCCTTGCCCTGGGTCGGCGTCTCGAGTGCGATCGATCCAGGTGGCGAGGTCTCGGCCCGGCGCGCCGGGAAGCCGGCGTCGACGAGGCAGCCGCGCACCGCGGCGACCTTCCGGCCGCGCTCGCGAGCGAGCTCCTCGGCGCGCGCCAGGCCCTCGGTGCCGAAGCCGCGCGCGGGATCCGTGGGCGTGTAGACCTTCACCTCGAGCGGCAGCAGGCCGCCGAAGCCCCTGCGCTCGACGACCCTTGCCGCGAGCCCGGGCGGCGGAGGCGGCAGGGGGGCGGGGCCCACCAGGACCAGCCGCGGATGCCTGGCGGCGCGCGAGTAGGCCGCGACGATGTCGTTCTCCTCGAACACCGAGATCAGGTCGTGGCGGCGCCGGAAGTTGACGTCGAGGCTGAGCTGGCGCCCGCCCTGCGTGACCTGTGACTTGGTGGCGCCGAGGGTGAGGTCGAGCTGCACGACGGCGTCGCCCGGCCGGGCCGTTCGGTCGATGAAGTGCGCGGCGTCCTTGTAGGCCGGCCGTTGGTGCTCCTCCTGGAGCGACTGGACGGCCCCGAGCGCCAGGCAGCCCGCAACCACCGCGGTGGCCGCCAGCCCGACCGCGCGCGGGGCCGCGGCGAGCACGGAGCCGATCGTCAGCGCGAGAAACGGCAGCGCCCCGTTCATGTAGCGCCCGATGAACACCTCCGGGCCGAGCGCGGAGTAGATGGTGAACCCGATCGGCGTGGCGAGCGCGAGCAGCGCCACGAGCACGAGCCGGGCGGGCGGCCTGGGAAGGCCGGCGCCGCGCGAGCGGACCACCAGCGCGGCTGCCAGGGCCACACCGATGGCGACCCACACGAGCCAGACAAACCCGGTGCCGGGCAGCTCGGCCGGCACGAAGCTCGGATGCCCCGGGAAGAGCCGCAGCAGCTCGCGCGCCGCCCCGCGCCACGTGAGCGGCGCGTAGAAGGCGAGGATCGAGATGCTGTTCCCCTTCTGGTCCAGGAAGATCAGCAGCCCGGGGATGAATCCCAGGACGATCCCCGCGTTGGCCAGCAGCAGCGGGCGCCAGTAGTCGCGATGCGTCACGAGCGCCCAGGCGCCCTGGGCCATGAGCGGGAAGACCGCGAAGTAGTGGGCGTACAGCGAGAGCGACCCGACGATCGCGTAGAGCACCCACCAGCGCCGCTGCCGGCTGTCGAGCGCGGCGAGCAGGAGCAGGGTGGAGAGCGCGACGAGGAACGCGAGCGTCGCGTACGGGCGCGCCTCGCTCGAGAAGTAGATGGCGAACGGGCTGAGCGTCACCAGCAGCGACGCGATCAGCCCCGCGCGCCGGCCCACGGTTCGCAGGCCCAGCACGTAGACGAGCGGCACGAGCGCGGTGCCGAGCACCAGCGAGGGCAGCCGGATCAGCACGGTCGAGTCCCCGCCCAGCTTCATCGACAGCCAGGCGAGTGCGAAGAACAGCGGCGGGCTGTTCTCGCCACCGTCGCGGACGCGCTCGAAGACCTCCGTGAAGCCGCGGTTGTGGACCTCGGCGTACGCGTACATCTCGTCGCCCACGAGGCTCTCGCCGATGTGGGGCAGGCGCAGCGCCAGCGCGACGATCGTGAGCACCCCGACCGCGCCGAGGGCGGAGTCGAACGGAATGCGGGCGGTCTGCCGGCGGGGGGCGTCGAGGCCGCTCGCGGTCATCGGGCGAAGGTACCTCAGGGTGCCGGAGCGCCACGCCGGGGGAGGTAGACCTCGATCCGGTCGATCCTCCTCAGGGTGAGCTCGTCGCGGTGCTCGCGGATGTAGGCGTTGATGGCGGGCACGGGCCTGCGCTCGGCGATCGCGCGATCCACCAGCACGCCCGACAGGTTCTCCACGCCGGCGGGGTCCAAGGCGATGTTCGAGGTTGGCAGCTCGTTCTTCAGCACCCGGCCCGCCTCGAGTCCCGAAGTGACCACCACGCCTCTGCTCAGCTCCGGCCCCAGCTCGCGCGCGACCGCGGCGTAATCCTTGGGCTCATCGGTGGCCACATCGCGGATCGTGCCCAGCGCCACCAGAACGAACGGCACCGCGATCGCCGCCGCCAGCACGCGCGCCGCGCGGCCGCGCTGCACGAGCGCGGCGAGCACCAGCGCGCAGGTGATCAGGAGCTGGGGCTGCCACGCGTAGTAGTAGTACGGCAGCGCGTAGTTGAGCTGGATCACGAAGAACGCGATCGGCACGAGCAGCGCCGCGCCCAGCACGATCGCGACCCGCCGCGGCAGGAGGAACGGCGCGAGCGCGAGGCAGGCGCACACCGCGATCGTGGCCGGAGTGCCGAGGCTCTTCCACTGCCACCAGAAGTTCGCCCACCAGGGCGGGTTCTCGTAGAAGGTGCCGGAGAAGACGAACGGCGTCGTGAGCTCGTTGTTGCGCAGGTCGCTCACGTAGAACATGTCGTCGATCGCGTCGAAGGTGTCGAGGCCGAGCGGCGCGTAGGTGATCAGCACCGTGACGAAGGCGAGCGCCCCCGCGACCGCGGCCTGCGTGAGCGAGCGGCGCCCGAGTGGCTGGCCGATCAGCCCGGCCAGCAGCACCGCGGGCAGGGCGAGGATCCCGGGCGCCTTCGAGGACGCCGCCAGCCCCACCAGCACGCCCGCAGCCACGGCCCACCGCCAGCGCCCGCGCTCGCACCAGCGCCAGGCGGCGTACAGCGCCAGCACGGCGAACAGGCCCATGAACACCTCGAGCCGGAAATAGCGCTCGATCTGGATGCGGCCGACGTCGTAGTCGCCGATGATCTCGGGCCGCGGCAGGAAGCACCACAGCGAGAAGGCGATGATCCCCGCCCAGAGGCCCCCCATCCGCTGGGCCACCAGCAGCAGACCTACCCCGGTGAGGAGGCCGGCCAGCGCCGCCGGGGCGCGCACGGTCAGCTTCCCGCCGCCGGATATCTCCTGCGCCAGGCCGACGATGTACTTCGCGAGCATCGTGTTCTCGCGGTTCACGCTGAAGTCGCCGTGCATGTAGGCCCGGCCGGCCTCGCGGTAGAAGAGCTCGTCGCTCAGCCAGGTGCCGGTTCCGAGGTGGTAGAAGGCCACGAACGCGGCCAGGCCGCCGAGCACCACGAGCAGCCCGATCATCAGCGGATTGCGCAGCGACGGGTCGTGCTGGGCGTGCGAGGGGTGGGCCGCCGCGGGGGCGGGCGAGGAGGAGGCCATCGGGACGGGCTAGCTCGGCGGGGGCAGGCCGGGGTCGAGCGCGCGGGCCCGGGCGTAAGCCCGGCGCGCGGCGGCCGGCTGGCCGGCCCGCTCGGCGTTGCGCAGGCGGACGAACCAGAGGTAGATGTTCTCCGGCTCGCGGTCGGTCAGCTCACGAAGGCGCGCGGCGCGGCGCGCCTCGTTGCGCTCCAGGAAGACCATCTCCTGCACGTCCACGTCGCTGTCCGGGTTGAGCAGCCGGGCGCTCGGCAAGAGGTCGAGGGCACGACGCCGCGCTTCCTCGCGCTCGGCTGGCGAGACCCGCTTCTCCACGGTGGTGAGCCCGAGCTTCCGGATCTCGTTCAGGCGCCGCTCGGAGCGGTGGGCCACCAGCGCCGCGACGGCCCCGGCGGCGCACAGGACGACGATCAGGGCGCGGACGCCGTTGCGCACGGCCGGCCCCGGCGACGCCGGGCGGCTGGGGCTCGTGCCATGGCCCGTGGCGGCCGCCGGAAGCGGTCCTGTGTCCTTGTCCACTGGCCGATAAGCGCAGATCGAGAGCGGGGCGCGGCGCCCCTCCGAAGGGCCAGCGTAACAGCCGGAACGGGCCCTCTCGCCGGCACGCGCGGGCCACCCGCCGTCTAGCATCGCGCCGCGTGTCGGAGCTGCTGAGCCTCCAGGAGACCCTGTACACCTCGCGCAACCCAACTCGCCGCTGGCTCCATCGCACGCGCCGGGCACGGATCGAGGGGACGCTGCGCCGGGCTGCCGCCGCGGCCGGGTCCGGACGCGCGCTCGAGGTGGGGCCTGGCAGCGGCGTGTACCTGCCGCTCCTATGCGAGCTCTTCGACGAAGTCGTGGCCTCGGATGTCGAGGAGGCGTTCCTCGCTCACGCGCGCGAGCTGGCCGCCACACACCCCAACCTCGAGCCGGTCGCGGACGACATCACCGCCAGCCGGCTGCCGGCCCGGAGCTTCGACGTGGTGCTCTGCTCCGAGGTGATCGAGCACATCGCCGACTCCGCCGGGGCGCTGCGCGCGATGCACGACCTGCTGAAGCCGGGTGGCCTGCTGGTGCTCTCCACGCCCCAGCGCCACAGCCCGCTCGAGCTGGCCGGGCGGATCGCGTTCCTGCCGGGGATCGTGACGCTGGTGCGGGCCGTCTACCGGGAGCCCATCCTCGCCACCGGGCACATCAACCTGCTCACCGCCCCCGAGGCGCGCGGCCAGCTGGCGGGTGCCGGGTTCGAGGTGCTGGAGAGCGGCCAGTCGGGTGTGTACCTGCCGTTGGTAGCGGAGTTCACGGGCCGGATTGGCCTTAAGCTCGAACGGTGGATCGAGCGACGGATGATCGGCGGGCGGCTGAGCGGGCTGCTCTGGGTGCAGTACTACCTGGCCCGGGCCTGACCGCCCCGACCCTGTCGATAGTCGTGCCCGTGTACGACGAGGAGCGCCGCCTCGGGCCGTTCCTCGAGTCGCTGGGCGCCGGTGCCGCGCCGGTGGTGGGGGGGATAGGCCTCGAGCTGCTCGAGGTGGTGGTGGTGGACGACGGCAGCGGCGACCGCACGCCCGCGATGGTCCGTGAGGCTGCCGAGCGCGACGACACCTTCACGCCGCTGCTGCGGGGCGGCGCCAACGAGGGCAAGGGCGCGGCCCTGCGCGCGGGCGCCGCGGCGGCACGGGGGGACTTCACCCTGTTCGTGGACGTGGACATGTCCACGCCGCTGCCCGAGCTCGCGAAGCTCTGGGAGCGGGTGCGCGAGGGCGCGGACGTGGCGATCGGCTCGCGCGACGTGACCGGCTCCGTCGTCGTGCACGCTCCCCAGCACCGCAAGCAGATCGGGCGCACGTTCAACTTCCTCGTGAGGCGCCTGACCGGCCTGCCCTTCAAGGACACGCAGTGCGGCTTCAAGCTGATGCGCACGGACACGGCCCGCACGCTGCTCGAGCACCAGCTGGTGAGCGGCTACGCCTTCGACGTGGAGCTGCTGATGCGCGCCCGAAACCGAGGGCTTCGCGTGGTCGAGGTGCCCGTCACCTACGTGCACGACAACGACTCGCGGGTCAATCCGCTGACGGCCTCCCCGCGAATGGCGCTCGATTTGATGCGGCTGGCGTGGCGGCTGCGGTTGCGCCGTCGGGGCTGAGGGCTGTCGGAGATCGACACGAACAAAAGGGGCCATATAGGCCCCCAATGTTCGTTTCGCTACACCCGCCGGCAGACCATCCCCACCGACACGCCGGTGGGTAGTGACAGGCCGCGGCGGATCAGGGCCGCCTCGGCGCGCATCGGCAGGGCGAGCAGCGGGTCCAGCCAGGCGGGCGTCAGCTCGAGCTCGGGCCGGGCGCCGTCGCCGGCGCGGCGCAGGGTTCGGGCCAGCGCCACCGGTCCCAGCAGCACGGAGTTGAAGTACGTGGACACGAACGGCTCCCAGCCGTTCGCCCGGGCGCGCGACGTGAGCTGCCAGCGGGAGTAGCGGCGCTGGTGGTGGAGCGCCACGTCGCTCTGGGTCCACAGCCACATGTACGCCGGCACCGTGGCCACGAGCAGTCCGCCCGGGGCGGAGACGCGGTGCAGCTCGCGCAGCGCCACGCCGTCGTCCTCCACGTGCTCGAGCACGTCGGTCGCGAACACGATGTCGAAGGACCCGGCCTCGAAGGGCAGCTGCTCAACGCCCGCCTGCACGACCTCGGTGAGGCCGCGCTTGTGACAGAACTCGACCGCGCTGGCCTCGGGCTCGATGCCGCGCGCGGGACCCAGTCGCCGGTAGTCCTGCAGGTTGCGCCCGGTGCCGCAGCCCGCGTCGAGCACGCGCCGGGGCGCCTCGACGCGCGCTCGCGCCAGGAGCGCCGCCACGACCGCGCGCCGGCCCCTGAACCACCAGTGGCGGTCCTCGACCTGGTGGACCAGCGGGTAGTACTGCTCGTCCAAGCTACGCCAGCCCGCAGGCGGTCACGCGACCCGCGGACATGAGCTGGACGTGCCAGGGCTGGGGGGCGGCGTCCGTGGGGATCCGCAGCACGGTGCTGGTGCCGCCCTGGAGCACTCCCAGTGGCTGCCGCGGATAGCGCGTGGCGAAGCGCCGGGCCGTGAGCTCGACCGGCTGCCCGTCCTCGGCTCGCAGGAGCAGCCCGCTCCGCGGCACCTCGAGCTGCAGCTCCGGGCGCACCCAGGGCGCGTTGTAGCCACGCGGGCGCAGCGTCACGCAGGAGCCCGCGGTGGTGACCGAGCCGGCGCCGCTCGCCTCGACCGTCGGCGGCGCCCCCCCGGGCCGTCCCTGCGCCGCGCGGGGCGTGGCCACGCCGTAGATCTGAGAAAGCACGAAGTCGGCGCCGGCCCGCCGCTCCTCGGGCCCGCTCAGGATCTCGTCAGGCGAGCGCGCGGGCGTGCCCCAGTCGCGGCTGGCCTCGAAGTACGGCCCGGCTCTCAGGTACGGGCCCACCTCGTGGTCGGGCCCCGCGCGCCCCTTCGCCAGCTCGAGCGCCCCGAGGTTCGTGGTCAGGATCGTGGCGTTGTTCCGCAGGTAGCGGGAGGCGTCGCGGAAGACCCCCATGTGCGACACGACGCCGGCCAGCAGCGCCACGCCGAGCAGGAGCCACGCCACCGGCGTGAGCGTCACGCCGCGCAGCAGCTCCACCGCCAGCAGCACGAGGAAGAAGCCGCCGACGTACAGGTAGCGGCTCGCGTAGGGGGGCGCGAGCGAGTACCCGCCCACGCTCACCCCGGCCCTGCTGATGGCGGTGAGCACCCAGAAGCCCAGCACCGTCGCTCCGAGCGTGGCCACCCGCGGCGGCACCCGGCCGAGCTTCACGAGCCGCCAAGCGATCACCGCCACGGCCACCACCGCCAGCGGGCGGCCCCAGTCGAGCACCTCCCCCCGGTTGGGGAACGTTCCGCCGCCTGTTAGCCCGACCAGGGATCCCAGGGCGCCGGCGAGCGAGTCGGCGACGTAGGTGGGCACCTTGGCCAGGCGGTTGAGCGCGAAGTTCGACTCCGAATAGGCCAGGTACCAACCCGCGTACACCACGAGCGGCGCGGCCACGACCCAGGGCCGCCGCGGCTTGCGCAGGAGCGTCTCCGCGAGCGCGCCGATGAGGATGGCCACGCCCAGCCCGGAGCTGACCACGGACACCGTGAGGAGCACCGCCGCGCCCACGTTTCCGCGGCGGTCGCGCCGGTCCAGCAGCAGCAGCGCGCCGAGGCCCGCGGCCAGCGACGCCACCCAGGCCATCTCGAACGGCCAGATGATCACCTCCCAGCCCGGGCCGAGGAAGAGGATCAGCAGCGCCGCGGCGAACGCGAGCCAGCCGCCCACCCGGCGCTCGGCGTACACGTAGATCAGCGTCACGCAGGTCAGGTGGAGCGCCACGACCACCAGCCGGAACGGCCAGTAGTGGTCCATCCCCGCCACGGACAGCAGCCCCTTGTAGGCGAGGATCGGCAGCAGCGAGAGGTGGCCGTTGTGCGGCTCGAGGAAGGTGCCGAGGTCGCTGCCGCGGCGCTCGAGAACGAACGCCCACTCGTCGTACCAGAACGTCTGGTCGTGGCCGTCGAGAAAGAGGAACAGGCCGGCGGCGAGCAGCGCCAGCGCCAGCACGAGCCGGGGCGAGGAGGGTCGCGCCAGCCAGGCGCGCACCGTCCTCTCCAGCGATTCCGGGTTTCCGAGTCCCGCGTCGGACTCGCGGAGGCCGCTGGCGGTCACCCGGCCAGTCTAGGGTGAGATCCGGGGGGCCGGTCGCGCATGTTCGTCGTGCCCGGACCTCCGGCACTAGGCTCCCGAGCGTGGCTGCCGAGCCCGGTGCCGACCGGCTGTGGGGGCGTCCGGCGCAGGCTGCCTGGGCGCGGTTGCTGCACGGCCTGGCCCCGCTCCTGATCGCCGTTCCGGTGGCGATCGTGATCGCGACGATGGTGGCGCGGGCGCTCGACGTGTCGCACCCCGACCTCGGGTTCGCGACCACCGTGAACTCGGACGCCGAGGCGTTCTACCTCGGCGAGACGATCTACCAGGATCCCGCGGACGGCTTCACGGGCCAGCTGTACACGCCTCTGTTCCCGTTCCTCGTGAGCCTGCTCCACCGGATCGACCTGTGGGGCGGCTGGCCGCTGCTCGTGAACTACGCGGCCACGTTCGTCCTGATCGGCCTCGCCGCGCTGCTCGCGTTCGACCGGGCGGCCACCGGGCGCCGGCGCATCCTCGCGCTGGTCGGCGCGCTCGGAATGGGGTTGTTCGCGTGGTGGCTGGTGAGCACGCTGCCCGTGAACCTGCTCTTCGAGGCCCGCTCGGACCACACGGCCTGGGCGCTCGCTCTGAGCGGTCTCGTGCTGCTGGCGTGGCGCCCGAACGGGTCCGTGCGCCTGCTCGCGGCGGCGGTGCTGCTGCTGTCGGCCGCCTTCTGGGCGAAGCAGACGACCGCCGTGGCCGGCGTCGCCGCGGCCGCCTGGATGATCGGGTCGGCGCTCGTCGGCGCGGTTGGACCGCGCCGGGCGCTGCTCTTCTGCGTGGCCCTTCTGGGGATCAACCTGGCCGTGCTCGGGCTTCTGAACCTGGCCACCGACGGCTGGGAGTACTACTACGACTTCGAGCTGGCCCGCGAGCACCCGCGGTTCGCCGAGTTCTGGCCGTCGATGCGCGAGTTCTGGCGCTACGTGGCGGCGGCCGTGGCCTTCCCGCTGCTGATCGGGCTCGCCCTTGCCGTCAGTGGGCGCGCGTGGCGGCGGCTCGGCGGCGTGGGCGCGCTGCTCGCCCGCTCGCGGGACGCCCGGCTGGCGACGATCCTCGCGCTCTTCGTGGTCGTGGGCAGCCCGCTCGCCGTGTACTTCCGCCTCAAGGTCGGCTCGGAGCCGAACCAGTACGTGGGGGTGCTCTGGGGCCTCGGGCTGCTCGCCGCGCTGGCCTGGCGCGGCGCGCGCGCCGATGCCGCCAGCGCGCTGCTGGCGGTGGGCCTGATCGGCGTGCTGTTCGTGCTGGCCCAGCGGCCGGGCGAGACGGTGCGCGGCTACTGGGTCCCGCCGCTCGAGCGCACCCAGCATTACGCGGAGGTGCCGCCTGAGCTCGTGGACTACGCGCGCTCCAACCTCGTCTGGCACCAGGTGCAGTCCGACCTGAACGTGGAGCCCCAGCGCTCCCTCTACCCGAACTTCTACAACGTGGTGGACCTGCTCGCGGCCGGGAAGCAGCCGCTCTACCTGGCGCGGGCGTTCCTCGACCGGCGCTTCGACGCGGTGGCGCCGATCACGTTCCCGCCCGGGCCCACGCAGGTCTACTGGGACCTCTACGCCTCTGGCGCCGGCGAGGAGGAGGAGAACTACATCTGGAAGCTCAACCAGGTGATCGCCGCCGGGTACGCCCCGGCGGCCGGCACGCCGGCGGGCTTCCTCGCGCGCTCGGCGGGCCCCTCGCGGGCCCCCTGGATGCGCGGCTGCTTCGGACCCTTCGAGCTCGCCGGGACGGACTTCGGGATCCGCCTCGGCGGCGGCTTCTGGTGCCGCGCCGGAGCCGGCGCGATCCTGCTGCGCGACACCCCCGCGCCGGTCTCCGAGATCCACGCCCTCGATCCCGTCGACGCCGTGGGGGGCGAGCTGGGGATCCGCAGCGACGGACCGGTGACCGTGTCGCTGACCGGGGACGACGGCCACGCCTGGTCGCTCTCCCTGCGGCCGGCGCTCGACGGGCCCGCGCGCCTCGAGGCGACCGTGGACGGGGAGCGCGCCGGCACGGCCGTCGAGGTGCCCGGCGGCGTGAGCAGCCGGGCGCTGGCGATCTCGTTCGAGCCCGCGGCGACGGGAGCCCCCGGAGTGGCGTCGGATGGCCGGGGCGTGGTGGCGCGGCTGCCCGAGGTGGAGGGCGGCGACCTCTCGATCAAGGCGGCTCGCGGGAGTGAGGCGCGCCTGGAGCTGGGCGGGCTCGAGCTGGAGCGCTGAGGCGCGGCTCAGGCCGCGGTGTCGACCGGTTCCCCGATCGGCAGCCAGCGGACGCTCCGGCGGAACTCCTCCGGCGCGCTGGCGAACTCGCGCTCGATGGCCTCCCGCCCCTGGCGGAAGTGCTTCCAGCCCTCGTAGTGGATCGGGATCACGGTGCGCGGGCGAATGAGGCCGCACAGCTCGACGGCCTGCTGGGCGGTCATCGTGTAGTGCAGCGGCCCCGACACCGGGAACTGCACGCCGCCGAGGTGCACGAGCGCGGTGTCCACCTCCAGGCGCTCGGCCACCTGGCGCACACCGTTGTAGAGCACGGTGTCGCCCGAGATCCAGAGCACGCCGTGCTCCTGGCCGTCCCAGCGGAGGCCGAAGCCGATCACGTCGCCGACGATCGGATGGCTGAGCGGCGGGCCGTGGCGGCAGGGTGTGGCGGTGACCTCGATCGCCGGCCGCCCGGGCGCCTCCAGCCGCGTGGTGGCCCAGGGGGCGAGCCCGCGCGCGTTGCCGCCCAGACGCTCCGCGCCCGACACGGTGGTCACCACCGCGCCCACGGACGGGAGCAGGGCACGTCCGACGCCGTCCAGGTTGTCGTCGTGGTGGTCGTGGCTCAGCAGCACCGCGTCGATCGGGGCGAGCTCGGAGGCCGGGATCGAGGGTCCCTCCAGCTTGCGCGAGCTCGTGCCCCAGCCGAAGACGTAGCGCTTCCCCGGGGGGTCGAACGTCGGATCGGTCAGCAGCCGCCAGCCCTGGGTCTCGATCAGGACCGTGGGCCCTCCGATGTGGGTGATCCGCACGTCCTTCATGCGTGCTTCTCGGCCCAGTCCAGGGCGTAGTCGGCCACCTCCTCCCAGCCCTCCTGAGCGGGGAGCAGGTGCGCCCGGCCCTCGTACTCCTTGACCTCGGTGATCGTGTCCGACTTGTAGTGCTTGGCGTTCGACTGCTGGATCTTCGGCGGCATCAGGTGGTCCTCGCTCCCCGAGATGAACAGCAGCGGCGCGCGGTCGTCGTTGTGGTAGTGCACGTAGGTGTCGTCGTGGCCGGGGTGGATGTTGGCGAGCGCGCTGCCCCAGAAGATCGACCCGGACGCCGGCACGTGGTAGCGCTCGTACAGCGCCCGTGACTCCTCCTCGCTGAAGGTGTTGGTGAACGCGTAGTGCCACTGCTCGTGCGTGAAGCCGACTGCCTTGTGCCGGTTGGCCGGGTTCTTCAGCACCGGGAAGGCCGCCTTGACCTGCGACAGCGGCACCACCTTCACGCCCTCGGTGGGCGCGGAGTTGATCGCCACGCCGGCGGCGCCGAAGCCGCGGTCGAGCATGAGCTGGACGAACGCCCCGCCGGCCGAGTGGCCCATCAGGATCGGAGGAGAGCCGAGCTCGCCGATCACCTGCGACAGGTGCTCGATGATCCCCGGGACCGTGAGCGCCTCGATCGGCGAGGGGTCGGCGTTGAGCGCCTCGACCTCGACCTCGAAGCCCGGATAGGCCGGGGCGACCACGCGGTAGCCGCGGCTCTCGTAGTGGGTGATCCAGTGCTCCCAGCTGCGCGGGGTCACCCAGAATCCGTGGATCAGGACGATCGTGTCGGGGGCCGAGGTGGCGTTCATGCGAGTCCTCCGGGTCGGTTTCGCGGCACCGTATCTCAGGGTGCGCAGCCGGCGGCACGCGCCAGCACGCCGGGTCCCGGCGGCGCGAGATACCCGACCACCGTCCGTCCGTGGAGCTCGGCGCTGCCGCTCGTGCCCTCCTCGATGAACGTGCGGATCTCCGGCAGTCGCTCCCGCGCCGCGGCCTCGCTGCCGTACACGTAGAGCGAGATCTTGCCGTCGCCGGGCAGGGGTATGTCGAGCGTCGCCGAGCCGGCGGGGGAGCCCTCCGCCCGCAGTGGGTCGAAGCCCTCGCGCTCGAGGCATGCGATCACCGCGGCGGTGCCGAGCTCGTCGACCGCCGCGGTGGAGGCGCTGATCTTCTCCGGCGTGAAGCGCCCGGCGACCGGCTCGTAGGTGGTGACCGCGAGCGAGAGCGAGCCGGGGAACTCCCTGCGCCCGGTGCGCTCTGCGCCGAGGCCCTCCGGGGGCTGCGGCTGCTGCCCGGGGCCGATCACGAAGATGCGCGGCCTCCGCCCCGCCTTGCGGTACGCGGGGACGGTGTCGGAGGTGGCGAAGATCGGGTAGATGTCGCGGTTCTTCAGGTAGACCTCGATGCTGAGCGCGCGGCCGCCGCGCAGGACCACGTCGCCGCTCGCCCCGAGCGTCACGTCGGCGAAGATCACGGCGTCGCGGCGGTCCGAGTGCGCCACCACGAAGTCCGCGGCCGCCTCGTAGTCGGGCCGGAGATGGTTGCCCTCGAAGCCCTGGACGGTGCCGGACACGAGCACGGCGACCACCGCGGCCACCGCCACCGCCGCCGCGGGGCGCGGAAGCGATGTGAGAAGGGCACCGACCACGAGCAGGATCGCCGGCAGCGACGCCGTGAGATAGCGGGCGGTCATCGTGTGCGGGCCGCTCAGGCTGTAGACGAGGAACCCGAGCGGTGTCGCGAGCGCCAGCACCAGCACGAGCACCAGCCGCGGCGAGGGCCGCGGCAGGTCCCCGGCTCGCGCGCTCCGTGAGAGCCGGAGCACGAAGGCGGCAAGCGCGACGGCGAGCACGGCGAGCAGCACGATCACGGCGCCCCGGCCGGGCAGGTCCGACCACAGGAAGCTCGGGTGGCCCGGGAAGAAGCTGAGCAGCTCCCGCTTGGCGCCCGTGAAGCTGAGCGGCTTGAAGAACTTGAGGAAGGCGGGCGCCTCGGTGCCGCGGTTGAGGAACGCCGGGACCCACGGGAGGAAGGCCGCGACCACCAGCGCGTGGACCACGATCAGCTCGCGCCGGCGCTCGCGCGCCACCCAGAGCGCCCAGATCGCCTGGGCGGCGAGCACGAAGATGCCGAAGTTGTGGGTGTAGAGCACCCCGGAGGCGGCCAGCCAGTAGAGGGCCCACCAGCGCCGGCGGCCGTCGTCGAGCGCCACCAGCAGGCAGAGCGTGGACAGCGTCGCGAAGAAGATCAGCAGCCCGTAGGGGCGCGCCTCGACCGACTGGAAGACCGCGAACGGGCTCAGGGCCATCAGGGCGGCCGCCACGAGCCCGGCGGGGCGCCCGACGGTGCGCGCGCCGAGCAGGTAGAGGAGCGGGATCGCGGCGGTGCCGCCGATCAGGGACGGCAGGCGGATCAGCTGGCTCGAGTCGCCGAGCTTCTCCGCCGCCCAGGCGAGCACGAAGGACAGCGGCGGATGCTGCTCCACGCCGCCGCGGACGGTCTCGAGCACGTCGATGAAGGAGCGGGCGTGGATCTCGCCGTAGGTGAGGAACTCGTCCTCGGCGAGGCTCTCCGTGTAGTGCGCGATCCGCAGGCCGAGGCCCACGAGCGTGATCGCGACGATCGCCAGCGTGCTCGGAGACGGGCGTCTCACGGCCTCAGCCGCGCAGGAGCCGCGCCAGGACGCCGCGCAGGGGGCGGCGGTGGGCCGAGGGTCCCTCGGCCTCCCCGCGGCGCACGTAGTCGTCGTAGGAGCTCGCGAGGGTGTCGTCGTTCGAGTAGCGCGGCCGCCAGCCCAGGTCGGCCTCCGCGTTCGTCAGATCGAGGTAGAAGTCCGCGCCGGCCGAGCCCCAGTGCCACTGGGTGAACGGCGAGCGTCCGATCAGGTCGAGCGGCTGCAGCACGGCGCGGATCGCCCAGACCGGCACCGGCTGCACCCTGGCGGGAGTCCCGGCGTGGGCGATCAGCGCCTCGATGTCCTCGCGGACCGTGGCGTAGCCGGAGCTGCCCACGTTGTAGTTGCCGCTCGCGCGCCGGTCGATCGCGGCCAGCACCGCCGAGCAGAGGTCCTGCACGTCGCACAGCTGCGAGCGATTCAGGCCGCGGCCGAAGATGGGCACGCGCTTTCCCGCCCGCACCCGGCCGAAGATCACGTCGAAGAGCCCGAGCCGGCCCTCGCCGACCAGGGTGCGCGGCCGCAGGCTGGCGATCGCCAGCCCCGCCTCGCGCCGGGCGGCCACCATCCGCTCGGCCTCGGCCTTGCTGCGGCCGTAGGGGTCGAACGCGGCGAGCGGCGCGGTGGTGGGGGTGGGCAGCTGCTGCGGCACGCCGTAGATGGCGCTCGAGGACACGCGTGCGACGTAGGCGCCCGCGGCCTCGGCGGCGTCGAGCGTGGTCCGGCACCCGTCCACGTTCACCGAGCGGTACTCGGCCTCGCTCGAGCGCGTGACGGGTACGAGCGCGGCGTTCTCCACCACCACCTCGCAGCCCTCCGCGGCGGCGCGCATGGCGGCGGCGTCGCGCGTGTCGGCCTGGATGAACTCGTGGCCGGCGGAGTCCGGCGGCGGGTTCACGTCGAGCGTGCGCACCTCCCACCCGGCGGCCGCCAGCGCGTCGGCTATGTGCGACCCGGTGAAGCCCGTGCCGCCGGTGACGAGAGCCCTGGCCACTCCTATGCCGCCAGCGTGATGATGCCGGCGGCCACGCCCCAGAGCACGATGCAGGCCTGAAGCGGGCGGTCGCGCCAGACGAGCTCGGTGGGGTCGTCGGGCAGGGCGGAGTCGGCGAGGTGGATCAGGTAGAGCACCCGGAAGACCCCGTAGAGCACGAACGGCACGGTCAGGCCCATCAGCTGCGTCTCCGCCCCCAGCACGGCGTAGAGGGCGTAGCTCACGAGGATCGACGGGGTGACCACCCGCGTGAGCTCGTCGATCAGGCCGACCGAGTAGCCCTCCAGCACCCGGCGCTGAGGCGCGGCCGCGCCGCCCAGCGCCACGGCCTCGCCGCGCCGCTTGCCGAGCGCCAGGTAGAGCGCGATCAGCCCGGTGCAGAGGAGCAGCCATACCGAGAATCGCACCTCGATGCAGATCAGCCCGGCGTAGGCGCGCAGCACGAACCCGGTGGCGATCGCGATCACGTCGACCAGCAGGACGTGCTTGAGCTTGTACGAGTAGGCGACCTGGAGCGCCACGAAGCCGGCGAGCGTGAGCAGCGTCTGCCAGTTGCTCACCGCCGCGGTGAGCGCGAACGCCAGGAGGGTGCAGGCCAGGGCGGCCAGGAGCGCCGTGCCCGGTGCCAGGTCCCCGCGCGCGATCGGTCGCGACGCGGTGCGCGGCGCGTGCCGGTCCGCCTCCATGTCCATCACGTCGTTGACGAGGTACGCCGCGCTGCTGGCCAGGCAGAACGCCGCGAACACCACGAGGGCGATGCCGACCTTGTCCGCGTGCAGCGTTTCGCCCGCGAACACGAGGCCGCCGAGCACGAAGACGTTCTTGACCCACTGGCGGGGTCTCATCGTCTCGAGCACGAGGCGCGCCGTGCCCTTGCGCACGCCGACCCCTGCGGCGGCGGTGGCCATCGGGTCTAGATCTCCTGCCCGGCCTCGATGCACCAGCGGATCGAGCGGCGCATGCCCTCTTGCAGCTCCACGCGCGGCTGGTAGCCCAGCTGCGTCTGGGCCTTCTCGATGGTGCAGGCAATCGTCTTGTTCATCTCGCTCAACACGTGGATCCGCTGTTCGTAGAGCCCGGTCCGCTGGATGGTCGCGTCCACCGCCAGGGCCACCTCGCTCGCGATGGAGGGCAGCCGCATCCGGTCGTGCGCCACCTCCATCCCGAATTCATTCTCAAGCAGGTTCTCCACGGTGTCCACGATCTCATTCATCGAGTACGCGCGCTCGTCGGCGATCCAGTACGTCTCACCGGCCGCCTGGGGCGCCGCGGCCGCCAGCAGGAGGCCGAGCGAGGTGTTGTCCACGTACGACATGCTGCGCCGCGACTCGCCGTCGCCCACGATCGGCGCCTTGCCCTGCCGGATCATCTGGAAGAACTGGCTCTGACGCGGCGGCTGCTCGGGCCCGTAGAACCAGCAGGGCCGCAGGATCGTGGTCTCCACGGCTCCGGAGGCATGGGCCGCGTTCAGGTCGTCCTCCATCAGCTTCTTCGAGCGGCCGTAGGCCATGTACGGGTTGTAGGGGCTCTGCTCGTCGAAGCGGGTCGACGAATCGCGGCTCGCGCCGGCAGGGCTGTTCGACGAGGTGGCCACGACGCGCCGCACCCCCGCCGCGGCCGCGGCCGCGAGCAGGTGGCGCGTGCCGCCGGTGTTTATGTCGAAGAGGTCCTGGATCCGGCGCGGATGGATGATGCCCGCCAGGTGGAAGACGGTCGCGCCCTGCGCACCGGCGCAGAGGCGCCCCACCGCGCCGGGGTCGCGGATGTCTCCCTCGACCACCTCGATGTCCGGATAGCGGCCCCGGACGGCCTCCGCCGGGGTGCCGGGAAGCACGAGGCAGCGCACGCGGTCGAAGCGCGGCTGCTGGCGCATGACGGGGTAGTCCGGGTGTGGCTCGTGCAGGAAGTTCATGAGCCGGTTCCCGAGCCAGCCCGGGAAGCCGGTGACGAGCGCTGTGGAGTTTGAGGTGCTCACAGCAAGCGGACCCTACGCATCTCGAAGGTAATGTGACCCCGATGACGGGTGGCGCCGGACTCGCGCGCGAGTCGCAGCGAAGCATCGCCGCGGTCGCGGCGCACCGGCTCGCCCCGCTGCTGCTCGGGGCGCCCGTGCTGCTGGGCATAGCCGTGACGCTGGCGCGGCTCCTGACGTCGTCGCACCCGGACATCGGCTACGCGACGACGCCGAACAGCGACGCCGAGGTGCTCTACCTCGGCCACACGATCTACCAGGACCCCGACGAGGGCTACACAGGGCAGCTGTACACGCCGCTGTTCCCGTTTCTCGTGAGCCTGTTCCACCACCTCCGGCTCTGGAACGGCTGGCCGGTGACCCTCAACATGGCCGCCACGCTCGCGCTCGTGGGGCTCGTGGCCGCGCTCGTCTATCCGTTCGGCGGGCGCGGTCGCACCGACCGGCTCCTGTGGCTCGCCGCGGCGGTCGGCGTGGGTGCCGTGGCCTGGTGGCTCGTGAGCGCGCTGGGGCTGAACCTGCTCTACGAGGGCCGCGCGGATCACGTGGCCTGGGCGTTCGCCCTCTTCGGCCTCGTCATGCTGGCCCGCGGAGGGCGGCGCGACACGGTGGCCGCGGTGGTCCTCCTGTCGGCCGCCTTCTGGGCGAAGCAGAACACCCTCGTGGTGGCCGTGGCTGCGGCGCTCTGGATGCTCGCGGGCCCGCTGCTGGGCGCCTGGGACTGGCGCCGGGGGCTTACCTTCTGCGCGGCCCTGCTCGCACTCAACCTGGCGATCCTGGGGCTGCTGAGCCTCCTGACCGGCGGCTGGGCCTTCTACTTCGTCTTCGAGCTGGGGCTCGACCACCCCAAGGTGTCCACCTTCGGGGACTACGCCCGCGAGGGCGCGCGCGCCGTCGGGTTCGGGCTCGTGCTCGCGCTGCTCGTGGCGGTGGGCGGGCTGCTCGAGGCGCGCCTCTCGGGCGGGCAACGGCGGGTCAGGACGATGCTGGCCCGCTCCTTCGATCTGCGGCTGCTGACGCTGCTGGGCCTGTTCCTGATCCTCGGCTTCCCGGCGGCCGTCTACTTCAGGACCCAGCTGGGCGGCGACACCAACCAGTACATCGGCCTGGCCTGGGCGGTGGGGATGGTGCTGGCCGTGGCCTACCGGCGTGCGGCGGGCCGCCAGTGGACCGCGCTGGTGGCCGCGGGTGCGCTCGTGCTGGCATTCGTAGTCGCCGTCATCCCGGGCGGCAAGGTCGCGAGCCTGAACGTGGCCGAGGCCGGCCAGAGCCGCGAGTTCGAGGAGCTGCCCGCCCCCTGGCTCGACTACGCGCGTTCGCATCTCATGTACGAGCAGGTCCACGCGGACCTGAACGTGAAGCCGCAGGGGGTGGTGTACCCGAACCTCTACAACTTCGCCGACCTGCTGTCCGTGGGCCGCCAGCCGCGCTACCTGGTGGACGCGCTGCTCGACAGGCGCTTCGACGCGGTTAAGCCGATCGGCTTCGCCAGCCCGCAGGAGCTGCTCTTCTGGGAGATCTACGCCTCAGGGAACGGCCGCGAGGAGTCGAGCTACATCTGGAAGCTGAACCAGGTGATCGAGTCGGGCTACGCACCCGCGCCGGGGCTGCCCGAGGGCTTCCTCGCACGCCGGGCCGGCCCGCCGCTGGCTCCCTGGATGGCCGACTGCTTCGGTCCCTTCGACGTCGGGGCGCTCGAGTTCGAGATCCGCGACGGCGGCGGGTTCTGGTGCCGGGCCGGGGAGGGTGTCCTCGTTCTCCGGCGCACGCCCGCGGCGGTCACCGAGCTGCACGCCACCGAGAAGGTCGACGGCCTGTCCGGGAGCCTCGACGTGACCCTGCCGCGGGGCCGCTTCGAGCTGCGCCTCAGCGGGGAGGGCGACGAGATCTGGAAGCTGCGCGGCACCCGCACCCCCGGGGGCATCCGCGTAGGGGGCGCACAGGTGCCGGCACGGAGGGGCGAGCCGATAACGCTCGCGTTCGGCGCGGGGGACGGAGAGATCCGGGTCGAGGGCACGCGGGTGAACGTGCCGGCGCCGCGGCTCGACTCCTCGCATTTCTCGATCTACGCCACGCGCGGCAGCGGGGCGCGCTTCGACCTGGGCGACCTCAGCGGGAGCTGAGGTCGCGCGATCACATGAAGCGGAAGCGCAGCAGCAGGCGCACGGCGGTCACGCCGTCGCGCCACGTGATCTTCTTGCCCTCGGCGTAGGTCCGCCCGTAGTAGGACACGGGGATCTCGTAGAGGCGGATGTCGCCCCGGCGCAGCAGCTTGGCGGTGACCTCCGGCTCGAAGCCGAAGCCGTCGGACACCAGCGGGACCGAGCGGATCAGGTCGCCCTTGAAGGCCTTGTAGCCGACCTCCATGTCCGAGATCGTCGTGTTGTAGAGGACGTTCGTAAGAAGAGTCAGGAAGCGGTTGCCCACGTAGTGCCAGAAGAGGTGGGCACGCTGGGGCTGGCCGCCACGGAGGCGCGTGCCGTAGACCACGTCGGCGTGCCCCTCCACGATCGGGGCCACCAGCCGCGGTATGTCCTGGGGGTCGTACTCGAGGTCGGCGTCCTGGATCAGGACGATGTCGCCGCGCGACTCGGCGATGCCGGTGCGCACGGCGGCGCTCTTCCCCTGGTTGGTCGCGTGCCGTAGCGAGCGCAGCCCGCCCACGCCCTCGCGCTGGAGGCGCTCGAGCACGGTCTGGGTGGAGTCGCTCGAGCCGTCGTCCACCACGATCGACTCGATCCGGAGTGGCTGCTCCGCCACGCGGCGCAGGACCTCTTCGAGCGTCGCGGCCTCGTTGTAGGCGGGAATGATCACGCTCACGAGCGGCTGCTCGCTCGGGAGGTCCGCCCCGGCCGCGAACGCGGCCGTCGCGGATGAGGCCGCGCGTGAGGTCGGTGTCGTCATTCGCCTTACTTGTACCTCACCCGGTCGGCGAGCGCCTCGACTACCATGCCCCGCCGGTGCTGGAACGCCTCGCCGCCAGGAACCCGACGGCGCTCGCGGCGGCGATCTTCGCGGCGCTGTCGCTGGTCTTCGTCGCGCCCGCCCTGATCCCGGGCAGGACGCTCTCCTCCACCGACTACCTGTACTCGCAGATCCCGTGGTCGGCCGCGGCGCCCGAGGGATTCACGGCTCCCTCGAACACCGAGCTCTACGACCCGGCCTTCCAGTTCATCCCCTGGCTCGAGTACACGCGCTCGGAGCTGCCGGGCGACGACCTGCTCTGGAACCCGCACATGGCCGCGGGCCGGCCCTACCTGGCCAACATGCAGTCGGGCGTCTTCTCCCCGTTCAGCCTCCCGAGCTACCTGCTCCCGTTCTGGTGGTCGCTGGGGCTCGTGGCCGCCATCAAGCTGTTCGTGGCGAGCTTCGGCACGTACCTGCTGGCCCGCCGGCTCGGGCAGTCGTTCTGGGCCGCGATGGCCGGAGGCGTGGTGTTCGGCTTCGGGCTCTACGTGGTCGTGCACCTGATGTATCCGATCGGGAGCGTCTACGTCCTGATCCCACTGCTCCTGGTGGCCACCGACGAGGTCACCCGAAGACCGGGGCTCCGGTCGGCGCTCGGCCTCGCGCTCCTCGTGGCGCTCTCGCTGCTCGCCGGCCATCCGGAATCGACCTTCCACGCCGTGGGCCTCGCGCTCGCTTACGCGATCTTCCGGGTCGCGACCGTGGCCCGCGACGGCCCGTCGCCGCGCAGCGTGGCCACCTGGTTCGTGGCCGGCGGAATCGCCGGCGGGGTGCTTTCGGCGGTCGTGCTGCTGCCGTTCACCGAGCTGCTCACGCACTCGGCCGACTTCGGCAATCGCGAGGGCGTGGACATCAAGCTGGAGCGCACCTGGCTGCTCGCCATGGCCCTGCCCGAGTACTTCGGCACCCCCACGGACGCCAGCGGCGGCTCGGTGGAGCTGGGCGCGGCGGGGCTGTTCATCGCCAGGGCGCTCTACGCCGGGGCGCTGCCCGTGATGCTCGCGCTGATCGCCTCCATCCCCGCGCTGCGGCGACGCTCGGGCACGCCGATCGCGGGCCTTGCCGAGCGCCGCTTCCTGTTCGGGGTCGTCCTGCTCTGCCTGGCGCTCACGTTCGGCCTGCCCGGCCTCTTCGACCTGGTCGGAGCCGTGCCGGTGCTCGGGCAGACCAACAACACCCGGCTGATCGTGATCTATCTCCTGGCGCTGGCGCTGCTGGCCGGGTTCGGCCTGGACGACCTCCGCGGCGCGCTCTCGCCGGCCGGCCGCCGGCTCGTGATCGGCGTGGCGCTGGTGGCGTTCGCCATCCCCACGGTCTACGTGCTGGCCACCTGGCCGCCCCCGGGCACGCTCTGGAAGGGGGCGAAGCTCGCGCTGGGCTTCATCGACCCGACCCCGGAGGTGGACGTGATCCACTCCCGGGCGCTCTTCTGGTGGGCCCTCTTCGGCCTGCTGGCGTGCGCGCTCCTGGCGGCGCGCGCGCGTGGGCGCCTCGCCGGAGGCGCCTTCGCCGCGCTGGCCGTGGCGCTCATCTGCCTCGACCTGTTCAGGGCCGGCGCCGGCTTCAACCCCGCCATCTCCACTGACGAGGCCTCGCTGCCCACCACGCCGGCGATCCGCTACCTGCAGAGCCGGCGCCCGGCGCGCTTCGTGGCCTTCGACCGCGGGCTGGCACCCAACCACGCCATGAGCTACGGCCTCTACGACGCCCGCAACTACGACTTCCCGATCGAGAAGCGCTACGACGTCATCTGGCGGAAGTACGTGTTCCCGCTGCCCTACCAGCCGGGTGCGCCGCAGTGGGTGCTCACCGTGAACCCCGCCACCCTGCGCGTGCTCGGGCTGCTGGGGGTCACGGACGTGATGGTGCCGCCGGACGAGCAGGCCTACGCGGATCGCATCGGCATCAGCCGCCGGGAGCTCGGGCTGGACGGCCTTCGGACGGCCTACGACCAGCCGGACGGCCGCATCTACCGCAACCCGAGCGCGCTGCCGCGCGCGTTCGTGGTCCACGCCCAGCAGGTGGTCGACGGCGCCGACGAGGCTCTCGAGGCCGTGGGCGATCCGTCCGGGCCCGACCTCGGCAGGGTGGCGGTGACCGAGCGGGAGCTTCCGGGGCTCGCGCGGAGCGGGTCGCCGCCGGCCTCGCCGGCGCGGATCGTCTCGTACGAGCCGCAGCGGGTGGTGCTCGAGACGCGTGCGACTCGCGAGGGGCTCGCCGTGCTGAGCGACGTGGCCTACCCCGGCTGGAAGGCGACGGTGAACGGCGAGGAGGAGCCGATCCGGAGGGTGGACTACCTCGTGCGGGGCGTGCAGGTGCCCGCCGGGACCAGCCGGGTGGTGTTCAGCTACGAGCCCGCCAGCGCGAAGGCGGGGGCCTGGCTGAGCGCCGCGGCGCTGCTCGGGCTCGGTGCGGCGGCGGGGCTGCTGCTCCTCGGCCGCAGGCGGACGCGCTAGATTCGCCGCCCTGATGGAGGCCGGCGCCACACAGACCCCGAGCACATCCCCGGCTCCGTTCGATCTGGACGAGCTGGCCGGGGCCACGGGGCTGGCCAACTGGATGTTCGCCCAGTTCAGCGACTTCGTGGCGCCCGCCACGGTCGAGGTCGGACCCGGGGTGGGCACCTTCACCGAGCGCCTGCTCGACGCGGGCGTGGAGCGGCTGCTGCTCGTCGAGCTCGACGCCGCGCTCTCCGACTACCTGCACGGCCGGTTCGGCTCCGATCCGCGCGTCACGATCGCCACCGAGGGGCTGCCGGAGTCGCCGGCGATCGCCTCGACCCCCGGAGAGTGGGGCCTCGTCCTCTGCCAGAACGTGCTCGAGCACATCGAGGACGACCATGCGGCGGCGGCCGCGATGGCGTCCGCGCTCAGCCCCGGCGGCCATCTGGTCATCCTGGTGCCCGCCCACCCGCGCCTCTACGGCGCGCTCGACTCGGCCTACGGGCATCACCGGCGCTACACGCGGGAGCGCCTCCGGGAGGTCGTGGAGGCCGCCGGCCTCGAGGTCGAGGACCTCTACTCGTTCAACCTGCTGGGCGTGGCGGGCTGGCTCGCCAAGCGCCGCTCCACGTCGGAGCGGCTCGGCGCCCGGTCCCTGGCGGTGTATGAGCGCATGCTCAAGCTGTGGCGGCCGATCGAGGACCGCGTGCGCTTTCCGTGGGGCCTGAGTGTGGTCGTGGTGGCGCGCCGCCCGGTCTAGGATCGCCGCATCAGTCAGCGTGAGTTGATTGATCGAACAACCAATGGACCTTTCAACTCGCGCACTCTCGTAGCCGGGATCCGGCCACTCTTGCGATCGTCGCCCTGACGCTCGTGGCGTTCGTCGTGCGGGTCATCGGCATCGACCAGAGCCTCTACGGGGACGAGCTCTTCACCCTCGACGACATCAGCGGAGGCCTCTCCGGCCTCGGCGACGGCCTCGACCGCAACGAGATCAACCCGCCGCTCTTCTTCCTGGCCGCCCTGGCATCCGCTCAGCTCGGCGATGACACCGTCCTGATCCGGTTGCCGTCTCTCCTGCTCGGCACCGCGACCGTGCCAGTCGTCTACGCGCTGGGGAGGCAGGTCGTGGGAACGAAGGCCGGGCTGCTGGCGGCGGCGCTCGTGGCGCTCAGCCCGTTCGCGGTCTTCTACTCCGTGGAGGCCCGGCCCTACGCGACGATGGTCTTCTTCGTGGCGCTGTCGATGCTGGCGCTGCTCCGCGCCGTCGAGGACAGCCGAACGCGCTGGTGGGTGATCTACGCGCTGGCGGCGGCCTGCGCCGTGTACTCCCACTACACGGCCATCTTCATCGTCGGGACCCAGGCGCTCTGGGCGATCTTCGCGCACCGCGAGCGCCTGAAGGTCCTGCTGGTCGTCTACGCGGCGGTCGCGCTCGCCTTCGTTCCCTGGCTTCCCACGTTCTTCGAGCAGCGCGACAAGGACCTCTACACGGGAGTGATCGGGGCGAGCGTGGACCTGGACGTGGGCACCGCCTTCGAGCTGGTGATGCGCCTGGTGGTCGGCCACCCGTTCCGGCACCTGCCGACGGTGCCCGGGGATGCGGCGCTGGTGCTGCTCGGCGTGGCGGCGGCAGGCGTGCTGGTCGTGGCGGCGCTGCGGCTCCGGCGTGCCGGGCGACTCGGGGAATGGCGGCCGTCGAGCCCGATGGTCCTGCTGTTGCTGACCGCGGCCGTCGTCCCCGTCGGGCTGCTGCTCTACGCGCTGGTCGCCGACGACCTGTACGCGTCCCGGAACCTCCTGGCATCGCTCCCCTCGCTGGCGGTGCTCACGGGCGCCGCGCTCACTGCTTTCGCCCCGCGTGTCTCCGTGCCGGCGGTGGCGCTCGTACTGGTGGCAATGCTCCTGGCGTTGGGCCACGGCCTCGATAGGGACCAGCTGCGTCCGCAGTCGAGGGAGGTGGCGGAGTACCTGGAGGACGAGGCGCCGCCCGGCCAGCCGATCGTGCGCGGGCTGGGAGACGTGAACGCCCTGAAGGTCTACCTCCACGGCCACCCGATCCTCGACGAGTTCGCCGACGATGCGCCCGCCTGGCGCCGCGCCGCCGCGGGCGGCAGCGTGTTCCTCGTGCGCGGCGAGGTCGGTGCGCTCGCAGTCCTTCCGCGCTTCGCCGGCCCGGGCGGCTTCTACGCGCTCGTCGACAGCAAGGAGTTCCCTGGCCTCCGGCGGCTCGGAGTCGGTCGCTACGCCGGAAAGGTCGAAGGGCGGCTCGAGACGGTGGGGGGCAGGCAGGTCATCGCCCTGTCGCCCGGCCGCGACATCGTCATCACACCGGGCGCGGTCGAGGGCGTCGAGGAGGCGGTCGAAGGGGCGAGCGGCCAGCTGAGCGCCACCGCCTGGGCCGTGGCGGCCGACGGCAGCCGTCCAGCCGACGCGCTGTTCGTGGTGGACGGCGACCGCGCGATCGGAATCGCGTCCGCGACCGTCCTGAGGCCGGACGTGGCTGCCGCCTACGGGCATCAGGTGGACGGATGCGGCTTCAGGATCACCGTGCCGGTAGAGCACGCCGAGGAGCTGGCCGGCTCGGGGCGGATCAGGATCTTCGCGGCGGTGGGATCGCGCGCCACGGAGCTGCAACCGCCGAGCTGAGGGCTGCCTATCATCGCGGCGTGTCGGCACTGAAGCCGGGCGGGAAGCTCGACCGGTTCGATCTCGCTGTTCTGGTCTGCCTCGCCGGGCTCTCGCTGGCGTTCCTCTTCTGGATCTTCGTGCACGGGGGGATCTTCGGCGGCTGGGAGGGCTACGTGGTCGCGGATCAGGGCCAGTACCTGGCCTGGACGCGGGACGCCGGGAGCCACCTGCTCGTGGCCAACCCGTTCGACATGCGGGCCGACTCGCACGTGTACCTACAGCCCGCCCTGGTGGTGTCCGGGCTGCTGTACGCGCTCGGCCTGTCGGCCCCGCTCGCGTACCTCTTCTGGAAGCCGGTGGCGGTCGCCGTGCTCTTCCTCGGCACGTGGGCCTACGTGCGGCGGACGCTCGAGTCGAAGTGGCAGCGGCGGGTGGCGCTCGTGCTCGGGCTCTTCTTCGTGTCCCCGCTGGCGGTGCTCTCGCCGCTCTGGGGCGAGACCGGACGCGGCAGCTTCGACTTCATCTCCGGCGAGATCTGGGGTCCCGGGCACTTCTGGGGGTACCCGTTCGGTGCGATCGCGGCCGGGCTGACGCCGCTCGTGTTCCTGGCGGCCGAGCGGGCGCTCCGGGCCGAGGGCCCGAAGGCGACCCGGCGCTGGGTCGTCTCGGCGTCGGTCGGCGGCCTGCTCACCACCGCCCTCCATCCCTGGCAGGGGGCGATCGTGCTCGCCACCGTGGCCGCGGCGGGCCTCTGGGAGGTGCGCGCGGCGCGTGTCGCGCCTCGTTCCGTCCAGCCCGTCCTGGTGACGGTCGTGGGCGCCACGCTCCTGCCCGCGGTCTACTACTTCCTGCTGCCCCACTTCGACGCGTCCTGGGAGCTCGGCCAGGCCAACTACGAGCAGCCCCTGGACGGCATGCTGACGCTGCGGGCGGGGCTCGCGCTGGCCCCGCTCCTGATCCCGGCGCTGCTGGCCTACCGGCGCCGGCCGATGGACTTCCAGGAGCGGATCCTCTGGCTGTGGGCGCCGTTCGGGCTGGCGCTCTGCCTCGCACCGCCCACGCCCGTCCGCTTCCACGCGCTCAACGGGCTCTCGATCCCCTTGGCCATCCTCACCGTGCGCGGCCTTGCGCCGTACGTGGGGCGTCTGACCGCCCGCGGCGGGCGCGAGCGCACGCTGGCGGTGGCGGGCGTGGCCGCCCTGTGCGCCCTGCTGATCCTGCCCGGGACCTTCGACCGCATCCGGTCCGCCCGCGGCGCCGTCTACCTGAACGAGCAGCCCTACCTGCTCCAGCCGGGCGAGCGGGACGCGCTCGACGCGCTCGAACGGGTCCAGGACGGAGGGGTGATGGCGCCGGTGAACCTCGCGGCGCTCGTCCCGTACCGGACGGGCCACGAGACCTGGGTGGCCACGCCGTCCTGGTCGCCCGACTTCGGCGAGCGCTCGGCCGCGGTCTCGAACCTCTTCGCCGGCCGGCTGTCGCCGGCGGACGCGCGCCGCTTCGTGGAGGACAGCGGAGTGCGCTTCGTGCTCGCCGACTGCCACGTGCGGACCGACCTGCGCCCGGCGCTCGAGCCGATCGCAACCGCGCGCGGCTACGGCTGCGCGACCCTGTACGAGGTCAGGCAGCCGGGCGCAGGCTCAGACAGCCAGCTCTGAGACCGGCTCGGCGCGCCGCTTCGACTCGCCGCCCTCGTCACCCTCGGCGTCAGGCCAGGGCGCGAACAGCGCATGCGCGAGGGCGCCGAGGTAACAGGCGAGCGCCACCAGCGTGGTGATCGCGAAGCCGAAGCTGATCGCCACGAAGATGGCGAGCACGGACGAGAGCACCGATGCGATGCCGTTGATGCCCCAGGCCCACGGAACGCCGTCCGGATACTCGGCCTGCAGCCGCCCGATCCCGATCGGCATGGCCATGCCCAGCGTGATGCCCAGCGGCGCGAGCAGCACCACGGTGAGGATCACGCGGATCGCGAACGGCAGCTGGATCAGCTCCCTCAGCAGCGGCTGGAGCCCGTAGGCGCTGGCGGCGATCAGCACGCAGGCCACCGTCAGCGCCCCAACCAGCACGCGCTTGGGGTCCGGCCCCGCGCGTGCGGACAGCAGGGAGCCGACTCCCGTGAAGACGAGGAGCGCGAAGAGCACCACCGAGAGCGCGTACGTGGGGAAGCCCAGGAAGAGGACGAAGCGCTGGATCAGGGCTACCTCGAGCAGCAGGAATCCCAGCCCGATCGCGGCGAAGAAGAGCAGCGAGCCGACCGTGGGGCGCCCCGCGCGGCCGACCAGGAAGAGCGGGATCACGAACGCCAGCGCGGCGAGCACGAGCAGGATGCCGAGCGTGATCAGGAGCAGCAGGATCGGGTCCGGGATGCCGAGGCTGCCGGTGGTGGAGGCGCCGCCCACGTCCTCGAGCCGCTTCATGTTGAAGAAGAAGGGCTTGTCGTCGGTCGGCGGGCAGACGTCGAGCTCGTAGGCCTTGCAGAAGGCGATCGGGCTCGACGCGTTCGCCAGCTGGCCCCACTCGCGGATGTTCGGGCCGCCCGGAGCGAACGCGACGCCGGTGCTCCGCACCTTCGCCAGCCGCGCGATGTGGTCGAGCTCCGCCCGCGTGAACGGCTCGAGCTTGGCGAGGATCGTGCCGTACTCGAACCCGCGGAACGGGGTCGCGTAGTTCGCGAGGATCACCACGACGTTGCGCTCCGGGTTCTTCACCCCGTAGCTCTTGAGGGCGTCGAGGGTGAGCACCGTCGCGCGCAGGGCCTCCTCGCCGTTGTGCTCCACCGGCCGCGCCAGGTTGAGCACGCCGCCGGGCTTCAGGTGGTCGAAGAACTCGTGGAAGGCCTCCACCGTGTAGAGGTTGTGCTCGGTGAGCGCGAACGCCTGCGCGCCGCTCGGGCTGAAGGTGTCGACGTAGCCGATCTGGAGCTGGTCGTAGTCGCGGTCGCTCTCCGCGACCGCGGAGCGCCCGTCGCCGATCGTCGTGTGCACGCGCGGCAGCGTGTACGGGCCGCCGGAGAAGTCGCGGAGGTCGTCGTTCACGACGTTGCGGATGCCGTGGTTGAGCTCCACCACGTCCACGCGGCGCATCCCGGAGGTGAGCGCCGCGAGCACGTCGCGCCCGCCGCCGCCGCCGATCACCAGCGCGTCGCCGCGAGGCGTGAGCGAGTAGCCGATCGTCTGCGGCCCCTCCTGCAGGGGCCGCCAGTCCGGGAGCGGCTCGCCGCGCTTGTAGGGAATGATCTCGCCGAAGTTGCGGTCGTAGACCACGTTGCCGTTGCGGAGCTCCGGGCCGGGCAGGTAGCCGAGCACGCGGCCGAGGGGAGTCCAGCGCTCGACCTCGGGCTCCTGGCCGAGCGGTGAGAGGTAGACGAGGCCGGTGGTGCCGGCCAGCACCAGGAACAGCACCGCGCCCGCGAAGGTGCCGCCGGCCAGCCGCATCTCGGTTCTGTGGCCGGAGGCGAACAGCAGCGCAGCCAGCGCGGCCACGAGCGCCAGCGACACGAGCAGGGTGGGCGCGTCGAAGATCCACATCAGCGGCACGACCACCGCGGCGCCGATGCCGGCACCGGCCAGGTCGAAGGCATAGACGCGGCCGATCGAGCTGGCATAGCCGCGCACGGCGAGGCCGATCACGATGCCCGCGGCGAGGAAGGGGAGCGCCGCCAGCACGCACGCCGCCGCGAGGTTGAACACGAACTGGGCCGTGATCTCGTCCCCGAGCGTGTAGTCGAGCCGCACCAGGATGAGCACCGCCACCACCAGCAGGCCGGCGTAGAGGGCGCTCCAGCGCGCCAGGGAGCGCTCGAGCGGGTCGCTCGCGAACCGGTCGGGGCGGACGTAGATGAGGATCGCCCCGGCGCCGACCCCGAGAAGGGCCAGCGAGATGGCCATGAAGCCGAAGTGGTAGTAGAGGACGGCTGCGAAGACCCGCGTCAGCAGGACTTGCAGGGCGAGTGTCGATCCCGCCACGAGTCCAACCGCGAGCAGGACGCGCACTGGAGGGCGGCGGTCTCCCACCGGGGGCATCCTAGAGCAGACCCCCGGTCCGGCGAGACGGTTCGACAGGGGTTCCGGGACCCTCCCCGGGTGCGTCGGCCCTTCCAATAGGGTTGCCCGCCCCGGCGGGCCACAGGCATCTGATCACCCAATGACTCTCGGTCGCTACCTGGCGGGAGTGGCGCTGCTAGCGCTCACTTTCGCACCGCTCGTGTTCGCCGCGGTGCGTCTGCGCGGCCGGCTCCTGCCGGATTGGACCGGCGCGTCGGCAAGGCTCGCCGAGGCAGTGCTGGGCCTCGCCCTGCTGCTGGCCCTGGCCCATCTGCTCGGCGTGATCGGGCTGCTCCGGCCGCTCCCGGTGGCTGCCGCCGCGGTCCTGTGCGGGGCCATGGTGGCCTGGCTCGTGCCCCCGTCGCGCGCGGCGGAGAGGCCACGCACGGCGCCCCGGCCCGGCCGGGCCGGCCTGCTCCTCGCCGCGGCCGGGACCGCCGTGGTGGTGGGCCAGTGGGCGGTGGGCACGGTGGACGCGCTCGACGCGGGCATGTACGGGAGCGACACGCTGCGCTACCACGGGCCGGTGGCGGCGCGCTTCGTCCAGGAGCACGGCGTGACGGGCCTTCATTTCCTGCTGAACGACCCGACGCTCACGTTCTTCCCGTTCGACTCCGAGCTGCTCCACGCGCTCGGGATCGTCTTCATGGGCAGCGACGTGCTCTCGCCGCTCATCAATCTCGGCTGGCTGGCGCTCGCGCTGCTCGCCGCCTGGTGCGTCGGCCGCCCGCACGGGCTCGGGCCGGCCACGCTGCTGCTCGCGGCGCTGGTGCTGGCATCGCCCGCGCTGGCCCAGTCCCAGCCCGGGAGCGGCGACAACGACATCGTGGCGCTGGCGCTGCTGCTCGCCTCCGTGGCGCTCCTCCTGGAGTGGGAGGGGCGCTGGCAGCCGGTGGCGGTGGCCGGCCTGGCGGCGGGGATCGCGCTCGGCACCAAGCTCACCGTCTTCGGGATCGTGGGTGCGATCACGGTCGGCCTGGCGCTGGTGGTGCCGCGGGCGGCGCGGCGCGCGGTCGCGGGCGCCTGGCTCGGGGCGCTTCTGGCCGCCGGAGGGTTCTGGTACGCCCGCAACCTGTTCACGATCGGCAACCCGTTGCCCTGGTTCGGCTTCGGGCCGCTTCATCTGCCCTCGCCGCCGTTCCTGCAGGACCCGTCGGTGGCGCACTACCTCACGGACACGCAGATCTGGCGCACCGTGTATTTCCCGGGCTTCCACGACCGCTTCGGCACGGTCTGGGTAGTCGTGGCCGCGCTCGCGCTCGCGGGGATCGTGCTGGCCGTCGTTCGCGGCGCCAATCCGATGCACCGGATGCTCGGGGGGGTGGGGGCGATCGGGCTGGTGGCCTACGCGGTCGCTCCGAACACGGCCGCCGGGCCCGAGGGCTTCCCGATCTTCTTCAGTGCCACCGCGCGCTACGCCGCGCCGGCCCTCGCCCTGGGGCTCGTGCTGCTCCCGCTGGTCCCGTGGCTGCGCTCGCTCGCCGCCCGCGCGTGGGTGCAGGCCGTGCTGTTCGGCCTGCTGCTGGCCACGCTCACCAACCAGGGCGTCGAGCCGCTCGACGCCTCGCGCGCGCTCGCCGCGCTCGCCTGCCTCGCGCTGATCGCCGCCCTGGCGTGGGCCGCCACGCGGCGGCCCGCGCTCACGAGCCCGCTCGTCGCGGGCGGCCTGGCCGTCCTGGCGCTCGCACTCACGCTCGCCGGCTGGCGGGTCGCGGACGGGTTCGTGCACGACCGCTACGCGACCGGGTCGCTCGCGTTCGCGCGCGATATCGACGATTCTCGGGTGGCGCTGGTGGGCAGCAGCCGCCAGTACCACCTCTATGGAACCGACCTCTCCAACCACGTCCAGTACCTGGGCCGCCGCGGGCCCGATGGCGCCTTCAGCGCCGTGCGCGGCTGTCGCGAGTGGCGCCGCGCGCTCGACGCCGGCCGCTACGAGTACGTGGTGGTCACGCCGGCCAACGAGCTGTTCGGCACCTACACGGACAAGCGCCCTCCAGAGCTCGGCTGGACGCTCAGCTCGCCGGCAGCCGCCGTCCGGCTGCGCGAGCCCGGCGGCGCCACGCTGTTCCGCCTCACCGGTCCGTCGGGCATTTCCGGCTGTCCGCGCCGGGTCGTGATCCGGTGAAGCGTGTGCCTCGGGACCGGCGTAACGAGCTGATCGCCGTCAGCGCGCTCACGCTGCTCGCGTTTGCTCTCCGGCTTGCGGCCATCCGTCAGGGCCTCTTCGGCGACGAGCTGCTGACCTACAACGAGACGCGCGGGAGCCTCGATGAGGTGTTCGAGGGCCTCAAGCAGAGCGGGGCGGAGGTCACCCCGCCGTTCTACTTCATGCTCGCCTGGGTCTCCGCCAAGCTCGGCGGCGGCCCGGAGCTGATCCGGCTTCCGTCGCTTGTGTTCGGCACGGCGGTGGTGCCGGTGGTGTACGCCCTGGGACGGCGCGTGTCCGGAGTGCCGGCCGGGCTGCTCGCTGCGGCGCTCGTGGCCATCGGGCCCTTCGTGCTCTTCTACGGGAGCGAGGCCCGCGCCTACACGACGGCGATGTTCTTCGTGGCGCTGTCCACCCTCGCCCTCCTCGAGGCGCTTGAGGGAGGCCGCCGCGCGTGGTGGCTGATCTACGTCGTGGCGGCCTGCGCCGCGTGCTACACGCACTACACGACGGTCTTCGTGCTCGGCGCCCAGGCGGCGTGGGCGTTCTGGGTCTATCGCGACCGCCTGCGGACCCTGGTGCTCGCGCACGTCGCGATCGCGATCGGCTACCTGCCGTGGCTTCCGTCGTTCCTCGACCAGCGACAGAAGGGGCTCAACATCGCGGTGGTGGGCAGCTCGGGGCCGCTCACGCCGAGGTCCTTCGCGGACAACGTCTTCCGCACGCTCGTCGGCCATCCCTACCAGAAGCTCGGCGAGCTGCCGGGGCGGGCGGCGCTCGTGCTGCTAGCGGCGGCGGGGGCACTGGTGCTGGCCGCAGGGGTGGTCGAGCTCGGCAGGCGTGGGCTGCCGCGCCGGCCGCGCATCGGCTCCCCGCTGGTCCTGATTGCCGTCCTGGCGCTCGCCACGCCGGTCGGGCTGGCCGTGTACGGCGCTTTCGGCGAGGACCTGTTCGGGCCGCGCAACCTGAGCGCCTCGATCCCCGCCCTCGCCGTGCTCGTGGGCGCCGTGACGACGGCGGTGCGCCCGCGCGTGGCGGCGGTGGCCGCCACGCTGATGCTCGCCGCGCTCGCACTCGGAGTGGTCGAGTTCTTCGATCCCGACCGCCGGCGGCCCGAGTACCGGGAGGCCGTGCGCTACCTGGAGGCCCGAGCCGGCCCGGAGGATCCGATCGTGGCGACCGACAGAGACGCCCTGAACGCGTACTTCGAAAGTGAGCATCAGGTGTATCGCCCGGCGCTCGAGGACGGTCCCGCGTGGGAGCACGTGCGGGAGGGCGGGCAGCTCTTCTACGTCGGCTCGAAGGTGCTCGCTCGCTACGCGGGGAGCAGGCGCGTGTCGGGACCGGGCAACCGCTTCATCCGGCGCGACCGCAAGGGCTACCGCGGGCTGGTCCCATTGCTGGTGGATCGCTACAAGGGCGTGGTCACCGGCAGGATCGAGGGCTCTGGTGCCGGGGAATCGATTACCTGGACCTTCGGGCGCCGGCTGCCCGTCACGCCCGGCGCCGCCCAGGGCCTCGTGGAGGACGTGGCGCTCGCCCCGGGCGAGGTCGTCATCCCCGGCTGGACGACCGCAAGCCCACGGCCCCACCCGGTGAGCTGGGTTCTGGGGTTCGACTCAGGGCGCCTGGTGGCGGTTGGCTGGACGCCCTACAAGCGGGAGGACATCGCCCAGAGGCTGGGTCCCGAGGCGCTCAGCTCCGGGTTCATCCTCCGCTATCCGGGCGTTGCCCTGCCGGAGGCGCTGCGCGTGTTCGCGGTGACCGGCGGGCGCGCCACCGAGCTCAAGCGGCCGTAGCCGCGGCGCCGCGCCGGCGCTTGATGTAGCCGGCGAGCTCGCCCAGCAGCGGCCGCTCCATGAGCCACGTGACGAGGGCGAGCACGAGCGTGAAGAGGGCCAGCTCGACGAGCGCCACGCCGGCGCTCCGCGAGCCGCTCTCGACGACGCGCATCAGCAGGACGGCGGCGGAGGCGACCACCACCGGTATGGCCGCTCGCAGGGCCAGCGCCGTCAGCCGGACGTCCGGGAGCAGGCGCTTGATGTAGACGGCGCGCGTGGCCCAGGCCGCGACCATCACGGCGAACATCCCGTAGGCGAACCCGTCAATTCCCTCGACGAACAGGAGCGGGAGCGGCACCGCGAGGAACGCGAGCGCGGCGGCGGTGGCGTACACGGCCTGGGGCCACGAGATCCCGACGGCGCGGTAGAAGGCCGTCCAGTTGAAGCCGAGCTGGTGCACGGCTCCGGTGATCCCGAGGATTTGGAGCAGGATCACGGCGGGCTCCCACTTGTCGCCGAGCACGAAGTGCACGAGGTCGGGGGCGAACAGCGCCAGGAACGCGCCGAACGGGAGCGCCCACATGGCGGTCACGCGGTTCGACTTCATGAACAGCTCGGTCATCACCTCGCGGCGATCCGTGACGGCGCAGATGGCCGGGTAGATCGTGGCCGTGACGATCTGGTCGGCCCGGTCGGCGTAGCGGGTGAGCGTCACCGCCAGGGTGATGAAGCCGGCTCCCGCGAGCCCGAGGTGGACGTCGAAGGCGTACACCTGCCCCTGGCGGATCACGAGCCCCGCCACCGCCGCGAACAGAATCGGCCACGAGAAGCGGGCGTACACGCGCACGCTCGGCCTGTGCAGGTCGAATCGGAACTTGTACGGCGACAGCAGCGCGGCGATCGCCGCGGCCACGACGTTGCCCACCAGCGCGCCGATCACGAGCGCCCACACGTCCAGCCCGGCGAGCAGCAGCGCGAGCGTCACGACGAACGTGGCGGTGGGCACCGCCGCCTGGATGACGCGCTGGCGCACGAAGTCCATGCGCCTCAGGAAGATCCAGGCCGGCGCCTGGAGCGCGAACGCAAGCGGCAGGTAGGCGAGCGCGAGCATCAGCGGGGCGAGCCGCCAGTCGTCGTAGAGCACCGCGATCACCGGAGCGAGCAGCGCGACCCCGAGCGCGAAGAAGCCGCCGAGGATGAGCTCGAGCGTGAATGCGCGCTGGAACGCGACCTCCTGGTCCGCCTCGTCCTGCTGGACGAACTGCTCGTCGATCCCCACCTGCTTGAGGGTGAGCAGCGTGATGACGGTGACCGAGACGATCCCGTAGAGCCCCACCTGGGCCGCGGAGAGGAAGCGCGCCACCAGCACCTGCTGCACCACCACGAGCGCCTCGGCCGCGAGAATGAAGGTCCCGTTCACGAGCACGCCGCGGGCGGTCCGGTGGCGCAGCTCACCGGCCGGGAAGCTGAAGCGCTCGCTGGCCATCCAACGGCGAGCTTAGACCGGGGTCAGGCGCCCGGCGGCGCTAGCGATGTCCTACCCTCCGCGCCCGTCGGCATGAGCGCGCTCGGTTCCGAATCAGCACCGCCCGACGTCAGCGTCGTCGTCGCCACGCGCAACCGGCCAGGCGGGGTGCTCGCCCTGCTGGACGCGCTCGAGCGCCAGACGCTGCCGCGCGAGCGCTTCGAGGTCGTGATCGTCGACGACGGCTCTCAGGACGAGACCGCGGCCGTGCTGCGCGATCCGCGGGTGGACCGCGCGCTCCGCCAGGAGCCCTCGCGCGGGCCCGCCACCGCCCGCAACCTGGGCTGGCGGGCCGCCACGGCGCCGCTGGTGGCGTTCACCGACGACGACTGCCGCCCCGAGCCGGGCTGGCTCGAGGCGGGCCTGCGGGCCCACCGCGCCGCGCCCGGCACCCTCGTTCAGGGCCAGACCCGGCCCGAGCCGGCCGACGAGCACCTGCTCGCCCATCCGCGTGCGCGCTCGATCCGCGTGGAGCGGCTCGGTCCGTTCTTCGAGACCTGCAACGTCTTCTACCCGCGCTCGCTGCTAGAGCGCCTCGGCGGCTTCGACGAGACGATCCCCACCGCCGGCTCGGAGGACACGGACCTGGCGCTGCGCTCCTTCGAGGTGGGCGCGAGCGCCGTCTTCGCCCCGGATGCGCTCGTGAGCCACGCCGTGCACGAGTTCACGCTGCCCGAGGCCGTGCGCTTCACGGTCCGCTGGCGCACACTCGTGGGCCTTGTCAAGCGCCACCCGCGGCTCCGGGCGGCTTTCCCCTGGCACGGCCGCATCTGGCGCGAGACCCACGCGCGGCTGATCCTGGCGCTACTGGGGCTGGCGCTCGGGCGGCGGCACCCGGTCTTCCTGCTCTGGTGCCTGCCCTATCTCAGCTACCGGCACGGCTGGCGCCCGGCTGGGCTGGCCCGCACGCTGCGCGAGCTGCCCGGCGTCGCCGCGGTGGACCTCGCCGAGCTGGCGGTGCTCGCCGCGGCCAGCGCCCGCGAGCGCAGGCTCCTGCTCTAGCGCCGGCCTACGGGACGCCGCGCAGGAAGAGCGAGGCGTGCACGGCGCACGGGTACGTCGGCTGGACGATCTCGATCGCCGCCTGGCCCGACTTGTTCGGGATCACGTTCTTGGGATTCTCCGCGGCCTTCTGCAGCTTCTCGACATTGGCCTTGCCTACCGCGACGGCTTTGACGTCGCAGCCGTCGGACCAGGCGTAGATGGCGCCCTTCTTCTTGAGCCCGGACGCCTTGATCAGCTTGGCCTCCGTGAGCTTGCCCTTGACGGGCTCGGCGGTGGGCGCCTGCGCCGCAGACGTGTCGGCCGGGGTCGCGTCGCTGCCCCCGTTGCCGCTGTCAGCCGAGTCGCTGTCGTCGTCGCCACCGCCGCAGCCGGCCAGAGCCACGAGGGCCAGCACGGCAAGGGTCTTCCACTTCATTACCAAGAGCCTCCTGTTCGCATCCAGAGCCGCACACTGTTGCGTAGTTCCGGTCGGCGCGCTAGTGGGACCCGTCGCGGCGTCGCGACACCACCCGCGAGGTCACGTAGAGCGGCCGGTGGAGCGACTCCTCGTGCACGCGGGCCAGATAACGGCCCAGGATCCCCACGCTGATCAGCTGGACGCCGCCCAGGAAGAGCACGGAGATGAGGATCCAGAGCTCCCCGCTCGCCTCCAGCGCTCCGGCCAGGGTCAGCGCGAGCAGCACCACGGTTGCGAGGGCGCTGAGGCCGGCCGTGAGCAGCCCGAAGTAGGACGCGATCGACAGCGGGACGTCCGAGAAGGAGGCGATCGCCTCCATCGCGAGCCGGAACAGCTGGGGGTATGAGGCCCCGCGTCCGCTCGTCCTGCCCGCGCGGCGGTATTCGATCGGTACCTGGCGGAAGCCCACCCAGGCCACCATTCCGCGCAGGAAGCGGCGGCGCTCGGGCATCTGCCGGATCGCCTCGACCACGGGCTCGGCCATCAGGCGGAAGTCGCCGGCCTGGCCCTGGTACGGCACCCGCGCAAGGCGGCTCATCACGCCGTAGAACGAGGTTGCGAGCGCGCGCTTCACGGCGCTCTCCTCGCGGCCGATGCGGCGCGCGAAGACCACGTCGGCGCCCTCGCCCTCGCGCGCCATGGCCAGCATCTGGGGAATCAGCTCGGGCGGATCCTGGAGATCGGCGTGCATCAGCACCACATAGCTGCCGGTGGCGTGGTCGATGCCCGCGGACATCGCCACCTCCATCCCGAAGTTGCGCGAGAGCTGAACGAGCACCACGTTGCCCTCGTCGGCGGCCCAGCCCTCGATCATCCGCGCCGAGCCGTCCGTCGAGCCGTCGTCCACGTACACGACCTCGACGGCACCGGGCACCTCTCCGAGGGCGTCGTTCAGGCGCCGGTGGAGCTCCGGCAGGCCGTCCTCCTCGTTCAGCACCGGGACGACGACCGACAGGAGCGGGGTCGGCTCGTCGGCGGGGCGCTCCACGCGTGCCGACTCTATTTCAGGTGGGCGTCGGAGCCCGCCGGCTCAGCGCAGCCGGTAGACGGTGGCGCAGCCGAAGCGCATCGGCGTACCCGCCACCTCGGCCATCGCCTCCGAGATGTCCGGATGGCCGCGGCAGTCCGAGTACACGAAGCGGGCGCCGGAGCGCTCCACCAGCCGCGCGGCGCTGCGCTCGTCGAGCTGCCCGGAGAACAGCCTGTCCGTGGCGATCCGGCGCTGCTTGAAGTCGGGAGTCCACGACAGCGCCCCTACCCAGGTGGCGCGCCCCGTGTAGGCCGGCACGGCCTGGCCGCTGAACACCGTGGTGAGCACGCCGCCCGGGCCGGGAGCCCGCTCCAGGTAGCGCAGCGCGTCGTGCTCGTCGGGCTCGAGGAAGAACGGCTGGAGGCCGGCGTTCACGGCGCCGCGCAGGCGATCCACCCGGTAGGCGAGGCCGGGCACGATCAGCACCAGCGCGATGCCGGCGGCCAGCAGCAGCGGTAGTCGCCGGTCGCCCAGGCGGCCCCGCAGCCAGAGCGCGGCGAGCACCGCGAGCGGGATCGTGAGGCCCTGTACGGCGTGCGCGGGGAACGTGCCGGCCGGCTGGTAGAAGACGAGCAGGGCCGCCACCGGCCAGAGCCGAAGCGCCAGCGAGCCGAAGTCGGGCGCCGGCAGCCGGTATGCGAGCAGCGCCGGCAGCGCCAGCGGCGCGAGCCCCACGAGCATGATCCAGAGCGGCCAGCCGCCGGCCTCGTTGGCACGCCCGGCCAGCTCCCATGCCTCGTCGGTGCGCGACAGCACGAGGTAGTACACGAGCGGCGCGGCGGTGGCCGCCAGGGGCGCCGCCAGGTCGCGGACCGCCGCCGCCACGGCCGCCCGCGAGAGCCGCCCGCGCAGGCAGAGCGCCTCGGCGCCGGCGATGACGATGGCGAAGGTCACGCCCTGCCACGGCTGGAGCCAGGCGCACAGCAGGCCGGCGCCGGCCGCCGCCGCGAGCAGCCGGCCGCTCCCGCCTGCGCGTCCGCGCTCGTAGGCGAGCAGGCCGAGCGGGAGCAGGCCCACCGCCACCGCCGTGAACATGTAGCCCCAGAGGTAGTGGCCGGTCCACGCCTCGCCGGCGAAGAAGTCGAGCTGGAGGCGCTGCTTGCCCGTGCCCCACTCGGCCCAGCCGAAGGCCGCCGCCACCGGAGAGACGCTGAACAGGGCCACCACGAGGGCGAGGCGGCGGTCCCCGCGGTCGGCCAGGAACCGCCGCGTGTACGCGAGCGCGCCGGCGAAGAGGACCGGTATGGCGAGCAGCTTCAGCAGCTGGAAGGAGGTGACCAGGCCGAGCCCGGCCCGGTCGAGAAGCCCAGCGAGCAGCACGCCCGGGTGCACGAACGGGCGCGAGCCGCCGGAGATGTCGTAGAGGTTCCCGACCGCGAGGTGCTCGCCGGCCTGGCGGATCCAGGTCATGTACTGGAGCTGGTCGACGGCCACGTACGAGTCGGCGCCGGTGAACACTCCGCCCTGGTTCCAGACGCGCACGAGCATGCCCGCCAGCGCCGCCACGCCGACCGCGAAGAAGACGGCGAAGGTGAGGAGCTCGAAGCCGTCGAGGCCCCGCCGCCGGGGGCCCCGGGAGCTAGGTGCCGCTGCGTGCACGTGCCCTCGCCGGTTGCACGGCCGCGGCGGCGAAGAGCAGCGCGATCAGGGTCACGGCCGGGAACTCCCACGTCCAGTCGAGTCCCACGTGGACCAGGAAGGCGGCCAGGCAGGCCGCCGCGGCCGGTGCGATCGGATCGGTGGCGTCGGACCCCGACCGGGCCACTCCCAGGAGCACCGCCCCGAGGAACGTCGCGAGCAGGAGGCCTCCCACGAGGCCGAGCTCGGCGAGCGTCTCGAGGTAGAGCGTGTGGGCGTCCTGGGCGAAGTCCTCCGACTCGCGCTCGCGTCGCCACTCGACCCCGTAGGAGCCGGCGCCGACCCCGGTCAGCGGGTCGCCCGCGAAGCTGTCGACGGCCACCCGCCAGTACTCGCCGCGGTTCGTGGAGATCTTCGTGAGGCGCTCCTTCGAGCTGGGGAGCGGATCGGTCTTCTCCGAGCCGGTGGCGATCAGCCACGCAACGCCGATCACGGCCGCCATCGTTCCGATCGCAAGGACTCGCCGGAGCCCGGGGAGAGGCCGAGCGCGCCGTCGTCCCGTCCCGCCCGGGCGAAGCGGGCGAAAGCCGCGCCCACCGCCACGGTCACGGCGGCCAGCGCGGCCACGAAGATCGCCCCCTGGCCGGTCTGGGCGCCGGAATCGCCGCCCCCGAGCTCCAGAACGTCCGGGAGCAGCTGGAGCACGAGGGCGAGCACGGCGGCGCCGGCCAGCACCACCGCGGCCGCCACGAGCAGCGCGCGCCGCGGGCGCATCAGGAACAGCGCCACGAACCCCGCCGCGAGGGCCACGAGCGAGCCGCGCGAGAAGGTGAGGTAGAGCACGACCGCGCACGGGACCGCGGCGGTGCAGGCGAGCGCGCGAACGCGGGCGGTCAGCCGCTCGTTCGCGGCCAAGGCGGCGGCCAGCAGCATTCCGAAGCTCATCAGCAGGCCCAGCGCGTTCCAGTAGGTGAGCGGCTGCTCGATGCGCGAGCCGGCCCTCCCGCTGAGCGTGACCGGGAAGAGGTCGGGCAGCAGCCGTCCCGCGAGTGCGTACAGGGCCACCGTCACGGCGCCGGCGAGCAGCACGATCGGCGCGGCGCGGCGCACCGAGCGCTCCTGGATCACGATCAGGGCGGCGGCGAAGAAGCTCGCGTACAGCCCCATCTGCGCGGTCTCGTCGGCCGCGAGGTTGCGGATGCGGCTCCAGTCGACCGAGAGCCCGGTCCAGACCGCCAGGCCGATGAGCGCGCCAAGCGCGACGAGAGCGATCGGCGAGCGCACGAGCGGCCACGGCGCGGTGGCGGCCAGCACGCCGAGCACGACCAGGGTGACGCTCGCCGCCAGCAGCTGGGACTCCACCCCGTAGCCGCCGCTGAAGAAGGCCAGCACGGTGGGCCCGGCGAGGAGCACCGCGGCCGCCGGCAGCAGCGTTCGCGTGGGAGCTGCCGTGGCCGCGGCGGGCACGGCCGCCCGCGGCGGCGCGGGTGCGGCCGCGCGGTCCGTCAGAGCCCGGCCGGTCAGGTCGCCGGCTCCGCCCGGAATCGGGGGCGGGGGCGGACCATCGCGGCTAGGGTTACGCCGATCAGAGGCGTCCCGAAGCGCCGTCCGAGCATTGCGCGAGAGGCTAACGAAAGCGGTGGGGGGATCGACCATCTCCCGGCCGGAAGCGGGCGCGCCACTGATCCGGCGAGGTCGGCGCACGCCGCGAGCGATCCGATGAGCACGGCAGCCGTGTCAGACAGCCCGCGCTCGGCGCTGGCTACGTTCACGCGCCGCTTCGGGCTCGACCCGTTCGAGGCCGCGTGCTTCGTGGTCCTGGTCGGCATCTCGCTCGCCGTGTTCGTGCCGCTCGCCTTCCAGGGGCGGCCGCTGTCCGGCGTGGAGGGGCTCTTCCCGCCCGATCAGTTCCAGTACTTCGCGTGGATCCGGGAGGCGGCCCACCACGGCCTGATCGGCAACCGCTTCGACCTCGCGCCCGGCGACCGGCCGTTCCTCCATCCGGGCTTCGGTCTGTCCGGGCTGCTGCACGACGTGACCGGGGTGTCGATCCCGCTGGCGTACCAGGCATGGAAGCCGCTGGCGGTCCTCCTGACGTTCGTGGGGTGCCTGCTCTACGTGCGCAGGCTGCTCCCGCCCGGCGGGCAGCAGCGCGCCGGTCTCGTGCTCGCGCTGTTCAGCGTGATGCCCGCCGTGGCCGTGGTGGCGTGGACCAACTGGGGCGGCAACCCGCGGCAGTACATGTTCGACTTCATCTCCGGCGAGATGTGGAGCGGGCAGTACCTGTGGGGCTACCTGATGACCGCGATCGCCGTGTTCACGATGCCGCTCGTGCTGCTCGGCCTCGAGCGCTGGCGCGAGAGCCGCCGCCCACGGACGCTGTGGCTGTGCGCGCTCGGCACGCTCGTGGTCTTCTGGCTCCAGCCCTGGCAGGGCGCGACGCTTCTGCTCATCGTCATGGCGGTGGAGGCGATCCGCTTCCGGCGCACCCGGGAGCGCCCGCCGCTCGCCCTCGCCCTGATCCTGGGGGCGGGCGCCGTGCCGGCGATCTACTACTTCATCCTCTCGCACGCCGACCACGCCTGGAAGCTCGCCGCGGAGTCGAACGCCGCGGGCGCGTCGCCGCTCTGGTCCTGGCCCTGGTGGGCGGTGGCACTCACGATGTTCCCGCTGGTGATCCCGGCGGCGCTCGCCTACCGGCTGCCTGCCCCCACGTGGCAGGACCTCGCGGTGCGCGTCTGGCCGCTCGCCGCGTTCGTGGTCTACCTCCTGCCCGTGGGCACCTTCCCCTACCACGCGATCCAGGGGCTGGCCCTGCCGCTCGGGATCCTCGCCGTGCAGGGCGTGACGAGCGTGTGGGCGCGCCCGCGGCCCGCGCTGGTGGTGGCCGCGCTGTTCCTGCTCACCGTCCCGGGCTTCATCCACAAGCTCGAGCTCCCGCGGGCGAACATCAAGAACAACATCTACCCGTACTACCTCCTGCACGACGAGCAGCGCGCCCTCGACTGGCTCGAGCGCGATCCGCGCCGCGGCGGCGTGCTCGCGGCGGAGTACCTGAGCAACACGGTGCCCTACAGGACCGGCCGCGAGACCTACCTCGGCGCCGTGTCCTGGACGCCCAACTACCTGGTGCGCCTGGCCAAGGCGAACCTGCTCTTCGACGACCGGCTTCCGACCCGGGAGTCGCGCAAGTTCGTCCGCGGCTCGCGTGCCCGCTTCCTGCTGTCGAGCTGCCGTCCGTCGGCGGATCTCAGGACGAAGCTCGGGCCGATGATCGCTCGCACGCACTCCTTCGGCTGCGCGACGGTCTACGAGCTGCGCGTGCGGCCCGAGATGACCCGTGCCGCCGGGGCGGCGGACGAATGACCGGCAGCTGACGGACGGTGGGGCCGGGCGAGTACCTGCTGGGGCTGGCGCTGGCGGCGCTGGCGCTCGGACCCGTGGCCGTCGCCGCTCCGGCCGTTCGAGGGCGCCTGCTGCCCGGCTGGTCGGGCGCGCCGGCGCGCCTGGCCGAGGCCGTCGTGTTCCTCGCGATCGTCTGGGCGGTGGCACAGCTGCTCGGCGTGGTGGGGCTGCTCGAGCGGGTGCCGCTGGTGCTCGGGCTGGCGCTTGCCGGGGTGGGTGCGGTCTGGGCGGCCCGGCGCGGCGCAGCGTCGGAGCCGGGCGATCCGCCGCCGGCACCGGTGCCGGGCCGGCTCGCCGTGGTGGCCGCGGCGGTCGGGGCGGCGCTCGTGCTCGCCCAGTGGGGCGTTCAGGTGGTGGAGGTGCTCGGCCACGGTATGACGAGCAGCGACACGCTCTCCTACCACGGCCCGGTGGCGGCGCGCTTCTTCCAGGACGGCTCGATCACGTCGCTCGAGTTCGTCTACAGCGACCCGATCATCCCGTTCCTCCCGTTCAACTCGGAGTTGCTGCACGCCGTCGGGATGCTGCTCATCGGGAGCGATGTGGCCTCCCCGCTGATCAACATGGGCTGGCTCGGGCTGGCCCTGCTCGCGGCCTGGTGCGTGGGGCGGCCGTACGGCCTCGGCCCCGCCAGCCTCGCGGCCACCTGTCCGTTTCTGGCCTCGCCCGCGCTGGTGACCTCTCAGGCCGGCTCCGCCGGCAACGACATCGTGGCCGGCGCCCTGATGCTGGCGGCCGCCGCGCTGCTCCTCAACGGGCGCTGGCGGCCGCAGGCGGTGGGCCTCGCCGGCATGGCGGCGGGACTGGCGCTCGCGGCGAAGGTCACGGCGATCGCCCCGGTGGCGGTGCTCACCGTGGGCGTTGTGCTCGCGGCGCCGCGGGCGGAGCGGCGCCGGCTCGGGCTGCTGTGGACCGGCGCGGTGCTGGTGGCGGGGAGCCTCTGGTACCTGCGCAACCTGGTGCGGGTGGGCAACCCGTTCCCGGCCGTGGGGATCGACATCGGCCCGGTCTCGCTGCCCTCGCCGCCGCTGCCGGAGACGTTCTCGGTGAGCAGCTACCTCACCGACGGGAGCATCTGGCGCGAGTTCTACCTGCCCGGCCTGAACACGGCCCTCGGGGAGGCGTGGTGGGCGCTGCTCGCGCTCGTGGCGGTGGGGATCGTCGTGGCGCTGGTGGCCGGCCGGCCGCTCGAGCGCGCCCTCGGCGCCGCCGCGCTCGCGGCGGTGCTGGCCTACCTCGTCACGCCGCGGAGCGCCGACGGTCCGCGGGACGTGCCGTTCTTCTTCCAGTTCACGCTCCGCTACATGACGCCCGGGCTGCTGATCGCCCTGGCGCTGCTGCCGGTGGTGCGGCCGCTGCAGTGGGTGGCCCGGCAGTGGTGGTACTACGGCGCGCTGGGCGTCCTCCTGCTGGTGGCCCTCGACGACTCGGCGATCCGCACCGGCGACCTCCGCCGTGTGGCGATCGCCCTAGCCTTCGGCCTGTTGACCGCCGCCCTGCTCGCCGGCCCGCGGGTCATCCCCCGCGCGGCGCTGGGAGCCGGCCTGGCGGCCGCGCTGGCGGTCGGGGTGGGGGCCGGCTACGTCGTGCAGCGCGACTACCTCGACGACCGCTACCGCGACGATCCGCTCGCCTTCGCGCGCGACCTGAGCGACTCGCGCATCGCGGTGGTCGGCTTCGTGCGCACCTACCCGCTCTTCGGCGAAGAGCTGTCGAACCGCGTCGAGCAGGTGGCCCGGCGCGGCCCGCACGGCGCGTTCCTGCCGATCCGGAGCTGCCGGGCCTGGCGCGCGGCGCTCGCCGACGGCGGATACCGCTACGTCGTCACGAGCCCGCCGCTGCTGCCCTACTCGGCCGAGGGCGTGATCTTCGGCGCGGCGTTCGACCCCAAGCGGAGCCCCGAGGCGGCCTGGACGCGCACCGACCCGGCCGCCACGCCGATCGTGCGCGACGGGCGGATCACGGCTTTCCGGCTGGACGGGGCTCCCGATCCGGCTGGGTGCGAAGCGAGGCTAGGGTGAGTCGGATGCCGGACCGGCCTGAGCAAGGTCTCTCCATCGTGGTGCCCACGCGCAACCGCGCCGCCAAGCTGCGCCGCTGCCTGGAGGCCCTCACCTCCCAGAGCGCCGACGTGGCGGTGCAGATCGTGGTCGTGGACGACGGCTCCACCGACGCCACCCCCGAGGTGCTCGCGGCCTTCCCCTCGGTCGAGACGGTGAGCCGCCCCGCGGGAGGCCGTGCCGCCGCCCGCAATCCCGCGGTGGAGCGCGCCCAGGCGCCGCTCGTGCTGTTCGTGGACGACGACGTGGTGGCCACGCCGGGGCTGCTCCAGCGCCACCTCGACCACCACCGGCGCCACCCAGAGGAGAACGAGGCGCTGATCGGCCTCGTCACCTGGGCGCCCGAGCTGCACATCACGCCGCACATGCTCTGGCTCGAGGACGGCGGGCCGCTCTTCTCCTTCAACACGATCGACGACCCGGACAACGTCGACTGGCGCCACTTCTGCACCGCCAACGTGTCCGTCAAGCGCTCCTTCCTGCCGTCGGCGCACCCGTTCGACGAGGACCTGCGCCGCTGCGTGGACATCGAGCTCGGCTACCGCCTGGCGCGCGCCGGGATGCGGCTGCGCTACGACGCCGAGGCGGTGGGCCACCACCTGCGGGTGGACACCCCGGAGACCACCGAGGCCCGCATGCGGGAGGTGGGGAAGGCCATGCGCCGGGTGCACGCCAAGCACCCCGAGCTGACCGAGCCTCCGCCGCCCTTCACGGTGCTCAGCCACGTGAAGGCCGCGGTGGCGCGGCCGGCCGCGCCGGTGCTGCGCCTGCTCGGGTCGGATGGGCTCGACGAGCGCCTCTACGGCTACGAGGCCGCGCGCGGTTACGCCCGCGGCTACGCGGAGGCCCGCTCGGAGAACGGCGGAGCGCCCGAGTGAGCCAGGCGCACCGCGCGGCGCCCGGGGCCACCCGGACGCCGTGGTTCCAGCTGGACCGCATCGACGCCCTGCTGCTGGCGGCGTTCGCCGCGATGTCCGTGTGCATCCTCGCCGCGCTGGCCACGCGGCCGCTGGCCATGACCGGGGCCGAGAGCGGGGTGGTGGCCGATCAGCTCCAGTACTTCGCCTGGATCAGGGAGGCGGGCGAGAGCGTCGTGATCCGCAACGTCTGGGACATCGACCCGGACGGCACCTCATACTTCGTCCACCCGGGCTTCCTCGTCGCCGGCCTGATCCACCAGCTCGGGCTGTCGATCTCGCTGTCGTACCTGATCCTCTGGAAGCCGGTGGCCGTGGGCGTCGTCTTCTTCGGCTTCCGCGCCTACGTCCGGCGGCTGCTGCCCGAGCGCGGCCAGCGCGCGGCCGCGCTGGCGATCGCGCTCTTCTACGTGTCGCCGCTGGCGGCGGCGCTCGACCTGCTCGCCATCGGCGACCTCGACTTCCGCAAGGAGCTGCGCTTCCTCGTGGGCGAGGTGTTCCCGGGCGTCTACGTGTGGGGCTACCTGATGACGGCGATCGCGGTGGGGCTCGTGCCGTTCGTGTTGATCGCCGCCGAGCGGGCCCGCGTCCCGGAGCAGCGTGCCGAGGGCCGCGGTCGCGCCTGGTACGTGGGGTGGGGCGCCGCGGGCGCCCTGGTCATCTCCTGGCTCCAGCCATGGGAGGGCGTGGCCGTGCTCACGACCCTGGCCGTGGTCGAGCTGCTCGAGCTGCGCGGCCGGCGCGCGCGCCTCGGCGACGTGCTGCCGGTGGCAGGCCCGCTGCTGATCGCCGGGGCGATCCCGCTCCTCTACTACTGGATCCTCGAGCGGGTGGACCCGGCCTGGGAGATCGCCGGCCACGCGAATCGCAAGTTCGAGCTCGGCTGGCCCCCCTCGGTCTGGCTCATCGGCCTGCTGCCGCTGGTGCTGCCGGCCCTGCTCGCCTACCGCAGGCGCCCGCAGGGCTGGCAGGAGCTGGCCCTCCGGGTGCTGCCGCTGGCGATGGTCGGGGAGTACTTCCTGATCAGCTGGAGCGGCCTCGGCACGTTCCCGTTCCACTCGCTCCAGGGCCTGTCGCTTCCGCTGGCGATCCTGGCGGTGGCCGGCACCGCCGAGCTGCGGCCCGCGGAGTGGTGGCGCGCCAACGCCCGCTGGGTCGCGGCCGCCATCATCGTGCTGCTCGGGCTGGGGGTGGCCGATCGCCTGAACCAGATCCGGATCGAGGTTCACAAGGGCGGGCAGCCCTATCTGCTGGAGCCCGGTGAGGAGGCGGCGTTCGACTATCTCGAGCATCTCGACCGCCCCGGCGGCGTGCTCGCTCCGATCTACTCCGGGCTCATGGTCCCGTACCAGACGGGCCGCGAGACCTGGGTCGGGCAGATCAGCTGGACGCCGAACTACCGGCGGCGGGTGGACCGCGCGGAGGAGCTGTTCTCCGGCGAGCTGGAACGCGACGACGCGGTCGGTCTGGTGTCTAGCTCGGGCGCCCGCTTCCTGTTCGCGGACTGTCTCGAGCGCGCCGATCTCAGCGCTGCGCTGCGTCCCTACCTCGAGTCGGTTCGCCGGTTCGGCTGCGCCACGGTCTACGAGCTCGATCGCGGGGCGCTTCCGTGATCGCCGGGGCGCGTGGACGGTGGCTGGGGCTCGCCCTGCTGTTCCTGGGCGGGGCGGCGGTCTCCGCCGTGATCATCCTCAAGGGCATGCAGCCCAACGACGAGGGGCTGATGCTGCAGGCCGCCAACCGGATCGCGGACGGCGAGCTTCCCTACCGCGACTTCTGGTGGTACTACCCGCCCGGCCAGCCCTACCTGCTCGCCGGGCTCGTGAAGATCTTCGGGCCCTCGCTGCTCGCCTGGCGGGTGGTGAGGGTGCTCATCGACGGCGCCGTGGCCCTGCTCGTCTACCTGCTGGCGCGCCGCGAGGCGCCGCGCGGGCTCGCGCTGCTGGCCTGGGCGGTGGCTGCGCTCACCCTCGCCGCGCCCACCGGGCCGCACCCCTATCCGATGGCCGTCGCGCTGGGCCTCGGCTGCCTGCTGCTGCTCGAGCGCTCGCCGGTGGGCGCGGGCGTGCTCGTGGGGCTGTGCGCGGCCTGGCGGCTGGAGTTCGCTGCCTACCTAGGGGTGGGCGTCGTGATCGGCTATCTGGTGCGGTCCGGTCCGGAGGGCCGCCGCGCCGCGCTGCACTTCGCCGCGGCCAGCGTGGTCACCGGGATCGTCACGTTCGCGCCGGTGGTGCTGCCCGCGGGCATCGGGAACTCCTGGGACCTCCTGATCCGCTACCCGATCCAGGACTTCGGCGACTACCAGTCGCTGCCGTTCCCGCTCTTCTACGACGCCGGCTGGGACCTCGGCTCGCTCAGCGCCGCGCGCGACACGATCGGCTCGGTGCTCTCGTACGAGGTGCCGCTGCTGCTCCTGCTCGACCTCGCGGCCGTCCTGATCGTGCTTGCGCTGCGGTTCCGGCGCGAGAACTGGTTCCACGTGCCGGTGGCGGTCTTCGCGATCGGGATGGCCCACTACCTGCTGGCGCGGCCCGACGCCTTCCACATCGGGCCGCTGGCGGTGGTGCTGGCCGCGCCGTCGGCGTGGGTGCTCGCCTACGCGTTGGAGGCGATCCGCGGTGGCGGCGATCGCCTCGCGCGCCTGCGGGCGCTGCCGGCGCGCAGGCTGCTGGCGCTCGTGCCGGTGCCGTTCGTGGCGGTGGTGGCGGTCTGGCTCGTGCTCGACGGGGTGCAGCGGGTCGAGCGCCAGATGTCGTCGGACATGGTCAGGGTGCACCTGGACGTGGCCGACGGGGCCCGCGAGCTTCCCACCTACAACTGCTCGCTCCCCGGCACGGAGCCGGTCCAGGTGTGCACGCTCGCCGACCTCGAGCGGGCGGTGCGCTACGTCCGCGCCCACGTGCCGCCCGACGATCCCATCTACGTGGGCACCCAGCGGTCCGACCTGGTCACCTCGGGTGCGCCGCTGCTGTACGTGCTCACCGACCGCCCGAGCGCCAGCCGCTACGACATCGCCGCGCCCGGCGTGGTCACCTCGGCGCCCGTGCAGCGCGAGATCGTGTCGAGCCTCGAGCGCCGCGGCCTCCCGCTAGTGATCCGCTGGACCGCCTCGATCACCGCGGCGCCGGAGCCCAACCGCGCCGGCCGCTCGACGGGCGTGCGGATCCTGGACCGCTTCCTCGCTCGCCGCTACCGGCAGAGCGCACGCTTCGGGCCGTACGTGATTCTCGAGCGCCGGGGCTGAGCCCGGCGCCGCGGAGGGCCGGGGCGTCTACTGCGGCTGGGTAGGAAGACGGTGCTGTGGGCGTCCCGTCACATTCAGGCGGTCTCGTGTGCCACGGCGACCACGAACCGGGCCGCTGCGTCAACTAGGTGCCCGTATAGGGCCTCTAGTTGACACAGCGGCCGCGGGCCGCCGTGTGAAGCCGTCGGGAGTGCAACGGGAGACCACTCGCGCGTGACCCGTTGCCTCCCCACCCAGCCGCAGTAGACGCCGGACCCACGTCCCGCCTCATTCCCCGGCGCCCGCCAGCCGCGGGAGCTCCGACGCCCTTCCGCCGCTGACAGCGAAGACGCGCACCCGGCGGGCCAGGCTTGCCGCGTCGAGGCGCGCGATCGACAGCCGGTAGCCCGAGAGCGCCGCTCGTGGGCCGTAGGTCTTGGCCACGTCGGGTCGTGGCGCATCCGGCTTCGTCTCGCCGATCAGCTGCCCGTCGACGAACACGAGGATTCGCGACACGCTCGCGCGCCGCCGCGCGTCGGCCGCCCAGCCCTCGATCTCCACGTGCCCGGCGTCGGGCACGCGCAGGTGCTCGACGAACCCCGCCACCGCCCCGCGCGCGACCGCGACCGGGCGGCCACCGGCGAGCTCGATCCGGAGGTCTCCCGCGCCGCCTGCGAGGCGCCCGGCGGCGCGCCGGGTCGAGGCGCCCCGCACGGGCGCGAGCGCAGACACGCCGGGCCGGCCCTCGCCAATCGCGTAGAGCTCCAGCCGGTTGCGGCCTGCTCGGAAGGCCGCCGGCGGGAGCAGTGCGCTGAAGCGGAGCTCACCGTCCCCGCTGTACGTGGGCGCGACCGCCCAGATCCTGCCGTTCAGCGCGAACGCCAGGTCCGTGCCGGGCTTCATCTCCCCGGTGATGCGGCCGGTCGCGAGCGCGGGCAGCAGCGCCGCGTCGGGATCGACGTCGGCGAGCAGCGGGAGGTCCTCGATCTCGGCGCGCGCCGACCCACCGGGCGCCGCGGGCAGGTCGGCCGGCCGCCGGCCCACCAGCGCGGCGCCCGAGCCGGGAGCGAACAGCCCCGCGCCGCCGTCGCCCGCCCCGAACAGCGCCGTGCGGCGCGCCACCTCCGCGTCCCTCATGCGCCGGAAGGTCGCGAACGGCTTGCGGTACTCCTCGCCGCTGACCACGGCGACGCTCGCCCGGGCGCCCGCGCCCTCGCGCAGCGAGCGGCCGTCGAAGCGCCAGCCGGTCTGCAGCCGGAGCAGGTCGGCGATCGTCGGCAGCACGTCGATCGTCTGCGCCGCGGAGTCGTCCACGCGGCCGCGCTCCTGCCCCGGCGCCTTCACGAACAGCGGCACGGAGGCGATGTCCGGGAAGTTCTGGTCCGTCACGTACCGGCGCGGCGTGTTCGCCCTGAAGCTCACGCCGTGGTCGGCAGCCACCACGACGAGGGCGTCGTCCCAGATCCCCTGGTCCTCGAGGCGCGCGATCAGCCGGCCGATCATGCGATCCACATAGCCGAGCTGCAGCAGGTAGCGCTGATAGCCCTGCTCCACGAGACGGCGGTCGCTCTGCCAGTTCGGACCCTCGACCCCGGGGATGCGGGAGTTCTCCGTGGGGTACTGCTGGCCCGAGGGCAGGTACTGCCACGGCCAGTGCGGCATCGGGATGTGGAGGAAGTGCAGCGGCGGCCGCCCCTCGGTGGGGCCGAGGCGGCCCAGGAAGCGCTCCCACTGCCCGGGCCGGTCCGCGAACGCCCGAGCCGGGATCTCGGTCCCCTTTTGCTCCGATGCGTCCCCGCCGGTGTCGCGGAAGCCCTCGAAAGTCGCGTCAACGGCCGGGAGGTCCTCGGCCAGCTCGTCGGGGAGAAGGAGGCGGAGCGACACGACGCTCAGGTCGTCCGCGAGGGCGCGGAGCCGGTCCTTCCCGGCCTTCGTCTCGCGCTCGCCGCACAGGCTCTCCGGGCACAGCTCGGTGGCGGTCTCGCGCACGTCGAGGGCATAGCGCTCGCCGAGCAGCGTGAAGAGGTTGCGCGGGTGATCGGCGGCGATCGGCAGCGCGTCTCCGCGGGGGCGGGTGCCGGTCAGGAGCGCCGGCACGGCCCGCTGCGTCTGGTAGTCGACGGTCGTCGCGTTTCGGTACCAGGTCGAGCGCCGGGCGAGCTCGGCGAAGTTGGGATAGCGGCTCGCGTCGATGCGCAGGCGCCGGTCGAGCAAAGAGCCCCCGGAGAACTCGTCGAAGACCACCATCACGACCGGCGCGTCGGTGCCCCCGCCGACCCCCGCTGCCCTGACGTCGTCCTGCGGAAGGACCAGGTCCGACACCGGCGACACGAGCAGGAACAGCGCGAGGAAGACGGCCGGCGCGGGACTGAGCACCGTGAGGAACGTGCGCAGACCCTCCCGGCGGGCGTAGAGCGCCGCGGCGCCGGCCCCGAGGGCGGCGGCGAGGGCTATGGCCGCGTAGGCGGGCAGGCCGTCCAGGACGTCCGTGACGACCTGCAGCGCCAGCGCCGCCACGAGCACCGCCACGAACGCGAGGTGGAGCGCCTCCCTGACTCGCGGCACGCGCATGAAGGCCGCCTCCACGAGCGCCAGCACGGTGGGCGGCACGAGCACGAGCGTGAACGCCAGCAGGAGGATGTCGCCGCGCGTGTTGCCCCGCGCTACGAAGAACTCCGGGCTGTCGCCGAGCAGGTCGAGCAGCGGCTGGGCGAAGGCGAACGACCAGAGCACCGCGAGGTGCGCCCACGCCACGAGCAGCGTGCGCCCGGCCCCTGCCCCGCGGTTCGGCGCAGATTGCTCCTCCACCGTGCGAGCCTAACTTCGGAGGCTCCGTGCGGCGCCTCCACCGGTCGAAACTCGCAAACTGCGGGACGCTTGTGACGATCGACGCGAAGTCGTCCGACGCGGCGGCTAAGTTGCGATCGCTCTCCCATCGTCGCCCGCTCGGTGAGCGGGGGGAGGCGGAAGAGCGCAGTGGTCCGTAGAACGAGGAGAGGCACCATGCGCGACCGCCTGGAACAGCTGTCGGCCCATCCTGAGCGATGATCCTTGCCGCGGCCATCGTCTTCGGCTGGGTATCGGCTTCGCTCTTCTTCCTGGCCGTGTGCGCGGCCGCCAAGCGCGGAGGCGAGCGCTTCTAGAAGGCGCCGCGGGCGCGGACCACGGCGGAGACGGTCCGCATGAGGATCTTCACGTCCTTGCGCAGCGAGTAGTTCTCCACGTACTCGCGCTCCACGGCCAGCCGCTCCTGGAAGGTCAGCTCGCCTCTGCCGTGGACCTGCATGGGACCGGTGATGCCGGGCCTCATCTCGAGCCGGAAGCGCTCGGTCTCGCTGTAGCGCTCCACCAGCCAGAGCGCCTCGGGCCGCGGGCCCACGAGGCTCATGTCGCCCCTGACGACGTTGATCAGCTGCGGCAGCTCGTCGAGGCTCGTCTGGCGCAGGAAGCGGCCGAGCCGCGTCACGCGCGGATCGTCGCGCAGCTTGAACATCGGCTCCTGCAGGTCGTCCATGGACACGACCTCGGAGATCCGCTGCTCGGCGTCCTGGTCCATGGTGCGGAACTTGAGGATCGGGAACGGCACGCCCTTGCGGCCGGCGCGCGGCTGGATGAAGAGCACCGGGCCGCGCGAGTCGAGCTTGATCATCACCGCGACCACCGCCAGCACCGGCGTCAGCACCACGAGGCCCGCTGTGGCCACCAGCACGTCGAGCGTGCGCTTGAGCGCCATCGTCGACCGGGAGGGGTTGCCCGTGCGGTACTCGATCACGGGGAGCTCGGCGATGTGGCTGAGCTCCACGGCCGTGCCGAGCATGGCCCGCATCGGCGGGGCCACGCTGAGCTTGACGCCCAGATGGCGGCAGCTGCGCACCACTCGCGCGAGCGTGGGCTCGTCGAGCTCCGGCGCGGCGAGGATGACCCGCTCGGCGTGGGTGGCCTTGATCAGCTCCTCGAGATCGGCCTGGTCCAGGTCGTCGAGCTGCGCCGAGACGGCCACGTCCTCGCGGATGACGGTGTGGCCGTTGCTCCCGGTGGCCGCCGGCTCGGAGCCGTTTCCGTTTCGGCCCGACGGGGAGCCCGTGTAGCCCACGACCGTCATGTGGTGGCCCGGCTCGAGCTTGAGCTTGCGGCGCACGGCGGAGGCCAGCTGGCCGCTGCCGATCACGAGGCCGCGCTCGGGAGGCACGATCCGCCGCCAGAGGTTGCGCGCCGCGCTGCGCAGTGCCGCGGCCGCGACGAGCGCTGTGACCCACATGACCGCCGCGCTCTTCGCGGACAGCCAGCCCGCATCGAGCACCGCCGCCATGAGCAGAGAGGTGGTGGCCACGGACACCGTGACCCAGTGGACGAGCGCCGGGGCCTCGTCGATCGTCAGGTACCAGATCTTGGGCTGGTCGCGGTCGTAGAGCCCCTCGATCTTGGCGAGGAGCAGCCAGAGCGGCAGCAGCGCGAGCGCCCAGAGCAGGAAGTTATGGCCCTCGACGATTCCCGCGACCGCGATCGCGATGAAGAGCGTGAGGGAGTCCGCCACAGCAAGCATCCGACGCCGGAGGGCGTCCTTCCACGGTCCGCGACGGCGGAACAGGGAGTATTCCTCCGGCGCCGGCGCCGCCTGAGGGCGTCCGTGCGTGGCCAAGCGGGCCGGCATCCCGTTCTGTATACCTCGCAAGCGCCGAAAACGCTAGTCCAGTTATTGCCCTAGCGCTGAAGCTGGGCAAGAACCTGCGCTAGTGCTCGTACGTGAATGGCAGCTCGCCGGCGATCTCACTGAGCCGCGGCGCGTTCGCGTCGCGATCGGAGGGAATCAGCTCCACGTCCGGCCATTTGATGCCGATCTCCGGATCGTCGTACTTGATCCCGCGCTCGATCGACTCGTCGTAGTAGCCCGAGCACTTGTACATCACGTCGGCGAGATCGCTCGTGACGCAGAAGCCGTGGGCGAATCCGATCGGGCAGTAGAGCTGGCGCAGGTTCTCGTCGTCCAGCTCGAACGCCTCCCACTCGCCGAAGGTGGGCGAGCCGCGCCTCAGGTCCACCACCACGTCGACGATCGCGCCGCGCCCGCAGCGCACGAGCTTGGCCATGCCGTCGCCCACCTGGAAATGCATGCCGCGCACGATGCCGTGGCTCGAGCGCGAGTGGTTGTCCTGGACGAAGTCGTCGTGGATGCCGAGCTCGGCGTACACGTTCTTGCGGTAGGTCTCGTGGAAGAAGCCGCGGTGGTCGCCGTGCACCACCGGCTCCACCAGAATCGGCCCGTCGAGCCGTGTCTCGATTGCCTTCATGTCTTTCCCTCCTGGCCCTCGACCGCGGCGGCGCGCGGGGGGCCGCCATTCGTATGGAGGGCGTCGGACACGCCCTGCCAGGCCGACCGGCGGTCGAGCGCGGCACGCAGGCCGCGCGTTGGGGCGAGCTCCACCGGGCCTCGCCCGGTGGCACCCGCACGGCGGTACCCGCGCCATTCGCGCAGGCCCTTCAGCCGCCCGCGGAGCGGGGCGAGCGTCTTGTCGGTGATCGCCGCGTAGGCCACGTAGGCCACGTCGTAGCCGATCATGGACAGGCCGTGCCGGCGCAGCTGGCCGGAGTCGGCGTTCTTGGCGACTGTGCGCACGCGGTTCAGGCCCACGTGGAAGTACTTGAGGCTCGACCCGTGCCCGATGGTGGCGCCGTGGTGGTGGTGCACCACGGCCGCCGGCACGTACAGGCAGGGCCAGCCCTTCATCTGCTGGCGCCAGGCCACGTCGGCGTCGTCCAGCGCGAAGAAGTAGGACTCGTCGAAGCCGCCGATCTCCTCGAGCATCTCGCGCCGGTAGAGCGCGGCGCCGCCGCAGGCTCCGAAGACCTCGATGGTCTCGTCCTCGCTGGCGGCGACCGGCTGGCCGAGCAGGCGGTCGAAGGCGATCCCGAGCCGGTCCACGCCGATTCCGGCCGAGTTGATCGTGTCGCGCCCGTTGGCGAAGCGCATCTGCGCCGCCACGGAGCCGATCCGCGGCCGCGAGCGGGCGGCGTCGAGCATGTGCTTGATGGAGTCCGGCTCCACCTCCACGTCGTTGTTGATCAGGAGCACCCAGGTGCCGGTGGACGCCTGGATCCCCTTGCTCACAGCGGTCGGGAAGCCGAGGTTGTCGGGCATCTCGAGGAGCTTCGCGTGCGGCGCGATCGTCCGGACGAGGTCGCAGGACTCGTCGCCGGACGCGTTGTCGACCACCACGACCTCGGTCTGCTCACCGGTCCGGGCGAGCGCGGTGTCGAGCGAGCCGAGGCAGGCGCCCAGGATGTCCGGGCGCCGATAGTTGACGACGATTGCGCTGATCTCCGGCACGGCCATGGCGGAGCTTTCCTAGAAGATCCTCTTGCGGGCGATCGTGCTCCGTACGGCGGCGATCACGAACTTGCCCATGATCGCGGTGTAGATCAGCACGTCCACGGGGGGGCGCTGCCCCGCGTAGAACTTGCGGTAGAAGCGGCCCATGCTGCGGTGGAACGCCAGGTTGTGCTTGAGGCCGCGGTGGCGTCCGCTGCGGCGAGCCTCCACGGTCGTGCCGCCCTTCACGTGGATGCACGTGACCGACCCGTCGTACCAGACCTTCCAGCCCTTCTGCTTGAACCGGTAGCACCAGTCGAGGTCGTCCATGTAGAGCCAGTAGCCCTCGTCGAGCGGCCCGACCTGCTCGAGCGCCGTGTCGCGGACGAGCATGAAGGCGCCGTTCACCGCGTCCACCTCGCCGCTGTCGAGCTCGTCGAGCTCCGGCGCCCGGTACTGGGCGAGGCGCGTGTCGGCCGCCGCGCGGCGGCCGAGGCCGGTGAAGTGGGCGAGCGCGCCGAGCGGGGTGGGGAACGAGCGCTTGGCGGCGTGGTCGAAGGTGCCGTCGGGCTGCACCAGCCGGCAGCTGGCCATCCCGATGTCCGGCCGGGCGTCCATCAGGCGCAGCATCCAGTCGAGCGCGCCGGGCGTGACCTCGGTGTCCGGGTTGAGCAGCAGCACGTAGCGCGCGGTCGCGCGCCGCAGGACGACGTTGTTCGCGATGCAGAAGCCGGCGTTCCACGGCAGCGTCTGGAGCTGGACCTCCGGGAATTCGCTGAGGATCATCTCCGCGGTGCCGTCGGTGCTCGCGTTGTCCACCACGTGGGTGACCATCGGTCCCGCGTCCAGGGGGTGCTGGCGGAGCGACTCCAGGCATGCGCGCACGTGCTCGCGCGCGCCGTCGGAGACGACGATCACGATCTCGAGAAGGGGCTCGGCTGCCTGGGGCGCCGGGCTGACCGGTTGGGCGGAAGTGGGTTCGGCTGCCATCGTTCTCGTTCAGGTCGTGGCAGACGCGCACGACGCGCCATCAAGCTACAGGGAACCGCCGAAATCCGCGAAGATGGGGACAGCCTTGCCCGCGTGTATTGCCGCGATCTCGAACGACCTGCGGTAGCGTAAGCGCGGTGAGCGAACCCACCAACCACGTCCCCCAGCCGTCGGGACGCAGCAACGGCCTGTCCCCCGAGCCTCCCCGGGGCGGAACCGTCCTCGTGACGGGCGGCGCCGGCTACATCGGAGCGATACTCACCGAGCGCCTGCTCGAGCGTGGCTACAAGGTCCGCGTGCTCGACCGCCTCTACTGGGGCGAGAAGCCGCTGGAGCGCGTGCGCGACCGCATCGAGCTCGTGGTCGCCGACGTGCGCGAGATCCCCGCCACCGCCCTCGACGGCGTGGACGGCGTGATCCACCTCGCCGGCCTCTCGAACGACCCCACCGCGGAGTACGACCCCGAGGCCAACTGGCAGATGAACGCCGTGGCCACCGAGGCGCTCGGCAAGGCCTGCGTCGAGCGCGGCGTGGAGCGCGTGGTCTTCTCCTCCTCCTGCTCGCTCTACGACGGGCTTCCCCCCGGAATGCACGACGAGAACGCGGCCGTTCAGCCGCGCGGGGCCTACTCGACCTCGAAGCATTACGGGGAGCAGGCGCTCCTCGGCCTCCAGGACCAGGGTCTGTGCCCGGTGATCCTGCGCAACGGCACGGTCTACGGCCACAGCTCGCGCATGCGCTACGACCTGGTGGTCAACACCTTCGTGAAGGACGCGCTGGTCGAGGGCCGGCTGCTCCTCCACGGCGGAGGCTGGATGTGGCGCCCGCTCGTGGACGTGCGGGACGTGTCCGATGCCATGGTCGCGGCCTACGAGGCCCCCGAGCACATCGTGAAGGGCGAGATCTACAACGTCCTGCACTCGAACTACCAGATCCGTGAGCTGGCGATGCTCGTCGCGGGCTCGGTGCAGCTGGTCGGCGCGACCGTCCGCCTCGAGGAGGCTCCCGCGCCGAAGCTGACGCGCGACTACGAGTGCTCGAACGCCAAGCTGTCCGCGCAGATCGGCTTCATACCCCGCCGCTCGGTGGTCGAGGCCGTGTCCGACATGCTCGGGGCCATCGACATCAAGGATCGGTCGCAGCTCACCGACCCGCGGTACTACAACATCCGCTGGCTCCAGCTGCTCCACGAGGTCCAGCCGCGCATCGAGGAGTTCGGCTCGGTTCTGTGAGCACCCGCCGCGTCCTGATCACCGGCGGCGGCGGTCAGCTGGCTTCCGACCTGGCGGAGCTTCTGGGCGGCTCCGACGAGGTGAGCGCACGGTCTCGCGAGGAGCTCGACGTGACCGACGACTTGGCCATGGACCGCGCCTTCTCGGAGGTCCAGCCCGACCTGGTCTTCAACTGCGCCGCCTTCCACAACGTGGAGGTCTGCGAGCAGGAGGAGGATCGCGCGGCCGAGGTGAACGTCCGGGCCGTCAAGCGCATGGCCGAGCGCTGTGCCGAGCACGGGGCGAAGTTCGTGCACCTGAGCACCAACTACGTGTTCGACGGCAAGGCGGGCGAGCCGTACAGCGAGTCCGACGCGCCCTCGCCCACGAGCGTCTACGCGTTCACGAAGCTCGGTGGGGAGTACGCGGCCCTGGCGTATGCGCCGGACGCGCTCGTGGCTCGCACGGCCGGCCTCTACGGCCTTCACGGCAGCGCGTCCAAGGGCGGCAACTTCGTCACGCGGATGTCCGCCCGGGCGCGGGAGCAGGGAGCGCTGAAGATGGTCGCGGACCAGCGCCTGAGCCCGACCTACACCGCTGACCTCGCCCGCGCCCTGGTCGAGGGCGTCGAGAAGGGTGCCGGCGGGCTCGTGCACCTCACCGCCGGCGGTGCCTGCTCGTGGTTCGAGTTCACCGGGGCGATCATGGAGATCGCCGGGATCGATGTGGAGATCGAGCCGGTCGAGACCACGCGCGCACCCGGCGGGGCCGACCGTCCGCTGAACGGGGTCCTGGATCGCCGCCGCACGGACTCGCTGGGCCTTTCCCCGCTCAGGCACTGGAGGGAAGGGCTCGCCGAGTACATGGAACGCGCGGGCCTCTCCGCGGCTCCGGAGCGCGCCGGCACCCTGGAGAAGTAGTCCGTGGCCAGACGGTGCCGCTCGGGCGTCGGCCTCGCAGCTCTCCTGGCTCTGCTGGCCGCGGCCTCCGGCTGTGGCGAGTTGGGTGGCGACACGAAGCCCACTGCGCAGACCCCGGTCGTCAGCCAGCGCGACCTGGACCGCTACCCGCCCGGCAGCCCCGCGCGTGCCTTCCTCGGGTGGTTCCAGGCGCTCCAGAAGGGTGAGGCGCGTGAGCTGGCGTCCCTATACGTTCCGTCGCTCGGACTGACGCCCGAGACGCTCGCCCGGCAGAGGACGGCCGGGGCCTACGCCATCGATCCGCTCGCGCCTCCGATCATCGAGCAGGTGGACGTGAACGGGTCGCGGGCACGTGTGCTGGCCCATTTCCGCACCGGGAGGATCTGGCCGAACGGGCGAGTCGACTACACCGACAAGCAGGTGGTGCCCTTCGAGCTGCAGCTCGTGGATGGTCGCTGGCTCCTGGCCAGCAACAGCTTCGTGGAGCTCGTGGCCAGGGAGGACACCGGGGCACTCGAGCCGGCGCCGCAGGTGCCGAGGGTCACCCGCCGCCAGCTCTCGCGCTATCCGGCAGGGAGTCCCGAGAGGGCCTTCCTGGCGTGGTTCGGGGCGCTCCAGCGGAGCGATGCGCGGAAGGCCGTGCGGTACTACGCGCCCGCGCTGGGCCTCAGCGTCCGCGAGATCGCCCGCCTGCGCAAGGATGCGGACGGCTTCGACGTGCTCGGGCCGCCGCGGATCGTGCGCGTGGCCACTCGCGGGAACGCGGCCACGCTGACCGTCCGCAACCGGACCGTCCTCGACCAGGACAAGCCGGAGCTCGGGTACCACGTCAGCGACCCCACTCCGTATGAGCTCCGGAAGGTCGATGGACGCTGGGTGCTGCCCTCGAACGCCTTCCTCGAGGTGCTCGCGCGGGTTCCGGCGGGCGAGGCGGCCCCATGAGCTGGAGTGCGCTGGACAGGGTCGAGCGCGCCGCCGTGGCCGTCGGCGCCGCCGGGCTGCTCGTGGCTGCGCTGGTCGTGGCGATCGGGGGCGCGCCGGTGGCCTGGGTGCTGCTCGCTTTCTGCGGAGCGCTCTCGGCGGTGGTCCTCTTCATCCAGATGAGGAGGGGCCGTTTCTTCGAGCCGCTCACGGTGCTCGCCGCCGTGGGCCTCACCTCGTTCGCGGCCCGGCCGCTGGACCTGTTCCTCAGCGTGGACGACCTGCAGAGCTGGCACTTCGAGTCTTCCGACGTGGAGCGGCTGCTCCGCATCGACAACCAGGAGACCGCCCTCTTCGTGACGCGCGAGCTTCAGGAGGGACTCGAGCCGGCACTCACCCGGGCGATCGCGGCGGTGGCCATCTTCCTCGGGCTCGCGCTCATCGGCTATCTGCTCCCGTGGGGCCGTTCGCTCGCCTCGCGCCTCTCGCGGGTGGGCGCCGGCTACACCGGGCGGATGGACGTCCCGGTCGTGGTCGGGGCGTGTCTCCTGATCGCCCTCGTGGGCCAGATTGCCGTGCTCGTGAAGGTGGGCGGCCTGTCAGGGGCCGCGAACAACATGCTGCACCAGAAGGTCCTCGACACGGGGCTCGCGTACCAGACCCTGCTCGGCTTCGGGACCGTGGGACTGCTCGTCTGGGCCGCGTGGAGCCCGCCGCGCACCACGCGGGCCAGGGTCGCGTTCCTGGCCGTCACGCTGGAGGTGTGCGCGTACTACGCCGTCGCGGGAACGCGCACCCGGGTCTTTCTGTCGCTGCTGGCGGTGGCGGTGGTGACCCACTACATCTGGCGCCCGTGGCGGCTCAGGTGGGTCGTGGGCGGCTTCCTCGTCGTGGTGGTCTTCGCCGCCGGCCTCCTGGGCATCCGCCAGGCCACCCGCGAGGAGTCGATAAGCGAGGCGATCACCTCGGCACCCGCCTACATCGCCGACCCGCGCGGGATCCTCAACGACACGACCGAGTTCGACAACCTCTTCCTCGCGACCAGCGTGATCGGATCGGAGCACGAGTACCACCGCCCCGCGCCATTCCGTTACGGCGAGGGGATCGTGGACGCGTTCTACTCGTACGTGCCCGGCAGGATCGCCCCGGACAAGCCGGAGGGGGGCGACATCGAGTTCCGCAAGATCGTCTGGGGGAACGAGCTCAAGGCGGGCCGGCCCTACACCGTCATCGGGGACTTCTGGAACGACTTCGGCTTCCCGGGGGTGATCGTCGGATCGCTGCTCTTCGGCCTGCTGGCCCGTGCGCTGCTCGGCCTCGTGGCCGCGGGCGCCACGGGTGCGGGGCGGGAGTACCGGGCAGTGCTCTACGCGCTCGGCCTGGTCGTCTTCTACATGGAGCTGACGACCACCTATGCGGTGGCGCTGGGGTTCGTCATCACGTTCGGGCTGCCGCTGCTCGCGGCGATGTACCTGATCCGGCCGGTCAGCGCGCGGCTGGGCCGCAGGCTCGTGGGGGCCACGCGGCGCCCGGGCGGAGCCTCCGCGTAGGCGCTCAGCGGGGGACCGCGGCGGGCTTCACGCCCGTGACGCGCTGCCTCAGGCGCCCGACGATCCGAAGCTCGGTCGCGGTGAGAGGGCGCGCCAGGTACATGAAGGCCCCCCACGCGGCCACCCCCACCACCGTCGACACGGAGACGGAGAGCAGGGAGCCGCTCGGTTCCGTCACGCGGAAGGTCACGGCCACCAGGGCGAGCGTGGCCGCGAGCCCGATCACGGCCCGCAGGTACAGGCGATCGAATGGCCAGGCACCCAGATCGCGGTCGACGAGCACGACCCACCAGATCCCCATCACGACGTAGCAACCCAGGGTCGCGCACGCGGCGCCCACGACGCCGAAGGCCTGGGTGAGCCCGATCGTCAGGACGAGGATCGCCGGAATGAACGCGAGCGAGGCGTTGCGGATCTGCCTGTACGCGCCCACCGCGACCAGCGTCGGGTAGGCGGGGCCCAGAGCCCCCTGGAAGCCGTAGCCGGCGAACAGGATTCGCAGCAGCTCGGTGGTGGTCCCGGGGTCCTTCGGGTAGATCAGCTCGGAGAGCGCGGGGGCGGTGAGGAACCCCACGCCGGCCACCAGCACGATCACGAGGGTGGACCAGCGGGAGGCGGCGCGATACACCAGCCGCAGCCCGTCGAGCTGCGACGCGACGGCGAGCTTCGTGGCCTCGGGGAGGTAGAGCACGCCCAGGGCAAGCCAGAACTGCAGGCTGAACTCCGCGATTCGTAGGGCCACGCCGTAGACGCCGGCCTCCTCCGTGCCGAGCACCAGGCCCACCACGACGACGTCGAGGTTCCAGAGGAGGCTCCACAGCGTCCCGCCCAGGTGAAGCGCTCCCTGTCCCTCCGACCGCGAGGTGGTGTCCGGGAGCCCGGTCACGGCGCTGCGCCAGGTGATCGCGATTACCCCGGCGTTGATGAGCACGAAGGTCCAGAGGACGACCGACGAATCGGCGTCGAGGGCGAGCGCGGCCACTGCCACGGCGGTGCGGCCGATCGCGGCGAGCAGCGATGTGGCGAGCGCGTACCGCGCCGCCTGGCCGCGGGCACGGAACACCGACGCGACGATGCCGGTCCCGCCCTGTGTGAGGGCGAGCAACAGCCCCGCGACCACGAGCTCGCCCTTGTCGCCCCCGGAGGTGTTGGCCGCCATCACCACGAGCAGCGCGAGGATCACGGGGAGCGAGATGCCGAATCGCCTCAGCGACTGCATCAGGTCGCCGCGGCCGAACTCGGTCTGGTCGCCGCCGGCGACGGCGCTCCTGGTGGTCGCGTCGGGCAGCCCGCCCATGGCCAGGGCCGACCCGAGCGTCCCCATCGCCACGGCGGCGAGCAGCGCACCCAGGTCCTGAGCGGGCAGCGCTCGCGCGAGCAGCACCAGCGTGACGAGCGTCAGCGCGCGGCTGGCGATCCAGGCGATCCACGTGACCGCGGTCCCGCGCCCGATGCGCACGGCGGCCTCGACGTGGTCGCCTCTCCCCGCGTGGCCCGAGGGGTGCTCAGGTGTCGGCGCCGGCGCCACGTGCGTCGCCCCGCGTGGCCACGACGATGTCCTGGAAGCTGGGGCCGTCGGCCCCCACCCAGGTGCCGGGGTGGATCTGGCCCTCGACGCTGAACCCGTGACGCTCGTAGAGCTTGCGCACGTCGTCCTCCTCGTATGCCACCGCCACCTCCGGGGTGCGGCTGCTCACGGCCCAGTAGCCGTCCTCCTTCACGGAGAAGGGGATGGTGGCCCGGTCCGAGCCCGGGCCGCGGCCGTTCGAGCTGTTGAGGAGGAAGAAGGTGTTGAGGGCACGTCCGCCGGGCCTCAGCACGCGGCCCAGCTCCTTCACGTAGTTCTCCACGTCCGCGGGCAGCATGTGCGTGAACACCGACGTCGCGTAGGCGAAGTCGAAGCTGTCGTCCGGAAACGGGAAGTCGTAGTTCGCGCTGGTGGCTGACCCGCCCGGGTTGTAGCGCTGGTTGTAGATGTCGGCCACCTGGAACCGGAAGTTCGGGAACCGCTGCGTGATGTTCTCCTCGCACCAGCGCACACCGGCGGGCACGATGTCGAAGCCCTCGTAGCTGCTCGTGGGCGCGAGGTAGCCCGTCAGGGGCACCGCCATGCGCCCGATGCCACAGCCCACGTCGAGCACGTCGTGCTCCGGGCGAAGGCCGCCGAGCTCCTTGAAATGGCCGAGGAACTCCTGTCCCACGGCGCGGAAGTTGCCGGCGCCCACGTAGCCCAGCCGGCGCGGCGGCACCAGCTCGTTGTCGCGTCCGCGCGCGGAGTCGAGGGCGTCCAGCGAGCCGTACACGAGGTTGCGGGCGCCGGTGACCAGCAGGCGTCCGGCCGGCACCGAATACAGGTACGAGGTCAGTCGATAGCGGGTGCGACTGGTTGCGGCGGCCACTGGATCAGTCTAGGCGCGGGTGGCCAGGAAGGCGGTGATCGACTCGGCGATCCAGTCGACCATCTCGTCGCTCAGGCCTGGATAGCAGCCGACCCACACCGAGGCGTCCATCACGCGGTCGGCGTTGTCCAGCGGCGCCGGAATGCGGTGCTCGCGTCCGAGGAAGCCCGGCTGGCGCGTCAGGTTGCCGCCCAGCAGCAGCCGGTTGTCGATCTTGCGCTCGAGGAGGAAGCGCTGGAGGTCCCGGCGATCGTCCGAGCTGCCCTCGCGCAGCGTGAACGGGTAGCCGAACCAGGAGGGATCGGCCTTCTCGATCGCGCGCGGCAGGACGAGCCTGTCCTCGAGCGGCGAGAGCGCGTCGTGCAGTCGCGTGAAGTTCTGGCGCCTGCGCGCGCCGAAGCCCTCGAGGCGCTCGAGCTGCGCAAGGCCGAGCGACGCCTGCATGTCGGTCACCTTGAAGTTGAAGCCCACGTGCGAGAACACGTACTTGTGGTCGAATCCGGCCGGAAGCTCGCCGAAGCGGCCCTCGAAGCGCTTGCCGCAGGCGTCGTTCACGCCGGGCGGGCACCAGCAGTCGCGGCCCCATTCGCGGAGCGAGCCGATCGCTCGCAGCCAGGTCGGGTCATCGGCCACGACCGCCCCGCCCTCGCCGGTCGTCATGTGGTGAGCGGGGTAGAACGAGAACGTCGCGGCCTGCCCGAAGCTGCCCACGGGCTTCCCGTCGTAGGTGGAGCCGAGCGCGTCGCAGCAGTCCTCGATCAGCACCAGGTCGTGCTCGCGGCAGAGCTCGGCCACGCCTTCCACGTCGAACGGGTTGCCCAGGCAGTGCGCCACGAGGATCGCCCGGGTGCGGTCGCTCACCGCGGCGGCGATGGTCTCGAGGGTCGGGTTGAAGGTGTCGAGCTCCACGTCCACGTAGACCGGCACGAGCCCGTACTGGTAGAGCGGTCCCACGGTGGTGGAGAACCCGAGCGCGGGTGTGATCACCTCGTCGCCCGGCTGGAGCGGCCGCTCGTGCAGATGCGAGGTGGTGGCGGCGACCGCGAGCAGGTTGGCCTGGGATCCCGAGCCGACCAGGAAGGACTGCGAGCGGCCCACGACGCCCGCGAACGCCTCGGAGAAGGCGCGCGCGAAGCGGCCCTCGGTCAGCCAGCCGTCGAGCGAGGCGTCGACGAGCGCCTCGAGCTCCGGCGCGCCGATCACGCGTCCGGCAACGGGCACGTTCGTCTCACCGGGGATGAACTCGTGCTCGTCGAACGCCTCCTCCGCGTAGCGCCGCACGGCGGACAGGGCCTCCGCGCGGAGCGTGTCGAGCGTGTCGCCCGCGCTCGCGAGCTCGTCTGGGGTTCGGCTTGCCATCGCGGCGACTCTAGACGAGGTCTTTTTGACGCGCGCCGGAGCCGAGCCCGGCTCAGCCGCTCCGGACCCGGTTTATCCTCGAGCCGGTGCGCCTGTGATCGACAAGAAGGTCCTGATCCTGCTCCACGAGCCGCAGCTCGGGGGGGCCACCAACTCCGTCCTCGGCACGTTGCCCTACCTCGAGCGGCAGGGCTGGCGCTTCGCGTTCTGGGTGCCGGGGGAGGGAGCCGCCAGGGACGAGCTCGTCCGGCGCGGGTACGAGGTGGGGGGTGAGCCGCGGCCGCTCCGGTACAGCCTGCGTGCGCTCTCAGAGCCGCCCGGCCCGCTTGCTCGGCTGACCGGAGCCCCCGGGTATCTCCGCCGCCTGCGCGCCTGGGTCGCGTCGCAGGGTCCGGCGCTGGTCCACGCCAACACGCTGGTCACGATCCCCGAGCTGCTCGCCTCGCGCGGGCAGGGACGCACCACGCTGATGCACGTGCACGAGATGCTGCCGCCCGACCTGCGGGGGCGCGCGGCGGCGGCCGTGCTCCGGCGCGCGGCCGGCAACGTGGCGGCCTGCTCCACGTCCTGTGCGGAGCGCCTGCGCCGCCACGGTGTTGCCTGCTCGATCGTCTACGAGGGCGTGAACCCGCCGGACCAGGTTCGCGGAGCGCGCAGCGGCGACCACCTCGTCGTCGGCACCGCCGGCACCGTCTCGCACCGCAAGGGCTCGGACGTGTTCGTGGGCGCCGCGGGCATCCTCGCCGGGCGCCTTCCCTCGGCCGAGCTCCGCATGGCCGGAGAGCTCGCGCCGGGCCCGGACCAGGAGTGGGCGCGTGACCTCGTGGGGGCCGCCGAGCGCGCGGGAGTGCGATACGTCGGGCGCGTGGACATGGCGCGCGAGCTGGCCGAGCTCGACGTGTTCGTGCTGCCGGCTCGCCGCGACCCGTTCCCGCTGACCGTCCTCGACGCAATGGCGGCGGGTCTTCCCGTGGTGGGCTCCCGGGTCGACGGGATCGCCGAGCAGCTTGCCGGCGACGCGGGCATCCTGGTGGCGCCCGACGACCCCGAGGCCCTCGCGACCGCGATCGAGCGTTTGGCGGCCGACCCCGCCCTGCAGGCCCGGCTCGGCGAGGCGGCGCGCCGCCGGGTGGTCGAGAACTTCACGGTGACTCACCAGGCCGAGGCGCTGCACCGCGTGTATCTGGGCGCGCTCGAGCGTTCGCGACCCTAGGCTCGAGGAGCACACCCGGCGCGACGGTTAGGTCCATGCTTTACAAGTTGTTGACCGGTGGATCACATGGAGGACCCTGAGCGCACGGACGGACGCAGGCCCTCCGCCCGCATCCTTGCGATTGTCTGGCTGCACCTCGCGGTCCTGTGGACGTTCGGAATGGCGCAGCCGCTCTTCAACGTCTTGGCGGACGATCCGGCGTTTTTCGTAGCTCGCGGCAACACGAGCGGCGACATCCTGTTGTTGGCCTTCGGGATTGTTCTGCTTCCGCCGACCGTCCTGGTTGCCGTGGAGGCCGTGTTTCTCCGAGTTCCCGCCGTGAGGTGGGCAATCCACCTCGTCTTCATCGGCGGCCTGGCAGCAGTGTTTGTCCTGCAGGTCCTCGCCGACGCCGCGCCGAGCGGCTCGAGCGCCCTCCTGATCCCGTTGGCCCTCATCGCGGGCGCCGGTCTCGCAATCGGCTATGCGCGAACACGCTTCGTGCCCTCCATGCTGAGCGTGCTCAGTCCGGCACCCGCGCTGTTCCTGGCTTTCTTCCTTCTGTTCTCGGATGTCTCGAAGCTGGTGCTTCCGACTGACGACGACGCGGCGCGCGCCTCGGTCGGGGGCGAGACACCGGTGGTCTTCGTGATCCTGGACGAATTCTCCGGCGTTCATCTCCAAACCCGGGACGGCCGGATCAATGCCGCTCGCTTCCCGAACTTCGCGGCCCTGGCACGTGGAGCCACCTGGTACCGCAACGCAACCACGATCACCGATCACACGACGCGTGCCGTTCCGGCCATCTTGTCTGCGGACCGCGCCAGCGACGAAAAACTCCCCGTGACGAGCGACTACCCGAACAACCTCTTCACCCTGCTGGGCAGCGACTACGAGCTCAACGTGCGTGAGACGGCGTCCCACATGTGTCCAGACAGCCTTTGCGAGCGGCAGCGGCAGCCCGCGGCGACCCGGCTGCGATCACTGGCACGGGACCTTCGCATCGTGACCCTCCGGCGCCTGCTGCCGGACGACCTGGCATCTGGGCTGCCGCCGGTCAACCAGACCTTCGGAAGCTTCGAGGGAAGCACCGAGCTCGTGAGCGGTGCCGTCAAGGGTGCCGATCAGACAAGCCCGCAGGCTCGGGGCCGTAGCTTCGAGACGTTCACCAGGACAATCGGCCCGAACGACGGTGGAAAGAACCTCCACTTCTCCCACGTCCTGCTGCCGCACCTGCCCTGGTTCTACCTCCCGACCGGCCAGCAGTACTCCGAGAACGCCAGGGCGATACCGGGCCTCAACTCGGACGCTGAGATCTGGGGCAGAGTCGCTTGGCAGCCGCGCCAGGCATTTCAGCGCTACCTCCTTCAGGCGCAGTACGTGGACCGGCTGATCGGCGGCCTCGTGAGCCGCTTGCGCCGTACCGGGCTCTACGACCGGACACTCGTCGTCGTCATGGCCGACCACGGAGTGAGCTTTCGGCCCGGGGACTCCCGTCGCCGTGTGACGCGGACCAACTTCGCCGACCTGGCGAGCATCCCGCTCTTCATCAAGGCACCCACTCAGCGGAAGGGCCGCATCGATGATCGGCCGGCTACGTCGGTGGATGTGCTGCCGACCATCGCGGACTACCTGAACGTTGAGCTCCCATGGAAGCCGGACGGCAGGTCGCTCCTAGGGCGCCCGCGTCCGCGGACTACGACGGTCCGAGTCGCGCCGCCCGAAGGGAGCGATGTCGAAATGGCGTTTCCCGCCTTCGTTCGGCAGCGTGACGCTTTCGCGGCCGATACCGCTGACACGTTCCCAGACCAGCACAGCCTCTACGCGTTTGGCTCGGGCCCAGTCCTCGTTGATCGGCCGACCAGTTCCCTCCGGGTCATCCGGCGCCCAGGGGGCAGAGTGGACCTGGACGCAGCACGAAGCCTGAGCGTGGTGAATCCGAAGGGCGCTGTGCTTCCTTCCTTCGTGAGCGGGCGTCTGACGGGCGTGCGGTCGGGCGAGACGCTGGCAGTGGCGGTCAACGGTCGCATTGTCGCCACCGCCGAAAGCTTCGGCAATCGCGGTCAGACCGTCTTCACGGCCCTCGTGCCTCCCAGCTCGTTCCGGAGCGGCGAGAACCGCGTCGAGGTCTTCGTGCTCCAGGGCTCAGGGGCTGGCGCCACGCTGGCCGCCCTGGCTCAGAGTACGACGGCCGGCTATGCGCTCGTAGAGGAGGGAGGCACGCGAGTGATCAAGAGGTCTTCAGGCGAGGAGGCTCGGATCGAGCCCCACGCTGTCGAGGGCGTCCTCGAGGGTGTGGATCTGCTCCCGGGCGGCGTTGCGGTTCGCGGCTGGGCGGCGGTTCCGAACAAGGCGGGTGCCGAGCGCGTTCTCCTTTATGTGGGGGGGCGGCTCGTCGCCGAAGGTGCACCCACCACGGAACGGAAGGACGTGGCGACGGATCGTGGCGCGGCCACGCTCAAATCGGGCTTCGAGCTCTCCGGCAGCGACCCCGAGGGCGGCACCCTCTCTCGATCCGACGTGCACGTCTTTGCCATCTACGGGGATCGCGCGTCGGAGATTCGGTAGCTCTCGGCCTCCGCGTTCTTACGGACGAGCGAGAGCGCGCTCCAGACGGTCGAGGAACTCGGGCCGGAGGAGGCTGCCGGATCGCTCGCCCCAGAGCTCCCGCTCCACCTGCTCGAAGATCATCAGCCTGGACCGCTTGATCTGCCCGATCAGCAGCCGCTCCGTCGCGGGAAGCCGGCCCCCGGCCTCGGCGTCGAGCAGCTGGGGGATACGGGTGATGTTCGCGAAGTAGGGGACCGTCTCTTCCGCCGAGACGCCGCTGAACGAGCTCCCTTGGAGGACGACGGGATCGGGGTAGAGCCTGGCGCCGCCCGGCGTCGAGGTCCGCAGCTCCCGGGTCACCGTGCCGCCCGGGAAGATCACCCGCTCGGTCTTCCTTGGCTCCGAGACGCCGGCGCGCTCGACCCTGTATCCAGGCTGGCTGGAGCGCTTGAGGTCGCCGGTGAGCCTCGTGATGTCCCCGTAGCCGGTCTGCTCCGAGCCGGGGCGCACCTTCGTGCGGCGCAGCAGGCGCGGGTCGATGGCCTTGGCGATGTTCTGCCCGAAGAGGACCTCCCCGAGCTGCGTCCAGTGCGAGTCCAGCGGAAGGTAGATCGGTGAGCCCTGGCGGCGCCGCTGAGCCTCCAGGACGGCCTGCATGTCCACGAACCCGGGGAGGGCGAGTCGCCGGAGCGCCGCGATCCGGGCGCGGTGCGCCTTCTCCGCGCATTCCCTGAGGGCGTAGTCATCGGGGATCTCGGAGCGCTCCACGGTGCTCTTGTCAGGCGGCACAACCACGATCAGCCGGCGTCCGGAGCCGCGGACGATCGAGTCCAGCCGCCGAAGGCCCCTCAGCACCGCGGCCATGCTCCGCTCGGGCTCGCACGCGCTCGTGAAGTCCTGGGTCAGATAGAGCCAGCCGTGCTCTCCTCGGACCGCGGGGCTGGTCGTCGCGCCGTCGTCCGAGTCGCGCTTCGCCTGGCCGGCGAGGTTCGCCCCCTGGCCCACACCCACCGGGCCGGCCGTCGCGATCTGCCCGGGGGTCTCGTCGAAGACGCTCTCGGAGAGTCGCGTGTTGAATCGAACCGCGTTCGACCGCAGCGGGAGGTAGTCGGTGGTCCACTGCGTGAGCGCCGGGAAGATGTCCCATCCACGGTCGAGGGACGGGAAGTCGACCAACGCCCGGTTCTCGATCTGCTTGGCGCGTTCGCCGGCCAGCCAGGCGAGCGCCGGCGCGAAGAAGAAGGCCGCGGCCACCAGCCCGAGTACGAGGGTTTGGGGTCGGCGGCGCATGTCAGAACTGGTAGTAGAGGAACGGGCTGAAGGTCCCGGCCGCCACGAGGATGGCCGCGTACGGCGCCCCGATCGCGGACACCGCCACCCGAGCTCCGACAGCCACTCGCGACCGCGCCGCCTCCAGATAGCGACCGGTCACCCAGGCGCGCGGAAGGAGCACGACGGTGGCGGCCAGCACGAGTGTGAGCGTCGCCCGGTTGGTGGCGGCCTCGGACATCGACGCGGGCAGCCCTGACATGTCCGGGATGAACATCGCCTCGAGGAACACGCCGGCCTGATGCAGGTCGGCGGCGCGGAACGGCACCCACCCGACCATTACGAGCAGGAATGCGACGGCGCGCCGGAGCGCCGCGGACCCGCGCGCGTCGTCGCGCCAGCCGGTCGCGCGCTCGATCATCAGCAGGGACGCCGTGGTAGGCGCCCCACAGGATGAACGTCCATGCGGCCCCGTGCCAGAGCCCGACGAGCAGGAAGACGATGATCAGGTTGCGGTAGGTGCTCGCCGCGGAGCCGCGGTTGCCGCCCGAGCGGGATGTAGAGGTAGTCGCGGAACCACCGCGACAGCGACATGTGCCAGCGGCGCCAGAAGTCGGTGATCGACACGGCCGAGTACGGCCGGTTGAAGTTCTCGGGAAGCCGGAACCCCAGCATCTTGCCGAGCCCGATGGCCATGTCCGAGTAGCCGGAGAAGTCGAAGTAGATCTGGAGCGTGAACGCGAACGTGCCGAGCCAGGCCGCCGTGGTGGTGACCCCGCCGTCGGGCAACGCGAAGGCGCTGTCCGCGATCGGCGCGATCGAGTCGGCGATCACGACCTTCTTGAACAGCCCGAGCGCGAAGCGCGGGAAGCCGGCCGCGAAGTCCTCCATCCGGTCGCGCGGTTGGTCGGCGGGCAGCTGGTCGGCGATCTCGTGGTAGCGCACGATCGGCCCCGCCACGAGCTGGGGGAACATCACGATGTAGGTGAGGAACTGCAGCGGTTTCGTCTGCGGCGCCCGCACCCCGCGGTAGACGTCCACGACGTACGAGATGTTGTGGAAGGTGAAGAACGAGATCCCGATCGGAAGCGCGATGGCCGCGACGGCACCGAAGTCGGCGCCGAACGCGTTTGCGACGTCGGCTACCTGATTCAGCCCGAAGCTCCCGTACTTCCAGACGACCAGGACGCTCAGGTCGAAGACGACGACCGCCGCCAGGAGCAATCGCCTCTGGTGCTGCGGCCGGCCCTGGCCCGGCTCCCCGATCAGCCGTCCAGCGGCGAAGTTGACCGCGACGCAGGCGAGCAGCATGAGCACGAACTCGCCGGCGCCCCATGTGTAGAAGAGCAGGCTCGCCGCGGCCACCACCACATTGCGAGCGCGCTTGGGCGCAAGCCACAGGGCCACGAGGACCGCGGGCATGAAGTACCAGAGGAAGACCGGTGAGGCGAAGGACACGCGTGTGGCGGCTTGTCGGGACGGCACGCCCCGTGGTCTCGGCGGCGCCGATGCTACATCGGGCCGTTGGGGGTCCGCGCTACCTGAGCCGAGCGCGCCCAGCAGGACCGCGATGACGAAGAGGAGGGCGGTGGAGGTGGTCACCGCGCCCTCCATGACCTGAAGAGCGAGCGCCGCGCACAGGGCGCCGATCAGCACGACGTGCACGACGCGCCTGATCCGTGCCGAGCGCAAGAAAAGCAGCTCGATGCCGAAAAGGATGGTTGGAGGGATCAGCGTCAAGCCAAATGCGAACACCAGGATGTCCGCGCGCGTATTGCCCCGGGCCACGAAGAAGTCCGGGCTGTCCGCCAGGACGTCGAAGAGCGGCTGCGCGATCGCGAGCGACCACAGCACGGCGAGATGGATCCAGGAGACCAGCAGCTCGCGGCGCAGGGAGGGTGAAGCGCCGCCACTCGGACCCTCCGCACGGCGAGAATCCTCGACCGTCCTTGGCATTTGGCGAGGGTACAGGCGACACGCGGCCCCGGCTGCACCTCGGATGTGTGGATCGCCCGCCCGACCGGCTCACGCGCGGCAAAGCGGTGCTACTGGTCGATGAGGATGCGAAGCCGGGTCGCCCGACTACTGCTAGGCCTGGGGCTGATCGGCGCGCTCCTGTCCCCGGTCGCGTCCGCGGGCGTGCCGGAGGATTTCGACGACAGCCTTGTCGCAAGCTTCGATGGCGCGATGAGCCTGGCGTTCGTCCCAGACGGGCGCCTTCTGATCGCCGGGCGCACGGGCACTCTGCGTGTTTTCCAGAACGGGTCGCTGTCGGCTCCCGCCCTGAACATCAAGGACCGTCTCTGCTGGGACTCTGAGCGCGGCATGGTGGGCGTGGCCGTCGATCCGCGGTTCGCCTCCAACCACTACGTCTACGTCTATTACACGTACGACAGGTTCGACACCGCGCGCGGGGGGCGGTGCGAGAAGAAGACGGACCGAACGCCCGTCAACCGGGTGTCCCGCTTCACCCTGGGCACGGACAACCGCGTCGATCCGGCGAGCGAGCGGATCCTGATCGACAACATCCCGTCCTACGGCGGCAACCACAACGGCGGCGACCTCGGCTTCGGCAGGGACGGCTACCTGTACGTGAGCGTCGGCGACGGCGGGTGCGATTACGCCGGGGACAGCCGCTGCTACGGCGTGAACGACGCGGCGCGCGACAGGAACGTCCTGCTCGGCAAGATCCTGCGCATCAAGCGGGACGGGGGCATCCCGGCCGGCAACCCGTTCGTGGGCGCTGGCACAGGGCGTTGCGCCCGCACGGGCAGGATCGCCTCCGGGAAGACCTGCAGCGAGACCTACGCCTGGGGTCTCCGCAATCCGTTCCGGTTCGCGTTCGACCCGGCGGCCACCGGTACGCGCTTCTACATCAACGACACGGGCGACGAGACGTGGGAGGAGATCGACCTCGGAAAGCCGGGCGCGGACTACGGCTGGAACGTTCGCGAGGGGCCGTGCCGCAACGGCAGCTGGATCGACTGCGAGCCCCCGCCGCGAGGGATGGTCAATCCCGTCTTCTCCTACCAGCACGAATCCGGCTGCGGCGCGATCAGCGGCGGGGCGTTCGTGCCGCCGGGAGTGTGGCCGGACGAGTACAGGGACGGCTACCTGTTCAGCGACTATCGCTGCGGCGCCATCAAGCTGCTCGAGCCTGGGACCGACCGCGCGGTCGACTTCGGCGACGACATGGGTCCCGTCATCGACATGGTCTTCGGGCCCCACGGCGCGACACAGGCCCTGTACTACACGACCTGGGACATCCCGCGGAACACCTGGGAGGTGCGCCGCATCAGCGTCCAGTCGGACGGCGGCGACCGCTCACTCGCGTCCCGCTGTGGCGGCAACGTCGGCACCTCGCTGCTCCTGCTCGGCCTGTGCGGAGCGCCGTACGTGCGCCGGCGCCTGCGCCCGCGCTGACCCTACGGCCGCTTCACGGCCGAGACCGTGAACGGCAGCGACGGATTGCGCCCGCGCTGGCTGAGCTGGCCGTTGACCACGAGCAGTCGCTTGCCGGCGATCGCCACTGTGGTCGGGAACTTGAACCTGGGGCTCGTGATCTGGCGCTGGACGGTGGCGCTGAGCCAGTTCTTCGAGAGCTTCAACTGGGTCACGCGGCTGATGGAGTTCACGGCGTACAGCGTGCGGCCGTCGCGCGCGAGGCCGTCGCCCACGGGGAGCGAGGCGCCGTGGAGGTCCACCTGCCTCACCGCCTTGGTCTTCAGGTCCACGCGCACGAGCGCGCCCGACACGGTGCCCACCACGAGCAGGTAGCGCTTGCCGGCCGTGACCAGGCCGTTCGCGTAGAGGCCGACCGGGGTGTTCGAGAGATCGATGAACGGTGCGAGCGGCTGGAAGGCGCTCTTGCGCTTCTCGAGGGTCTTCGCCGGGACCCGGAAGAGCAGCCCGCGCTGCGAGTCGGTGGCGTACACGTCGCCGTTCGGCGCCACCGTCGCGTCGTTCACCAGCGCGCGCTCGCCGGGCTCGCCGGTCGTGAAGCGCCGGATCAGGCGGCCGCTCGGCAGCGCGTACACGAAGAGCCTGTTCGTCAGGGCACCGGTCACGACGAGCTTGTCGCGCGAGGCGTGGAGCCCGTTGGCCATCAGGCGCCCGTTCTTGCCCGGCTCGAGGAAGACCTTCGGCTTGGCGCGCCCGAACGTGCCGCGGAAGACGGTGCCGTGCGTGGTGCCGCTGACGAAGAACTGATCGGTGCCGGGCCACACGCTCACGCCCTCGGGGAACGTGTCGTCGCCCGGGAGGATGTACTCCTTCGGGAGGGCGCTCGCCGCGGGAGCCGCGACGAGCGCACCGAGCAGGGCCAGCAGCAAGGCGCGTTTCACGGCGGCGAGCTTATCCGGAGGGCGGATCCGGCGCCGTTATCCTCATCCCGGATGGACGAACGCGCTCTCACGGAGCGCTTGGTCACCTACGACACGTCCACCCTCGAGGGGATGCAGAGCGCGGCCGGCTTCGTTAAGGGCTGGCTCGAGGCCCGCGACGTGGAGGTGACCGGCGAGATGCACAACGGCCGCCCGGTGCTGGCGGCCACGGTTGGCCCTGCCGGCGTACCCACGATCGTCTTCCACGGCCACCTCGACGTGGTGCCCGCAAGCCCCGAGCTGTTCACCCCGCGCATCGACGGCGACCGCCTGTACGGGCGCGGCGCCTACGACATGAAGGGCGGGCTCGCGGCGATGATGTGCGCCCTGCACGACGTGGCCGCGCAGGACGGCGTGCGCGTCCACTTCCTCTGCGTGTCCGACGAGGAGTCGGAGGAGACGGACGAGCAGCGCGGCTCCACCCACCTGGTGCGGCAGGGCTACATCGGCGACTTCGCGATCACGGGCGAGCCCACCGACCTCCACATCGGCGTGCAGGCCAAGGGCGTGCTCGTGCTGCGGATCGAGGTCGAGGGCACGTCCGCGCACGGCTCCACGCCGTGGATCGGGGACAACGCGGTGGTCAAGGCGATCGACGTCTTCCGCCAGATCGAGTCGCTGCCGTTCGCGCGCGAGTCGTCCGACCTCTTCGACCGGCCGTCGATCAACCTCGGCCGGATCGCGGGTGGCGACGCCATCAACCGCGTGCCGGACTCCTGCGTGGTCGACGTGGACATCCGCTACCTGCCCGGCCAGGACGCCGACGCGATCCTCGCCGATATCAACGACCTCGACGGCGCCACCGCCACGAGGACCTTCCACCGGCATCCGGTGATGGTCGATCGCGAGGACCCCTACGTCAGGGCGCTCGGCGCCGGCATCGCGCGGGTGATCGGGCGCAGCGACGAGCAGATCTCGGTCGGGCGCCACGGCGCCTCGGACGCCACGGCCTTCCTGGACGTGGGCATTCCCGCGGTGGAATGCGGGCCCACGGGCGACGGCCACCACGGCCCGGACGAGTGGGTGTCGATCCGGTCGCTCAGCCAGTATCGGAGAGCGCTCGTGGAGTTCGTGCAGTTGCTACCAGCCCGTCTCGACGCCCCGGGGGACGACGAGCGTCGCCTCCGGATCGCCTGACCCATGCTCGAGGAGATCCCGCGCCCAGGCCTGTGGAAGAAGCTGCTCATCGGCGCGGCGCTGGTGATCTTCGCGTCGGCCGGGGCCACGGCCGTGGCCGCCTTCCACGAGGTCGACAAGGTGGTCGAGGCGCTCGACCAGAGCCCGTCGCTGAAGCTGAAGGGGCTCGCGGACACCGACCCGGGCGAGCCGCAGACGCTCATGATCCTCGGCTCGGACCGCCGGCCCAAGAACAACGTCGAGGGCGGCTCCGGCGCGCGCTCGGACACGATCATGCTCGTCCGCCTCGATCCGGACAAGGACGCCACGGCGCTGATGTCGCTGCCGCGCGACCTGAAGGTCCAGATTCCCGGGCACGGGACCGACAAGATCAACGCCGCCTACGAGCTGGGGGGCCCGCGCCTCACCCTCAACACCGTCAAGCAGCTCACCGGCCTCTCGATCAACCACGTGATCAACGTGACCTTCGGCGGCTTCTGGCGGGCGGTCAACGCCATCGGCTGCGTGTACGCCGACATCGACCGGCGCTACTTCAACGACGACCCGCTCTACGCCCCGATCGACGTCCAGCCGGGCTACCAGCGGCTCTGCGCCCGCAAGGCGCTCCAGTACGTGCGCTTCCGCCACGAGGACAACGACCTCGTGCGCTCGGCCCGCCAGCAGGACTTCCTGCGCCAGACCAAGCAGCAGGTCAACTACACGGACCTGATCGGGAAGCGCGACAGGCTGGTGCGGATCTTCGGCAAGAACACCACCACGGACAGCGGCCTGCGCGACCGCGCCGAGGTGCTGAGGCTGCTGAAGCTCGCGGTGTTCTCGGCCGGCCGCCCCATCCACGAGATCCACTTCGAGGGGCTGATCGGACCGAGCTACGTCGAGGCGAGCGACGAGCGCGTCAAGAAGCTCGCCCAGGAGTTCCTCAACGGGCAGGAGACGCCCGGCCCGCGCGGCGAGCTGAAGGAGAAGCGCCAGGCGAAGAAGCCGAAGCGCAAGCGCCTCCCGAGCGTCGGCTCGCTCGGGCTCGAGGACGCCACCAGCCTGGGCCGCGACCAGGCGATCCAGGCCGTGGAGCAGGGAGCCGGGAAGACGCTGCCGGTGCTCTTCCCGACCCTGCGGACCACCGGCGCCTACTACGCCGGGCCGCCGCGGGTGTACAAGATCCGCGCCGACGGCAAGGCCTACGGCGCCTACCGGATGGTCCTGAGCCGCAGCCTGGCGGGTGAGTACTACGGGGTGCAGGGCACAACCTGGAAGGACCCGCCGATCCTCGGAGACGCGTCCGAGGAGCGGAAGATCGGCAAGCGGACGTTCGAGCTCCACTACGACGGCGACCGCCTGCGGCTCGTGGCCTGGAAGACGTCCAAGGCCTCCTACTGGATCTCGAACACCCTGCTGCAGACGCTCTCCGAGCAGCAGATGATGGCGATCGCCCGGTCCACCCGGCCGCTCTAAGCCGAGCCCTCTACTAGCCTCTCCGCTCCATGCCGGACAAGGAACCGATAGGCGTCATCGGCGTCGGGTGGGTGGGTCTCGTCACCGCGGCCTGCTTCGCCGAGCTGGGCCACGAGGTCTGGGCCCGCGACATCCTGCCCGACAAGGTCGCGTCGCTCGCGCGCGGCGAGGTGCCGATCCACGAGCCCGGTCTCTCGGAGCTCGTGACCAAGAACGCCGAGCGCCTCCACTTCACGACCGACATGCCCGAGACGGTGGCGAACGCGCAGCTCCTGTTCTGCTGCGTCGACACCCCGCCGACCTACTCGGGCGACGCCGACCTCTCGCGCGTCGAGGCCGTGATCGCCGAGCTGGGCGACTCGAAGGACCACGCCCTGGTCATGAAGAGCACCGTGCCGGTGGGCACCGGGCGCTCGATCGCGCGCCGCCGTGACGACCTCGGCTACGTGTCCGCGCCCGAGTTCCTCAAGGAGGGCAGCGCGGTCGACGACTTCATGCACCCCGACCGCGTGGTGATCGGCGCCAACAGCGGCTCGGAGGCGTTCGCCGACAGGGTCGCCGCGCTCTACGCGCCGGTCGGCGGGGTGATGGTCCGCACGGACGTCGCGAGCGCTGAGATGGTCAAGCTCGCGTCGAACGCGTTCCTCGCCACGAAGATCAGCTTCATCAACGAGATCGCGAACGTGTCCGAGGACCTGGGCGCCGACGTGAAGGAAGTGGCTCGCGGCATGGGCCTCGACGACCGGATCGGGCCGAAGTTCCTCCAGGCGGGCATCGGCTACGGCGGCTCCTGCTTCCCGAAGGACGTGCAGGCGCTCAAGCAGCTCGCCGGCAACACCGGCTACCACTTTCAGCTCCTGACCGCGGTCATCGAGGTCAACGAGCTCCAGAAGCGGCGCACGATCGGGAAGCTCCAGAAGCACCTCGGCTCGCTCGTGGGCAAGGAGATCGCGCTGCTCGGCGTGGCCTTCAAGCCCAACACGGACGACATCCGCGAGGCCACGAGCCTCGTGCTGTCCGGCAGGCTCCAGGGGGAGGGCGCCCACGTGCGCGTGTACGACCCCGTGGCCACCGACCGCGCGCAGGAGCTGCTCGGCGGCGCCACGGTCGCCGCCACCGCGCTCGAGGCGCTGGACGGTGCCGACGCCGTGGTGCTCGTGACCGAATGGCCGGAGTTCCGCGACCTCGACTGGGCGGGAGAGGTCAAGAGCAGGCTGAAGAACCCGGTGGTGGTCGACGGCCGCAACTTCCTGGACCGCGAGGCGCTCCGGGAGGCCGGTTTCACCTACGAGGGCGTAGGGCGCTAGTCGTGCAGGCGCTGGTGCTCGCCGGCGGCGAGGGCACGCGTCTGCGCCCGCTGACCTACACCACGCCGAAGGCCGTCCTGCCCCTGGCGGGCCGTCCCTTCCTCACCTTCATGCTCGACTGGCTCCACGGGCACGGCGTGGACGACGTCGTGCTGTCCTGCGGCTTCCGGTCGGCCGACGTGCGCCGCGTGCTCGGCGACATCTACCAGGGGATGCGGCTCAGGTACGTGGTGGAGGAGGAGCCGCTCGGCACCGCGGGTCCGGTGCGCCTCGCGCTGGACGAGGGGATACTCGAGGACCGGCTCGTGGTCGCCAACGGCGACGTGCTCACCGACCTGGACCTCTCGGCGGAGCTGGCGTGGCACGCGGAGCGCGGCGCCCGGGCCACGCTCGGCCTCGTGGCGGTGGACGACACCAGCAGCTACGGCGTGGTGCCCACCGACGCCGACGGCCGCGTGGAGTCCTTCCTCGAGAAGACGGACGAGGAGCCGCCCACCAACCGGATCAACGCCGGGGTCTACGTGCTGGAGCGCGACGTGATCGAGGCGATCCCCGCGGGACGGCCCGTGTCCTTCGAGCGCGAGATCTTCCCGGCCCTCGCCGGCGAATCGCTGTTCGGCTACCAGGCCGACGCGCCCTACTGGATCGACATCGGCACGCCCGAGCGGTATCTGGAAGCCACCTGGGACCTGCTGGGCGGCCGGGTGGAGTCGAGCCTCCCGCGCCGCGACGAGACCGGGTCGCTGGTGCTCGACGGGTCGCTCGTGGCCGGGGCCCACGTGGGACCCCAGAGCGTGCTCGGACGCAGCTGCTCGGTCGGCACCGACGCGCGCGTGGAGCGTGCCGTGCTCCACGATCGCGTGATCGTGGGCGCCGACGCCGCCGTGCGCGAGAGCGTTCTCGCGGAGCGGGTTCGCGTGGGCGAGGGCGCCCAGGTGGGGCCGCGGGCGATGGTCGGCGCCGGGGCCTCTATCGGCGAGGGGGCGATCGTGGGCGAGGGCGCCCTGCTCGATCCGGGCGCCGAGGTCGAGGCGGGCGGCCGCGTGGCTCCGGGACAGACCGTGGCCGCTGGGGCTCCCACCGGATGAACGCGGACCCGCTGGCGCGCGACGCCATCGCCGCCGTCGATCGCTCCGGGCTGATCGACGACGTACTCGCGCAGCCGCTCCAGCTCACCGACGCGCTGTGGCGCGCGCAGTCGGCCGACATCCCGCGGAGCGATCTGCCCGGGGGGCTCGTGGTCTGCGGCATGGGGGGCTCGGCGATCGGCGGCGACCTCGCCATGGCCGCGCTCGGCGATCGCGCGACCAGGCCGATCCGGACCGTGCGCGGCTACGGGCTCGAGCCCTGGACGCCTCCGGACACGCTCGTGCTCTGCGCCAGCTACTCCGGCCACACCGAGGAGACGCTCGCCTGCTTCGAGGCGGCGGGGGCGGCGGGCACGGCCCGCGTGGTCCTCACCACGGGCGGGCCGCTCGCCGGCGCGGCGCGCTCGGAGGGAGTGCCCGTGATCGGCGTGCCCGCGGGGATGCCTCCGCGCGCGGCCGTGCTCTACATGACGATCGGCGCGCTCGAGTGCGCGGCGTCCTGCGGCGCTGCACCGGAGCTGAAGGCGGAGATCGAGAACGCGACCGCGCTCCTCGAGCGGCTGGTCGAGGCCTGGGGCCCGGACTCCGAGCCCGACTCGCAGGCCAAGTCGATCGCCCACGCGCTGCTGGGCACCCTCCCGGTGATCCACGGGGCCGGGCCCACCGCGCCGGTGGCACGGCGCTGGGCCACCCAGCTGCACGAGAACGCGAAGCTGGCCGCCTTCGCCTCCGAGCTGCCGGAGTCGAACCACAATCAGATCTGCGGGTGGCAGGGCGGCCGGCAGATCGCTCCGCTCTCGGCAGTCTTCCTCGAGGACCCCGACCACCATCCACGCGTGAGCAGGGGGGTGGACCTGGCGGCCGAGGAGGTCGAGCGCGCGGGCGCTCCGGCCGTTCGCATCGGCTCGCGCGGCGAGAGCCGGCTCGAGCGAGTCCTCTCCCATCTGCTGCTGGGAGACCTCGTGAGCGTCTACGTGGCCGTGCTCGCGGGCGTGGATCCCACGCCCACCGAGGCGCTGGACCGGGTGAAGGCCAGCCTCGGTAAACCTTGACACGATCGTGGTAAGGTTGGCTTCGCGATGGAGGGGCTCACGATCAACCAGGCTGCGGAGACCACGGGCTGGTCACCGCGAATGCTGCGTTACATCGAGAACGCGGGCCTCATCGAACCGGCCCGCACGCCCTCGGGCTACCGCCTGTACGGGGCCGAGGAGCTGCAGCGTCTGCGGACCCTGCGCGAGCTCCTCGCGGGGTTCGACTGCGCCCTCTCCGACGTCGCATTTGCCGAGCGCCTGCGCTCGGATCCCGAGCTGAGCGCCGCCGTAGAGCGCTGGTTCGAGGAACGCCCCAAGCCCCCCGAGGGGATCGCCTCGAGCGACTGGCTCCATTGGGAGCAGGAGAAGCACGAGCGTCTGCTCGAACTGACACGGCCACGACTCACGGAGACACCCGCATGACGATCGCTCAGTCCACCGCCGCCGACTACAAGGTCGCGGACATCTCACTTGCCGAGTTCGGCCGCAAGGAGATCCACCTCGCCGAGCACGAGATGCCCGGCCTGATGGCGATGCGCGAGGAGTACGGCGCGGCTCAGCCGCTTGCCGGCGCCCGCATCATGGGCTCGCTCCACATGACCGTGCAGACGGCGGTGCTGATCGAGACCCTCACGGCTCTCGGCGCGGACGTCCGCTGGGCGAGCTGCAACATCTTCTCCACCCAGGACCACGCCGCGGCGGCCATCGCCGAGGCCGGGGTGCCGGTGTTCGCCTGGAAGGGCGAGACGCTCGAGGAGTACTGGTGGTGCACCGACCGCGCGCTCAGCTGGCCCGACGGCGACGGACCGAACATGATCCTCGACGACGGCGGCGACGCGACGATGCTCGTGCACAAGGGCACCGAGTACGAGAAGGCCGGCGCAGTGCCGGATCCGGCCCAGGCCGAGTCCGAGGAGTTCCAGGTCTTCCTGACGCTGCTCCAGCGCTCGCTCGAGGCCGACCCGCAGAAGTGGACCCGCGTCGGCGAGGCCGTGAAGGGCGTGACCGAGGAGACCACCACGGGCGTCCACCGTCTCTATGAGATGCAGGAGGCCGGCACGCTCCTGTTCCCGGCCATCAACGTGAACGACTCCGTGACGAAGTCGAAGTTCGACAACCTCTACGGCTGTCGCCACTCGCTGATCGACGGGATCAACCGCGGCACCGACGTGATGATCGCCGGCAAGACCGCGCTCATCCTCGGCTACGGCGACGTGGGCAAGGGCTGCGCGCAGTCACTGCGCGGCCAGGGCGCTCGCGTGCTGATCGCCGAGGTCGACCCGATCTGCGCGCTCCAGGCCGCGATGGACGGCTACCAGGTGGTCACGCTCGAGGACGTGGTGGACAGCACCGACGTCTTCGTCACGGCCACGGGCAACAAGGACATCATCACCGCCGAGCACATGGGGCGGATGAAGCACCAGGCGATCGTGGGGAACATCGGCCACTTCGACAACGAGATCGACATGGCGGGCCTCGCGAGGGTGCCCGGCGTCGAGCGCGTGAACATCAAGCCGCAGGTGGACGAGTGGCGCTTCTCCGACGGCCACTCGATCATCGTGCTCTCGGAGGGCCGGCTGCTGAACCTCGGCAACGCCACGGGCCACCCGAGCTTCGTGATGTCGAACAGCTTCACGAACCAGACGATCGCCCAGGTGGAGCTCTTCACCAAGAACGACGAGTACGAGAAGAAGGTCTACGTGCTGCCGAAGCACCTCGACGAGAAGGTCGCCCGGCTGCACCTCGGCGCGCTCGGAGCGAAGCTGACCGAGCTGACGCCCGAGCAGGCGGCGTACATCGGCGTTCCGGTGGGCGGGCCCTACAAGAGCGACCACTACAGGTACTAGGCGGACGTGGCAGGCCCTAGCTCGGACATTGCTGATCCGAGCCTGGCGTCTGCGGGAGCGGCCCGGATCGAGTGGGCTGCCGGCCAGATGCCGGTGCTCGGCTCGATCCGGGGGCGCTTCGCCGAGGAGCGGCCGCTCGAGGGAATCAAGGTGGCCGCCTGCCTGCACGTGACGGCGGAGACGGCCAACCTGATGGCCGCTCTCGCGGCCGGCGGCGCCGAGCCCGCTCTCTGCTCGGCCAATCCGCTCACCACCCAGGACGAGGTGGCGGCGGCGCTGGCGGCCACGGGCGTGCCCGTCCAGGCGCGCCGCGGCGAGGACGCGGCGGCATATGCCGAGCACGTGGCGGCGCTGGCTGACTGGGGTCCCGACGTGACGCTCGACGACGGCGCCGACCTGCTGGTCTTCCTGCACGAGCGCGGCGATGCCGATGGCCTGCGCGGCGGCGCGGAGGAGACCACCACCGGCCTGCTGCGCCTGCGGCGGATCGAGGCGGAGGGGCGGCTCGCATGTCCCGTGCTCGCCGTGAACGAGTCGCGCACCGAGCGCACGTTCAACGACCGCCACGGCACCGGCCAGTCGGCGCTCGACGGGATCCTGCGGGCCACCAACCTGCTGCTCGCCGGACGCAGCCTCGTGGTGCTCGGCTACGGCGCCACCGGCCGCGGGATCACCCAGCGCGCCCGCGGCGCCGGCGCCGCGGTGATCGTCTGCGAGGTGGACCCCGTGAGGGCGCTCGAGGCGCGGATGGACGGCTTCGAGGTGATGCCGGCGCTCGAGGCCGCCGAGCGAGGCGAGCTGTTCGTGACAGTCACCGGCTCGCGCGCGGTGCTCGGCCGCGAGCACTTCGAGCGCATGAAGGACGGGGCCGTGCTGGCCAACGCAGGCCACTTCGACGTGGAGATCGACCTCCGCGCGCTCGACGAGCTGGCCACCGGGGGCGTCCGCCAGGTGCTGCCGCTCGTGCAGCAGTATGACCTGGGCGCCCGGCGCCTCAACCTGCTCGCCCAGGGGCGGGTGGTGAACCTCGCCGCGGGCCAGGGACACCCGGCGGCCGTGATGGACATGAGCTTCGCGAACCTGGCGCTCGGGGTGGAGCACCTCGTGCTGGACGACTCGCTCGAGCACCGCGTGCTCCCGGTCCCGCGCGAGATCGACGACGCGATAGCGCGTCTCAAGCTCGAGTCGCTGGGCGTGTCGATCGACGAGCTCACGCCGGAGCAGGAGGACTACCTGAGCGCCTGGACCGGCCACCCGGCGTGACCGAGGCCGAGGCGAACGTGGCCGTGATGCGCGCGCTCCACGAGGCGTGGGACCGGGGCGAGTTCGGCGCCGACCTCTTCGATCCCGACATCGAGTGGTCCACGCCCCATCCCGGCGGCGGGACGGTGCACGGCCGCGAGGAGCTGCTCGCGTTTCTGCGGAGCTTCATGGGTGCATGGTCCGAGTACACCAACGAGCTCGAGGAGATCCGCGTGCTGCCCGACGGCCGGCTGCTCGTGCTCTTCAACGAGGTGGGCCTCGGGCGGAGCAGCGGGGCGCGAACCGAGCTCCACCCCGGGGCGCTGGTGGAGATCCGCGACGGGCTGATCGTGCGCTACGAGGGCATGGAGCGCGACGAGGCGCTCCGCGCGGCGGGCCTGGCTTAGGACACACGTACGAGCGCACCCCGCGGCCGGTTCAGCTCCACTGTCCGGCTGTCGAAGCAGAGTGCGCCTATCCGGCACGAATCAACCAGGGGGGAAGTCTGTGGATATGTCGCGGCTCAGCCAAGGCGAGTTGATCGCAGGGATCAGCGGTCTGGTGCTCTTCGTCGTCCTGTTCCTGCCGTGGTACGGCGTGGACGTGAACATCGCCGGGTTCTCGGCGAGTGAGAACGCCAGCGCCTGGGAGGCCTTCGACCTGACCGACATCGTTCTCTTCCTCGTGGCGCTGGTGGCCGTGGGCGCCGCGGCCGCCCGGCTTGCGGACTCCGCGCCCGAGGGCGTTCCCGTTGCGGCGATCGTCACAGGCGCCGGTGCGCTCGCGCTGCTGCTGGTGCTCTACCGGATCATCGAGCTTCCCGGTCCGGACGTGGAGGGAGCGGCCGCCGCCGGCATCGACTTCGGCCGCAGGTTCGGGATCTTCCTCGGCCTGATCGCGTCCGCCGGGGTCGCCTACGGCGGCTACCGCCAGCTGAGCGAGACCCCGGAGCCGGCTCAGCCCGCGCCGCCGGCGCCACCGCCGCCCGCGCCCGCCCAGTAGGGCCGCCGCGTCAGTCAGGGGCCCGTATGGGGCCTCAAAGTGACGCGACGGCCCTGAACGCCCGCTACTCGTAGTCGAGCGCCCGCACCACGTCGAGGCGGGACGCCCGGCGCGCCGGGCCGATCGCGGCCAGCGTGCCGGCCACCGCCGCGACCAGCGTGAACACCACCAGCGAGCCCAGCGGCAGCGCGAAGCGCAGCCCCTCCTCGCTCAGGGCGGTGGTGGCGAGCGCGGCCAGCAGCAGGCCGACCGCGATGCCGAGCGTGGCTCCCACGAGCGCGGTCACGATGCTCTCGTGGCGGATCATCCGCCGCACGCCGCGCCGGGTCATCCCGAACGCGCGCAGCATCCCGAGCTCGCGGGTGCGCTCCATCACCGACAGCGCCAGCGTGTTGACGATCCCGAACAGCGAGATCACCACGGCCAGGCCGAGCAGGACGTAGAAGATCCCCAGGATCTGGTCCACCCAGGCCGACTGGTCGGTCTGGAACTCGGACTTGGTCTGGAGCTTCACGTCGGGGAACCCGGCGAGCGCCTTGTCCAGCGAGGCCCTCGGACACCCCGTCCGCGGCCACGAACGCCAGCCGCTCGCGCTTCGCGCTGAACGCGTCGTCGAAGCTCGTCGCGGGAGATCGTGACCTGGCCGAGGCCGAGCGGGTTGAAGCGGTCCGGCGCCGAGACGCCGACCACCCGCAGGTCCAGCCGCTTGCCGCCCGGGGCCGTGACCGCGAAGCGGTCGCCGTTCCCGAGGTCGTGGTCGTCCGCGAAGCGGTCGGTCACCACCGCGCCGCCGCCGGTCAGGCCGGCCAGCGAGGCGTCGGAACCGTCCTTCCACTCCCAGCCGAACACCTGCGGGAGTGCCTTCTCGTCCACCCCGTCCACGGCGATGCTCTCGCCGAAGGCGCGGCCCTCGTCCTGTGCGAGCCCGGTGGCCACCTTCACGCCCGGCACGGCCGCCGCGGCGCTCGTCGGCGCCGGGGTCGATGGCCGACCAGCCGTCCTGGCCCACGAGCACGTAGTCGCGAGCGCACCTGGTCCTCGAGCGCGCCCTTCGTGGACTCGCGCATGCCCGCGCCGAGCACGGCCGAGAACGCCACCAGCGCGATCCCGATCATCAGGGCCGCTGCCGTGGCGGCGGTCCTGCCGGGGTTGCGCATGGCGTTGCGGCGAGCCAGCGCCCCGGCGACGCCGGCGATCTTCTCGCCCGGCTTGCCGAGCACGGACACGAGCGCGGGCACGATCCGCGACGACGCCGCGGCCACCGCGATGAACAGCAGCAGCGCGCCGGGAGCGAGCAGCGCCAGGCGGCCGGTCGCGTCGATGCCGGGGGCGTAGAGCCCGAATCCGAGCACGGTCGCGGCCAGGATCGCGGCGCCCGCCGCGATCCAGCCGCGAGCGCCGTCCGATCCGTCCCTGCGGGATCTCGGCGCCCTCGCGCATCGCCGTGACGGGCGACACGCGCGTGGCCCGCATCGCCGGCGAGAGGCCGGAGCGACGCGTGACGATGATGCCCACGGCCAGCGAGACGATGATCGTCCTGGCGGCGAACACCGTGCCCGTCTCGGGCAGCTCGACGCCGCTCGCGGCGAACACGCTCGAGAGCCCCTTGGCCAGCAGCAGCCCGACGCCCAGCCCGATGAGCGAGGCGACCGTGCCGATCACCAGCGACTCGGTCAGCACCGACCGGAGCACCTGGCGCCGGCTCGCGCCCAGCGCCCGCAGCAGCGCGAGCTCACGCGAGCGCTGCGCGACCGTGATGGACAGGGTGTTGTAGATCGTGAACGCGCCCACGAACACGGCCACGCCGCCGAACACGAGCAGGAACACGCGGATGACGACGAACTCGTTGAGCCCGTCGAGCGTGAAGCGGTCGTGGTCGGCCGCCGTCTGGACGGCGAGCGAGCCGGGCAGGGCGGAGCGAAGCGCCGCGCGCACCGAGTCGTCGCCGGCCACCAGCACCTCGTCGTAGCGGCCCTGCTTCTGGAACATGTCCTGCGCGGCGGGCAGGTCCATCAGCACGAAGGTGGCCGTGCCGATCGAGTCGACCTCGCCGAACGTGGCGATTCCGGTCACGCGCAGCGTGCGCTCGGGCCCGCGGCCCTGCACCGTGATCTCGTCGCCGACGCCGTAGCCCTCCTTGTCGGCGGTCCCGGCGTCGATCACGGCCTCGCCCGAGGCTGTGGCGAACCGGCCCTCCTTCAGCCGGAACGGCGTGAGCTCGCCGGCCGTCGCGGGTCGAGCCCGCGCCGAAGTACGGCCCGCTGCCGACCACGTCGCCGTCCTTGCCCACGATCCGGGCCTCGTCGGAGATGCTGCCAACGGCGTTCTCCACGCCGGGCACGTCCGGACCTCGTCGAGCGTCGAGGCCGGAATGGTCGGCCGCGCGCCCAGCTCGTCGTCGTTCTTCAGGTCGAACGCGGTCTTTGCGGACACCACGCCCGTCGTGCCGTCGTACGCCGCCTCCGACAGCGAGTCGGAGGCGCCGCGCATCGTGTCGGTGAGCGTGTAGGCGCCGGCCACCATGGCTACGCCGAGCACGATCGCGAACATCGTCAGCGCCGTGCGCATGCGGCGCGATGAGATTCCCTTGAGGGCCACGCGCGTCATACGAGCTCCTTCAGGGTCGCGAGGATCTCGTCCTCGGCGGGGGAGTACAGGTCGGAGACGATGCGGCCGTCGGCCAGGAACACCACGCGGTCGGCCGCCTTGCCGCGCCCCCGGATCGTGGGTGACCATGACGGTCGTCTGGCCGTAGGACTCGCACCGCGTCGCGGAGCAGGTCGAGCACCTCGGCGCTGGTGCGCGAGTCGAGGTTGCCGGTGGGCTCGTCCGCGAACAGCACGGTGGGCTCACCGCGAGCGCCCGGGCCACCGCCACGCGCTGCTGCTGCCCGCCCGAGAGCTCGGAGGGACGGTGCGTGCGGCGGTCCGTGAGGCCGACCCGCTCGATCACATGGTCGATCCACCCGGCCTCCGGCCTGCGGCCGGCGATCGCGAGCGGAAGCGTCACGTTCTCCTCGGCGGTCAGCGTCGGCACCAGGTTGAAGGCCTGGAACACGAAGCCGATGTGGCGGCGGCGGAGCAGCGTGAGCTGCTTGTCGCTCATGTCCGCGAGCTCCTCCCCGCCGATCTCGACGCTGCCCGAGGTGGGTCGGTCGAGACCGGCGAGCAGGTGCATCAGGGTGGACTTGCCGGAGCCGCTCGGACCCATCACCGCGGTGAACTGCCCGCGACGGCACCTCGAGCGACACGCCGCGCACCGCTTCGACCGCGGAGTCGCCGTCGCCGTAGCGGCGGACGAGGTCCTGCGCGACCACGGCGTTGCCGGGTCGCGATCGGAGGAACCACTGCTTGCGTGAGCTGTCATCGAATCACTCCTTGGTTGCTGACTAAGCGGCAAGTGCGAAGGAAGGGGAGGTCTCTGCCGCGCGGGCGATGCGCCCGGTTGCGCCGTCGAGGGCGCCGGCGGACAGCAGGGCCGAGGTGGCGTTCGCCACGAGCCGGCCGGTGATGCCGCCGCCGCGGCGGACCGAGACGTGCGCGCTGACCTCGCTCCGCCGTCTGCGGCGACGAGGGCGTGCGACGTCGATGCCGATCGGGCCTCGGCCGGAGCTCGAGGCCGGCCTCATCGGCGGCCTTGACCTCCACGTCGAAGCCCATCAGACGCCTGCCAGCTTTCCGGTAACGCGAGTGCGGGTTCCAGCGGTCGAGCCGGGAGCTGTCGCAGGTCTTCCAGATCGAAGTCCACGGGCGACCAGCGCGCGGATCTCCTCCGGGTGCGTGAGCACCTCGAGGATCTGCTCCGGTGTCGCCTGCTCTGCTGATGTGCGTGCGTCCAATCGGCCATGACCGCAACTCTGCCGCGGCGGAGGTCCCGCGTCGTCGGCCGCGAAGGCGATTTCGTGTACGCGGATCCGATGATCCTCGGGGGTCCCGGAGTCATCCTCGAGGATGACCCGCCGTCGCGCCGCGGTCGACGGCGCGGAGCCCGGTTCCGCGGTTACCGTGGGAGCCCGATGAGCCCGCTCTGGAAGCTGCGCATGCGCATACGCGCGATCGACCCGCGCACGGGCGACTACATCTTCGGCGCGCTTTTCGCCGCCGCGGCCGTGATCGAGGCCATCTTCAGCGAGTCGGTGCGAGGGCCACGTGGCGTACGCCGCGGCCGTGCGGCGCCCTGGCGGTGGGCCCCAGCATCGCCCTGCGACGCACGCATCCACTCCCGGCGGCGGTGATCTTCGTCGCCGTCCTGCTGACCAGCGACCTGGCCGGCCCGTCGGTGGGCGACGAGGTCGCCACCCCGTTCCTGGCCGTGCTGTTCCTCTTCTACTCGATCGGCCGCTACACGGAGGGCCGCATGTTCTGGGCGGCGGCCGGATTCCTGGTGCTCGGCCTGCTGGCCCTCCTGATCGCGGACTCGGGCGGGGCCGGCGACTTCCTCTACGTCCTGGCTGCTCGCGTCCATGCCGGCGCTTGCGGGACGTGCGGTGCGGAGCCGCGTGCTGCTCCAGCGTCGAGCTCCGCGATCAAGGCCGCTCCGGCTAGAGGCGGACCGCGAGGAGCTCGCGCGGCGCGCGGTCGAGGATGAGCGCGGCCGCATAGCCGAGGAGCTCCAGACCGTCGTGGCCAACGGGCTCAGCGCCATGATCGTCCAGGCGAGCGCCGTGCCGCGCGTGATCGCCGCCGGCGACACCGCCGCCGCCCGGCAGAACTTTCTCGTCATCGAGGAGACCGGCCGCGACGCGCTCGCCGAGATGCGGCGTCTGCTCGGCGTGCTGCGCCACGAGGAGGACGAGGCCCGAGCTGGCGCCCCAGCCGGGCCTCGGCCGGCTCCAGGCGCTGCTCGAGCGCATGCGCCAGGCCGGGCTGGAGGTGGAGCTGAACGTGGACGGCGAGCCCGCCTCGCTCCCCACCGGCGTGGATCTGACCGCGTACCGGGTGGTGCAGCAGGCTGTGGAGACGGCGCACGAGGCCGGCGCGCGAGCCGCGACCCTGACCATCGGCTACGGGCCCCGCGCCCTGGAGATCGAGCTGAGCGACGACCGTCCGGCGGGGCTCCGGGGCCGAGGTGTCGTCCGAGATGCGCGAGCGCGTGCGCCTCTATGGCGGCCGCCTGAAGGTGGGCGGCTCGAACGGGGAGCGCCACCACGTGAGCGCCTGGCTGCCGCTCGAGGAGCTGGTGGCGCGATGAGGCTCCCGCGCGGGCGCCGCGGGCGCCAGGCTCTCACCGAGCGCGACTGGCGCACGCTCGACAGGCTGCTCGTGCTCGGGCTGATCGCGCTGGCGCAGGTGGAGCTGGCCACGCTCGACGACATCGACGGCCCGCGCTGGCTGAACGTGCTGATCGTGCTTGCGATGGGCCTGCCGCTGCTGATGCGCCGGACGCGGCCGTTCACGACGCTCGTGCTCGTGATCGCGGTCGGCGTCTTCGCCGAGCTCGTCGCGCTCGGCCCGCCGGACCTCCTGAGCATGGTCTTCATGCTCATCACCGCCACCTATTCGATGGGCGCGCACGCCGAGCGCGACCGGGCGATCGCGGGCGTGGCCGTCGCCGTGGTGGGGGTCACGGTCATCGCCGCGCTCTTCGACCCAGGTGACATCTTCTTCCCGGTCGTCGGCTTCGTGTTCGCTCCGTGGCTCACGGGCCGGGCGCTGCGCAACCACCTCGTGCTGACGCGCGAGCTCGCCGAGAAGGCCGAGCAGGCGGCGCACCTGCGCGAGCAGGAGGGGCAGCGCGCGGTCACCGCCGAGCGCAGACGCATCGCGCGCGAGCTCCACGACGTGCTTGCGCACAATCTCAGCGTGATGGTCGTTCAGGCCTCGGCCGGCGGCCGGCTGGTCGAGCGCGATCACGAGCGCGGCGTGGAGGTCGCCGAGCTGATCGAGAACACCGGACGCGACGCGATGACCGAGCTGCGCCAGATGTTCGGCGCGGTCCGGCGCGACGAGGGCGAGCCGCTCGACGGCCCGCCGAGCCTCGCGCGCGTGGAGCGCCTGGCGCAGCGTGCGCGCGACGCCGGGCTGCCGGTGGAGGTGGTGATCGAGGGCGACGCCGAGCCGCTCCCGCCGGGCGTGGACCTGGCCGCCTACCGCGTGGTGCAGGAGGCGCTCACGAACGCGTACAAGCACGCCGGGCACGCGCACGCTCGCGTCTACATCCGTTACGAGCCGCACGAATTGGTGCTCGAGGTGAGCGACGACGGGGTGGGCGCGGGGGAGGCCGGGGATCTCGGCGGCGGTCACGGCCTGGTAGGTATGCAGGAGCGAGTGGCTCTCTACGGCGGCGACCTCCAGGCCGGACGCGCCCGCGGCGGCGGCTTCGCCGTGCGCGCCAAGATCCCGCTGGCGGCCAGGGCGGTGGCCAAGTGAGCGTGCGCGTGCTGCTTGTGGACGACCAGGCGCTGATCCGCGCCGGCTTCCGGATGATCCTCGAGGCGGAGGAGGACATCGAGGTGGTGGGGGAGAGCGCCGACGGCACCCAGGCGCTCGACAGCGTCAAGCGGCTGCGCCCCGACGTGGTGCTGATGGACATCCGCATGCCCGAGATGGACGGCATCGAGGCGACCCGGCGGTCTTGCCGAGCACGACCCGGACGCCGTGCGGGTGCTGATGCTCACCACCTTCGACCTCGACGAGTACGTGTACGACGCGCTGCGCGCCGGAGCGAGCGGCTTCCTGCTGAAGGACGTCCCTGCCGAGCAGCTCGTGGAGGGGATCAGGATCGTGGCCGGCGGCGATGCGCTGCTCGCCCCGTCGGTCACGAGCAGGCTGATCCGCGAGTTCTCGCGCACGCCGCCGTCGCAGCGGGAGCTGCCGCCGGCGCTCGAGGACCTCACGCCACGCGAGCTCGAGGTCTTCCGCCTGCTCGCGCGGGGACTCTCCAACGCCGAGATCGCGGCCGATCTGATCGTGTCCGAGACCACGGTCAAGACCCACGTGGCTCGGGTGCTGATGAAGCTGGGGCTGCGCGACCGCGTGCAGGCGGTCGTGCTCGCCTACGAGTCCGGCGTGATCGCCCCGGGCGACACCGCGAGCGAGTAGTCGAGCCAGCGCTCGTCGCGCTCGCCGCCCACCCGCGCGTAGACGGCCTGGGCGCGGTGGTTGTCGTAGGCGGTCTGCCATTCGAGCGACTTTGCGCCGCGCTCGCCGCAGCGCTCCGCGCACGCCGCGATCAGGGCGTCCGCCACACCGCCGCCGCGCGCGTCCGGCGCCACGAACAGGTCGTTCATAACGCCGAGCCGGGAGGCGCTGAGCGTGGTCCAGGTCCAGAAGATCGTGGCGAAGCCGATCGCGCGGCCGTCGGCGTCGCGCGCCAGCAGCTGCAGCCCCTCGCGCTCGGGATCCGCGATCAGAACGCGCGACATGGAGAGCAGGTCGTCGTCGGAGGGGGCGACCTCGTAGAACTCGCAGTACGCGCGCATCAGCGGCAGCAGGTCGGGAAGGTCGCTCTCGGCGACCGGCTGGATCTCGTGCGTTGCCACGCGCGGGACGCTACCGGCTGGTGACCGCTTGCGGCGGCCGTGCACGCGCGTTCAGCTCGTGGAGGAGCGCTCCCACCACCACCGGGTCGAACTGCGAGCCGGCGGCCCGCTTCAGCTCGGCCACGGCCTGGGCGTGCTCCATCGGCTCGCGGTACGGGCGCGCGGTCATCATCGCGTTGTAGGCGTCGCACGCGAGGATGATCCGGCTGCCGATCGGGATCGCCTCGCCCCTGAGTCCATCGGGATAGCCGGCTCCGTCCCAGCGCTCGTGCTCGTGGCGCACGAGCGGGGCGATGGCGGCGAGCTCGGGCGTGCGCTGCAGGATCTGCGCGCCGATCACGGGGTGCTCGCGCATGACCTCCCACTCGGCCTCGTCGAGCGGTCCCTTCTTGTTGAGGATCTCGTTGGGGATGGCGACCTTGCCCACGTCGTGGAGCATCGCCCCGTCGCGCACCTGCGAGATCTCCGCGTCCGAGAGGCCGAGCCGCTTGGCCACCGCGGCGGCCAGCTCGACCACCTGCCTGGAGTGGGACGAGGTGTAGTTGTCGCGCGCGTCGATCGCCGCGGCCAGCGCGGCCACCGCGGCGCGAGAGCCGCTCCCGCCCTGTCCAGCGAGCACCGTCACCGTCTGCCCGGCCACGATCTGGACGAGCCGGAGGCACGTGATCGGGAACACCGGAGCCGCATGGCGCATCAGGAGCACGCCGTGGCCCTCGCCGGCCCGGGCCATCCCCACGGCCGCGTACGAGCCGCGCGGGACCTCCGGCGAGCCGGTGGCCTCCAGGCCGAGGGCCAGCTCCAGCTCGGCGAGCGAGGAGCGCGAGATCGACCCTGCTCCCACACGGCGCATGACCTCGCCGCCCGGCGACAGCGACTGCCCCCCGAACGCCACGGCGCCGGGATCGCCCGGCACCCGGGCGTGCGAGAGTCGCTCGAGCGCGCCCCCCACGGAGTCGCGCGGCGAGTCGTAGAGCGCCACCTCCTCCAGCCCCAGCTGGCGAAGCAGGAACGCCGGGAGGACGAACAGCACCTCGCGCGGCTCCTCGCAGGCGGCCACGGTGTCCCAGAACTCGTTCATGAACTCGGTGGGCGCCTGCCCGCCCTCGGTCTCGGCCAGCTCCAGCTCGGCCCGGGCGCTCGCAACCACCACGGCGCCCTTCCCGCGGCGCTTGGCGAGGAGCAGGGCGCGATCGGCCCTGCCGAGCAATTCGCCGGCCGTCTGCGGCTCGGTCCACTGCGCCACTCCCACCGACACGCTGACCGGCATGCCGAGGTCCTTGAAGTTGTCCGCCGCTCGCGACACGCAGGCCCGGAGCCGCTCGGCGGCCCCCAGGGCCTCCGCCTCGTCCGCGTCGGGGAGGATCAGCACGAACTCGTCGCCGCCGTAGCGGGCGATGCCGTCGTAGGGCCGGAACTCCTCGGCGATCGCCATCGCGACCCGCTTCAGGATCTCGTCGCCGATCAGGTGCCCGTGCTGGTCGTTGATGGGCTTGAAGTTGTCGAGGTCCGCGAGCAGGCAGGCGAACGGCCGGTCGCCGCGCTGGGATCGCCAGATCTCCTCGCTCGTGCGCATCTGGATGGCGCCGTGGTTGAGGAGCCCGGTCAGGGAGTCGGTGCGGGCGGCCACGGTGGCCTCCTCGAAGGCCTCGGCGTTGCGGCACGCGACCGCGGCGAGGCTGGCGATCGCCTCGAGCATCTCGATGTCCTCGCGCTCCACGGGCCGCAGCGAGAAGAAGGCGAGCGACAGGGCCCCCCTTAGCGCTCCGTTCCAGGACATGGGGACGGCCACCGCCGTCTTGATGTCCTTGAGCAGGTCGATCTCGGGCACGTTCACGTCCGACTGGTAGTCGTTCGTGATCGCGGGCTCTCCCGTGCTCAGCACCTGTCCGGCCACGCCCTCTCCCGGGGCGATCCGGTAACCCCACCAGTCGGACTCGGCCGCGATCCCGTTGGCGGCCACCGCCACGCCGCCCTCGCTCGCGTCGCCGAGGTAGACGCCGCTGATGCTGGCCCCGAGCGCCACGGTCGCCTCGCGGCAGAGGGTGTCGAGCACCGCGCGCCGGTCGAGGTGGGCGTTGAGGGCGCTGGCGGCCCGGGCCAGGCCCGACTGCCTGTCCGCCTGCCCGGCGAGGCGACTGCGCATCTCGAGGGCGCTCAGGCCGGCGGAGGCCTGGTTGGCCATCGTGAAGGCGAACTCGATCTCCTCCTCGCGGAACCAGCGCGGCGTCTCGCTGAGCAGCAGGATCACGGCTCGCACCACACCTGCGTAGGTGAGTGGCACGTAGAGCAGGCTGGCCGCGTTGAACCGCTCCGCGAGCTGGTTCGCCACGATGGGCGAGTTCCGGGCGTCGGTCACGTTGAGCGGCTCGCCGGTCTCGAGCACGCGGCCGACCCCGGTCGGGCGGTCGAACGGGATGTTGTAGCGCTCTCCACGCTCGACGGTGCCGTCCTCCGCCCGCTGGAAGGGAGTGCCGTAGCCCATCGCGCGGCTCCCGCTCACCTGGCAGAGATGAACGCCGTCCACGCCGAACACGCCGAACAGCTCGAGCGCCAGCGTGAGGTGGATCGCGTCCTGGTCCGCGGCGTCAACCACGGCAAACGACATGCGCCGAAGCGCAGCCAGAGCGGCAGCGGTCGTCGCATCCGTGGGTGAAGCAGCGATCAGATCCTCCTTAGCGGGTTCGAGGCATGTATCGGACGGACCGCCGAAGGCGTTGAGCCGCATAGGATCGTGCCCATGAACAGCGCCGTGGAGAAGATGCGGGCCGAGGGCCTGCCGGAAGTCGCCGTCGAGACCTTTGCCCGCCAGCGGGCGCGGCTCGAGGCCGGTGAGCAGGGGACGCTCCCGGAGTCGGAGATCGAGCCGGTGGAGTCCCTGCCGGACGCCGAGGAGCTCCCGGACGACCCCGACGGCGCGCGCGCCGCGCTCGACCGCGCCGTCGTGATCAAGCTGAACGGCGGCCTGGGAACGAGCATGGGCATGAGCCGCGCCAAGTCGCTCCTGGAGGTGAAGGACGGGCTGACCTTCCTCGACGTGATCGCGCGCCAGGTGCTGGCGCTTCGGGAGGAGGCCGGCGCGCGCGTGCCGCTCGTGCTGATGAACAGCTTCGCCACCCGCGACGACTCGCTCGAGGCGCTCGGCCGCTATCCGGACCTGGAGGCCGACCTGCCGCTGGACTTCGTGCAGGGCAAGGTCCCGAAGCTGCGCGAGGACGACCTCGAGCCGGTCAGCTGGCCCGACGACCCGAAGCTCGAGTGGGTGCCGCCCGGACACGGCGACCTCTACCCGTCGCTCGCCGGCTCGGGGATGCTCGACGCGATGCTCGAGCGCGGCTACGAGTACGCGTTCGTGTCGAACTCCGACAACCTCGGCGCCACGCTCGACCAGCGGATCCTCGCCTGGTTCGCGCGCGAGCGGCTGCCGTTCCTGATGGAGGCGGCCGACCGCACCGAGTCCGACCGCAAGGGCGGCCACCTGGCCCGGCGCCCGGACGGCGGGCTCGTGCTGCGCGAGATCGCGCAGACGCCGGACGGCGACGTGGACGCGTTCCAGGACGTGAGCCGCCACCGCTACTTCAACTGCAACACGCTGTGGGTGAACCTCCCTGCCCTCGCCAAGCAGCTGGAGAACGGCGGAGGGGTCCTCGAGCTGCCGATGATCGTCAACCGCAAGACCGTCGATCCCAAGGACTCCTCGTCGCCCGCGGTCATCCAGCTCGAGACCGCGATGGGGGCGGCGATCGCCCTGTTCGAGGGCGCCGCCGCCGTGCGCGTGCCGCGCAGCCGCTTCGTGCCCGTCAAGACCTCCGCGGACCTGCTCTCGCTGCGCTCGGACGCCTACGTGATGAACCCGGGTCCGCGCGTGGAGCTGGCGCCTGAGCGCCGCGGCACGCCGCCGGTGATCGAGCTCGACTCCAAGCACTACAAGCTCGTGCCGGACCTGGAGCGCCACTTCTCCAAGGGCCCGCCCTCGTTGGTGGAGTGCGACCGGCTCACGGTCGAGGGCGACGTGAGCTTCGGCTCCGGCGTCGTGGTGCGCGGCAGCGTCCGGGTGGAGGGGCCGCGCGAGATCCAGGACGGCGCGGTCCTCGACGCGTCGCCGTAACGGACTCGTAACGGCGGTCGAAGAGCGTAGGGCCCGTAACCGACCGACGGCCCCAGGGGCCGCAAGGGGGCGACGGGATGCTTCGCAGACTGCTGCACAGGGTTCGGCCTAACTCCGCGTACGACGTGATGGCCGCGATTGCCTGCTTCGGGGTGCTGGCGGGTGGCACCGCCTACGCCGCGAACACGATCCGCAGCACCGACATCGTCGACGGCGAGGTCCGGTCCGCCGACATCCGCAACGACGACATCCAGAGCGGTGACGTCAAGGACAACTCGATCAACACCTTCGACGTCCACTCCTTCCTCGGCGCAGATGTCGCCGACGGGACGCTGACCGATGCCGACATCCAGGACTTCTCGCTCGGGAACGGCGACTACGCCTCCGGCTCGGTCAACAGCCGGGTGGCCACCGACAACTCGCTCACCGGCACCGACATCAACGAGGGAACCCTCGCCATGCCGCCGACCACCACGGCGGCCTTCGCCGGCCCGTCGGCTCCGGTCGAGCTGAACAGCGACGACAGCTACACCAAGGTCGCCGGCAGGGTCCTGCCGGCCGGGAGCTACGCGATCGCCGCCACGGCCAACACCAGGGTGGGCACCGCGGGCTCGGGAGTCGTCAGGGAGACCAACTGCGAGCTCCGCAACGGTGGCGGCTTCATCGGCGGCGCGTCCGACCGGAGGTCCATCCCGGAGGGCGACAGCGTGAGGAGGACGCTGTCGATGAACGGCGGCGCGTCCATTTCGGGGAGCGCCGAGGTGAGCCTGTGGTGCAAGTCGACCGGCACCTTCGAGACCGTCGACTACGCCCAGATGATGATCATCCGGCTCGACGGGTTCTTCTAGGGCCGGGGCCGGGCGGTCCCTGGTCCTTCCTTCCTGCCCAGTGGTTGCAGAGCAACCAAAAGTCAGGAAGCTAGGGCCAGGGCTGGTAGGTGGCGATCAGGACGCCGGTCGTGCTTACCTCGGTGTCGACGAGACGCAGAGGAGCCGGGGGGCCACCGTCGGCGAACAGCCGGCGTCCCTCCCCGAGCACGAGCGGGTGGATGAACAGCAGATACTCGTCGATGAGGGCGTGCCGCATCAGTGTCTGGATCAGCTCGCCGCTGCCCATCACGGTCAGGTCCTTCCCCGGCTGCTCCTTGAGGTGAGCGACCGCCTCGGCCACATCACCGCTCAGCAGCGTCGAGTTCGGCCAGGGCAGCGGCTCGCGCAGCGTCCTGGAGGCGACGTGCTTGGGAGCGCTGTTGAGGGCGTCCTTGAATGGGCTGTCCTGCGTGTTCCAATAGCCCAGCATGTCCTCGTAGCTGCGGCGCCCTAGCAGCAGCCCGCGACTTTGGGGCATCCGAGCGCCCATCGCGGCGTTCACCACCTCGTCCGCCCTCGATCCGGCCCAGCCGCCGCGGGCGAAGCCCCCGCGCGTGTCCTCCTCGGGGCGCCCGGGCGCCTGCATCACCCCGTCGAGCGTCAGGTGATTGATCACGACAACCCTGCTCATGGCCCCTCCAGCACCCCCGCGCGCTCCTCGAGGCGCTCGCGGCGACGCTGCTCGGTCTCCGAGCGCACGAGCATGCCCATGAACAGCACCACGAGCGCGATCACCAGCGTCAGCGACTGCTCGACCATCATGATCACCCCGCCCACGTTCTGGTCGTCCACGGGCGAGAGGTCCCAGATCCGCGGGGTCTGCTCGTAGTACGGGTAGATCGCGGTGGCGCTCCAGGTGAGCACGAGTCCCAGGGCCGCCAGGCCCGCCTTGGCCGAGGCGATGTAGGCGAGCGGCTGCATGCCGGTCAGGCGCCTGCGCATCGGCACGGGCTGGACGAGCGGCCACCAGAGCGCCACGCCCGCCGTGAAGAACGACACGTGCTCGAGCAGGTGCAGCAGCGGGTGCTCCGCCGCCGCGTCGTACAGCGCGGGGATGTGCCAGAGGTACATGATGCCGATCCACAGCACGAGCCCCGTCCACGGGCTGGCCAGCGGCCCGAGCGCGCGCTCGACCGCCGCGAGCCGCTTGGTGGCGGGGCGCATGATCACGCGCGAGAGCGAGAGCAGCAGCAGCAGCGGGGCGATGTCGCCCAGCAGCACGTGCTGGACCATGTGGGCCGAGAAGAGGTAGTCCTCACCGAGGCCGTCGAGGGGCGAGACGAGCGCGGCCAGCAGCGCGAGCATCCCCGCGGTGAACGCCGCCGCCTGCGCGACGCCCGCGCCGCGGCCGCCTGCCTCGCGGCGAGCGGCGCGGAAGCGCCACACGTAGATCCCGGTCAGGAGGGCCAGCGGCGCCAGCACCGCCGGGTCGGCAAACCAGTGGAGCTCCGGGTGGCCAGCTCCGATGTAACCCGACACGCACGCGATTGTGGCATCGGCGCGCCCACAGGTCGGTCGCCGGACGGCAGGCTGGCCCGGTGCTCACACGGCTTGCGGCGCTCGTGGCGCCTCCACTCTGCTGGGGCTGCTCAGGGGCCGCCCCGCGCGGCAGCCCGCTCTGCCGCCCCTGCGCGCGCGGGCTGCGGCGCCTGCCGCCCGGCCTGGCGGACCTGGCCGGCGTGCCCTGCTTCTCTGCGGTCGCCTACGAGGGCGCGGCCCGCGACCTCGTGCGCGCGCTCAAGTTCCACGCGGCGCTGGGGGTGGCGGGCTCGATGGCGGCGGCGATCGTGGCCACGGCGCCGGAGGGGCTGCTGCTCGGCGCCGTGCTCGTGCCGGTGCCGCTCAGCCCCGCCAGGGAGCGGCGGCGCGGGTTCAACCAGGCGCTGGTGCTGGCGCGCGCCGTGCGCGAGCGCACCGGCTGCGCGGTGGTCGACTGCCTCGAGCGGAGCGGCGGGTCCGGCACGCAGGTCGGCCGCGACCGCGCCGAGCGCGCGCTCGCGCTGGCCGGCTCGGTGCACGCCTCGGGCGCCGCGGGACGCCTCGCGCGGGTGCTGCTCGTGGACGACGTGGCCACCACCGGCGCGACCCTTGCGGCCGGCGCCGAGGCCCTCCGCGGGGCCGGCTGCGAGCACGTCCAGGCGGTCACCTACGCGCGCACGCTCGGGCGGCTGTGATCCGTTCGCGAAGGCCCTTCCCTCCGTGGAGGTCGGCCACTACCATCGGAGGTCGCCTGCCATTTCCCGCCGATACCGAGGGAGAGCCGATGCGCATCCAGGTCAAGGGCCGAAACGACGCGATCGTCGAAGCCGAGCTCAGGGCTCGGGTCGAGAAGAAGCTCGCGAAGGTGGCCCGGCAGGTCTCTCCGCTGGCCGACCTCGAGGTCGAGCTGCGCGAGGAGAGCAACCCCTCGATCAAGGACTCGCAGATCGCCGAGGCCACGCTCCACCTCAAGGGCGTGACGCTCCGCGCCACCGAGCGCTCCCCGGACATGTCGCACTCGATCAACCTTCTCGCGGAGGACTTGGCACGTCAGGTGAAGAAGCACCGTGACAAGCGCCGTGCCCGCCCTCGCAGGGGGGCGTCCGCAGAGGCGCCGCGCCCAGCCTGAGCCTGGGCTGAAGCACCTCCAGAGCGTTCCCGTCCCCTTGCTACCGTCTTTGCGATGACCATTCTCGATCGTGCGCTGCGAGTAGGCGAAGGGAAGAAGTTCAAGACCTTCGAGAAGGTCGTCGCGCGCATCAACGATTACGAGGCCGAGCTCGAGCTGGACTCGGACGAGGAGCTCAGGGCGCGCTATGAGGCGCTCCGCGAGCGCCACCTGAGCGGCGAGCCGCTCCAGGACCTCCTCCCGGAGTCCTTCGCGCTCACGCGCGAGGCGGGCAAGCGCTCGCTCGGCCAGCGCCACTTCGACGTCCAGCTGATCGGCGGCATGGTCCTCAACGACGGCTCGATCGCGGAGATGAGGACCGGCGAGGGCAAGACGCTCACGGCCACCCTGCCGATCGTGCTCAACGCGCTCTCCGCGCGCGACGAGAACGGCCACCCGGCAGAGGGCAAGGGCATCCACCTCGTCACGGTCAACGACTACCTGGCGCGCCGCGACGCACTGTGGATGAAGCCGATCTACGACTTCCTCGGCGTGACCGTCGGGATCATCCAGTCGGGACAGAACGACATCGACAAGCAGGAGGCCTACTCCCGCGACATCGTCTACGGCACCAACTCCGAGTTCGGCTTCGACTACCTGCGCGACAACCTCGCGGTGGAGATCGAGCAGAAGGCCCAGCGCGGCCACGGCTTCGCGATCGTCGACGAGGTGGACAACATCCTCATCGACGAGGCGCGCACGCCGCTGATCATCTCGGGCCAGCCCGAGCAGGCCGCGGACCTCTATTACAAGTTCGCGAAGCTGGCGACGACGATGGAGCCCGGCAAGAAGCCGGAGGGCCTCGAGGCGAAGTCGAAGGAGTACGAGGCCGACTTCGACTTCGAGCCCGACGAGAAGCACAAGACCGTGGCCGTCACCGAGCGCGGCGTCGAGAAGGCCGAGCGCTTCCTCGGGGTCGACAACCTCTACCGCGCCGAGCTGGGGAACATGGTCAACCACCTCCAGCAGTCGCTCAAGGCGGAGTCGCTCTACAAGCGCGACGTGGACTACGCCGTGATCGACGGCGAGGTCAAGATCATCGACGAGTTCACCGGGCGCATCCTCGAGGGCCGGCGCTGGTCCGAGGGCCTCCACCAGGCGGTCGAGGCCAAGGAGAACGTGGCGATCCAGGAGGAGAACCAGACGGTCGCCACGATCACCTACCAGAACTACTTCCGCCGCTACGAGAAGCTCGGCGGCATGACCGGCACCGCGCTCACCGAGGCCACCGAGTTCATGAAGATCTACGAGCTCCAGGTGGTGGAGGTGCCCACCAACCGCCCGATGGTCCGCGAGGACCAGAACGACCAGATCTACAAGACGAAGGACGGCAAGTGGGCGGCCGTGGCCAAGGAGATCGAGGATCGCCACGCCGCCGGGCAGCCGGTGCTCGTCGGAACGATCTCCGTCGAGGTCTCGGAGCTCCTGTCAACGCAGCTGAACAAGCGCGGCATCAAGCACACCGTCCTGAACGCGAAGCCCGAGCACGCCGAGCACGAGGGCGAGATCATCGCCGAGGCCGGTCAGCCCGGCGCGGTCACGATCGCCACCAACATGGCTGGCCGTGGCGTGGACATCAAGCTCGGCGGGAACGAGGAGCACCTCACCCAGCGCGAGCTGGTCAAGCGCGGGCTCGAGCCCGACAGCCCCGACTGGGACAGCGCCTGGGACGAGGTCTTCGCGACGATGGAGACCCAGGTCCAGGAGAACCGCGAGAAGGTCATGGAGGCGGGCGGTCTCTTCATCTGCGGCACCGAGCGCCACGAGTCGCGCCGGATCGACAACCAGCTCCGCGGCCGCTCAGGACGCCAGGGCGACCCCGGCGAGTCGCGCTTCTACCTCTCCGCCGAGGACGACCTGGTGCGCCTGTTCGCCGGCGACCGCATCTACCGCATCCTCGACAACAAGTTCCTCTCGCAGGCCGACGACGACGGCAACGAGCTGCCGATCGAGCACAAGATGCTCTCGAAGCAGATCGAGAACGCCCAGAAGAAGGTCGAGGAGCAGAACTTCCTCATCCGCAAGCGCGTTCTCGAGTACGACGACGTGATGAACCAGCAGCGCGAGATCGTCTACGAGTACCGCGACCGCATCCTCGAGGGCGAGGACATGTCGGAGATCGCGCGCACGCAGATCGCCGACGCCATCGAGCGGCTCTGCGGCGAGTACATCCAGGGCGAGTACCAGGAGGACTGGGAGCTCGAGCGGCTGTTCGAGCAGCTCGGTCAGATCTACGCCGTCTCCTACGAGATCGACGACATCGAGGAACGCGAGACGCGCGCCACGTTCGTAGAGAAGCTGCGCGTGGACGTGGTCGACGCCTACAACGACCGCGAGGAGGAGCTCGGCAGCGAGCTCATGCGCGCCCTCGAGCGCTTCATGCTCCTCCAGATCATCGACGAGCGCTGGCGCGAGCACCTCCACGACATGGACTACCTGCGCGAGGGCATCCATCTCCGCGGGTTCGCCCAGATCGACCCGCTCGTGGCCTACAAGAACGAGGGCTTCGAGATGTTCACGGAGCTCATGAACAACATCTGGGACGAGTTCGCGCGCTACGTGTTCAACGTCGAGGTCGAGGCGCAGCCGCAGGACCCGGCCCAGGGCAACGGCACGCGTTGGAGCGCCGGAGCCAACACGTCCAGCTCGAGCAGCACCGCGCGCCTGAACTACGCGGGCGGAACGGCGGCGGACCAGCCGAGCGCCCTCGCGGCGGCCGCGGCGGCCGGCGGGGCGGTTCCCACCGGGGTGGCCGAGGCGGCCGACTACGCCGCCGACCAGGTGCTCGAGTCGGCACCCGTCGTCGAGACTCGGGTGCTCGACGAGCACGAGCGGATCGGCCGCAACGACCCCTGTTGGTGCGGATCCGGCAAGAAGTTCAAGAAGTGCCATGGTGCGGCGTAGTGACTGCCGACGCCAGTGGCCTCCGCGACCAGCTGAAGCTGCTCGCGGACTATCTTTGACCCAGCAGGGCTAGAAGAGCGCATCCAGGAGCTCGAGGGGCAGATGCAGGCCCCCGGGTTCTGGGACGACCAGGACCGGGCGGCGAAGGTGTCGGCCGAGCACTCGTCCCTCACGCGCCGGCTGGAGTCCTACCGCTCGCTCGAGCGCGACATCGGCGACATCGACACGCTCGCCGAGATGGCCGAGGAGGACGAGAGCATGGCCGCCGAGCTCCAGGAGCAGCGCGCCTCGATCGACTCCCGGCTGGCCGAGCTGGAGGAGGCGCGCCTGTTCGGCGGCGAGTACGACGGCGGCGACGCGGTCGTCACCGTCAACGCCGGCGCCGGCGGCACCGACTCGCAGGACTGGGCCGAGATGCTGCTGCGCATGGAGATGCGCTGGGCCGAGCGCCGCGGGATGAAGGTGGAGCTGGCCGAGGCCTCGGCCGGGGAGGAGGCCGGGATCAAGTCGGCGACCTTCATCGCGCGCGGCGAGAACGCCTATGGCCTGTTCTCAGCCGAGAAGGGCGTGCACCGGCTGGTGCGCATTTCGCCGTTCGACGCCCAGTCGCGCCGCCACACGGCCTTCGCCGGGCTCGAGGTCGCGCCGCTCATGGAGGACAACGTCGAGGTGGAGCTCGAGCCCGACGACCTCCAGATCGACACCTACCGCGCCTCCGGGGCCGGCGGCCAGCACGTGAACAAGACCGACTCGGCGGTGCGGATCACCCACCGCCCGACCGGGCTCGTGGTGCAGTGCCAGAACGAGCGCTCGCAGTCCGCGAACAAGAACACCGCGATGACGATGCTGCGGGCGAAGCTGACCGAGCTGGAGGAGCGCAAGCGCCAGGAGGCGATCGCGAAGGAGCGCGGCGAGGCGCTGGACGTGGGGTGGGGGTCCCAGATCCGGTCCTACGTCCTGCAGCCGTACACGATGGTGAAGGACCACCGGACCGACGTGGAGGTCGGGAACGTGCAGGGTGTGCTGGATGGAGACCTGGACAAGCTGGTGCGGGCCGAGCTGAATCGCAGGGCCGGGGTGGCTGCCGGCGCTTCCTCGGGCTAGGGCGCGTTTGCCGTGGCCGCCGGGGCTTGCGTTCGCGCGCCGATCACCGTCCAGCCCTCTAAGGCCTCACGCCCGCGTCGGGGTCTGTGCGCTTCCTACCAGGCTGGAGTAGCTACTTCTTCCCGGGCTCCGTAAAGAGGGGCTTGAGCGCCGCGATCATGGCGTCAAACGTCGCCTCGACTGCCGGAAGGCGAACCTTGGGATCAGGGGCTTGTGGGTCCTCCTTGAGCCACACGGCGAGGTCGCGGTGGCGATACGGACCGGCCGTCTTGCGCGCCAGCAAGTCGGGCAGATTGCTGCCGTGGTGGGCAAGCGCCAGCAGCTGCTCGTAATCGCCGGCGTCCAAAACCTGCAGGGGTTGAACGCGCTTGTCGTCGAAAGACCTGCACTTCTCCGGGTCCCGCGCATGGTCGAGGTAGCCCCAAAGGTTGCTGGTCTGCCAAAGGCGGCCAGCTGCAACAACGACGGGGAAAATACGTGCTACCCCTGCTATGTCGATGCCCGGCAGGGCGGCGTCGGTGCTGAGCAGCGCAGCGACCGATACGCCAAGTTGGTTGATTTTCTTTACCAGCAGCTTCGTGAGTTCCTCCGAGGCGTCGAGCGGGTCACCGGTAAGGAGCGGCTGCGTTCCGACTCGGCGTGCGTTCACCTCAAATAGCACGAGATCCTTGCCCGCGACCAGGGCGATGTCGCTCGTCTTCTGACCGCCGCCCCTGCCGTACGGCTGCTCGCCCATCACTACGGCGGGTGCGGGAACACCGTGCTCTGCCAAGCGTAAGCAGTACCGCTCGAAGACCTGGCCGGCGAAGGCCGTGTAACGCTGGACGTGATCGGTCCGGCCATCGGCTGCGGCAGCGTCCTCGTGCTGCGCTGCACGGATGGCGCGATAGTGGAATCCCTCCCCCAGCCAGCTGAGGATCCAGGGCCGCCCGAGCAGCACCAGTCCGCCGTTGTCCCTGAGTCTCAAAAAGGGCCAAGTGTTGAAGGGACGCAACTCCCAGATGAACCGCTTCCCGTACGCACTAAGTTCAACAAATGCAGCCTCCAGGGCCTCTCGGTCAGCCGAGATCGAGGCAAGGGCGGCCTCCGCTCTGTCCGCGAGACCGGTCCGGTTGAGTATGTCCGCGACCGTCTCGGCGGGAATATGGGGATGGCGACTAGCATCCCAGGCGTTCGTAACGCTGCTCAGTCCGAACCCGAAGAGCCACTGCTCCTCGGCCGTGAGTCCACTCCGTTCGGTCCAGTCCTTGACCGGTACGAAGTCCGGCGATTCGAGCAGACCCTGGTCCTCGGTCGCCAAACGGTAAAGCTCACGTGCCCGCGCCATCTCCTCCAACCATTTGGTCGTGAGTAGTAGTGACCGGCTTGGAGCTCGTAGGCAAGGAGGTCTTCCTGGGTCGGACCCACGTTGATATCAAGGCCTCGCTCGATCACCGAGTTGGACGCGACGACCGCCTCCATCAACGCGAGCCGCTCCTCGGGCGGCAGCTCAAGGGTGACCGGCGCGTCATACGCCTCGTCGATCAGCACGCGCATCAGGGTGTAGAGCGATTGTGGGGCGAAGATGTGAGCGGTTTCGTCCCGCCGGAGCAGCTCGTGGTAGCGCTTTACTAGCTCGCTCACGCCAAAGAAGCCCTCGGCAATCTGGAGCTGCTCGAGCGGCCGGTTAGTGGTCTCCTCGACCCGCCCCGCCAGGATCGAGAGCAGCGACATGCATGGCTCGAACGGCAGTTTGGTCGAGATGGCCCGCAGGCCATCTCGATCGGTCGTGCTCAGGCCGAGCTGTTCCTCCACTATCACCACGCCAATCTGGTCAAGTTCCGTGGCCGCCTCGCGGCGCAGCTCCAGTGCCGGACGGACGTGGGTCTCCCTGGGTGCCCGCGGAACCGCCCGGTACGCTGCCTGGCTTTTTCCTTTCTTCCGATTTCGGGTCCAGGCCTTCCTGTTGCGGTTGCGCTTTGAACTCACGGTTCATGACGGTAGGTCGGTGCCCGGCGGAGCCGAAGCTCCACACGGATCGTTGAGATCTGGGTGTGCCCAGCGCCGCGTCGATGCCCGATGGCGGCTCTATTAGATGGAGTGGCCCTCGCAGGGGCCGGCCGGCTGCGAAGCTGCAAGCCATCGGCGCCCCGGAGTTCTCAGACCACTTCGACGCTCCCGGCCTCGACACGTCGGTTTGGATCCCGCACTACTTGCCGCAGTGGAGTTCCCGGGCGGAGAGTGCCGCGACCTACGCCACGGGCGAGTCCGAGCTGCGGCTGACCATCCCGCCCGAGCAGGGACTGTGGTGTCCCGACGATCACGATCCGCCGTTGAGGGTCTCGGGCGTTCAATCCGGAGTGTTCTCAGGGCCGGTCGGCAGCACCATCGGCCAGCAGCCGTTTCGTGACGGCCTTGCGGTGCGCGAGGCCCAGCCGACCCAGTGGGGCTGGACGCCGCACTACGGGCTGCTCGAGGTGCGTGCGCGGATGGATCTCAGTCCGCGTTCGATGGCCTCGGTGTGGATGGTCGGGCTGGAGGACGAGCCCCCGCGCTGCGGCGAGATCTGCGTGTTCGAGGTCTTCGGGGATGCCCTACAGACCAAGGAGGGCGGGCCGACCGCGGCAGTGGGCGCGGGCGTGCACCCGTTCCGCGATCCGGCGCTGACCGACGAGTTCGATGCGCCGGAGTTGGCGATCGACGTTGCCGAGTTCCACGTCTACGCGGCTGACTGGCGGCCCGGGCGGGTGGACTTCCTTGTCGACGGTCAACACGTGAAGACCGTCCACCAATCCCCGGACTACCCCATGCAGATGATGGTCGCCGTCTTCGACTTCCCGGACAAGGCCGCTTCGGCACCGCAGTCGGATCACGTGCCCGAGCTGGCCGTGGACTACGTCCGTTCGGGCGCGCTTAGGCCGTGCCGCCGGCCCGCGAGGTCCAGCGCGAGCACGTTCTCGCCCCACATGACCCTGCCCGTGTCCGTGAAGCCGTAGCCGAGATAGAACCCGCGCGGCGAACCGGGGCCGTCGACGCAGCTCGTGTAGAGCACGTCGGCGCCTGGGCGTGTCCCGAGATACGCGGTGACCGCGTCGAGCGTGGCCGCCCCATAGCCACGGCGCTGGAACGGCTCGTCTATCAGCAGCTTCCAGAGGTAGTACGGGCCGACGAGGTCGTCGTCCATCGGCTCGGGGATGTTGTCGCTGATCATCGTGAAGCCCACGATCTCTCCGGTCTCCGCGTCGTGCACGGCCCACGGGTGGGGCATCGCGCGCCTCTCCACCTCAGCCTCCTCGAAGATCTCCTCCATCGAGTTGAGGTACTGGTCCTGACCCGGGCCGAGTCGCAGTCCCATGACCGCCGCTCGGTCCTCGGCGGTCACGACGTCACTCAGGCGAACCGTCGCCATCGCCGTCCTGCGGCGCGGTCGCGGAGGGCGCCGGGCGCTCCGCGGTCCCGAGAGCGGCCTCGCCGCTGTAGTGCCCGACCGCGTCGAACCAGCGCTTGGCGTGCAGCCCCCGGCGCAGATCGCAGTCCGCGAAGACCATGCCCTCCTGGTCGTAGAGGGGGCCGGCGATGATCTCCCCGCCGGTCGGCTCGATGATGGCCGCGCCTCCTCGCCCGAACACCTCCTGGTCCGGGAGGTCGAGCGGGAAGTCCTCGGGGAACGCGCTGCGCGGGATGTATTGCGGCACCGAGATCACGAACGCGCCGGATTCGATCGCGATGTGGCGCACCGTGGCGAGCCAGCCGTCGCTGTCGTCCGCGGTCGGAGCAATCCAGATCTGCGGCCCCTGGCGGTAGAGGGCCCAGCGCGCGAGCGGCATGCGGTTCTCCCAGCACACGAGCCCGCCGATACGACCAAGCGGGGTGTCCGCCACGTCGAGGTCGTCGCCGCTGCCGAAGGCGTGGAACAGCCGCTCCTGGTGGGTCGGAACCAGCTTGCGGTGCTTCAGCTCGACGCCATCGGGGCCGAGCAGCAGCAGCGTGTTGTAGAGCGACCCGGGCCGCTCGCGCTCGCGCTCGTTGACGCCGATCGCGACGTGCATGTCGTGAGCCCGGCAGGCATCGACGAGTCGGTCGACGAGCGGCCCCGGAACGTCGACCGAGTTCTGCCAGAGGCGTTCCCAGAGGTCGTCCGAGCCGGAGAAGGCGGCCGACTGGCGCGCCCACGCATTCGAGGGATAGACCGGCACGAAAGTCTCTGGGAGCACCGCCAGCCGCGCCCCCTCCCGCGCCGCCTCGCCGATCAGGCGAACCGCCTTCTCGACAGAGGCCTCGCCGTCGAGAATGACCGGCGTGGCCTGAATGGCCGCGACGCGGATCGTCTCGAAGCCCGTCATGGCTCCGCGACTCTAACGCCGCGAAACAGCCGTCAGGTCGCAGCGTCAACCGCGGCTTGGAGAGCAGCCAGGTCGGCTGCTCCGAAGACCACGCGATTTTGGGTGGCCACATAGACGAGATCGATGTTGACCCCGGCCCGGGAAATCTTGCGGGTCAGGTCTGCCAGCACGCCGGGGCGGTCCTCGACATTGACCACGACTACTTCGCGCTCGCGGCTGACAGCGACATGGGAGATCGCCAACGCGTGCCTCGCAGCCTCGGCGTGCGGGACGAGGATGTGGACCTCGGCGCGGTCGCCTGGCCCGACGCATGTTGCCGCCGCGATGTTCACGCCGGCATCGCTTATCGCGGCCGCCACCGTCGCCAGCGCCCCGGGGGTGTTCTCGATGTCGATGACGAGGTCGACCGCCATGTGTCCCGCGCGCCGTCAGCCTACCTGGGCGCACCCGTTCGGTGTTCGGGAGGAAGCGGGCGCATCCCGTGAATCCCCGCGAACGCATCCGCCCGTCTGGCGGGCGGATGCGTGCTGCGGACTGTCAGTGAGCGACTTGCTCCCGCGGTTGGCTGGGCTTGGCGTCCGTCGCCGGCGTGGTTGACCGGTAGACAGCCGCGAAGCCCTCTCGCCAGCTGGGGTGGCGCGGCGTCCACCCGAGCTCACGCTTGGCCTTCGCGTTGGACACGCCGCGGGACTCGGTTCCCATCATCACCGCGATCTCGCCGCCGAACAGGCGCGCGAGCCAGACGGGGAAGTGGCGGGGCGGCTTGGCGCCGAGGGCTTCCGCGAGCACCGGCAGCCACTCGCGTGTCGGAGCGGGCTCGTCGTCCACGATGTTGTAGATGCCGGTCACGTCGTGCTCGACGGCCAGCACGGTCCCCGCGGCGGCGTCGTCGAGGTGGATCCACGAGGACACGCCTCCGCCGTCCCCCACGATCGGGAACTGGCGCTTGCGCACGGGCTCGATCAGCCCGTCGTTGTCCGCGCCGTAGAAGACGCCGTACCGCAGCACCACGCCGCCGGCGGCCGGGACCGTCTCGTCGAGGTAGCGCATGGCGGCCTGCCCCTCGCGCATCGCCGCCGGCGGGGTGGGGTCGAGCGGGTCGTCCTCGGTCTTGACCATCCCGCCCTCACGCACGTGCCGCATGGTGGCGAAGCTCTGGGCGACGAACCGGCTCACCTCGGCCTCGCGGGCGGCGGCCAGGAGCGTGTCGATGCCCTCGGTCCGCAACCGGTTGGTCTGCTCGAAGGCGCGATCCATGTTCCGGGAGAACTTCACGTTGGCGAGGCCGGTCGCCTCGTGGACGATCGCGTCGGGCCGAGCCTCGAGGACGGCCTTGCGCACGGCGGCGGGCTCGAGCAGGTCGAGCACGATCGCCTCCGCGCCCTGAGCGCGTACACGTTCAGCCCTCTCGGGCGACGTGGACGTGCCGACCACCTCGTGGCCGCGGTCGATCAGCTGGGGCACGAGCCGGGTTCCGATCGCGCCGCTTGCTCCTGCGACGAAGACTCGCATTGCTTTCTCCTTTCCCGCCGTCACACAGGCGGGGTTTCGGGGGTCTATTGGGTATGACCCGAAGCAGAGGAGGAATGTGACCGATGGATGAGCGCGACTGGCTGGCGGAGCGATTCGAGGAGCACCGAGGCCGCCTGCGGGCGGTGGCCTACCGGATGCTGGGCTCGGTGAGCGAGGCCGACGACGCCGTACAGGAGGCCTGGCTGCGGCTCAATCGCTCGGACGCCGACGAGATCGAGAACCTCGGCGCGTGGCTGACGACGGTGGTCGGGCGCGTGTCGCTGAACACGCTGCGCTCACGCCGGACGCGAGGTGAGGAGCCGCTCGACGCGGTGCACCTGCCGGAGCCGATCATCGACCGCGCCGACGGCACGGACCCCGAGCACGAGGCGCTGCTGGCCGACTCGGTGGGTCTCGCGCTGCTCGTGGTGCTCGAGACGCTGAGCCCCCAGGAGCGGCTCGCATTCGTGCTCCACGACATCTTCGCCGTGCCCTTCGACGAGATCGCGCCGATCGTCGACCGCTCCCCCGAGGCGGCCCGCCAGCTGGCGAGCCGCGCCCGCCGCCGCGTGCGGGCTGAGAACACCGTCCCCGACGTCGACGTGGACGCTCAGCGCGAGGTCGTCGACGCCTTCCTCGCTGCCTCGCGCGAGGGGGACTTCGACCGACTGGTCGCAGTTCTCGACCCGGACGTCGTCCTCAGGGCCGACTTCGGCCCAGGCAGATCGCGAGAGGTCCGGGGGGCGGAAGCGGTCGCCGGCCAGGCGAAGTTCTATTCGCAGCTGGAGCTCGTCATGAAGCCGGCGCTCGTCAACGGCGCGGTGGGAATGGTCACCATGCGGGACGGCCAGCCCTTCTCGGTGGGGGCCTTCACCGTCAAGGGCGGCAGGATCGTCGAGATGGACTGGCTCGCCGACCCCGCGCGCCTGCGCGAGCTCGACCTGACGATCCTGGATGACTGACCGCCTCGAACCTGGGATAGCGTGCGCTGCGCGGCGCAACTGCGGCGCGGCGTTCAGCCTTTCGGCGGAAGCGAGCTCGCGTACGCCACGCCACGCCTCACCCAGGGGTCGAGCTGGCGCTTGCTTCGCACGCCCTCGGGTTCGACTCGTAGCCAACCCCGCATCGCCCGCCCGCGCATCTCGAATGGCCGCGCGTGGGGCTTGGCGACGAGGGTGTCAGTGGCCTCGGGGTCGACGCGCACTATCAGGCCGCCCTGACCGCTGGCCGCGACCGCCATGTTTCCGGCAACGAGGAACGCGAGGCCCCCGAACATCGTCTTCTCGGTCACGTTCGAGTCGCCTGCGATCAGCTCACGGATGCGATTTGCGAGATCCTGGTCGTAGGCCATCCGACCATCGTCGCGTATTCACCACCTGATCGGCCGTGGCCCAGCCCCGCCGCGCCGTCATCACCGACAGCAGCATGTTCTCCAGCCCGCGCTCCGAGTGCGTGTCCGTCGAGCAGACGATCTCCACGCCGGCCTTCAGCGCGTCACGGACGTGCTCGCCCCGAAGGTCGAGCCGGTCCGGCAGGCCGTTGACCTCCAGCGCCACCCCTTCTTCGAGCGCCACCTCGTAGACGCGCTCCAGGTCAAGCGCGTTCTCCGGCCGCCGGTTGATGATCCGGCCCTTCGGATGGCTGAGGCAGCTCACGTGCGGGTTGCGCAACGCCGCCTCCACGCGCTTCGTCATCTCCCCTCGCGGCATTCGCTGCCCGCCGTGCACGCTGGCCTGGACCCAGTCGAGCTCCGCGAGCACGTCGTCGGGGAGATCGAGGCCGCCGTCGGGCAGGATGTCGCACTCGATCCCGCGCAGGACGCGGAAGGGCGCCAGAACCTCGTTCGCCGCCGCGATCTCCTCGCCCTGGCGGCGCACGTCGTCGGGCGTCAGTCCAGGCACGGCGCCCACCGCGGGCGTGTGGTCGCAGATCGCGATGTACTCGTAGCCGCGGGCCAGCCCGGCGCGGCCCATCTCCAGGACGCTCGCCCGGCCGTCGGACCACGTGGTGTGCATGTGCAGGTCGCCGCGGATGTCGGCCAGTTCGACGAGTGCCGGCGGCTCGCCGCGGAACGGCTCCTCGCGCAGCTCCGGCGGCAGCCAAGGGATGTCGAGAGCGCGGTAGACCGCCTCCTCATCCGGCGCGTCCGGCAGTGGCTCCAGCGCCTCCACATACGCGGGCGCCCCCGTCGCGCGCACGAAGTCGGTCCCGAATCGCTCCGGCTCGGGCACGACGATCTCCAGCGGCACCCCTTCGACCGTGACGCCCACCGCACCCCGCTCGCTCTGCTCCACCACCGCCACGATCTGAGGCAGCGCGGCGAAGCGAGCCAGCACGGGGTCCGGATCGGAAGCAGAACAGACCACCGTCAGCGCCTCGCTGGAGTCGCGCCAGCGCCGCACGTCGCCGGCCACCGCGCCGTCCAGGGCGGCGGCGACGCCTCCGACGAGCTCCCACGCGGGCTTGATGGTGAGTCCAGGCCGCGGTCGCGGCTCGCCCTCGCGGGAAAGCGCCTCGAGCAGCTGCGCCTCCCTCTTCGGCCCGATTCCCGGCACGCTGCGCAGCTGACCGGCACGGGCTGCCGCGCGCAGCTCGTCGGCGGTGCGGACGTCGAGCGCCCGCGCGATCTCCACCGAGCGCTTGGCCCCAAGGCCGAGGTAGCGGCCCAGGCCCACCATGTCGGGCGACAGCTCGCGCTCCAGCTCCGCGAGCTCGGCGATCTGGCCCGTCTCGACCAGCTCCCGCAGCTTCGTCTCGATCGAGCGCCCGATCCCTCGCAGCGAGCGCACGCGCCCGGACCGCACCAGCTCGTCCACGGAGGCGGCCGACCCGCGGATCGTCTCGGCGGCGCGCCGGTAGGCGCGAGCCGTGTACGGGTTGGCGTCGCCGAGCTCGAGCAGCGACGCGAACGCTTCGAGGCGGTCGGCGATCTCGGCATTGGTCATCGGCGCGATAATGGCGCGGTGGACGATCGCAGTGTCTTGGGCGAGGAGCTTCAGCCCTGCGGCATGGACCCCGTGACCGGCTTCTACCGGGACGGGTGCTGCCGAACCGGTTCCGACGATCGCGGCAGCCACACCATCTGCGCGGTGGTCACCGCCGAGTTCCTCGAGCACCAGCGCTCCATCGGCAACGACCTCAGCACCCCGATGCCGCACTACGGCTTCCCCGGGCTCGTGCCTGGTGACCGCTGGTGCGTGACCGCGGCGAACTGGCTGCGGGCCCACGAGGACGGCGCGGCGGCCTACGTCGTGCTGGCGTCCACCCACGAGCGCGCTCTTGAGATCGTGCCCCTCGAGGCGCTCGAACAGCACGCGGTCGACGTCCCGGAGGACGCCGAGCCCTTCAAGAGCTGAGCTCCTCCCAGAGGTCCGCGGTCCGAGCCTCCACGGACTCGCCGTGGATGCGCTGCAGGTTCCGGCCACCGCGCGCGAAGGTGTCGGCCACCGCCCCCGGTACCTCGTGCTCGCCGAACGGGCGGGCCAACCAGAGCGCCGGGCGGACGTGGTGGATGCCCACCTCGTGCGCGGCGGGGGAGTCGTCGTAGCGCCACGGGCCGGCGATCCGGCCGAGGAAGTAGGCGCTCTCTCCGCGCGTCCAGACGAACGTGTCGTCGGGAAGCTCGGCAAACCTCTGGAGCATCCGGCCTGCCTTCTCGCCGTGAGCGTCGCCGATGCCCACGAGGCCGTGCTCGACGCCGTGCTCCGCTCCGGCGCCGGCCGGAGCGTCGCGGTCCCGCGCCCGCATCGGCGCTCGGAACACGGGCGTGGCGGGGCTCACGGTCCGGGAGTCTTATGCCTCACTGGCTCGCCTGGCCACGCGATCGAGCAGGTCGGCGAGCGCATCAGGGTCCTCGGCCATCGGAAAGTGGCCGCCCGGGATCTCGATCGCCTCGATGCCCAGCAGCTCGCGCGCCATGAAGCGGTGCCAGTCCGGCTCGAAGGCCTCGTCCTCGGCCGCGTAGATCAGGACCGTCGGATTGTCGGGCGGGCGGGGGAGCGGGTAGTCATCGGGCGGCTGGGACATCGGGCGCAGCTTCCACGCAAGCGCCCGGGCCGTCTCCGGGGGCAGGCGCACGTACATGGCGGCGATGGCCGCCTCGGGATCCCAGACGCTCATTCCGTCCGGGCGGTCGGGCGGGAACGGGAAGCCCTCCCGGAACCTCCTCGGGGCGCCCGGCGGCTCCGCGAAGCCCCCGAGCCTGGGGCACAGGTGCACGAGCAGCGATCCCGGACGCGCCACCGCCACCAGCGCCGCGTAGGCCGACGCCATCGAGTGGCCGACCACGACCACGGGGTCGGCCACGCCACCGAGCACATCGATGGCCGGGCGCGCGCGTTCCTCGAATCCCGCCTCCGGATCGTGGAGCGGCAGGTCGGGCGTCACCGCCTCGTGGCCGCGCTCCCGGAGCTTCGGCACCATCGCCTCCCAGCACGAGCTGTCGTGCCAGGCGCCATGGATGAGACAGAACGTGGAGACCTTCAGACCACCCGGCCCGTGGCGATCCACGCCCGGGCGCTGAGCCGGAACGGATCGTCGCCCACGCCGAGCCGGCCCCGGAACTCCTCCTTCAGGGCCGCCCGCTGCTCGGGCTCGAGCGCGACCGCGTGGGCCCCCGCGGGCCCCACGCCGATCTCCAGCGGCGCCCAGAGGTCCTCGAAGCCGTCGTACCCCGCCGTCACGACCGCCGGGACCACGTTCACGTCAGCCAGGCCGGTCGCCGACCACAGGTCACCGAGCTCGTCGGGGGTGCAGAACGGCATGGACCGTCCCTCGTCCTCAGCGGAGGGATCGAGCGCCAGCGCCGCGTCCCAGAAGTTCCGCAGAAGCGTCATCTCCCCGGTGTAGTCCCAGACCGCGGCGGCGACCGTGCCGCCGTGGTGCGTGACCCGCTGCATCTCCCGCACCCCCGCCGGCGGATCGGCCATGAAGTTGAGTACCAGCTGGGCCAGGGCGTGGTGGAACATGTCGTCGTCGAAGGGCAGCGACTCGGCCGCCGCGAGCTCGACCCGCACGCCCGGGAGCCGCTGCCGGGCCGCCTCCGCGAACGGGACCGACGGCTCCACCGCCGCCACCCGCTCGTGCCCGACCACGGCGACGAGCTCGGTGGTCAGGGCACCCGGTCCGCAGCCCACGTCGAGGGTTCGCCGGCCGGGGCGCACGCCCGCGGCGACGATGAGCGCTCGAGCGAGCTCACGGCCGTAGCGGCCGACATGGCGGTCGTAGGCCTCCGCCGGAGTTTGGAACGTCGCAGCACCGGGCGCGTCGCCCATGTGCACAGCCTCGCGCCGCGGGACGGCCCGGTCAAGTGGCGGGACCCGGGTACAAACCGCGCGTGACCGCATCACGCTCCCTCGAGCCGCTCGGCGGCTGGGACATCGTGGCCCGCGGCAGGTTCGAGGCGCGCCACGACGGGCACATCTGGTCCGTCGACCTGGACTACTTCGACTTTGGCGAGAAGCTGCACCTGTACCGCGACGGGGTGGAGGTGGAGGTGCAGAAGTCGCCGGCGACCTTCCACCTGGGCCCGGGCGCCACGATCGAGGCGTCAATGAGCCTCCTCGGCATGCGGCAGATCGACCTCGTCGTGGACGGCGAGACCACCACGCTGACGCCCGTGGACGGGACGGCTGAGGCCTGGAGGCTCCAACTGGAGCGGGAACGTCCCGACCTCAGCCGCCTGATCGGCGCGATCTCGTGGACCGTGCTGGTGGTCGCGCTGATCTTCGAGGTGCCCCAGCTGCTGGCCCTGATCGGGAGCGATCCCCCGTTCCTGCTGCCGGGAGCGGCCAACTTCGTGCTCGGCATCGCCGCGCTCGCCGCGGCGATCGAGCGAGCGCTGCGGTTCAAGAGCAATCGCTGGCTCTGATACTGTTAACTGAGTGGTTAACGATCCGTTCAAGGCTCTGTCCCATCCGATCCGCCGCGGCATCGTCGAGCGCCTGGCTGCGGGTCCGGCCACCGTCGGTGACGCCACCGGCGGGTTCGGCGTATCCAAGCCCGCGATTTCCAAGCACCTGAAGGTCCTGGAGGAGACGGGCGTGATCACGCGCGTCGTGGACGGCCGGACGCACCGGCTCTCGCTCGAGCCCAACGTGCTCAGCGAGGCCGCCGACTGGATGGATCGCCAGCGCGCCGTATGGGGGCGCCTGTTCGACGTCGTCGACGAATACCTCAAGGAGGAACGGTCGCAATGAACACCCCGCCAGTCGTGTCGCCGCAGGAATGGGAGGCCGCTCACGCGGCCATGCTTGTGAAGGAGAAGGAGCTGACCCGCGCCCGCGATGCGCTCGCCGCCGAGCGCCGCCGGATGCCGAGGATGGCCGTGGACAGGGAGTACCGCTTCGAGGGCCCTGCCGGACCGGCCGGCCTGCCCGACCTGTTCGAGAGGCGCCGGCAGCTGATCGTCTACCGCTTCTTCTACGAGCCGGGTGTCGAGGGCTGGCCGGAGCACGGCTGCGGCGGCTGTTCCTTCCTCGCCGATCAGGTGGCTCACCTCGCCCATCTGAACGCCCGGGACACCACGCTCGTGTTCGTCTCGCGCGCCCCGCAGGAGAACATCGAGCGCTGGAAGGCGCGTATGGGCTGGGAGATCCCCTGGTACACCCTCACCGACGACTTCGACGCGGACTTCGGCGTGGCCGAGTGGCACGGCACCAACGCCTTCATCCGCGACGAGGACGACCAGGTCTTCCGCACCTACTTCGTCGACAGCCGCGGCGACGAGGCGATGGGCGGCACCTGGGCCTATCTCGACCTCACGGCGCTCGGGCGCCAGGAGGAGTGGGAGGACTCGCCGGAGGGCTACCCGCAGACCGCGCCGTACCAGTGGTGGAGACTTCACGACGAGTACCGTCGCGACTCGTGATCGCGCACATCGGAGTCGTGCCGGTGGAGGAGCTCCTGCCGTCCGCAACCGCGCTCCTCATGGCGCGCGCCTGGATAATGCTGCGCCTGCGACGCCGAAGGGAGCCCGGCACATGAGCGAGGCCACCACGCTGCGCATTGAGCGCACCTTCGAGGCGCCCGCCCAGGCGGTGTTCGACGCCTGGACCAGCGAGGAGGTGATGAGGCGCTGGTGGCACGCCGTGCACGACTGGGAGACCACCGTGGCCGAGGTGGACCTGCGCGTCGGCGGCGAGGTGCGGGTGGTGATGCGCGACCCGCACGAGGACGTCGAGTACGGCGGCGGTGGCCGCTACACGGAGATCGAGCCGCCCACCCGCCTGGCGTTCACCTGGATCTGGGACGGCAACGACACACGGCAGCTGATCGAGCTCGACTTCGAGGAGACCGACGGCGTGACAACGGTCCGCTTCACGCACAGCGACCTGTGGGACGAGGAGGCCGTGCGCTCGCACGAGGAGGGATGGAACGGGGCGTTCGACAACCTCGAGCGCACCCTGCGCGAAGGGCGATAGGGATTCAAGAACGCCGACTTGGGGTACGCATGGGTTTATGGGCAGGCGACTCATGCAGGCGCTCCTTCTGGCCGTCGCCCTCGCCGCGCTGAACGCGGTGCCCGCCGCGGGGCAGATGGTTCCGGCCGAGCCGCCTCTGTCCGCCTCCAGCAACGTGCACCTGCTGGGGCACATCCCCGGGAGCGCCGCCGGGATGAACTTCAAGGATCACTACGCCTACCTGAGTGGCTGGGGCGGAATCACGGTGCTCGACATCGCGAAGGCGGACTCACCGCGGCTCGTCGGCGCCCTTCCGCTGCCCCACTTCGAGAACGAGGACGTGGACCTCTGCGGGAACACGCTGATCGTCGTGAACGATCGCGTGGAGGCCGACCTCGGCTCGGTCATGTACGTCGTCAGCATCGCGAACCCGACGACCCCCGTGCTCAGCGCGGTCCTGCCGCTCGGCCTCACCGGCAGCGGTCGCGGCTCGGGCCACATCGCCAACTTCGTGAAGTCGAACTGCTCCCAGGCGTGGATCGACGGCGGCGATCACGTCGAGGTGGTCGATCTCACCATCCCGAGCGCGCCGAGGTCGGTGGGCAAGTTCGAGTCCGCCGCCTCCCTGAGCGACGCGTTCAACGTCACGCACGACAGCGAGCTCGACAGCACCGGCGCGGTGTGGTCGGTCGGTGGTGGCGGCGCCGCCGGCTATCAGCCCACCTCCAATCCGCTCGCGCCCAAGCTGCTCGGCACCACCGGCACGGCGGGACGGAACCCCTCGCCCTACAACGACTTCATCCTCCACAACTCGCAGCGGCGCGGGAAGACGCTGCTGCTCACCGAGGAGGACTACATCGACACCGATGAGGTTCCGCCCGGCGGCTGCCGCGGTCAGGGGAAGTTCGAGACATGGGACCTCTCGCGGCTGAACACGGGCGCGATCACGCCACTCGACAGCTGGGAGACGGAGCTGAACGGGATGTTCACGAGCGGGGCGATCGACTCGAAGGCCCCGGTGACGGTCAACTGCTCGTCGCACTGGTTCGACGCGAAGAGCGGCGTCGCCGCGGTCGGCTGGTACGAGCAGGGCGTCCGCTTCCTCGACTACCGCTCGCCGAGCGCGATCAGCCAGGTCGGCTACTACATCCCGTCCAACGGATCGACCTGGGCGGCGTACTGGTCGCCGACCGACCCGAAGGGCGAGGTCGTGTACACCGCCGACGCCTATCGCGGTGTCGACGTGCTCAGGATCGACAGCGGCGGCCTGACCGGCAAGAAGGTGAAGGCGCCGGTTCGCAACGAGTGGCTCGGCGGTCCGGTGGCCGACGCCGCGGCGTTCCAGCCGCATCCGGACTTCGGCTACATCTGCCCGGTCCTCAAATAGAGTCGCGGCCGTGAAGGCCGCGGTGATCTACGAGAACGGCCCCCCGGACGTCCTGCGCTACGAGGAAGTGCCCGATCCGGAGTGCCCCGACGGCTGCGTCCTGATCGACGTGGAGGCGATCAGCATCGAGGGCGGCGACCTGCTCGCCCGCGCCGTGTCGCCTCCGCCGTCCGTGCCGCACATCGTGGGGTACCTCGCCGCGGGCACGGTCGCCGAGGTCGGCGCCGGCGTGGAGGACCGCGCGGCCGGCGACCGCGTCGTGACCCTGAACATGGCCGGATCGCACGCCTCCAGGCGAGCCGTGCCCGCCATGTCCACCTGGCCGATCCCCGAGGGGCTGGACGCGGCTCGCGCCGCGGGGATCCCCGTGGCGGTGGGCACCGCCCACGAGTGCCTGTTCACCGCCGGGAAACTCGAGGCCGGGCAGACCGCCCTGATCCACGCGGGAGCGGGAGGCGTCGGGATGGCCGCGATCCAGCTCGCGAAGCAGGCCGGCGCCACCGTGATCGCGACCGCGTCCAGCGACGAGAAGCTCGAGCGCCTCGCGGAATTCGGGCTCGACCACGGGATCAACTACGCGAGCGAGGGCTTCGTGGAGCGGACGCGTGAGCTGACCGACGGGCGCGGCGCCGACGTGATCCTCGACTCGATCGGCGGCAAGAACCTCGTGGACAGCGTCGGCGCGCTCGCCTACCGCGGGACGCTCGTCAGCGTGGGGGTGGCGGGCCGCGCCGGCTCCGGCATCGAGGCGAGGGATCTGTGGGCGCAGAACAACACCCTGCGCGGCGTCTTCCTCGGTGGGGCGCTGCTCAGCGAGTACCCGCGCGTCCACGCGATGATCGCCGAGCTGTTCGAGCGTGTCGCGCGGGGCGACCTGCGCGTGGAGATCGCCCGGACCTTCCCGCTCGCCGAGGCCGCCGACGCGCACGCTTACATCGAGAGCCGCCAGGCCTTCGGTCGCGTCGTGATGACGCCCTAGGCGCGTCCCTCCGCGGCGGCCGGCACGCCGGGCTTCTCCACGTCCAGGCTGGGCAGGGCCCGCTCCAGCCAGTCCGGGATCCACCAGTTCCACTTGCCGAGCAGCTGCATCACGGCCGGGACGAGCACCATCCGCACGACGGTGGCGTCCAGGAAGATGGCAGCCGCCAAGCCGATCCCGAAGAGCTTCAGGAAGACGTCCGGCGCCGCAAGGAAAGCCAGGAAGACGACGACCATGATCGCCGCCGCCGCGGTGATCACGCGGGCGGTCTTGGCCAGGCCGTCGGCCACCGCGCGGGTCGTGTTCCCGTCCTTCAGGTACTCCTCGCGGATCCGCGAGATCAGGAAGACCTCGTAGTCCATCGAGAGGCCGAAGAGGATGGCGAACATCATCACCGGCATGAACGGCGCGATCGGGACCTCGTGGTCGATGCCGATCAGCCCGCCGACCGCACCGCCCTGGGCCACGATCGTCATCACACCGTAGGCGGCGCTCACCGAGAGGAGATTCATGATCCCCGCCTTGAGGGAGATCAGCGGTGAGTGGAACGCGACCAGCAGGAGCAGGAACGACAGGCCGACCACTCCGATGATGAACAGCGGCATGCGGCCCTTGATGTAGTCGCTCTGGTCCTCGAGCGCGGCCGTGACACCGCCCACCTCGGTGGTGATGCCGGTGTCCGCGAGCTGCTCGGGCAGCACGTCGTCGCGCAGCCGCTTGACCAGGTCCGAGGTCTCCTCGTCCTGCGGGGAGCCGTCGGGGATCACGGTGAGGATGGCCGCGTCGCTGCCCGCGTTTATCCGCGGCGGCGCAACGAAGGCCACGCCGGGCTCGTCGCGCAGACGGTCCGCGAGCGCATCGACATCGGACTTGGCGTCGGCACCGGGCAGGTTGGCCGCGATCACGAGCGGGCCGTTGGTGCCCGGCCCGAATCCCTCCGTGTTCAGGTCGTAGGCCTGGCGGGTCATGGTCGAGGGCGGGTCGTTGCCGGCGTCGGGGAAGCCGAGGCGCATTCCGAGCGCGGGCGCCGCCAGTGCGAGCAGCAGCGCGGTGCCGACGATCACGGCGGTCCAGGGCCGCCGCTGGACGGCGTGGGCCCAGCGCGCCGCGGGGGAATTTCCATCGGCCTGCTTGTCGAGCGACCTGCCGAGGAACGGGATCCGCAGGCGGTCGACCCTCGGGCCGAGGTACGCCAGCAGCGCCGGCAGCAGGGAGACCGCGGCCAGCATCACGACCAGAACGGCGATCGAGGCCGAGATCGCGACGCCGTACATGTACGGCAGGCCGGTGAGGGCGAGACCGAGCACCGCGATCACCACGGTCGCGCCGGCGATGATCACGCTGCGCCCGGCGGTGGTCACGGATTCGACGATGGCGTCGTGGCGGGTCTTGCCGTCGTGCAGCGCCGAGCGGAAGCGGGTCAGGACGAGCAGCGAGTAGTCGATGCCCACGCCGATCCCGATCAGGCCCGAGACCGCGGTGGTCCAGTCGGGCACGTCGACCACGTTTGCGAGCAGGACGATGAGGCCTCCGGACGAGATGCCGAGACCGACGAGCGCGATCACGAGCGGCAGGCCGGCGGCGACGACCGAGCCGAAGGCGATCAGCAGCACGATCGCGGCGCCGAGGAAGCCGAGCCCCTCGGGGCTGGCGGCCTCCTGTGCCGCGTAGATCGGGTCACCGCCGAGCTTGATCTCGAATGCGCCGCCGCTGTTGTCCTCGGCGGCGGCGATCAGCTTCTCGCCGTCCTCCTTCTCGACCTCCCAGCCGGGGACGGTCATGGGGAGCGTGGTCGAGCCGATGGTCCCGTCCTCGGAGACCCGGATCGGGGCGTGCTTCTCGATGTGATCGACCTTCTCCGCCTCGGCGAAGAAGGCGTTGAGGCGCTCACGGGCGGCCGGGCTCTGGGCGCCCTCGGGGTCCTTCCAGACCACGTAGATCTCCTGCCCGGAGTACCCGTCGAAGCGGGACTCCGTCAGGTCGCTCGCGGCCTTCGACTCGGACCCGGGGGTGTTGTAGTCGGCCTGGTATTCCCCGGCCAGGGAGGACCCCACGCCGATGATCACGATGGTGGCGGCCACCCACGCGAGCACCATGCGCCCGCGGCGGCGGCAGGCGAGGTCGGCAAAGCGTGTCAGGAAACGCGTCATCGCTGTGGTGCTCCTTCTGTGGTCATCCAGGCCTTGATACGACTAAGACCGCGGGCGAGAGCCGAACTCATCGGCGCATATCGTGCGACAGCGCGTGGGTCTCGGCCAGTGCGGCTGCCCAGTCAATCGAGGTACGGATATCCGAACTGTGCGCTTCGTCACTCAACGGCGACGGCCGACCGCAGCGGCGGGAAGTCCGTCAGCAGATCCCCGGCCTCCACCTGGAACATCGACAGCGGCTCGGGCAGGCCGCGGAATCGCCACGCGCCAAGGCTCTTGAGGCCGACTTCGCCCGGGAGCGAGTCGATGACCGCCGTGCGAACGGCCGAGGACATCACGATCTGGCCGCCATGCGCCGAGAAGCAGATCCGCGCGGCGGCGTGGACGGACAGGCCCACGTAGCCGGTGTCGGTGAGCGCGGGGCGTCCGCGGTGGAGGCCGATGCGCAGCCGGGCGTCGACCCCGCCGGGCCAGCCGCCGGTCTGCATCGCCCGCTGGATCGCCAGCGCGCCATCCACCGCGTCCGGGGCGCGCTCGAACACCGCGAAGACGTCGTCGCCGCGCGCCGACACCTGATGGCCGCCCGCCTTGCGCACCGCGGCGCGCACCCGGCGGCGGACATCGGAGAGCAGGGTGGCGTAGCGGTCGCCGAGACGATGCAGCAGGTCGGTGGAGCCCTCGATGTCGGCGAGCAGGAAGGTGAGGTTGCCCTGCGGCAGCTTCCGCTGTGGCTGCAGCTGCGCGCTGATGAAGCCGATGGGCATGATCCCGTGCTTCTTGGACGCCCGCAGGAGCCGGTTGCGCGCGCGGTCACGCGCGTCGTCGTCCTCGAACGCGACCTGGCCGAAGCGGGCGAGCGCATTCCTGACGTGTGCCGCATCGTGGATCGGCAGGCGGCGTCGGCCGCTCGAATCGATGTATGCGAAGGCGCTGTCGGGTAGCTGCGCACGCTCCTTCGCGCGAAGCGGTGGCATGCTCGGCATGATCGCAAGCCGATGAGTCCCGGTGGGTCTCCGGGTCTCTGAATGTATGAACCCTCAACCGACAGCCCAGTTCGACAGCCGCTTCAGCGACCCCGAGGCCGGTCCGACCCCCTGGTCCGACGCAGAGGCATTGCTCGAGGGCGCCGAGCTGTACTGGATCACCACCGTGCGAGCCGATGGCCGGCCGCACGTGACCCCGCTGATCGGCGTGTACTTCGAGGGCGCCGCGCACTTCTGCACCGGGCTTCAGGAGCAGAAGGCCCGGAACCTCGAGCACAGCGACCGCGTGGCGCTCACCACGGGTAACAACGCCTGGGCCAGCGGCCTGGACGTGGTGGTGGAGGGGACCGCCGTCCGCGTCGTCGAGACGGACACGCTGCAGCGGCTGGCCGATGCATATGAGGCGAAGTACGGCAGCGCTTGGCACTTCGATGTCGCCGATGGCGGGTTCGCCGGCGTAGGCGAGGACGTGGCGGGCGTCTTCCGGATCGAGCCGGCCAAGGTGCTCGCGTTCGCGAAGGAGCCGCACGGCCAGACGGCGTACCGGTTCGCCACCCGCTGACGCGTGGCCGCCGACGTGGGAGACTCGGCGCGACCCCATGTCACAGGTCATCGACAAGCGCGTGACCGCCGCGATCGAGGGCGACTTCGTGGTCTTCCTCATCGGCATGCGGATCAACAGGCTCTTGAGGGTGTGGAAGTGGCTCCCGGTCTTCATCGCGATGCCGAGGATGCTCCGTGAGCTCGAGGGCCGCCCCGAGTCCGGATTCCTGGGAGCCAACCTCTACATGGGGAGTCCGCGGCGGCCGATGGTGGTCCAGTACTGGCGCTCCTTCGAGCACCTCGAGGCCTACGCGCGCAGCAAGGACGCCGCCCACTGGCCGGCCTGGGTCGCGTTCAACAAGCGCGTCGGGTCGAGTGGCGACGTGGGCATCTGGCACGAGACCTATCTCGTGCCGGCCGGCGGTTACGACAGCGTCTACAACAACATGCCGCCGATCGGGCTCGGGGCCGTGTCGCGCCTGATCCCCGCCGCGGGGCGAAAGGCCACGGCCGCGGGGCGAGCGGGGATTCGTGAGGAGCCGTATCCCGAAGGAGCCCCCACCGAGCGCATCGACATCTGACCCCGATGAGCTCCCAACCGAACTTCCAGGTCGTATCGATCCTCGACGAGGAGCCCGTGCTCATCCTCGGCGGCAGCCTGGACTGGGTGCCGCTGCGGCGCAGGCTCGGGATCGGCGCGTTCGGGACGAACGCGTACCGCGCCGCGCAAGAGGGGGACACCGTGATCGAGGCTCACGACGAGTCCACGGGCCAGGAGGAGCTCTACGTGGTGCTCACGGGTCGCGCCAGATTCGTGGTCGGCGGGGACGAGTTCGACGCCGCAGCCGGCACCGCGCTCTTCCTGCCGAAGCCGGAGGTCTCGCGGGGCGCCACGGCGCTCGAGGACGGCACGGTCGTGCTCGCGGTCGGCGGGTGGCGCGAGCGGCCGTACCACTCGCTGCCCTGGGAGCCGATCTACCTCGCCCAGGAGGCGATGCGCAGCGGCGACTGGGCCGCGGCCGCCGGCACACTCGAGCGCGAGGCGGGGGAGCACCGCGACACGGCGATACTCCAGTACCGGCTCGCCTGCTGTCACGCCCGGCTGGGCGAGCACGACCTCGCGTTGGAGGAGCTGCGCAGGGCGATCGAGCTCAACCCGGGCATGCGCGAGCGTGCCGCCGAGGAGCAGCACCTCGCCTCGCTGCGCGACCTCGAGCAGTGGCCCGCCGTGCTCGGCTGAGCGAAAGGGGTGCCGTCCCCCGGCAGGGACGCCATCATGACGCCGATGAGCGTGCCGGAATGAGGCGGGTCGGGACGGTCGTGTGGCGGTCGCTGAAGGCGTTCTACGACGACCAGATGACCCATCACGCGGCGGCGCTCACGTACTACTCGCTGATGTCGCTGTTCCCGGCGGTCCTGCTGGCGCTGTCGCTGCTCGGGCTCGTGGGCGAGTACCCGCGCACCTACAACTCGATCATCGGGTATCTGCGCGAGGTCGCGCCGCAGTCGGTGATCGCGCCGCTCGACAGCTCGCTGCGCAGCGCTCTCAAGGCCAAGGGGACCGCCGCGACCACCCTTGCCATCAGCGCGGTGGTGGCGCTATACGGGACGACCGGCGTGCTGGAAGCGGCACGCCGGGCGCTCAACGTCGTCTTCGAGGTGCCCGGGGGACGCAGCTTTCTGCGCCGAAAGGCAATCGACGTGGCCTCCACGGTCGTGCTCATGGTGCTCATCCTCGTCAGCCTGATCATGGTCTTCGTCGGAGGTCGCTTCGCCGAGGACCTGCTCGGGTTCGTCGGGATCGGCCCCACCGCCGCGCAGGTCTGGGACGTCGTCCGCTGGCCGGCGGCGCTCCTGGTCGCGATGCTCGTATTCGCGTACATCTACTACGTCACCCCCGACGTGCAGCAACGCTCCTTCCGCTGGCTCACGCCCGGGGCGGTCGTGGGGGTGCTGCTGTGGCTCCTCGCGTCGTACGGTCTCTCGACCTACCTCTCGATGGTCCCCAACGTGGGTGCCATCTACGGTGCCTTCACCGGCGCCATCCTGCTCGTGGGCTGGCTCTGGTTGACCAACGTCGCGCTCCTGTTCGGCGCCGAGCTCAACGCCGAGATCGAGCGCGAGAAACAGATGGACGAGGGCGTCCCGCACCGCGGGACGCTCCACCTGCCCACGAGGAGCGGGTAGCGCGCGCGTGCTCGACGAGCTGGTCAGTCAGTCGATCGAGCTGCCGGGCGGCGAGCTCCGCCTGCTGCAGCCCGACGAGGCCGCCGAGCTGCCGGACGCTGGCGCCGTGGAATGGGCGCCGATCGCGCCGTACTGGGCAGTGCTCTGGCGAAGCGGCGTGGCCCTCGCGCGCGAGCTCGATCGGGTGGAGCTCCGCGGGCTGCGGGTGGTCGAGCTCGGCTGCGGCCTCGCGGTGCCGAGCATCGCCGCCGCGCGGGCCGGCGCCGCGGTGCTCGCCACGGACGCCTGCGCCGAAGCGCTGACGCTCGTCGCGCGCAACGCGAACCTGAACGACGTGCGCGTCGAGACGGCGGTGGTCGACTGGGCGGATCCGGACGAGCTCGCCGGGCGGGCGCCCTTCGACCTCGTGCTCGCCGCCGACGTCCTCTACGAGCGTGCCAGCGTCCCGCTGCTGCTCTCGCTCCTGCCGCGCCTTGCGCCCGAGGCCTGGCTCGCCGATCCCGGCCGGCCGGCCGCGGACGCCTTCATTGAGGAGGCGAGCCGCCGGTGGCCGGTCGAGACGCGCGTGCGCGGCGTGGTCCAGATCCACCGGATCGAGCTGCGCGGATGAGCACCATCCGTCCCTGCCGTGACGACGAGCGCGAGGCGATCCTCGCGATCGTCAACGCCGCGGCCGAGGCGTACCGCGGCGTGATCCCGGCCGATCGCTGGCGGGAGCCGTACATGCCGCCCGACGAGCTCGACGAGGAGATCGCGGCCGGTGTCGCGTTCTGGGGGTACGAGAGCGAAGGCGCGCTGACGGGCATCATGGGCATACAGCCCGTGCGCGAAGGTCGACCTCATCCGTCATGCATACGTCGCACCCGCCACTCAGGGGCAGGGCATGGGCGGCGCGCTGCTCGAGCAGCTCACGCGCGCGACGACCCGCCGCATCCTGGTGGGTACCTGGGCCGCCGCCGAGTGGGCCATCCGGTTCTACCGGCGCCACGGCTTCGAGCAGGTCTCGCCGGAGCTCAAGACCGAGCTGCTCGGGACGTACTGGACCATCCCCGAGCGCCAGATCGAGACGTCGGTGGTGCTCGCCAAGCCGGCATTCGACGAGGCGTGACGTTCACCGCATCACATCGGGCGGGGTCCGGGCAGCCGCTGGTGTGCATTCACGGCTTCGTCGACGTCTGGCGCACCTGGGAGCTCGTCCTGCCGGCGCTCGAGCGCCATCACGACGTCCTCGCGCTCACCCTGGCGGGGCACGCCGGCGGGCCTCCGATCGTAGGGGAGATCGACGAGCACGTGCTGGCCGACGCGGTGGAGGCCGCGATGGACGAGGAGGGCTTCGAGACCGCGCACATCGTCGGCAACTCGCTCGGTGGCTACGTCGCTCTTCAACTCGCCTCCCGCGGCCGGGCGCGGACGGTGGTCGCGCTCGCGCCGGCCGGCGGCTGGGCGAAGGGCGACGACTCGTACAGGGAGACGCTCGGCGTTCAGACGAACCTGTACGACCTGGCGAAGGCCGCGGCGCCGCACGCCGAGGCGCTGCTCGCCACGCCGGAGGGACGGCGCCGCGCGACCGAGTTGGTCGCCACGAACTTCGAGCACATCCCGGCCGACCTGATCGCTCACCAGTTGCGCGGGGTGGCCGCATGCGATGCCGCCCCCGCCCTGATCGAATACGCGCTACGCGGGGAGTGGGAGCTCGACGCGCGGAAGATCACCTGCCCCGTGCGGATCGTGTGGGGCACCGAGGACAGGCTGCTGCCGTGGCCGTCGGCGGCCGCCCGCTTCCGCGACGAGTGGCTGCCCAATGCCGACTGGATCGAGCTCGACGGCGTCGGCCACTGTCCTCAGCTGGACGTCCCCGTCGAGACCGCGCAGCTGATCCTCGGCTTCACCACCCGCAGGGCGAGCCCGTGAGGATCTAGGCGGCTGCCGCGGGCTCGACCGTCAGGCTGCGGTCGGCCACGGCGGCAGGCAGGGCGCGCGCCGTGATGGCCAGCAGCGCCAGGGCGGCGCCGCCGAACCCCAGGAACCAGACCCACGTGGCCAGGTCCGAGCTCGAGAACAGCTCGTCGTGCATCAGCGACACGACGACGGTCCCGGCGGTGAACACCAGCATCGCCGGCGCAATCGCGGCCAGCTCGGCCCAGGTGCGGCGCTCGGAGTAGACCCAGCTGCAGAAGGCGTAGGCGATGAACGGACCGCCATAGAACTGGGCCAGGCCCTCACTGATCGGCCAGGGCCAGACGTCCACCATGGCGCCGCGGGCCACGAGCAGCAGCACGCCGAGGAGCGCGAACACCAGCCCCTGCGCCCTGAGGAACGCTCGCGCCCAGGGCGCGACAGCGGGCCCGCCGACAGGGGGAACCTCACGGTTGCGCGCTGTCCACGCGAGGGCGAAGGCGATCGTCGGATAGATGATGTAGGACAGCGTCCAGACCCACACCGGGCCCTTGTCGAAGTCGAACGCCTCGAGGTTCAGGAGCGTCACGAGCAGGAGGAGGCTGGTGAAGATGCCGATCGCCGGCAGGGCGGGCGAGACCTGCGACCAGCGCGGGGCGAGGATGCAGCCGATCATGTAGACGCCGCCGAACAGGTAGAGAACGCCGACGAAGCGCGCGTGCAGGGGCGGCAGCACCACCCAGGTGAACGACTCGTCGAGCCGCTCGGGAGCGAAGAGCCCCATGTACGCGACGAACAGCGCGGCAATGCAGATGACGCCGAAGAAGAGCCGTCTGGGGGCGGAGATCTCGTTCAAGCCAGCAGCCTCGGGCGGACTCTACCTCTACTCGTCGACCTGGAAGCTGAACATCATGCCGCTCTCGTGGTGCTCGGCGATGTGGCAGTGCGACATCCAGATCCCGGGGTTGGTCACGTCGAGCAGGATGTCGACGGTCTGGCCGGCCGGCACCAGGATGGTGTCGTGCCACATCAGATTGGGCTCGACCACGCCGTCGCGGCTGAGGACCAGGAACCGACCGGCGCCGTGGATGTGGAACGGGTGATGCATCGGGTGGTCGCCGGCCATCTCGTTGAGTAGCCGGATCTTCACCCGGTCGCCCACGCGGAACCGCCAGTCGATCGCCGTGTTCTCCGCGTCGGTGTCGCGGTCGACCAGCTTCCAGCGCATGTTCGCCGGCGTGGTCAGCCGGTTGACGTCGACCATGTCGTCCTCCCACTCGATGCCGTCGGCGGCGCCGTGGTCGTGACCGTGGTCGTGCTCGTGGTGCTCGTGGTGCTCATGGCCACCGCCGGCCTCGGCCACGAGATTGCTCGGCAGCAGCTTCATGCCGCACTCGGGGCAGTGGCCGGGCGTCTCGCTCACGACCTCGGGGTGCATCGGGCACGTGTAGGTGGTCGCCTCCTCGCCCTCCGGTGAGTCCATGTCCATCTCGGCGATGAAGGCGAGTCGCTTGTCCGGGTGTGCGTCGATGTACGGGGCGATGCGCTCGCGCTCGGCGGCCATCTCGGCGTTGGAGCGCAGGATCTCGAACTCCTCCTGAAGCGACGGCTCGGCGCGCTCCTCGGCCACGTCGATCGCGGCGAGCGGATAGACCTTCCCCGGAGTGCGGTGCTCCAGCGTGAGCTCTCCCGGCCGCTCGAAGAGGACGTCCACGACAAGCCGCTCCGATGGCGCGATCACCAGATCTTCCACGAACTCCTCGTGCTCGGCACGTCCGCTGTCGCCGCCGACCAGCTTCATGCGCGCCCCCGGGAGGGCGACCTTGAAGACGCGCGTGTTGGCGGTGTTCGTGAGGTAGAGGCGCACGACCTCGCCTAGGCGCGTGGACAGCCTGAGGTCGGGCTCCCCGGCCACGAGCAGCACGTTTCCGAAGCGCCCCATGGCCGCGTGCGTCGTCTCGGACGGGCTGAAGGGGGCGACCTTGCCGTCCTCGAGCAGGATGTCGTCGAGCGTCAGCAGCAGATCGCGGTTCGCCGCGGGCCAGTAGCCCGGGTCGCTCGGCACGACCAGGACGTTGCCGTAGAGGCCCATCTCCTTGCCGTAGTCCTCGCGGGTGTGGGGGTGGTACCAGTACAGCCCGGGGTCGGGGAACCTGACCCGAGCCTGGAACGTGCCGCCGATGGGGATCTCTTCCTGGGTCTGATGCGTGCCGTCGTAGCGGTTGTCGAGCCGCAGCCCGTGCCAGTGGACCGTTGCCTCGAGGTCGCCCTCGTTGGCCACGTTCACGACGATCTCGGAGCCCTCCGGCACCTTCAGGGTCGGGCCGGGCGTCGAGCCGTTGTAGCCGAGCATCCGCACCGTGTGCTCGCCGAGGCGCTTCGCCACCGGGGCGATGCGCAGCTCGAACGTGTCGCCGTCTGCCAGCTCGACGGTCTCGGGCTGGACCGCCTCGGGGAGACCGCCGGTGTCCGTCGGGAACCGGGTCATGAGGTCACCGCCGGTGTGAGACCCGGCGCCGGCCGGAAGGCGTCGATCCTCTCCGCCAGGTGCTTGGCGTCGTCCTTGACCCACCCGAGCAGCGCCGAGCCCCTCGTGTACTGCCACTGCAGTCCGAGGAAGTAGAGGCCGGGCGAGCCGGTCACGCCGCGCTCGTGCGCCACCGCGCCGCCGTCGTCGAAGACCGGGACCTCGATCCAGGAGTGGTCGTAGCGGAATCCAGTCGCCCAGATCACGGTGGCGGGCCTGATCGAAGTGCCGTCCTCGAAGCCGATCTCGGGTCCCGCGGCGTCCGTGGTGCGCGGGCGGAGCCCGACCCCGTGGCGGCGGCGCGCCGAACGAGGGCTCGAGCCGATGAGCGTGTCTCGGTCCTTCATCCGCCGGCCGATGCGCGATGTCGTCGTCTTGCTCATCAGGCCGGTGGCCTCGAGGTAGCGGAAGAGATCACGCCCGAACAGGCGCTGAGGAAGCGGGGTCTGCCGGGAGCCGATCGAGAGATGGACCTCGTGCGACCCGGCCAACTCGGCCGCGATCTGGAAGCCGGTGTTCCCGCCCCCCACGACGAGCACGGGTCCCGCGGGAAGGCCCTGCGGGGAGCGGTACGCGCTGCTGTGCAGCTGGACCACGTCGCCGTCGAGCTGCTGGGCCACGGCCGGCACGAGCGGCTCCTGGAACGGCCCGGTGGCCACCACCACCTGGTCGGCTCCGTAGCTCCGGTCGTCCACGTCGATCACGTAGCCGCCGTCCGCCCGGCGGAGGGAGCGCACCCGGCTGTTCAGCTCAACCGGCAGGTCGAAGTGGCGGGCGTAGTCGGTCAGGTAGGCCACCACGTCGTCCCGGAGCGGGTAGCTGTCCGGATCGCCCGGGAACTTCAGCCCGGGCAGGCTGCTGTAGCGCGCGGGGGTGAAGAGCTGCAGCGAGTCCCACCTGGCCCGCCACGCGGCCGCCGGCTCGGCCGAAGCCTCCAGGATGGTGAACCGCCGTCCCTGCCGGGCGAGGAAGTGCCCCATGGCGAGGCCGGCCTGGCCTCCTCCGATGACGATTACTTCGTGGCGATCTGCAGACTGGTCAGGCATGCCACGCATCGTGGCACTAGCGGCGTTGCGCCGTCAGCACCACGAGCTGCACGGCGAGCGTGCCGCCGAGCCCAATGGCGAATGCCGCCGCGGTGCCGAGCGGCTCGAGCAGGACGGCCAGGAGGAAGCAGAACGCCACCGTGCCGAAGATCGCCCGCAGGAAGCCACGCAGCAGCTCGGTCGCGGCCGCCGGGCCATCCTGGCCGAGCACGAACGCCGCGACCACCGTCGTTGCGACCGGAAACGGCGCGAGCGCGCCGGCCAGCGCGGGGCCGAGCGCTCCCGCTGCGCCCGTGAGGGCAAGGATCAACGCTGCCGTGGCGAGGGCGCGCGCGGGCAGGTCCCATGCCGGCGGCGGCGTGCGCGGACCGGGAGGCGTGGGGGGCGGCGGTGTGACCGCCAGTGCCAGCGCGAACGCGGCGACCGCGGCGACCAGCGCGACGACGGGCGAGGCGTCGATCTCCGAGAGCACCACAGCGACGGCCAGGAACGCCGCCCAGCCGGCCAGCGTGGCGATCTCCCACCGACGCGTGCGACCGGTCCGCTCGAACGCCACCACGAAGACGGCGAGGGCGACCATCGCCAGCAGCGAAGACGTGGCCGCCTCGGCGCCGAAGGCCTCGCCGTGCTCGATCGTGATGATCAGCAGGATCGGCCCGAGGACGATCGGGATGGCGACCAGGATCCCCGACACCGCGGAACCCCAGCGCCGGCCGGCCATGGACGCTGCCACGACCAGGCCGGGGCCGAGGAGCAGCTTGGTCAGGAGGGTGGCGGTCACCCCCCGGCGGGCCGCCGCTGAGCCGGATAGGGCTGCTGGATGTCGAGCTCTCCGTCCGCCGTGAGGTCGACCAGGAGCAGCTGCGTGTCACCGTCGGCGTACACGAGCTCGCAGCGCGTCAGGCGGCCGCGCCGGATCGACCCCCGGCAGCGGACAGACCCCGCGTCGTCCACGCCTCCCGCCCGCAGCTGGGTCATAAGCCGCGTCTCGGCCCCGGCCGGCGGCACGGGCGCGGGCGCCTCGGGAGGGGAATCGCGCGAGACCAGGCCCACGGTCGTTGCGACCGCGGCCACCACGAGCAGGGACGCGACGATCCATCGCGGGGACGGGCGCGGCAGTGACCGGCGGGGGCGTGCCTCGAGGAACTCGAAGCCGCAGCGGCGGCAGGTGGACGTCCCGGCGCGCGCTCCCGCGCCGCACCGGGGGCAGCTCGTGTCGGTGCCTACGACCCCGTCGCGGCCTTCGACCATTCGGCCTTGTGAACTCGTTTGGCCGACTGGTAGTCCGCGAGTGCCTGCGGCGAATCGACATCGCCCAACGTGGGATGCCAGGGCACCAGGTCGCGCGCCGCCTCCACGCCGAAGCGCTTCGCGAGGACGGAGCCGAGTGCCTTGATCTTCATCTCGCCGAACCCGGGGAGCGCCGCCAGGTTGGCCCGCAGCTCGTCCGAATCGCTCGCCTCGGTCCACACGCGCGCGGCGTCGCCGCCGTGGTGGTCGCGCACGTAAACGGCGAGGTCGTGCACCCGCCGGGCCATGGATCCGGGGAAGCGGTGGATCGCCGGCCGCGTCCTGAACACCGGCTCGAGATCGGCCGACGCGAGGGTGGCCGCGTCGATCGCGCCGAGGCGCTCGCGCAGCACCAGCGGTCCGGAGAACGCCTTCTGCACCGTCACCTGCTGGTCGAGCACGAAGCCCACCAGCAGCGCCATCGGGTCGGAGGCGATCAGCGCATTCGCCTCGTCGGACTCCGTGAAGAACAGGCGATCCGGCACGGGTCGATCGTACCGGGGCTGCTGGGTAGCCTCCTACCCGTTGCAGGAGCTAGGCGCGTGGTGGCGCCTGACGGACGAACCTGGAAGGTCCGACGAGTGTGGGTGGAGCACTCGGTTCGCCTTCGGCGAGAGCGCGATCTTTCAGACGCGCCCTCCGGCGACGGCGATGGCTGGTCCTGGGACGACTTCCTCGGCCTGGACGACATCACGCCGGCGGCCATCCTCATCGCGCTGGCGGTCGCCGTGGCCGGCGTGCTGCTCTTCCTCGTCGTCTGGCCGCTCGTGGCACTGGCCGTGGAGCTCGTGCTGCTCCTCGTCCTCTTCCTAGCGGGCGTCGCGGGCCGGCTGCTTCTGCGGCGGCCTTGGCGCGTGCGGGCCGAAACCACGACCCGGCCGGTCGCGACCCTCGAGTGGCAGGTGGTGGGGTGGCGCGCGAGCGGAAGGCTCCTGGACGAGGTGGCAAGCTCGATCCAGGCGGGGGGCGAGCCCCCGTCGCCCGGTCGGGTCGCTCAGCCCTCCCTGGCCGCCGGCTCGTAGACCAGCACCAGTGTCTCGCCCGCCGGCTTCGTGTCGGTCAGCCGGAAGGCGGTGGAGTTGCTCGCCTCGTTGAAGAGCCGCTTGCCGGAACCGAGCACCACGGGGAAGACCATGAGCCGGAGCTCATCGACCAGGCCGTTCTCGATGAGGGTCTCCACCAGCTGGACGCTCCCGTTGACCAGGATGTCGCCGCCGGGCTCGTCCCGCAGCTTCCCGACCTCGCCCACCACGTCGTCCTTGATGATGGTCGAGTTGTTCCAGTCGGCCTTCTCCATGCTGGTGGAGACGACGTACTTGGGCATGTTGTTGAACTTGTCGGCGAACTCCCCTTCCCTGGACGGCCAGGCCTCGGCAAAGCCCTCGTAGGTCACGCGGCCGAGCAGCAAGACGTCGCTCGCCGTCAACTCGTCGAGCTTGAACTTGTCGCCGTCCGGCCCGCGATCGAAGTCGAAGGCCCAGCCTCCGCGCTCGTGCTTCTCGGACCCGCCTGGATCCTCGATCACGCCGTCGAGCGTGATGAATTGCGACACGACCACCTTCGCCATCTGGTCCTCCTGTTCGCGGGGTTCACCGGCTATGACCGCGAGACCCCGCGAGACTCATCGCGGCGAGCTGCCCCTCAGTTCGGCTGGGGCACGATCCGGATGTACGGGCGCGGCGACTCCCATCCGTCGGGATACGTCTCCCTGGCGGCGTCGTCGGACACGGATCCTGCGATGATCACGTCCTCGCCCTGCTTCCAGTTGACCGGCGTGGCGACCTTGTGCTTCGCGGTCAGCTGCAGCGAGTCGATCACACGCAAGACCTCGTCGAAGTTGCGGCCCGTGGTCATCGGGTAGGCGAGGATGAGCTTGACCTTCTTGTCCGGGCCGACCACGACGACGTTGCGCACCGTCTGGTTGTCGGCCGGAGTCCGCTCGAGCGGGTCGCCCTCGATCTCGTCGGGAAGCATGTCGTACAGCTTCGAGACGTTGTAGTCGGCGTCGCCGATCAGCGGGTAGTTCGGCGCGTGTCCCTGCGTGGCCTCGATGTCGGCGAACCACTCGCTGTGCCTGTCGACCGGATCGACGGAGAGGCCGAGGACCTTCACGTTCCTGCTCTCGAAGTCCGGCTTGAGCTTGGCCATGTAGCCGAGCTCCGTCGTGCACACGGGCGTGAAGTCCTTCGGGTGCGAGAACAGGATGGCCCAGCCGTCCCCCATCCATTCGTGGAACTGGATCCGCCCCTCCGTCGTGTCGGCCTCGAAGTCCGGGGCCGTGTCGCCGATCCGCAGTGTCATCCGCGCCTCCTCTGTGTCTGAGCTTGATGTCCCGGGCATCGTACGACCGGGCGTATGCCGCTTGCGGCCACCTGAGAAGATTTGACGATGGACGTCTGCACACACCGCGAGAACATCAAGCTCACCGAGCTCCCGGAGTCCGTGGACGGCTGCGAGGACTGCCTCGCCACCGGCGGGCAGTGGCTTCACCTGCGGATCTGCCTCCAGTGCGGCCACGTCGGGTGCTGCGACGACTCGCCCAACCGCCACGCCACCGCGCACGCCACCGAGAGCGAGCATCCGGTCATCCGCTCGCTCGAGCCTGGCGAGGAGTGGAGCTGGTGCTACGTCGACCGGGTCGCGATGGTGATTCCCGAGCTCGAGGGCCGCACCCGCATCCCGAAGTCGCCGTTGATGGGCTGAGCACCGGGGAGCGCGCCCCGTGAACGAACCGGCCCCGGGATTCGCGCTCGCCGCTGACGACGGGGAGCGACTCTCGTTCGCGGGCGGCAACTTCGTGATTCGGGCCTCGGCGGAGACGACGGGCGGGGCGTTCAGCATCGTCGAGGAGGCTCCGCCCATGCTCGACACCCCACTTCACGACCACGCGAACGAGGACGAGCTCTTCTACATCCTCGAGGGCGAGCACGTGGTTCAGTGCGGGGAGGACGAGTTCCGGCTGGGCCCGGGAGGGACGGCCTTCCTCCCGCGCGGCGTGCCGCACTCGCAGCGCCGCGTCGAGACCGGCGTGGGGCGGCTCCTGGCGCTGACCTATCCCGCCGGCTTCTCTTCCGCGAGCTCGACGCGGCCGAGCGCGCCGGCACGATCGGCCCGGACGTGTACGCGAGCGTCTCCGAGAAGTACGGCATCACCTGGCTCGGCTGAGCGCTCGCAGCGCGCCGCGGACCAGGTCCGGGCTCGAGCCCACGATCCCGATCACAAGGCCCCTCCGGCGCAGGACCGCCCGGCGACCACCGTCCGTCAGCAGCGCTGACCCTTCCGGGGGCGCGTAGCCGGCGGGTGCTCCGAACGCGTCCGTGCCCGTGCCGGCGGGGCCCCGCTGCAGGCTCCATGTGGGCCGGCGCGCCTGGTTCACTACCAAGCCGCGTCCCGCTCCGCCGAACACGAGCGAGATCACGTGCGTGGGAGGCTCGAAGCGGGGCCGGCGCATCTGACCGTTGAAGCGGAACACCCGCTCTCCGCCGGCCTCGATCCGCGCGAGTGGGAGGCCGGACACGCGGCGCCCGGGCCAGACGAGCGGCGCCCCGAGCAGCCGCCGCGCATGCGGGCGGTTCGTCCGCCGGCGCGGGAGCGGCTCGAATCCCGGGACGATCGACGGCCCGGCCTTCCCCGGAATCTCACCGGTCCCGGCGGGAAGGCTCTCCAGCTCCAGGATGCGCTCGCCGAAACCGTGCCTGGCCGAGCCGTAGTGCACGAAGACGGGCAGGTAGGTCTCACGTGAGATGGCCACGTCCTGGCAGGCCCGGCGCCCGCACGGTGACCCGCGGGGAGCCGGGCGGGGGAGCTCGACGCGGAGCCAGTAGACCGGCGTGCCGGCCACTGTGCCCTCTCTCACGATCCGTGCCCGGCCGTCTCGCAGCGCGTTGCGGTAGTCGCGAGTGAACGTCTGCATCGCCCGGCCGGCGGCGCGTAGGCGAATCGGCTCGCCTAGTCGCACGCTGTACTCCTCGAGAACGGTCCCCCCGAACCGGATGGTCGACCGGAAGCCGCGAGCCGGATCGAACCAGGCGTCCTGCTCGATGCGGATCTCGGAGCGGCTCCCGCTGTCGAGGTCGACCAGCGTGCCACCCCTGCCGCTGCGGGTGACCACGTGCAGCACCGGGCCGTCGCCGACGGCGGCCAGCGCCTGGTCGAGCACGCCGGCATCGTCTTCGGCGAACGGATCCACGAGCGCGACGAGAGAGATTGCCGCCAGTACGGCCACCGCGGCGAGCGCCAGCGCGCGCGAGCGCGGGAAGCGCCGGGGTGGAGGAGGCGCGACCGGCCGGTTCGCGCGCCGGAGTACGTCGTCCCACTCGGCCGGGATGTGGTCGAACGGGGGGACGAGGGCTTCGAGGGTCGCGCCCACAGGGTCTCGCTCGTTCATAGGACAGCCTCCTCCAGGAGTCGCCGAAGGGCGGCGCGCGCCGAGTGCAGCGTGGCCCCCACGGTTCCGGGGCTGATCTCGAGGACGGCGGCGATCGTGGCGTAGTCGAGATCGGCGTAGTAGTGAAGGAACAGGATCAGGCGCCGCCGCTCGGGCATCAGCATCAGCGCGGCGCGCACCCGCTCGGTCGTCGCGTCGCTGTGGCCGTTGGTTCGCGGCCTCGGTTCGTCGGGGAGGGTGGTCGTGGGCCGCGCACCACGGTGCTGGTCATGGGTCGCGTTGACGACGATGCGCCACAGCCAGGCTTCGAGCGGCCCCTTGCCGCTGAAGCTCGCCCGCTTGCGCACGGCCAGAGCGAATGCGTCCTGCACCGCGTCGCGCGCCAGATCGCCGTCGCCGGTGATGGCGGCCGCCACGCGGCGGAACTCCGGCAGCCGCGCGCGGTAGACCCGCTCGATCGCGTCGAGGCCGGCTCCCTCTGGGTGCTGCCGCGCTGCCATGTACCTGTACGACGCCGTCCCTGGGGGAAATTCTTTATCGCCCCGCGCCTTACCATCCCACTCATGGCCGATCAGGCACGTGGTCCGGACCCTCGCACCGCGCCACCGGCTGCCCGCGGTCCCGGCAAGCGCCCCTGGCGGGTGAGCCCCGCACCGGACGGGCGCGGCGCGCCGGCGGAGCGGCAGCCGATGCTGCCGTTCAGCTGGCGGCGCTTCGTGACGATCCTGGCGGTTCTCTTCCTCGTGAACTGGCTGCTCGTGCAGGTCTTCGCGCCGGCGGAGGAGCGGATCCGGGTGCCCTACACCCCGACCTTCATCACCCAGGTGAAGGCGGGCAACGTCAAGGAGATCTCCTCCGAGGGCGACACGGTCCAGGGCGAGTTCAAGAAGGACGTCACCTACGAGGGCGACAAGGCGAAGCTCTTCAAGACCGAGATCCCTGCCTTCGCGAACGACAACGCCCTGTCGAAGCTCCTTGAGGAGAACGCCGTGACAGTGAACGCGGAGCCTCCGGGCGAGCGCTCGCTCCTCGAGACGATTCTCTTCAGCTTCGGTCCCACGATCCTGCTGGTGGGCCTGTTCGTGTGGTTCGCCCGGCGGGCGGCGGCAGGCGCCGGCGGCGGGGTGCTGGCCCAGTTCGGTCGCTCGCGTGCCAAGCGGGTCGAGAGCTCGGAGCAGCACGTGACCTTCGCCGACGTGGCCGGCATCGACGACGCCAAGGCCGAGCTAGAGGAGGTGGTCGACTTCCTGAAGAGCCCCGAGCGCTACCAGAAGCTCGGCGCGCGCATCCCGCGCGGCGTGCTCCTGTCGGGACTGCCGGGCACGGGCAAGACCCTGCTGGCACGGGCGGTCGCCGGAGAGGCCGGCGTGCCGTTCTTCTCAGCCTCGGCGTCCGAGTTCATCGAGGCGATCGTTGGGGTGGGCGCCTCACGCGTGCGCGACCTCTTCAAGCAGGCAGAGGAGGCGGCGCCCGCGATCGTGTTCATCGACGAGCTCGACGCCATCGGCGGCGCGCGCGGGCGCGGGGGCGGCCTCGGCGGGCACGACGAGCGCGAGCAGACGCTCAACCAGATCCTCACCGAGATGGACGGGTTCGACCCCAACGTCGGCGTGATCGTCCTCGCCGCCACCAACCGCCCGGACGTCCTGGATCCGGCGCTGCTGCGTCCCGGTCGCTTCGACCGCCGCGTCGTGGTGTCGACTCCCGACGGCAAGGGGCGCGAGCTGATCATGGGCGTGCACACCCGCTCGGTGCCGCTGGCCGACGACGTGGACCTCGAGCGCCTTGCGCAGTCCACGCCGGGAATGGTGGGCGCCGACCTCGCGAACCTGGTCAACGAGGCGGCGCTGCTGGCGGCCCGGCGCGGCCACGAGAACGTGCAGCGCTCCGATTTCACCGACGCGCTCGAGAAGATCGTGCTCGGCACGGCCCGCAAGCTCGTGCTCAGCGAGGCCGATCGCCGCCGGGTGGCCTACCACGAGTCCGGTCACGCGATCGTCGGGATGCTCACCCCCGGCGCGGACCCGGTGCGCAAGGTCTCGATCATCCCGCGCGGGATGGCGCTCGGAGTCACCCTCTCGACCCCGGAGGACGACCGCTTCAACTACTCCGAGGAGGAGCTGCGCGCCAAGATCCGGGTCTCGATCGGAGGGCGCGCCGCCGAGGAGATCGAGTTCGACGAGGCCACCACGGGCGCCGAGTCGGACATTCAGCAGGTCACCCGCATCGCGCGCGGGATGGTGGAGCGCTGGGGGATGAGCGACAGGGTGGGCTTCGTCGTCGTGGCGCCCAGCGACGGCATGAGCGCGCTGCTACCCGGGTCCGAGCCGGTGTCAGAGGCCACGCAGGAGCTGGTGGACGCCGAGGTCAGGCGGATCGTGGACGAGGAGCGCGAGGCCACGCGTGCGCTGCTCAGCGCGAACCGAGACAAGCTCGACGCGCTCGCGCAGGCGCTGCTGGAGAAGGAGACGCTCGACGAGCACGAGGCCTACGCCGCCGCCGGCATCGAGCGCGGCCGCGTGCTGGCTCCCACCTAGAGGTCAGTCGCGCTTCGCCGGCTTGTTGCCGAGGAGCGACAGGTCGGCCAGGGCCATCACGTCGTCGATGCTCATGCCCTCCTCGAACTCGGCGGTGCCGAAGGTGAGTGTCACCGGCCTGCGGTCCCCGGTCTCGCAGACGGCCCCCACGGCGTCGGCCATCCGGCCCAGGACCTCCTCCGCCAGCACCCGGTCGGCGCCCGGCAGGACGATCACGAACTCGTCTCCGCCCCAGCGGAAGCAGCGGTCCGTCATGCGCACGGACAGCTCGATCGCGCGGGCGGCCTCCCTGAGGGCGCGGTCGCCCTCGAGGTGTCCGAAGCGGTCGTTGATGCCCTTCAGGTCGTCGAGGTCCGCGATGCCGATGCTGAGCGCCGAGCTGTCGCGGCGGGCGCGGGAGATCTCGATGGCCACCGACTCGTCGAACGCGAGCCGGTTGCCGAGGCCGGTCAGCGCGTCCATGCGGGCGAGCCTTCCGGTGGCCATGGCGGTGAGCCGCTGGGTCCGGATGTCGAACAGGATCGCCCCCAGCACGAAGCCCACGACGATCATGAGCAGCGACTGGGCGGCCAGCCGCCCCGCGATGGCGCCGCCCGCGGGGTCCACGATGAAGGGGATCCAGAGCACCACCGCCGCGGTGAGCACCACGGGGAGACTGCGTCTCGGCGGATGTAACGCCGAGGTGCCGGCCCAGATGACGAAGAGGTCGCTGTACGCGGACATGTACTCCCCGGACAGCCAGTTGAGCACGGCCAGCCCGCCAACCACGCCGTAGCAGAGCCCGAGCAACACGCCCCAGCCCACCCTGCGCTGGGCGAGCGCCACCACCCCGAGGGTCCAGGCGGCCAGCACCAGGCCGGCCACGAGCCAGCCGGCGGTCTCGAGCCGTCCGTCCACCGGCTCGAGCGGCAGGAAGCCGAGGCACAACACGGTGGTGAGAGCCAGCAGCCCGTGGAGCGCGTTCCGCGCGGGCGGCAGGTCTGCGCCCGCGTACGGATCGGCCTGCCGCGCGAACATCGCTTTCAGGAAGCCATAGGCGCTCCGGCCGTCCTCGTCCATCCGTTTTCATCGGCACGCCACGCCGGTTCCCATAGCCTCCCGGCACGTGTTGGACGTGATCGCCACCGCCCTCGAGGAGGACCTCGGATCGGGCGACCTCACCACCGCCGCGGTCGTTTCCCCGGCGGCCACGGCGCGGGCGACCATCGAGCAGCGAGCCCCCGGCGTGCCTGCGGGCCTGCGGGTGGCAGAGGCGGTCTTCGCGCGGATCGATCCCGGAATCCGGTTCAGCCCGACGGCCGCCGAGGGGGTCTGGCGCGAGCCTGGCCCGCTGGCGGAGCTGAGCGGATCGGCGGCGTCGATCCTGGCCGGTGAGCGCGTGGCGCTCAACTTCCTGGGCCGGCTCTCCGGCGTGGCCACGCTCACGGCGCGCTTCGTCCAGGCGGTTGAGGGCACCGGTGCCCGGATCCTCGACACACGCAAGACGACCCCGGGCCTCCGCGAGCTCGAGAAGGAGGCCGTGCGCGCGGGCGGCGGCACCAATCACCGTCACGGCCTCTACGACGCCGTGCTCGTGAAGGAGAACCACTCCGCGCTCGCGGGCGGGGTGGGGGAGGCCACTCGGCGGGCGCTCGCGGGGGCTCCCGCCGGCGTGACCGTCGAGGTCGAGTGCGCGACCCTCGACGAGGTGGAGGCGGCCCTGGCGGCGGGCGCGGGGCGGGTGCTGCTCGACAACATGGACCCGGTCGAGCTGCGCCGGGCGGTTGAGCTCGTGGTGGGCCGCGCCGAGCTCGAGGCATCCGGCGGCGTGACGCTCGAGAACGTGCGGGCGGTGGCCGAGTCCGGCGTCGATTGGATCAGCGTCGGGGCGCTCACGCACTCGGCGCCGGCGCTCGACGTGAGCCTTCTGTTGCAAGTCCCCTGACGCCCCGCAAACGCGGGCTCTAAACTGTTCACAAGTTGCTCCCGTCGGTGAGGGGCAGCTTCATTTCGACACCGAGAGAGGTTCGAAACATGCCGTCCCAGATGTTGCCCGCTGCGGGGACACCGCTGACGCTCGAGAACATCCCGGCGCTGAAGAGCGAGGTGCGCGCGCTGGCGGAGGAGCGGAACGCCGTGATCCTGGCGCACAACTACCAGGTGCCCGAGATCCAGGACGTGGCGCATTTCGTCGGGGACTCGCTCGGTCTCTCGCGAAAGGCCGCCGACACAGAGGCCGACGTGATCGCGTTCTGCGGCGTGCATTTCATGGCGGAGACGGCGTCGATCCTGTCCCCGGACAAGACCGTGCTGCTTCCGGATCCCGACGCCGGCTGCTCGCTCGCCGACTCGATCACCGCCGACCAGCTGCGCGCCTGGAAGGCCGAGCACCCGGGCGCGCTCGTGGTGATGTACGTGAACACGACCGCCGAGGTGAAGGCGGAGACCGACTACTGCTGCACGTCCTCGAACGCGGTCCAGGTGGTGGAGCACATCTGGCGCGAGCACGGGGACGACACCGAGATCCTGTTCGGCCCCGACATGTGGCTCGGCGCCTACGTCGAGCGAGTGACCGGCCGCCGGATGCACGTGTGGGACGGCGAGTGCCACGTGCACGCCGGGATCAGGCCCGGGGACATCTCCGACGTGAGGGCCGAGCACCCGGGCGCCGAGTTCCTCATCCATCCCGAGTGCGGCTGCACCACCCAGGTCATGGAGTACGTGGCGGCGGGCGACGTGGACGCCGACCACACGCACATGCTCTCCACCGGGGGGATGCTCGAATTCGCGCGCAACTCCGCCGGCCGACGAGTTCATCGTGGCCACCGAGACCGGGATGCTCCACCCGCTCGAGCAGGAGAACCCGGGCAAGACCTTCATCGCGGCCAACCGGGGGGCCGTCTGCCGCTACATGAAGATGATCACGCTGCCGAAGCTGCGCGACTCGCTCCGCGACCTGAGCCCGGAGGTGAGCGTGGACCCGGCGATCGCCGAGCGGGCGCGCATCCCGATCGAGCGCATGGTCGCGATCTCGCCGTAGTGCGACGGGCCCTGGCGCTCACCCTCGCGCTGGCGTGCCTGCCGAGTGCGGCCGCCGCCGGCGGCACTGAGCCCGACCCGGTGGATCAAACGAAGGCGCGCGCCCCTGACGGCACCCCGGTGTGCGCCGCATGGGTGCACGACCGCTACGCGGTGCGCCGCGGTGGCCGCGACTGGGCAACCTGGCACCCGCCGGTGGACCCGCGCTACCACTGCGCGTTCGGCCACGAGCACGGATCGAATCCGCATGCCTTCAGGATGTTCCGGCGAACGGGGCTGCCCGCGTTCGGCCCGATCGGCAGCTTCGCGAGTAGCGACGAGCCGCACGCCGGTTTCAAGGTCTTCGTGGTCAACGACGACCGCAAGGGCTTGTCGTGGATGACGGTGCTGCACCAGGGCTCCGGCTCGCCGCGGCGCGGCACCGTGCGCTTCCACTCGCTGGAGACCTGGCTCTTTCGCCGCAGCCGGCTGCTCGCGCACACGCGGGTTATGGCGGACTTCGGCGCCGCCGTGGCCAACTGTCCCGGCGCCGTGCTGCGGGCGCGCATGCGCCTGCTGCCCGATCCGCGCTGCAAGTCGGTGTACGAGGAGTGGGCGACCTCGGTTGACGTGGGCGGTGCCTTCCGCGCCCGGCCGGCGTTCGCCATCGACAACGCGATCACTCAATTCGACGCGGCCGCCCCCGAGCGGGTCGTCTTCAACAAGGCGTTCGCCTGCGGGCCGATGGACGCCGCGGGCTGGGACTCGTACTGCAAGGGGGACAAGCGCACGGTGCTCCGTCCGCGCTGGGTCGTGAGCAATCGCGGCCGCTCGCGCTTCCGCACCGACGCCTTCGGGCGCCGCGCGTCCAAGGGTCTGCTCCAGGTGGTCGCTCGCCGGCAGCGCGTCAGCCAGCGCCGCGAGTGCTGCGGAGTCGAGAACGCCTTCGTGATGGAGCGCCCCTCGGACGGCGGCATCTACCGCGCCGGCCGTGGGCTGAACTCGGCGAACTTCGAGTTCCCGGGCTACTGCGTGATCCGCGCGAACTAGGCGTCACCGCTGGACAACGGCCCGGGTTTGATCGAAACTCCCTGAGCATGGACGAGGGGGTCTCATGGGTTTCGTCGTGATCAACTGCCCGACCGACGGGGAGCCGGTCTACACCGGCCTGCAGATGGACGCGCTGATGTACGAGGACGCCACCCTTCGCGACTACGGGATGCTCTGTCTGCGTTGCGGGAAGACGCACATCTGGTCCAAAGAGGACAGCTGGCTCGAGACGCTCGAGATCAGCTAGCCGCAGGCACGACCTTCTAGGCTGACCGCCGTGCGACTGCTCGTCCCCGAGCCACGGGAGACCTCACCCGACCGGCTCGCCTCGGGGCTGCGGCTCGGCGCGCGCGCCCCCGCGGCGCGTCCGTACCTCGCGCTGAACATGGTCTCCACGCTCGACGGCAAGGCCACGCTCGACTGGCGCACGCGCGGCATCTCCACCGAGCTGGACCGCCAGCTCTTCCACCACCTGAGGACCCAGGCGGACGCCGTGATGGTGGGCGCCGGCACCGTGCGGGCCGAGCGCTACGGGGTGGTGACCAAGACCACTGAGCTGCGGGAGAAGCGCGTGGCCGAGGGGCTCAGAGCCGTCCCGCTCGCCGTGATCGTCTCGGGCAGGCTCGACCTCCCCGCAGACCTCCCGATCCTGAACGAGCCCGACCAGCCCGTGGTGATCGCCACCGCGTCCGACGCGGTGCTCCCCGGCATCGGCGATCAGGTGACCTACGAGCGCGTGGGGGACGACATGCCACTCCTGATGGCGCGCCTGCACTCGGAGCACGGCATCAGATCGGTGCTCTGCGAGGGCGGTCCAACGCTCAACTCCTTCCTGCTGGCCGCCGACCTGGTGGACGAGCTGTTCCTCACGCTCAACCCGAAGCTGCTCGGCGGCGCCGCGGCACTCACGATCGTGGCCGGGCGCCAGCTCGTGGAGCCCGCGGAGCTCGAGCTGGTGTCCCTCGCGGAGGGGGGCAGCGAGCTCTACACGCGCTGGCGCGTTTCCCGCTGAGAGGTGCAGAAACGCGTGCACCTGCGCTTCTGAGCAGGGCTTTTCGCTATCAATGGGCGTCCGCATGGCTTCGGTCCGCACCGAACACGCGCGCCCGCGGGCGCGGGGGCCCGCCGACCCGAACGTACCGGTCGTCGAGTTCAGGGACGTCAGCAAGGTCTACGGCGGTGGGTCCGTCGGGCTCGACGGCGCGTCGATGCGCATCGGCCGCGGCGAGTTCGTCTTCCTCGTGGGTCCCACCGGCTGCGGCAAGTCCACCTGCATCCGCTTGCTGATGAAGGAGCTCGAGCCGAGCAAGGGCGAGATCCTGATCGCGGGCCGCGAGCTCAACGGCATGCCCCGCTCACGGGTCCCGTACCTGCGCCGGAACATCGGCGTGGTGTTCCAGGACTACAAGCTGCTGCCCAACCGCACGATCTACGACAACGTCGCCTACTCGCTTCAGGTGATCGGGGAGACGCGGCAGGAGATCCGGCGCAAGGTGCCGGACATCCTGCGCCTAGTGGGCCTTTCCACCAAGCTGCACAACTACCCCGACGAGCTGTCGGGCGGAGAGCAGCAGCGCGTGTCGATCGCACGAGCCTTCGTGAACCACCCGCCGCTGCTGCTCGCCGACGAGCCCACCGGCAACCTCGACCCCGAGACCTCGATCGGGATCATGCAGCTGATCTACCGGATCAATCGCGCCGGCACCACGGTCGTCGTGGCCACCCACGACAGCCAGATGGTGGACAAGATGCGCCGGCGCGTGGTGGAGCTGCGCCAGGGCCGCATCATCCGCGACGAGCTGTCCGGCCTCTACCGGCCCGACGAGTCCACCACGGAGTTCGCGGTGCGGCTGCGCGGCGAGCTCGGCCTCGGCGCCGAGGGGCACCCGAATTGAGGCCCGTCCCTTTCAGCTTCTTCCTCAAGGAGGCACTGCGCGGCCTCCGCCGCAGCTCGGCGCCCGCGCTGGCGGCACTCCTCACGGTGCTGCTCACGGCGCTCGTGCTGGGCGTGTTCATCCCGGTCGTGCAGGCCACCACCGGGACCGCGAACGAGGTGCGAAGCCGCGTTGTGGCCGACGTCTACGTGAAGGAGTCGGCCACGCAGGCCCAGCAGGACGAGCTGCGCAGCGCGCTCGAGAGCACCGACGGCGTGAAGTCCGTGGAGTTCATCTCCAAGGCCGAGGCGCTCGACAGCGCACGCGAGAAGAACCCGAAGGCCTTCGAGGAGGGCGCCGAGCTGCTGGGCGCGAACCCGCTCCCGGCCTCCTTCCGCGTCACCCCCGAGGACCCCGACACGCTCGACTCCGTCGTTGCTGCGCTCACTGTGGCCGGCCAGCCGCGGCTCGAGGCCATCGACGAGGTGCGCAACCGCGAGGAGGACACGGACAAGATCCTGTCCGCCACCGGCCTCGTGAAGGCGCTCACCGCCGGGCTCGCCGCGCTTCTCATCTTTGCCTCGATCGCGTTGATCGCGAACACGATCCGGCTCTCGGTCTTCGCTCGCCGCCGCGAGGTGGAGGTCATGAAGCTGGTGGGCGCCACCAACTGGTTCATCCGCTGGCCGTTCGTGATCGAGGGTGTGATCGTGGGCTTCTTCGGCGGCCTGCTCGCCGTGTTGCTCCTCACGATCGCCAAGGAGACCTTCATCGACCCGCTCTCGGACCGGTTCGCTTTGCTCGCCGGGCCGGACACGATCGACTTCACGCTGCTCGTGGTGGTGCTGATGTTCGCGTCGATCGCCGTGTCGGCGATCGGCAGCGGCATCACGCTGCGCCGCTTCCTGCGCGTTTAGCTGCTCGGCACGAGCTCCGGGGCGATCGCCGGTGTGTCGAGCTTGTCGGTGGCGGGCTCGGTCTCCTCGCCGCGGCGCATGAACAGATAGACGCCGAGCAGGATCCCGGCCAGGGTGCACAGTCCCCAGGCGATGCCCTGGCCGACCTGTGTGGCCACCGGTCCCGGGCAGGCATCGGAGATCCCCCAGCCGACGCCGAAGATCAGGCTCCCGGCGATGTGGCGCCGCGCGGGTCGCTCCTCCACCCAGCCGATGGGCCCTCCGGTGAGCAGGGCGGGCCTGCCCGTTCGGCGCAGGAGGGCGAGGCCCACGGCTCCCACGAGCACCGCCGAGCCGAAGAAGAGGAACAGGTAGGAGTCCCGGAAGAGCAGTGCCTCCCGGATCACCTCGGGACTGGTCATGCCGCTCCAGGACAGGACGATGCCGAAGATCAGGCCCACGCCGAGGCCGGCGGCGCGCGATCCCATCTAGACCAGCGCCTCGGTGACGAAGCTCACGACGATCGCGGTCGCGAAGAAAGTCGCGGTGGCGGCGAGGGCCGCGGGCGAGAGAATCGCGGTACCGCTCAGGCCGTTACCCGAGGTGCAGCCTCCGGCGAGCTTTGCTCCGTAGCCGATCAGCACGCCGGAGACCACAAGGTCGCCTGGCCGGACCGCACTCGCCCGATGATCTCCGAATAGCCACCGGTCACGCCCAGCCGGCCGTTGAACAGCAGGCGGCATGCCACGACGCAAAGCCCGAGTGCCGGGCCGGCGATGTACCACGCGAGCTGGGGATGGAGCATGCCGTCTCCTTGATCGACCACGTACTGCACTAACTCGGTGGACTTTACTGACGAGGCGTCCTCTTTAGAGAGCGCAAAGCCGGGCGACTACCCTCACATGCTGCCGTGGGCACCACTCGCATCCTGTCCCTGATTGCAGCTCTCCTCGTCACGCTCGCCGCCGGCATCTGGCTCGGCGGGCACCCGGAGAACCTGCCCGATCCCGTTCGCGACCTCCTGGTGGACGACAACCGGGCGCTCAAGGCCGAGGTGATCGACACGATCGAGAACAACTTCTACCGGCCGGTGAAGGAGAGCCGCCTGGAGGACGCGTCGCTGAAAGGGGTCGTCGAATCGCTCGACGACCGCTTCTCGCACTACCTGACCCCCAAGGAGGCGACGCAGTTCCGCGACTCCGTACAGGGCGAGTTCGAGGGTGTGGGGATGAGCGTGGAGGAGGACAAGCGCGGCCTGCGCGTGCTGCGGGTGTTCGACCAATCCCCGGCGCGGCGCGCCGGCATCCAGCGCGACGACCTGATCGTGGCAGTGAACGGGCGCTCCATCGCCGGGGTGAACAGCGAGGTGGCCACCGCGCGGATCAAGGGCCCCGAGGGCACCAGCGTGACCCTCGACGTGGTCGACGGCGAGGGCAGCGGCGCACCTCGCAGCGTGCGGGTCAAGCGCGAGCGGATCGAGATCCCGGTGGCCGAGGGCAAGATGGTCACGCATGACGGCAAGCAGGTGGGCGTCGTGCGGCTTGCCGGCTTCAGCGCGGGCGCGCACGGCCTCGTGAGGGAGCAGGTGGACCGGCTTCTCAAGAAGGGCGCCGACGGCATTCTGCTCGACCTGCGCGGCAACGGCGGCGGACTCCTGTCGGAGGCCGTGCTCGTGTCCAGCATCTTCATCGAGGACGGACGGATCGTGTCGGTGCGCGGTCGCAGCCGTCCCAACCGCACCGAGGACGCCGTGGGCGACGCGATCCCGGACGACGTTCCGGTCGTCGTGCTCGTGGACCGGGGAAGCGCGAGCGCGTCCGAGATCGTGACCGGGGCGCTGCGGGACCGCGGGCGGGCGACGGTGGTCGGCACGCGCACCTACGGCAAGGGCCTCGTGCAGGAGGTGATCGACCTCTCTAATGGTGGCGTGCTCGACCTGACGGTGGCGAACTACTACCTCCCGGGTGGCAAGACGATCACGCGCAAGGGGCTCCAGCCGCAGGTGAAGGCCAAGGACGATCCGGACACCAAGCGCGACGAGGCTCTGCCCACCGCGCTCGACACCGTCCTGCGGCAAGCCCGGTGACCACCGCCGGAGCGCGGCGGGCGGAGCGCCGCGCCGACGGCCCGCTCGTGGCCGTGCTCGAGAAGCGCGGCCGCTTCCTGGTGGCCGAACCGCTCTTCGGCACCGGCCCCCGCACCGCCGTGGAGCGCGGTGGAGCCGGACCGGGCGATCTGGTGCTGGTGGGGTCGGGCAAGCGCGGCGCCAGGGTCGTGCGGGTGCTGGGGCGCCCCGACCGCGCCCGCGACGTGGTGGAGGGCCTGATGCTCGATCGCGGCCTCCACCGCGCGTACGGTCGCTCCGCCGAGGCGGAGGCGGTGGGCGCGACGAGCGAGCCCTACGCGGCTGACGCCCGTGTGGACCTGACCGACCTGCCCACCTTCACGATCGATCCCGACGACGCCAAGGACTTCGACGACGCGATCTCCGCCACACGCGAGAACGGCCGCGTGCGCCTGTGGGTGCACATCGCCGACGTGACCGCCTACGTTCGCCCCGGCGGGCCGCTGGAGCGCGAGGCCATGCGGCGCGCCACGAGCGTGTACGTGCCGGGGGCGGTGGAGCCGATGCTTCCCGAGGTGCTGTCGAACCGCGCCTGCTCGCTGCGCCCGGGCGAGGAGAAGCTGGCGATCACGGTCGAGCTCGAGATGGAGGGGGCGGAGGTGCGCAAGGTCGCCTTCCACCGCGCGCGCGTGCGCAGCGACGTCCGCCTCACCTACGGCCAGGTCGACGCCGTGTTCGCGGGGCGCGAGCGCGCCGTGGAGCCATGGGCGGCGCCGCTCGAGGCGGCGCGGGAGGTCGCCCGGGCCCTCCACGAGCGCCGCGAATCGCTGGCGATCGGGGGCGCGGAGCCGGTGTTCGAGTTCGACGGCGAGGGCCACGTGGTCCACGTGCGCCAGGAGGAGCAGACCGAGTCGCACAGCCTGATCGAGGCGCTGATGGTGCTCGCCAACGAGCAGGTGGCCGGCTATCTCGAGGACCGCAAGCTGCCGACGCTCTACCGCGTGCACGAGCGCCCGGAGCCGCGCTCGGTCGAGTTCCTGGCCGACCAGCTCGCGAGCCTCGACATCCCCACGCCGCCGCTCCCGCGGAACATGACTCCGCAGCAGGCCGCCGACGCGGCCGCCGAGATGTCGCGCATCGTGGCGCGCGAGGCCCCCGACCGGCGGGCCATCGGCGTGCTCGTGCTGCGGGCGCTCAAGCAGGCGTACTACACGCCGCGTAACCTCGGCCACGCCGGCCTCGCGAGCCCGCGCTACACCCACTTCACGTCGCCGATCCGGCGCTACCCGGACGTCGTCGCCCATCGAGCGCTGCTCCAGGGCCTCGGCATCGACCACACCGCCACGCCGGGCTCCGAGCTCGACGACCTGGGGGTGCACACGTCCGCGCTGGAGCGCGAGGCGATGCAGATCGAGCGCAAGGCCGACGACGTGTGTCTCGCATTCCTGCTCGAGCGCCGTCTTGCGGAGGCAGGCCACGGGGAGCAGCCCACGTTCGAGGGTGAGGTGGTGGGCCTGATCGAGAAGGGCGCCTTCGTGCGCTTCGGAGACGCCGGCTTCGAGGGCTTCATGGGCGTGCGCCGCATGCGCGAGTGGTGGACCCTGAACGAGTTCGGCACGGCGCTGGTGACCGAGTCCTCCGCCGGTGCGCTGCGCCTGGGAGACCCGATCGAGGTCACCGTGGAGCGCGTGGACGCACCGCGCGGACGGGTGGACCTTGCGCCTATAGTCGGCGCGTGATCCGCTTCTGCTCAGCGTGCATCGGAGCGCTCGTGCTCGCGGCTCCGGCCAGCGCCGAGCCGGTCTCCGAGAAGGTCAGCTCCGGCGTCGTGACGGCGGAGTTCACCTATGAGCGCGACGGCGAGGACTACTCGGACTTCCACCTGAAGGTGGTGCGCGACGGCCTCGAGCTGGTCGACCGGGCGGTCGGCCCCGGCTGCCCGAAGGAGCCCTGTGGGGTGGTGCCCTCGGGCATCGCGGCCAAGCAGGACTCGGTCAGCCTCCGCGACCTCGACGCGGACCGCGAGCCCGAGGTGATCGTCGACCTCTTCACCGGCGGGGCGCACTGCTGCGCCTTCTCCACGATCTACACGTTCGAGGAGGGCACCGGGAAGTACGCGCGCATACGCCACAACTGGCGCGACGCGGGGTACCGCATCCAGGACGTGGGCCGCGACGGGACGATCGAGCTGCGCAGCCGCGACGCGCGCTTCGGATACGTCTTCTCCTCGTACGCAGAGTCGTACCTGCCGATCCAGTACTTCCGCCTCGGCGAGGCGCGCCTCACGGACGTGACGCCGACCTACCGGCGCTGGCTGCGCGCCGACGCGCGCAAGGCGCTGCGCCTCTACCGGCGCGTGCGCGATCGCGACGTGAACGTCGGCGGCATCCTGGCGGCGTACGCCGCCGACCGCTACCGCCTCGGCGAGCGCGGCGCCGCGCGCAGGACGCTGCTCCGTGCCGTGCGCCGCGGGGAGGTCGGGCCTGCCTACGTCAAGCGGGTGCATCGCTTCCTCAAGCGGATCGGCTACGCCAAGCGCCCGACAGCGAATGGCTAAGAAGGGAAAGCGCAAGGCGGCCGCCGGAGACGTGGCCACCAATCGCCAGGCGAGCTACCGCTACAACCTGCTCGACAGGTTCGAGTGCGGGATCCAGCTCCAGGGCTCGGAGGTCAAGTCGATGCGCGACGGGGGCGTCCAGCTGAAGGACGCCTACGCCGAGGTGCGCGACGGCGAGGTCTGGCTCCGCAACATGCACGTGGCCCCGTACAAGCCGGCCGCACAGGAGAACCACGAGCCCGAGCGCCCGCGCAAGCTGCTGCTCCACCGCCGCGAGATCGACCGCCTGATGGGGCAGACGACCGAGAAGGGGCTCACGATCGTGCCCACCCGCGTGTACTTCTCGGGCGGGCGCGCGAAGGTCGAGATCGCGGTGGCTCGCGGAAAGGACGTGTTCGACAAGCGGCGCGCCCTCAAGGACCGCGACCAGCGCCGCGAGATCGACCGAGCCCTGAGCGAGCGCCTCTAGGCGCCTAGCCGACCGTCTTGCCCATAAAGCCGACGAGGCGGGTGATGTCGTCGGCGAACTCCGCGAAGGCCGCGGTGGGGAGGAGCTGGGGCCCGTCGCAGAGGGCTTCCTCGGGCACGGGGTGCACCTCCACGATGATGCCGTCGGCGCCTGCGGCCACGGCGGCCCGCGCCAGCGCGGGCACGAGCTCGCGCCGCCCGGGCGCGTGCGAGGGGTCCACGATCACGGGCAGGTGCGTCTCCTCCTTGAGCACGGGCACCGCGCTGATGTCGAGCGTGAAGCGGGTGGAGCGCTCGAAGGTCTTGATGCCGCGCTCGCAGAGGATCACGCGCGGGTTGCCCTCCTTGAGGATGTACTCGGCCGCCATCAGCAGCTCCTCCAGGGAGGCCGAGGCGCCGCGCTTCAGGAGCACCGGCTTGTCCGTCTTGCCGACCTCGGCCAGCAGCAGGAAGTTCTGCATGTTGCGGGCGCCTATCTGGAGCACGTCGGCGGTCTCCACGACCTCCTCCACCTGGCGCGGGTCCACGACCTCGGTCGTGAACGGCAGCCCGGTGACCTCGCGTGCCTCCGCGAGGATCGCGAGCCCCTCCGATCCGAGGCCCTGGAAGCTGTAGGGCGAGGTGCGCGGCTTGAAGGCGCCGCCGCGGAGCATGCTGGCGCCGGCGGCGGCCACCGCGCGGCAGCTCTCGATGGTCTGCTCGCGCGACTCCACGGTGCAGGGGCCCGCGATCAGGCCGAAGTGGTCCCCGCCGAGCCGCCGGCCGCCCACCTGGATGACCGTCGGCTCGGGCGTCGAGTCGGCGGAGACGAGCTTGTAGGGCTTGCGGATCGGGAGCACCTTCTCCACGCCCGCCAGCTGCTCGAGCGAGAGGCTCTTCAGCAGCTCGCGGTCGCCGAACGCGCTGATCACGATCGAATCCTTGCCTGGCGCCACGCGACCGTACGACCCGCTTTCGATGAGTCGCGCCAGCACGCCCTCGACCTCGTCGTCGGGGACCTGCCCGGGCATCATGATGAGCAGCTGGAGCTCAGCCGATTCGTCGACGGCCATCCGATCCAGTGTAGGACGGCTCAGGCGTCTCAGGCGAACCAGAGGCGGTGAAGCTCGGCGGAGATCCGAGGGGTGAGCTCGCCCTCGTCCCAGTCGCGCAGTCCGCGGGCGCCGCGAACCGGCTCCACGCCGCGCACGGCTCCGGTCATGAACGCCTCGTCGGCCTCGAGCAGGCGCTCGAGTGCCAGCTCCTCCTCGCGCACCTCGATTCCGATCGCCTCCGCAAGCTCGATCACGCGCGCCCGGGTGACCCCCGGAAGCAACCGGCCGTCCGCCGGGGGCGTCCAGAGCACGCCGTCGCGCACCAGGAAGAGGCTCCCGCGGGAGCCCTCGAGGAGGGTGCCGTCGGCGTCGAGGATCAGCGGCACCGCGGCGCCCGCATCGCTCTCGGCCTGCTCCAGCAGGCGCCGATCGGCCCATTTGTGCGCGCCGATGCCACCCGGCACCGTCACCGCGGCCACCTCGATGCCGTGGTCGAAGGACGGGAACACGAGCGCCTCGTCCACGTCCGCGACCCGCACCCCGTTCCCCTGCGCGGGCGACACGTCCAGGCGCAGCCGGCCCAGGAGGGTCTCGCTCGCCGCCGCGAACACGAGGTCGCGGGCGTCCGTGGGCACGGCGAGGTCGAACAGCGCGTCCAGGCTCGCGCCCAGGCGCTCGAGGTGTGCATCGAGCTCCACCGGACGCCCGTCGAGCACCAGCATCGTCTCGAACACCCCGGCATTGGGCTCAGGCAGCGGCGAGTCCATCTTCACGACCTGGTGATCCGATGGCCCGATGTGTGCGTTCAATCTGAGTGGAGATACTAGGATGACTGCCCGGACCGGGCACCATTCGCAGGGACGCCCCACCGGCCCGCAGGGCTGTTCAGTCAGTCGCAACGGCCATGAACGTACAAAGCCTCCCATCGCCAGAGAAGGGCCCGCTCGCGTCCAACGTGGCGGATCTGCGCTGCCTCTATCGCCGCCACGGCGCGCGCGAGCTGGTCCGCAAGCTGATCGGGAGGGTCCGATTGGCCCTGCACTCGCGCGAGGACGTGGTGGTGCTCCGCAAGGACCTTCGCGACGTCACGGAGATGGAGTTCTCCGAGTCGCTCCGGATCGAGGAGCTCCGGGCGGACGACCTCCCGGCGCTTTTCGAGTTCAACCGCAGGCGCTGCGACTCGAAGGCCAGTGGCCGCGCGGTGGCCGACGTGGAGCGCGGCTACCGCGGGTACGCCGGCTACGTGCAGGACGAGCTGGTGGGCTACTACTGGTGGGTGGACCGCAGCATCGAGCCGCGGCACCGCGACATCGAGCACTACGGGCTGGACATCGAGCTGGACGATCGCGCCGTCTACGGCTTCGACTTCTTCCTCCTCGAGGAGCATCGCGGCGGGGGCAACTCCGTGGAGTTCCTCCACAAGGTCGAGACGAGGCTGCGCGACCTCGGCTACGAGACGCTCTGGGGCTACGTGCTGGCCGACAACAGGCCCGCCCGCTGGCTCTACGGCATGCGCGGGTACGTACCGGTCCGGAAGGTGGCGGCCCTGCGCGTGCTCACCAGGCGCGTCCCGGTCGCCGGCGAGTCAGAGGTGCTGGAGGCGCGGACCGAGGGCGCCGGCGCGCCGCTCGCCCCGCGCTGATGCGGCAGAGCGCCACGGGCTTCCCAAATCGCCCTGGTTGTCGTTACGGTGTAGCCACATGAGCGTCACTACCGACGTAGAGCAGTTCATAGTCAGCGAGCTCTCCCAGGGCAGGGGGATCACCGCGATCGACCCGGGCGACAACCTGCTCGCCAAGGGCATCGTGGACTCGCACGGCGTCATGGAGCTGGTGGCCTTCCTCGAGGAGCGCTACGGAATCTCGGTACGGGACGAGGACCTGACGCCGGAGAACTTCGAGAGCGTCGCGCGCATCGACGAGTTCGTGGCGCGCAAGCAGGACGGCCGGGGCTAGCGGCCTCAGGCTTCGGGACATGATCCGCACGGAGGCACGGCCATGTTGATGGATCTGCTGTACGAGAACGCGTCCGCACGGCCGGACGACGTCGCGATCGTCTACCGCGACGAGCGGGTCACCCACGGCGACCTGGTCGAGCGCGTCGAGCGGCTGGCCCAGGGCCTGGCCGCCCAGGGCATCGAGCCGGGGGACGCCGTGGCGCTGCTCCTGCCGAACGATCCCTCGTTCATCGCGAGCTACTTCGCGATCACGGGTCTCGGGGCCGTCGTCGTGCCGGTCAACCCCGCCTTCAAGCAGGACGAGCTCGACTTCTACTTCCGCCAGTGCGCGGTGCGGGCCGTGATCAGCGACGAGCGCAGCGCCGGCGTATGCGAGCGCATCGTGGCCGGCTGGGAGCGGCCGGCGCAGGTGATCACCACGAGCTCGGCGCACGGGCAGGCGCTCACGCTCGACATGCTGATGGAGCACGAGCCGGCGAAGCTCGAGTCCCGCTCGCCGGATGAGGCGCTCGTCTACCAGTTCTCCTCGGGCTCCACGGGCCGGCCCAAGCGGGTGGCCCGGACCCACGGCCAGTGCTTCGGCGAGTCCCAGTACTACCCCGGGATGGGAATCGAGCCGAGCGACCGGATCTTCTGCGCGATCCCGCTCTTCCACACCTACGGCATGGGCTGCTGCATGTTCGCGGCCGCCGCCAGCGGCGCCACGCATGTGATCCTCGAGGACCCCAATCCGTTCCTCCTGCGTCGCCAGCGCGCCCTCGAGCTGCTGGAGCAGGAAAAGGCCACGATCTTCCCGGGCGTCCCGTTTAACTTCAGGCTGATGGCGGAGGCGCCGGCCGCGGCCGACCTGTCGTCGCTGCGGCTCTGCTTCTCGGCCGGCACGGCCCTGCCGCGTCCCTTCTTCGACGCTTTCCTGGACAAGTTCGGTGTGCCGGTTCGCCAGCTCTACGGCTGCACCGAGGCGGGCACGCTCACGGCCAACATGGACCCCGATCCCGTGGCCACGTTCGAATCGGTCGGCAAGCCGGTGGACGGCGTGCAGGTGCGGATCGAGGACGACGACGGCGAGCAGGTGCCCACGGGCAGCATCGGCGAGGTGGCCGTCAATGCCCCGGGCCTCACCGACGGATACGCCGACAACGAGGAGCTCAACAGCCAGGTGTTCCGCGAGGGCCACTTCATCACCGGCGACCTCGGGAAGCTGGACGAGGAGGGCAGGCTCACCATCACCGGGCGCAAGAAGCTCCTGATCGAGGTCGGCGGGTACAAGGTCGACCCGATCGAGGTGGAGGACGTGGTGGTGGCTCACCCCAAGGTGGGGGAGGCCGTCGTGGTGGGCGTTCCGGGCAAGGTCGCCGGCGAGGAGGTCGTGAAGGCCGTGGTGGTGCCGAGCGACGCGCTGGAGGAGCGCGAGGTGATCGCGTACTGCCAGGAGCACCTCGCCAACTTCAAGGTGCCGCAGGTGGTGGAGTTCCGCGAGGAGATCCCGAAGAGCCCGCTCGGGAAGATCCTGCGTAAGTACCTGATTTGAGTTTGCCGGGCCCGGGAAACGGGTCTACTCTGAAGGTTCGCTGGGCAGCCGCCGCCCAGAGACCTCATCGTCGACCGCCGGGAGATTGACGCAGTGAAGACACTGCTCATCGACAACTACGACTCGTTCACGTACAACCTGTTCCAGCTGATCGCCGAGGCGAACGGCGAGGAGCCGACGGTCGTGCGCAATGACGGCGCCCCGTGGAGCGAGCTGGCGGGGGGCGACTTCGACAACGTCGTGATCTCGCCCGGCCCCGGCCGGCCCGACGATCCCAAGGACTTCGGCATCTGCGCCGACGCCATCCGCGATGCCGAGGTGCCGCTGCTGGGCGTCTGCCTCGGCCATCAGGGGATCGGCCACATCGCGGGCGCCGAGGTGGTGCACGCGCCGGAGGTCATGCACGGCCGGATGAGCGCCGTGTACCACGACGACTCGCCGCTCTTCGCGGAGATCCCGCAGGGCTTCACGGTCGTGCGCTACCACTCGCTCTGCATCACGGAGCCGCTGCCCGAGGACCTCGAGGCGATCGCCTGGACCGCCGACGGCATCGTCATGGGAGCGGCCCACCGCAAGCGCCCGGTGTGGGGCGTGCAGTTCCACCCCGAGTCGATCTGCACCGACTGGGGCCGCCGTCTGCTCGCCAACTTCCGCGACATGACCGCCGGAGTGGCGGGCGGCAAGCGCACCCCGCTCACCCAGCCGACCACGAACGGAGGCGGAGCGAAGTGGTCGCCGCCGCAGCGCCCGCGCCTGCGCCTGCAGGTCGAGCGCCTCGACCGGCTGTTCGACCCCGAGCAGGTGTTCGTCAATCTCTACGGCGACCACCGCTACGCCTTCTGGCTCGACAGCAGCAAGGTGGACGAGCGCTCACGCTTCTCGTTCATGGGCGCCAGCGGCGGACCGCTCAGCTCCGTCGTGACCTCCGACGTCGGCACCGGCAAGGTGAAGGTCGCGCGCGGCCTCTCGAGCGAGGAGCACGAGGAGTCGATCTTCGACTACCTCAGCCGCGAGACGAAGCGGCTGCGCTACCTCTCTGACGACCTGCCGTTCGACTTCAACTGCGGCTTCGTGGGCTACTTCGGCTACGAGCTGAAGGCCGACTGCGAGGGCGACAACGCTTTCGAGTCGTCGATGCCGGACGCGGCCTTCGTGTTCGCCGACCGGGTCGTCGCGTTCGACCACTACGAGAAGACGACCTACCTGCTGTGCGTGACCGAGCCCACCAGCGAGGACGAGGGCACGCGCTGGATCCGGGAGACGGCCACGCGCCTCGAGGCGCTACCGCCGCTGGAGCCGGTCGACCTGGAGGCGATCACCGCGGGCGGCTCGCCGGCTGAGTTCCGCCTCAGCCGCTCGCACCAGCAGTACCTGGACGACATCCAGACGATCAAGGACTACCTCACGGAGGGCGACACCTACGAGGTCTGCCTGACCAACAAGGTGCACGCGGACATCTCGCCCGAGCCGCTGCCGCTCTACCGGACCCTGCGCCACATCAACCCGGCGCCTTTCTCGTCCTACCTGCGCTTCGGCGACGCGGCGGTGCTCAGCTCCTCTCCCGAGCGCTTCCTCTCGATCGGCCGCGACGGCTGGATGGAGGCCAAGCCGATCAAGGGCACGGCCCCGCGTGGCACGGACCGCGTGGAGGACCTGCAGCTCGCGGAGACGCTGCGGACCGACGAGAAGACCCGCGCCGAGAACCTGATGATCGCCGACCTGCTGCGCAACGATCTCGGGGTCGTCTGCGACGTGGGCACGGTGCACGTGCCGCACCTGATGGCGATCGAGTCCTACGAGACCGTGCACCAGCTGGTTTCCACGATCCGCGGCCAGCTCCGCGAGGGCGTGGAGCCGCCTGACGGGATCCGCGCCTGCTTCCCGGGCGGGTCGATGACGGGCGCCCCGAAGAAGCGCACCATGGAGATCATCGACGAGCTCGAGCACGAGCCGCGCGGGGTCTACTCCGGCGCGATCGGCTACCTCGGCCTGAGCGGCGGCTGCGACCTCAACATCGTGATCCGGACGATCGTGATGGACGGCGAGACCACCACGATCGGCGCCGGCGGCGCGATCGTCATGCAGTCGGACGCCGAGGACGAGTACCAGGAGATGATGCTGAAGGCGCGTGCCCTGATGCGGGCACTCGCCATGCACGCCGACCCTTCGGGCGAGTTCCACGTCCACGAAGGCGAGGCACAGCTCACCGCCGAGCTCTGAGCCTGGTCGTGGCTGCGCCGACCGGAACCTCCACCACGCCCGTCACGGAGATGCTGGACGCGAGCGCTTCCGCCCACCCGGATCGCGTCGCCCTCGTCCACGGGCACGAGCGGCTGACCTACCGGGAGCTGCGCGAGCGAGTGGAGCGCCTGGCCGGAGCGCTGGCGGCGCGCGGTGTGGGACCGGGGGATCCGGTGGCGCTCGTGCTGCCGAACGAGCCGGCCTTCCCGATCGCCTTCCTCGCGATCCTGCGCGCCGGCGCCGTCGCGGTGCCGCTCAACCCGGCCTTCAAGGAGGCGGAGCTCGAGTTCCACTTCCGCGAATGCGATGTTCGCGCGATCGTCGCCGACGCCCGCTCGGCCGAGCTCTGCACGGCGATCGCCTCGCGCATGGCGGGCACGGTCGAGGTGCTCGTGGACCTGGACGGCGAGGGCCCGGCGCCCTCCGGCGCCTCGTCGCCGGACGACGACGCCGTGTTCCAGTACTCCTCCGGCTCCACCGGCCGGCCCAAGCGCGTGCCGCGCACGCATCGCCATCTGCGCGCCGAGGCGGACGCCTACGTGGCCGCAACCGGGATGACGGCGGACGACGTGGTCTTCTGCGTGATCCCGCTCCATCACACCTACGGCATGGGCTGCTGCCTGCTCGCGGCGGTGCGGAGCGGCGCGACGCTCGTGCTTTTCGACGATCCCAACCCGTTCCTGCTGCAGCGCGGGCGGGCACTGGAGTTGCTGGAGCGCGAGCGGGCCACGATCTTCCCGGCCGTGCCCTTCACCTTCCGCCTGCTCGCGGAGGCGGGCGAGGATGCCGACCTCTCGTCGCTGCGGCTCTGCTTCTCGGCCGCCGCCGCGCTGCCGCGCGCGACCTTCGACGCGTTCCACGCGCGCTTCGGCGTGCCGGTGCGCCAGCTCTACGGCACCACCGAGGCCGGCTGCGTGACCGTCAACCTCGACGCCGACCCGCACGCCACCGCCGGCTCCGTCGGGCGGCCGCTGGAGGGCGTGGAGCTTCAGGTCGTGGACGACGCGGGGCAGCCGCTCGATCCGGGGCGGGTGGGTGAGATCCTCTTCGCCAGCACGGCGATGACGCCCGGCTACTCCGGTCTCGATGAGCTCAACCGGGAGGCATTCCGGGACGGCTCGTTCGTGTCCGGCGATCGCGGTCGCATGGACGAGGAGGGACGCCTCTTCATCACGGGTCGCAGGAAGCTGCTCATCGACGTGCGTGGCGACAAGGTCGACCCCATCGAGATCGAGGACGTGCTGGCGGTGCACCCCAAGGTCGAGCAGGTCGTGGTGGTGGGGGTGGACAGCGGCGTGGAGGGCGAGCAGCTCGTCAAGGCCGTCGTCGTGCCGGCCGGCGAGTGCGGGGAGCGCGAGCTGATCAGGTACTGCCGCGAGCGCCTCGCCGACTACAAGGTGCCCCAGCGCGTGGAGTTCCTGGACGAGATCCCGCTGAGCGCGGCGGGCAAGGTCCTCCGCAAGTACCTGATCGACTAGCAGCGGCACATCACCGGGGGGGGTGTGGGGCCTTTTCGTTGGCATACATCGAAAACCCCCCACACCCCAGGCGCCGCCGGCGAGAGGGATGACAGGCGGAATATTTGCGCCTCTCATTCACCTCGTGACCAGGGGCCACGGGCAGGTGACGGACGACCGCCCGGAGGTGACGTAACCCGCACGAACAGACGCCGCAGCCGGCCGCCGTATGGCTCTAACCCGCCGCCCGGCCGCTACGAGTCCAGCAGCCGTCGCTCCGCTGCCCAGCGCGACAGCTCGTGCCGGCTCGACAGCTGGAGCTTCCGCAGGACCGAGGACACGTGCGCCTCCACCGTCTTGGGTGAGATGTCCAGTCGCAGCGCGATCTCCTTGTACATGTAGCCGCGCGCGATGTGCTGCAGCACCTCCCGCTCGCGGGGAGTGAGCGCGTCCAGCTCGCTGTCGGTCTGTGGCGCCGGTCCCGCGAACGCGTCGAGCACGAAGCCGGCGAGGCGCGGGGAGAAAACCGCGTCGCCGCCGTGCACGCGGCGCACGGCGTCCGCCAGGTCGGGTCCGGAGATGCTCTTGGTCACGTAGCCGCGGGCGCCGGCGCGGACCACGGCGATCACATCGTCGGGGTCGTCGGACACCGACAGAGCGAGGAACACCGGGGCCGGGCCGCCGGCCGCCGCCGCGCGCCTGATCACCTCCATGCCGCCGCCGTCCGGCATGTGGACGTCAAGCAGCACCACGTCGGGGCCCAGGTCGGCGATGCACCGCACCGCCTCGGCCACGCCCGAGGCCTCCCCGGCGATCTCCAGCAGGGTCTCGAGCTCGGAGCGCACACCGGCCCTGAAGAGCTGGTGGTCGTCGACGATGAGAACCCGGGGCTCGGTCACTCGCGGCCGTCCCGGCGCTCGAGCAGCAGCTCGACCTCGGTGCCCGATCCCGGGGCGCTCGTGATCGTGGCCCGTCCGCCGTGCCGGCGCATGCGCCCCACGATCGACTCGCGCACGCCGCGCCGGTCAGCCGGGACCGCGGCCACGTCGAAGCCCGGGCCGCGGTCGCGCACGAACACGTTCAGCCGCTCGGACGAGACCTCGGCGAACACGTCGACGGTCGACCCGCCGCCGAACTTCGCCGCGTTGGTCATGGCTTCGCGGGCAGCCGCCAGCACGGCCTCGGCGGCCGGATCGAGCGGGGCGTCGCCCACCGCCACGGTCTCCACGGGCACGCCGTGGCTGCCCTCCACCTCAGCCGCGGCGGCCTCCAGCGCCGCGCCGAGACTGGCGGCCTGGCCCGGTGCGGGACGGCCGGCGAGCCACGCGCGCAGCTCGCGCTCCTGGCGCCGCGCGAGCGCCGCCACCTCGCGCGGGTCGTCGGCGCGGCGCTGCACCATCGCCAGCGTCTGGAGCACCGAGTCGTGCAGGTGCGCCGCCACCTCGGCACGCTCCTGGGAGCGGATCCGCGCGGAGCGCTCGGCGGCGAGCGAGCGCACGAGGCGGACGATCCAGGGCGCGAAGATCACGCCCAGCACGACGACCACGGCGAAGACCGCGAGGAGCACGTCCTTGGCGGCGCTCAGCGCGCCCGTGGCCTGAAGGAAGGCGAAGCCCGCGGCGATCACGAGCGCCACGCCCACGCCTGTCCGCGACACGGCCACCGCCGCGGTGCGCGCGGCCTCGACCGGATCGCGAGGGGCCTCCGCCGGCCGCTCGGGTGTCGCGGCCGCAGCACGCGGACTGCTCGGGGGGTCCGGAGCCTTGGCTCCCCCGAGCGACTGGCGCCAGATGAGCACCCCGCCGGTCGCGATCAGCACCAGCGGCCAGACGATCGCGTCGGAGAACCAGAGCCCGAGGGCGCGGAATGTCAGAAGCGCGCTGAGCAGGAGCAGCCCGCTGCCGAGCGCCACCTCGACCGAGGCGCGGGCGCCCGACGGGCCGCGGCGCTCCCTCACGGGAGCGTCGCCGGCGGGCACCACCAGCCAGGCGAGCAGGTAGAGCGCCACGCCCAGCCCACCGGCCGCGGTGGCCACCACGAACGCGAGCCGCACGAGAGCCGGGTCGGCCCCGATGCGGCGCGCGATGCCCGCGCAGACGCCGGCGATCCATCCGCCGTCTCGATCGCGGCGAAGACGGGGCCGGGCGCCGCTTGCGATGCTCGTCATCGGGGGGCCATCATCCCAGCGCCCGTCACTCGCGCCGGCTCAGTCCTGCCGCCAGGAGGATCGCTCCCGTGGCGGCGCAGGCCACGGGAGCGAAGAGCGCGAAGCTCATGTCGAACGCGCTCTGGTCGTCCAGGAGCAGCAGGATCCCCACGACCAGCACCGCGAGGCCGGCCACCAGGGAAGGGAGGTCGGGTCGCCTGTCAGCCATCGGCGGGCACCCGGCACGCGGAGTTGGCGTCGGCGTTGCGGTCGAGGTCGAGGTCGAAGTCGCGATAGGGCTGGTCGAAGCCGAACGGAGGGTCGTTCGCGTCACGTACCTCGATCGCCCCGAGTCCGATCTCCGCGTCCAGCACGAGGCGGCTCACCGACGGCGGCGCGTCCGGATGCTCCTGGAAGCTCACGTCCACGCCCTCGTTCGTGCGGCCGAGCACGTTCACCTCGCCCACGCCCACGTCGGCCTTGGTCGCCACGCACACGTCGGTGGGCACGGCCACCCGCACGTCGCCGATTCCCAGGTCGATCTCGAGCGGCGTGTCGCCGGGCGGGAGATCGAGCTCGCGGAGGTCGATGTCCAGCGCGCCGGCGCCGAGCTCGTAGCGGTCGGGCAGATCACTCATCGAGGCGGGGCGGTAGTGCCTGTCGCCGACCCCGCCCTCGAGCGAGATGTCGGCGGCGGCGACGCCACCGGTGGACAGGGTGAGGAGCACGGCCGGCAGGATGAGCCAGCGAACGGGGCGCACGAAGGCGCCGGCGACGATGGCCACGCCGGCGGCGATCAGCACGCCCGCGACGATTCCCTCGCCGCCCGCCGCGGCCGCTATCGCCCCGCCGAAGGCGATCGCGAGCGACAGGATGAGGATCCCGACTCCGAGCGACGCTCGCACCGCGATGTCGCGCGGCTCACCGGACGGTCCTTCCCCCGAGACGAGCCACCATACGAGAACACCCGCGATAGCGAGGGCCGAGACGGGGACGAGAATGGCTGCAGCGATGAGGCCACCGCCGAGTAGAAAGGGCCAGGCGACGACCAGGAGCGCCACCACTCCCACGACCACGAGCGCGGAGCGGCCGCCCGTGACGGGCTCGGCGCCCGGGGTCGCCGGCTCGCTCGGCACGAGCAGCAGGCCGGCGAGGTAAAGCAGCAGGCCGGCACCGCCGACGAAGGCGAGCACGACCATGCCGATCCGGAACAGGATCGGGTCCACGTTGAAGTAGCGGCCGAGGCCCCCGCAGACGCCGCCGATCACCCGGTCGCCGCGCGAGCGAAGCAGCTTGCGGGGCCGAGGGCCGGGGTCCGGAGCGGGCGGCGGCGCGGAGGGTGCCCCCTCGCCGAGCGGCCGGGTGGGGTCCTCGGGTCCGTTGCCGTGCTGCGTGTCGTTCGCGTCCATTGTCGATCCTCCGATGGCGGGTCGTTGTCTCGCCACCGAGACTGCCGCGTGGGCGGCAGCCTGCCTATTCGGAATGGTCCCTAGGGGATCGGCCTAGACGTCCCCGAAGTCGCGCTCGATGAAGGTCGCGTCCACGCCCAGCGCCAGGCCCAGGGCCAGGCCGAGATAGACGGTCGCCACCAGTGCCCGGGTGCGCCGCGGCACCCGGTGGAACTCCCGTGCCTCAGGCGTGTTGCGCGCCTTCCAGCGGCGCCAAGTCTCGAGGCCGCCCAGCAGCAGCACGAGGATGAGCACCGGGTTCGGGAACAGGATCGTGACCCCCACGAGGAGCGCGTATCCCACGTACCAGAGCGAGGGGGAGAGGGCCGCCATCGCGCGGCCGCCGTCGAGCGGGAGCACGGGGAGGAGGTTGAACAGGTTCAGCAGGAAGCCCACGTAGGCGAGCGCCAGGAAGAGCTCGCTCCCGCCAAGGGCGTAGATCGCCAGCGGCACGAGCGCGGCCACCGACCCGAGCACGGGGCCCGCCAGCCCCACGCGCGCCTCGGCCCCGGCGTCCTTGGGCAGCTGCTTCATCGCCACGACGGCCCCGAGGAACGGTATGAACATCGGCGCGCTCGCGGGAATGCCCTCGCGCCGGAGCTGGATCACGTGCCCCATCTCGTGGACGAGGAGGAGCAGCACGAAGCCGACCGCGAAGCGCCATCCCCAGATGAGCGCATAGGCCGCGATCGACACGAGCATGGTGCCCGAGGTGGTGAGGATCTTGAGCTTCGGGAGGAGGAGAAGGAGGCCCTTGAGCTTCGCGGCGAACTTGAACGCCAGCAGCGCGCCGGCGCCGAGCCAGCCGAGCACGCGCCGCCACGGCGGGCGCCGCTCCTCTTGCGGCGGCGCCGGCGGGGTGGCCGGCTCGAGCCGCGGGTTGTAGAGCGAGGACTCCATTCCTCAAGTGTGGCAACGTCGACTACCCTTTAAGAGCAGCTTCCAGGGGACGACAGGCTTCGACGTGGACGTTCCGTGGAGGCAGTTGCGAGTCGAGGTCCCCGGTAGGCCTCGTTAAACCACCGGGAAAACCATAAGTGCGGATCGTAATCACGAATTCGCGCTCGCGGCCTAACTAAACCTAGGCTGATGAGCTGTCGGCCTCCGCTCGGCTCCGTGGCGGAGGGCCCGGCATAAGAAAACGGGCTCACCCGGCGCGCTTGCCCTCGACGCGGCGGGGACATCAAGAGGGCTGGCCACCCGTTACCCCGCCGGCACGGCGATCGGGAGGCGAGAAACAGAGAGCCGGCTACGCTCGTAGAAGCTGCCTCTTACGCGCCCGCGGACGTGGGTTCGATTCCCACCGTCTCCACTACAGGTGTCAGGGCCCTGAGCACCGGGGTACGGTCATGAGATGGCGGACCGCCAGGAGCTCTTGACCGCTCTGACCACCGAGCACTTCACGCTCCAGGGAGCCCGCTCGCAGACCGCGAGCGAGAGCGCCTCCCGCGCCTCGCTCTACATCCTCTCGGTCTCCAGCACCCTGGTCGCGCTGGGGTTCATCGGGATCGGCACCACCTTCGACGTCTTCGCCCTCACCGTGCTCCCGACGCTCTATGTCCTCGGCGTCTTCACCTTCGTGCGAGTGGTCGAGTGCGGTGCCGAGGACTTCCGCTACGGCGTCGCGATCAACCGGATCCGCAACTACTACAAGCAGATCGCCGGCGACCAGGCGAAGCTCTTCCTCCTCTCCGGGCACGATGACGGACGAGGGGTGTTCGAGAACGCTGCGGTGCCACCCGAGCGGCGCAGGCAGTTCTTCACCTTCGCGACGGTCGTCGCCGTGATCAACAGCGTGGTCGGTGGCAGCGCGATCGCGATCGCGCTCGGTGCGATCGCCGACGCCTCCCTTGGCGTAGCCGCCGGCGTGGGCGGTGTCGCGGCACTCGTTTCCCTTGTTGCTCTGCTCCGTTACGCCGACCGGCTGCTCGAGGAGCGCACGGGCCGCACCGAGTCGATCTTCCCTTCGCCGCCGTAGCGTCCGCGCCTACGGCTCCAGATTCGGATGAACGCCAGCCGTGAGGCCCTGCGACTCGGCCACGCGCTGCAGGAGCGAGATGAGCTGCGAGCGCTCTGACGGGTCGAGGACGGACAGCAGGTCGACGTCGCGCTCGTTGACCGTGCGCTCGAGGTCGGAGAGCAGGTCGCGCCCAGCGGGCGTCAGGTAGAGGGTGTACGCGCGCCGGTCGACGGGGTCACGGCGCCGCTCGGCGAGCCCCCGTTGCTCGAGGTCGTCGACGAGCGCGACCACGGCGCTGCGGTGGATCCCGAGCGCGTTGCTGAGCGCCTGCTGGGATTGGCCCTCGGACGCGGCGAGGTGACTGAGCATTCCGAAGTGCCGGGGGTGGAGGTCGCGTCGCGCGAGGCGTTCGGCAAGTTGCCGATGCGCGTGGGCGCCGAGCTGGGCCAGCAGAAAGCCGACGCGCCGGCTCAGGCCCCGCGCCGGGGACGCCTGCGCGCTGGGTGATTGTCCGGGCACGCTGCCGATATTACCGCGCTCGGGGAACTGTTCTTGCTATAAACAGTTCTGCAAACAGCGTATCTCGAAGGCGGAGGACGAAATGACGACGGTCAGCGTTCGCTACATCAACGACGACGTCGACGCCGCGGTTGCGTTCTACGTCGCGCATCTGGGCTTCGACGTCGAGATGCGGCCCGGACCGGGCTTTGCGGTGCTTTCGCGAGGCAACCTGCGGCTGCTGCTCAATCGGCCCGGGGCGGGAGGCGCGGGACAGCCCGTGCCCGATGGCCGCCGTCCCGAGCCCGGGGGCTGGAATCGGTTCCAGATCGAGGTCGCGGACCTCCAGCGCGAGGTCGAGGCGCTGCGCCAGGCCGGGGCGAGCTTCCGAAACGAGATCGTCACGGGGCAGGGCGGCAGCCAGATCCTGCTCGAGGACCCCTCGGGCAACCCGATCGAGCTCTTCCAGCCGGCCGGGGCCTGAGATGCCGTCGCTGCCGAACCTCATCACCAACGTCCTGCTGCGCGGCGAGGAGACCGACGGCCGCGTATCAGTGACCGAGATCGTGGTCCCGCCGCACAGCGCCGGCCCCCCGCTGCACACGCACGACTTCGACGAGGCCTTCTACATGCTGGACGGCACGCTGATCTTCCAGGTCGAGGACGCCGTCGTCACCAAGGGCGCGGGCGAGGTCTCCTTCGCTCCGCGCAACGCAGTCCACGCGCTCGCCAACCACAGCGACGCGCCCGCCCGCTACGTGCTCGTTTGCACGCCCGCGGGCTTCGAGCGCCACTGGGCGCGTATGGCCGCCGAGGCGGCGGGGGTCGAGCCGCCGCAGTGGGCGCTGGGGCCGATCCCCGAGGTCAGGGTCGTGGGACCGCAGATCGCGCGCAGGCCTAGCCCGGGCGGCTCGCCAGATCCGTGGCGCGGCGGAGCGACTCGAGCACCAGGTCGCGGTATCGGTTGGCGGTGGCCGCGTCCCCGTCGGTGATCGCGTCCGCGATCGCCGGCAGGAACTGCGCGGCGTAGCCGGTAAGCACGCCGGGGGCATAGATCATGTGCTTGAACCAGGGCCGTCCCGCCAGCCCCTCGGACTGGGTCAGCGCACGCTCCTGTCGCATGAGCGAGCGATTGATCGTCTCGAGCTGCCGCCTGCCGCGCCGGGTGTCCGAGCCGAGCAGCCTGGCCGCCCGCTGCTCGAGGGCGCCCGCGGCGGCCTTCCAGGCCTGCGCCTGGGCGAGAAGCGGCTCGAGATCGACGATGCCGGCGCCCTCCTGGGCCTGCAGCTCCCGCACGTAGCCGTCGACCGCCGCTGCGTACTCCGAGTAGCGGAACGGCAGCGCGTCGGCGTCGGCCAGCCGCATGGCGATCGTCCCGCTCACTCGCGAGGCCGCCTGGTGGCCCAGATAGCCGGGGTCCAGGAACCGCTCCATCATCTGGGTGTCGTCGTAGGAGGTGTGGTACTCGCCGCCGGGCGTCGAGAAGCCCACCTCGAGCGAGGGCACGCCCACGTGGTCCAGGAACGCCGTGTAGTCGGAGCCGCTGCCGAGCCGATCCACCGCCGGCTCGCCGTCAGCCGCCCACGAGTCGTAGACGGTGCCGGGCGCTCCCGGGGCCGGGACCGTCCGGGACACGTCCTTGATCAGCTGGTCGAGTGACGGCACGGCGCCGGCGCCGAACTCACGGCCCCCGACGCCGTCCATGTTGATGTAGGCGATGGCGTCGCGGCGCAGGCCCGGCCGCAGGTCCTCGACCCACTCGGTCGAGCCGAGCAGGCCGTACTCCTCGCCGTCCCAGCCGGCCAGCACGATCGTGCGGTCGGGGCGCCAACCCCGCTCGAGCAGCCGGCCGAACCCGCGGCCGGCCTGAACGATGGACGACCAGGCGCTGGTGTTGTCATCGGTGCCGTAGGTCCAGCCGTCGAAGTGGCCGCCGAGCACCACCTTCTGCTCCGGATGCTTGGCGCCGCGGATCTTGACCACGACGTCGTTCACCCGCTCCTGCTCGTAGGCGATGTCGAGGTTGAGGCGGGTCTCCGTGGGCCCGGGCCCGACGTGGTACTTGAAGGGCAGGCCGCCCTGGAAGTCCTCGGGAGCCTCAGGGCCCGTGAGCGCCTTGAGCATCGGCTCCGCATCCCCGTAGGAGAGCGGCGTCGTCGGGATCTTGGGGAGGTTGGTCGCGTCCGCCGGGTCCAGTCGCGGCGTGCCGGGCGTGGACGGCGCACCCGGGGTCAGCGGGTCGCCCGGGTAGTCGAAGATGTACTCGATGCTCCCGCGCTGGATGCCGTTGGCGTCCTTCCAGGGTCCGTTCGGGAACACCGGACCCTTGACGTAGCCGTCGTCCTCGGGGTCGGAGTAGATGATCAGGCCCCTGGCGCCGTGGTCCTCCGCCACCTTGGCCTTGACCCCTCGGAAGCTCTCGCCGTAGCGGACGATCACGATCTTGCCGCGCACGTCGACGCCGAGCTTCTCGAGCGCCTCGTAGTCGGCCGGCAGCCCGTAGTTCGCGTAGACGAGCTCGCCGGTCACGTCGCCCTTGGGCGAGTACGCGTTGTAGCCGACGACCACCTCGTCGTAGTACCGCTGCCAGGGGAAGCGCGGCTCCTTGACCCGCGCCTCGCGCCTGAACGGCTTGGTCATCGTCACCTGGATCTTCTCCGGGCGCGAGATGTAGACGTCATACGAGGCGCCCTTCACCCGCAGGCCGTAGCCGCGCAGGGTCTTCACCGAGTGCTTGAAGGCCTTGCGGTTGCCGGGCGAGCCGATCAGCTGGGGCCGTCTGCTGACGGTGCGGCTGAAACGGCCGATGTCGTTCGCCGAGATGGCCCGCTGGAAGCGCTGCTCGGCTTTCTGCTGCTCAGCCGAGTGCCCGGGCGTGAAGCCCGAGATCGGCGGCTCTGCCTGCGCGGCCGTGCTCATTCCGGTGGCAATCAATGCCACCCCGACGACGATCCGCGTTCTCGCTCCCATGCCTCGGTTCTCTCCGAGGCAGGCGGAGCCAAACCCCCGTCAGGCTCGGTTGCCGTCGGCCTCCGCCTGCTTGAGGTACTGGTGCACGAAGGCGATGGCCATGCTGCCCTCGCCGACGGCGGCGGCGACCCGCTTGACGGGGCCGAACCGGACGTCGCCGCACGCGAAGACTCCGGGAACGCTCGTCTCGAGGAGGTAGGGGTCGCGCTCGAGCTCCCAGTGCCCCGCGGCGCTCACCTCGGCGCCGGTGAGCACGTAGCCGCGCTGGTTGAGGGCGATCTCGGGCGGCAGCCACGCCGTCTCCGCGTCCGCTCCGATCATGATGAACAGCCCGCCCGACTCGAGCCGGGTGGTCTCCTCGGTCGTGTTGTCGTGGATCTCGATCGCCTCGAGCGACTCGTCGCCGTGGGCCGCGACGACCTCCGTCCGGTGGAGCGTGCGGATGTTCGGACGGGCCTCGACCTGCTCGATGAGATAGCTCGACATGCTCTTCTCGAGCGTCTCGCCGCGGCAGAGGATGCTCACGCTCCTCGCGTGCGTCGAGAAGAACACGGCCGCCTGCCCCGCCGAGTTGCCGGCCCCCACGATGTGCACGTCGAGGCCGTGCGTGCTCGCCGCGTCGCTTCGCGCCGCGCCGTAGGAGATCCCCTTCCCGGCCAGCCGCTCGAATCCGTCGATCGCGAGCTCCCGCCACGCGACCCCGCACGCGATGATGATCGTCCGCCCGCGCAGGACGTCGCCGCCGTCGAGGTGCACCTGCCGCGTCGCGGCATCGATCCGATTGATCGACCGGGTCACGAGCACCTCGGCGCCGAGCCTCCAGGCCTGCTGCAGCGCGCGGCTCGCGAGCTCATCCCCCGAGACGCCCGCCGGGAAGCCCAGGTAGTTCTCGATCCGAGACGAGGTGCCGGCCTGGCCGCCGGGCGCCTCGCGCTCGATCACGATCGTGCGCAGGCCCTCCGATGCGCCGTACACCGCGGCCGCCAGTCCCGCGGGACCGGCTCCCACGATCACCGCGTCGTACTCCGCCGCCACGGCGTCGGTCGCGAGGCCCAGCAGCTCCGCCACCCGCCTGAGCTGGGGACGCACCACGGTCTTGCCGTCGACGACCCGGATCGTCGGGCAATCGTCGTCGGCAGGCAGGGGGCCGCCCCAGAGCTCGGCCGCGTCCGGTGCGTCGGGGGTGATCCACCTGAACGAGATCTGGTTGCGGTCGAGGAAGCGCCGCAGCTCCGCGCAGGCCGGGTCCCAGCGGTGGCCTACGACGATCGCCCGCGGCGGAGGCGGCTCGGCCGCGATGGCCTGCAAGCCGCGCGATCCGCCGATGCGGTTGGCCGCGAGCTTGCCGACCTCCTTGCCCAGGCCGGGATGGACGGCCGCGATCGCGTGGTAGTCGCTCGCCTCGACGCGCATGATGCGTGACTTCTCGGCCGCGCGAAAACCGACCGGGAACACCGTCCCGAGGACGATCGGCACCTCGCCGAAGACGTCCCCCGGATGACGCTCGCCGACCACGCGCCCGATCCCGTCGACGAGCTTGACCGCCTCGATGCGGCCCTCGAGCAGCGCGAAGAGCGCCCGCTCACCGCCCTCGTGCGCCGCGTACTCGCCGGCCGTGAGCGTGATGTCCGCCGCCGCCCGCGAGAGCTGCTCTCGCTCCGCGGGCCCGAGCGAGGCGAGGATCGGGATCGCGCCGATCTCGTCCGTCGTCACCATGGCGGGGCCAGTCCACCGCAGGAGGGCACGGGGATGACGCTATAGATTCGGCTCCATGCCCACCACCCAGGAAATAGTCACCGGCGTCGACTTCGTCGCGATCCCCACGGGCGACCTCGAGGCGTCCGCCGGGTTCTACCGGGAGACGCTCGGCCTCGAGCAGTCCGTCTACAGGCCCGAGCGCAACTTCGCCGAGTTCGAGACCGGCACGGTCACGCTCAACCTGATGGACCCCGCGAAGATGGGCCTGGGGGAGCTGAGCCCGAACCGGAACCCGCTCGCGCTGCACGTCGACGACGTCCAGGCCGCGCGCGCGGCCCTGGAGGAGCGCGGTGTCAGCTTCTACGGCGACATCGTCGACACCGGGGTCTGCCACATGGCGTTCTTCTCCGACCCCGACGGGAACGCGCTGATGCTCCACCACCGCTACGCGCCGCGCGAGGCGCCGCCCGGCTAGCGCCCGAGCAGGGCGATCATCGCCGACTGCACGGGGCGCGGCGGGAACGTCATCACGACGTCGTCGCGGTGCTGCTTGAGGAAGCCGGCCGCCCAGCGGGCGCCGCGCAGATTGCGCGGGATCCCGCCGCGCATGAAGAGGCCCTCGCGGGCCGCCGCCGCGCTGTCCTCGAGGAACGCCTGGAGCTGTCGCCCGGGGCGGACGTGGCAGCGCAGATGGGCGTCGCGGTCCATCACGCTCTCGATGGAGTGCTTGGTGCCGGGAGCGACCAGGATCTCGCCGTCCTGTGGGCCGATCACGCGCTTGGTGTCCCCAAGCTGGAAGCGCACCTCGCCGTCGAGCACGGACCAGACCTCCTCCTGGTTGGGATGGAGGTGGGTCGGAAGGCCGCCGCCGGGCTCGATCCAGGTGTCGACGAAGAGGTTCTCGCCGTCGGGCTCGAACGAGTAGCGCGCGCGATGGACTGGGTCGTGGGTGGTGGGGGTCATGCCGGTAACGTAGCAGCTTAAGTTACTCTTCGGTAACCATGCGGATCTCTGCTCCCGAGCGACGTGAGGTGATCTTCCGATCCGCCGGGCGGCTCTTCGCCGAGCGCGGCTACGACGGCACCCGACTAGACGACGTGGCCGCCGCCGCGGGGGTCACGAAGCCGATGGTCTATCGCCACTTCGCATCGAAGAAGGCCCTCTACATGGCGCTCCTGGAGAAGCACGAGGCAGACCTCCCCAGCTTCCTGGAGGGAACCGGCGAGCCCGACATCCACGCGATCCTCGAGATCTGGCTGGACTACGTCCGTGAGAACCAGCACGCGTGGCTCATGCTCTTCCGCGACAGCGCCGGCGACGAGGAGATCCAGGCGCTCCGCCTCCGCGTGACCCGGAGCGCCCGCGATGTGATGGCCGGCTTCGTGGCCGGCAACGCGGGCGGGGGGATCCCGGCGGAGCAGGTGGAGCCGACCGCCGAGCTGCTCAGGACCGGGCTGGCCGGGCTCGCGCTCTGGTGGATCGACCACCCCGACGTGCCGAAGCCCGTGGTGCTGGAGGCCGCTGCCAGGTTCACCGCGGGCATCTTCGGCTAGCGTCGCCGCAGCATGTCGCAGGCGAACGTGGACACGGTGCGCACCTCCATTGATGCCTACAACCGCGGCGACATCGAGGCCATTCTGAAAGTCGCCGCGCCGGACTTCGAGCTGGATCTCTCCCGAGCCGCGGGGCCGTTGCGCGGGGTCTACGGCCGGGATCGGATCATGTGGTTCTGGAACGAGATCACCGACAGCTGGGAGTCCGCCCGGATCGAGCCACACGAGTTCATCGAGGCGGGTGAGCACGTCGTCGTGCCCTGGACGATGCATCTGACGGGCCGCGACGGGATCGAGGTCCAGGCGCGCGTGACCTGGGTGTGGACGTTCCGCGACGGCGCCGTCGAGCGCCTCTCGATGTACCAGGAGCGCGAGGACGCGCTGGAAGCCCTGGGCTTCGCTACCTAGCTCGCCTGGTCCTCGAGCCGCTTGGCCAGCCGGTTGATCCCGCGCTCGCGGGCGGCGGCCGCCGCGCCGGCGAAGTCTGTGACGCGGTCCTTGGGCGGCTTCACACCGGCGTCGCGAAGGGTCGCGATGTCCTTGAAGCGCAGCAGCTCGTCGCGCTGGTCGATCAGCGCTGCGCGGACGCTCGGCTTCGTCTCGCGCACCGCGCCATCGAGGGCCGCCTCGAGCGACCCGTGCCGCTTGAGCAGCTCGGCCGCCGTCTTCTCGCCGATCCCGCGCGCGCCGGGGATCCCGTCGGAGGGATCGCCGCGCAGTGCGATGAAGTCGGGCACCTGCTCCGGCTTCACGCCGTAGCGCTTGCGCACCTCGGCGGGGCCCACCGGCTCGGCGCCGCGCCCGCCGGTGCGCACGTACAGCACGGTCACGTTCTCGGACGCGCACTGGAACATGTCGCGGTCGCCGGTCATCACGAGCACCCGGCCGCCCGCCTCAGCCTCGAGCCGCGCGTAGGTGCCGAGCAGGTCATCGGCCTCGAGCGAGTCGTGCCAGGCCACGGTCCAGCCGAAGGCCTCGAAGAACGCCCGCGAATCGGCGAACTGGGGCGCCAGCAAGTCGGGCACCTCGGGGCGTTCCGCGTGGTAGCCGTCGTAGAGCTCGACCCTGTATTCGGCGGCGTCGGGGCCGAAGCAGAGCACCACCGCACGCGGCGAGTGCTCCTCGACCTCGCGCAGGACGAGGTTCGCGGTGCCGAGCAGCGCGTTCACCGGCTGGTCGTCCTTGCCGGTGATGGTGTCGGGGAGGGCGTAGAACGCCCTGAAGAGCATCGACGGCGCGTCAACGACGAGGAGCGGGGCGGTCACCGCTGGGAGGCTAGCCCGCGCGCAAGGCGCGCGACCGCGCGGCCACGGGCTGGAGGAAGTCGGGCAGCGGCCGCACCAGGCCACGGCCGGTCTCCTGCTCCCAGATCTGCTCGAGCTGGGCCAGGTGCTCGTCCATCACTTCCTCGATCGCCGGGAAGTCGGCGCTGCGGATCGCGGCCAGCGTGCGCTCGTGCACGTCGATCACCCAGTCGGGCACCGGTGGCGCGTGCACCGCCATGTCGCGCGCGATCTCGAGTCGCTTGAAGAGGCTGCGCATCAGGGAAACGACCGTGGAGTTGCGGGTGGCGTGGGCCATCGCCAGGTGGAACTTGAGGTCGAGCTGGAGGAAGAGGTCCTCGTGGCGGAGCACGTCGTCGCGGCGGGCGAGCTCGCGCTTGCGCTCGATCAGGGCCGACATCACCGCGAAGTCGTCCTCGCTCGCGTGCACGGCCGCGAGCTGAGCCACGCGCGGCTCGAGCAGCCTCCGCGCCTCGAGCACGCCGGCCACCTCGCTCACGCGGATCTCCTGGCGGCTGCGCAGCAGCTCACGGGGGATGAGCTCTGAGGCCACGAAGATGCCCCCGGCCTGACCGCGGCGGACGTCGAGCACGCCGGCCTCGGCCAGCACCTTGATCGCCTCGCGCAGGGTCGGACGGCTGATCTGCATGCGCGCGGCAAGCTCGCGCTCGGAGGGGAGGCGGTCGCCCACGTGCAGGTCGCCGGCCTTGACCTTCTCCGCGATCTGCTCGACGGCCTCCTCGAAGGTGCGTCGTGTGGCGACCGGTTCGAAGTCGCTCTGCAAACCGGCGCGAGTATATGGCCGGTCGGCGGGCGGGACTCGGGTGATCACGTGCGGGCTGACGCCACGCGCTCGAGCGCCAGGCGCTCGGCCACGTCGACCGGGGTGGAGCCCTCGGCCTCGGCGGTGGCGATCGCGCGCTCCAGGCAGTCCATCGCGCGCTCGACGAGATCGGCCTCGTCGGGGCCGTCCTGGCCGTACCACTCGCTGGCCACGTGGATGAGGCCGCCGCAGTTGGCGAGGAAGTCGGGCACGTAGAGCACGTCGCGGCGCGCGAGCGTGCGCGCCACCTCGCGGCTCGTGAGCGGGTTGTTGGCGGCGCCGGCCACCACGCGGCAGTCGATCGCGCCGGCCAGCGCGTCGTCGATCATCCCGCCGGCGGCGCAGGGGGCGACCACGTCCAGGTGCATCGTGAGAACGGCCTCGGCCGAAGGGGCGACGCGGATCCCGTGCTCGGCGGCGCAGCGCTCGGCGCGCGCGTCGTCGAGGTCGCAGGCCACCACGTCGGCACCGGCCGCGGCGAGCCGGGTGGCCAGCGAGTAGCCGACCTTGCCGAGCCCGACCACGCCGACGTGCCGGCCGTCCACGTCCTGGGAGCCGGTGGCGGCGCCGAGCCCGCGGCGGATGGCCTGGAAGACGGTCTCGGCGGTGACGGGGGAGGGGTCGCCGCCGCCGCCCTGCTCCAGCGAGCGGCCCACGACGTAGGGGCTGTGGCGCGACATCAAGTCCATGTCGGCGGTCGTGGTGCCGATGTCCTCGGCGGTGATGTAGTCGCCGCCCATCTCGTGGATCACGCCCGCCGCCTGGACGAGGCGGGCATCGCGCGAGTCTGCATTGCCGTCGTCGATCATCACGGCCTTGCCGCCGCCGAGCGCCAGCCCGGCTGCCGAGGCCTTGAGGGTCATCGTGCGGGCGAGACCCATCACGTCGGCGAGCGCCTCGCTCAGCCCACCGGAGTAGCGCTTGAGGCGAAGACCGCCGAGCGCAGGGCCCAGAACGGTGGAGTGCACGGCGACGATGAAGCGCAGCCCTGTGGCCGGATCCTGGCGGATCACGATCCGCTCGTGGTCGTCGTCGGCGAGTGCGAGCGAGGGGCGAAGCGGGGGCCGCGCGGAAATGGTCATCACTCTTGACCATAACGCGTGTTCCCCTTGACATCAACGGGAACCGGACCAATAGTGGAGGACATGCAGTCCAGGGGCGCTCGCCACGATGGCGTAGCGCTCCATGTGCCATCAATGGTAAGTTCTGTTTGCCATAGGCTGGCCGCCAGCATGGAATCAAGGGAGAGACGAGTGAATCCGACCGCGCTTCGCGACCGCCCTGACCGGCGTAGGCAGCAGCGCGCCGAAAGACGCCGCGGCGGCCCCACGCGCGGACAGCGGCAGGACGCCCTCCGCGAGGTCAGCCTCGACGACAGGTACGTGCTCGAGGACGGCCGGATCCTCCTGACCGGCGTACAGGGCCTCGTCCGGCTCGTGCTCGACCAGCACCGCGCCGACCGCGACCGCGGACTCCACACGGGCACGCTCGTCTCCGGCTACCAGGGCTCGCCGCTCGGCGGGCTCGACCAGGAGCTTCAGCGCCGCGCCGGGCTGTGCGCGGAGCACCACGTGCGCCACGTGCCGGGCCTGAACGAGGAGCTCGGCGCCACCTCGGCCTGGGGAAGCCAGCTCGCCGGCAGCCTGCCCGGCTCGCGCTACGACGGCGTGCTCGCCATGTGGTACGGCAAGGCGCCCGGACTCGACCGCGCCGCCGACTCGCTCCGCCACGGCAACTTCGTCGGGGTCTCGCGCACCGGCGGCGCCCTCGCCGTGGTGGGCGACGACCCCAGCTGCAAGTCCTCCACGATCCCGAGCGCCTCCGAGGCGCTGCTGGCGAGCCTGCACATGCCGGTCTTCGCGCCCGGCGACGTGCAGGACGTGCTGGACCTCGGACTCCACGCCTACGCCTGCTCGCGCGCGTCCGGCCTCTGGTGCGGCTTCAAGATCGTCACGAGCGTGGCCGACGCGTCGGGAACCGCCGACGTGGGCGCCGGCCGGGTCGTACCCGAGCTGCCCGAGGTGATCTGGCAGGGGCGCCCCTACGAGCACGTGCCGAACGGGAACCTGCTGGCCCCCGCCTCGGTCGACATGGAGCGGACCATGCTCGGACCCCGCACCGAGCTCGCGCTCGCCTACGCACGGGCGAACGACGTGAACCGCGTGGAGGGCGCCCGCGACGCCTGGCTCGGCATCGTCACCGCCGGCAAGGCCCACTACGACCTGCGCCACGCGCTCCGCCGGCTCGGCCTCGAGGAGCGCGAGCTCGAGCGCGCGGGAGTGCGGATCCTCAAGCTCGGCATGATCTGGCCGCTCGAGCCGGACACGGTGCGCGCCTTCGCTCACGGCCTCGACGAGATCCTCGTGGTCGAGGAGAAGGGCCCGTTCGTGGAGAGCTCCCTGAAGGAGGTGCTCTACGGCGTGGCCGGGGCGCCCCGGATCGTGGGCAAGCGCGACGAGCGCGGCGAGGTGCTGCTGCCCGCGGAGCTGGACCTGGACGCCGACCTGGTGGCCCGCGCGGTCGCGGCGAGGCTGCGCTCGCGCGTCGAGCTGCCCTCGGTCGAGAGCGGCCTCCGCGCCCTCGACGAGATAGCCGCCCGCCCGCGACCGCTCCCGATGGCGGCTCGCTCGCCCTTCTTCTGCTCCGGCTGCCCCCACAACAGCTCGACCAAGGCCCCCGAGGGCACGCTCGTGGGGGCCGGCATCGGCTGCCACACGATGGTGCTGCTCAACCCGGAGGGCAAGGGCGAGATCACCGGGATCACGCAGATGGGCGGCGAGGGCGCTCAGTGGATCGGCATGCAGCCGTTCACCGACGATCGGCACCTCGTCCAGAACATCGGCGACGGGACCTTCCACCACTCGGGCTCGCTGGCGGTGCGGGCCGCGGTGGCCGCGGGCGTGAACATCACCTACAAGCTGCTCTTCAACGGCGCGGTGGCCATGACCGGCGGCCAGAACGTGGAGGGCGGCATGAGCGTGCCCGAGCTCACCCGCTGGCTCGAGCTGGAGGGCGTCCGGCGCATCATCGTGACCACCGAGGAGCCCGAGCGCTACCGCGGCGTGAAGCTCGCGTCGATCGCCGAGCTGCGCGACCGCGGCGACCTGCTCGATGCCCAGCGCGAGCTGGCCGAGGTCGACGGCGTGACCGTGCTGATCCACGACCAGGAGTGCGCCGCCGAGCTGCGGCGCAAGCGCAAGCGCGGAAAGGCTCCCGACCCCGTCGAGCGGATCTGGATCAACGAGCGCGTGTGCGAGGGCTGCGGCGACTGCGGCAAGAAGTCGAGCTGCCTGTCGGTCATGCCCGTGGAGACCGAGTTCGGCCGCAAGACGCAGATCCACCAGGCCTCGTGCAACAAGGACTACTCCTGCGTCGAGGGAGACTGCCCCTCGTTCCTCACGGTCGTGCCCGGCAAGGTCGCGCGCGTGGAGGCCCCCGCGCCGCCGGCGTCGCTTCCGGAGCCCCAGCGGGTCGTGAGCGACGCCGAGTGCGGCGTGCGCATGATGGGCGTGGGCGGCACCGGCGTCGTGACCGTGAGCCAGGTGCTCGGGATGGCGGCGCTGATCGACGGTCTTCAGGTGCGCGGGCTCGACCAGACCGGCCTGTCCCAGAAGGGCGGTCCGGTGGTGTCCGATCTGCGCATCTCGCGCGGGGAGCTCGCGTCGGCGAGCAAGGCCCCGGCGGGCAGCGTCGACGTGTACCTCGGCTTCGACCTCCTCGGCGCCTCGTCGGACTCGAACCTCGCCACGGCCACTCCGGCGAGCACGGTGGCGGTCGTCTCCACCAGCGCCGTGCCCACGGGCCGCATGGTGATCGATCCAGGTGAGCGCTTCCCCGAGCTGTCGGGCCAGCTCGACCGCATCGACGCGGTCACGCGCCGCGAGCTCAACCTCTACCTCGACGCCCAGGGTCTCTCCGAGCGGCTCTTCGGCGACCACATGATGGCCAACACCCTGGCGCTCGGCGCGGCCTTCCAGCGCGGCCTGCTGCCGGTGTCGCTGGCGGCGCTCGAGCAGGCGATCCGCCTGAACGGGGCGGCCGTCGAGAAGAACCTCGCCGCGTTCGCCTGGGGACGGGCCGTGGTCGCGTGCCCGGACGCCGTGGAGAGCGCCACCGCGGAGCCCGAGCCGCCCGCGCCCGAGGTCTCGGAGACCGAGCGCGAGCTGGTGGACCTGGCAGTGGACGGGGACGCCGGCGACCTGCGCCGCCTCGTGGAGATTCGCGTACCCGAGCTGACGGCCTTCCAGAGCGCCGCCTACGCCCGGCGCTACGCCGAGGCCGTTCGCCGCGTGCAGGTGGCGGAGCAGGAGCGGGTGCCCGGTCGTGGCGACCTGGCCGAGGCGGTGGCGCGCAACCTCTTCAAGCTGATGGCCTACAAGGACGAGTACGAGGTGGCCCGGCTGCACCTGGACTCGTTCGAGCGCGCAAAGCTCGACCGGGAGCTGGGCGAGGGTGCCCGCGTGTGGTTCAACCTCCACCCGCCGCTCCTCCGGGCGCTGGGCCTCAAGCGCAAGCTGAAGCTCGGGCGCTGGTTCGTGCCGGCCTTCCGTCTCCTGCGCTCCATGCGCCGCCTGCGCGGCACTCCGCTCGACCCGTTCGGCCTGGCGCGCGTGCGCCGCGTCGAGCGCCGGCTCGTCGGCGAGTACGAGGAGCTCGTGTCCGAGGCCCTCGCGGCCCTGACGCCGGCCACTCACGCGACCGCCGTGGAGCTCTGCGAGCTGCCCGACCTCGTGCGCGGCTACGAGGACATCAAGCTGGAGAGCGTCGAGCGGTTCCGCGAGCGCGCACAGGAGCTCCGGGAAGAGCTCGGGGGCGTTCGCCGCCCCCTGTGAACCGCTGCTGACCCTTTGTGAACGCCGGGCGTCGTTACGCTCGCTGACATGACGACCTTCAGGATCGGCGGTGACATCGAGGTGCGGCGACTGGGCTTCGGCGCCATGCGCATCACCGGCCCGGGCATCTGGGGACCGCCTGAGGACCCCGACGAGGCGCGCGCCGTGCTGCGGCGGGCCGTCGAGCTCGGCGTGAACCTGATCGACACCGCCGACTCGTACGGCCCCGACGTGAGCGAGAGCCTGATCGCCGAGGCACTGCACCCGTATCCCGAGGGGCTCCTGATCGCCACCAAGGGCGGGCTGCGGCGCACCGGTCCGGGCGAATGGCCGCGCGACGCGCGGCCCGAGCGCCTCAAGGAATGCTGCGAGGGCAGCCTGCGGCGCCTGAAGCTCGACCGGATCGACCTCTACCAGCTCCACTCGCCCGATCCGAACGTGCCGCTCGAGGATTCGCTCGGCGCGCTCAAGGAGCTGCAGGACGAGGGCAAGATCCGCCACATCGGCGTCTCCAACGTGTCGATCGACGAGCTCGAGCGCTCCCGTGAGCTCGTGGACGTCGTGACGGTGCAGAACCGCTTCAACCTGGAGGACCGTCACTCCGAGGACGTGCTCGACGCCTGCACCGAGGCCGGCATCGGCTTCATTCCCTGGTTCCCGCTCGCCACGGGCGGGCTGGCGCGCCCGGGCGGCCCATTGGACGAGCTCGCGCGCGCACATGACGCCACCCCGAGCCAGGTGGCGCTCGCGTGGCTGCTGGGTCGGTCCGAGGTGATGCTGCCGATCCCGGGCACCGCATCCGTGGCGCACCTCGAGGAGAACGTCGCGGCCGGGGACCTGGAGCTCGCGGGAGACGAGCTCGAGCGGATCGCCGCCGCGGCCTGACCGGCCCCAGAACTGCGACGGCCGCGACCCGGGGGGCCGCGGCCGTCACTCGATTCTGTTGGAGCCCTAGGCGGCGTCGCGCAGTGCTGCGACGGTCTCTTCACGCGCGAGGCGCTTGAGAGCCCGGTCCTCGAGCTGGCGTACACGCTCGCTCGAGAGGCCCAGCCGGCGTCCGGTCTCGCGGAGCGCGACCGGCTGCTCCTCGTCCAGCCCGAACCTGAGCGCGATCACGTTGCGCTCGACCTCGGGGAGGGTGTCCACCGCGGCTCGCAGACTCTCGGTCGCGAGCTCGGTAGCCACCTCGTCCTCGACGCTGGGTCCGTCGCTGGCCACCAGGTCGCCGAGGGCGGTGTCGCCGTCCTCACCGACGCCCTGGTCGAGGCTGGCGGGGCCACGGTCGGCCCGCCTGATGTCCGCCACCTCGTCGAGGGGAAGCTCGACGGCGGCCGCGATCTCTTCCTCGGTCGGGCTACGACCGAGCTCGACCGCCAGCTTGCGCTCGGCGTCCGCGATCTTTCGCGCCCGGGCGACGATGTGCACGGGGAGCCGCACGGTCCGGCCTGAATTGGCCAGCCCGCGCCCGATCGCCTGGCGGATCCAGAGCGTTCCGTAGGTGGAGAACTTGAAGCCCTTGCGCCAGTCGAACTTCTCGACCGCGCGGATCAGGCCGAGCATCCCTTCCTGGATGAGGTCCGTGAGCGGGAGGCCCTGGCCCTGGTACTTGCGGGCAACGGAGATCACGAGCCGGAGGTTCGCATTGACCATGCGGTCCTTGGCGGCGAGATCGCCCTTCTCGATGCGCTTGGCGAGCTCGATTTCCTCAGCGGCGTTCAGCAGCGGGTACCGCCTCGCCTCATTGAAGAACAGCTGGAGGGAGTCCTCCAGGAGCTCAGGTGGAGTGGTGGCACTCCGGGTAAGTGTTGATGCAGCCATATCTACTCTTCGTTTGATAGTTCGATTGTTATCGAAAGTATAGCGAATCGGTTCGTCGTTTGATTCCCGACTCCTGCCCAGCCGAACCCGAATAACGATTGCGCCCGCAACTATCCTGCTATTCTTTCGGATGGCTGCTTACGAATCATAAGGGGAGGCTGTTCCGTTGGATATAGGACTTCTCGCACTACACGCAATCCCGGGCCTGCTGTTCATGGGTCACGGTGCGCAGAAGCTGTTCGGGGTCTTCGGGGGACATGGCATCGAGGGGACCGGCGGCTTCTTCGAGGCACTCGGGCTGCGCCCGGGCCGGCTTCACGCGACGCTCGCCGGATCCGCTGAGTTCTTCGGCGGCCTGCTGCTGGCGCTCGGCCTTTTCGTTCCGTTCGTCGCGGCGATTCTGATCGCCACGATGGTCACGGCTTCCCTCACCGCGCACCGCGGTAAGGGGATCTGGGCCCAGGACGGCGGCTTCGAGCTCCCGCTCGTGTTCGCGACGATCGCATTCGGTCTCGCGGCGGTGGGCGCGGGTGACGTGTCGCTCGACTCGGCGTTCGGCTTCGACCTTGCCGGAACCGCCTGGGCATTCGGCGCACTCGGCGCCGGGCTCGCGGGTGGCCTCGGGGCGATCGCCTCGGGTCGGCTCCGCCACGAGGGCGGCTCGCCGGCGCACCCGCAGGGCGCGTAACGCCGGCATCTCAGGATTGACGAGTCGTTCAGGGGTGGGTGGCGTTGGCCATCTACCTTCCTGACTTCCGGTTGCATAGCAACCACAGGGCAGCGAGGCTCCGAAGCCCGGGTTTCAAGCCACCACGCAAATGTGACGGGAGGCTGACAGCACGGCATCCCACCCAGCCGCTGTAAGCGCCGATGGCCCACTAACCGCCGGAGTGGCCGGGCCCGGCGCCGCACCTAGGTCTGGTCGAGCGCCGCACGAAGAGCGTCCCGCAGGGCCACCTGAACGTCCCGGGGCAGCGCGGCTATCTCGGGGGGCGGCTGCTCCATCTGCAGCGATGCGTCGGAGCGAATTCGCTCACCCGCGGCGGTCAGCGTGAGGATCTTCACGCGCCGGTCGCCGTCCGCCGGGCGGCGCTCGATCAGGCCGCGTGCCTCGAGCCGGTCCACGATCCCCGTGACGTTCGACGGGTCGCAGAACAGCGACTGAGCGAGCGCGCCCATGGGAACCTCCTTGCCCGGCTCGATCAGCCGCAGGGCGTGCAGCTGCATGGGGGCGAGGTCGAGGTCCTGGGCCAGCCGCATCATGCGCGGCTTGTTCGCTTGCATGAGCCGCCAGATCAGCGTCCATGCCTCGACGGCGGGCTCGATCTCCTGTTTGACGGGCATCCTTGAGGCACATGATAGTCGACTACTTCGATAGTTTGCAACACCAATGATCCTCTGCTAGCCTCGGCGGCCATGAGCGACATCGCAGCGATCGAGACCACGGACCTTGTGCGCGAGTTCAAGAAGGGCCCGCGCGCCGTGGACGGCATCGACATCCGCGTCGCCACCGGCGAGGTGTACGGGTTCCTCGGGCCCAACGGGGCGGGGAAGTCCACGACCGTCCACATGCTCACCACGCTGCTGCCGCCCACCTCCGGGAGCGCCCGTGTGGCGGGGCATGACGTGGTGGAGGAAGGCACGCAGGTCCGGGCCGCAATCGGAGCCGCCCTCCAGGAGGCCGCCCTGGACCCGTTCCTCACGGGACGCGAGCACATGAAGCTCCAGACGGCGCTGCACGGCCTGCCCCGCGCGGAGCGGCTGCGCCGCGGGGACGAGCTGCTGGCCCGGGTGGGGCTCACCGAGGCGGCGGACCGCAAGGTCGGCGGCTACTCCGGTGGCATGAAGCGACGGCTCGACCTGGCGCTCGCGCTGGTGCACGGGCCGCGCATCCTGTTCCTGGACGAGCCCACGACCGGGCTCGACCCGCAGAGCCGCAGCGCACTCTGGGCCGAGGTCCAGCGCCTGGCTACCGACGACGGCGTGACCGTCTTCCTCACCACGCAGTACCTGGAGGAGGCCGACCTGCTCGCGGACCGCATCGGGATCATCGACCAGGGCCGGATCGTGGCGGAAGGCACGCCCGACTCCCTCAAGGCCGAGATCGGCCGCTCGAGCGTGGAGGTCATCCCGTCGGTGCACGACGAGCTCGGCCGCATGAAGCAGGTGCTGTCCCGCTTCGGCGAGGCCGTGTCCTCCTCGCCCAAGGGCGCGGCCGTGCGGCTCTCGGGCGGCGACGCCCAGCTGGCCGACGTGGTGCGGGCGCTCGACGCCGAGGACATCCGCGTGGAGCACCTGCAGCTGCACGCGCCGACGCTCGACGACGTGTTCCTCGCCAAGACCGGACGCCATCTCGAGGGCTCCGGCGACGGTGCCGCGGAGGAGGAGCCCGAACCCGCCGGGGTCGCCGCGTGAGGTCCGGACTCGCGCTTCAGGTAGGCACGCTGGCACGGCGCTCCGTGGTGCGGACCCTGCGCCAGCCCGCCATGGTTGTGCCGTCCCTCTTCTTCCCGCTGCTCCTGCTCGCGGTCAACGCCGGTGGCCTCCAGGAGGCCACCAAGCTGCCCGGCTTCCCTGCAGACACCTACCTCGACTTCGTGCTGGCCGTGTGCTTCGTGCAGGGCGGGCTGTTCGCAGCCAACAGCGCAGGCACCAACGTGGCCAGCGACGTCGAGTCCGGCTTCCTCAACCGGCTGTCCCTCACACCTCTGAACCGCACGGCCCTTCTCGTGGGCCAGCTGGCCGGCGTCGTGGCCCTCGGGACCATCCAGGCCACGACCTTCCTCGTGGTGGGAGTGATCGCGGGCGCCGGAATCCACGCGGGCGTAACCGGGGCACTGGTGATAGCCGCGCTGTCGCTGCTCATCTCACTCGGCTTCGGGAGCATCGGCGCCTTCGTGGCTCTGCGAACCGGCTCGGGCGAGGCGGTCCAGGGGATCTTCCCGCTCATGTTCGCCGCCCTCTTCCTCTCCTCGATGGCCCTGCCCCGTGACCTGATCGAGACCGACTGGTTCCGCACGGTGGCCACGTGGAACCCGGTGTCGTACATGCTCGAGGGCATTCGCTCGCTCGTAATCGTCGGCTGGGATGGCCAGGCACTGGCCATGGGATTCGCGTGCGCGGGCGGGGTCGCCGTGGTCGCGCTGATCGCGGCGTCGTCGGCCCTCCGGACGCAGATGGTGCGCACATGAGCCGCGGCGGCGTCCGCGACGTGGCGCTGGCGGTCGCCTGGCGCGGCGTGCACAACTACTTCACCAACCCGGCGGTGATCATCCCCGGGCTGCTCTTCCCGCTCTTCTTCTTCACGGCCTTCGCCGGCGGGCTCTCGCGTGTCGACTCGATCCCCGGCTTCGAGTTCGGCTCGAACTACACGGCCTTCGTCTACGGCTTCGTGCTGCTCCAGGCGTCCGCGTTCGGCGGGGTCTTCACCGGCTTCTCGATCGCACGCGACTTCGAGTCCGGCTTCTCGCGGCGGCTGCTGCTGGCCGCGCCGCGTCACGGCGGGATCGTGGCCGGCTATTGGCTCACCGGCGTCTCGCGCGCCGTCTTCACGATCCTGGTGGTCACGACCGTCGCGCTGGTCACCGGGATGAAGATCGGCGGTGGCGGGATCGACCTGGTCGGGCTCTACGTGCTCGCGCTGCTCGTGAACACCGCCGCCACCCTCTTCGGCAGCGGGGTCGCCATGCGCCTGCGGACCATGCAGGCGGGGCCCGCGATGCAGGTGCCCGTGTTCCTCTTCCTCTTCATTGCCCCCGTCTGGCTGCCATACGACCTGCTCACCGGCTGGGTCCATGCCGCCGCCACCCTCAACCCGGCCACGCGGTTCCTCGAGACGGAGCGCGGGTTCATCGCGGGCGACCCCACGCACGTGCTTCTCGCGTTCGCCCTGGGCATCGGCCTGGTGGGCGCGGGCCTGCTCTGGGCGCGCGGCGGCCTTCGCAGCGCCGAGCGCGCCGCCTGAATAGGATCGGCGCGTGGCTGAAGAGGTCGGAGACGTCCAGCAGGGCGACGGGTACGCGGTCGGGAGCGTGGACGCCCTCGGCGACGGTCCGGGGTTCCGCAAGATCCGCCGCGAGCTCGGCGTGACCGCCTTCGGGGTCAACGCCATCGAGATACCGCCGGGGTACGAGACCGGCCGCCACTACCACGACGAGCAGGAGGAGCTCTACTTCCTCTTCCGCGGGCGCGTGGAGATCAGCTTCGGCGACGGCTCCAGCCACCTGCTCGGCCCCGGCGGCCTCGCGCGCGTGGACGCCGCAACCGTTCGCAAGCTCAAGAACGTGGGCGACGAGCCCGCCGTGTACGTGATCGTGGGTGGCAAGGACGGGTACGTGGGCCGCGACGGCCGCCTGCCCGAGGGCGAGACCAGGCGCTAGACGCGCCTCGAACATCCGCCTAGAGCGCCGGTGGGTCGCCGAGGTGCGCCCTACCCTCCGGCGGATGCGCGCCGGACGCCTAGCGGCGGCCGTGGCCACGGCCGCGGTCGTGGTCATCGCGAGCCTGTTCGCGGCCGGCGGCTCGCCCGCTCGCCCGCTGCCGAGCGCGAAGAGCTGCCCGCTGTTCCCGCGGAACAGCCAGTGGAACGCGCGCGTGGACCGGCTCCCGGTGCACGCCCGCTCGGCTGCGTTGGTCGCGAGCATCGGCGCGGGCGACCACATGCACGCGGACTTCGGGTCGGGACTCTGGGACGGAGGACCGATCGGCATCCCGTACGTGACCGTCCCGCGCGATCAGAAGCGGGTGCCCGTGAGCTTCGACTACGCGGACGAGTCGGATCGCGGGCGCTACCCGATCCCGCCGGGAGCGCCGGTGGAGGGCGGCCGCGGCTCCGACGGCGACCGTCACGTGATCGTCGTGGACCGCTCGCGCTGCCGTCTCTTCGAGCTGTTCGCGGCCTATCCCGAGGCGGGCGGCCGCTGGCGGGCCGGCTCCGGCGCCGTCTGGAACCTCCGCTCGAACCGCCTGCGCCCGCGCGGCTGGACGTCCGCGGACGCCGCCGGCCTGCCGATCCTTCCCGGGCTCGCGCGCTACGACGAGGTGCGCCGCGGGTCGATCGACCACGCCCTGCGCTTCACCGCTTCGGAGACGCGCCGGGCGTTCGTGTACCCGGCCCGCCACTTCGCGTCCTCATCCCACGATCCGTCGCTGCCCGCCATGGGCCAGCGCTTCCGGCTCAAGCGCGGCTTCAACGTCTCGCGCTTCCCGCGCCAGTCGCGCGTGGTCCTGCGGGCGCTCAAGCGCTACGGAATGATCCTCGCCGACAACGGCTCCTCGTGGTACCTGTCAGGGGCGCCCAGCCGCGGCTGGGACAACGACGACCTGCACTCGCTCCACGGCGTGCCCGGCAGCGCCTTCGAGGCCGTCGACACGACCGGTCTGCCGCGACCGCGGCGCTGAGACGTGAGGGTCGGCTGCTCCGGCTGGAACTACGACGACTGGCGTGGCCGCCTCTATCCCGAGGGCATGGGCCCGGCGCGCTGGCTTCAGCGCTACGCCGAGGTGTTCGACACCGTTGAGGTCAACTCGACCTTCTACCGGCTTCCTTCCACCGGGGCGGTGGAGCGCTGGGTGGAGCAGACGCCGCCGGACTTCGTCTTCGCGGTCAAGGCCAGCCGCTACCTGACCCATGTGCGCCGGCTGCGCGAGGTGGCCGACGGCGTCCGGCTGTTCTACGAGCGGGTCGACCCGCTCGTGCGGTCGGGGAAGCTCGGGCCGGTGGTGTGGCAGCTGCCGCCGAACTTCCGCCGCGACGACGAGCGACTCGCGGCGACCCTGGGTGCCCTACCGCGGGGCCGGCACTGCTTCGAGTTTCGCCACCCGAGTTGGTTCGCCGAGCCGGTGTACGAGTTGCTGCGCAACCACGACGCGGCGCTCGTGATCGGCGATCACCCGCGCTGGCCGTTCCAGGCACGCGAGCTCACGGCGGACTGGACCCTCGTTCGCCTCCACCACGGCCGGCGCGGCAGGCGCGGCAACTACTCGGTGCGCGAGCTCGAGGAGTGGGCGGGGCGAATCGAGGGCTGGCGCGGGCGGGCGGAGGTGTTCGTGTACCTGAACAACGACTGGGAGGGCTTCGCGGTGGAGAACGCCAAGCGGCTCAAGCGGCTTCTGCGGCGCTCTCCAGACGCCCGAGCGCGCGGCGCAGCAGCCGCGACACGTGCATCTGCGAGTACCCGATCTCCTCGCCGATCTCGCGCTGTGTGAGGTCGTGCATGAAGCGCAGCTCCACCACGCGGCGCTCGAGCTCGGGGAGCGCCTGCCAGGTGCTGGCGATCGCGTCACGGCTCTCCACCAGCTCGTAGGACGTGTCCACGCCGCCGAACAGGTCCAGCAGGGTGCCTGCCTCGTCGTCCTCGCGCGAGGCGGGCGCGTCCAGCGACGCGGCCTCGTAGCTCGCCGCGGCCTCGCTCGCCTCCAGGGCGGACTCGACGCTGCAGCCCATGGCGGCGGCCACCTCGCGGATGGTTGGCGAGCGTCCGAGCTGCTTGCAGAGGGCCTCCGTCTCGCGGCTGAGCGCGAGCGACCGCTCCTGCAGGTCGCGGGGCACGTGCAGTGCCCAGCCCTTGTCGCGGAAGTGGCGCTTGAGCTCACCGAGGATGGTGGGCGCCGCATAGCTCGTGAACCGCGTCCCGCGATCGGGCTCGAAGCGGTCGATCGCCTTGATGAGGCCGAGGCACGCGACCTGGAGCAGGTCGTCCTGTGACTCGTCCGTGTAGCTGTAGCGAAACGCCAGGTCGCGCGCCAGCGGAAGGAAGCGCTCCACCAGCTCGTCACGAGCGGCGACATCCCCATAGCGGTGATAGCGAACGAGGAGCTGACGCTCGACGTCTCGGGCCTGCGCGCGCTCGCGCTCGTCGCGCGGCTTGGAGTAGATCCGGCGTACCGGGGACGCTTCGAGGACTGCTACTGACATGGCGCTACCTCCGTCGAAGTGAGTACGACGTGAGGTCCGCCAGGCAACCGCGTCACGGTCGAATGTCGTCCCCCCGATGGGAGGAGGTGAACCTGCGGGCCAGATAGTCCCGTCGGAACAGCCTCAAGAGACAGTATGTCCTGTCTCTTCGGCTTCCAAACGCGGCTAGGCCGGTACCCCGCGCAGGGACGGCAGGACCTGCTCGCCGTAAACCTCCAGCGCCCGCACCGGGGCCGCTCCGGAGGCATTCTGGAGACAGACGATCGTGGCGCCGAGCCGCTCGACCTCGCGGATGCGCTGAGCGTGGTGATCGGGATCCGGCCCCACGATGTACTGCTCGACGAACTCCTCGTCCGAGAACTCGCTCGCCGCCTTCTCCTGCATCGCCCGGGGGTCGTGCCAGTCGTCGGTGAAGAACTCCTTGGGCATGGTCGCCTTCCAGACCCGCGCTCCCTCCAGAGCCGCGTCTGCGTCCTCGGCCCAGGAGAAGCCGGTCTGGAGGATGATCTCCCCGCTCTCGTGCCCCGCGTCGTCGCAGGCAGAGCGATAGGCGTCGATGATCTCGGGCGCCGACTCGGGATCGGCGATCGTCCACAGGCCGTCGCCGTGGCGGGCGGCCACCTGGGCCGCCCGCGGGCCGAACGCCGACACGTACACCGGCGGCCGGCGCTCGCCGCGGGTGTGCAGGTACGCCGCCTTGGTTCTGAAGAAGCGGCCCTCGTGGTCCAGGCGCTCGCCGTCGAGGAGCCGGCCGATGATCTCGAGCGCCTCCTCCATCCGTTCGACCTGCTCGGCAACCGGCGGCCAGTCCATGCCGCAGGGCGACTCGTTCAGGGACTCGCCGGAGCCGATGCCGAGGAACGCGCGTCCCGGGAAGAGCTCCTCGACCGTGGCCGCGAACTGGGCCACCACAGCGGGGTTGTGGCGATAGACCGGCGCCGTGACCCCGGTGCCGATCGGGATGCGCCGGGTGGCCTGCCCGATCGCGCCGAGCAGGGTCCACGCGTTTCCCGAGTGGCCCGGCTCCCACCACGGCTGGTAGTGGTCGCTCACGTTGAGCGCGTCGAAGCCCGCCTCCTCGGCAGCCACCGCCTGCGGCACGATCTCACTGGGGGCGAACTGCTCGGTCGCGAGTTGGGTCCAGTAGCGCATGGCCGGCGGTTACCCGGGGAGTGCTCCAGTTAACGCCGGCAGGCCCGCCCAATTGGTCCAATTGTCAGTCTTTATTGACCTTTTGCGTGCCGATGGCTACTTTCCTCCGACCGCCAAGGATTCGTGAGGACCGCCGCCGAAACGCCCAGCGGTTGGAAGGACCTCGCGGCGCTGGACAACGCGAGAGGAAGAGATGGCGTACCTGAACTGCCCGACCTGTCGGCTTACGGTCTATCGACCGCATCTTTCACTGTCCGAGGACTGTCCGCGGTGCCGGGCGAAGATGGGCAAAGCCAGCCGGCTGTTCCAGTCGGCGCTACCGCCGCGGCTGCTCGAGGCGCAGCGCCCGGAGGCGCGGAGCGGGACCCGCTAGTCGTCGTCCTGGGCGGCCTTGCAGGCCACCTGGAGGAAGTCCGCCACCGTCAGCGTGGTGAAGACCGAGGCGATGAAGCGGGTGGTGCGCGGCGCGAACAGCAGCCCGACGTGGAAGCCGGCCGAGATCCAGAGGCCCAGGCAGTAGGGGCAGACGAGCAGCTCGCCGATCGCGCGCCGCAGGCCTGAGCCGCGCGGCTTCTCCTCGACCTCGGCCGGGCGGCCGCGCTCCTCGAACTCGGTGAAGGGGGCGCGCGCGAAGGCGGTGACCCTGTCCTTCGAGATCACCCTGCTGAGCTTGTAGGTGGCGACCCCCGCGACGAGCACGTCGGGCGCCTCGACGCGCTCGGGTAGCTCGCGGCCCGAGCGCCGAGCCAGGACGAGCGCGGCGCCCACGCTCGAGTTGAGGAGCGCGGCGAACGCCACGTACGACTTGAAGGGCGGGCGCTCGGCGGGTTCGGCGTAGCCGGTGAACGGACCGTCGTCCGCCTTCGGCCGCATGTCGGTGGCGGTCACCAACCTGCCGTACCCGCCCGGGCAGGTGGATAACCGCCCGGAGCGGCTCAGGCTTGCGGGCTCTCCAGCTTGCGCGTGTCGCGCGGCTCCATGAACGGCTCCTGCTCCGGCGGCTGCCCCGCCTCGATCGCGCGGCCCCGTTCGAGCTCGGCGTTGAACTCGGCGCCCAGGAGCACGGCGATGTTCGAGATCCAGAGCCACACCAGGAAGACGATCACGCCGCCGAGCGCGCCGTAGGTCTTGTTGTAGGACCCGAAGTTCGAGACGTAGAAGGCGAACCCCGCCGACGCGATCACCCACAGCACCACGGCCAGCAACCCGCCCGGGGAGATCCAGCGGAAGCCGGGCTGCTTCACGTTCGGCGCGGCCCAGTAGAGCAGCGCGAACAGGAGTGAGACCACCACCAGCAGCACGGGCCACTTGGCGATGTCCCACACCGCCACGGCGGTCGACCCGAGCCCGATCACGTCGCCCACCTGCTCCGCGAGGCCGCCTGTGAGCACGACCGCGACCGCGCTAACGGCGACCAGCACGAGCAGCACGATGGTCAGGCCGAGGCGCACAGGGAGGGTCTTCCAGATCGGCCGCCCCTCCTCGACGTCGTAGATGGCGTTCGAGGCGCGCATGAACGCCCCGACGTAGCCCGACGCCGACCAGATCGCGACGGCGAGCCCCACCACGAAGAGGAGCCCCGCCGAGCCCTGGCTCGACTGAAGGTTGCGAATGGCGTCCGTGAAGATCTCCTGGGCGGGCCCCGGCGCCACCTTCTCGAGGTTGTCGATGAGCGGCTGGGTGGCCGAGTCCCCGATCAGCCCGAGAGCCGACACCAGCACGATCAGGGCCGGGAAGATGGAGAGCACCGAGTAGTAGGTGAGTGCCGCTGCCCAATCGGTGAGGCCGTCCTCCTGGAACTCGCGAACCGTTCGCTTCAGCACGCTGACCCAGGAGCCGGGGTTCAGATCGGTGGGGCTCTCGGGCGCGTGCATCTGAGGCGGCTACCCCGTTCGGACGCGCATTACACGGCTCTAGGCGCGCCCGCGCGAGCCCTCTGGCAGCGGCTCGATCGTGAGCGGTCCCCCGGGCAGCTCCTCCACCTGGAGCGTGCTGTGGTCGATTCCGAAGGTCTCGTGCAGCAGCAGCGCCAGCTGGCGGCGGTGCGACTGCGTGTCGCAGCCCGAGCGGACCACGACGTGCGCGGACAGCGCCGGGAAGCCCGACGTGACCTCCCACACGTGGAGGTCGTGCACCTCCACCACGTGGGGGGCCGACGCGAGCGTGCGCCCGATCTCGTCCGGATCGAGGTCGCGCGGGGCGGCCTCGAGCAGCACCCGGCCGGAGTCGCGCAAGAGGCCGACCCCCGACCGGATCATCAGCGCCGCCACGAACAGGGCGGCCACGCCGTCCGCGCGCGCGAATCCCGTGGTCAGGATCACGATTCCGGCCACCGCGGTGGCGATGAACGCGAAGAGGTCGTTGAGCACGTGCTGGTAGGCGCCCTCGATGTTCAGGCTGCGGCGATTGGCGCCCGCGAGGACCATGGTCGCGGCGAGGTTCACCGCGATCCCGGCGACGGCGACCACGACCACCGCCGCCCCCTCCACGTCCAGAGGGGATATGAGCCTGCGAACTCCCTCCAGCACGATCACCGCGCCGAGCGCGAGCAGCGTGGCCCCGTTCAGCTGGGCGGACAGGATCTCCGCGCGCCGCATGCCGAAGGTGAAGCCGCCCGCCGCCGGGCGCCGCGCCAGGCGCGCCGCCAGGATCGCCAGGGCGATCGCCCCGGCGTCGGTGAGCATGTGGGCCGCGTCGGAGAGCAGCGCCAGGGAGGCGGCGAGGATTCCCACCACCACCTCCACGGCCATGAAGGACAGGATCAGCGCAAGCGCGATCCACAGCCGCCGGCCATCGGGGTCCGCCCCGGAGCCGCCGGCGGCTCCATGGAAGTGGTGGTGATGTCCGCCCATCTCATGGGATGGTCGCACGCTGTCATGCCGTTTCGAACGTGTTGGAGTGCGGGTAAATGCCGCGCATGGGCGACACCCTCGACACACCGCGCCCCGTTCCGTCGCTGAAGGCGGGCGTCGGATGGGTGGCCGGCGCGGTCAGGCACGCCGGCTGGTGGCTCGACTGGCAGACCAGGATTCGCCCGGGACAGGGCTCTCGCACGGCGCGCGAGGCCCGGGAGCCCGCGCCGGCCCGCCAGCGGGCAGCCTGACGGCCGGCGTCTAGGGCGAGGTCGTCGCCGGCGCCGTGGTGGTCGGCGTGGTCTCGGTCTCCGTGGGGACCGTGACCGTGACGGTGCGCGGCTCTGGCTGGGGGGCCGCGGGCCCCTCGGTCGTGTCCTGAGTCGCCGGTGCGCGGTCCTCGGTGGTCGACGTGTTCGACTTGCGCGACTTCCCCACCCCCAGCGAGGTGGCCCTGTCGCTCTTGCCGATCGACTGCCCGGCGATCAGCTCGGCCGCGGTGAGGGCCGCAGCGCCGATCACCAGCCCCAGGAGCGTCGTGAGGACCACAACGCGCAGCGCTATCCGCCGCCGCGAGCCGGGCGGTGCCGTTGGCTGCCGGTACACGCGCACGGGCGCGGGCGGAGGGGCGTCGGGGTCCAGGTGCGGCCCCGCCGCGGGCGATTCCTCGGACTCGTCGAGCCGGAGCGCCGGGCGGTCGGAAGTGATTGCGCGGGCGATCCGCTCGCTCGGGCGATGGAGCAGCTCGCTCACCAGGGCCACGATGAGAGGGGTCACCGCCGCGGCGATCCAGGTGCCGGCGATCCAGAGCTGAGAGGTGAGGGCGGCGGCCGAGGCGGATGCCGCGCTCGCGATCGCGAGCGTGCGCGCGTTCACCCGACGCTCCTCCTCGCGCGTGCGCGGAGGCTGGGCCATCGGCCGCAACATAGCGAGAGCCGGCGCCGGCGCCGGGTGTGGGTAGGGTGCCGCCGCGATGGCCGATCCACTCATCCGCGACGCCGACGTGGCGGTGATCGGGGCCGGGCTGGCCGGTCTCAGCACCGCCCGCGGCCTCGCCGCCGCCGGCGCGTCGGTCGTGGTGGTGGAGGCGCGGGAGCGCGTGGGCGGCCGCGTCCTCAACGAGGACATCGGCGGCGGCAACGTGGTCGAGGTCGGGGCGCAGTGGATCGGCCCGACGCAGGACCGGCTTGCTGCGCTTGCGGCGGAGCTCGGGGTGGACACGTTCCCTACGCACACCCACGGGCAGAACGTGTTCGAGTACGGCGGCCGCCTGCGCCGCTACAGCGGCACGATCCCGCGGATCAACCCGCTCGTGCTCGTCGACGTGGAGCGCGCCCAGCGCAAGCTCAACCGGCTGGCTCGCACTGTGCCGCTGGCGGCGCCCTGGGAAGCGGCGGACGCCGAGCGTCTCGACTCGCAGACGGCCGCCACCTGGCTCCGCCGCAACGTGGCCACCCGCGCGGGACGCAGCCTCCTCCAGCTCGGGATCGAGGCCGTGTGGGCCGCGGAGCCGGAGGACATGTCGCTGCTCCACATGCTCTTCTACATCCACTCCGCGGGGAGCCTTCAGCTGCTCTTCGACACCGAGGGCGGGGCGCAGCAGGACCGCTTCATCGGCGGCTCGCAGCGACTGGCGCTCCGCATGGCTGAGGAGCTCGGCGCCGAGCGGCTGCTGCTCGGCCGGCCGGTGCGCGCGATCGGGCACGGCCCGGACGGCGTGGTGGTGCGGGCGGACGGGGCGGAGGTGAGAGCGCGGCGCGCGGTCGTGGCGGTGGCGCCCACGCTCGCCGGCCGCATCGCGTACGACCCGCCGCTGCCGGGCTATCGCGACCAGCTCACCCAGCGGATGCCGCTCGGGACCGTGGCCAAGTGCATGGCCGTTTACGACGAGCCGTTCTGGCGCGCCGACGGCCTGTCCGGCGAGGCGACGAGCGACGCCGGCCCGGTGCGGCTCATGTTCGACAACTCGCCGCCCGGCGGCTCACCGGGGGTGCTCCTCGGGTTCCTCGAGGGCAACCACGCGCGCCGGCTGGGCCGGTTGCCGGCCGACGAGCGGCGCGCCGCGGTGATCGGCTGCTTCACGCGCCTGTTCGGTCCGCGTGCCGCGAATCCGGACCGCTACGTGGAGCGCCTCTGGGCCGAGGAGGAGTGGTCGCGCGGCTGCTACGGCTGCCACATGCCCACCGGCGCGTGGACGAACTACGGCCCCGCCCTGCGCGAGCCGCTCGGGCCGCTCCACTGGGCGGGGGCCGAGGTCGCGACCGTGTGGAACGGCTACATGGACGGGGCCGTGCGCTCCGGGGAGACGCGCCGCCGCCGAGGTGCTCGAGCGGCTGTAACAGCGGCGGCCTGCGGTGTGGATTGCGCCGTTTAGCCCGCCCTGTCTTCGGTACCCAAGAAGAGAGAGATTTTCGGACTCGAAAAAGGAGAAGGAGAGCCTCAGATGGCAGGCAAGCTCCAAGGCAAGCGGGTCGCGTTCCTCGCGACGGACGGAGTCGAGCAGGTCGAGTTGACCGAGCCCTGGAAGGCTGTGGAACAGGAGGACGGCACCCCGGTGCTCGTCTCGGTCAAGGACGGCGAGATCCAGGGCGTCAACCACCTGGACAAGGCCGACCTCTTCGACGTGGACGCGCTGGTGAGCGACACCGACGCGAGCGAGTACGACGGCCTCGTTCTGCCCGGCGGCGTGGCCAACCCGGACTTCCTTCGCACCCATGAGGATGCGGTGAGCTTCGTGCGCGCGTTCTTCGAGGCCGGCAAGCCGGTCGCGGCGATCTGCCACGGGCCGTGGACGCTCGTCGAGGCGGACGTGGTTCGCGGACGGACGGTCACCTCGTGGCCGAGCCTCCGGACCGACATCCGCAACGCGGGCGGCACCTGGGTGGACGAGGAAGTCCACGTGGACAACGGACTCGTGTCGAGCCGCAAACCCGATGACCTCCCGGCGTTCTGCCGGAAGCTCGTCGAGGAGATCTGCGAGGGCCGCCACGAAGAGCAGGCCCTTCAGACCGCGGGCGCCGGCAACTCCTAGCGCAGGCGCCGGGCCCGCGTTCCCCCGCGCACCGGGGCGCCCTTCGCGGCGCCTCGGTGTGGTTTTGAGGGGAGTCGGCTAGCTTGCGCGGCCTCATGCGGCCGGACCCGGTCATCTACCAGATCTACCCGCGCTCCTTCCAGGACTCGGACGGCGACGGCGTGGGTGACCTCGCGGGCGTGCGCGCGCGTCTCGACCACCTGGTGGACCTCGGCGTGGACGCGCTCTGGCTGTCGCCGATCTACCCCTCGCCGATGGCCGACTTCGGCTACGACGTCTCGGACTACAGGGACGTAGATCCGGCCTTCGGCACGCTCGCCGGCTTCGACGAGCTCGTCGAAGCGGCCCACGCTCGCGGGCTGGCGCGTGCTGCTCGACATCGTGCCGTGCCACACGTCGATCGAGCACCCGTGGTTCCGCGAGCACCCGGACTGGTACATCTGGTCCGAGCGGCCCAACAACTGGCTCTCGGCGTTCGGCGGGTCCGCCTGGGAGCCGCTCGACGGCCGCTACTACCTGCACTCGTTCTATCCCGAGCAGCCCGACCTCGACTGGCGCAACCCGGAGGTCGTGGCCGCGATGCAGGACGTGCTCCGCTTCTGGCTCGACCGCGGCGCGGACGGATACCGGATCGACGCCATCGACAGGCTGCTCAAGGACGCGCGGCTGCGCGACGACCCGCCGGCGAGCGAGGCCTTCGGCCTGCCGCTGAGCGAGGACGAGGCCAGGCTCGCCCTCACGAACTCGCGCAACGCGCCGGACATGGGGGAGGCGCTCGCCCAGATCCGCGCGGCCGCGGGCGGCGCCTTCCTCGTCGGCGAGGTCTACCTCCCGAGCGCGAAGTGGCAGCCCTACCTGGACCATTTCGACGCCGTGTTCGCGTTCGAGCTCCTCCAGTCCCCCTGGGAGGCGGAGCCGCTTCGGCGAGCGATCGAAGCCACCACGAGCCGCCCGGGAGCCGCCTGGGTGATGTCGAATCACGACTTCGGCCGTCTGGCCACGCGCTTCGGCGACGAGAACGCGCGGACCGCGGCGATGCTGCTGCTGACGCTGCCCGGCCCGGCGTTCCTGTACCAGGGCGACGAGATCGCCCAGCTCGACGGCCCGCCGGGGGAGTCGGTGCACGACCGTGCCGGCCGCGATCGCTACCGGCACCCGATGCAGTGGGACGCGAGTCCCGGCGGCGGCTTCAGCAGCGGCCGCCCATGGCTCCCGGTGCTCGATGCCGCCGGTCGCAACGTGGAGGAGCAGCGCGCGGACCCGGGATCGACGCTGACCCTCGTGCGCGAGCTGATCGCACTGCGGCGGCAACTGGGCGACGGCTTCGAGCTGCTCGAGTCCGCGCCAGGAGTGATCGCCTACCGGCGCGGCGCGCACGTGGTGGCCCTCAACACCACCGGCGCGGCGCAACCGGCTCCGCCGGAGCTCGGCGACCCGCTCATCGGGACTGGTCCGGGTGCCGTGGAGCGCGGTGAGCTGGCGCCCCATGCAGGCGCGATCTCAGGCTGATTGAAAGCTTCGGCAGCGGGGTAGGACCCTCCCGAGGGAGAGGGAGAACTGCACGGACGGCAAGCCATAGCTGTGATCGCGACGCTCGCGCTGTCGATGCTGGCGGCCTGTGGCGGCGGCGAGGGCGGTAGCGGCGCACGGGCCATCAACTGGTACGTGTTCAACGAGCCGGGCGGCGCGTACGACGCGGCCGTGTCGGACTGCAACAAGCAGGCCAACGGCCGCTACACGATCAACTACGTGAAGCTGCCAACGGACGCGAACCAGCAGCGCGAGCTGATCGTCCGCCGGCTCGCGGCCGAGGACGAGAGCATCGACCTGGTCGGCATGGACGTGATCTGGACCGCCGAGCTCGCGGAGGCCGGCTGGATCCTGCCGTGGGAGGGCGAGCGGCGCACCGCGGCCGAGGAGGGCAAGCTCGAGGGCCCGCTCAAGACGGTGCAGTACAAGGGCAAGGTCTGGGCGATTCCCTTCACCAGCAACACCCAGCTGCTCTGGTACCGCAAGGACCGCGTGGACCCGCCGCCCGAGGACTTCACCTGGGACGAGATGATCGACGACGCCGTGGAGAAGGGCACCGCGGTCGAGGTGCAGGCGCGCCAGTACGAGGGTCTCACCGTCTGGATCAACTCGCTGATCGCGGGCGCCGGCGGCCAGATCGTCGACCAGAACGGCGACGTGAAGGTCGACGACACCGCCAAGCGGGCGGCCGAGATCGAGAGCAAGCTCGCCACGTCCCCGGCCGCGCCACCCGGCATGTCCACCAACGCCGAGGACCAGGCGCGCCAGGGCTTCGAGTCGGGGCGCTCCGACTACCAGGTGAACTATCCCTTCGTCTACCCGAGCGCCGGGGACGTGAGCGAGGAGTTCCAGAAGAACATGGGCTGGGCGCGCTATCCGCGGACGGACGCCGGCAAGCCGAGCCGTCCGCCGCTCGGCGGCATCAACATCGGCGTGTCCTCCTACTCGGAGAAGCCGGACCTGGCCTTCGAGGCCGCCGAGTGCCTGGCGAACGAGGACCACCAGGCGATCGCGGCCGAGCTGGGTGGCCTGCCTCCCACCACGGAGTCGGTCTACGACACGCCCAAGGTGCAGAAGGCCTACCCGTTCGCCGATCTCCTTCGGGAGTCGATCGAGGCGGCCGCGCCGCGGCCCGTGACACCGGCGTACAGCGACATCTCGCTCGCCATCCAGAAGACCTTCCACCCGCCCGACAAGGTTGATCCCGACGGCATCGTGGACAAGCTGCGCGACCGGATGGAGAAGGCGGCCGAGGGGAAGATCTTCTGATGGAAGCCGGCGCCGCAACCACGCAGACCGCCGCACCGCCCGCACCGAAGAAGAAGGGCATCACCGACCGCGCCCGCGCCGAGCGCAAGCTCGCCTGGCTGCTCTGCGCCCCGGCGGTGATCGCGATGCTGATCGTGACGGGCTATCCGATCGCCTACGCGTTCTACCTGTCGCTCCAGAAGTTCGATCTGCGTTTCCCGGACGACAAGGAGTTCGTCGGTTTCGCGAACTACGGCGACGTGCTGACCTCGACCACGTGGTGGTCGGACGTCGCCACGACGCTCATCATCACGATCGCGTCGGTGGCGATCGAGCTGGTGCTCGGCATGGCGATCGCGCTCGTGATGCACCGGGCGATCTTCGGGCGCGGACCGGTGCGCGCGGCGATCCTGATCCCCTACGGGATCATCACGGTGGTCGCGGCCTTCGCCTGGAAGTACGCGTTCGACCCGACCAGCGGATTCGTCGCGGGGCTGCCGCTGATCGCGGACGACGCCCAGCCGCTCAACACGAAGAACGGCTCCCTGGTCGTGATCATCCTGGCCGAGGTCTGGAAGACGACCCCGTTCATGGCGCTGCTGCTCCTGGCGGGACTCTCGCTCGTTCCCGACGAGCTGCACGAGGCGGCCAAGGTCGACGGCGCAAGCGTCACGCAGCGCTTCTTCCGCATCACGATCCCGCTGATGAAGCCGGCGATTCTCGTCGCCCTCCTGTTCCGCACGCTCGACGCGTTCCGGATCTTCGACAACATCTACATCATCCAACCCGGGGGTGCGCTCGGCACCGAGAGCGTGTCGATCCTGGGCTACAACGTCCTGATCAACCGCGGGAACCTGGGGCTCGGATCGGCCATATCGATCCTGATCTTCCTGTGCGTGATCCTCATCGCCGTCTTCTTCGTGAAGGCGCTCGGCACGAGCACGGCGCAGCAGCGAGGGGAGGTCTGAGGTGGATCACACGAACCGCGAGCGGGTGATGTGGGGAATCGGGATCCTGGTGGTGCTGCTCTACGCCCTGATCCCGGTGGCGTGGATCACCACGCTCTCGCTGAAGACCCCGGAGCAGGTGGCCGACCGCAAGTTCTACTCGGGCATCTCCTTCGAGAACTACGAGGTGATCTTCAAGGACGACATGTTCATCGCCGCGCTGATCAACTCGCTCGGCATCGCGGCCATCGCGACGCTGATCTCGATCGTGCTCGCCGCGATGGCGGCCTACGCCACCTCGCGGCTCGAGTTCACCGGCAAGACGCTGATCCTCTCCGGCGCCCTGGCGGTGGCGATGTTCCCGCCGATCTCGATCGTCGGCTCGCTCTTCGACATGTGGCGGGCGATCGGGCTCTACGACACCTGGCTCGGGCTGATCATCCCCTACATGACCTTCACGCTGCCGCTGGCGATCTACACGCTCTCGGCGTTCTTCCGCGAGATCCCCTGGGAGCTCGAGCAGGCGGCCCAGGTGGACGGGGCCACGCCCTTCCAGGCGTTCCGGAAGATCATCGTGCCGCTCGCGGCGCCCGGCGTGTTCACCGCGGCGATCCTCGTGTTCATCTTCGCCTGGAACGACTTCATCTTCGCGAACACGTTGACCTCGACCGACAACGCCCGGACAGTCCCGGCGGCACTCGCCTTCTTCACCGGGGCGTCGCAGTTCACGCAGCCGATCGGTGCGATCGCCGCGGCGGCCGTCGTGGTCACCGTCCCGATCATCATCATGGTTCTGATCTTCCAGCGCCGAATCGTCGCGGGCCTCACCGCCGGCGCGGTGAAGGGATAAAGGAGGTACCCGATGGCCCAGATAACGCTCGACGGAATCACCAAGCGCTACCCGGACGGATACGAGGCCGTGTCCGACATGAGCCTCGAGATCGAGGACGGCGAGTTCGTGATCCTCGTCGGCCCGTCCGGCTGCGGCAAGTCCACCGCCCTGCGGATGATCGCCGGGCTCGAGGACATCTCGGACGGCGAGCTGCGGATCGGCGGCGACGTGGTGAACGACAAGGCGCCGAAGGACCGCGACATCGCGATGGTCTTCCAGAACTACGCGCTCTACCCGCACATGAGCGTGCGCGACAACATGGGCTTCGCGCTGAAGCTGCGGAAGCTCGACGCCGCCGAGATCGACAAGAAGGTCATGGAGGCGGCGCGGGTGCTCGACCTGGAGCAGCACCTCGACCGCAAGCCGTCGCAGCTGTCCGGCGGCCAGCGCCAGCGCGTGGCGATGGGCCGGGCGATCGTGCGCGACCCCGCGGTCTTCCTCATGGACGAGCCGCTGTCGAACCTCGACGCCAAGCTGCGCGTGCAGATGCGCACCGAGGTCTCGCGGATCCAGAACAACCTGGGCACCACCACCGTGTACGTGACCCACGACCAGACCGAGGCCATGACGCTCGGCGACCGCGTGGCGGTCATGCGCGCCGGCCGCCTCCAGCAGGTGGGCTCGCCGATGGAGCTGTACAACCACCCGAACAACCTGTTCGTGGCCGGGTTCATCGGCTCACCGGCGATGAACTTCATGCCGGCCACCGTGGAGGGCGACACCGTGAAGCTGCCGGTCGGCGACGTGCGGCATCCCGCAGGAGGCGCGGGACGCGGTGAGCCACATGGCCGGCAAGCAGATGATCGCGGGCATCCGGCCGGAGAACTTCGAGGACGCCGCCATCGTGACCGACGAGGTCAAGCAGCGCGGCTCGACGTTCCGAGCGCGGATCGACGTGGTCGAGTCGATGGGCTCCGAGCTCTACGCGCACTTCACGGTGGACAGCGACCAGGACATCGAGTCGGCAGAGCTCCGCGAGCTCGCCGAGGACGCCGGCGGCGGCGAGGTGCCGAGCGCCGGGGAGCCCGGCAAGATCGTGGCGCGCTTCGATCCCGAGAGCAACGTGCAGGAGGGCCAGGAGGCCGAGATCTGGGTGGACGCCGACCGGCTCCACCTGTTCGACCCCGAGGACGGCCGCAACCTGACGGTCAGCGGCAGCGCACCCGCCGCCACGGGCGGCGGCGACGCCTCCCAGGGGGGCTAGTGCGGAAGCACCCGGCTCGGCCGGGTGCGCCCCGATGGCATCAGCGCAGCTCCTTCCGCAGCGCCTTGACCATCGTGTCCTCGTCCCAGCTTGGGCGCTCGAGCTCCTGACGGAGGCGTTCGATCACGCTCTCGTCCCAGTCGTGAGTGCGCAGGATCAGGTAGCGCAGGTGGGAGATGCGCATGTAGGCCTCGGTGGCCGTGCCCTTCCGCGCCAGTCCCGCCTCCTGGAGCATCTCGACGACCGGCTCGTACTCCTCGCGGAACCAGGCCTCCGCCACGTCCGCGCGCGCCAGCTCCTCGCCGGTGGCCTGCTCGCGCCGGAAGCCCCAGGCCTCCACGGCCTCGGCCAGCGCGGCGTAGCGCCACTCGTCCGAGAGCTGGATCGACGCACGGGCCTCCTCGGGGAGCGGCACGCGCTCGCGGAACAGCCGCTGGTGGCTCTTCAGCGGGAGGTCGGCGAGCGTGATCTCCCGCTCCGCTCCGAGCTCCGTGAGGACCTCGGTCACGTACGCGTTGATGTCCTTGTGGCCGAGCGCGCGCCCAACGGACACGCGGTGGTGCCCGTCCTTGACGAAGTGCAGCTCTCCGATCCGGTAGACGTCGATCGGCGGCATCGCCTCGCCGCGGCGCTGCGCCGCCGCCACCCGCTCCCAGCGCGTCCGCACCTTGCCGGAGGTGGGCCGGAAGCTGCGGTCGAACTCGCGGCCGCGATCGACCGTGCCGACGATCGAGTCGAGCGGGATCACCTGCTGGCCGAGCCGGCGCTCGCCGCGACGGCCGAGCGCGGCCACCACCTCCTCGAAGGGCAGGATCACGTTCACGTCGCTCGGCTCGCGCCGCAGCGCGTCTCTCAGGCGTCCGAGCGCGCGCGCCCTCCGCGTGCGGGCGAAGTCGAACTGCGCGTCGGATTCCGGGAGGCCGGTGTCCTTGGGCACCCCCCTAGTGATACCCGACGCGCGTGCCATCCTCCCCGCGCATGACGGACGCCCCTCCGACCGCCTTCGTCACCCGGCGGCTGCCGGGCGACGCGCTCGAGCGCCTGGGCGAGCGGCACCACGTGGAGATCTGGCCGGAGCGGGTGCCTCCACCGGCCTCGGAGCTCAGCGCGGGCCTGGCTGACGCCGACGGGCTGCTGAGCCTGCTCACCGATGCCGTCACGGCCGATGTGATCGCCGCCGCGCCGCGGCTGCGCGCGATCTCGAACTACGCCGTGGGCGTGGACAACATCGATGTGGCCGCCGCCACCGAGCGCGGCATCCCCGTGGGCCACACTCCCGACGTGCTCACCGACACCACGGCCGACCTGGCCGTGGCGCTGATGCTCGGAGCCTCGCGGCGGATGGTGGAGGGCGACGCGCTCGTGCGGCGCGGGGAGTGGTTCACCTGGGAGGCGGACCTGCTGATGGGCCACGACCTCCACCACTCGACCGTGGGCGTGGTGGGGATGGGACGGATCGGGCGGGCCGTGGCGCGCCGCGTGGAGGGCTTCGGCGCCGAGGTGATCTACTCCGGCCGCCACGGGGGCGTGACGCTCGAGGAACTGCTCCAGCGCGCCGACTTCGTGACGCTTCACTGCCCGCTCACGCCGGAGACGCGCGGCCTGATCGACGCGCGGGCCCTGGCGCTGATGAAGCCGAGCGCCTACCTGGTGAACACAGCCCGGGGGCCGATCGTGGACACCGCCGCCCTGATCGAGGCGCTGGAGAATGGGAGGATCGCCGGCGCCGGGCTCGACGTGACCGACCCGGAGCCGCTACCCGGCGGCCACCCGCTCCTGGCGGCGCCCAACCTGCTCGTGCTGCCCCACCTCGGCTCGGCCACGCACGCCACCCGCGAGCGGATGGCGGACCTGGCGGTGGACAACCTGCTGGCCGGGCTGGCCGGCACGCGGATGCCGCACTGCGTGAATCCCGAGGTCTACGGGTAGCGCCCGGGCGTCACTCGCCGAGCACCTTGATCACCAGCCGCTTGGGCCGGCGCCCGTCGAACTCCGTGTAGAAGACCTGCTGCCAGGGGCCGAGGTCGAGCCGGCCGTCGGTGACCGGCACGATCGCCTGGTGGTGCACGAGCAGGTTCTTCAGGTGCGCATCGCCGTTGTCCTCTCCGCCGCGGTGGTGGCGGTAGTCGCCGGGATCTGGGAGCAGCTGGCGGGCCACGTCGTTCGCGGGCTCCTTCCAGCTGGGCGGAGCGACCTTGTCGAGCCACTCCAGAGTGTCCTCCTGGAGACCGGGCTCGTCGTCGTTGATCCAGACCCCGGCGGTGATGTGCATGGCCGCCACGACGGCCAGTCCCTCGCTCACGCCGGCCTCGTCGACGGCGCTCTGAACGTCCTCGGTGATGCGCACGAACTCGCGCCTGGACTCGGTCTGGAACGTCCGGTAGACGGTGTGGGACTTCATTGGGCGATCATTCCTCCTGATGGACCTCGGGCTCGACGGCAAGATCTGCGTGGTCACCGGCGCCACACGGGGCATTGGCGCCGCCACGGCCCGCATGCTCGCGCAGGAGGGCGCGCGCGTGCTATCGGTGGCGCGGAACGACGCGGACATCGAGTTGGACGTGACCGCCCCGGACGCCGGCGAGCGCGTGCTCGAGCGCTGCGAGGGGGCGCCATGGGCACTAGTGAACAACGCGGGCACCAGCAGCGTGCGCTCGCTGGAGGAGCAGCGCGACGACGAGTGGCAGGCCCAGTGGGATCTCCACGTGATGGCCCCGATGCGCCTGATGCGCGCGCTGGCGCCGGCCATGGCCGGCGCGGGCGGGGGGCGGATCGTGAACGTGAGCTCGTCCTCCGGCAAGCGGCCCTCGCTCACCAATCCCGCCTATTCGGTCACCAAGGCTGCGCTGCTGTCGCTGAGCCGCACGTTCGCGGACTCGTTCGCGTCCGACGGGGTGCTGGTCAACTCCGTGGCGCCGGGCCCGGTGGAAACCGAGCTGTGGGTGGGGGAGGGCGGTCTCGCGGATCAGGTGGCCGAGCGCACCGGCTCGACGCGCGACGAGGTGCTCGCCTCGACCCACTCGAAGCCGCCGATCGGCCGGATGGGGCGCGAGGACGAGATAGCGGCCGTGATCGCCTTCCTGTGCTCGGAGCAGGCCTCGAACGTGACCGGCGCCGCCTGGTCGGTGGACGGCGGCAGCGTGCCGACGATCGTCTAGAGATGGCGGGGGACAACGTTCAGCTGCTTCGCGCCATGTACGACGCGTTCAATCGCGGCGACCTCGACGCGCTGATGGACTCCTTCTGGCCGGACGCGAAGCAGGTGGTCCAGGTGCTCGGAGAGACCCACCAGAACCGTGACGAGATCCGCCGGTCCTTCGAGCAGTACTTCGAGGTGGTGGAGGCGCACCACACCGAGCCGATCGAGTTCATCGAGGAGGGTGACGTGGTGGTGGTCCCGGTCCGCCTGCAGGGCCGCCTGAGGCACACCGGGATCACCGACGAGATGATCCCGGTGGAGATGATCCACGTGTTCGAGCTGCGCGAGGGAAAGATCGCCTGGAACTGGATCGGCCCGGATCGGGAAGAGGCGGCCAAGGCCGTGAAGCTCCATCACGCCGGAGGCTCCTTGTAGCGTCAGCGCGGTGCCGCGCGTGGTCATGGGGTTGATGTTCTTCCCGCGAGGGGGATCGAGCCAAGTGGTGCGCTACCTCGCGCGTTCGCTTCCGGAGTCCGGGTGGGACCCGACGCTCGTGTGCGGCTCGCTCGGTCCACCCGGGGCGCCCTCGAACGCCGCCACCTTCTTCCCGGGCCTGGACGTACGCGCGATGGAGTTCGACACGGCCGCGGCCTCGCCCGACCCGCTCGCCGCCGATCCTCCCTACCACCCCTCGTTCGAGGACCGCCCGGGCGCTCCGGACCGGGTGTTCGCCCGGCTCGACGAGCGCGCCTTCGAGCACCAGGTGGCCGCGTGGAGCCGGCAGCTCCGCTCCGCCGGCGCGAGAGAGGCCGACCTGCTTCACCTGCATCACCTCACGCCGATAAACGAGGCCGCCGAGCGCGACCATCCGCAGGTGCCCCGGATCGGGCACCTGCACGGCACCGAGCTGTTGATGCTGAGCGAGATCGCGGCCGGCCCGCCGGCCGGGTGGGCCTACGCGGAGGAGTGGGCGTCCCGGATGCGGCGCTGGGCGCGGGCGTGCGAGCGGCTGCTCGTGCTCTCGCCGGACGCGGTGCGGCGCGTGCCGGACCTCCTCGGCGTGGCGCCCGAGAAGATCGTGTGGGCTCCCAACGGCTTCGATCCGACCGGGTTCCGGCGGGAGCCGCTCGACCCGGGCGAGCGGCTCGCCCACTGGCGCCGCTGGCTCGTGGAGGAGCCGCGCGGATGGGACGAGTCGGGCGAGCCCGGCACGGTCACCTACAGCGAGGAGGGGCTCGAGCCGTTCCGCGCCGGCGGGCCGGTGCTGCTCTATGTGGGCCGCTACACCTCCGTCAAGCGCATCCCGCTCCTGATTCGCGCCCACACGCGTGCCCGGGCCCGCTTCGAGCAGCCGGCTCCGCTGGTGCTGCTGGGGGGCTTCCCCGGCGAGTGGGAGGGGGAGCACCCGCTGGAGGTGGTGCGCGAGAGCGGCAATCCGGACGTGTTCCTGGCGGGCTGGCGCGGCCACGAGGACCTGCCGGCGGGCCTCAACGCCGCCGACCTGCTGGTGCTGCCCTCCGTTCACGAGCAGTTCGGCGCGGTGCTGGTGGAGGCGATGGCCTGCGGCCTCCCGGTGGTGGCCGTGGACGCGCACGGGCCGGCGGAGATCGTGGACGCCGGCGAGACCGGCTGGCTCGTGCCCCCGGACGACGAGGACGCCATGGTGGAGGCGCTCGTGGAAGCGGTCAACGGGGATGCCGAGCGGCGGCGGCGCGGCGAGCGTGCCTACGAGGAGGCGCGCGCCCGCTACGCCTGGCCCGCGCTGGCGCAGGGCCTCGCCCACGTGTACGAGGAGGTGCGCTCGGGCACGCCGGCGGCCGCCGGCGCTCATACCCTCCTTGAGGCATGAGCTCCATTCCGTACCGGATCCGGCACTCCACCAGGGCGCGGCACGCGCGCATCGTGGTGGACGGTGCCGGGGTCGAGGTGGTGGTCCCGAGTGGGTTCGCCCTCCGCAAGGTGGAGCCGTTCGTCGAGGAGAAGCGACCCTGGATCGAGCGCACGCTCAGGCGCATGCGGCAGTCCGAGGTCGAGTTGCCACCCGCTCGCCTGGAGGACGGCGGCGAAGTGCCGTACCTGGGTGAGCGGCTCCCGCTGCGGCTCTCGTCCGGCGCGCGGGCGCGCGTGCTGGCTCGTGGCGGCGTTCTCCACGTGAGCGGGCCCGACCTGGGCGCCGACGCGGTGCGCGCCGTGCTCGAGCGCTGGTACCGACGCCAGGCGCGCTCGGAGGTCGGGCGCCGGCTCGACGCCGCGGTCGCGCGGGCCGGCACGAGCTATGGGCCGCTCCAGATCCGCGGCCAGCGCAGCCGCTGGGCGTCGTGCTCGTCGAGCGGCGCGATGAGCTTCAACTGGCGGCTGCTGCTCGCTCCCGCCGAGATCCTCGACTACGTGGTGGAGCACGAGGTGGCGCACCTCGCGGTGCACGACCACTCGGAGCGCTTCTGGGCGCTGCTGGCGGAGCGCTGTCCCGATTGGCGCGAGCGCGAGCGCTGGCTACGCCGCCACGGGCACGCGCTGCGGCTGTAGTGCGCAAGCACCCGGCTGGCCGGGTGCGCAGCGACGGCATCTAGCCTGCGGCTAGCTCCAGCGGAAGAAGCGCACGGCTAGCAGCAGGCCGACGACTGTCCAGCCGCCCACCACCGCCGCGGCCAGGAGCGTGTCCTCGCCGGCGCCGCCGCCGACGATGGCGGCCGAAAGCCCGTCGACGAGGTGCTTGAGCGGCAGCACCTCGGCCACCGCCTTCAGCACTCCGGGAAGCGAATCGGAGGAGTAGAAGACCCCCGAGATGAAGATCAGCGGCAGGAACACCGCGTTGACCCACGCGGGGGCGGAGTCCACGTTCGGGATCGCGTGGGCGAAGGCCACGCCGAGGGAGCCGAAGCAGACCACGCCGAGCAGGGTGAACCCCGCCAGGAGCATCCAGTTCGCCGGCCAGTCCACGTCGTAGAGCACGTGGCCGATCACGATCACGAGCAGCACCTGAACCACCGCGTTCAGAACGGCCGACCCGATCATGCCGCCGAGGTATGAGGCGGCGGGCATCGGGGTGCCGCGCACGCGCTTCAGGATGCCCTCCTCGCGGCGGTACACGAGCACGTAGGCAAGGGCAGTGAAGGTCGTGGCCATCACGCTCATGCCTGCCACACCGGGGATCAGCACGTCGAGCTCGTCGGCCTCGGTGGAGAAGGCCGTGGCCACGAGCAGCAGCAGGAGCAGCGGCAGCACGAAGTTGAAGAAGGCGGCCGTGGGATTGCGCCAGAACAGCTTGCGCTCGAAGCGGAACTGCTCCCAGGTGAGCTCGGCGGTGCTCACGACCCGTCCTCGGTCAGCTGGAGGTAGACGTCCTCGAGCGTGGGGCGGTTCACCTCGAGGCCCTCGAGCCGCTCGCCGCGGGCGAGCGCGTCGCTCGTCAGACGGTGCAGGAGGTCGGTGGGGTCGTCGGTCTCGTGCTCCACACGGCGTCCTGAGGAGAGGTAGGAGACGCGGTAGCGAGCCTGGTCCGGGCCGAGCTCGGTGGGCGGGCCCTGGGCCACGATGCGGCCGTCCTTGACGATCGCCACGCGGTCGGCCAGCTCCTGGGCCTCGTCCAGGTAGTGGGTGGTGAGCAGAACCGTCATGCCGAGGCCGCGGAGGTTGCGTACGGCGTTCCAGGCCGTGCGCCGGGCGGCCGGGTCGAAGCCCGTAGTGGGCTCGTCCAGGAAGACCAGCTCCGGGTTGCCGATCAGCGCGAGCGCGAGGTCGAGGCGCCGCCGCTGGCCGCCGCTGAGGTGAACCGTGCGCGAGTCGGCCTTGTCGTCCAGCCCCACGAGGTCGATCGTCTCGCCCACGGCGCGCGGGGCGGAGTAGGCCTTGGCCGTGTTCTCCACCGCCTCGCGCACGGTCGCCTGCGGATAGAACCCGGAGCTCTGGAGCACGATCCCCACGCGCTCCTGGAGGCGCCGGTCGCGGATCGCCGGGTCGTGGCCGAGCACGCTCACCTCGCCGCCCGTGCGCGAGCGGTAGCCCTCGAGGATCTCCACGGTGGTGGTCTTCCCGGCGCCGTTTGGCCCGAGGAGGCCGAAGACCTCGCCCTGCTCCACGGAGAAGGAGAGCCCGCGCACCGCGTCCACCGGTCCATAGGACTTCTCGAGGTCGCGGACCTCGATCGCGCTTGCCACGCTAGACCCCGGCGCCCGCGCCGCCGCGACCCTCGCCGCCGGCGAACCGCGCCGCGCCGCGCCAGGCGGTCTCCCGCGTCGGCGCGCCGCTCCTGGCCTCCAGCGCGAGCGCCTCCGGAAGCGGCAGGTCGAAGCCCTCGATCGCCGCGCTCCTGTCGGCCAGCATCGTGTCCTGGGGGAAGCGCGCCAGCGCCTCGGCAATCTCGAGCGAGCGCTCCAGGTGCTGGCCGTCGGGCACGATCTCGTTCAGGAGGCCCATGGCGTGAGCCTCGTCCGCCTCGACTATGCGGCCGCTCAGGATCAGGTCGAGCGCCCGGCCGAGCCCGACGATCCTCGGCAGCCGCTGGGTGCCGCCGTCGATCAGCGGCACTCCCCAGCGCCGCTCGGGGAAGCCGAGCGCGGCGGTGGGGGTGGCCACGCGCAGGTCGCACCAGAGGGCGAGCTCGAGCCCGCCCGCCAGGCACCAGCCCGAGATGGCGGCGATCGTCGGCTTGGAGGCGATCAGCCGGGTGAATCCGAGCGGCCCCTCCTCGCGGTCGAGTCGCGGACCGAAGCTCTCGATGGCCTTAAGGTCGGCGCCGGCGCAGAACGCCACGTCGCCCGCGCCGGTCAGGATCATCACCCGCGCGTCGTCGTCGGCCTCGAAGCGCACGTACGCCTCGCCGAGCAGGTCGGCGGTCGGTCCGTCCACCGCGTTGCGGCGCTCCTGGCGGTCGATGGTCACGACCGCCGCGGCGCCGATGCGCTCGTAGGTCACGGGGTTCACACCCGGAACTCTCCCAAAACGGCGCGTGGCCCCGGCGGGGAGCTCAGGGCCACGTGCTCGGAGGAGGGATCTGCTCCCGCATCCTTGCCGGGCCGGCGAGGTCGCATGTGAAGCGTTTGGGAAGCCATCGGTGCGCAGCCGGCCGAGCCGGCTGCTCCGCACTACGGGCCTACCAACCGACGCGCCGGCGGAGCTCGGCGGCCTTGCGCTGCTCCTTGCGCCGCTCCAGCGCGCCCTGGATGGTCGATCCCAGGATCACCACGAGGGTGAAGAACACCACCAGGCCAAGGCAGAAGAAGGTGATGATCCGGTCGGTGGTCTCGCCGACGAGGCCCTCGCCGTTGTCGCCGGCGATGATCGTGATCTGCGCGAGGAGAGACATCGCGAGCCGAACGATACCCGGTGCGCCGACGAATCCGGCGAGTCGCTCGCCTGCATCATCGGTGTCAAGTCCATCGCGCCCTCCCGCCGACAAGGGTCTTGATGACAAGTCCCTCGCAGCGCGTTTTCGCGCCTCCGCCCGTCACTAGGGTTCCGCAGCCGTGTCGATCTTCGAGGCGATAGTCCTCGGGATCGTGCAGGGGCTCACCGAGTTCCTGCCGATCTCGAGCACCGGCCACCTGCGCATCGTCCCGGCGTTTCTCGGCTGGGAGGACCCGGGGGCCGCGTTCACGGCGGTCACCCAGCTGGGGACGATGGCCGCGGTGCTCCTCTACTTCCGCGCGGACCTCCACCGGATCGCGCGCGCCTGGCTCGGATCCCTGCGAAATCCGGCGCTCCGTCGCGACCTCGATGCCCGGCTCGGCTGGTACATCCTGCTGGGCACGGTGCCGATCGGGATCTTCGGCCTGCTCTTCAAGGACCAGATCGAGACCGGCGCTCGCGACCTCTACCTGATCGGCACGGCGCTGATCGTGCTCGGCCTGGTCCTGCTCCTGGCGGAGAAGGTCGGCACCAGGTCGCGGACCATCGAGCAGATCCAGAGGCGCGACGGCATCGCGGTCGGCTTCGCGCAGGCGCTGGCACTGATCCCGGGGGTCTCGCGCTCCGGAGCCACGATCACGGCCGGGCTGTTCATGGGCCTCGACCGGACCGCGGCGGCGCGCTTCTCGTTCCTCCTCTCGATACCGGCCGTGGTGCTGAGCGGCGTGCTCGAGCTCGGCTCGATCGCCAGCGGGGAGGAGGGGGAGTCCACGTCGTTTGCCTGCCTCGTGGTGGCCACCCTGCTCGCGTTCGTGACCGGCTACGCGTCGATCGCGCTCCTCCTGCGCTACCTCGAGCGCCACTCGACGGTGGTCTTCGTGATCTACCGGGTTGCGCTCGGCACGCTGGTGCTCGTGCTCGTGAGCTCCGGCGCGATCAAGTAGCCGTCCAGTAGTCATCTAGCCTTCGATCCGTGCAGCTCGCGTGGAAGCTCGGTGTGGTCGCGCTCGTGGCGCTCGTGTTCGTCGTGCTGCCCAACGGCGGGGCGGTTCTGGACGTGGTGCTCACCGTCATCACGATCGCCTTCTTCGTGGCCATCGCGTATCTCGCCTATCGGCTGTTCCGCCAGTACCGCTTCGAGCTCGAGACGTTGCCGGATCGCCAGCGCCTGGCCCTCTACGGCTCGCTCGGGCTGGCGCTCGTCACGTTCACCGCCACCAACCGCATGTTCGACACCGGCGGGCTGGGCGTGCTCGCCTGGTTCGCGCTCCTTGGGCTCGCGTCCTACGGGATCTACTGGGTCTGGACGCAGTACCGCAGCTACGGCTGAGCGGCGGCGCCGGCAGCCGCCGCGCCCTCGAGCGCGAACGCCGACGCGATCAGCTCGTACGAGTGCCGGCGAGCCTCGTGGTCGTGCGTGATCGTGAGGACCGTCAGCTCCGCCGCGCCGTACTCGCGCGCGACCTCCTCGAGCCCCTGCTTGACCGTGTCCGGTGAGCCGATCACCGCGCGGCGCCCGGAACCGCCGGGGCGCCGCTCGCGGGTCTCGAGGTAGCGCAGCGCCTTCTCCACCGGCGGCACCGGCACGAGCCGTCCCTGCCGCAGCAGCGAGAACGCCATCCGGCTGCTGGACGCAAGCAGCTCGGCCTCCTCGTCGGTGTCGGCACAGACCGCCATCACGCCGACGGCCACGCGCGGTGCGTCCGCGCGGCCCGTCTCCGCGAAGAGCCGCCGGTACTCCTCGGCGATCTCGGCACCGCGCGGGTTGATGAAGTCGGCGAACGAGTAGGGCAGCCCGAGCTCGCCGGCCCAGATCCCGCTCTGCGGGGACGAGCCCAGCAGCCAGACCTCGGGCCGATTCGGCACCCCCGGGAGCGAGGCGCTCAGACGGGCGAATGGATGGTCCGCCGGCATCTTGTCCTCGAGGTAGGCGAGCAGCTCGGTGAGCTGCTGCGGGAAGTCGTCGGGGGCCGGCTGGCGGCGGTCGCGCTGCAGGGCGAGCATCGTCAGCTGGTCGGTGCCCGGCGCACGCCCGATGCCGAGGTCGATCCGTTCTGGGTAGAGGCCGCTCAGGATGCTGAAGCGCTCCGCCACGCTCAGCGGGCTGTAGTGCGGGAGCATCACGCCTCCGCTTCCCACGCGGATCCGCTCCGTGGCCGCCGCGATCGGCCCGATCAGCACCTCCGGGCTGGCGCAGGCGAGCGTGGGCGTGCCGTGGTGCTCGGCCACCCAGTAGCGGTGATAGCCGAGCCGGTCGGTCAGGCGGGCGAGATCGAGCGTGTTCTGGAGCGCGTCCGGCCCCGTCGAGCACTCTGAGATGGGCGACTGGTCGAGGACGTTGAGCCGGAGCTCGGTCACGGCTTCGAGAGTAGAGCCCGCTCTTGGAGAAACGCCGGAGATTCGCCTGCCCGTCAGGCCGCTGTCACACACACGTATTGATGGGTGTTCCGGCGCAGGGCAGGCTCGATGGCGATGCACCTCGTCCCGAGTGACACCTTGCGAGCGCCGGCCGCACAGCGCGGGCAGGCCTCCGTGGACCTGGTGGCGGCGCTACCGCTGGTGGTGCTCGTGGCGCTCGTCGCCTGGCAGCTCGTGCTCGCCGGCCACGCCATGTGGCTGGTCGCGCACGCGGCGCGGGCGGCCGCACGGGCGGACGCGGTCGGACGGAGCCCGCGGTCGGCCGCGCGCAGCGCTGTCCCGCGCTCGCTCGAGCACGGCCTCGTCGTACGCCGGATGCGCGACGGCGGTGTGCGTGTCTCGCTCCGGATACCACTCCTCGTGCCCGCATGGCGGACGCCGGTCAGCGTGGGTGCCACATCGTCGCTCGGGCGGGCGCGTGGCGGCTAGCGCGCGTGAACGCGGTCAGGCCACCGTGGAGCTGCTCGGCATGCTCCCGGTCGTGCTGGTGGTCGGGCTGGCATGCCTGCAGCTGCTGGCGGTCGGGTACGCGAAGGTGCTCGCCGGGACCGCCGCCGAGGCGGGCGCCCTGGCGCTGGCGGCCGGTGCCGACCCGCGGGCGGGCGCGCGCGAGGCTCTGCCCGGCTGGGCCCGCGCCCGTGCCCGGATCGCGGTGGACGGCGGCCGGGTCGCGGTTCGCCTGCGGCCGCCGGCTGCCCTCGGCGCACTCGCCGACCGGCTGGCGGTCGAGACCGGCGCCACGGTGGCGCGTTGACCGGCTTCACCGATCTCCCGGGCCGGCGCGGTCTGGCGGGAGCCGTGCTGAGCGCGGCCGGCTCCTGGCTGCTCGAGCCGGCCGACCGGGCCGAGCGCGAGCCCGTCGCCCGCCCGCCGGTCGCGGAGCCGCGGCCGGTGATCGCCGTCTTCGGCCTCGCGCCAGGCTGTGGGGCCACCATGGTCGCTCGCGCGCTCGCCGCGGAGCTGGCCGCGCGCGACCCGGCCGGAGCGGCGGCCGTGTCCTGCGAGTCGCCCGGCTCCGGCGTGGCCATCGCGACGCAGGCGGCCACCCGCCTCGCGCGCTCGCTGGCCGACGTTCCGCGTGCGGCCACACGGCCGCTCGGCCGGCTCTGCCTCGTCAGCGGGGCCGATGCGCTGGCGCTCACGGACTGCGCTCGCCACTTCGCTCCGATCGTTCTCGACGCGGGCTCAGCTGCTCTGGGTGGCCGGCACGCGGCGCTTGCGGACAGCACGGTTCTGGTCGCGGGCGCCGGGGCGGAGCCGGCTCTGGCGCCGGTCGCCGCCGCCTGCCTGGCGCGGGTGGGGCCGGAGCCGATCGTTGTCCTCAACGGCGCCGACCACGACGGGTGGCACGGACGGGCGGCGCTGACGCTGCCGCGTTCGCGAATGGGCGCCCAACTGGCGCTCGGGGGTCGTGAGCCGCGTGGCGAGCTTGGGCGTGCGGTGGCACGCCTGGTGGACCTGGTGTAAGACGCGGAGCACCTGGGAAGGGGTCGAAAAGTGCTCGAGCTTCTCGATCTAGGCCGGCGCTACGGGCAGACCGTGGCGCTCGACGGGCTCACCCTCACGGTGCCCGACGGGGAGGTGCTCGGGTTCGTGGGGCCCAACGGGTCGGGGAAGACGACCGCGATGCGGATCGCGATGGGGGTTCTCGAGCAGGACACCGGGGAGGTTCGCTGGAACGGCTCCACCGCGACGCGCGACGACCAGCGCCACTTCGGCTACATGCCCGAGGAGCGCGGGCTCTATCCGAAGATGAGGGTCGATCGTCAGCTCCGCTACCTCTCGACCCTGCACGGGCGGAGTCAGAGCGAGGCCGCGGAGGCCACGGCGAGCTGGGTCGAGCGCCTCGGCTTGAGCGAAATGACGGAGCAGCGCGTGGAGGAGCTGTCGCTGGGAAACCAGCAGCGGGTCCAGCTCGCCGCGGCGCTCGTGCACGACCCGATCGCGCTGATCCTGGACGAGCCCTTCTCCGGCCTCGATCCGATCGGCACCGATGTCATGACCGAGGTGCTCAGGCAGCGCGCCGCCGATGGCGTGGCTGTGATCTTCTCGTCGCATCAGCTCGATCTCGTTGAGCGGCTGTGCGATCGGGTGGCGATCGTGAACGGCGGTCGCATCGTCGCGGCGGGCAGGGTGGACGAGCTCCGGGCAGAGCGCACGGAGCCGCGTCTGCGCGTGGACGTGGACGGGGGTTCGGATGGGTGGCTGGACGGTGTGCCCGGAGTGCGCGTGCTGCAGAGCGACGAGCGCGGCGTGGTGCTCGAGCTCGACGAGCACGTGGACGACCAGCTTGTGCTCGACGCCGCGCGCCGCGTCGGTGCGGTCCACACCTTCGCCCGGGTGCAGCCCACGCTCGCCGAGCTGTTCCGCGAGGTGGTCGAGCGATGAGCGACCGCCAGGCGATGCTCCTGGTGGCGCGGCGAGAGCTCAGCGAGCGCGTCCGCCAGCGCGCTTTCCAGATCTCTACCGCGGTCATCGTGGCGCTCGTCGCGGCCGGGGCCATCCTCGCCGGGGTGCTGGGCGGGGACGACCGCGAGACCTACGACGTCGGCGCCCAGGGCGGCGAGTCGTCGGCGATCGTCCGGACGGCACGCTCGCTGGCACCGCAGTTCGACGCGCGCGTCCGAGTCCGCGAGTTCGCCGACGCCGCCGAGGCACGTGCGGCCGTCCGCGACGAGGACGTGGACGCCGCGGTGGTGGGCGGGGAGCTGATCACGCTGGACGTGGATCCGCCGGACGAGCTGACGCAGGTCCTCCAGGTAGCCGCGCGCCAGGTGCGCGCCGATGCGGCGCTTCGCGAGCAGGGCCTCGACCGGGAGGAGGCGCGTCGCGCGCTCGAGCCGCCACCGCTCCAGGCGCGGGCGCTGGACCCCTCGGACGAGGACGACGGCAGCGCGGGGGTCGCGTTCACGGCATCGCTGCTGCTCTACGGGCAGCTGATCGTCTTCGGCCTCGCGGTGGCCACGGGGGTGGTGGAGGAGAAGGCCTCGCGTGTGGTGGAGGTGCTGCTCGCGACCATCAACCCGCGCCCGCTCCTGACCGGGAAGATCCTGGGGATAGGCCTGCTCGGCCTGTTGCAGCTGCTGCTCGCCGGAGTCGTGGGCCTGGGCCTCGCGGCGGCAAGCGGTGCCGTGGAGCTGACCGGCTCGACGGTCGGAGCGCTGGGCGTGGCGCTCGTCTGGTTCCTCTTCGGGTACGGCTTCTACGCCTGCCTGTACGCCATCGCCGGGGTGGCCGTGTCGCGCCAGGAGGACCTCCAGGCATCGAGCACGCCGCTGACGTTCCTGCTCATCGCCTCGTATCTGCTCGTGCTCCCGGCGCTCGACGACCCGTCGTCGACGCTGGCAGTCGTGGTGTCGCTCGTCCCGATCTCCTCACCGATCGCGATGCCCGCGCGGGTGGCGTTGGGGGAGGCCGGGGCGGTGGAGATCGTCCTGTCGCTCGGGCTGCTGGTTCTGAGCGTCGCGGTGCTGCTGAGGATCTGCGCGCGGATCTACGAGCGCTCCATCCTGCGGATGGGGCGCCCGGCGAAGCTGTTCGAGGTGCTCGGCCTGGCGCGCTAAGACGGCTCGTGGCGCCAGCGCCACAACCGGCCGTCCTCCTCGTCGGTCAGCTCGCCATCGAACAGGAAGCCGGTCTTCTCGAGCACGCGTGTGGACGGGTTCGGCTCGGCCAGCGTGTGCGCGATGACCGCCACGACCCCGGTGTGCGCAAACGCCTCCCGGAGCATCTCCAGCACTGCGTCGGATGCGATCCCTCGCGAGCGGAAGTCGGGAGCGACGGCGTACCCGAGCTCGACCACTCCGTCAACGGGCGGGCCCTTGAACCCGCCCCAGCCGACTAGCGTGCGCGGCTCGTCGAGAATGAACAGACGCGTCCCCCAGCGAGCCCCCTCCGGATCGGCGGCCAGAGCGCCGCGCGCGGCCGGCAGGGCGCTCGGAAAGGCCTCCCAGCCGTCAGCCACAGCACACCCTCCAAGCGCGCGGGAAAGCGCCCCCGGACCTTCGATCGCAGCGTCGAGCACCGCGAGGTCGGCCACCAGGAGCTCGAGCCGGCCGTCGTGCATCGCCGCAAGGTACCGATGAGTCGGCGGCCCCGGAGGGATCTCTAGTACGTGCCCACATCCGCCTCCATCCAGCGGACCTATCTCCTGCTCCTGCTCGGGAACACGCTGGCGGCATCGCTGATCTGGGGGATCAACACGATCTTCCTGCTCGACGCGGGACTGTCGAACCTCGAGGCGTTCGCCGCGAACGCGTTCTTCACCGTCGGGATGGTGCTCTTCGAGGTGCCCACCGGGATCGTCGCCGACACGGTCGGCCGCCGCGCCTCGTACCTGCTCGGCACGGTCACGCTCGCCGCGTCGACGCTCTTCTACGTCCTGCTGTGGCAGATCGAGGCGCCGTTCTGGCAGTGGGCGGCCGCCTCGCTGCTTCTCGGCCTCGGCTTCACCTTCTTCTCCGGTGCGGTGGAGGCATGGCTCGTGGACGCCCTCACCGCCACCGGCTTCACAGGCGAGCTCGAGGCGGTGTTCGGCCGCGGCCAGGTGGTCACCGGGGCGGCGATGCTCACGGGGTCGGTGGCCGGCGGCTTCATCGCCGAGCAGACCAGCCTGGGCGTGCCGTTCGTCCTCCGCGGGGTGGTCCTGGCCGTGATGTTCGTGGTCGCCTTCAGGCTCATGCACGACGTGGGCTTCACCCCCGCCAAGGGCGGCTCGCCGTTGACCGAGATGCGAAAGATCGCCTCCGCCTCGATCGAGTACGGCTGGCGGGTGCCCGCGGTCAAGTGGCTGATGGTCGAGGTCCTCTTCGCCGGCGGCGTGGGCATCTACGCGTTCTACGCGCTGCAGCCGTACCTGTTGGAGCTGTACGGAGACTCGGAGGCGTACCAGGTGGCCGGGCTGGCGGCGGCGCTCGTGGCCGGCGCGCAGATCCTCGGCGGGATCGCGGCTCCCGGCATCCGCCGGCTCTTCCACCGGCGCACCTCGGCGCTGATCGCGATCGCGGCCATGAGCACGGGCACGCTCGCGCTGATCGGAGCGATCGAGAACTTCTGGGTGGTGGTCGGGCTGACCTCGGTCTGGGGCCTGCTGTTCGCCGCCGCCACGCCGATCCGGCAGACCTACATCAACGGCCTGATCCCGTCGCGCCAGCGGGCCACGATCCTCTCGTTCGACTCGATGCTGGGGTCGAGCGGCGGGGTCTGGGCGCAGCCGCTGCTCGGCAAGTCGGCCGACGCCTGGGGCTACGGCTCGTCGTATCTGATCAGCGCCGGGATCTCGGCTTTCGCTCTGCCCTTCCTGGTGCTGTCGAGGCGCCAGAACGCGCCCGCGGACAGCGTCGACGTGATCGAAGCCGAGGCCGATCCCGCGCGCGTCTGATGCGCTACGACTTCGCCTGGGCGACGAAGCCGCGCACGTCCGCGGCCGGCTCGCTGTAGGCGTCGCCGAGGGCGGTCTCCATGGCGCTCATGTACTCCTCGGCCCAGGCCGGGAACTCGTAGTCGATCGCGCGGAGGAACTCGAGCGTCGCGGCGAGCCGGATGTCCGCGATCGAGGGTGAGTCCCCGCCGATGAAGGTCTTCCCGTCCAGGAAGAACGACCGGTAGGCGTCGAGTGGCTCGGCGAGCGCCTCGGTCGCGTCCTGCTGAGCCCGTGCCTTCATCGCGTCGTCGGCATCCGAGGTGGCCACCTCGCCCGGATACTGCGGGAAGCCGAGCGCCGGATACGTGGCGCGGGCGACGAGCGGATAGAGCGTGCCGATCAGGTAGAACATCGCGCTGTCCACCATCGCCCGGCGGCCCGGATCCGCCGGATAGAGCTCGGTGAGGTCGTGCTTGTTGCAGAGGTATTGCATGATCGCGCAGCTCTCCCAGAGCGAGCCCCTCGGCAGCCCCTCCTCCTCGAGCAGCGGTGTGAGGTGGGCCGGGTCCTTCTGCAGGAAGTTCGGGGTCGTGGTCTGGCCCCACACGTCCTGCTCGTCGAAGTCGAGCCCGGCGGCTCGCACGAAGATCCTGGCGGTCAGGTTGTTGACGCTCGGCTTGAGGATGTTCAGCGTGTTCTCGGCCATCTCTTCCTCCCGGTCTTTTCTCGGCGAGCTTCGATTTGTACCCGCTGCGGGGCCTCAGCTGCGACTTGCCCCGCCACTCGCCTGAGGGTTACGCTCATCCAGGCGATGTCGGAGTCACCGCTCAGCCCGGATCTGGCCACTCCCGCCGAGCTGGAGGACCGGCTCGCCATCGAGCGCATGGGCGCGCCGTTCGTGGTCTACCGGGACCGTGAGGGCAGGCAGCGACTCGTGGAGCTCGGTGACGATCCCAACACGGTCGGGCGAGGGGACGAGTGCGACATGTCCCTGTACTGGGACTCGGAGGTCTCGAGGGTCCATGCAGAGCTGCGACCGATGGCCGGCCAGTGGATGCTGGTCGACGACGGGCTCTCGCGAAACGGGACCTACGTCAACGGAGAGCGTGTCGTCGGGCGCCGCCGGTTGTTCGACCAGGACCAGATGCGGGTCGGCCAGACGTTCCTCCTGTTCCGCGAGCCGATCACGCGGAGCGGCGACAGGACCGCCGTGCACGAGCCCTACGCGTAGGGGTCCTTGGGCGAGCGGTCGTCCGAGAGCGTCTCGCGTGAGCGCGTGACGAGCCGCTCGATGGCATCCGCGAGGTGGTCGCGGGCGATGTTGTAGTCGCCGCGCTCCACGCGGAGCCTGTGGGCCTCCAGCAGCACGTCGGCGTGCGTCAGCCCCGCCGGCGGCTCGAACCGGTACGAGGCGAGCTCGATGAGGAGGCCGAGCGGGTCCTCGAAGTAGATCGAGTCCATGAAGCCGCGGTCCTTCACCCCGCTGTGCTTGATCCCGCGCTCGTCGAGTCGCTCCACGGCCTGGTGGAAGGTGGCCTGGGACACCGCGAACGCGAGGTGGTGCACGCAGCCGGGGTCGGTGGGGGTGCGGCCCGGATCGCCCTGGCGCTCTTCGTTGGTGAAGATCGTGATCAGGCGCCCGTCGCCCGGATCGAAGTAGAGGTGGCTCTCGGATGCGTTGTCGAGGTTGGGCTGCTCGAAGACGAAGGGCATGCCGAGCACGCCCTCCCAGAAGTCGATCGACGTCTGCCGGCCGGCACCCACGATGGTGATGTGGTGCACGCCCTGGCTCTGAAGCTTTCGCATCCGACCTCCCTTGACCTAGTGCTCGACGAGCTTCGACTTGTATTCGCTGCGCTGCAGGCTGCCCCACGGCACGAGCTCCACGCGCATCTGCACGACGAGCGTCGCCCGCAGTCTCTCGCGTATCGCCTCGGCCAGGTCGAGGTCGCCCATCCGTCCCTGCGCGAGCTCGACGCTCACCGGGAGCGGCGGCTCCTGCTTCACGCCCGCCGCCTCGGGCCTGACGAGGATGTGACCGCTCACGTCGGGTACGAAGGCACTCACCACCTCGCGCACGGCCGATGGAAAGACGTTCACGCCGCGGACGATGAGCATGTCGTCGGTCCGGCCGATGCAGCGCACGCGCGGGCTCGTGCGCCCGCACGGGCAGGTGCTCGTCCGGAGCTCGACGTGATCGCGCGTGCGAAAGCGCAGCAGCGGGGCCGCGCGATGCCGGAGATGCGTCAGCACGAGCTCGCCCGTCGCGCCGTCGTCCAGGCCGAGCGCCGCTCCGGTGTCCGGGTCGATCAGCTCGGCGTGGACGAAGTTGCGAGCGCCGAGGTGCATGCCGTCGCGCTCCTCGCACTCGCCCCAGAGCGACACGCCGATGTCGCCGATTCCCATCGCCTCCGTCACTCGCGCGCCCCAGCCCTCCTCGAGCCGCGCGCGGAGGGCCGGCTCGCCGCCGCCGGGCTCGCCAGCCACGAGCACGCGCTCGACGCTCGACCCGCGGAGATCGAACCTCCGGTCCGCCGCCCATTCGACGAGGTAGGCGGCGTAGGAGGGGGTCAGCACGGCCGCCTGCGGGCCCAGCAGCTCGATCGCGCGCATCAGCCGCTCGGTGTTCCCGGTCCCGACCGGGATGTGGGTGAGGCCGATGCGGTCGAACGAGGCAAGCGCCGCGCCGGCCACGAACGGGCCGGCGTTGTAGGTAGTGACCACGCGCTGGCCCGCCTCGACGCCGGAGGCCGCGTAGCTGCGTGCGGATCCCGTGATCCAGTTGTCGAGATCGCCCGCCGTGAGCGGGATGTAGCTCGGGGTGCCGGTCGTGCCGCTCGTCGAGTAGATGCGGACGATCTCCGCGGGCGTGGCGCAGAGATGCGCCCCGATCGGGTTGGCGGGAGTGCACGTGTCCCTGATCTCGCGCTTCTCCGTCAGCGGAAGCCGGGCGATGTCGGCGAGCCCGCCGGCCGCGTCGGGTGAGGGGAATCCGCCGTCGTCGAGCTTGCCGCGATAGAAGGCCGAGCGCTCGTAGAGATAGGCGAGCTGGGTCCTGTAGCTCGCGTCGTCGACGGCGAGCTGGTCCGCCCACGGGCGGGTCTCGACCTCTGGCGCGAGGATCAGCGCGATCCGTCCTCCGGTGGGGGCTGGTACTCGATCGCCTCTTCCGCCCGCCCGGCCATGAGGAAACCGAGCGGCTGCTGCTGCTCCTCGGCCAGGTGTGCGAGCAGCCCGGCCGTGCGCGCGAGGATCGGCACGGCCTTCACCGTGGCGGACGAGAAGCCCAGGTCCAGCATCACAGCGGCGATCGGCATCGACACGTTCATGGTGAGCGGCTTGCCCCAGGCCTCCGCCACTCCGTCGCGCAGGCGCCGGACCAGCTCGACGTGAGGCCCGCTCACCCCGTGCTCGTCGGCCAGCTCGAGGATCCGCTCCGCGCGCGGGTCGAGCGGGCGGTGAACCGGATGGCCGAATCCCGGGAGCTTGTCGCCGGAGGCCTGGACCGCGCGGGCGATCTCCGCGGCCACGGCCGCGGCCTCGCCGCCGGCGGCCACCTTCTCCTGGGCCTCCTCGAGCAGTCGCGCGCACGCCTCGGACGTGCCCAGGATCACCGGGCCACAGCCGAGGATCCCCGCGGCCACGGCGCCCTGCAGCGATCCGGGGTCGGCCGCGAGCGTCATGCGCGCGGCCACGTTGGTGGGCATCATGCCGTGCTCGGCGATCGCCACGAGCAGGAGGTCGAGGAAGTAGCGCTGCTCCTCGGTGGGCTCCTCACCGGTGAGCAGGAGGTGGAAGTACTCGGTGAAGCTCAGTCTCCCCATCAGGTCGCCGCAGAGGTCGCGGCCCCGGACCTCGACCCTGTCGGGATAGGCCTGACTGATCTGGCTGACGGGCGGCCCGGCCTTACCGATCGGCATCGCGGCGACGCTAATGGATTTACGCGCGGATCGTCATGCGCGCCACCAGATCGCCCTCGACCTGGAACGTGAAGGTCGAGGGCCCGTTGAAGCCGTCGCCGCCGACCTGTGCCTTGACCGCGGTGTCCTGCTCCTCCGTTCGTGCGCTGAGAACCTCGAGGGTCACAGCCACGCCGATGAACTCGCCATCGCTCCAGCTCGCGATCTCGGACGGTCCGTGGAACTCGCGCCCCCAGTCGTCCACCACACCATCGGGCGTGAAGGCCGCGAGGAAGGCCGGCTGGTCGGCGCCGTTCGCGGCGTCGATCGCGGCGCGCACCGGAGGCGGCAGCTCGGCGGTCATGCGCAGCGCGCCCGCGGCTTGGTGTTCCCGAGCGGCACGCAGAGCTCCACGGCCCTCGGCGTTCTCCCTTCGCTGAACCGCCAGCGGAAGAGCGTGCCGTCGTACTTCCGCGCAGTCACGAGCACCTCGACGGTCTGCCCCGCCCGAAACTCCCGCAGCGCGGGGCCCAGCACGTCGAGCAGGTCGACGTCCCGGCCCGTCGGCTTGGCGGCGGTCCGCCGCTTGAACGGGCAGAGCGCTCCTGTGCAGCGGATCCGAACGGTCGCGCCGGGCGGCAGCTTCGAGACGCGAAGCCTTTCGAGGCGCACCAGCGCTCCGAACCCCGTCCAGCGCGCCGAGACCGTGGCCTTCTGGGCCTTGCCCAGCTCGTGAAGCCCCCACGGGGGATTGGCGTTCACGACGCGGCCGGGCGCGCAGGTGGCGACGAAGCTCGCGAACCTGGTCGAGGGGTGCCGGGCCCGGATCCTGTAGACGCCGGCGGGGACACGGGTCCAGATCACGCCGCCGTCGGCCGAGGAGAGCGGTTGCGCCGGGTCGGGGATCACGTCCTCGTTGAAGTAGATCGGCGCCGGGAGGAACGGCGACGCGAACGCGGTCGCTCCCGCGACGCCGTGGGCGCCGTAGCCGGTGAAGCCGCCGAAGCTGAGGGTGCGGACGTTGCGGGTGCTGAAGGTCGACACGATCCCGCAGTCGCGCAGCTCGCCGTCGGGCTCGAGCGGCACGGCCAGCAGCGCCGCCAGGGCGCGGTAGATGCCATCGGTCGGCGTCTGGAAGTTCACGCGCTCGAGGTCCTCGCCGGCGGTCCGGAACGTCTGGAGATAGATCGTGTGGTGGCCGTCCGCGACGATGTAGGGCGTGACGCGCCTGCGGTCGGGAACGCGCAGGTCGTACTTGCCGTTGCGCTTCACCTTCGCCCGCAGGCGGGGGTACTCCGCGACCCGGATCGTCGCGCCCCCGAGCAGGACGTCGACGTTGTTGAACTCGTACGCGGTCCCGCGAATGTGGACGCTGCGGGCATCCGCGCCGGCGGCCGTGGCGAGCAGGACGAACGCGACCCCGAGCAGGGCGGCTGAGCGGGTGGCCACGCTCACGCCTTCAGGCCAGCAGCCAGTTCCTGCTCGACGATCCGCGGTTCGCGCCGTTCGCCAACGGCCTCGCAGATCGTCGCGAGCGGCACACTCACGAGAACGCGCTTGTCGAAGTCGAGCTCGGTCGAGCCTTCACGTCTGAGCTCCTTGAGGTTTGCCGGCCAGCGAACGAGACGCAGTTGCTCGTCCGCCATCTCGAGTCCCGTGATGTCCCCGTCGGGGAAGGAGCAGCATCCGGTGTTGAAATAGCAGGGCGGAGAGATCTCCACGGTCTGCTCCGGGCGGCGGATGAGCGTGCGCGCGTACTCGAGCTCCACGGCCGTTCGCGCCGCCAGCGCCCGATCGCCGGCCGCCTTCGCCCGCGCCAGCTCCGCCTCGAGCTCCGAGACCGGGCGCGTGACCGGCGGACGCGGCTTCGAGTCACTGAACACCGGGCGGTGGGTGTGACCGGCGACCAGGATCCGGCCGGGCTGCTCCGCGGCCCAGTGAAACAGCGCGGTGTCGTGCCGGCCGCGCAGCTCGTGGTCCTGGGCCGGCGTGGTCGCCGACGCGTTGAAGAAGCGCTGGATCAGCGGCCAGATGAAGCGAACGGGCAGCCGGGTGAGCTTGCTGACCCAGGAGTCGCTCTCCGGAGTCCCCTGGTGGCCGTGCGCGAAGAAGACCGTCCCCGATTCGCCGCCCGGACACTCGACCTTCATCTTGAGCGTCTCCCGGACCGGGGCGTCCGGGCCGATCACCGGGCGCAGCCTGTTCCTGACGCGGCCCTCGTTCGCCCACAGGTCGTCGTGATTGCCCCAGAAGCGCTCGAGCTTTCCCCGCTCCGCGAACGAGCGCTCGAGCCCGAGCACGTGCTCATAGCGGGTGAAGATCCTCTCGGGCTGCGCAACCTCCCAGAGCTCCTCCACGTCTCCGAGCAGGAGCAGCCGGTAGTCCGACTCCAGATAGAAGCCGAGCGCCGCCGTGTAGGCGTGCTCGCACCTGCGGAAGTCGTCCTCCCCTCCACCCGTCCCGCGGTGGTGATCGGAGAAGACGACGAGGCGATCGCCCACGGCGTCGAAGCTCTCCGGCGGCCCCGCCGCGAAGAGCGGATCCAGGCGCTTGCGGACCCCGGCCAGGTAGTTCTGATCTACCTCGGTCGGCGGCACGGGTCAGAGCTGGTCGAGGGCGCCCAGCGCCACGAACATGCCGACTGCCAGGAGCGCCAGGATCGCCAGGGCGAAGCCCCAGCGAAGGGCGGAGCCGCCCTGGCTCGCCGGCTCGGGCGTGGGCTCGGCGCGAGCCGCGGGAGCGCCCGCGGGCGCCGCCGCGACCTCGACGCGCGGGCGCGCGGGCGCGGGCAGGCCGGGCGCTCCCAGGAACGACGCCGCCTCGCCGGTGGCGACGACCGACTCCTCCTTCGCGCGGCGGAGCTCGCCCGCGGCCACGAGCGCCGCCTGTCCCAGGTCCCCTGCCGAGGGATAGCGCTCGGCCGGGTCCTTCGCCATCGCCCGGCGCACCACGTCGTCGAAGGCGCGGGGCAGGTCGGGGCGCCGCTCGACGACCGAGGGGGGCGGGGACTCGACGTGGGCCAGCATCCCGGCGCCGCCCGTCGATGCAGCGAACGGTTGCTCCCCGGTGAGGGACTCGAAGAGCAGGCAGCCGAGCGCGTAGACGTCGGTGAGCGCATCGGCGCGATCGCTCACGATCTGCTCGGGCGCGATGTACTCGGCGCGGGCGAGGATCGATCCCTGGCGGGTGAGCCCGCCCATCTCGCTCGCGCTCTTCGCGAGCCCGAAGTCGCTGAGGTACACGTGGTCGGCGCGAGCGAGGAGCACGTTGGCCGGCTTCACGTCGCGGTGCACGAGGCCGCGCGCGTGGGCTGCGTCGAGGGCGGCGCCCACCTGGCCCACGATGCGCGCCGTACGCAGAGGATCGATGCGTCCCTCGGTCGCGATCAGCGAGCGCAGGTCGGTGCCCTCCACCAGGCGCATCGTGATGAAGAGCAGTCCGTTCTCGTCGCCGGCCTCGAGGATCGGGATGACGTTGGGGTGGTCGATCGAGGCGGCCACCTTCGACTCGCGGCGGAAGCGCTCGCGGAACCGCTCCTCCTCCGAGTGCTCGGGGCGGATCAGCTTGAGCGCGACCCGGCGCTGAAGCGAGAGCTCCTCGGCCCCGTAGACCACGCCCATGTCGCCGCGTCCGATGACCTCGTCCACACGGCACCCGGCGACGACCGTGCCGAGGGGAAGCTCGGCGCCGACCGGCTTCGGGTCCAGAGGCGGAGGAGGCGGAGCCGCGACGGGCGGCGGCGGTGGCGGCGGGGGAGGGGGCGGAGGCGGAGGAGGAGGGGGTGGAGGCGGGGGCGGGCGGGGCGGGGCGCGGCAACCGGGGGCGGCGGGGGCGCCTCCACGGGCGGAGGTGGCGGCGCCGCGGCGGGGGGCGGCGGGGGAGCAGCGGCCGGCGCGGAGGGCGCCTGCTCGAAGCCGGTGACCTCCATGGTCGTCTCGCCCACACGTATCGAGTCGCCCACCTTCAGCAGGCTCTCCTGCACGCGCTCGCCGTTCACGAAGGTCCCGTTCGCCGATCCGAGGTCCTCGATGCTCAGCGCGCCACCGGCATCGCGGAACACGCGCGCGTGGCGGCGGGAGAGCTCGGGATCGTCGGCCAGCCGTCCCTCTCCGCTCACGGCGCGCCCGATCACGAGCTCGTCGTCCAGCGTGAACCGGCGACCCTCGGCCGTGCCGGCCACGACCAGCAGCTGCTCATCGGGCTCGGCCTCGAGCCCGGCGGGTACGGCCGCTCCCAGGCGCGTGGGCTCCGGAACGCCGCCCGAGGCGTCGGTCACCTGCAGAAGCGTCTGGCCCATCTTCACCACGTCGCCCAGGTCCAGCGCGCGCGGCGCGTCGATGCGCTCGCCGTTCACGAACGTCCCGTTTGCCGAGCCGAGATCCTCGATCGTGAGCTGCCCGTTGGCCGCGCGCGACGCCCGCGCGTGGCGGCGCGAGATCTCGGGATCGTCGCCGAGCTTTCCCGCTTCCTCGGGCGCCGCGCGCCCGATGAGCAGCTCGGCCTCCACCGCCAGGCTCGTGCCACGCGCGTTGCCTTCGGTCACCCGCAGCTGCTCGCCCGCCATCGGTCCGAACCCTACGGCAGTCCGGCCGCAGCCGTCAGCCAAGGGCACGCCTAGACTCCCTCGCGTGCGCACGTGTCCAAGCTGCGGCGAGGAGACGTCCGAGCGGGCCCGTTTCTGCCCGGCGTGCGGGATGGCGCTTGCCCCCGAGACGTCGGGGCCCCTGGGACTCCGGAAGGTCGTGACGGTCGTTTTCTGCGACCTCGCCGGTTCGACGAGCCTCGGCGAGACGCTCGACTCGGAGTCCCTCCGACAGGTGCTCGGCCGCTATTTCCAGGCCATGAGCGACGCGCTGGTGCGCCACGGCGGATCCGTCGAGAAGTACATCGGCGACGCGGTGATGGCCGTCTTCGGCATTCCGACCGTGCGCGAGGACGACGCGCTGCGCGCGGTGCGGGCAGCGGTGGAGATGCGGACCGCGCTCGCGGAGGTGAACGACGAGCTCGAGCTGCGCTGGGGCGTGCGCCTGCAGGCTCGAACCGGCGTGAACACGGGCGAGGTCATCGCGGGCGATGCCTCGCGCGGCCAGGCCTTCGTGACCGGAGACGCGGTCAACGTGGCCGCCCGGCTGGAGCAGGCCGCGGACGTGGGGGAGATCCTCATCGGCGAGCACACGCTCGCGCTGGTCCGCGACGCGGTTCAGGTCGAGCCGGTGCCGCCGCTGGACCTCAAGGGAAAGAGCCTCCCCGTGCCCGCCTTCCGGCTGCTCGACGTGGGGAGCCCCGCGGCGGCGGTGGACCGGCCGATGAGCTCACCGCTCGTCGGGCGCGAGCGCGAGCTGGCTCTGCTTCACGCCGCCTTCAAGCGCACGGCCGCCGAGCGATCCTGCGAGCTGGTGACCGTGCTGGGGCCGGCGGGGATCGGCAAGTCCAGGCTGGCCACGGACTTCGCGGGCACGCTCGGGGGAGCCGCCACCGTCGTGGCCGGCCGCTGCCTCTCCTACGGCGAGGGCCTCACCTTCTGGCCGCTGCGCGAGGTGGTCGAGGGGCTCGCGGGGATCGACGACGGCCAGAGCTCCGAGGACGCTCTGGTCCGCATCGCGCGGGCTGCTCCCGGCCGATGACGACGCCGCCATGCTCGTGGAGCGCGTGGCCGGGGCGCTCGGGCTGTCGGACACCGTCGCGCCCACCGCTGAGACATTCTGGGCCGTGCGCAAGCTGCTCGAGGCCGAGGCCGCCCGGCAGCCGCTCGTGATCCTCTTCGAGGACATTCACTGGGGCGAGCCGACGTTCCTGGAGCTGATCGAGCACCTGGCGGGCACCGTCGGGGCCTCCCGGTCCTGATCGTGGCCACCGCCCGGAGCGACCTGCTCGACACCAGGCCCGATTTTGCCGCGGAACCTCCCTGGCGCCGCGCGGATCGAGCTCGAGCCGCTGACGCGGAGCCGAGAGCGGCGCGCTGATCGAGCACCTGCTCGGCAACGCCGGCGTGGCAGACGATCTCTCCCGCCGCGTCTTCAGCGGCGCGGAGGGCAACCCGCTGTTCGTGGAGGAGCTGGTGCGGATGCTCCGGGACGAGCACCAGCTGGAACAGGACGCGGCCGGGGTCTCCGGGGTCCGAGAGCTGGCCGCGCTCACGGTGCCGCCCACCATCCACGCTGCTGCTGGCAGCACGGCTCGACCGGCTCGATCCGGCGGAGCGCGCCGTGGTCGAGGCCGCCGCCGTGGTCGGGCGGTCGTTCGGAGGCGGAGCGGTGCTCGCGATCAACCGCAGCCAGGATCGTGCCGCGCTCGACCGCCATCTGGACGCGCTCGTGCGCAGGCAGCTCATCCAGCCGGACGGTGCGCGGTTCGCCGGCGAGGAGACGTTCAGCTTCGAGCACATCCTGGTTCGCGACGTGGCGTATCAGGGGATCCTCAAGGAGGTCCGCGCCGATCTACCACGAGCGCTTCGCCGATTGGCTCGAGCGCGAGGCGGGGGAGCGGGCCGGCGAGTACGAGGAGATACTCGGCTATCACCTCGAGCGGGCCTGGAGCTACCGGACCGAGCTCGCCCCGGGGACGAGCGAAGCCGGGAACTGGCCACCCGGGCCGCCGCCCGGCTCGGATCGTCCGGGCGACGCGCCCTGGCTCGTGGCGACATTCCTCCCGCCGTCCACCTGCTCGAGCGGGCCGTGTCGCTCCTGCCCGCCGACGATCCGGCCAGGCGCGATCTCACGCTCAAGCTGGGACTCGCCCTCGCCGAGACCGGCCAGCTGACCCGTGTGGACGGGCTGCTCTTCGACCGGATCGAGGCCGAGCGGCGCGGTCGCGCCTTCGTCGTCTTCCACGACCCGAGCGGGAGGCAGCACAGCGTCAGCCTCGACGCCTCGTCCAAGATCACGGTCGGCCGCCGGCCGGACTGCGACGTCCCGCTCGCCTGGGACAACGACGTGTCCCGCCGCCACGCCGAGCTGCTCCGCACGGTGGAGGGCTGGGTGCTCGTGGACGACGAGTCTCGCAACGGCTCCTACCTCAACGGGAAGCACGTCAGGGGGCGCCACGCGCTCCGTGACGGCGACGTCCTGCGCTTCGGCGACACGGTCGTCCTCTTCCGGGCCCCGGTCCCGGATGAGGGGGGCCCGGCGGCGGCCTCGGCCGAGCCGGGGCAGGTGACCTCGATCGGAGAGCGCCCCACGCAGGCGCCGGACCCGTCCGATCGGGACACCGAGCAGGGATAATGCGAGGCGTGTCCGAGAATCCTCCCGCCGCCCCCTCCATCTCGGAGGCGAAGGCTCGCGCCGAGGCCGAGCGCTCGGGCCTTCCGTTCCTCGTCTACAGGGACGGCGACGACGCCCAGCAGCTGTTCACGCTCGACCCCGGCCTCGTCGAGGCGTCGGTCGGGCGCCAGCCCTCATCCGATCTCCCTCTCCGTGGGACTCGCAGGTCTCGCGCCTCCACGCCCGGCTCGAGCGATCCGGGGACGATTGGACGGTCGTCGACGACGGCCTGTCGCGCAACGGCACCTTCGTGAACGGCGAGCGCCTGAGCGGCCGCCACCGCCTTGCCGACGGCGACACGGTGCGCTTCGGCGCCACCACGACGATCTTCCGCGCTCCCGTGGCCGTGGAGCGGGCAGTGCCCGCGCCGGCCCGCGAGGGCGCTCCCACGGTCGATCTCTCGACCACCCAGCTGCGCGTGCTGGTGGAGCTCTGCCGGCCCTACCGCGCCGGGACCGCGAGCCCGGCCGACGACCAGCAGATCGCCGACGCGCTCTTCCTGTCGGTCGACGTCGTGAAGACCCACCTGATGGTGCTGTACGCGAAGCTCGAGCTCGATCGGCTGCCCGAGGACCAGAGCGGGTCCGCCTGGTCGAAAGGGCCTTCTACGACGGCCTTGTCACGGAGCGCGACCTATAGCCTCGGTGCTCCCTCCGGGTTCGGTCGTCGCCGGGTACGAGGTCGAGAGCGTCGTGGGCTCGGGCGGGATCGGGATCCTCTACCGGGCTCGCCAGGTGCGGCTCGACCGGCCGGTCGCGCTCAAGGTCGTGGAGCCCGAGACGGCTCACGACCCGGTGGTCCGCGAGCGTCTGCGCCGCGAGGCCAGGACGGTGGCGGCGCTCGACCACCCCAACATCGTCCCGCTCTACGAGGCCGGCGAGCAGGACGGAACCGTCTTCATCGCCACCCGCTGGGTCGACGGCACCGAGCTCGGCACCCTGATCCGGCGCGACGGCCCAATCGAGCCGGCGCGTGCGGCGCGGCTGGCGGCGCAGGTGGCCTCCGCGCTCGAGGTGGCCCACGAGAAGGAGCTCATTCACCGGGACGTGAAGCCGTCGAACCTGATCGTGACCTCCGAGGATCACGTCTACCTCACGGACTTCGGGCTGACGAAGCGGGCCGACTCGGCGTCGGGGCTCACGGCCGCGGCGCAGATGCTGGGCACCGTCGACTACGTCGCACCGGAGCAGATCGAGGGCAACGAGGCCACGTCACGCGGAGACGTCTACGGGCTCGCCTGCGTCCTCTACGAGATGCTCACCGGCGCGGCCCCATACGCGGGGGAGACGGGCGGGATGGCCAAGATGTGGGCCCACATCAACGCCGAGCCGCCGTCGGCGCGCGAGGCGCGGCCCGAGGTGCCCCGGCGGCTGGACGACCTGATCCTGCGCTCGCCTGGCCAAGGCACCCGACACCCGTCCATCGGCGGCGGAATTCGGGGAGCAGGCGCTGGCGGCCGTGGGCGAGCCGCGCTAGCGCCTAGGAGCAGTCGAGGGCGTTCGAGGTGAGCATGATCCGGCCGAGCGCCGCCCACGCCGCGCCGTAGTACGTGGGCTGGCGCTTGTCCAGGGCGTCGGCCGCGCCCAGCAGCGCGTCCCGCTGGCGAGTCTGGCCGGCGGCATCGGCCGCGCCGGCGGCCGCCACGAGCCCCATGGGATGGGGGTTGTCGCCGATCGGCTTGCCGGTGAGGTCGTGCTCGACCGGAATCTCGGCCGGCTTGCGCCCTTCGAACACGGGCCACGCCCCGGCGGCGATCCGCCGGCCGGCGGGGTCGGGGTCCTCGGCCATGCGGATGAGCGTGCGCGCGGCGTCGAAGCCGAACCGGGGAGTCGCCCCCGGGCTGGCCGGGCGAGCCGATCGGCACCGGCTTGTCCCCGTCGAGCTGTGCCCAGTCGGGTGGCAGCAGCGTCGGAGCCTGCATCAGGATGTCGGTGACGGAGCGCGAGGTGGCCGAGAGGCTGCCCCAGCGGCCGTCGCGCGAGGCGTCGCCCAGGGCCGCGAAGGTGGCGGGCGAGAAGTAGCTGGGGTTCAGCGTGATCGGGTCCTTGACCGCCCAGGGGCCGGCCGTGAGGACCGGGGCGCCCTGGAACGAGGCGGTCTCCTCGTCCATGATCGCCTCGCCGAGTGCCAGCGCCTCCTTGCGGTACGCGGGCCGATCGAACCGGCACGCGGCGGCGAGCAGCGCGCGGGCCGCGTCCACGTCCGCGTCGGCGGCCGCCTCGGGATCCTCCACGCTGGCCGTCGCGCCACAGGAACGAGATGAGTCCGTCCGGCGCGGACGATGTTGTCCTTCGTCCAGGTCCAGATCGAGTCGAATCGCTCCTAGTCGCCCACGGCGGCCGCGATCAGCATCCCGTACGCCTGTCCCTCGCCGACGGTGTCGCCGCCCTGGTCGATCCGGCTCACGCGGCCGTCCTCGAGGACGTAGCGATCCAGGAAGCGCGTTCGAGGCGCTGGTGGCCCGGGCTCGAGCGGGGAGTCCGCGGGGCTGTCCGAGCTCGGACGAGTCCTTCCCCGCCGCATCCGAGGAAGGAAAAGAGCGCAGTGCCTCCCAACCCGAACGCGAGCATCACCACGGCGAGACCACGCACCGGGCGGATCAGGCCATCACCTCATCGCCGCGGGTCCGGGCCGCGGGGGCGCGGGCCGGGGTTTCGCGAGCGCCGGCCAGCACCCGGTCATCAGAACCGACACGTGGAAGGCAGCGAAGGACACGTTGTTGATTGTGGCCGCGTCCTGGTTCTGGATCAGGCCGTAGATGCTGACCGCCACCAAGATCGCCGACGCACCACCAGCGCCGGCATCACCGCCCCCGGCTGGCGGGCCTCCGCGCCCTTCTTCGGGGTGACCACGAACGAGCCCTTGCGGCGCAGCACGGTGAACATCGTGGACAGCACGTGGATCCAGAAGCTGGCGGCGGCGAGCGCAAACGCGGCGAAGGTGTACGCGCCCGCCCCGGCCAGCGCCGCCGTGGTGAGCGCCATGGCGAAGTAGGGCGCGAAGTGCAGCAGGAACTCCGGCGCGTCGATGCCGGCCAGGGGCTGCCCCCCGAAGAGCAGCCGCACCACGGGGAAGCTCATGTAGATGAGCACCGTCCACCCCGACAGGAAGTACGAGGCCGAGAGCAGGTACTGCAGCTTCAGACGCCACGGGAGGCGCGCACGCAGCGCGCGCGGAAGCCCCGACAGGCAGCCCCTGGCCCAGCGCTGCTGCTGGGAGACGTAGGCGGCCATGTCCTCCGGCCCGAGCCCCCGCGACAGCACGTCCGGGAGGTAGGCGGACTTCCAGCCCTTCTCGTGGAGGTGGATCGAGAGCTCGAAGTCCTCGGTCAGCGAGTTCGTGGGGAAGCCGCCCGACGCTCTCGAAGGCCGTGCGGCGGAACAGCACGTTGGTGCCGCAGCAGAACACCGCGTCGAGCCCGTCCTTGCCGCGGGCGATCGCGCCGAAGAAGAGCGCCTGCTGGGCCCAGGACGCCGCGGCGACGCGGTTGCCCTCGGTGTTCGCGTAGTACTGGGGGGTCTGCACGAACGCGACCTTGGGGTCCTCCATGTGCCCGAGGGTCGCCTCGAGGAAGGTCGGGTCGGCCACGTGGTCCGAGTCGAAGACCGCGATGAACGGCGCGTCGGTCAAAGCGAGCGCGTTGTTGATGTTGCCGGCCTTGGCGCCGGTGTGCTCGTCGCGGCGGATGTAGCCCACGCCGTAGCGGGCGGCGAGGTCGCGCATGGCGTCGTCGTTGCCGTCGTCGAGCACCCACACCCGCACCTCGGCGCCGCGCAGACCCGCGGCGGCCGCCACGGTCAGGTCGACGATGTCCACCGGCTCCTTGTAGACCGGCACGAATACGTCCACGGCCACGCGCTCGCTCGGCGCCTTCGGCTTCCGCACCCGCTCGTTCGCGCACGTCCACCAGAAGCCGAACGCCTGCGTGAGGTTGAAGAGCTCGGCCGCGATCAGGATGCCGTAGAGGATCGGGTTGCCGATGCGGTCGGGGTTGAGCAGCCAGCCGAAGTACCAGACGGCCAGCGGCAGCCCGAGGAGGGCCATGATGCGCACCCGCGTTGCGCACGCTGACGTTGGCGGGCACTGGGGCCCAGGTGACCTTCTTCAGGCGAACGTCCCAGGGGCGGCTGCTCATCGGAACTCCCATACCAGGGTCTGCGGCTTCTCGAACTCCTGGAGGAGGCGCCGGCGGAAGTCGATCTGCCCGACCACCTTGTTCGTCCGGTTGAAGAAGAGCTGGTTGTCCTGGAAGGAGGCGAGCACGAACACGGGGCTGCCCTCGCTGCGCCTGGGGACGCCCCGGCGCAGGGGCCGACTCTTGATGTCGGGCGCGTAGTACTCGAGCACGTAGCGCATGTCCGGCGGCTCGTAGAGAAGCACGCTGTTGGGGCCGGCCGACGCCTCCACCTCGTCGATCGCGCCGCGGAAGTCGTACAGCCGCGGGTTGCCGTCGTTGGTCTGCTGGTCGGCCAGGCCTAAGAGCAGCGTGAGGATCACGAGTCCGGCGGCGAGCAGGCGCGCCTCCGGCTTGTGTATCCACCCTGTGACGAGCCGGGCCACCAGGAGCAGCAGCAGCGGCACCGCGACCAGGAAGTAGCGCACCTCGAACAGCTCGCGGTTGAAGAGCGCCACGAACAGCAGGAGGACGATCGGTGCGATGGCGGCCGCGCCGAGGATCATGGTCTGCCGCGAGCCGCCGCGTCCGAGCAGCAGCAGCGAGAGCAGCAGGAACAGCGGCCACATCGCGGCGAGCAGCTCCGTGATGTTGTCGGGGTGGTAGCCCCAGAGCGCCCACGCCATGTTCGACACGACCGCGTAGAACGACAGGTCGTCGTAGGTGCCGCTCGGCGAGCCGAGCGCCGCGCCGGTGGAGTCGAACTGCTTCTGGGCGAACGTTATGAGCGGCACGAGCTGGATCGCAAGGACGGCCAGTGAGTAGCCGAAGCCGAGGAGCAGCGGCCGCGAGGGCTCGCCGGTGCGGCGCCGGTGGATGAGGACGCCCACGAAGATGAGCTGCTGCACCCCGATCAGGAGCAGGCCGAAGTAGTGGGACCAGAGCAGCGCCGCGGTGGCGAGGATGTAGAGCGCCCAGTTGAGCACGCTCCCGTCGCGGATCGCCCGTAGCTGCGTCAGCACTGCGAGCAGCCCGAAGAGCGTGACGAAGGCGTACATCCGTGCCTCCTGCGCGTACCAGATCAGCAGCGGTGAGGCAGCGCCGAACGCGGCGGCCACGAGGCCGGTCCGGCGGTCGTAGAGCTCCTTCCCGAGCAGGTACATCGCGGGAATCACGAGCGTGCCCGCGATCAGCGAGGGCAGGCGTACGGCGAGCTCACCGTCGCCGAACACGCGCACCGTCACCCACAGCGCCAGGTGGTGCAGCGGCGGATGGCGGTCGGCGTACTGCAGGTTCTCGAACATGTCGTGCAGCGACAGGTGGGCCTGGTGGATGCTGATGGCCTCGTCGAGCCAGATGCCGCGTGGGATGGCCAGCCGCAATGCCAGTCCGGCGGCGATGATGCCGGCCAGTACGAGCAGGGCCGTGTTGCGGCTGCGTGTCCGGCTCGCCGCGCGTGGGCAGCTTGCCGCGTGGGCCAAAGAGCTCGGCCTCCCGAGCACCCCGCAGGCGCTGCCACAAGCTCGCTTCCCGCGGCTTCTCAGTTCGCAACGGGCGCGACTCTAACTCAGGCTCCCGTGCCTGGTCGACCCCCTTGTGTGCGTCGTCCATGCGTCGCCCCGGTTACGCTGCGCGCGTGAACGCGGTCGACGTCGAGTTCCCGGAGAACCTCGGACGGCTCGCCCTCTTCGTCGATCTGCCGAAGAGCGAGCTCGAGGCGATCGCGGCGGGCTGCGAGCAGGTCTCCTTCCGCGAGGGCGAGTGGATCGTCCGCCAGGGCGACCCCCAGTCGGCCGTCTACCTGATCGTCGAGGGCGAGGTGGCGGTCGTGATCGACGACGAGGACCGCCGGGTCCTGCCACAGGGGAGCTTCTTCGGTGAGGTGTCCGTCCTGCTGGACGAGCCGGCGAGCGCCTCGGTCGTGACGAGGACGCCGGTCAGCTGCCTGGTCGTGCCCGGCGCGGAGTTCGAGGACTTCCTCCTCTCCCACCCGCAGGTGATGTACCGGATCCTGAAGGCCGAGGCCCGCAGGTTGAGAACCGCGTCCGAGTCGCGCACTTGACGGAGGACACGGGGCTTCCGGGCTACCTGCCGATCGCCGAGCACGGGGTCATCGGGGACCTCCACACGGCGGCGCTGGTGGGCACCGACGGCACGATCGACTGGTACTGCTGCCCGCACTTCGACTCGCCCAGCGTCTTCGGCGCGATCCTCGACCGGCAGCGTGGCGGCTACTACCGCATCGCACCGGCGGCGGAGGGGTGGACGCCGAAGCAGCTCTACTTCCCCGACACGAACGTCCTCATCACCCGCTTCCTCACCCGCGGCGGCGTGGGGGAGGTTCAGGACTTCATGCCGGTGCACGAGGCGCCCGGGAGCGTCTACCGGCATCGGCTCATCCGCCGGGTGCTGGGCGTCCGCGGCGAGCTGACCTTCCGGGTCGAGGTCGAGCCGCGCTTCGACTACGGTCGCGACCCGCACACGATCGTGTTCCACGAGAACGGGGTGGTGTTCCGCTCCGAGGGCATGACCATGGCGCTTGAGTCGGCCACGCCGCTGAAGATGACCGCGACCGGGGTGACGTGCGAGATCACGCTGTCGGCGGGCCAGAGCGTGACCTTCGTGCTCGAGCGGGTGCAGGACGACTACGTGCCGCGTCCGTACTCGGAGGACGAGACGCGCGAGGCGTTCGACAACACCATCGAGTACTGGCGCCGCTGGCTCTCGAAGTCGCGCTACCAGGGACGCTGGCGCGAGGTGGTGCACCGCTCGGCGCTCACGCTCAAGCTGCTCACCTTCCGGCCCACCGGCGGGATCGTCGCGGCGCCCACCACGAGCCTGCCCGAGCAGCTCGGCGGTGGCCGCAACTGGGACTACCGCTACACGTGGATCCGCGACGCGGCGTTCTCCCTCTACGCCCTCCTGCGACTTGGCTTCACCGAGGAGGCCGCGGCGTTCATGGACTGGATGCGCGAGCGCTTCCGAGAGCCCAGGCCCGGCGGGAAGGGCCCGCTCCAGATCATGTACGGGATCGACGGCCGCTCGAAGCTCGAGGAGGAGGAGCTCGACCACTTCGAGGGCTACCAGGGGTCCGCGCCGGTCCGGATCGGGAACGGCGCCGCGGACCAGCTGCAGCTCGACATCTACGGCGAGCTGATCGACTCCGTCTACTTCTACAGCCGGCACGGATCCGCGATCGACCACGACTCGTGGGTGGACCTCAGTCGCGTGATCGACTGGATCTGCGACAACTGGGACCAGGCCGACGAGGGGATCTGGGAGGAGCGCGGCGGGCGCAAGCACTACACCTACTCGCGGCTCATGTCCTGGGTGGGACTCGAGCGGGCGGTGAAGATCGCTCTCGAGCGCGGGCTCCCGGCCGACCTCTCCAAGTGGCAGGGCTCTCGCGACCAGATCTACCACCAGATCATGGCCCGGGGCTGGCACCAGGAGCGCCAGGCGTTCGTGCAGCACTACGACAGCGAGTTCCTCGACGCGGCGGTGCTCCTCATGCCGCTCGTGAACTTCGTCGCGCCGACCGACAGGCGGTGGCTGTCGACCCTCGACGCCATGTCACGCGAGCTCGTGAGCGACAGCCTCGTGTACCGCTACAACGTCGAGGCCTCGCCCGACGGGCTGGAGGGGGAGGAGGGCACCTTCTCGATCTGCACGTTCTGGTACGTCGAGGCGCTCGCGCGCTCGGGTCGCGTGGACGAGGCGCGGCTGGCGTTCGAGAAGATGCTCACCTACGCCAACCACGTGGGCCTCTACTCCGAGCAGATCGGCCTGACCGGCGAGGCGCTCGGGAACTTCCCCCAGGCGTTCACGCACCTGGCGCTGATCAACGCGGCGTTCTACCTCGATCAACAGCTTTAGAGGCAATCGGCTCCGCGCGGGCGCCGCGCCGGGTCAGGCGGGGCTGGGATTGCTGGGTGAGGAGGCGGTGCGGTGACGCGTGCGTCTCCTGTCACCTTCGTGCGCGTTCTGTGCTCGAAACCAGGCTCCGGCCCGAGTGAGGTGCAAGTTAGTCGCGCTATCCGCGAGTAACTTGCAGGGCACTCCCGCATCAGGGATTTATGCGGGTGACCGTGTCGCTCGCGTTGTTGCTGACCCACAGGGAGCCGGCTCCGGCCGCGATTCCCACCGGGCGCGTGCCCACCGCGATCGGCGGGCCGACCACCCGGCCGGCCTTCGGGTCGATGCGGCTGACGGAGTTGCTGCCCTCGTTGACCACCCAGATGGAGCCGCCCGCCACCGCCATCTCCTTCGGGCGGTCCCCGACGGTGATCGGCTCGCCGACCACCGCCCCGGAGCTCGGGTCGAGCCGGGTGACCGTGTCCTCGTCGACGCTCGAGACCCACACGGAGCCGAGCCCCACGATCACGCTGCGGATGTTCTTCCCCACGCGCACGGGCTCGCCGATGACCTCGCCCGACGAGGGGTCGATGCGAGCTGACCGTGCCGCTGAAGCTGTTGGTCACCCAGACGTTCTCCTCGCCGGCGAACAGGCCGATCGGCTTGTTCCCCACGCCGACCGGGGAGCCGGCGCTGGTGGCCGAGGCGCGGTCGATGCGGCTCACGCTGTCGCTGTTGCCGTTCGCCACCCACAGCAGCGCGCCGCCGATGGAGAGGCTCTCGGGTCCGGACTCGACCGGAACGGTCGCCGTGACGCCGGGCTCCGCGCCGGCCGCGACGCGGTTGACCGTTCCGTCGTCGGTGTTGGCCACCCACACCGCTCCGTCCGCCACGGCCACGCCGTCGGGATTGCGGCCCACCGGCACCGGCTCGCCGATCTGCTTGTTCGTCTTGGTGTCGAGACGCGTCAGCGTGTCGCCCACGGAGTTGGAGACCCAGACCGTGTTGCCGTCCACGGCGATGCCGTCCGGGCCGTTGCCGGCCGGGATGGTCGCGACCGCTTTGGGTGTCGTTTCGGCGGGCGATTCGCCGGCGGCCGGTGAGCCGTTGTCCTCGGAGGAGGACTCCCCGTCGCCGGAGAGCACGCCGCTCGCCGCGAGCAGCCCGCCCACCGCCGCGAGGCCCACGAGCGCGGCCAGCGCGAGCGGCAGCGCGCGCCGGCGCGGGCGCTCGCCGGGAGGAGCCTCCGGCGGCGTGGCCGGGGGCGGGGGTGGCGGCGGAGTTATCTCGGTGACCTGCGGCGCGGCGGGACCCGTGGCCAGGCTGCGCTCGGGCTGCGACGGGTCGGGGCCGCCGATTGCCGCGCGCGAGGCGCGCCCCAGGTCGCCCGCGGACGGGTAGCGCCGGGCGGCCTCCTTCGCGAGCGCCCTCGCGATCACCGCATCGAGGGCCACGGGCGTGCCGGGAGTTGTCTCGACCGCGCTGGGCGGCGGGTCGTTGAGGTGCGCGTACATCGTCGCCACCTCGCTGTCCCGGTCGTAGGGCGGCCGGCCGGTGAGCGCGTGGTACATGAGGCAGCCGAGCGCGTAGACGTCGGCGCGCGCATCGGCGGGCGCACCCGTGATCTGCTCGGGCGACATGTAGTCCGGGGTGCCCACGAAGTGTCCCGTCCGCGTGAGCGCCTTCGTCGCCTCGGTCTTCTTGGTGAGCCCGAAGTCGGTGAGGTAGGCGTGCTCCCGGCCGTGCGTGGCGGTGAGCATGACGTTGGCGGGCTTCACGTCGCGGTGCACCAGGCCGCCGCTGTGAGCGGCGTCGAGCGCCTCTCCCACCTGCTCGACGATCGCGACCACGCGGCCCGGGTCCAGCCGTGCCTCGCTCACGATGAGCGAGCGCAGGTCGGTGCCCTCGACCCAGCGCATGGCGATGAACAGCCGTCCCGTCCGCCTCGCCGGCTTCGTAGACGGGGATCACGTTCGGGTGGTCGATCGACGCCGACAGGTGCGACTCGCGCTCGAAGCGGGCGCGGAAGTCCGGGTCGCCGGCCAGCTCCGGCACGATCAGCTTGAGCGCGACCGGCCGGTTGAGCCGCATCTGAGTGGCCCGGTAAACCCGGCCCATCCCGCCCTCCCCGGCCACGCCCTCGATCCGGTAGCCGGCGAAGACCGAGCCGATCGAGACCTCGGCCATCGAGGGAATATAGGCCGCTGACCCGCCGCGGCCGGTCTACCTTGCTGACTTTCGGTTGCATAGCAACCACTAGTCAGGAAGGCAGGAACGAACCGCTAGCTGGGGCCGAGCGCGTTCTGGACGATGCCCTCGGCCTCGCCGAGGATGCGCTCGAGGTGCTCTGTGCCGAGGAAGCTCTCGGCGTAGGTCTTGTAGACGTCCTCCGTGCCGGACGGCCGGGCGGCGAACCAGCCGTTCTCCGCGATGACCTTCAGCCCGCCGATCGGAGCGCCATTGCCGGGCGCGGCCGTGAGCACGTCGACGATCGGCTCTCCGGCGAGCTCCCCGGCGCTCACCTGCTCGGGCGACAGGCGCCCGAGCGCCGCCTTCTGCTTCGGCGTGGCGGCGACGTCCACCCGCCGGTAGACCGGCTCCCCGAACCGCGCGGCCAGGCTGGCGTAGATCTCGCTGGGATCCGTGCCGGCGCGCGCCTTCATCTCGGCCGCCAGCAGGCACGGGATCAGCCCGTCCTTGTCGGTGGACCACACCGAGCCGTCGCGGCGCAGGAACGACGCGCCCGCGCTCTCCTCGCCGCAGAAGCCGATCGAGCCGTCGGTCAGCCCCTCGACGAACCACTTGAACCCGACCGGCACCTCGACCAGCGGGCGGTCCAGATCGGCCACGACGCGATCGATGATGCTGCTGCTGACGAGCGTCTTGCCGACGCCCACGCTCGCCGGCCAGTCGCGGTTGCCCCCGAACAGGTAGGCGATGCAGGCGGCGAGCTGGTGGTTCGGGTTGAGCAAGCCCGCGCCCGGCGTGACCACTCCGTGCCGGTCGGCGTCGGGGTCGTTCGCGAACGCGACGTCGAAGCGATCCTTGAGGTCGGTGAGGCGCGCCATCGCGTACGGCGAGGAGCAGTCCATGCGGATCCTGCCGTCCCAGTCGACGGGCACGAACCCGAAGGTGGGGTCGACCGCGTCGTTCACGATCGTCAGATCCAGGCCGTGGCGCTCGGCCACGGCACTCCAGAACGCGACGCTCGAACCGCCCAGTGGGTCCACTCCCAGCCGCAGCCCGCTGTCGCGGATCGCGTCGAGGTCCACGACCGCGGGTAGGTCGTCCACGTAGGCGGAGATGTAGTCGTGGCGGTGCACCGTGGGCCCGTCGACCGCCTGCTCGAACGGCGTGCGCCTGACTCCCTCGAGCCCCGCGTCCAGCAGCCCGTTCGCCTCGTTCTGGATCCACGACGTGACCTCGGTGTCGGCCGGGCCGCCGTGCGGCGGGTTGTACTTGAAGCCGCCGTCCTCGGGCGGGTTGTGCGACGGCGTGACGACGATGCCGTCGGCCAGGCGCCTCCCGCTCCCGCGGTTGTGGGTGAGGATCGCGTGCGAGATGGCGGGCGTGGGCGTGAAGCCGTCGCCGGCGTCGATCATCACGTCCACGCCATGGGCGCCGAGCACCTCGACGATCGAGCGGAAGGCCGGCTCCGAAAGCAGGTGCGTGTCGCGGCCGAGGAACAGCGGCCCGTCGATCCCCTGTGCGTCCCGGTAGCGGCAGACCGCCTCGCTGATCGCGAGCACGTGGGCCTCGTTGAACGTGCGCGCCGTGGACGTCCCGCGATGTCCCGACGTGCCGAACGACACACGCTGCTCGTCCACCGACGGGTCGGGCTGGTCCTCGTGATAGGCGCTGACGAGCCGGTCCACGTCGATCAGGCTCGACGGGTCCGGCAGCTGCCCGGCGAGCGGGCTGACTCCGGCGCTCAGATCGTCCTGCCCAGGTGACAGATGAGATCCGGGACGATCACGTTGCGCGTGCCCGGTGGGAGGCCCAGCGAGGCCGTGTACACCTGCGGGGCGTCCGGGCTCCGCGCGTTCTGCTGCGCGGCCTGCCCTGCGAGAAGCTCGCCGCAGAGCGCCGGCGCGGTGGCCTCACCCGACAGCGCCGGGTTGAGGTCGCTTCCGCCGAGTGTTTCGTCGTAGGCGCCGTTCCCGTTGTAGTCGATGCCGTGAATGACGATGACGGCGAGGTTCCTGCGGACGAAGCGGACGGTCCTCGGCCGGAGCTTGATCGTGCGCTCGTAGCTGATCTTCCCGGTGTCCGGGTAGCGCGGGAACTCCAGGATGCTGGCCACGCCGATGTCGCCCCTCGTGGTCAGGGCCACGCGCGGATGCCCGTAGAACGCTGCACCGTCGAGGGTGCTGATGGACAGGTGCCCGTTGTGCTCCCGCGCGGCCTCCACCGTCGGGCACGCGCCCTTCTCGCCCGCGTGGATGTGCATCGCATGCGGCTCGCCGTCGAGCAGCCCGTTCGTCTTGAGCGAGACCGTGGCCGTGTTCCCGTTCAGCCGGATGGTCGCGTCCCCGAGACCGTCGACCTTGTTGGTGGGCACCGGGCTCAGGGTCGCCGGCACCCGCTGCCCGAGGTCCTCCGGAGAGTCGTCGTCGGACGAGCTCGTGGCGAGGACCGCCGCCGCCGCGGCAGCGCCCACGAGCAGCGCGACGCCGGCCACCACCGGCCAGCGCCGCCGGGCGGGCCTGCTCGGTGCGCTCGGTCCGGAACGCTCCGGCTCCGGCCGGCTCGCCGGCGGGGGTTGCGCAGGGGGCGGGGGTGGGGCCGGGGGTTGCGCAGCGGGCGGGCGTTGCGCGGGGCGCTCGGTCGGCGGGGGCACGGTGCCCTGCGGGTCGACGGGCGGGGGGACCGTGCGCTGCGGCTCGGCGGGCGGCGGCTCGACGGGCGGCGGCACCGGCGCTCCGCCCACGGATCCGGCGATGAACAGGTCGTGCTCGGGCTCCGCCGGCGCGGGGGGTGGGGCGCCCGCCAGTCGCGTCTCCTGGAGAGCGCCGGGCTCGGGCTTCGCACGCTGCGCGTCAGCCGCGCCATCGACGGCGGCGGCGAACTCGGTCGTCGTGGCGTAGCGCTCGTCAGGATCCTTCGCCGTGGCCCGCGCCACCACCTGATCGAACGCCGGAACCAGGTCTGGGCGTCTGAGTGTGGGTGGTGGTGGGGGGTCTGTGACGTGGGCCCAGAGCTTTGCCATGTCGTTGTCGCGCGGGAACGCGACGGAGCCGGTCAGCATTTCGTAGAGCACACAGCCCAGCGAGTAGACGTCTGTGCGGCCGTCGACCTTGCCGGCCTGGATCTGCTCCGGGGCGACATAGTCGGGGGTGCCGACCCAGGCGCCCGTGCGCGTCAACGAGCCCGCGGACCCGAGCCGTTTGGTGAGCCCGAAGTCGGTCAGGTAGACGTGCTCGCCCTCGCCCTCCCCCGAGATCAGGATGTTGCCCGGCTTCACGTCGCGGTGCACGAGGCCGGCCTGGTGGGCCGCGTCGAGCGCCGCCGCGACCGAGCCGATCACCCGCTGGATCTCGCCCATCTCGAGCTGGCCGCGGTCGACCCGGGCGCGCAGGTTGGTGCCGGGCACGAAGCGCATCGCCAGGTAGAGCACCCCCTCGAACTCGCCGCCGCGGTGGATCGGCACGATGTTCGGATGCTCCAGCGAGGCAGCCAACCTCGCCTCGACCTTGAAACGCGCCACCGCATCAGGGTTCTGGGTGTGCTCCGGGGCAATGATCTTCAAAGCCACCGTGCGGTCCAAATCCACATCCGAGGCCTTGTAGACAACCCCCATCCCACCACGATCGACCAAACCCTCAATCCGATAGCCCGCAAACAACGAACCCGGCTCAAGCCTCGTCACACCCGCAGGGTCATTCACGGTCTGGAGGTTACGAGAAACTAGTTGCCGGCGACGAACGCGGCCACGGCCTCGATCTCGGCGTCCGAGAGCGTTCCGCCGAGCGCCGGCATCCCGCCGGAGCCGTCGCGCACGATGCCCTCGATCGCCGCGGCGTCGAGCGAGTTGCCGTCGAGGCTGGGGCCCACCGATCCCGACGTGCCGGCCGCGGAGAGGGTGTGGCACGAGCCGCACGTGTCGGTGAAGACGACCTGGCCCTGGTCGGGCGCGGCGTCTCCTCCGGCTTCCCCGGCGTCACCGGCGTCACCGGCTCCGCCGGTGTCACCGGCCGCGGCGTCCCGCGTCTCGGGCTTGTCCTCGGCGATGACGCGCGGGCCCGCGAACAGGAGGATCACGAAGAACACGGCGAGCGACCAGCCGATCAGCTCCAGCGCCGTGTCGACTCCGCGGAGCATGGGCTCAGATGCTGGGCCAGCCCTGGTTGTCGATGAACCAGAGCGCGCTCGTGAGCCAGGCCCCGATCAGGACGGCGAACATGATGCCGCCGGCGACCGGCAGCGCCACGCTCGGGAGACCCCTCGAGTTGACGATCGTGACCTTCGCCGCGAACGCTCCGTAGACGCTGCAGCCGAACAGCGAATGCAGCAGCACACGCGTGTCGGTGTCCTGAAAGCCGAGCGACCAGAGGCAGTGGTACGCGACCGGGAGCGAGACGATGAACGCCAGCCGTCCCGACATCCGGTGCGCCGTGCCGGCCCACGCGGGTGCCGCGAACGGCAGCTTCCCGAACACCCAGAGCGCGCTCAACAGCTGGAACACCGCGAACGCCACCGCCACGCTGGCCAGCCAGACCTTCATCGCGATCGTCGACGAGAAGAAGAGCGTGAACACGAGCTCCTGGCTCGGATCGTGCACCCGTCCGTAGACGCCGAGCGCGACGGCCACCGCGGCGCCGAGAGCGGCCGCGCCGAGCAGCCGGGGCGCGGCGTTCGGCGGCCGGTCCACGGCAGTCGCGCTCACCGGCCGACCGTACCCTGCCGCGCCAACCGTGGCAAGGCTCCGGGAGGGTCGTCGTCAGGAGGTCGCCTAGCGGAAGCAGCCGGCTCGGCCGGCTGCGCACCGACCTTATTTCGGCACAACCATCGGGGCCCCGCTGGCGGGGCACGGCACCACCAGGCAGCGCAGGCCGAACACCGCTTCCACGAGGTCGGCGTCCACGATCTTGGAGGGCTCGCCCTGGGCGACCACGGCGCCTTCGCGCATGGCGATCAGGTGTGTCGCATAGCGGCAGGCGTGGTTGAGGTCGTGAAGCACGGCCACGAGCGTTCGTCCCTGCCGGTGCAACTTGGAGCAGAGGTCGAGCACCTCCACCTGGTGGGCGATGTCGAGGAAGGTCGTCGGCTCGTCGAGCAGCAGCAGCGGTGTGGACTGCGCGAGCGCCATCGCGAGCCAGACGCGCTGGCGCTGGCCCCCGGAGAGCTCGTCCACCAGGCGCTCGGCCAGCGGGTCGACGGCGGTCTGTGCCATCGCTTCTCGCACGGCGTGCTCGTCTTCGTGCGACCACTGGCGCAGCAGCCGCTGGTAACAAGTACGGCACGACCACGGTGCCGGCCAGGCCGCGGCGCATCGTGGTGGTGGGCCTGAACGAGCAGGACACGGTCCTCGCCCTCGGCTACAAGCCGGTCGCGACATCCGAGTGGTACGGCGGCCAGCCGTACGCGGTGTGGCCGTGGGCACGGGCGGCGCTCGGCGACACCAAGCCGACGGTCCTCGACAACGGGGACGGGTTCGAGTTCGAGAGGATCGCCGCCCTTCGCCCGGATCTCATCCTCGGCGTGAACTCCGGCATGCGACAGGGCGACTACGAGAGGCTCTCGCAGCTGGCCCCCACGATCGCCCCCGGCAAGGGCAGCACCCGCTACTTCTCCCCGTGGGACCAGCAGACCGAGCTGATCGCGGCCGCCCTGGGCAAGCCGCGCGAGGGTCGTGAGCTCGTCGACGGGATCAAGGACGACTACGCGAAGGTCGCGGCGGCCCACCCCGAGTTCAAGGGAAAGACGGCCACGTTCAGCCAGAACGGCTTCTACGACGGGCTCATCTACGCCTACCCCGACGGGCTGGCGACCGACTTCCTCACGATGCTGGGCTTCAGGATCAACCCGAAGCTCACACCGCTCATCGAGCGGGAGGGCGAGCAGGTGGGCATCTCCGAGGAGCGCCTCGACGTGCTCGACGCCGACGTGATCGTGTTCGCGACGGAGAAGGCCTCCGATGTCGCCGCCCTCAAGAAGGTCCCCACCTTCGGCAAGCTCAGCGCGGTGTCGGAGCACCGCTCGGTGTACACCGACGCGACGCTCGCGGGGGCGCTGTACTTCATCAGCCCGTTGAGCCTGCCCTACGCGCTCGACCGCCTCACGCCCCAGCTCGAGGCGGCGCTCGAGGGCAGGGCGCCTCAGAGGATGGTGGACAGCTCCGAGTAGGGTGGCCGCCCGTGCGCCGCCTCCTTCTCTGCGTACTCGCCTTCGCCCTCGTCCCGTCTGCCGCGGCAGCGGACTCGCGCGGTGGGGCCGACGGTCCTTCGCTGGGAGTCGCGCGCTCCAAGCTCGCGGCGGCGCTGACGTGCAGCAGGGGCTTTGCCGAGAGCAACCGGGCCCCGGTGCTCCTGACCCCGGCGTTCTCGAGCGCCACGCTGTCGTACGGCTGGAACTACGTCCCGCAGCTGAGGGCCGACGGGATCCCCTTCTGCTCGATCTCGGTGCCCGACGAGGGATACGGCGACCTTCAGAAGACCGCCGAGCACGTGGTGTTCGCCGTGCGGAGAATGTCGAGGGTGACCGGGCGCAGGGTCACGCTCCTCGGCCACCAGCACGGCGGGCTCGACGAGCTATGGGCGCTGACCTTCTGGCCCGACGTGGCCCGCTCGGTCTCGGACCTGGTCACGCTCGCCACGCCTCACTCGGGCACGACCTCGTCGAGCGGGCTGTGCGCACCGGGCGGCCATTGCACCGCGGCGCTGCGCCAGATCACGAAGGGCTCGCGCTTCCTGGCGGCGCTGCGGGCCGCGCCGCTCCCCAAGGGCGTGGCGATCACCTCCATCTCCTCGAAGAACGACGCGCTGATAACTCCCCAGCCCGCGGCCAGCCGCCGTCGAGGAATTCACCATGTCCTGCTTCAACGGGTCTGCCCGGGACGCGAGGTCGACCACTTCGCCGCCCTGGCCGACAACGTGGCGTACCGGCTGTTCCTCGACGCTCGATCGCATCGCGGCCCTGCTTCGGTGACCCGTCTCCCGAGCAAGGCCTGCGCCAGGCGGTACATGCCGGAGGCCGACCCGGCGACGCTGTCGTTCACCGGTGCGTTCCTCACCGGCTTCTTTGCGCGCAACGCCGCCTCGAACGACCGCGAGCCGAAGATCGCGGCCTACGCCCGCTGCTTGCCGACCCAGTCGTCGAGGAGCTGCCAGCGCTCGTACAGCCACACGGTGCGCTCCTCCTCACCGGCGGGCACGTCAGCCGCGGGATAGCGCCAGAAGCGCACCCGGACGGTGGTGCCCACGAGTCCGCCGGCCCAGATGTCGCGGATGTACTCGAAGCCGTCGAGGCCCACGTGGCCGCAGACCACGACGTCGGCCCCGCGGCTCTCCTCGAGCAGCGCCAGCGGTCCTCCCAGCCGCGGCGGGAGCAGGTGGCGCAGCCGGTTGGCCAGCGGCGCGATCGCCGGATGGCGCTCGGCTATCAGCTCCTGCGCGCGAGCAAGCTTCTCGGGTGTGTGCCGAGTCCCCTCCGGATAGATGAGGATGCCCTCGCCCTCGCCCAGGTCGTGCGCGAGACGCCGCAGGCGGGCCACCTCTCCGGCAGGGTCCTCTGAAGCCCGGCGCACGAAGTTCGTGGGCACCCAGCGCCCGCCGATGTCGATCGTGGGGAGCATCTCCAGCTCGTGCTTGATCACGAACCGCAGGCCGATCCCGTGGGCGTGACCGATCACGGCGTCTGGAAGCGCGTTGTCGATGATGCTCGCGTGCCGGATCAGGATGAGCACCGGTCCCGGCCCGGCCTGCTCGAGGCCCTCGATCTCGAAGGTCAGCCCGAACAGCACGCGGATGCCCTCCAGGTGGCTGCGTGCCCAGTGGATGCGCAGGTCGTAGACGAGACGCCGGCGCCTGAGCGATCCGCGGCCCAGCGGGCCGCCCGTGATCAGGTAGATCGCCGCCAGGCCGGCGATGCCCCTCAGCTCGCCGAACAGGAACCACCACGCCATCAGGGCCAGCCGAACGGCCATCCACGGCTTGCGGCGAACGACCCACAGCGCCAGGTCCACCAGCGCCGCGAGCGGGAGCACCAGCGGCAGCGCCAGGGTGAGCAGGACGAATCCGCCCGCCTCGATGGCCATGCCCTTCGCGCGGCGCTGCAGCCGGGCCCCGCGCGGTCCCTCGGCCGGGAAGAGTGGGCCGGACGTGACCCGCCGTACGCGCATGACGCGACCCTAGCTGGGCGCGCCTAGGGGTACTCGGGGCGGTACCCGATCAGCTTCCCGAGCCTGGCCAGCGCGCCGAAGACCACGCGCTGAACGGCCAGCGGCGGGCGTACGAGATGGATCTCTTCCTCGAAATGGCGCAGGATCAGCGCCAGCCGCAGCGGGTTCCTCGGGACGCCCGCCCCGGTGGTCTTCCCGGCGCGTGCGAGGCACACGAGCGTCTCGAAGGCCACCTCCGTCCTCAGGGCGGGCCGGAAATCGACCAGGACATGCACGTCCTCGTCGCCCGCGTTCCAAGCCGCGTGGGGCGACCCCGCCGGGGCCACGATCACGTCGCCGGGGTCGTGAACGACCTCGACGCCGTTCACCCGCAGCCCGAGCCGGCCGCAGAGGACCTCGAAGCGCTCCTCCTGATGTGGATGGACGTGGTCGGGGCCGCTCGCCCAGCCGGGAGCGCCGATCCAGTCCACCTGGAGCAGCTCGCCGCCGGTGCACCTGGCGGTCTCGCGGAACACGGTCCGCAACCCGGTGGCCGGATTGAGGAGCTCGTCGCCAGGCCTAACCACGCGTCACCATCGCCACGAACGCGTCGGCGTCAGCGTGCTCGATCGCGTCCAGGTAGCCCTGGAGCAGGGCGCGCTCCTCGTCGCTGGCCTCAGAGCCGCGCGTCCACTCGAGCCGCTGCTGGGGGAGGCGGTCCTGCAGGGTCCGGCGCGCGCGCTGGAGGTTGCTGTTCACGGCCGCCACGCTGGAGTCGAGCAGCGCCGCGGAGTCTCTTGCCGACAGGCCGGCCACGCCACGCAGCATCAGCACCGACCGCTGCCTCGGCGTCAGGTGGCGGATCGCCGCGAGGAACGCGAGCTCGAACGTCTCGTTCGCGAACGCCTCGGCCTCCGGGCCGGCCTCGTCCGCCGCCGGCTCCTCGAGCGCGTGGTCCCAGGGCGCGGGCGCCAGCGGATGCCGCCGCCGCTTGATCGCGTCGAGGCACACGTTCGTCGCGATCCGGTAGAGCCATGCCCGGAACGAGGATCTGCCCTGGTAGGTGGCGCGGCTGCGCCAGGCACGCAGGAACGTCTCCTGCACCAGATCCTCGGAATCCTCGACCGACCCGAGCATCCGGCGGCAATGCGCCTGCAGCTCGCGCCGGTAGGGATCGGCCAGCTCGGAGAACGCGACGTCGGTCATCGTCAGCCGAAGCTACGGCCGCTTCGGGGCGTGCGCATCGGGGAGCTCCCCGATCAGCTTCCCTGATCTTCGGCGGCGCGATGTCCCCCGATATGGTGACTCGCCCGATCCGAGGCTTGGACTGCCGTGGCCAGGAGTGCGACAACACTGCTCGAGCGCGAGGGCGAGATCCGTGAGCTCCGCGATGCTCTGGCGGCGGCGGAGGAGGGACACGGCCAGGTGGTCCTGATCCAAGGCTCCGCCGGGCTAGGCAAGACGAGCCTGCTGAGGGCCGCGGTGGAGGCCGCGGGGGAGGCGGGGTTCGCGTGCCTGCGGGCGCGAGCCACCGAGCTCGAGCGCGACTTCGCGTACGGCTCGGTCCGGCAGCTCCTCGAGCCCGCCGTCGCGAGGGTGTCGGAGGAGGAGCGGGACCGGCTGTTCGACGGCGCCGCGGCGCTCTCGAAGCCGCTGTTCGCGCTGACCGGCGATCCGCCGGCGCTTCCCTCCGCCGATCGCGCGTTCTCGATGCTCCACGGGCTCTACTGGCTGGTGAACAACATCGCCGACGAGCGCCCGGTTGCCCTGGCGATCGACGACATCCATTGGTCCGACGCCGAGTCGCTGCGCTTCGTCAACTACCTCGCGCCACGGCTGGACGGTCTCCCGCTCGCGGTGCTTGCCTCCACCCGCGACGGCGACGAGATGACGGCCGATCTCGCCCGGCTGGCAGCCGCCGCCGAGACCACGGTCGTCCGGCCGCGCCCGCTGAGCACCGGGGCGACGGCGACGCTGTGCAAGCGCAGCGTCGGCACCGACGTGGCTCCCGAGTTCGCCACGGCGTGCCGCGAGGCCACCGGCGGCAACCCGTTCTATCTCGAGGCGCTGCTGCGGGAGGTGAATGAGCGCAGGATCTCCCCCGACGCACGCGGGGCCGAGCGCGCGCGAGGAATCGGGCCCGCCGCCGTGGCCGAGGCCGTGCTTCTGCGCCTGTCCGAGAGGCCGGCCGCGGCAACCGCCCTGATCCGGGCCGTAGCGGTGCTCGGTGACGGTGCCGGCCTCACCGAGGCCGCTCGTCTGGCCGAGCTTCCGGAGGACGAGGCAGCCCGCGCCGCCGATCTGCTCGCGGCCGTCGGGATGGAGAAGGGCGCCGAGGGCCTCGAGTTCGCTCACCCGATCGTCCGGGAGGCCGTGTACGCGGACATCGGCTCCCACGAACGCGCGGAGGCGCACGCCCGAGCGGCCGAGATCCTCATCGAGCGGGGGGCTTCCGAGGAGCGGATCGCGGCCCAGATCGCCGCCGCGGAGCCGGCCGGCGACACCGAGCGGGTCGAGCTCCTGCGCCGCGTGGCCGCGAACTCCCTCGACTGCGGAGCGCCGGCCGCCGCCGTAGCGTGGCTCAGCCGGGCCCTGGCGGAACCGCCGCCGCCGGAGTCTCGGAGCCAGGTGCTGCTGGAGCTGAGCTCCGCGAAGCTCCGGCTCGGCACGCCGGAGGCGGCGGTCGACCAGCTCACCGCTCTCGCCGAGCTCACCGGGGAACCGGAGCTGCTGGCGGCTTCGGTACGCCTGCTCGGGGGCGCGCTCACCTGGTCGGGATCGGCGGACCGCGCGGTCGAGGCGATCGGGTCGGCCATCGCGGCCCTGGAGGGCGAGAACCGGGAGCTGACACTGCTGCTCGAGGCGGATCGCGCGGGCTACGCCCAGCAGGGAAGCCTCGAGACCCGCGCCCCGGTCGCGACGCGGCTCGAGCGCTACGCCGAGCTCCCTGGTGCAACGCCGGGGGAGCGATTGGTGCTGGCGAGCCTCGCCTTCGAGCGCGCGCGGGCCAGCGACTCGGCCGCCGAAGCGGTCGCGCACATCGAGCGCGCACTCGCGGGCCGGCGGTTGCTGGACGAGCAGGAGCTCGACGTGGCCGGGACCCTCTACCTGCTCGTGATCGGCCTGCTCGCCACGGACGCGCTCGATCTCACCGAGGTGTGCCTGGAGCAGATGCTCGCCGACGCCGAGGCCCGGGCCTCGATCCCGGCGCAGGCGTTCGTGCTGGTCCATCGGGGTTGGGTCTCGTTGCGGCGCGGCGCCATGGCTCCCGCGGAGGCCGACGCCCGGACGGCGCTGGAGCTGCTCACCGCCCATGACATCCGCCTCGGCACCAGGTTCGCGCTCGCCCTCCTGATCGAATCCCTGATCGAGGGAGGCGAGGTCGAGGCCGCCGAGCGGGCGCTGCGCGACAGCGGCCTCGGCGACGAGATCTCCCCGGGCCTGGCCAACAACGCCCTGCTCGAGGCGCGCGGCCTGCTGCGCCTGGCCCAGGGCCGAACGCGAGAGGGGATCGAGGACATGGTCACCTTCGGCCGCCACGACGAGCTCTGGGGAGGTGCGAGCCCGCTCGCGTCGCGCTGGCGCTCGCACGCCGCGCTCGCATTGCTCGCCCTGGGCGACGACGAGGCTGCGCGCGCCATGGCGGCCGAGGACCTCGAGCGGGCCCGGCGGTGGGGAGCCGCGAGCGGAACCGGCGTCGCGCTGCGCGCCGGCGCGCTGGTAGAGGGCGGAGAGCCGGCCGTCGAGCGGCTCCGCGAGGCCGCCCGCGTGCTCGAGGGGTCGCCGGCGAGACTCGAGCACGCCCGCGCGCTGACCGACCTGGGTGCCTGCCTGCGCCGCGCCAACCACCGCGCGGAGGCCCGCGACCCGCTCCAGGAGGGGCTCGATCTGGCCCACCGCTGCGGCGCACGTGCGCTCGTGGAGCGCGCGGGCACCGAGCTGCGCGCGGCCGGCGGCGCGTCGAGCGATCCCTATGCCAGCGGGATAGAGCAGCTGACCGCCTCGGAGCGCCGCGTCGCGGAGTTCGCGGCGGAGGGGCGGAGCAACCCGGAGATCGCGCAGGCGCTGTTCGTGACACGGAAGACCGTCGAGACCCATCTCGGCCGCGTGTACCGAAAGCTCGACATCGCCGGCCGCGGCGAGCTCGGCCGTGCGCTGGCCGACGAGCTCCCCGCCTGAAGATCAGGGAGCCGAATCAGGGAGCGCCCCGACGCCGGGGCGGGGGCACGCGCTTACGGTCGCTCCGTTCGCTGACACCCCGATTCGGAGCTGTCCGGAAAGGAATGACCATGACGAGCAACACGAACGAGACCAAGCCTGTCCTGGTGCTGGGCGGCACCGGCAAGACGGGCCGCCGGGTGTCGGAGCGGCTCACGGCGCGCGGCCTGCCGGTGCGGGTCGGCTCGCGCTCCGGGGAGCCGCCGTTCGACTGGGAGGCTCCGGCCACCTGGGCACCGGCTCTCGAGGGTGTGGGCTCGGTCTATCTCAGCTACTACCCGGACCTCGCGGTCCCGGGCGCGACGGAGGCCGTGCGCTCGTTCGCCGATCTGGCCGTGGGCAGTGGGGTGCCCCGGATGGCGCTGCTCTCGGGCCGCGGCGAGCCCGAGGCCGAGCGCGCGGAGCACGCCGTGCGCGACACCGGCGCCCACCTGACGATTCTGCGCTCGACCTGGTTCATGCAGAACTTCAGCGAGGACTACATGCTCGAGCACGTGCTCAGCGGCGAGATCCGGCTCCCCGCCGGCGACGTGCCCACGCCGTTCCTCGACGCCGACGACATCGCCGACGTGGCGGTGGCGGCGCTCACCGACACCCGGCACGTGGGCCGGCTCTACGAGCTCACGGGCCCGCGCTCGCTGACCTTCGCCGAGGTGGCCGCGGAGATCGGCGCGACAGTGGGCCGCGACATCACCTACGTGCCGGTCTCGCTCGAGGAGCACGCGGCCGAACTCGCCGCGCACGGCGTGCCGCCCGAGGTGATCGACCTCCTCACGTATCTGTTCAGCGAGGTCGTGGACGGTCGCAATGCCGACACCACGGACGGCGTCCAGCGGGCCCTCGGCCGGGATGCGCGCGACTTCACGCGGTACGCACGGGCCGCGGCGGACACCGGCGTCTGGACGGCACAGGGGCCGGTGAGCTCCGCCACGGCGATTCGGTCATGAAATCGCCCTGATCCACCGATAAAACCGGGATGCCCGGTTCCCAGGAAGCGCAGCCGGCGGCCTGGACTTCCCGGCCGTGGGCGGCGACGCTCATGCGCGTCGTCCTGACGGTCGTGCCGTTGCTGGCCTCGGTCGGCTTCGTGTGGTTCGCAAGCCAGTGGTTCCCGGCACCCCATGACGCGTCGGTGGGGATATACGTCCTGTGGTGGCTGGCCCTCAGCGCGGCGGGCAGCGTCGTGCTCCTCGTGGCCGACCGCGCGGGGCGGCGGCTGCTTCCGCTCGCCGCGCTGCTGCGCCTGTCGCTCGTCTTCCCGGACGCGGCTCCCTCGCGCTTTCGGGCGGCGCTCCAGGCGGGGAAGGTCCGTCGTCTCGAGGACCGCCTCCAGCTGGTGCGCGACGCCCGCGACGCCGACACGCCGAACGAGTCCGCCGAGCGCCTGCTGACCCTCGTGGCCGCCCTGAGCGAGCACGACAAGCTCACGCGCGGGCACTCCGAGAGGGTCCGTGCCTACGCCGTGATGATCGGCGAGGAGATGCGCCTCGACCCGGCTGAGCTCGACCTGCTCAACTGGGCCGCGCTGCTGCACGACATCGGGAAGCTCGACGTGTCGGGCGAGATCCTCCGCAAGCCGGGACGCCCGACCGAGGCGGAGTGGGAGCAGCTGAAGCGGCACCCGCTCCTCGGCGAGCGGCTCGTCGGACCGATGGGCGCCTGGCTCGGCGGCTGGTCCAACGCGGTCGGGTACCACCACGAACGCTGGGACGGCGAGGGTTATCCGCGCGGCGTCGCCGGGGACGAGATCCCGCTGGCGGGGCGGATCGTGGCGATCGCGGATGTCTTCGACGTGATCACCTCCGCGCGGTCGTACAAGGCGGCCGGCGCCGCGACCGCGGGCCGTGAGGAGATCGCCCGCTGTGCCGGCACCCAGTTCGATCCGCGCGTGGTGCGCGCATTCCTGAACGTATCGCTGGGACGGATGCGGCTCGTCATGGGCCCGCTCTCCTGGCTGGCTCACACACCGGTGCTCGGGCGCCTGCCGCTTGCATCCACGGCCGGCTCCATCTGGAGCGCGGTCGCCGTGGTCGCGGTGGCGACCGGGCTGGTGGGCTCCGGGAGCACGGAGCCGGAGGCGGTGCCGAAGGCGGCCGTGGCGAACGCCCGGACGCCCGCCACCAGGCTCGACCACACGCCCGCGCCCGCGCGGGCGCGCATGGTGAGACGCGACCGGGACCCGCGCGCGAGCGGGACGCCGCCCGCCGCGGAGGACACCCCGTCCGCCGGGCAAACGCCGGCCGACGCGGCACCGGTCCCTCCCCGCCGCGGGGGCGACCCGGTCACCGGCCCGCCCGTTCCCCCCGTGGAGACCATGACCGTAAACGACCCGCCCGCGTTCACCGGCGGGCCCGACCTGGTCGTGCGGGAGGACGCGGGAGCCCGGACCGCGGCGGGCTGGGCCACGGACATCTCGCCGGGACCGGAGAGCGAGAGCGGCCAGTCGATCGCGTTCCACGTGGCCAACGACGCCCCGGGCCTGTTCGGCACGCAGCCGCAGGTGCGCCCGGACGGGACGCTGACCTACAGGGCCGCGGCGAACGCCAGCGGGGTCGCCACGGTCACGCTGCGCGCCGTCGACAACGGCGGCACGGAGAACGGCGGCACCGACACCAGCCCGCCGCAGACCTTCACGATCGCGGTCACTCCGGCCAACGACCCGCCGGGCTTCGTCGCGGGACCCGACGAGGACGTGCTGGAGGACACGGGCGCGCATACCGTGGCGGACTGGGCGACCGGTGTGACGAGCGGTCCCGCCGACGAGGGCGGGCAGTCCGTCTCCTTCGCGGTGACGAACGACAACCCGGGCCTGTTCAGCACACAGCCCCGCATCCAGCCGGACGGCGCCCTGGCCTACGCCGCGGCGGCGAACGCGAGCGGGGTCGCGACGGTCACGGTCCGGGCCCTGGACGACGGCGGCACCGCGCTGGGCGGCAGCGACACCAGCGCGCCCCAGACCTTCACGATCACGGTCATCGCCGTCAACGACCTGCCGAGCTTCGCCGCGGGGGCGGGCAGTTCCGTGCTCGAGGATGCCGGCGCGCAGACGGTGGGGGGCTGGGCCACCGGCATCTCGCCCGGGCCGCTCAGCGAGGCAGGCCAGGCCGTCACGTTCGCGCCGACAGCGACAACCCGGGGCTCTTCAGCGCGCAGCCGCAGGTGCAGCCGAACGGCGCTTGACCTACACCCCGGCGCGGGCGCGAGCGGGCTGGCGACGGTCACGCGTGGGGCCGTCGACGACGGCGGCACGTTCGGCGGGGCCGACACCAGCCCCGCTCAGACGTTCACGGTCACCGTCACCGCGGTCAACAGCGCGCCGAGCTTCACGGCGGGGCCGGACCAGTCCGTGCTCGAGGACGCCGGGGCCGGCACCGTCGCGGCTGGGCGACCGACATCTCGCCCGCCGGCCGTGAGGGCGGGCAGGCCGTCACGTTCAGCGCGAGCAACGACAACACGGGCCTGTTCAGCGCGCAGCCGCAGGTGCAGCCGAACGGGACCCTGACCTACACCCCCGCGGCGAACGCGAGCGGGGTCGCGACGGTCACGGTCCGCGCTCTCGACGACGGCGGCACCGCGCTGGGCGGCAGCGACACCAGCGCGCCCCAGACCTTCACGATCACGGTCACCGCCGTCAACGACGTGCCCGCATTCACGGCCGGCGCCGGCCAGCTGGTCCTGATCGACAGCGGCCCCCACGTCGTCGGCGGCTGGGCCACCGGCATCTCCGCCGGACCCCGGGAGGGCGGCCAGTCGGTCACGTTCAGCGTCAGCAACGACAACGCCGCGCTGTTCAGCGCCCCGCCGCAAATACAGCCCAACGGGACGCTCACGTACACGCCCGCCGCGGGCGCCACCGGGCTCGCCACGGTCACCGTGCGGGCCGTCGACGACGGAGGAACGTCCGGCGGCGGCACGGACACGAGCGCCCCGCAGACGTTCACGATCGAGGTGACGGCGGTGAACAACGCGCCGAGCTTCACGGCGGGCGCGGATCAGTCCGTGCTCGAGGATTCGGGCGCTCAGACGGTGGCCGGCTGGGCGACGGGGATCTCGCCCGGACCGGCGAGCGAGAGCGCCCAGGCCGTCACGTTCAGCGTCTCGAACAGCAGCCCGGCGCTCTTCAGCGCACAGCCGCAGGTCCAGCCGGGCGGCACCCTCAGCTACACCCCGGCGGCGAACGCGAGCGGAACGGCCACCGTGACGGTGCGGGCCGTGGACGACGGCGGAACGGCGTTCGGCGGCATCGACACCAGTCCCCCGCAGACCTTCACGATCACGGTTATCGAGGTCAACGACGCACCCAGCTTCAGCGCCGGCGGCGACCAGGTCTCGCTCCTCAGTCTCGGCGGACGGTCCATCGGCGGCTGGGCGACCGGGATCTCGCCAGGCCCGGCGAGCGAGAGCGGCCAGTCGGTGACCTTCAACGTCACCAATAACAACAACGGGCTGTTCAGCGGCCAGCCGCAGATTCAGCCCGACGGCACCCTGTCCTACACGCCCGCGCTGCTCGCCCTCGGCTCCGCGACCGTGACGGTGCGAGCGGTCGACACCGGCGGCGTCGCCAATGGCGGGGTGAACACCAGCCCGCCCCAGACGTTCACGATCACGATCATCCTCTGACGGCGCCCGGGCTTGCGGGCTATCGCGTCCGCAGCCCCCAGCCGAACGGATAGAGGGGGTCGTAGTCGCGGTCGCCCACGTTGATCGGCTCCTGCGCGAGCGTCCGCGGCCAGGTGACCGGCAGCTTGCCGGTGAACGGCCGGCGGCCGAAGAGCGTGTCGGCCACTCCCGCGCCCTCGCTGCCCGGCAGCCAGGCCGCCACGAGACCGTCGATCTCGCTCGAGCTGTGCGCGCTCGATCACCAGCGGACGGCCCGAGACCACGATCACGACGCACCTCGCGGCGGCGGCGCAGACCCGGTCGACCGCAAGCTTGTCGGCGGCGGACAGCCGCATGTCCTTCACCGGGCGCGGCACGCCGTCGTCCGACCACTGCGGACCGCCAACATCGCCGTAACCCTCGGCGTAGGGCGTCTCTCCCACGACCACGACACCTGTGGAGCCCTCCGGCACCGGCGCCGAGGCGTCGGGGCTGTGGGTTACGTGCCCGTCGCGCGCGGCCGCGCGCAATCCCGTCGAGGATCGTCGTGCCGGGAATCTCGTGCGTCGAGGCGCCCTGCCAGCTGAGCGTCCAGCCACCCGCCTGGTTTCCGATGCTGTCCGCGTTCGAGCCGGCGACGTACAGGTGGTTCCCAGCCCGTAGCGGCAGTGTCTTCCGGCGGTTCTTCAGGAGCACCTGTGACTTGGCCACCGCTCGGCGGGCGAGAGCGCGGTGCGAGCGCGACCCGATGTCCCCGATCTTGGACCGGTCGGTGAACGGATGCTCGAACAGGCCGAGCTCGAACTTCTTCCTCAGGATCCGGCGGACGGCGTCGTCGATGCGGCTCATCGACACCCGGCCGGCGTTCACCTCGGCGATCAGCGTGGTCGCAAAGCTCTGATACTGGCTCGGCTCCATGAACATGTCGATTCCGGCGTTCACGGCGGTGCGGACCTGGGTCGGCCAGTCGCCGGGGAGGTGGTGAATGCCCTCCCAGTCGCTGATCACGAAGCCGCGGAACCCGAGCCTGCCCTTCAGAAGGCCGGAGATCAGGTCCCGGTTGGCGTGCATCCTGATCGGGTTGCCCACTCCGTCCTCGGTCCAGTCCACGCTCGAGTAGGACGGCATCACGCTGCCCACGTGGTGCCGGCGCACCGCGGGCACGTACGGCGCGAGCGAGTTGCGCCAGAAGGCCCTGCGGCTCGTCACCGCGATGCCCTGATCGATGGTGAACCCGGCCGCGTTGGTGCTGGTGCCGTAGTCGGCGTCACCGTCGCCGGCGTAGTGCTTCGCCGTCGCGAGCACGCGGTCGCGATCAGACAGGTGGCCGGGTGGTCCCTGGAACCCGTCGATCGCCTTCCCGAACCTCGCCACGAGCCGCGCGTCCTCGCCGAAGCTCTCGTAGGTCCGTCCCCAGCGATCGTCGAGCGCCACGCAGATGCAGGGCGCGAACGTCCACTGCGGACCGCTTGCGCGCGTCTCCTCCGCCGTCACGTGCGCGGCCTTCCGCGCCAGCTCCGGGTCGCGCGTGGCGCCCAGTCCGATGTTGTGGGGAAAGACGGTCGCGCCGAGCATGTTGCCGTCGCCGTGCACCGAGTCGATCCCGTAGATGATCGGTATGCGCAGGCGCGTGGCCAGCGCGGCTCGCTGGAAGCGGTCGACCATGTCGGCCCACGCCCGCGGCGTGTTGGGGGTCGGCACGGAGCCGCCGCCGGACAGCACGCTTCCGACCTTCCAGGTCGTGACCGGAGTCGCGTCGTCGTAGACCGAGCCGCGTTCCGTCTGCGTCATCTGCCCGACCTTCTCCTCGAGGGTCATGCGCGACAGGAGGTCGGCGACCCGCACGCGGACGGGAAGGTCGGCGTTCTCGTACGGCCGGCTCGCCGCGCCCGATCCGCTCGCAACCGCTCCCGATGCGACGACCAGAACCGCCGCGGCGGCCGCGGCGAGCCGCGCTCGACGCAATCGTCCTACCGACATGTCTTCTCCGTACCCGTGCGCGACCAGGGCTAACGCTGGCCGTCGCGACCGGAGGAATATGGTCCGCCGGATGCCACCTCTGAAAGCCCTACCAGGCCGGATCGCCCTAGCCGCCGTCAAGCGGAGCCTCCCGGGCCGGATGACGGCAGACGAGGGGGCGGCGCTGCCGGACGGGCTCCACGCCGCGATCGTCGGGGCCGGGTCGCCGCTTCCGGATCCCCGGCGCGGCAATCCCTGCGTCGCGGTCATCGCCGGAAAGCGCATGTTCGTCGTCGACGCCGGCGAGGGGGCCTCCGAGACGTTCAACCGGATGCGGATCGGGCCCCAGCACATCGAGGCCGTGCTGCTGACCCACTTCCACTCGGACCACATCGGCGGGCTGGGCAGCCTTGCCATCCAGCGCTGGGCGGCCGCACGGGCGGCGGCGCCGATGCGCGTCCTCGGACCTCCCGGCGTCGAGCGGGTGGTGGCCGGCTACAACGAGGCCTACGCGATGGACTCCGGGTACCGCACGGCCCACCACGGCGAGGCCATCCTCCCGGCCGCCGGTGCCGGCATGACGGCCGAGCCGTTCGCCACGCCCGAGGGCGGCGACTCACGCGTGGTCCTGCAGGACGACGACCTCACGATCACCGCGTTCACGGTCGACCACGCCCCGGCCGAGCCGGCCGTCGGCTTCCGCTTCGACTACAAGGGCCGCAGCCTGGTGATCAGCGGCGACACCTCCCTCACCCCGGTGCTGGTCCGGGCGGCCAAGGGCGCGGACCTGCTGATCCACGACGCGCTGTCACGCGAGCTGCTCAAGCTCGCCGAGGACGCGGCACGCAAGGTGGGGCTCACGGGCCGGGCCAAGATCTTCTCGGACCTCCCCGACTACCACGCCAGCCCGCAGGAGGCTGCCGACGCGGCGCGCGAGGCCGGGGTCGGCGCCCTGGTCCTCACGCACATCGTGCCGCCCCTGCCCATGAAGGCCCTCGAGGGCCCGTTCCTGGGCGACGCGGCGGAGCGGTTCACAGGCCCGCTGTGGCTCGCCCGGGATGGCGACCTCTACAGCCTGGCGCTCGGCAAGAGCGGGTGCGAGCGGACCGGCCTGATCAAGCGCGGGCCGGCGGGATAGCCCCGGGCGCCGAGATAACCGTTGGGCTGCTGGGCGCGGCGGACAGCCGCGATCCCCGGCTGGTGGATCAGCTGACCCGCCTCATCAACGACGTGTACATGACCGCCGAGAGCGGCCTCTGGCAGGACGGGGTCACACGGACGACGGGGTCCGAGCTCGCCGAGCTGATCGAGCGTGGGGAGATCGCGGTCGCCACCAGGGACGGCCGGATCGCCGGGATGGTCCGCATCCACGACGTGGCCGGCGACACGAGCGAGTTCGGGATGCTGGTCGCGGCTCCCGATGAGCGCGGCAGCGGCATCGGCCGCGCGCTCATCGAGTTCGCCGAGCGCCACAGCCGCGAGCGCGGAATGCGAACGATGCAGCTCGAGCTGCTCGTCCCGCGCGACTGGCGCCACGAGACCAAGGAGTTCCTGAAGGGGTGGTACGGCAGGCTCGGCTACCGGCTCACGCGTACCGTCACGATCCACGACGCCCATCCGGACCTGGCGCCGCTGCTCGCCACCTCGTGCGACGTCACCGTCTACGAGAAGCCCCTGGGCGCCGGCTGACCGGGGTGGACCCCGACCCGCGGCAGCTTCCTACACTGCGGGCGTGCCGTCCGCCTTCGCCTGCCAAGGACTGGAGAAGCGCTACGGCGACAAGCTCGCGCTCGGCGGGGTCGACCTGCGGGTCGAGCCCGGGGAGCTGATCGGGCTGCTCGGCCCGAACGGCGCCGGCAAATCGACCCTCACGAAGATTGCCTGCGGCCTTGTCCGGGCCGGGGCCGGAAGCGCCGAGGTCAACGGGGCGCCGGCCGGGTCCGCGGAGGCCCGGGCGGGGATCGGCTATCTCGCCGAGCTGTTTCGCTTCCCCGACTGGCTGAGCGCCGACGAGCTGGTGGGCCTGCATCAGCGTTTGGGCGGGTCGCCGGGCGGGGCGAAGGAGCGGATGGAGCTGCTGAGCCTGGTGGGTCTCGAGGAGGCGGCCGACGTTCGCGTGGGGGCGATGTCGAAGGGGATGCAGCAGCGCCTGGGCATTGCGCAGGCGCTGGTGGGAGCGCCGCGGCTGTTGCTGCTCGACGAGCCCACGAGCGCGCTTGACCCGATGGGGCGCCGCGTGGTGCGCGACCTTCTCCGGGAGCTGCGCAGCCGCGGGGTCGCGGTGCTGCTGAACTCTCACCTGCTGAGCGAGGTCGAGCTGGTCTGCGACCGGGTGGCCATCCTGAGCGCGGGGCTGGTCGTGGCCGAGGGCGCGCCGAGCGATCTCACCCGGGCCCGCGGCCTGGAGATCGAGACGGCGAGTGGCCTGCAGTCCTACCCGGATGCCACCCGCGAAGAGGTGCCGGCGATCGTGGCCGGCCTGGTGGGCTCCGGAGCCTCGGTGTACGGCGTGCGCCTGATGGAGTCGACGCTCGAGGACGCCTACCTGGAGGTGCTCGGGTCTCCACCCGAGCTCGAGCGGCACGCGTGACCGGCACGATGATCATCGCCGGGTACACGCTGCGTGAGTGCGTCAGGCGACGCGTTTTCGTGGTGGTGCTCGTGCTGTCGGTCCTGTTCCTCGGCCTCTACTGGCTGGGCACGGCCTCCGCGTTCGACGAGGCCCAGCTGCTCACCGGGCAGGCTGCCTTCGACGAGCAGGTGCTGGTGGGCTCGACCCTCCTCGGGCTCGCGATGTTCACCACCCTGTTCCTCGGCGCCGTGCTGGCGGCCTTCCTGACCCTCAACGGCGTTCGCGGCGACGCGGACCGGGGCCTGCTTCAGCCGTTGGTGGTTCGGCCCGTCGGGCGGACGACGGTGCTCGCAGGGCGCTTCGTGGCCGCCGCCGCTGTCTGCGTGGGCTACGTGCTCGCCATGTACGGGGCCGCCGTCCTGATCACCGGGGCGACCGGTGATTGGTGGCCCGACGAGGTGCTCGGGCCGGCGCTCGGACTGGCGGCGGGCGTCGTGGTCATCGCCGGCCTGTCGCTCCTCGGCTCGGTGTGGCTGTCGGCGACGGCGAACGGGATCGCCATCTTCATGCTCTTCGGCGCCGGCCTGGCCGCCGGCCTGCTGGGGCAGATCGGCGAGGCGCTGGAGGCGGACACGCTGAAGACGGTGGCGGAGATCACGTCCTGGGCCCTGCCCTTCGAGGCGCTGTACCAGGCCGGGCTCCACGGCCTGACGAGCGAGACCAGCGGGATCACCGGCTTCGTGGTGGAGCTGGGGCCGTTCGGCGGCGCCCAGGAGGGCGGCGCGCTCCTGTGGCCATGGGCGGTCGCGTACCTGGCCGTGGTGGGCGCGCTGGCCCGCTTCGGGTTTGCCCGGCGCGACCTGTAGCCGCGGGGGGAGTACCGTGCGGCTGTGGGGCAACCCGCGATCGATCCCGATGCCTTCAATGCCTTCGAGGCAAGCGGTTGGGAAGCCAAGGCGGCCGGCTATGACCGCTTCTTCGCCGGCATTACGGGCAGGTTCGTGGAGCCGCTCCTCGATGCCGCCGCCGTAGGGCCGGGGACGCGGGTGCTCGATCTCGCCACCGGCCCCGGGTACGTGGCGGCGGAAGCGGCCGGGCGAGGCGCATCCGTGGTCGGAGTGGACGTCGCGGGCGCGATGGTCGCCCTCGCCGGCCGGCTGCATCCGGGGCTGGACTTCCGCCAGGCGGACGTAAACGAGCTTCCGTTCGAAGCCGGCTCCTTCGACGCTGTCGTGGGCAATTTCCTGATCCTGCACCTCGGACGCCCCGAGGAGGCCATGGCCGGGTTCGTGTCCATGCTGCGTCCGGGCGGCCGGCTCGCGCTGACGGCCTGGGACGTGCCTGCGCATGCACGCTTCCTCGGCGTGTTCCTCGATGCGATCGCGGAGGCCGGCGCAGCGGTTCCCGAGGATCTGCCGACCGGCCCCGACTTCTTCCGGTTCTCGGTCGACGAGGAGTTCGACGCGCTCTTGCGTGACCACGGCCTGGAGCACAGGGCGGTCACGACCATCGCCTTCACCCATCGTGTCGGGAACGCCGACGAGCTCTGGGAGGGATTGCTCGGCGGGACCGTCCGGACCTCCGCGCTCATCGAGCGACAGCCCGACGAGACCCGGCGGCGCATTCGCGACTCTTTCGATCGGCTCGTCCGCGAGAACGAACGCGACGGCGTCCTCGAGCTTCCCGTCTCCGGCAAGCTCGCCTCAGGCCGCAAGCCGGACCAGGGCTGAAGCGACTTGTCGGCGCCGCGCCGCGCCACCTGCTGAACTTGCCGGCCGAGTGATCCAGCACGTGTCTTTCGAGGTGAAGCCGGACCAGCTGGACGCCTGCGTCGAGTTCTACGAGCTGCTCGGGTTCCGCCGCGTGCCGGCGCCGGCGAAGCTCGCCGACTTCGTCACCTGGCTCGAGCGCGATGGCGACCACTTCCATCTGGTTCGGCTCCCGGAGACCTCGCACATGAACGCGGGACACGCGGCGGTCTCACTGGGCGACGACTACGAGGCCGCTCAATCGCGCCTCCGCAATGCCGGCCACCAGGTGGACGATCACGAGGAGTACTGGGGCTCGCCGCGGTCATTCGCGCGCGATCCCGCTGGAAACCTTGTCGAGCTGATGGAGTTTTCGCCGCCGCCTCAGCTCTAGCCGCGAGCCGGGCATGGGGGAGGGCTCATCGCCAGGCGAAGACGGGCTCCTCCAGGTGATCGATCCGCATGCCGCTCTGCCCGTTTAGAGCTACCTCCCTGAACTGGTAGAGGATCGCCCCTGTTGGCGCGTGGATGAGATCGTTGCCCAGCGGCAGCTGCAGAACGGGCCGCTCGCTTTCCGGAATAGGGACGAAACGCGGCTCGCCGCTCAGCAGTGCGTGCAGGCCGATGCGGTAGACGGCGAGGACCTCATCGGGGTCCGGTTTGAGCGCGGGGTCCGCACCGCACCAGAGCACGACCGGCGTGATGACGAAGCCGGAGCGCGTCACGTAGTCGTCGAGCCAGCCGATGACGCTCTCCGCATTCAGGCGTACTCCGAGCTCCTCCTCGAGCTCGCGCAGCGCGGCGTCGAGCGGCGTTTCCCCGGCATCGATCCTGCCTCCGGGAAGCGCCCACTGGCCGGCGTGCCTGCGCATCGTCGAAGGGCGGCGGCACAGGAGAAAGGCCGCACCGCCGGCCACACCGACCATCCGGCCATCGAGAGGAGGCCCGCCCTCTCCCCGCGGATCGTGTGGGACCCCCGACATGTCGATGTCGTGCAGGGGGTCGCCGTCGTCGCGCTCGGCGTCGCTGTCGAGCAGCGCGATCGCCACCGCCGCGTGTCTCCGTCCGTCGAGTGGCGACACCTGGCGCTCGTGGGCGCGCAGGTTCGCAGCGAGCCTGGTTCGCAGCGCCCCGTCGAAGAGGATCACCGCACCATTATCCGGCGATCGCTACGCCTACGGCCGAGAGCAGAACACGTTTACGCACTGCACCGGGTTGCCGTTCCCGATCGCCGTGTTGCCGCCATGGTCTCTCACCCCGGCAACGGCGTTGATTCCGTGGCCGTCCGTGTTGCCGGGCGTGCCGAGGACCACGTCTCGGACCACGTTGTCGGCGGCGTCGGTGAGGAAGATTCCCTTGGTGGCGCCGTTCTCGATCGTCACGTTGTCGAACCCGGGGTTCTCGATCGTGCCGACGATGTGCTCGTTCAGGTTCAGCGTGATGTTGTCGGCTCCGATGAAGATCTTGCAGTGGGCCGCCACATCGTGGCCGACCCAGGTGTTGCGCGTGATCGTCTCGGCGCAATCCACCGCTCCGACCTCAAAGCTCTGATCTCTGCTGCAGACGGTTCGCGAGGGCGTGTCCTGCGTGCAGATCCGCCAGTGACGAGGGGTGTCGTAGACGAGACCTCCGATCTGCTCGGACACGTGTTGGACCGCCTCCGGCTCGAGTTCGATTGTCCGATGGGGGGTCTGCATCCCGTAGCCGGCCGAGTCGCCGTGATCGAACCAGTACGAGACCTGCCCGCCGCCGGTCGAGGCGACCGCGGCGTTCAAAGTCGCCGTCGTCGACCCGTCCCAGACATCGGTGGGAGCTTGCGGGAAGCCAACTGCGCAGCCCGTGGCCGCGAGCGCCGAGGTCAGCGACAGGAGCGAAGTGCAAGGCGGCGGGAGGGTGCCACGAGTTCCTTTCGGCGGGCAGGAGCGGTTGGCTGATCAACTATCTCGTCCAGCCAGGACTGCGTCAAACGGGTTCGCTGTCCGGTGGGGAGCCTCGCCCCTTCCGCTTGGCGGCCGCGGTGGCGGTGAGCGACTTCCTCAACGGCAGCGCGTCGAGAGCGGCACCTTGACCACGAACGACGTGGGATGCAGCGGCGGCGGGTTCTCCTTGCACCAGAACAGCTGCGCCGCCGCCAGGTCTGCACGGCCCGAGAAGCGGTAGCCCACCGACAGCTCACCCTTGGAAGGAGGAAGCACCTGCGCGGGGAAATCCCGCCGGTGCGAGAGGGTGAAGCAGTTGTAGCTCGCCTCGCGCGCCGCTCGGTCGCGAACCGGTCGGCACTCCGTGTCGCGTACAGGACCTTCCAGGAGGCCGGCGCGGATCCGGCTCTGGACGTCGGCCGTGATCCCGTCCTCCATCCGCGCGCCCACGATCGCCGCTGCCGCCGGGTTCGTGAGTCCTCCCAGGCGTTGCACGTCGTTTACCACCGCAGCCCCCACCGGCACGTTGCGCGGACGCTGGTCCTCGATCAGCTCGCGCCGTCGCGCCGCCTCGGCACGAGCGTCCGCCTCCCGCGCGGCGTCGGCCACGTCGTAGCCGGTGCGCACCGCTGCCGGAATCGCGATGGCAAGGCCAGCCAGCGACAGGACGCCGAGCACCACCACCACCCGCCGCCAGCCCGGGGAAAGCCCGCGCCACGCTCTCCGCGGCAGGCCCAGCACACCCGGGAGCGGTTCCCGGCGCTCGGGCTCAGGCGGCGGGCCGTCGGTTGCCCTCCTGGCGAAGATCTCCCGTACCTCGGCGCGAGTGGCGTCCCCACCGCTTCCCCACAGGTCTTCCCCCTTGGGCATGGGCCTCGAACGGTACTCCTGGGAGCGAGCGGGTCAACCGGCAAGCGCCTCGATCGAGAGGAGGCCCTCAGCACTACGAGGGTGCCCGCTAGCGCTGGACGAACACCGGGGTGCCGAGGGCTACCTTCCTGATGAGCATCTGGAGCTCGACGTCCGCCGCTCGTAGGCAACCGGCCGAGGCGGCAGTGCCGATCGTCGCCGGCGCGTCGGTGCCGTGGATTGCCAGCCGGTCGCCGCCCTGCCAGCCGGCCGGCGTGTTCGTCTGGTGGCCGCTGAGGGCGAGGATGCAGCAGCCGTAGTAGGGACCGAAGCGCGGACCGCTCAGCTTGTCGGTCACTGCGAGGCGCCCGGTCGGCGTTGGCGATCCGGGCCCGCCGACCGCCACGGACAGCCGGCGCACTCGGCGGCCGCCCACTCGAAGCGTGAGGGTGCGGCTCGACAGGTCGGCGTGCAGCGACCAGCGCGTGCGTCGCAGGCGCAGCGCGTGGCTGTCGCGCCGGACCCAGGCGAGCGCGTTGTTGGGACGCTCGGTGGTGACCACGCCGAGCCAGGTGCCGCGCCGGGCCGCCACGCTCAGGACGCGCGGGGAGCCGAACTCGGTCGTCGGGCCGAGGCTCAGGGTCGAAGGGCCGCCGGGCCGCTCGCTGAGCGCGACGCTCCGGCGCACCTCCGCGACCACGTGGCGGGCCACCGGTCGAGGGGATGAGGCTGCCGCGCTGGGCCGGACCGGTCGGTGCAAGGCCGGAGCGGGGGCGTCAGGTGCCGGAGCTGCCACCCCGCTCGCGGGTGCGGTCTCGGCCGGCGGAGCGGCGAAGACGAGCTGGGCCAGCATGAAGGCTCCTCCGAGCGTGCAGAGCAGGACGAGCGGGATGGCGGGACGGACATGCATCGTTGCCCCGACATCGACCCATCAGGCGGCCGTCTCGGCAATCGGGATTCGTTATCGCGAGCATTCGTCTTGACCCGTGAGGCGCTACCTCGCCGGTGATAGGAGACTCCGATCGGTCCGCCCCCAGCAGCGCAATACGTTGCCTGGACCCGACGCCACCAGGGAGGTTTACCGATGGCCTACGCCGCGGCTGCCGATCGATATGACGAGATGCCGTACCGCCGCTGCGGGCGCAGCGGCCTGATGCTCCCGGCCATCTCGCTCGGGTTATGGCAGAACTTCGGCGGCGACCGTCCGATTGAAACCGGTCGGGCGATTCTGCGCCGCGCATTCGACCACGGGATCACGCACTTCGACCTCGCCAACAACTACGGGCCACCGTACGGCTCGGCCGAGACGAACTTCGGCCGAATCTTCGCCGACGACTTCAGCCCCTACCGCGACGAGCTGGTCATCTCCACCAAAGCGGGCTGGGACATGTGGCCGGGACCGTACGGCGATCGGGGCTCCCGCAAGTACCTGCTGGCGAGCCTCGATCAGAGCCTCCTGCGAATGGGCCTCGACTACGTCGACATCTTCTACTCCCACCGGCCCGACCCCGACACCCCGCTCGAGGAGACGCTCGGCGCCCTCGACACCGCCGTGCGCCAGGGCAAGGCGCTCTACGTCGGTGTCTCCTCCTATTCGGCGGGCCGCACCGAGGAGGCAGTGCGCATCCTCCGCGAGCTCGGCACCCCGTTGCTCATCCACCAGCCGTCCTACTCGATGCTCAATCGCTGGATCGAGGGTGGCCTGCTCGACGTTCTCGAGCGCGAGGGCATCGGCGGCATAGTGTTCTCACCGCTCGCCCAGGGGATGCTCACCGACAGATACCTCCACGGCATCCCGGAGGACTCGCGCGCCGCACGCGACGACACGTTCTCTCCCAAGATGCTGACCGGCGAGAACCTCGAGCGCGTTCGCGCCCTCAACGAGATCGCCGCCCGCCGCGGCCAGAGTCTCGCGCAGCTGGCGCTGGCCTGGACGCTGCGCGACGAGCGCGTGACGTCGGCGCTGATCGGCGCGAGCAGTGTCGCGCAGCTCGAGCAGAACCTCGCGGCGCTCCAGCACCTGGACTTCGACACCGAGGAGCTCGCCGACATCGACCGCTACGCCCAAGAGGGATCAGTCAACCTCTGGGCCTCCGCGAGCGACGTCTGATCAGCGCAGGCGGAGCACCGTGATCGCTTGAGCTGCCATCTGGGATTCGCCGAGCGCGTTGGGGTGTACGACGACCGGGTTGGTGCCCTGCAGGACAGGCTCGATCCAGCGGACGCCGATTGGCTGGCAGGCGTCGTGGCCGTTGGAGACGCTGTTGAAGTTCACGTAGGTCGCCCCTGTCGCGGCGGCGGCGCGGCGGACAGCGTCGTTGAGGGTCGCCTGGATACCACGCACATAGGGGACGTCGCCCTGCGCGACCGGCATCTTGTCGAAGCAGCCGCCGGTCGCGGGCATGATCCACGGGTATCCGAGGATGCCGACCTTGGCCCGGGGCGCCTTGGCCCGGACGGCCCTGAGCGCGTTGACGAGCGACGGGTACGTCGTGCTGCGAATCGTGTCCTCGAACGACGATCCGTACTGGTCCTTGCAGGGGCTGCCCTGGCCCAGGGTCGACAGGCCTGCGACGCCACAGGCAAGGATGGAGTTGATGAAAACGCCGCTGTCGTTCCCACCGATGGTCATGGTGACCACCTGGGAGTCCTGCTTCACGGCGTCGAGCTGCGGCGCGACACCTTGGTACTGCGAGCTGAAGAAGTGGCTGGTGTCCGCAGCACCGCAGGTCACGTCGGTCAGCCGCGCCCCGGTCTTGCGAGCGATCGCGTGCGGGTAGTTGAGGCTCGAGCGCAGACACTGAGGCGGCGCTGAGAGGTCGAGCGGCAGGACCCCGGACGCCGCGCTGTAGGAGTCGCCGAGCGCCACGTACCGAAGCGGGGAGCTTGTCGCCTGAGCCGCTTGTGCTCGCAACCGCGACCGCGAAGATGGCGCAGACGAGAGCGAGGGCTAGCCGACGGGGGCGGGAATTTGCAGACACGGGTCTCTCCTCGAGGAACTCCGGAAACACAGATGTTTCCCAAACGGAGGCATTTCCGAACATGCCGCGCGAGTGACCGGCGTTTTTACTCGCGCGTGTTGAGCCGTTGCACGGGTTCGTCGAGCGTTGCCGGCCATGTGGGAGCGGCTTCGCGGCGAGGATGGTCAGGCTGCGCTGCTGCTGCTCGGCGTGGTGGCTGCGCTGCTGGTCGGGTTGGCGGTGCTGGTGGGGTTCGGGCAGGCGCTGGGGGCGAAGTCGCGCCATCAGCGCGCTGCGGACCTCGCGGCGATGTCGGCCGCGGCGGCGATGCGCGATGCCTATCCGCGCCTGTTCGAGACTGGGCCGCGTGGGCTGACGCTCGCTGCGTATCTCGCGCTCGCGCGCGAGCGCGCCCTGCGCACGGGGAGCGCGAACGGCGTGGAGTTGCGGCCAGGGGACGTGAGCTTCCCGGGCGGGTCGTTCGCGCCCACCCGCGTGAAGGTGGTCGCGCGCGGCGCGGCGACGGTGCGGGTGGGGGAGCGGCAGAGATCGGTGCCCGTGCGGGCGAGCGCGACGGCCGAGCTGGCCCCGGCTTCCGACGCCACGCTCGGCGGTCCCGCTCGCGGTGAGGGCGGCGGCTATGACGGCCCGCTGGCTTATCGGATGGGCAAGGCGATGCGCCCCGACGTGGCGGCGGCGTTCGACCGGATGGCCGCGGCGGCCCGCCGCGACGGCCTGAGCCTGTCGATCACGAGCGCGTTCCGCTCGGACGCCGAGCAGGCGCGGCTGTTCGCCGCGAACCCGAACCCGAAGTGGGTCGCGCCGCCCGGCACGAGCCTGCACCGCTATGCCACCGAGCTCGACCTCGGGCCGCCCGCCGCCTACGCCTGGCTGGCCGCCAACGCCCGCCCGTTCGGCTTCATCCACCGCTACGCCTGGGAGCCCTGGCACTACGGGTTCGGGGCCAACCCCCGCGACCGCGCCCACCCGGCGCAGTACGAGCGTGGCTCCTGGGAGCCGCCCGGCGGCGATCACGGCCGGATCCATCACCGGCTGCCGTCGTTCGTGCCGCCGCGCTTCGAGGCCCCGCTCGCCGCGGCGGCCCTGCGCTGGAACGTCCCCATGGAGCTGCTCGCCGCGCAGCTCTACGCGGAGTCCGGCTTCAACCCCTTCGCGGAGAGCCCCGCCGGCGCACGCGGGATCGCCCAGTTCATGCCTGGTACCGCGCAGGCGTACGGCCTCGCGGATCCCTACGACCCCGTGAAGGCGATCGACGCCCAGGCGCACCTGATGAGCGATCTGCTGAAGCGCTTCGGGGGGAAGGTGGCGCTGGCTCTGGCCGCCTACAACGCGGGCGCCGGAGCGGTCGAGCGCTACGGCGGCGTGCCGCCATATGCGGAGACCCGCGCGTACGTGGCGAGGATCCTCGGCCTCCTGAGCGGGGCCGGCGTCCTCACCGTCGACACGTTCGAGGTGACCCTCGTGGAGTAACCCGCCAGTCCGCGCGGCGCGCCCTCACCCGAGGGGCCGTGGGTGGAGCTGCCGGCCGCTGCTTCGGCTGCGGTCGGTGGTGTGGCGCCGGCGCGTCCGAGAGGGCCAGTGCCGGCGAATTCCACGCCCTGCCGCTCGCATCCCGAGCCACGTGCCTCTGAGGAGCGCGGCAACCGCCGCGACGACGACCAGAGGTAGGACGAGGGGAAGCGTCGCGGCGACCGTCAGGATCAGGATCGGCAGCGCGAACGGGAAGAACGCGAATGTGAGTACCCCGAGCCCGGTCGCCGCCGCGGCGATGCCGGAGAACCAGTTGGTGTGGGAGCCCACGGAATCCATCTTCAGCCTCCTTCTGACGCGGCGGAGGGCCGCAATTTGCTCGTCACCTCTATGACGCGCCAGGGTCCCCAGATGTGACGGAAGGTGGAGTGACCGTTTTTCAGCTGGCGAAGTCCCGCCCGCCGGGCGTACCTTGAATGCAGCGCACGGACTCCGAGGGCGTCATCGAGATCCCCTTGGGACGCACCCCCGGCTCCCAGCTTTGAGGTCGACCAACGGCGTACCTCACGGCGGTCAACCAGCCGGGCCTCGGGGTCCGTTGCGCACCATCTTCCGAGGCGACCCGCGGGTCATACTGATCGAGTGCTTCGCAGGCTGCTGACTCTCACGATGTGCGCCGGAGCGCTGTGCGCCGTGGCGGCCCCGACGGCCACGGCCGCGGAGTGCCCGGCCGAGAACGTGTATCCGGGCGACGGCGCCGCCAAGCCGGCCGTCGCCTCCTGGATGGCCCTGGCCGCCGCGCGCGCCGGCCTGCCGCGTGAGCTGCCGGTGATGGCGGCACTCGAGTCGTCTGGACTCGCGAACCTGAGCTCCGGCGACGCCGACGCGGTCGGCTACTTCCAGATGCGCACCGGCATCTGGAACCAGGGCGAGTACGCCGGCTATCCGGAGAACCCCGACCTCCAGATCAAGTGGTTCATCGACCAGGCGAGAGCCGTGCGGCAGACACGCCTTGCCGCAGGCTCGCCCGACCCGGCCGCGGACCCGGCCCGTTACGGCGAATGGATAGCCGATGTGGAGCGACCCGCGGAGCATCTCCGCGGCCGCTATCAGCTGCGACTCGAGGAGGCGCGCGGCCTGATCGGCAGCGCGTGCACCGAGCCGGGCACGACGCCGGGACCGGGACCGGGGCCGGGGCCGGGCGAGCCGCCGCCGGGCTCGTCCCCGGACGCAACCGCTCCCAGGCTCGCGGTCAAGGCGAAGGGCTCCCAGCGGGCGCTCAAGTCGAAAGCCATCCTGCTGAAGGTCCGCTGCCCGGCGGAGAGCTGCGTGATCGGGGTCTCCGCCACCGTGTCGCTGCCCGGCGCTTCCCGGATCTACAGGGTCGCCTCGAAGCCACGCCGGCTGGCCGGCGGCGCCACCCGGACCGTGAGGCTGAAGCTCTCCAAGGCCCTCCGCGGCGCGCTCCGCCACACGCTCAAACGGCGGCGGGCCGTGCGGGCGAAGCTGACGGTGAGGGCTGTGGACCAAGCCGGAAACGTGACCCGCAAGCGCGCGACCCTGCGCCTGGTCCGATAGCGCGGCGCTCGTACATTCGCCGATTCAGCCCTGATTCCGGCGCTTTTGTGGTTCGCGTGACCGACGAGGGGTAAGACAGGGCCATGTACATCGGAACATCGATATTTCTGATCGCGCTCGGGGCCATCCTGAAGTTCGCGGTCACGGCCACCGTGGCCGGCGTGGACATCCAGACCGTCGGGGTCATCCTGATGGTCGTGGGAGCGCTCGCGCTCGTCATCTCGCTGATGGAGCAGATGATCTGGGCCGACCGGCGTCGCACCCGCGCGGCGGCCCCTGATCCCGTCCCACCGCGCGAGTACCGCTAGAGAGCGCTCAGCGGAACTCGGGCTCCTCCCACTCGGGAAGGATGTCCGGCAGGCCGGCGCTCACCCTGTCCGGGAACGTCGCAGCGCGCTTCTCGAGGAATGAGGCGATGCCCTCCCGGGCGTCCTCGGACTGACCGCGGGCGAACATCGCCCGGGAGTCGGCCCGGTGCGCCTCCATCGGGTGGCTCGCGCCGAGCATCGTCCACATCATCCGGCGCGCCAGCGCCACGGACACGGGCGCGGCGTTCTCCGCGATCTCGGTGGCGAGCGCGCGAGCGGCGGGCAGCACCTCGTCCGTGGGGTGCACGCTGCGAACGAGCCGGCCGGCAAGCGCCTCCTCCGCCGTGAACACACGTCCGGTGGCCACCCATTCCATGGCCTGCGAGATGCCGACGATGCGCGGCAGGAACCAGCTGGAGCAGGCCTCCGGCACGATCCCGCGGCGGGCGAAGACAAAGCCGATCTTGGCTCCCGCGGCGGCCAGGCGGATGTCCATAGCCAGCGTCATCGTGATGCCCACGCCCACGGCCGGGCCGTTGATCGCGGCGATCACGGGCTTGGTGCAGCGGAAGATCCGGAGCGTGAGGATCCCGCCGCCGTCGCGGGGCACGTCCGTCCCGCTCTCCTCCGCCATCTCGCCGCGGCCCTGCCGCTTGCTCCAGTCGAACGTCTCCCCGCCGGCCTCGAGGTCGGCGCCCGCGCAGAAGCCCCGGCCCTCGCCGGTCACGATCACGGCGCGCACGTCGTCGTCGGCGTCGACGAGGTCGAACGCCTCGATCAGCTCCTCGTGCATCGTGCGCGTGTAGGCGTTCAACCGCTCGGGCCGGTCGAGCGTGATCGTGGCCACGTGGTCGTCGACCTCGTATCGGATCTCCTTGAAGTCCAAGCGCTGCTCCTGACGGTCGCGGGCGGGGGAGGCATTCTGCCCGCCCTGATCCAATGGCGCGCGCTCACGTACTGGTAGTAGGCGAGGGTTTCCTCGCCCACCCCCGGTGAAGGAGACGCAGCGAATGATGCCCGGACCGATGGAGATCGCGGTGATACTCGTGGTCGCGCTCGTGATCTTTGGCCCGAAGCGCCTCCCCGAGCTCGGCAAGTCGCTAGGAAGCGGCATGCGGAGCTTCAAGGATTCCGTGACAGGTGAGGACGAGCCCGACGAGCGGGTGCTGCCTGAGAAGAGCTAATCTGGCGCCCGTGCCGATCACCGTCGACGGAATCGAGGAGCTCCAGGCCCTGCTCGGCCAGACCGTGGGGCCCACCGAGTGGCGCACGGTCACCCAGGAGATGATCGACACGTTCGCCGAGCTCTCCGGCGACGACCAGTGGATCCACGTGGACGTGGAGCGCGCCAAGACCGAGAGCCCGTTCGGCACCACGATCGCGCACGGCAACCTGACGCTCTCGCTGATCGACGGCTTCCGCAAGGACCTCGTCCAGTCCACCGGCTTCCGCCTCGGCGTGAACTACGGCTGGAACAAGGTGCGGTTCCCGGCGCCGGTGCCCGCCGGCGCGCGCGTGCGCGCGAGCTCGGAGGTCGTCTCGGTCGACGAGGTGGGTGACGGCTGGTGGCAGGTGGCCACCCGCTTCACCCTCGAGGTCGAGGGCAACGAGAAGCCCTGCTGCGTGGCCGAGTCCGTCGGCCGCGCGCTCGTCTGACCGCCAGGATCAGCAATCCTCGATCCAGTCCGTGTGGAACCGCGGACTCACGTGTATGTCGAGCTGGCGTAGGGGCCCGCGCCCCGTGTTCGTGAACGCGTGCGCCTGGCCGGGCGCGACGATCAGGATCTCGCCGGCGCGGACGATCCGCTCGGCGAGCCCCAGCCGGAAGGTGGCTTCTCCCTCTTGGACGATCAGGATCTCCTCATAGGGGTGGCTGTGCATTCGCGGCCCGGTCCCGGGCGGCGCGTCTACGAGAACCAGCGTCACGCTCGCGCCGTGGTCGCTGCCCACGAGCTCGTGGGCGATATTGCTGTACGGGAGCTCGTCCAGCTTGAGCGCGGTCAGGCCGAAGCCCTGTGCCTGAAGCTCGTCCTCGACTGCGATCGGGTCAAAGCGCGCTTCGTCGGCGGACGGGATGCCGAGCTCTCGCAGGCCGGCGAGCACGTCCGCGTCGGTCTCCGCCTCGGCGAGCACAGCGAGGAACGCCTCGGGGCTCACGCGTAGTCGGGTCAGGCAGGTCTGATCGACCGGGCAGGGGTGGACCGCGTCGCCGAGCGTGTCCGCCAGCTTGGCTCGCCCCTTGTCGATCATCCGCGGCAGCCAGACGTAGCCGTCCAGCTCGGCGTCCATCGGCCGGGGCTCTTCGCGGGTCAGGTCCACGGAAGCAGGAGACGTTAGCTCCAGCCCCTGCCGGGCCTATCCTCGAAAGGGCATGGCCATCGCCCCGGAGTCGCTCACTGCACAGCGCAAGACCCTGCCCGACTCCCCGGGTGTCTACTTCTTCAAGGACGCCCAGAGCAAGGTCATCTACGTCGGCAAGGCAGCCTCCATCCGCAAGCGCGTCGGCGGCCACTTCAGCAAGCCCGGCGGCGCCCGCGGCTCGCTCGACATGGTCGCCCAGATCGCGGAGGTGGACTTCATCGCCACCGAGACCGAGGCAGAGGCGCTGCTTCTCGAGCAGCGCTTCATCCGCCAGCACCGCCCGCTCTTCAACGTTCGCCTGCGCGACGACAAGTCGTACCCCTACATCGCGATCTCGCTCGACGAGGATTTTCCGCGGGTTTACTTCACGCGCGAGCGGCACCGGCGCAACCGCGTGTACTTCGGCCCCTTCAGCAACGCCAAGCGCGTGCGCGAGACGCTCGACCTCCTCGGCAAGATCTTCCAGCACCGCACGTGCGACGGGACCGAGCCCGGACGGGCCTCCGGCAGCCCCTGCCTCGACTACCACCTCAACCGCTGCGGGGCGCCCTGCGTGGGCTACATCTCGAAGGAGGAGTACCGCGAGAACATCGACTCGATCATCGACTTCCTCTCCGGGCGCTATCGCCACATAGAGCGTGGCCTGGAACAGGGGATGAAGCGGGCTTCCAAGGAGCAGCATTACGAGGAGGCGGCCAACCTCCGCAACCGCCTCAAGGCGGTGCGCTCGCTGCTGGAGCGCCAGCGCATCTCGAACGAGGCCGTCGGCACGCTCGACGCGATCGCGGTGGCGGCCGAGGACACCGACGCCAACGCCCAGGTGTTCCAGGTGCGTGACGGCGTGCTGGCGGACCGCCAGAGCTTCTACCTCGAGAACGCGGCCCGGCGCGACGAGGGCGAGGTGGCCGAGGAGTTCGTGCTCCAGTACTACGCGAGCGCTCTGGCCGTGCCGCCGCAGGTGATCGTGCCGCGCGCGGTGAAGGACCTCGAGGCGCTCGGCGAGGCGCTCACCGAGCGCCGCCAGGCACCCGTGGAGGTGCGCCATGCCGAGCGCGGCGACAAGCGCCGGATCCTCGAGCTGGCGGAGCGAAACGCGCGCTTCGCCCTCGACCAGGACCGGCTGCGCTCGGAGCGCCGCCGCAGCCAGCGCATCCAGGCGCTCGACGGGCTCCAGCAGGCGCTCGGGATGGAGACGATCCCGATGCGCATCGAGTGCTTCGACATCTCGAACCTGATGGGCGACCACACGGTCGCGTCGATGGTGGTCTTCGAGGGCGGCGCGCCGAAGAAGTCCGACTACCGGCGCTTCGGCATCCGAGGGTCGGTGCAGGATGACTTCGCGGCAATGGCAGAGGTGCTCTCCCGGCGGATGGCCCAGTTCGTGTCACAGCGCGAGCGATCGCCGCACGATCCAGATTTCGATGAGAGTTTTGCCTCAGTGCCGGCACTGATCGTCATAGACGGCGGCAAGGGACAGCTGTCCGCCGGCCTGTCCGAGCTCGGGCCGTTCCGGGACCTCGGCGTGACGGTGGTGAGCCTCGCGAAGCGCGTGGAGGAGGTGTTCCTCCCCGGCCGGATGGCCCCGCTCGTCATGCCGCACGACACGGCCGAGCTGCAGCTGCTGCAGCGTGTCCGGGACGAGGCGCACCGCTTCGCGATCGAGTTCCACCGCGGCCGGCGCGACAAGGCGATGACGCGCTCGATCCTCGACGGGCTTCCCGGCGTGGGGCCGGTGCGCAAGCGCAGCATCCTGCGTCACTTCGGGTCGCCTGAGCGCTTCCTCGAGGCCAGCCGCGACGAGCTCGAGGCCGTGCCCGGGCTGCCCGGCAAGGTCGCTCGCGAGGTCCACGAGTACGTGCACAAGGTGCGATGACCACGAACAACGACAAGGGCCGCCTCGAGGACTTCGTGGTGATCACCGGCTTCTCCGGAGCCGGCAAGTCGCAGGCGATGGCGACGTTCGAGGACGCGGGGTACTTCTGCGTGGACAACCTGCCGCCGGAGATGATCGGCTCGCTCGCCGACCTGTTCGGCCACGAGGGCAGCAAGGTCGAGCGCGCGGCGGTCGCGTCCGACGTGCGCGGCGGCGAGTACTTCGACGGCCTCGTGCGGGTGGTCGACGACCTCGAGTCGCGCGGCGTGCCCTACCGCCTGCTCTACCTCGAGGCCGGCGACGAGGTCCTGATCAACCGCTTCAAGGAGACGCGCCGGCGCCATCCGCTGGCCGACGGCGGCAGCGTGGAGCGGGCGATCAGCACGGAGCGCTCGCTGCTGGCGCCGCTCAAGGAGCGTGCCGACGTGTCGATCGACACCAGCGACCTGTCGGCCTCGCGACTGCGCAAGGTGGTGGCCGACAAGATGCTGAAGCCCGGCGGGGTGGGCCGGCTCGCGGTGACCTTCCTGACCTTCGGGTTCAAGCACGGCAGCCCGCGCGATGCCGACCTCACCTTCGACGTGCGCTTCCTGCCGAACCCGCACTACGAGGCCGAGCTGCGCGACCTCACCGGCCTCGACGAGCGGGTGGTCGAGTACGTGGAGTGCTCGAACGGCATCGACGAGTTCTACGAGCGGCTCGTCCCGCTGCTCGACTATCTGCTCCCGGCTTACGACCAGGAGGGCAAGTCCCATCTGACGGTCTGCATCGGCTGCACCGGCGGGCGCCACCGCTCGGTCGTGATAGCCGAGCACCTCGCCCGCATCTACCAGGAGCGCGACGACCTCCTCGTGGACGTGGTGCACCGCGATGTGGACAAGCCGCCGCGCAGGGCCTGACTCCGCTCGCGAGGGGGTTCGGTAGATTCGGGCCCTTCGCCGGGCCGTAGACGCGCGCCTCGGGACACCTAGTCAGAAGGGAGCGGCACCATGCCACTGCGGGCAGGCATCAACGGCTTCGGCCGCATCGGCCGCAACGTATTCAGGGCTGCGCATGCGCGTGGCGCCGACATCGACTGGGTCGGCGTGAACGACATCACGGACAACGAGACGCTGGCGCACCTCCTCAAGTACGACTCGATCCTGGGCCCGTTCCCGGGCGAGGTGGAGGCGACCGCCGCCGGCCTCGTGGTCGACGGCAAGGAGCTGCGCGTGTTCGAGGAGCGCGACCCCGCCGCGCTCCCCTGGAGCGACGTGGGCGCGGACGTGGTGATCGAGTCCACCGGCCTCTTCACGAAGCGCCCCGACGCCGCCAAGCACCTGGAGGCCGGCGCCAAGAAGGTGATCATCTCGGCGCCCGCCACCGACCCCGACGTGACCCTCGTGCTGGGCGTGAACGACGACGCCTACGACGCCGAGAGCCACCACGTGATCTCGAACGCGTCGTGCACGACCAACTGCCTGGGCCCGGTCGCCCGCGTCCTTCACGACACGGTCGGGATCGAGCGCGGCATCATGACCACGATCCACGCCTACACGGCGGATCAGCGCCTCCAGGACGCGCCGCACAAGGACCTCCGGCGTGCCCGGGCGGCCGCGGTCAACTTGATCCCCACGTCCACCGGGGCCGCCAAGGCGATCGGGCTCGTGATCCCCGAGCTCAACGGAAAGCTGAACGGCATCTCCGTGCGCGCGCCCGTGATCACCGGCTCGGTGGTCGATCTCGTGTGCGAGGTGGGCCGCGACACCACCCCGGAGGAGATCAACGCCGCCTTCTCCGAGCGGGCGGACGCCGGCCGCTTCGAGGGCGTCCTGAAGTACACCGAGGACCCGATCGTGTCGAGCGACGTGGTGTCGTCCCCGTACTCCTCGGTCTTCGACGCGCAGCTCACCATGGTGATCGAGTCGCGGCTCGTGAAGGTCGTGGCCTGGTACGACAACGAGTGGGGCTACTCGAACCGGGTGGTGGACCTCGCCCAGCGGGTCCTGGCGGGGGCGCCGGTTGCCTAGGGCCGTCTCCGGACTCGGCAAGCGCACCGTCCGGGACCTGGACATCGAGGCGGGCACGCGAGTGCTCGTGCGCGTGGACTTCAACGTCCCGCTGGCGGGCGGCCGCGTGACGGACGACGCCCGGATCCGTGCGGCGCTGCCCACGATCGAGCTGCTGCTGGACCGCGGCGCCCGGCTGGTGCTCTGCTCGCACCTCGGCCGCCCGAAGGACCGCGAGCCGGACACCTCCCTGCGACCCGCCGCGGAGCGCCTGGCGGAGCTGATTCACGTGCCGGTGAAGCAGGCGCCCGAGGTCGTGGGCCCAGAGGCGCGAGAGCTGGCCGACTCGCTGCGCCCGGGCGAGGTGCTGGTGCTCGAGAACACGCGCTGGGAGCCGGGTGAGACCAAGGACGACGCGAAGCTGGCGCAGGAGCTGGCCGCGTTCGCGGACGCGTACGTGAACGACGCCTTCGGGGCCGCGCATCGCGCCCACGCCTCGACGGCAGGCGTGGCCGAGCTCGTGAGCCCGGCCGTGGCCGGCTGCCTGCTGGAGCGCGAGGTCACGACGCTGCGCTCGATCGTCGAGCAGCCGGAGCGCCCGCTGGTCGTGGTGCTCGGCGGGGCGAAGGTGAGCGACAAGGTGGCGCTGATCGACCGGTTCCTCGAGACCGCCGACACGCTGCTCGTGGGCGGCGCGATGTGCTTCGCCTTCTTCAGGGCCCAGGGCCGCTCCACCGGGGACTCGCTCGTCGAGGAGGAGGGGGTGGAGCTCGCGCGTGCGGCGCTCGCCAAGTCCGAGTCGAGCAACTGCCGGCTGCTGCTGCCCGTGGACCTGGTGCTGGGCGACCGCTTCGGCGCCGACGCCGAGGTGCGCCAGCTGGACGGGACGGACGTTCCCGACGGCTGGATGGGGCTCGACGTGGGGCCGCGCACGATCGCCGCCTACGCGGCGGTGCTCGAGCGGGCCGGCACGGTGTTCTGGAACGGCCCGATGGGCGCCTTCGAGCTGGAGCCGTTTGCCGTCGGTACGCGCGCCGTGGCCGACGCGGTGGCGGCGTCGCCGGGCACGACCGTCGTGGGCGGCGGAGACTCCGCGGCGGCGCTCGCGTCGTTCGGCCTGGCCGACGAGGTCGATCACCTCTCGACCGGCGGAGGCGCGGCGCTCGAGCTGCTCGAGGGCCGCGACCTGCCGGGACTCGAGGCGCTCGACGATGTCTAGCCCGGCCCGCAGGCCCTACGTGGCCGGAAACTGGAAGATGTGGGGCACCCGCGCGCAGGCCTCCGAGTACTGCGACCGGTTGCGGGAGCTCCTCCCCGACGTGGCCTCCGGGCCGGTGGACGTGGGGCTCTGCGTGCCGTTCACCGCGCTCGAGGAGTGCGTGCGGAAGCTCGCCGGCAGTGGCGTGCTGGTGCTCGCCCAGACGATGCACCAGGAGGCCGAGGGCGCTTTCACCGGCGAGGTCTCGGCGCCGATGCTCGTGGAGCTGGGGGTGGACGGCGTAGTGCTCGGGCACTCGGAGCGGCGCACCTACAACTGCGAGACCGACCGCGCCCTCCAGGAGAAGGTCCCGGCGGCGCTCGAGGCCGGCCTACGCACGATCCTCTGCGTCGGCGAGACCGAGGAGGAGCGCGAGCGCGGCGAGACCGAGCGCAAGCTGCGCAACCAGGTGCAGGAGGGACTCGAGAAGGTGCCGGACGAGCGGCTCTCCGAGGTGGTGATCGCCTACGAGCCGATCTGGGCCATCGGCACCGGGCAGGTGGCCAGTCCCGAGCAGGCGCAGGAGGCGATCGCGTTCGTGCGGGCGCTGGTGGGGGACCGCTCCAAGGAAGCGGCCGAGCTCACGCGCGTGCTCTACGGCGGCAGCGTGAAGCCGGAGAATGCGGCCGAGATCATGGCCCAGCCGGACGTGGACGGCGCGCTCGTGGGCGGGGCCAGCCTCGATCCTGCGTCGCTCGCGCGGATAGTCGCCGCCGCCTCCTCGTGAGCGGCGCGCCCGGTCCCGGAGCGCCTCCGGTCCCCTCGGTCTGCCTGGTGGTGCTCGACGGTTGGGGGCTCGCCGAGCCCGGGCCCGGCAACGCCGTGGAGCAGGCGGACACGCCCGTCTTCGACGAGCTCTGGGCGGCGCATCCACACTCGACGCTGACCGCCTGGGGGCCCGCCGTGGGGCTGCCGGAGGGGCAGATGGGCAACTCGGAGGTCGGTCACCTGAACCTCGGAGCCGGGGCGGTGGTCAAGCAGGACATCACCCGCATCCACGAGGCGGTGGAGGACGCTTCCTTCGTAGAGAACGAGGCGCTGCGGAAGGCCGCCGCCGCGGCGCGCGAGGGCGGCGGGCGCCTGCACCTGCTGGGTCTCGTCTCGGCGGGCGGCGTGCACGCGAGCATGGACCACCTGCGCGCGATCGTGGACCTCGCGGCGCGCGAGGAGGTGCCGGACGTGGTGCTGCACGCCTTCACCGACGGGCGCGACACGAGCCCGGACTCCGGGGCCGGCAACCTCGCGGAGGTGGACGGCTGGGAGGGTGTGCGCGTGGCCTCGGTCACGGGTCGCTACTTCGCGATGGATCGCGACCACCGCTGGGATCGCACCCAGCGCGCGTGGGACGCCATCGTTCACGCCCGGACCGACGTGCCGGACGCCGGCTCCGGCGAGGAGGCGGTGCGCGCGGCATACGAGCGCGGCGAGACCGACGAGTTCATCCAACCGACGCTCGTGGGGGAGGAGGGACGAATCCGGGACGGTGACGCCGTCGTGTTCTTCAACTTCCGGCCCGACCGGGCCCGCCAGCTCACCCGCGCTCTGGGCGAGGAGGACTTCGCCGAGTTCGCACGCGGTGAGCGCCCGCGCGTGGCGCTCACGACGCTCACGAGCTACCAGGAGGGCTGGGACTACCCGATCGCCTTCCCTCCGGCGCGGCCCGCGCTGACGCTGGCCTCCGTGCTCGCCGAGCGCGGCATCGCGCAGCTGCACGTGGCCGAGACCGAGAAGTACGCGCACGTGACCTACTTCTTCAACGGCGGCGAGGAGGACCTGTATGTCGGCGAGGAGCGCCGCCTCGTGGACTCCCCGCGCGACGTGGCCACCTACGACGAGAAGCCCGAGATGTCAGCCGAGGCGGCGGCGGCCGCGTTCGTGGACGCCTGGCGGGATGGCTCGTTCGGCTTCGCCGTCATCAACTTCGCCAATCCGGACATGGTCGGGCACACCGGCGACATCCCAGCCGCCGTGCGCGCCATCGAGACGGTGGACGGCTGCCTCGGCCGGGTGGTCGAGGCGGTGCACGGGAGCGGCGGCGCCTGCATCGTGACCGCCGATCACGGCAACGCCGACCACATGCTGGACCCCGACGGCAGCCCGAACACGGCGCACTCGATGAACCCCGTTCCGATCGTGGTCACCGCCGCGGTCGCCGGCGTGCGCGAGGGGGGCGTGCTGGCCGACGTGGCGCCGACGGTGCTCGAGCTCTTGGGACAGTCGCAGCCCGAAGCGATGACCGGGCATTCGTTGCTACAAGAAACTTGACAACGAAAGACTTAGGTTTTACCCTCCGCTGAGTAGCAGGTCCAACCCAGTCTTGGAGGTGTGAAATGGCTATCGTCGTCAGGCCGCAGGCCTTCTCGCGGGATGTCGACCGTCTCTTCGACGCTTTCTTCGGCGGCGAGGAGAAGTCGCGCGGATGGGTGCCGCCGATGGATCTCTGGGAGGCCGGGGATCGGTACGTGCTGAAGGCCGACCTGCCCGGTGTGGCCGAGGCAGATGTGTCGATCGAGGTGCAGGACGGGACGCTCACGATCGCCGGGCAGCGCAGCGTCGAGGAGCGCGGCGGCGAACAGGGGTGGTACCGCTATGAGCGCCCGTTCGGCTCCTTCACCCGCTCGCTGTCCCTTCCCGACGGTGTGGATCCCGACGGGATTGCCGCCGAGTTCGACCACGGCGTGCTGGAGGTACGGATCCCCAAGCCGGAGGAGCGGAAGCCCCGGAAGGTGGAGATAAAGGCGGGCGCCGGCAACGGCAGCCCCCCGGCGCTCGAGGGCACAGCTCAGGAAACCTAGTCCGGGGGAGGCGACCATCTAGCCTGGCGCGAGTGAGCCAGGCGTTCTCCATCGACGCCCGCGACGGGTCCGCCCGCGCGGGCGTCCTTCGTACCGGCCACGGAGAGGTCAGGACCCCGGCCTTCGTTCCACTGGCGTCGACGGCCACGGTAAAGACGATGCAGTCGTCGGAGGTCGCGGACCTGGGCTACGACATGGTGCTCGGCAACACCTTCCACCTGTTCATCCAGCCGGGGCACGAGCTGATCGCCGAGCTCGGCGGGCTGCATGAGTTCATGGGCTGGGACCGGGCCATCGTCACCGACTCGGGCGGTTACCAGGTGTTCTCGATGGGCCACGGGTCGGTGGCCGAGGAGATCAAGCGCCGGCGCGGCGAGCGGAAGTCGATGATCGTGTCGATCGAGGAGGAGGGGGTGCGCTTCCGCTCATACCTCGCCGGAGAGGAGCGCTTCATGGGGCCGGAGACCTCGATGGAGGTGCAGGCCGCGCTCGGCTCGGACATCGCGCTCGCCTTCGACGAGTGCACGCCGTTCCACGTGGATCGCGACTACACGGCGAGCTCGATGCAGCGCACCCACCGCTGGCTCGACCGCTGCCTTGCCTGGCACGCCGAGCACGGACCGCGCGATCAGCTCGTGTTCGGGATCGTCCAGGGCGGAGTGCACGAGGACCTGCGCGCCGAGTCGACCGCCTACGTGAACGCCGCACCGGTGGACGGCATCGCGATCGGGGGCTCGCTCGGGCAGTCGAAGGAGCAGATGCGCGAGGTGGTCGGGTGGTCCCTGCGGGGACTCGACGACGAGCGCGCGCGGCACCTGCTCGGCATCGGCGACGTGGACGACATTCTCCACGCCGTCGGCGCCGGGATCGACCTCTTCGACTGCGCCACGCCCACCCGGCTGGCCCGGCACGGCACCGCTCTCGTCCAGGACCCGGCCGCGGCGCTGGCGGCTCGACCTCACGAAGAGCGCCCACCGGACGAGCCGGGAGCCGATCGCCGAGGGTTGCGGCTGCACAGCCTGCCGCCAGCACACGCGCGCCTACCTCCACTACCTCCTGCGCGCGAACGAGCCGACGGCCGCGCGGCTGCTGACAATCCACAACCTCACGTTCATGGAGGAGCTGATGAGCGGACTGCGGGAGGCGATCGTGGCCGGCCGCTACGCCGACCACGCGGCCGGGCTCAGCGTGAGTGCTCCTGGATGAAGTCGCGCAGCCCGTCGATCTGGTCCTGGACCGTGCTCTGGTCCACCGGCTGCACCTGATCCTGCGTCGAGGTCAGGAGCACCAGGCCCACCACGCCGATCGCCGCGAGGATCGCGAGCAGGGCGAGGAAGGTGCCCAGCTGTCTCCGGCGCGCCGCCTGCCTGCGCGACTGCGCGTCGTCGCGCGAGCGGCGCTCCGGCCGCGTCACCGGAGCCGGGGTCCGCGGCTCCAGTGGGGGCATCGGCACGGGGCGTGAGCGGAGGGCCCGGGTGGCCGATGTCTCCTCGACCTGCATGGCCCGTGTGGCGTCCGTGTCCTCCAGCGCGAGCCGGCGAGTCACGTCGGTGGACTCCCCGCGGCGCCCGGCCTCGATCGCCTGCGCGAACTGAAGGGCGGAGGAGTAGCGCCGGTCGGCCTCGCGCTCGAGGCAGAGGCGCACGGCCTCGTCCAGCTCGGGGGGCACGTCCGGCCGCAGCTCGGTGATCGGCGTGACCGCATCCTGCTGCTGCTTCAGCGCCAGCTCGGTAAGCGACGTGTACTCGTGCGGCAACCGCCCGGTGAGGAACTGGTACGCGCAGACCCCGAGCGAGTAGATGTCCGACGGCGGGCCGGCCTCCTCGCCGTGCGCCTGCTCGGGCGAGAGGTAGGCGGCCGTGCCGAGCACGGAGCCCACCTGGGTGATGCGGGTGAGCTCGGCCGCCTTGGCGATGCCGAAGTCGGCGATCTTCGTGGTGTGCACCTCCTCGGCGATCAGGAGGTTGCCGGGCTTCACGTCGCGGTGCACGACTCCGGCCCGGTGGGCGTAGTCGAGCCCGTGGCAGGCGTCGCGGAGGATCGCGACGGTGTCGTCGATGTCGAGCACCTTTTGCTCGCGCAGGAGGTCGGCGCACGAGGGGCCGTCGACGTACTCCATGACGATGTAGTGGCGCTGGCTCTCGGGATCCCGGCCGGAGTCGAACACCTGCACGACGTTGGGGTGCTGGAGCCGGGCCGCCGCTCGCGCTTCGCGCTGGAAGCGGGCCACGAAGGCCTCGTCGTCGGCCAGGTGCTCCGCGAGGAGCTTCACCGCCACCGCCCGCTCGAGCACGGTGTCGGTGGCCTGGAAGACAGTGGACATGCCGCCCGCCCCGAGCCTGCGCTCGATGCGATAGCGGTCGGCCACCATGGCGGGAACGGTCATTGGCCGTCCCCCGGTGCCTCGGCGCCGCCGGACTCGTCCGGAGTGGTGGGCACGGTCGGCGTCTCGGGAGTCGTCGGGACCGTCACGGTCTCGGTCGGCGGGGGGACCGTCTCTGTCGGCACGGTCTCGGTCTCGGTGGGAACGGTCTCCGTCTCCGTGGGAGTGGTCTCGGTCTCCGTCTGGTCGAGCTCGTTGCACTCCTGGCCCACCAGCTCGAAGAGCCGGTCGAAGCTGCGTCGCAGGGCGTCGCTGACCTCCTGGTCCACGTCTTCGGGGAGGCTGTCCACGATCCGCTGGATCTCGAGGTCTATGTCGAGCGCCTCCTGGCAGGCCTCGAGGCTCCCCTGCGACATGTCCTGCTCGATCCGGTCGAGACGGTTCTCGAGCGCCGTGGCGAAGCGCGGCGGGATCGGCCGGCCCTCCTCGTCGGCGCCGCAGCCCGCCGCGAACGCGACGAGCGCGAGGCAGACGGCTGCTGTGGCCCGCGCCCTCACTGGCCGTCGTAGAGGCGTTTGGCGAGGCCCACCGGGAGACCGGCGGCCTTGATCGCCCGCGCGGCCTCGTCGATCGGGTACTCGACCCGCCGCCAGTCGGCGGTCCAGGCATCGGTGTCCACGAGCAGCCAGGCGGCGCGCGGGTCGCCGTCGCGCGGCTGGCCCACGCCGCCCGGGTTGAGCAGCCACCTGCCCTCCGAGATGTCGAGCTCGGTGCCGCCCTGCGCGGGCGCGCCGTGCACCGGCCGGTCCTCCTGGCGGTAGAAGAAGAGCGCCACGTGGGAGTGCCCGATCGCGCCCACCCGCGCCTCCATCGCGTTCATGCACTCGCCGGCCTGCCAGGTGGAGAGCACGTACTCCCAGACCGGGTCGCGCGGACTGGCGTGGTAGAGGCCGAGCTCGCGCGTGGTGTCGAACGGCTCGAGCCCCTTGAGGAACCCGAGCGACTCCTCGGAGATGTGGTCACGCGTCCAGCGCGCCGCCGCGGCGGCGGTCGCGGAGAAGTCGGCTAGGTCGATGGCTCCGGTCACGACGAGGTCGTGGTTACCGGCCAGACAGACATCGCATCGCTCGCGTGCCAGAGCCACGCATCCGTCGGGCTGGGCGCCGTAGCCCACCAGATCGCCCAGACACCAAATCTCGTCCACATCGGTCGATTCGACGTCGCCGAGCACCGCCCCGAAGGCGGGCAGATTGCCGTGCACGTCTGAGAGCAGGGCGATGCGCAATGGAGTGCCTTCTACAGTGTCCGGGGCAATGGAGGCTAGGCGTTCGCGGCTGCCGGCGGCGGTCCTGTTAGCAGTTGTCGCCGCCGGGGCGGCCACATTCGTGCTCCGGCCGCGTGGCCTCGTGGAGCCCGCCTCGGTGAACGTGGAAGAGTACTTCAGCCCGGCTGAGGTGCAGCGGGCGGAGGACTACCGCGGCACCCAGCGCCTGATCGGACTGGGTGGGCTGGCGCTGACCGGCGGGACCCTCGCGCTGATCGCGCTGCGGCCGCCGCGCAGACTGATCGACCCGCTGTCGAAGCGCCCGCTGCTGGGTGGCGCGGCCGTGGGCGCCGGCATCGCGCTCACGCTCGTCGTGGTAGGGCTGCCGCTCGCGGCGGTCGCGCACCAGCGCGCCCACGACGTGGGCCTGTCCACCCAGGACTGGGGCCCATGGCTCGGCGACGTGGCCCGCTCGGCAGGCCTCGAGGCCGGCTTTGCGGCGGTGGGCGGTGCGCTCGGGCTGGCGCTCGTCCGTCGCTTCCGCCGCCGCTGGTGGGTGCCGGGCTCGGTGGTCGTGGTGGCGGTGGGGGTGGTCACCGTCTGGCTCTTCCCCGTGGTGATCGACCCGATCTTCAACAAGTTCGAGCCGCTGCCCAGGGGGCCGCTCCGAACGCAGGTGCTCGAGCTGGCGCGCAAGGCCGACGTGGACGTGGGGCAGGTCTACCGCGTGGACGCGAGCCGCCGCACCACCGGGGTGAACGCCTACGTGAATGGGCTCGGGCACTCGAAGCGGGTGGTGCTCTACGACAACCTCATCGAGGGCCTCCCACGCGATCAGGTTCTCCAGGTGGTGGCCCACGAGCTCGGCCACCAGCACCACGACGACCTGCTCCGCGGGCTCGCCTGGCTCGCCCTCGTGGCGCCGGCCGGCACCCTGCTGGCCCAGCGTCTTGCCGAGCGCCTCGGCCGGCGCGAGGGGCTGGACGACCCGGACACCCGTCCCGGGCCGGCCGCGCTGCCCGCGCTGGCCCTGTCGGTGGCGCTCGTGTCGTTCGCGCTCGGGATCGCCGGCAACCAGCTCTCGCGGCCGGTCGAGTCGAGTGCGGACTCGTTCTCACTGGACCTCACGCGCGACCCCGCCGCCCATATCGCCCTGGAGCGGGAGATCGCGGTGCGGAACATCTCGGATCCCGACCCCCCGCACCTGCTTCACGCCCTGTTCGGCACCCATCCCACGACGCTGGAGCGGATCGGGATCGGCGAGACCTGGGCCAGCGAGCACTAATCTGCTCGGCCGATGCGACGGGCACTGCTAGAGCGAGTCGTGCGCCGGCTGGCGGACATCGACCGGCCGTCGGCGTCCGAGGGCGAGCGCGAGGCGGCGGAGTGGCTCGCCGAGGAGCTGGGCTCCGTCGGCTGCGAGGTGCGCATCGAGGAGGAGCGGGCCCACGGCGGCTACTGGTGGCCGCTCGGGATCCTGAATGCCGCATCGGCACTCATGGGGCTCCTCCGCTGGAGGGTGCTGTCGGTGCTGGTCGGCGGCGTGGCCACGGCGGGCGTGTGGGACGACGTGAGCGGCGGCCGGCTCTGGTTCCGGCGTGCGCTCCTGCCACACCGGACCACCTGGAACGTGGTCGCCGAGACCGGCGATCGCCAGGCGGAGCGCACGATCGTGTTCATCGCCCACCACGACGCCGCCCACACGGGGCTCGTGTTCCACCCGGAGCTGCCCCGGATCGGCATGCGGCTCGCGCCGCAGCAGCACGAGCGCGCCAGCCAGAGCGTCCCGATCATGTACGGCGTGTTCCTGGGCCCGCTCCTGATCGCCCTCGGAGCGTTTCTGCGCCGTGCGGGGCTGCGACGCGCTGGACTGTTCTTCGCGCTCGGGGCGACGGGGGCGATGGCCGACATCGGCTCGCGCCGTGTCGTCCCCGGCGCCAACGACAACCTGAGCTCCGTGGCGGTGCTCGTGGCGCTCGCGCACGCGCTCCGCGACCAGCCGCTGCTGGGCGTGCGGGTGATCCTGCTGTCCACGGGGTCGGAGGAGTCGTTCATGGAGGGCATGCAGGGATTCGCGGGGCGCCACTTCCAGGATCTGCCGCGGTCCAGCACCGAGTTCGTGTGCCTCGAATGCGTCGGCTCGCCCGAGCTGTGCGTGGTGGAGGGGGAGGGGATGCTGCGGATGCGCGACTACCCCGAGGAGGCGCGCGACACCCTCGAGCGCGCCGGCGCGCGGGCGGGGGTGACGCTGCGGCGCGGGCTGCGGACCGTGGCCGCCTCCGACGCCCTGATCCCCCTGCGAGCGGGCTACCGGGTGTCCCTGCTGGGCGGCATCGACGAGACCAAGTTCCCGGCCAACTATCACTGGCCCACCGACATCCCCGACAACCTCACCTGGGAGTCGGTCGAGGCCGCGGTGGCCACCTGCGAGTCGTACGTGCGCGCAGCCTGAGCACGCGCCGCAGCTCCGCCGCGAGTTCCGTCGCGCCGCCGTCGAGGTCGTCCCAGGTCACCCGCAGCACCTGAATGTCCCGCCCGGCAAGCTCACGGTCGCGGCGTCGGTCGGCATGAAAGGCCCTCCGAGTGTGGTGCGTTGCAGCGCCGTCGACCTCCACCACCAGGCTCGCATCCGGCCAATGGAAGTCGACCTCGTAGTCGCCCACCATGACGTTCGCTTGCGGGGCGGTGATGGAGTGGGTCTCGCACAGCCGCAGGAATCCGCGCTCGGCCTCGGAGCGCGTCATCGGCGGCCCGTCGTCGTAGGCGGCCAGGACCCGCCGGAGCTTGTGGCGGCTGGGCCTGCCGGGCACCCGCGCGAGTGCCCGCTCGATCCCTCTGAGGTCGAGGATGCGCTGCACCTCGGCTTCGTGCACGGCGTCGGCAAGCCGGCGCGCGTTCAGGACCTCGGCGAGATCGACCAGGGTGCGAGCGGGGCTGGTGACCGGGATGGCGTCGATGAGGGCGCGGTCGTCCGGAGCCAGCGCGGAGGTCTCGCGAACGATGATCCCGGGTCTCCGGACTCGTCGCCCCTCGACCGTGACCTCGTAGCGCGGAGCGTGCCGCACGATCGCCCACCGCAGCGCCGCCGAGCGGTGGCTCAGAACCGCGCCGGGCCCAGAGCTGAGCACGGCGGCGAGATCGTGTCCTTTGGAGCTGAGCGCACCGTGACCGACCGCGTAAACGGCGCGGTGAAGGCGATGCAGCCTTCCCGCGCTGAGGCGGCGCGCCACCGCGTCCTTGCCGAGGCCGAGCGCCAAGAGCTGAGCAAGAGAGACCACGCCGTGCTGGCTGCCGGCCAGCTCCGCCAGCCGCAGATCGGCCGAGTGACCTGTCACTTCCTCGCGGTATGCGCGACTAACTTGCACCACACTCCCAGCCTGCCGGGCCGGGCGTTTTGGCTCAACGCGTGTGTGTGACGAAACCGCTCAGCGCGGCACGATCGAGCGTGAGGCCAGCCGGCGGGCGGAGTCGGGGTCGTGCGTGGGCAGGTACACGACGTCGTTCTCGGCGGCCAGCTCGCGGATCCGCTCCAGGCTCGTGGCGGCGCTCTTCGGGTCGGGCGACACGCCGTCCACCGCGCCGCGGCGCATCAGCTCCTGCGTGTAGGAGGTATCGCCCGCGAAGAAGATCAGCCGGCCCTCGGCGTCCCGGAGCACGACGGACATGTGGCCGGGCGTGTGGCCGGGGGTGGGCACGAGCCGCACGTCGCCGGCGCTCGTGAGCGCGACGCTGGCCGGGAACGGGCCGAACGGGTCGTCCTCGAAGTCCACGAGCTTGGGGGAGAGCCATTGCGGCCAGCGGTTCGGCAGGTAGCCGTTCACCCTTCCGCTCACGCCGCCCGTGGCCTCGTACTCCTCACGCGTGACCAGGATCTCGGCGTGCGGGAAGTGACCGAGCCCGCCGGCGTGATCCGTGTGCATGTGCGTCAGCACGACCCAGCGCACCCGCTCCGGGCCGATCCCAAGCCCCTCGAGCTGCGGTCCGATCTCCTGGTCCGGGCGGACGGCGAATCGCACCGCCACCCGGAAATAGGGCTGCCAGCGCGGGAAGTACCCGGGTCCGCTGGCACGCGCGGTCTCGCCGGTGTCGACCAGGATCACCCCCTCGGGGTGCTCGATCAGCCACACGTGGATCGGCAGTGGCTCGGTCCACTGCTTGGCCCGCAGCACGTTGATGACCCGCGCCGGTCCGCGGCCGCGGCCCTCGCGCTGCACCTCCTTCACGGCGACGGTGCCGGTCTGCAGCGCAGAGATTCGCACCGGGGGAACCTAGCCCGTCAACGCCCCACGGGGCAACCGGGCCCTAGTCCTCGGACTTCTCTTCGCCATTGTCGAGCTCGGGGAGGTCCCGGATTCCCTCGCGCGTCTGCCACTTGGAGAAGTTGTCCTCCATGGCGTCGATCAGCTCGCGCATGAAACGCGGCGCGAGGCTGATGCGAGAGACCACCACGCCCGGAACCTCGCCCTCGTCGACCTCGTGGTCGACGCGCGCGAAGGTGATGGTGAACTCGTAGTCCGAGTGCGACACATTGGCGAAGTTCGCGTAATGCCCCGCCATCGTGTCGGGGTCCGTGTGGATATTGAAGTGTCGCTCTGAGTCCTCTTGCACGCGCGTAGTATCGCAGCGCCATGCGGATCTCCGTAATCGCGGTTGGTCGCTTGCGGCCTCCCTACCAGGACGACGTCGAGCACTACAAGAAGCTGATCGGCGGTCACGCGCGCGTCGAGCTGATCGAGGTACGCGAGGACGAGAAGGTCGTGCCCCGCATCCCGGAGCGGGCGCACAAGGTGCTGCTCGCGAGCGACGGCAGGGAGATGGACTCGGTCGAGTTCAGCAGCTGGCTTGAGGAGCGGCGGCGCGACGGGCGCGACGTCTGCTTCGTGATCGGCGGTCCGCGCGGGCTCGACCTGGAGGCCGACTCGCGGCTCTCGCTCGGCCGCATGACCCTTCCGCACCAGCTCGCCCGGGTGGTACTGCTCGAGCAGCTCTACCGTGCTCACAAGATCCTTGCCAGAGAGCCCTATCACTACTGACATGAAGGCCGATCCGATCGCACAGCTCCGGGCGGAGGTGGGTGGCGCCGCCGCCGCGATGGGCGACGGCGCCACGGCGCCGAACCTCGACAGGCCGCCCAAGGCCGACTTCGGGGATTACTCGACCAACGCGGCGATGCTGCTCGCGCCGACGCTGGGCGACGCCCCGCGTGCGATCGCCGAGCGCCTGGGCACCGTGCTCCAGGAGCGGCTCGGCACCGCCGTGGAGCGGGTGGAGGTGGCGGGGCCCGGCTTCCTCAACCTGTTCATGACCGACGCCTGGTATCTCGACGCCCTGGCCGGCGTGCTCGAGGCAGGCGACGGCTTCGGCGCCGGGACCGCCGAGACGCCCGAGCACGTGCAAGTGGAGTTCGTGAGCGCCAACCCCACCGGCCCGATCACGGTGGCCTCCGCCCGCCACGGCGCGTACGGCGACTCCCTCTGCCGCATCCTCGAATACGCCGGGCACCGGGTGGAGCGTGAGTACTACGTGAACGACGCCGGCGGGCAGGTGCGCCGCTTCGGCGAGTCGATCCGCGCGCGGGCACGCGGTGAGGAGCCGCCCGAGGACGGCTATCACGGCGACTACGTGGCCGATCTGGCCGCCGCCGTGGAGGGCGCCGCGGAGATGGACGCGGAGGAGCTGGCGGAGCGCGGGATCCAGTTGATCCTCGAGGGAGTGAGGGCTTCGCTCGCGCGCCTGCGGGTGCACATGGACCGCTATGCCCTCGAGCACGAGCTGCACCCCAGCCTCGACGCCGTGATCGAGCGGCTCGACGGCGTGTACGAGTCCGAGGGCGCCACCTGGCTGCGCACCACGGCCAAGGGGGACGACAAGGATCGCGTGCTCAAGCGCTCGTCGGGCGACTTCACCTACTTCGCGGTCGACATCGCCTACCACGCCGACAAGCTCGCGCGCGCCTACGACCGGATGATCGCGGTGTGGGGGGCCGACCACCACGGCCACATCAAGCGAATGCAGATCGCATGGGAGCTGCTCGGTGGGGATCCCGAGCACTTCGAGATCGTGCTCATGCAGCTGGTCAACCTCACCGAGGGCGGCGAGCGCGTGCAGATGTCGAAGCGCGCCGGCACGCTCGTCCTCCTCGACGACCTGCTCGACGACATCGGCGTGGACGCTGCACGCTGGTTCCTGCTCCAGCGCAGCCACGACACGACGATCGACCTCGACCTCGAGCTGGCGCGCAGCGAGTCGCAGGACAACCCCGTGTACTACGTCCAGTACGCGCACGCCCGGATCGCCGGCATCCTCGCCAAGGCCGGCGAGGAGCGGGTGGGTGCCGCTCTCAAGGCCGATCTGCGCGCGAGCGCGGAGAGCCTCCATCCGTCCGCGCAGTCGCTGATCAAGCGGCTGCTCGAGTTGCCGGACCAGCTGCGAGAGGCCGGCGAGCGGCGCGCGCCGCACCGGATGACCGTGTACGCGCACGAGGCGGCGCAGGAGTTCTCGGCCTTCTACCGCGACGTGAAGGTCGTCGGCGCCGCCGACGAGGGCGGCGACGAAGACGTGCGGCTCGCCATCTGCGTGGCCACGAAGAACGTGCTCGCACGGTCGCTCGACCTGCTCGGCGTGTCCGCGCCCGAGTCGATGTAGCCCGCGCCGGGAAGGCTCTTCGGGTGAGTCCCCCGCGCGTGGCAATCACCGCCGTCTTCGCGCTGAACGGCTTTCTGTTCGGGTCGATCTTCTCGCGGCTGCCGGCGATCCAGGACCGCACGGCGATCGGCGACGGAGAGCTCGGCCTGGCGCTCCTCTGCTCGATGCTCGGCCTGCTCTGCGCGCAGCTCCTGGGCGGTGCGCTGGTCGCACGGTTCGGCAGCCGCCCCCTGGTGCTCGCCGGTGCGCTCTCGTGCGCCGCTGCGCTGATCCCGGTCTCGCTCGCCACGACCCTCGCGGCGCTTGCGGGCTGCTTCCTGCTCGTGGGGCTCAGCAACGGCGTGCTCGACGTCTCGATGAACGTCCACGGGCTCGCGGTCGAGCGCCGGCTCGGGAAGCCGATCCTCGCGACGCTTCATGCGGGCTTCTCCTTCGGCGCCTTGGCCGGCGCCGGCATCGGGGGCCTCGTGGCCGCGGCCGGGGTGGGCGTGCGGCCGCACCTGGCCGCCGCCTCCGTCACGGGTGCGGTGATCGCGCTCACGGCCTTCCGCTTCCTGCTGCCGCGTGACGTGGATGCCGCGCCCGAGGGGCCCATGGTGGCGAAGCCCACCCGTGCTCTCGCGGCCGTCGGGCTGTTCGCCTTCTGCGTGGTGCTCTCCGAGGGCGCCGTGAACGACTGGGCCGCCGTGTACCTCAAGGGCGACCTCGGAGCGGGGGAGGGGCTCGCCGCCGCGGGGCTTGCCGCCTTTTCGCTGACCATGGGCTTCGGGCGCCTCGCCGGCGACCGGCTCGCGGAGCGGCTGGGACCCGTGCGGCTGGCGCGCGGCGGGGCGGGACTGGCGGCCGCGGGCATGACGGTCGCCGTGCTGGGCGGCCGGCAGGGCAGCGCGATCGCGGGCTTCGCGGCCATGGGGGTGGGGCTGGCCGCGCTCTTCCCGCTGGCGATTCGCGCCGCCGCCGCGCGCGGTGAGACACCCGGGCCCGCAGTGGCCGCGGTGTCGGCCATGGGCTACGTGGGCTTCGTGACGGGACCGCCGACCGTGGGGTTGCTCGCGGAGGCGATTGGCCTTCGCTGGGCGCTGCTGCTCGTGGCTGCGTTGTGCGCCGCCGCCGCGGCGCTCGCCGGGGCCGTGCGAGCCCCGGTCAGAGCTCGCTGAAGAAGTTGATCCCGAGGTCGTTCATCAGGCGCTGCGCGTCGGAGTTCAGCTGGGTGAGCTCGTTCGTGTAGAGCAGGATCCCCATTCCGATCAGGACGAGCCCAGAGACCACGGTGATCACGCTGTAGTGGTCGCGGAAGAAGCGGAACAGGCCGGAGACGCTCGAGAACGCGAGCGCGCTCAGAAGGAAGGGCACCGCCAGGCCCAGCGAGTAGAAGGCGAGGAGCACCCCGCCCTGGCCGACGGTGTCCTCGGTCGAGGCGGCGGTGAGGATCGCCCCGAGGGTGGGCCCGGTGCACGGCAGCCAGGCGACCGCGAACGCCAGGCCGGCGACGATCGGCCCGCCGGTGTGGGCGCGCCGCATGAGCGTCTCGGGGCGCCACTCGCGATTGAGGAGCGGCAGGAACAGCATCGCGATGAAGAGCACGCCCATCGCCACCAGCACGACCCCGGAGATCTGGCGCAGCAGCTCACGGTTGTCGTGGAGGGTCTGCCCGAGCCCGGTGGCGCTCATCCCCAGCGCCACGAACATCACCGTGAACGAGAGGCAGAACAGCAGCGCCGGGCCCAGCACCCGCCCGCGGCCACGGCCCTCCTGGATGTCCGCGAAGGAGACGCCCGAGATCGTGGAGAGGTAGCCGGGCACGAGCGGCAGCACGCACGGGGAGACGAACGAGATGAAGCCGACCCCGAAAGCCGTGATCACCGTGGCGTCGATGGACTCGGCGGCGATCACAGGTCGTACCGGTCGAGGTCCTGGTCGAGCCGGCTGCCGGCGGCTCCGGACGGGGCGGCCGGTGCGGGCCCGGGCTCGGCGCCGCGCCGGCGCCAGCGTCTCGTGGCCACGGCGATCCCCGCGCCCGCCAGAACCAGCCCGATCCCGGGGATCAGGTACACGAGCACGTCGCCGAAGTCGCTGCCCTCGTCGCCGGGGAGGGCCAGGACCTGCTCGCCGAACTGGGCCACGAGCGCGGTCTTCACCTCGTCCTTCGAGCGGCAGTCGTCGATCAGCTCCTGGATGAAGTCGCGCTCGCGCTGCGCCTGCGGTGCCTCGGTGGCGAGCTCGAGCGGGGTGCCGCAGACCGGGCACATCACCTCGTCCTCCACGTCCCCGAGCGTGGTGCGCGGGCAGTCGGCAGCAAGCGCGGCCGGCACCACCGCGAGCAGGGCGAACGCGGTAGCGAGCACGACTGTCGCGCGTCTCATGACTGCTCCGCCAGGACGGGCGCCACGCGATCGCGCATGAACTCCTCGTCCACCGGTCCGCGCCGCACCGCGGCCACGCGGCCGCGGGCGTCGATCACGAAGGTCTCGGGGTAGCCGAGCACGCCGAACGGCTCACGCAGCGCACCGGGACCGTCGTGAAGCATGGGATAGGTGAGCTCGTAGTCGCGAATGAACTCGCGCGCGTGTGAGCTCACGTCCTGGCCGTCGATGCCGAGTACCGTGCCCCGGCCGCCCTTGGAGATCCTCCGGTGCCAGCGCTCGAGGAGCGGCGACTCGGTCCGGCAGGGCTCGCACCAGGAGGCCCAGAAGTTGAGCACCACCACCTGGCCGCGGTAGTCGGCGAGGCTGCCCTCCCCGGCTCCCTCGAGCCGCGGAAGCTCGAAGTGGGGCGCCGCCTCGCGCTGGCCGCGAGCGGCGCCGGACTCGAGCGAGTCGTCGGGCTCGTTCTGCGCCAGCCCGTAGGCCAGCAGCGCGACGAGCGCCGCGAGGGTGGCCAGCACGGCCAGCGGAATGGGGGACAGAACGCGCCGCATGGGGCGCCGCGAAAGATAGACCGCGGCCCGCTCGGCTCTGGGAGGGCGCGCCCCGGGCACGCCCACTCGGCCTAGGGGCTGAGCACGACCGTGCGGCGGGCGGCCCGCGAGCGGTTGCCCACGCGATCCACCGCTCGCACCGTCAGGCGGAACGCCAGCGCCCGCCGCTGCTTCGCCGCGCGCTTGACGGTTCTCCACGAGCGTCCTGCCAGCCGCGCGCGCACGGCCACCCGCTTGCGCGCTCGCGCCGTCTTGCCGGTGGACTCGAGCCGGGCGGCTCCGAGCTTCCCGGACATCCGGACATAGCAACGCTCGCTGCAGCGCACGTACGCCACGACGGCGCGTGCCCGCTTGACGCGCTGGCGGGCCGGGATCTGCACCCGCACGCGCGGCGCTTTCCGGTCGAGCGGGCAGTTCTTCGGGGCGCGCTGGAGCTTCTTCGAAGGGAACGTCTCGATGTCTCCGAGTATCGAGTAGTACGGCGCCACGCCGTATCCATTCGGCCAGAGCCTCAGCTTGGTGGCGGCCGCGTTGTTCGACAGGTTGCTCTCGCACATCGACGAGTCGGCGTTCACGCGGTGCACGAGGTAGTAGAGACCCTTCGGCGCACCGGTGACGTCGATGTTCTGCCCCTCCAGGTTGGCCTGGTAGAGGTCCACGTAGCCCGGGCCGAGGCCCTGCTGGAGCCCCAGCGAGCCCGGCTGGTTCACGCCGCAGTAGTCCGGCGTGAAGGCGTGGTCGGGCATGCAGAAGCCGGTCTTGTTGTCCGGTGCGATCCGCTTGCCGTCCGAGGCGCGCCGCAGCTCGTAGCGGTCGAAGCCCCTGTAGTGCCAGTGGCGGTGGTCCGCCGAGATCGCGAACTCGAGCCGTCCAACGCCGCGCCGGAATGTCTCGCTGCCGTCGGAGTTGCGGATCACCTGGTCGGCGATCATGGGGTCGGAGGTGCTCGCACGGTGGGCCCTCACGATGAGCGGGCCCACGCCGGCGCCGCTCCTCGGGCCGTTCGCGATGCGCGAGTCGAAGGCCAGGAAGTACCGGACCGGCGCACCTGGAACAGGCGTGATGCTCAGCTGGGTGGGTGCGAGCTGATCGAGGTCGGGAAGGAGCGGCCTCGCATGGGCGCTCGGAACCGCGGCGGCCAGTCCGAGGACGGCCGCAATCAACACGTACCAGCGCCTACCGCGCGCTGCCATCGCCATCTCCTTGTGCTTCGTTCGGCGGCGGGACCCTGTCCTGAGCCCCTGACGGGCGCTTATACCCGCCCAGCGACCCTGCCAGTCGCGATTCCGGCCAGAATTGGCCTAAGACGGTCCCCCACGGCCTAGAATCCGCGATCCGCGCGGACGTAGCTCAGTTGGTAGAGCGTCGGCTTCCCAAGCCGAAGGTCGCGGGTTCGACCCCCGTCGTCCGCTCCTCAGAAAGCCCCGCTAAGGCGGGGTTTTCGCGTTCCGGTACCGATGGCGCTCGCGGGTCTGGACCCCGCCCTGGACCCCGCGGGACCCCGACCGTCGCGTAGCTTCCCGCTCGTTCATGGACGCCGGGAGCAGGACGAAGGAGTCGGAACGTTGGCTCACGCCCGGCGTCCGTGGGATCGGAACGGCATCGTTCCTCGCGGACCTTGGGCATGAAGTTCCGACCTCGCTGTTGCCCTCGTTTTTGACGTCGACCCTCGGTGCCCCTGCGTCGGCGCTCGGATTGATCGAGGGTGTATCGGATGGGTTGGCGGGTGCCGCGCGGCTCGGCGGTGGCGCGCTCGCGGACGACCCCGAGCGTCGCCGTGCGGCTGCCGTCGGTGGCTACACCGCTACGGCGGTCCTCTCAGGGCTCATCGGAGTGGCGTCAAACGCTTGGCAGGTCGGCATCTTGCGAGCGGGCGCTTGGACGGCGCGCGGTCTGCGCGTCCCGTCGCGCAATGCGCTGCTCGCGGACGTGGTGCCGCCGACTGCCTATGGACGTGCCTACGGGTTCGAGCGGGCGATGGACAACGTCGGGGCGATCGGCGGGCCGCTGCTGGCGCTCGCGCTAGTCGAGCTGGTTGGCGTCCGTACTGCGATCTTGCTGTCGATCATCCCCGGCCTGCTCGCGGTCCTGGCGATCCTCTACGCCATCCGTCAGATCGCGGCGCCGAGCGAGCGCGAGCGGCAGCCAATCCGTCTCCGCGTCCGACCGGTGCTGCGAGGGCGCCTTGGCCGGCTGATGATCGGCGTGTCCATCTTCGAGCTAGGCAACGTCGCGGCCACGCTCATGATCCTGCGCGCTACTGACCTCCTCACGCCGGGGCGCGGCACCGACGACGCGGCACAGATCGCGATCGCTCTGTACGTGGTCTACAACCTCGCCGCGGCCCTCGTGAGTGTTCCTGCCGGTCGACTCGGGGATCGACGCGGCATGGTCCGCGTGCTCGCAGGCGGGGTGGCCGCCTTCGGCTTCGCCTATGCGGGATTCGCGGGGACGGACGCCAGCGTGCCCGTGCTCGCCCTCGCGTTCGCGCTTGCCGGAGTCGGCATTGGGTGCGTCGAGACAGCTGAGCACGGCGCCGTTGCGGGGCTCGCGCCTCCGGACCTGCGAGGGTCGGCGTTCGGCGTCCTGGCAGCCGTGCAGAGCTTCGGCAACGTCGTCGCGTCTGCCCTCGTGGGCTTGCTCTACACGGTCGCTTCGCCCTCCATCGCGTTCGCGTACGCCGCCGCGCTGATGGGCGGCTCCCTGATCGCGCTGCTTGTGACCCTCCGCTGATTCGCACCCAACGACGAAGCCCCAGCCGGGTTCAATCCAGACGCTGGGGCTCTGTACAGGTCGCCGGAGCGAGCTTTCGTGATCACTGCGACTGCCCCGCACGCTGTACCCGCTCGCTCGTGGGCCGTGGCGTGGGTTCGCGGGAGCCATCGCGGCTCACCGACTACGGGCGGTCCCGCCCGCCAGCACGCCGAAGCAGGCGATCGCAGCCATCACGTCATAGCCGGAACGTGGCCGAGCTCTCTGGAACAGTCTGCGAAGCATCGGTACGACCCCTCTCGCGGCCCGTGGGCCATCGTTGGCAACGGACGTAGGTTCGCCCCGGGCGCACCGGGGCCCTACCGATCCGCTACCGCCGCCTGGAACGGGGGGCAGGGGGGATCGCACGACAAGATCGAGGTGTTCACCCCCCGTTACCTCGCTGTGAGAAAACCAGGATTTTCGCGATGTTTGCGTTTCAGGCGCTCTGGAGCGGTTTCGGGGTTGGCTCCAGAGCCGCCCTAGCTGCGACTTGACACCGGATCGGCGCGAATCGGGCCCGAATCGGGCGAACTAAGTGGCCTTCAACGCCGAGAGGGCGGCGTCGCGTGGCCTTTCGGCCTCCGGCCGCACCGCGTCCCGGGTGACAACGCGGATTAGGGCGTTTGCGACGCGAGGGTCGAATTGGGTTCCTGAGGCTTCGCGGACTTCAGCGATGGCCACATCGAGCGGGAGGGCTGTGCGATAGGCGCGGTCGGTTGTCATGGCGTCGAACGCGTCGCAGCAGGACACAACGCGCGCCTCGATCGGTATCTCTTCGCCCTTTAGACCGTCGGGATAGCCGCCGCCGTCCCAGCGCTCGTGGGAGCCACGCACGATTGCCCCGATTTCGCTGAGCGCACCACCCACGCGCGAGAGCATCCGCTCGCCCTCAACCGTGTGCTGCCGCACGAGCTTCCATTCGGCGGCGTCGAGCGGACCGGGCTTGTTGATGATCTCCTTTGGGATGGCGATCTTGCCGACGTCGTGGAGCCGTGCGGCGTACTCGGTGCGCCTGCGCTGCCAGGGGTCGAGTCCGAGTTCCTCCGCGACCTTCACGGACATCGCGACGACGCCCTGGCTGTGGGCGCCTGTGTATTCGTCGTCGCCCTCGATCAGGTCGGCTAGCAGGATCGTCGTCCCCAGGTAGGCGTTCCGGAGCTCAAGCGCCTGCTCGAGGCGGCTGCGCCGCTCGTGGGCGAACAGCCAGAGTAGACCGAGGAGCGGCATCAGCGTCAGGAATACGAGGCTCTGCTGGGGGCCAAGAGTCGACGCCACCAGCGCGATCGGCGAGAGAAGGCCGTCGACCGTCCAGATCCAGATCGCGTCGGTGACCTGGTCTCGCACCCTTATGCCGTACTCGTAGAGTTCGCGTGCGGCCGTGGCGAGGAAGTCGAACGCGAATTGAGCCACCAGCGCTACGAGATAGACGGGCCAGTGGTCTAGGGAGGCGTCGGGCGAGCCCGCTGCCAGCAGGACGACGGCGGGGCCGACGGCGTGCCAGGCGTCGCCCACTGATATCAGTGCCCGGGAGGGGTGCCGTCGTTGGGCCAAGTAGTCGGGTAGCTCGCCGGCGATGTTCCCGGCCACTACAAGGAGGGGCACGAGCGCCGGCTCGGTAAGCAGCAGCATCGGCACGAGCGCCAGCTGGGTCGGCACCGTGAAGCCGGTTGCGACCTCGAAGCGGATGTGGGAAGCCAGCGCGTAGGCGGTGACCAGGGCCAGCGCTAGCAGCGGGCGGCTTTCGGCCGGGGCGATCGCAGCCAGGGAGCCCGCCACGACCAGGAATAGCGTGGCGGTGACAAGCTCGCCGCGGAGCTCGCGCCCGTGCAGCGGCTTTGCGACGCGGCTGCGTACTTCCTCGAACAGCTCGTCGTCCGCCCTGCCGCCTCCGAGCGGGGTTCCCGCGCGACTCTTGGTCTGCTCGTTCTCCAGCATGGTCAGGCTGAGCACTCCGTACTTGCCCTTATCTAGTCGTCAGTCCCGAGAGACCGCTTTAGCGGAAAGACGGGAGGCCCGCGCGGTGGCGGGCCTCCCGGAGTCATGCGGCGGTTGTGCTAGCGGCGGTGGGGGTCTACGTACAGGTCGTCGATGCGCCAGTCGCCGGCCCGGCCGTTGGTGGCGACCGAGGTGAAGCGGAGCGCGACGCGCCGCATCCCGGGAGCCGCCCCGCCACGCTCGGGGTAGACGGGCAGGTCGCCCGTAGCGGTCCACTCCTTGCCCATCGACTCGAGGCTGCCGGAGTCATGGAACACGGGCCTGCCGCTGTCCGGGTAGACGAGCTGGATGTCGAGGCGGCCCTTGTTCTTCTCGGGCTTGGCCATGAAGCGCATCGTCGGGTAGTGCAGGTCGACGCACATCGCGGGGCTGACGGCCGATCCGCCTGCGGGCACCTTGAGTGAGTGCTTGTTGTCGTCCTTGCGGTCGTTGGAGAGCTCGAGCGGCGAGTGGTCGCCGTCCTGCTTGGCCTTGACCACCTGCCAGCCCTCGAGCCGCTTCTCCTCGAAGGTGCCTCCGGGCGCGAGCACGTAGTCGCGCATGTCTCCGAAGCCGGCGAACGGGTTGATGATCTGTGGTGCGCGGCACGTTTGCGCGGTGTCGGCTGTCTCCAGGATGTCGATCCCGGCCGGCGTCGTCGCAACGACCTCTCCTGCGAGCGCCCCACTAGGCAGAGCGGCGACACTGAGAACACAGAACGCGCTTGCGAGCGCGGTAGAGATGGCACGCCGGGGCGTGCGGATGGAACTTGACAGCGGCATGACTCGAATCTCCTTGAAGGTGTGGTTCGAGTCGGCGGCCGAGCTATCTCACTGCAATCGTGCTTAGAGACCTCTGGCTTTGCGTCCCCGCCTCGCGACGGGTTTGCCTTTTTCGACTTCTAACTTGCTTGCACAAGAGATCTCGACCGGAGCGCCACACCGCTTGAAAACGAGCCCGACAAGTCTGGACACATGGCCAGAAGACGGTCTAGGGCAACATCGAGGCCGCCCCCACCCCCTTCGCCACGTGCTACAGCGGGTGGCCACCGGGTTTGCTGACACCAGGAGGGATCCAAGGTGATCAGGGGCCCAGCCGGCCGCCCACAGTGCAACTGCTGTGCCCCTTGCCGGCACAGGCAGCAGGGTACGGATTCTAGAACTCGGCCCTATGTCGGTTGCGGTACGGCCGTGCCCAAGTCGCAGCCGGGCAACAGCCTCACAATCACGAAGCCCGCGTCCAGTTCAATCACGCGTACCTGCACCCACCACCGGCAGCGGCGCCTGCCTCTCCACCGGAAACTGGTTTCCGTGCCGTCAGGGGCGAAGTCTCAGCCGGCGTGACTTCTCATAGCAGCGGCTTCCAACTTGCCGTGTCGGCGGCCGGGGGCCGGCCTTCGGGCCGAGCCCGGCCCCGGCGGGCTACCAGCTTTCGTACTGACCGGGACGCGAGCGAGAAGAGATCGATGGCCGCCAAGCTGGAGACCACCAGCACCCCCGGGGTGTTCCGCCGACACTCGAAGGGCTGCGAACGCAGGCGCCGGTGCGACTGCTCCTACGTGATCGTGTTCCGCGACCGGGGGCGCCAGCACACCGAGACCTACCGCACGTTTGCCGAGGCGAGGGAGGCCAAGCGCACCCGCGGATCCCAGGTCGCGACGGGAGAGTTCTCGCCGCTTACGAAGGTGGGGCTCCACGAGTACGCGAGGGAGTTGAACGAGCGCTACCAGGGGACCGGGAGGCGGGGCTTTGGGGACGAGACACGCTCCGAGTACCACGCCCACCTCGAGAAGTACGCGCTCCGCTGGTTCCCACCTCAGACCAAGCTGGCCGAGATCGACCCGCGGACGGTGGCGGACTTCATCGCCTGGCTTGTGAAACAGCCGAACCGCTCCAAGGGCACGCTTGCCGACTCGTCTGTGCACAACGCGTTCAAGCCGTTGGCGGCGTGATTGGCTACTGCAAGGCGGGAGGGGCTGATTCGTCACAACCCCGCAGCCGACGCGACACTGCCGCACCGGCCAGGTGTTCAGGAGGACGAAGAGGAGCGCCGCCCGCTGTCACCGGAGCAGTTGCAAGCGTTCCTTGTGGTCGTCCACCCGAGCATCGGCTGCTGCTCGAGTTCACCGCCCGGACGGGCCTACGGGCCTCCGAGGTCCTCGGACTCGACGGACGGCACGTCCACCTCGCCGGCAGTTCGCCACACCTGAAAGTGCGGCAGAGGTGGAGAGGAGGGAAGCTCGGGCCGGTCATGAGCTGTCACGCCCACCGTAACGTCCCGCTCGCAGACGATCTGGTCGGAAGACTCGGGGCGCTCGGGCGAGGACCGGAGGCGGCCCCGGCAGCACATCGAGTACGGGCTCACGGAGGCACGAACCGAGAGAACCCCGACGAGGGATATCGACTTCGTCGCCAGCGAATCGGCCCCGGTGTCGGAGCCGGTCGCCGGACTCGAGCCTGGCACGACCTACCACTACGCAGTCTGCGCCGAGGACAGCGAGAACCCGGGCGACGCGTTCTGCAGCCCCGACCAGATCGTCGCGACTCCGCTTGGCGTGGCCACGCTCACACTGACCGCGAACTGTGACTTCGGTGGCGCGAGGTACGGGTTCGACGCAGACGGCACCGACTTCCCTCCGATCGACTCCGTAGCGCTCGTCAGCCCAAAGCGGGCGGTCAGAACACAGGCCGACGCCACCGGAAAGCTGGACAAGGTCATTTATGGATTCAGCAGCCCGATCGGTCTCTATGAGGTGCGTGCGTAATGAGAACCCCGACAATGACTTGACCCGGACCCCGGCGAGGCCCTGCTCGCAGTCGACGAAATCGACGATCCTTGCGCCACCTCGCCTAGCTCTTAGGGCCAGTAGGGGTACCGACGGGATACTCGGCGGGCGATGTCGCAGGACAAGCCTCGCATTGCGACGATCGAGGACCTTGACGGTGTCACGGCGACGTTGTCGATGGCCTTTCGAGACGACCCTGTCTGGAGCTTGTGGGCCTTTCCGGAGCCGTCGGCGCTCGAAGCGTGCTGGCGTTTCGTTATCCAGACCTCGCTGCGCTACCCGACCACCTGGGTGGTCGGCGAGTACGCGGCGGCGACGGTTTGGATCCCGCCCGGGGGTAGTGTCGTGCCCGGCTGCCAGGAAGCAGCGTATGAGCGGCTGATTGGCGAACTCGTGGGGCCCCGCGCGGCGGAGGTCATGGACTTGGACGAGCGCTTCGAAGCGGTCCATCCCCACGAGCGTCCGCACTACTACCTGCCCTTGCTCGGCACCCATCCCGACCACCGGGGCCAGGGGTTGGGCATGCGACTGCTCGCGCACAACCTCGCCCAGTTCGACGCGGAGGGCATCCCGACTTACCTGGAGTCCACCGACTCCGCCAACGATCACCGCTATGAAAGCCTGGGCTTCGTCAAGGTCGGGGAGGTCTCGACTCCCGACGGCAGCCACTCCGCAGCCTTGATGTGGCGCGACCCTCCCTGAGCGGCCCTCGTTCAGACGAGGGATACCTGGGGCTGTCGGAGTTAGCCCCCGCCCCCCGCCACGGTCCACCTAGCCGCCGTCCAGGAAGGGGTCCGATTGGTCAGGGTTCCTTGGGGCGCTCCGATATGAACCAGATGTGGACTACGCCAACAGTCTGTGGTCGTTGCGCCGGCCCCCTCGCTTCCAACGCTCCGTGCCTCAGCTGCTGGGCAGCCGAGGACGTCGCTCGCGACATGGGCGTCCCAGTAGCGGAAATGCTTGCTGTCGCCCGCGAGCAGTGGCAGCAGCCGGACGCTGACGCCCCGGCCGTCGAACGCGGCGCAGCCCTCATCGGACGCTAGCCCGCCCGGCGCTACGGCGTCGGCACGGGCGTGGTAGCGCGGTCGCTCTCCGTCTGCTCTGCGTGCGGCCGTTCGCTCGGCAAGGGCTTGATCACGAAGCACTGCCCCGAGCGCAGGACGATCACGTCTTCCGGCCGTCTCTCGAAGAACTCGTCCACGGCCAGCCGCGCCGAGCGCTCGTAGAGCGGAAATCCGTAGTCGTCGCAGACGAGCATTCCACCCGGGACGAGCCGCGGATAGAAGAACCGCAGGCAGTCGCGCGTGGACTCATAGAGATCCACGTCCACGTGGACGAAGGAGAATCGCTGCCCTTCCACTGCGTTGAGGGTTTGAGGGATCGTGCCGGGGTGGAACACGACATTCGGATACGGCCCAAGCTCCGAGCGGACTCGAGACAGCGAGGTGGCCCCGAAGTCGCCGGCCTGGTGTCCGCTCGGGTCGCGCTCGGCAGCGGCGGGCATGCCCTCGAAGGTGTCGAACAGGTGCAACCGCGGCTTGGAAGACGCGCGTTCCCGCAGTACCTCGGCCAGCAGCACGGCGGTCCCGCCGCGGAGCACGCCACATTCCGCGAAGTCGTGGCCCAGCCCGGCGCAGTGGCGCGCGAGCATCTCGAGCATGTAGCAGCGGTCGGGACTCACCGTCGTGAGCGGGTCGATCCGCTCGTAGCGGCGCTGGACGTCGTCCGCCAGCCACGGCGCCAGGGTGAGGTAGCGGTTGGACGGGCATGGCAGGTAACCGCCCTGGGCCGCGGATCCGCGAACGATGCCGTGCCGGCTCACCTCCCAGCCGAGGCGGCGCGAGCCGCCGATGACCAACCGCTTGATCCGGTCCGGCATGTGTCCGGCCAGACCCTTCATGTCAGGGCTTCCTTCTGCGGGGCGAGGGGACATGCGGTTCCTACCTGCCCCCGTCGCTGAAGTCAACTGAGCCCTACTGGCAGAACACGTTCTGGCACTGCAGCGAGTTGCCGTTCCCGTTGGCGCTGTTGCCGCCCAGGTCCGTCACTCCCGCTATGGCGCTGATTCCCAGGCCGGCGTTCAGGTTGGCGCTGTTGTCACCGATCGAGGTCGACGCGCTCTCCACGAGGATGCCGTCCCCGAACGAGAACTCGTGGCCGTTGTTGTGGGCGCGGTTGCCCCGCAGCAGCGTGTTGGCCGCCTGGGGCTCGATCACGATGCCGTTGAGCACGCTGTCGTTTGCCGTGTTGCCCAGGACCTGGTTGCGGTCGCCTACGACGATCAGGGCTCCCCGGCCCACGCCTCGTCCGATCCCGTCGATGTGGATCAGCTTCGGCCTGTTTCCCTCGATGCGGTTGTCGTTACCGAGCACGACCAGGGGGCCGGTCTTCTCGCTCGAGGTAAGGCCTACGCCGGAGACCGTGTTGTCCTCCGCGTGCACGCCCGAGGCCCGTATGCGAAGCGCCACGCCGATGGCGTCAGCCTCATTCCCCTCGATCACTGTGTTCGCTGAGGCTCCGCCGATGTCAATTCCCTGAGCCAGGGCACCGACCACGTTCAGCCCGCGCACCCGGTTGCCGGCTGCGTCCTCGAGGTGTACGCCGGCGAGGCTGAAGTCCTGGAGCGTGCCGTTCTGGATCGTCACCCCGTCGAACCCGGCCGAATTGCTGACCCCGGTCCCGGAGCCCTGTCCCGTCGGGTCGCCGTCGATCGTGTGGCCGTTCAGGTCGAGGGTGATGCCGGCAGCCCCGATCACGAGGCCGGCCTTACAGGCCTGAAGGTCGTTCGTGACGTAGATGCTCCTGGTGATCGTCTCCCCGCATGCGACGTTGTGCCCTTCGAAGGTCTGGTCGGTGCTGCAGATGGCTCGCGGGGGATCCTCCTCACTGTCCTGAGCGCAGGCCTGCCAGTGGTACCGGGTGTTGGCGCTCAGGCCCGAGATGGGCTCGGAGACCGGGGCGGGGTCGTCGCCCTCGTCCAGGACGATCGTCCGGTGGGGCGTGTCCGTGCCGTAGGCGTCGGTCGTCCCGTACCTGAACCAGTAGTCGACCGGTCCGTCGATGCTGGTTGACACCTCCGCGTTCAGCGTGGCGCCGGTCGTCGTGATGTTCGTCGGCTTCTCGGGGATGGCGACGGCACAGCCCGAGAGGGCAACGAGGGCGATCAGCACGACGCAGACACGGAGCATCCGCTCCTTCCTACATCCCCGTATTGCTCAAGTCAAGCCGACCATCCGCCGGCGGGGACGGCAATCACTCACACTGCCCCACCCCGAAAGGGGGGGTTACAGGCCGCTGGAGCCTTCGCGGAAAGCCGCTTGTAAGCAGGGGTTTCGGTGCCACTCACCCCCATTGGGGGAGTACTGCGCCCGGAGTTGCGCAGAAAAACCGGACCTGTCTTACGTTGATCTTCTAACCCACCCAGGAGAGCAGCGACTTGGAACTCAGACGGGAACTCATTGAGCGGAAGGACTTCCCTCAGGTGCGCCGGGGCCTCGACCCCGAGGCGGTACACAACCACTTGCGCGAGGTGGCCACGGCCGTCGATGAGGTGAAGCATGGCGGTACTGCCGCAGCGACGGGCGAGCGCGTAACGGCGATCGTCGACGCGGCCGAACGTGCCGCGCAGGAACTCGAGCAGTCGGCGCGTGCCGAGGCGGAGCGCGTGCGCTCCAGCGCCAAGGCCGAGGCCGAGACCACCCTCGCACGTGCGAGGAACGAGGCCGAGACCACCCTCGCGAGCAGCAAGGCCCAGGCCGAGAAGACGGTCACGAACGCGAACGCAAGCGCTCACCAGACCCTCTCCAGCGCCAAGGCCGAGGCCGAGAGCACGCTGACCAACGCTCGCAACGAGGCCACCAGCACCCTGTCGACCGCACGTGCCGAGGCGAAGAGCACTCTCACGAGCGCTCGCGAGGAGGCCGAGCAGACGGTCTCGAGCGCCAAGGCCGAGGCGGAGAAGACGGTGACGAGCGCGAACTCGAGCGCCGAGCACACGCTCTCCACCGCCAAGGCGGAGGCCGAGAAGACGACCACGACCGCCAACTCCAACGCTCACCAGACGCTCACGAGCGCCAAGGCCGAGGCGGAGAAGACGGTCAGCGAGGCCAACGCCAGCGCCGAGAAGACGCTGACGAACGCCAAGACCGAGTCCGAGCGCATGCTTACGAGCGCGCGCAAGGAAGCCGATTCCACCCTGTCCAGCGCACGGGCCGAGGCCGCCAGCACGCGGGCCAGCTCCCGGGCCCAGGCTCAGGAGCACGTGGAGCGTGTGGAGCAGTCCGTCATGCGGCTGCTCGACCGTGCCAACGCCGTGGAAGGCGACCTCGGGAAGCTCGTGGCCGACGCCCGCGGATCGATCTCCGCGCTCGCCGAGACGGTGCGCGCTGGGGCCGACAAGCTGCGGGCCGACCTCGACGTGCCCCGCGAGGAGCGCTCGTCGGGTCGCTTCGCCAGGGATGTGAAGCCGGAAGGTGACGAGGCCAAGCAGGATGCCCCCGCGAAGCCGGCACCCGTGGCGGCCAAGCCGCCCGCCCCGCCGGCCAACGGTCCGGTCAAGCCCGCGGCTCCGGCGACCATGAACGCCCCGGCGTCCCAGGCGACCGCCGCCAAGCCCGCGCCCCGCGAGGCGTGGCCGACCGGCCGCCCCGCCGCTCCGAGCGCGTCGCCGCTGGCGACGCCCGAGGAGCCCGTGGCGCCCGCCACGGCGGATTCGCCCCGCATGGAGTGGGGTGCCGCCGAGGCAGCGCCGCAGCGTGAAACGCAGCGCCGCCTGTTCGGCAGCCTGGCTCCCCAGGCCACCGGCAACGGCACCAGTGCGGTGCACCCGCCCGGTGTGGGTCCCCGTCTCGAGGCCTTCAACATGGCCAAGAGCGGTGCCCCCCGTGACGAGGTGGCTCGCCACCTCAAGGAGAAGTTCGGACTCGAGGATCCGCAGGAGATCCTCAACGACGCCTTCCTCCGTTCCGGCCGCTAGGCCACAACCCCAACCAAGTAACGCCCTCGGGGCCGCCGCGGAAATCCGCGACCGGCTTCCGGGGGCGTTGCGCGTTCTGGGCCCCGGCTAAGCCGCGCGGCGCCGGATGCCGACAAATGTATTGAGCGAAATGCCGGGGTCGCTCTCAAAATCACCTTCGTGGGTGCGTGCGGCCGTCCTCGTGGCGGCGTACACCTGTCTGTGGATCGCCTGGCGGGCGGGCATGGAGGTCCTGCCCGAGGGCCTCACCTACCTGGTCATCCTGCTCGCCACCGTCGTGTGCGGTGCGTTGATCCGGCACTGGTCCGTCGTCCTGCTCGGCCTGGTCCCCGTGCTCGTGTTCCTCGGCCACGGCGCTCCCGACGGGGTGTCCGGCCCGTCCGAGGTCCTCAACTTCTTCACCCCGGTGGTGGCCTCGTGCGCGCTGATCGGGTTCGAGCTGGCGCGCAGGATCGAGCTGCGCGGACGCCGGCTGCGCCTGTCGTCACCGCACGCTGCGCGCGATCTCGAGCGCCCGTCGCAGGGGTAGGTCCGACTCGAGGCGAAGCAACAGGCGCGCGCTCGTCCAGAGCAGCGTGCTCTCGGCGAGTCGCAGCTCCTCGATGCGGATCAGGCCGCGCTCGTCGCGATAGGCGAACGAGTGCGGCCCATCGATCCAGAACCCGGGCGCTCCGTCCACGCGCACGCGCCTCGTGCCGGTGTCCGGGCCGATGAACTTGCCGATGAGGTCGGGGCTCAGGTCGCCGCGGAACTGGGTCAGGAAGAGCTCGGGCGAGGGCCGGTAGGCCAGGGTCAGCTGCCCCCGGGGGCCACGGCCGCGCAGGTACACGCCATCGGGTGCCCCCAGCCGGGGGTCGTGCGGCACGAGCGGCCGGAAGCCCAGCTGCTCGGCGGCCGCGTCGAGCGTGACGGGCCGGCCGAGGTCGATCGCGCCGGGCGAGGCCGGAAGCCGCGGCACGCGCTCGACCGTGGCTCCGTCCAGACCGAGTAGGTCGCCGACCGCGTCCCGCACGGCGGGCACCGCTGCCGCGCCCGCGGCGAGCAGTGCGAGCGCGGCGAGCGCCAGGGCCAGCGACCGGCGAGCGGGACGCACGAGCCGACGGCGCGGGGCCGGCTCCCCGATGCGCGCGCTGACCGTGGGCGCCAGGTCGGGGGTGGGGGGGAACTCGATCTCGGCTGCCAGGGCCGCGAGTCGCTGCTCGAGGCGGTCAGGCATGGAGCCGCTCCATTCCCTCGGCGCTTCGAAGGCGCTCGAGCGCACGCGAGAGCCGCGACTTCACGGTGCCCGGCCGGCAGCCGAGCGCCGCCGCCGTCTCGGCCTCTGAGAGCTCGAGCAGGTAGCGGTAGCCGATCACGAGCCGGTCGCGCTCGTCGAGCGAGTCGAGTGCTCCGAGGAGCGCGGCGCGCTCCTCGGCGGCGAGGAGGGCCCGCTCGGGAGGCGGAGCCGCGCCTCCCGAGGGGCTCTCCCGCGCGGCGCGAAGCGCGAGCGCGGTGCGCCGGCCCGCCGACCGCCGGCGGTTCTTGGCCTCGTTGGCCACGATCTGGAGCAGCCACGGGCGAAACGGTGCGTCGGGCCGGAAGCGCCCGAGGGCGCCATGCGCCTTGACGAAGGCGTCCTGGGCGGCCTCCTCGGCGTCCGCGGCCGAGCCGGCGACGAGGTAGGCGGTGCGGAAGGCGATCTGGGCATGACGGCGCACGAGCTCCTCATACGCGGAGGCGTCGCCTCGCCTGGCGCGCGCGACGAGCTCTCCGTCGGGAAGTGGCCGGCCCACCACTGCCCGTTCTACACCGATGGCGCCACGACGGTTCCGGGAACCGTTCCGCCGGCACGGTTGTAGAGGAGGCAAGCGACCACGGAGGACCCATGCCGCGCCTTGCCCGTACCGCACTGCTGCTCTCGGCCGTCCTGCTCGGCGCCGCGCCCGCCGCGGGCGCCAAGGAGGTGACCGGCATGAAGATCTGCGGCCGGGAGGGATGCGTGGCGCTGAAGAACGGCGTGGGCCAGCGCTTCCACAACAGCGGCGCGCTCTACGCGGGTTCCCTCCCGCGCGACCCGGGACCGGTGCGCGCCTACCGGTTGGTGATGCTCTTCGGCGACGGCAACGGCGGGGTCGCCGGCCGCGTCTCGATGGCCTACTCGCCTCAGCTGCGGGCGGTGCTCCCGCTCGACGCCGAGCCGTCGGCGGTGTGGTCGCGCGTGACGGACTCGGCCGCCGCCAGGCTGAGCCGCCTGGCCGGCGAACTCTCCCCGCTGCCCGCCCGGCATCTGAGGGCGGCGGACGGCACGGCCCTGCCGCCGGAGGTCTGGGAGCCGTGGCGCGAGGCCGCCGCCGCGGAGCCGGAGGCCGACGATGGCCTGCCGCGCCCGCTGCTGGCGGGCGTGCCGGCGGCCGCGCTGCTGCTGCTCGGCGTCGGTTTCGTCTGGCTCAGGCGGCGCCCGGGGAGCTAGTGGCGCCGCTCGAGCATCACCCGCAGCCCCAGGGCGACCATCACTCCGCCGGTGAGCCGCTCGACCCAGGCCATCCATGGCCCGGCCGCGAAGGCGCGCCGGGCGGAGACCACGAGCCAGGCGAGCCCGGCGTAGTAGACGAGGTCGGTGGCCAGCTGGAGGGCGACCATCGCGAGCGCGTAGGGCAGCACCGGCTCACCCGCGGGCACGAACTGCGGAAATAGGGCCACGAAGAACACGGCGAGCTTGGGGTTGGAAATGCTGGTGGCCAGGCCCGCGCGTAGCGGGCGGCGCGGGGGTCCTTGCGGCAGCCCGGGCGCCTCGCCGGCACGGCGGCTGCGCCAGATGGCCTGGGCGCCGAGGTAGACGAGCGCCACGCCACACCCGACCTTCATGGCGGTGAACGCGCCGGCCGACGCCGCCACGACCGCGGCCAGGCCGAAGGCGGCGAAGAGCGCCCACAGGAGAATTCCGAGGCTGTTGCCGGCGACCGTGCGGAGCGCCTCGCGGCGGCCGCCGCGGAACGCGGACGACACGACGAGCGCGGTGGCCGGGCCCGGCACGATCGTGAGCAGCACCGCCACCGGCAGGAACGTGACCAGCGTCTCGAGCACGGGCCGATGATGCCAGTACCGGGCGGTTGGCCCTTCCCCCGAGCCCGCGGGTCGGTTAGCGTCTCCGCGCCGGGCGGCGTGGCCGGCTGCGATGAGGAGACCGACTCTCTACATGCTGGTTGCGGCGCTCGTGGCGCTGTTCGCTGCCGCGCCCGCACAGGCCGCGCGCCAGCCCTACGGCACGAACGACTACGGCGGCTTCCGCAGCGTCCTCCCCCCGGGCACGGACGGCGTGTTCAACGTGACCGACTACACGCTGTTCCTGGCCACCGGCACCCTGCCGCCGCACGCCGCCGACCAGCTGCCGCTCTACCGCGACCTCATGTACGCGACCCCGGGGCTGAGCGCGCCGAACATCGGCAAGTACTTCAAGAACGCGACCTTCGGGGTCCCGGTCGGGCAGGAGGAGCGCACCTACGCCCCGCGCGCGGGCGTGATCGTGGTCCGCGACAAGGGCTTCGGCGTTCCGCACGTGTACGGGGAGACGCGCGCCGACACGCTCTTCGGGGCGGGCTACGTGGGCGCCGAGGACCGGCTCTTCTTCATGGACGTGCTCCGCCACGCGGGGCGGGGGCAGCTCTCTGGCTTCGCCGGTGGCGCGAACAAGGCGATGGACAAGGAGGTCTGGGAGTCCTCGCCCTACACCGAGGCCGACCTCCAGAAGCAGGTCGATCAGATGGACGACCTCTACGGACCCGAGGGCGCCGCGCTGCAGGCCGACGTGGCGAGCTACGTGGCCGGCATCAACCAGTACATCTCGGAGGCACGGCTCGACGCCACCAAGCTGCCGGCGGAGTACGCGGCCGTGGGCGAGACGCTCGAGGACTGGCAGGCCACCGACGTGATCGCCACCGCGGCGCTCGTGGGAGGGATCTTCGGCAAGGGCGGCGGAGCCGAGGTGGAGAACGCCGACATCCTGAGCGCCGCGCGCCAGCGCTTCGGGGCCACCATCGGCACGCAGGTCTGGAACGACTTCCGGCGCAACGAGGACCCCGAGGCGCCCACCACCGTCCGCGGCACCTCGTTCCCGTACCAGACGGACAACAACCCCAACCCGGCCGCGGTGGCGAAGCCCGACCCAGGCTCGCTCGTGGACGTCGATGGCGCGCCCCCGAGCGACTCCGCGCTCTCGGAGAGCATCATCGCGCCGGTGGGGCTGCTGCAGGGCAACTCGAACGCGCTGCTCGTGTCGGGTGCCGCCTCGGCCACGGGTCACCCGCTGGCTGTGATCGGCCCGCAGGTGGGCTACTTCATGCCGCAGATCCTGATCGAGCAGGACCTCCACGGCCCCGACATCGACGCGACCGGCGCGGCCTTCGCGGGCGTGAGCCCCTACGTGCTCCTCGGCCACGGGCAGGACTACGCGTGGTCGGCCACCTCCGCGGGCCAGGACATCACGGACACCTTCGCCGAGGAGCTGTGCGAGCCGGGCGGCGGTCCGCCCACGATCGAGTCGACGCACTACCGCTACAAGGGCCAGTGCCGGGCGATGGAGACCCTCACGCGCACCAACCAGATCACGCCGAACCCGGCTGACCCCTCACCCCCGGAGACCTACACGCTCACGGCACAGCGCACGGTCCACGGGATCGTGCACAAGCGCGGCACGGTGGGCGGCAAGCCCGTCGCCTTCGCCAAGCAGCGCTCGACCTACTTCCACGAGGCCGACTCGGCCCGCGGGTTCTCGGACCTCAATCAGCCGTCGAAGGTCGAGAACGTCCAGGAGTTCCAGCAGGCGGTCTCGAAGATCGGCTTCACCTTCAACTGGTTCTACATCGACGACCGCGACATCGGCTACTTCAACTCGGGCGACAACCCGCAGCGCGCCGACGGCGTGAGCCACGCGGTGCCGAACTGGGGCACGGGGCAGTGGGACTGGAAGAACTTCGACCCCGACGATCAGACGGCGTCCTACACGCCCTTCGCGGAGCACCCGCGGACCGTCAACCAGCGCTACCTGACGTCATGGAACAACAAGCAGGCGCCCGGCTACGCGGCCTCGGACAGCAACTGGAGCTACAGCTCCGTGTACCGCTCGCAGCTGCTCGACAAGCGCATCGACAGCCAGCTCTTCCTGGGCCACAAGACGTCGCTCCCCGACCTGATCTCGGCCATGGAGGACGCGGGCACCTCCGACCTCCGCGGGCAGGAGGTGGTCTTCTGGATGCTCAAGGTGCTCGGCGAGCAGAGCGACCCGGCCATCGCCGACGCGATCAAGGCGCTCGCGATCTGGGTCTACAAGGGCTCGCACCGGATCGACAAGAACAAGGACGGCAACTACGACGAGGAGCGGGCCGTCCAGATCATCGACGCGTGGTGGCCGCGCGCGGTGGAGGCCATCTTCAAGCCGGCGCTCGGCACCGATCTCTACGACAAGATGGTCGGCCGGATCGGGCTCGACAACCATCCGAACAACCACGGCGCCCACCTCGGCAGCGCGTGGCAGGACGGCTGGTACGGCTACGTGAACAAGGATCTGCGCCGCATCCTCGGCGAGAGCGTGCAGGGCCCGCTCTCGCGCACGTACTGCGGCAACGGCAACCTCGCCACCTGCCGCGCGGCGCTCCTGTCCTCACTGGACGCGGCGCTGGACGTCCCGAAGGAGCAGCTCTACACGGACAGCGGCTGCACCGCCGGGGACGAGACCTGCTTCGACGAGGTCCGCTTCCGCGCCATCGGCGCCATCACCGTGCCGCCGATCCCCTGGATCAACCGGCCCACCTACCAGCAGGTGGTGCAGGTGAACGGGCACCGCCCGCGCTGAGTCGGGCCGTTCGACGGGCGAGACCAAAGTTGACCTGAATAGTTCAGGTCAAGTCGAGTCTCGACGCTGGGGTTCGGCCGGACCTCAGGGATACAGCGGCGTCCGCCGGTAGCGGTCGCGCACGTAGAAGAACGCCGGCTTGAGCTCGCCGGTGTAGCCGATCAGCCCCTTGTGGTGGCGGGTGTTGGGCCGGAACTCGGCCGGGCGCTGGCCGGCGCCGCCGGTCCAGCCGGGATAGATCTCGAACTCGCGCAGGGTCCAGTAGATCCCGCCGGAGAGGACCGGCGAGCGGTCGATCACGTCGAGCGTTCGCTGAGCGTGGAAGGTCTGGAACGCGTAGCTGCCCTTGCGCGTGATCGGCTCGTTGGCCAGCTCGGGCCGCGCCTCGGCGCCCCACTCGGTCATCACGAGCGCCGTGCGCGGGTAGTGGTCGCGCAGCTCGTAGATGAACGGCTCGAGGTCGTCGAAGTTCTCCACCCAGCGGTACCAGCCGAAGTACTGGTTCACGCCCAGGAGCTCGAAGCGCTCGTAGGTGAACTGCTCGCCGTAACCGGGCCGCCCCTTGATGTCGACGGAGATCGGGATGGTCGGGTCGAGCTTGCCGGCCATCACGCGGGCGCGGTCGAGGAAGATCCGGGTGCCGCGCTTCTTGTCCGGGCTGAAGGACAGCTCGTTGGCCACCGAGTGCGTCAGCACCGACGGGTGGCTGCGCCCGGCCTTGACGGTGCGCGCCACGGTCACGAGCGCACGCCGGCGCTCGGCCGGCCGCCAGAGCAGGTTCGCGCCGTGGTCGCGCTGCCAGATCGGAGCCTCGTTCCAGACGAGGATCCCGGCACGGTCGAGGCGCTGGAGCAGCCGCTCGTTGAGGAGGTAGTGCGAGCGCGTGATGTTGGCGCCGAGGTCCTCGAGCTCCCTGACGATGGTGTCCATGTCGCTGCCGGTCAGCGCGGCGCCGTGACCCGGCATGTCCTCGTGGATCGACGCCCCGCGGAGCTGGACCCGGCGGTTGTTCAGGTAGAGGTGGCCGCGCTTGACCCGAACGGAGCGGAGCCCCACGTCGCGCTTCACCACCTGCTGCACGGCGCCGCGGTCGCGCAGGGTGATGCGGGCGGAGTAGAGGCTCGGCCGCTCGGGTGACCAGAGCTCGGGCTTGGGCACCGGCACGGACAGGCGCACATGCCGGCGATCCCGGTTGAGCGTGCCGAGGCGGAACGTCCGGGAGATCGCGCGACCGCTCGGCGAGCGCAGGCGCACCTCCAACCGCGGCGCGACGGCGCGCTCTCCGAGACGCTCGAGCACGCCGTCCACCAGCAGATGGGCGCGGCAGCGGCGCGCCCGCCCGCGGCAGCTCACGCGCGACATCGTGCCGAGGTCGCGCACGTGTGCCCGTCCCACCGGCTCGAGGCGCACCGGGCGAACGATCCCGCCCCAGTTCCACCAGCCCTCCGGGAGGTCCGGGTTCTTGCGGCTGTCCACGATCACGACCAGGCGGTTGGAGCGGCCCGGACGCAGCCCGCGGGCGTCGACGTCGAACGGCGTGTAGGGATCGGTGTTGCGGCCGACACGGCGGCCGTTGAGGAACACCGTCGCCTCGCGGCGAACGCTCTCGAAGTCGATCCGCCAGCGGAAGCCGCGCGGGGTCTCGGGCCCGGTGAAGTCGATGCGGTAGCGGCGCACGCTGCCGGGGTAGAGCGGCGCCAGCGCGCGCGCGTCGAAGACGCTCGGCACGCTCACGGCCTGCCACGGCCCGTCCACGCCCGCCGCGCGTCCCGCCGGTGTGGCGGGGGCGGCGGGCTCCTCGCCCTCGGGGGCCGTCTCCTCCGGCGGCGGCGTCTGCGGAGGGGCGGGGGCGGCCGCGTCGGTGCGCACCTCCCAGCCCCGCGACAGCGGCACCGCCGACGGGGCGGCCGCCAGCGCGCCCGAGGGCGCGGCGAGCCCCAGCGCGGCGGCGGTCAAGAAAATGTGAACGGGCCGCATCAGCCGAGGAGGGTAGGAGAAATCGCGGCGGCGTCTGGCAGAGTGCCGCCGATGACCGAGCCGATCGCCGTGGCGGACGCCATCGAGGTGCCGATCGCGGTCTTCGGCGCGCTGCTCATGCTGGGGGCGCTCGCCGCAGGCCTGGCACGGCGGAGCTTCGTGTCGCTGGTCGCCGCAGTAGTGGTGGCCGGCTTCGCGCTCGGCAACGGCGGCCTCGAGGTGCTCGACTTCTCAGCGCGCTCGGATTTCGTGGAGACGCTGGCCGTGGTGGCGCTGATCCTGATCCTGTTCCGGGACGGGCTCGAGGTCGAGGGCGAGTTGCTGCAGAAGGAGTGGCATCTGCCGTTCCGCAAGCTCTTCTTGGCGATGCCGTTGACCGCCGGCCTGGTCGCGCTCGCGGTGCACACGCTCACCGACCTGGGCTGGACCGAGTCGTTCCTCATCGGGGCGCTCCTGTCGCCCACCGATCCCGTTCTCTCCTCCATGGTGGTCACGAACCCGCGCGTGCCACGGCTGATTCGGCACTCGCTCAACCTCGAGTCCGGGCTCAACGACGGTCTGGCTCTCCCGGCCGTTCTGGCGTTCACCGCGGCCGCCGAGAGCGACGGCGACTTCGTGTGGTGGCGGTTCGTCCTGCAGGACGTGACCCTCGGCGTCCTGACAGGCGTGGTGCTCGCGTTCCTGGCCGCCCGCCTCCTCCCGCGCAGCGGCAAGTTGGAGAGCGAGGTCGGGGCCCACCAGAAGGGGCTCTACGCGCTGGGCCTGGCCTTCGCCGCCTACGGCGCCGCCACGCTTCCGCCGGAGGGCAACGGCTTCATCTCGGTGTTCGTGTGCGCGATCGCGTTCGGGATCATGCGCCCGGACGTGCTCGAGAGCTTCGAGAGCCGCTCGGAGGACCTGCTCGAGGTCGTGAAGCTCGGCGTGTTCCTCGTGTTCGGCGCGATCCTGACCTTCGACGGGCTGTTCGAGGATGGCTGGGCCGCGGTCGCGATCGCGGCCTTCACGCTGCTCGTGGCCCGCCCGATCGCCGTGTTCGCGGCGCTGGCCGGGAACAGCGACGTGGACTGGCGGGGGAAGGCCTTCATGTCGTGGTTCGGCCCGAAGGGGGTGGCCACGATCACCTTCGCGCTGTTCGTGCTCGGCTCGGAGGTGCCCGAGGCCGAACGCATCGCCAACCTGGCGGCCCTGACGGTGCTGATCTCGGTGATCGCGCATGGGCTGACGGACCATCCCGGCACAGAGTGGATAGCTCGCCACAGCGAGCGCAAGTCGGTTCGGCCGCGTGCGGCATGATGGGCGCCCGCAAGAGCGAGAGGAGACCGATGGACGTTTGGGACGTGGCGGCGCTCGACGTGGAGCCGCACCAGCCCGAGGTGCTGCGCTCGGACGACGAGACGCGCGTGATCGCGATCAACCTGCCCGCGGGCGAGTAGCTCAAGGAGCACCAGGTGCACGAGCGCGCCTGGCTCGTGGTGGCGTCCGGCGAGATCGAGGTGGAGCACGATGGGCGCAGCGTTGCCGGCGGTCCGGGCCTCCTCGTGCACTTCGAGCCCAACGAGCGGCACGAGGTCCGAGCCACGAGCGACGCGCGGATGATCCTGCTCCTGTCGCCATGGCCGGGGGAGGGCCACCCGAGCCGGCGGGACGGCTGAGCCGAGCCTGCCAGAATCACGCCGGATGGACCCCGCACGCAAGCGCAAGATTCGCCTGGCCGTGGCCCTCGGCGTCGCGGTCTGCCTCGCGGCGGCCCTGCTCTACACGAGCTTCAGCGCCGCCACGGAGGCGAGCAAGCCGAGCGAGCTCCAGCCGGGGCGGTCGTACGAGGTGACCGGCAAGGTCGTGGCCTCGTCGGTGCGCCACGACGGAGACGAGCTCCGCTTCCGCATCCGCGATCGCGACGGGACCGAGTCGGTGCCGGTGGTCTACAGCGGCGTGGTGCCCGACCCGTTCCGCGAGGGGCGCGAGGTGATCGTGTCGGGCGAGCTCCGGCAGGGCACCTTCATGGCCGAGCGCGACTCGCTCGTGACCAAGTGCCCCTCGAAGTTCACGAAGGAAAAGGCCTGAGCGTGCGATGGCGGGCGTAGGGTCCGCCTGCCTCACGGTCGCACTGCTCACGGCCGTATACGCGGTAGCCGCGTCGATCTACGGGGCGCGCACCGGAAGCCGCCGCTGGGTCACCTCGGGCCGGCGGGCGATCTACTGCCTGGCCGCCCTCACCGTCACGGCGTTCGCGATCCTCGAGTCCGCCTTCCTCCGCTCCGACTTCTCGTATGCGCTGGTGGCCGAGGGCTCGTCCACGGACACGCCGACCTTCTACAAGGTCACCGCGCTCTGGGCGACCCAGGACGGCTCGCTGCTCCTGTGGTCCACGCTGCTCGCGCTGTTCGCGAGCGCGGTGCTCTTCCTCACGCGCGGCTCGCTGCGCGAGCTGGCGCCCTGGGCCACCGCGGTGCTGGGTGTGGTGGCGGCCTTCTTCCTGTTCCTGATGGTGGGCTGGGAGAACCCGTTCGGCACCCTGGCGAGCCCTCCGCCCGAGGGCGCCGGCCTCAACCCGCTGCTCCGGCACCCGGCGATGATGATCCACCCGCCGATGCTCTACACCGGCTACGTGGCGTTCTCGGTGCCCTTCGCGTTCGCCATCGGGGCACTGATCACGCGTCACACCGGCGCCGACTGGATCCGCGCGACCCGCCGCTTCGCGCTCGTCGCGTGGACGTTCCTCGGCACCGGGATCATGCTCGGCGCGCTCTGGTCCTACACCGAGCTGGGCTGGGGCGGCTACTGGGCCTGGGACCCGGTCGAGAACGCCTCGCTGATGCCGTGGCTGGTCGGCACCGCATTCATCCACTCGATCATGGTGCAGGAGAAGCGAGGGCTGCTGAAGGTCTGGAACGTCTGCCTGATCTGCGCGACCTTCGCGCTCGCGCTGCTCGGCACGTTCCTAGTGCGCTCGGGGATCCTCGACTCGATCCACGCCTTCGGCGCGTCCACGATCGGGGTGCAGTTCCTCGTGTTCATCGGGCTGGTGGTGGGAGGCTCGGCGCTGCTGATCATCAGCCGGCTCCCCGACCTCCGCAGCGAGGCACGGCTGGACTCGCTGCTCTCGCGCGAGGCCTTCTTCCTGCTCAACAACCTCGTGCTCGTCGCGCTCTGTCTCGTGATCATGTGGGGCACCTTCTTCCCGTTGATCTCGGAGGCCGTGACCGGCACCGAGGCGAGCGTGGGGCCACCCTGGTTCAACCGCCTGACCACCCCGCTCGCGCTGGTGCTCGTGCTGCTCACGGGAATCGGCCCGGTGCTGGCCTGGCGGCGGGTCACGTGGCGCTCGCTGCGCCGGATCCTGGTGGCGCCGCTCGTGGCCGCGGGCGTGGCGTTCGTGGGCCTGGGCCTCCTCACGGACGCCGCGGAGAGCCCCGCCGCGCTGCTGATGTTCACCTTCGTGGCGTTCGTGCTCACCGTGGTGGGCCTGGAGTTCGCGCGCGGGGCGAGGGCGCGGCGCACGATGACCGGGGAGCCGCTGCCACGCGCGCTCGTGCGCCTGGCGGGCCGCAACCGGCGCCGCTACGGCGGCTTCGTGGTGCACGCGGGAATAGCGATCCTGTTCCTCGGGGTGGCGGCCTCCTCGGCCTTCCTCGAGCAGCGCGACGTGCGCCTGCGGCCCGGGCAGACCTTCGACGTCGACGGCTATCAGGTGACCTACAAGCGCGCCACGGCCGAGCTGGGCGGTGACTCGGCCGGCACCGGCGCGCCGATCTCGCTGGGCGCCGTGCTCGACGTGCGCCGCGGGAACGACCACTTCACCCTTCGGCCCTCGCGCAACTACTACTCGACCCAGGATCCCTCGCGCGGCGCGATCTCCCGCTTCTTCGAGGGCGAGGCCACGAGCGAGGTGGACGTGCGCTGGGGCCTCCGCAAGGACTTCTGGCTCGCCGTGCGGCCGGACCTCGCGGACCTCGACGCTGCGATCAAGAAGGGCGACAAGGACTTCGCGAATTCGCCGCCGGACGTTCAGGCGATAGTCATCGCCGCGGTCACCGAGCGCTACCGCCGCGACCCCCCGCCGGCCGCGTTCCGGGCGATCGTGTCCCCGCTCGTGGTGTGGATCTGGATCGGCGGAGGCATCGCCGTCCTGGGCGCGCTCGTCGCGCTCTGGCCCTCGCCGGAGGCGCGCCTGCGCCGGGTGCGGAGCCTCTATGCCGCGCGCCTCGGGCGCGAGCTCTCCCGCGCTTAGAAGATGGAGTACGTCCTCGCCCTGCTGGTGCTCCTGGCGCTCGTCGCCCTGGTGGTGGTCGTTCCGCTGCGCCGGCCCGAGGTCGAGCCGGTGCGCGACGAGGCGCGCATCCAGGAGCTCCAGGCCGCGAAGGAGGCGAAGTACCGCGAGATCCGCGACGCCGAGCTCGACCACCAGATGGGCAAGCTCTCGGTGGAGGACTGGCGTGGGCTCGATCGCGAGCTCCGCGCCGAGGCGATCACGGTTCTGCAGGAGCTGGACCGCCTCGAGGGACGCCCGGCCGGCGGCTGACCGCCGGTAGGGAAGAGCCGCCCGGCCGCTACCCTTCCCGGCCGTGGAGGCGATCCTCAGCGGAGTTCAGGTGATCCTCGCGGTCGTCCTGATCGTGCTCATCCTGCTGCACTCGGGCAAGGACGCCGGGCTGTCCGGCGCCTTCGGCGTCGGCACCGGTGCCGGCCCGTTCGGCGGCGGCTCCCTGGTCGAGCGCAACCTCAACCGCTGGACCGTCGCGTTCGCGCTCCTGTTCGTCGCGAACGTGATCGCGCTGCTCAAGGTCTGAGCGATCGGCCGCCGAGCCGGTGAAGCGCACGTCGCGTGCCCGCAGCGGCGGACACGCCACCCCGATGGCGAACCGCCTTCCGTAGAACTCGCCTTCGCTCACGAGCTCCTGCCGGCAGCCGAGCGCGACCGTGCGGGCGAGCATGCCGAGCACGCTGTCGGTGAGTCGCAGGTCGTGCGCGGGCCGGGTGATCCTGCCGTCCTCGATCGCGAAGGTGCCGTCACGGGTCACGGCCGTCACGAGTGACTCCTTCGGCCGCACGAGGTTCGCGTACCAGAGGCGCGTCACGTACACACCCCGTTCGACCGGGGCGCACAGCTCGTCCTCGTCCTCCGCCCCGCCGCCGATCAGCACGAGGTTGGTCGGGCGCGGGCCCTCCGGATCCCCGCCGGGCGCGAGCGCATGCCCTGTGGACCGCGCTCCGGCCAGGGCGGCGCTGCGGATGTCGTGGACCACCCGGTGCGCCACGCCGTCCTGAATCAGCGCCACGGGCGCCTTCCCGGTGCCCTCGGCGTCGATGCCGCGCTGGAGCGTGCCCTTGAAGCGCGGCGAGTCCGAGAGGTTCACGGCGGGGGAGGCCACCATCTGGCCCAGCCGTCCCGACAGCGCTCCGCGCTCCTCCGCGTGCGCCAGGCCGTCGAAGGCGGCCACGCCGAGCATCTCGAGCAGCGTGCCCACCGCGGTCGCCTCCAGCACGACCGTGTGGGCGCCCGGATCCAGCGACACGGGATCTCCGGGGAGCGCGGCCTTGGCGGCGGCCCGGTGGGCGATCGCCGTGGGGTCGATGCCGGCGGCGGAGACGCTCGCGCGGCCCGCGTAGCCGCTGCGTCCGCTCGGCGCGATGCAGATGACCTTCATGAAGGCGTCGGTGGTGCGGTCGGAGGTGGCGCCGCCGGCGCTAGACAGGACGGCACGCTGCTCCTCGCCGGCGGTCCAGATGCCGTGTGCCTCGAGGCCGCCGGCCTCGGCTACCTCGAAGGTCGCGGCGAGAGCCCGGCCGCCGTGAACGGGCTCGAGGGCCGCGGTGGCCACGTCATGGCCGTCGTGGGGCGGGGCGGGTTCCACGGCGGGGAACCCGGGAAAGCTCCCGGGGGCCGAGCCGGCCGCGGCGTCGGCCGCGGCCACCGCCCGCAGCGCGCAGGTCCGGAGATGCTCGTCGCTCGTGTCGTTGGTCGACGCCCGGCCCACGTGGCCGTTCTCCACGACGCAGACCTCGACGGTCAGGTCGTCCACCGCGGTCTCCTGCGTGGGGCGGTTGGCCGCGAAGCGCAGGAACAGCGACCGCTCCCGCTCCACCGCCACGAGCGCGTCGCGACCCTTCGTGTGGCTCAACGCCCGCTCGGCGACGTCGAGCAGGTCAGGCAACTCCCACCTCCACGTCGCGGAAGCGCGCCGGTGCGCTCCCGTGCGACACGCGCACGAACTGGCCCGGCTCGCCCTTGCCGCACTCGAGCACCGAGATGATGCCCCACTCGGGCGCGGAGCAGACGGCGTCGCAGCTGCGCCAGAACTCCGGGGTGACCCCCGAGTAGCTCGGGTTGCGGAGCAGCCGCCCGCGCTCGCCGCCGCGGATCTCCCAGGCGGCCTCGCCCGCGAACTGGAAGTGCAGGCGCCGGTCGTCGATCGACCAGGAGCGGTTTGTCTCGATCAGCAGGCCGTGCTCGGTGTCCGCGATCAGGTCGTCGAGCGAGCCGGCCTCGCCGGGCTCGAGGTTCACGTTCGTCATCCGCACGATCGGCTGGCGGGCGAACCCGTCCGAGCGCGCGCAGCCGCCCGAGCGCTCGAGCCCGATCTCCGCCGCTGTCTCGCGCGAGGAGAGGAAGCCGGTGAGCACGCCGTCGCGGATGAGCGGGACCGGGCGACCCTCCACGCCCTCGTCGTCCCAGCGGAAGCTCCCGAGCCCGCCCGGCGTGGTGGCGTCCGCGGTCACGTTCACGTGCTCGGACCCGAACTGCAGCGAGCCGAGGTCGTCCGCCGCCACGAAGCTGCCGCCGGCATAGGAGATCTCGCGCCCCAGCACGCGGTCGAGCTCCACGGCGTGGCCGATGGACTCGTGGATCTGGACCCCGAGCTGCTCGCCCGCGAGGATGAGCGAGGTGCGACCGGCGGGGCAGGCCGGCGCGCGCAGCAGCGCCGACGCCTCCTCGGCCACCGCAGGGGCCCGCTCCACCAGCTCCAGCCCGGCGAAGTTCTCGTACCCCGCCAGGATCACGTGCCCGTCCTCGGAGGCGGGATACGAGCGCGTCTGGCTGTCGTCGCCCGCCACCGCCACCGCGGCGATCCCGCCCCCGCACTCGGTGAACTGCTGGTCGCAGTGCGCGCCCTCGGTGGAGGCGAAGATCGTGTGGATCGAGCGGGCCTCGAAGCGAGCGAGCGCGAGCGTCACGTCGGGGCCGGCGCGCAGGGCGGCGTCGGCCGCGAACAGCACCTCCAGCTTCTCGTCGAGCGGGACGCTGAACGGGTCGCGCTCGGTGGGGCTCGTCCAGGATCCTTGGGCGGGCGGCTCGGGGGCGAGCGGTCCGCCACTTGCCTCCGGCTGCACGCGCGCGACGGCGAGCGCGCGAGCCAGTGCGGTGTGGCAATCGGCCGGGTCGCTCCCGCGGACGCCGACGAAGCCCCACGCTCCACCGACCCTCACCCGGATGCCCACGCCCTCACTCTCGGCCGAGTGCAGCTCGTCCAGGGTGCCGTTGCGCGTGGCCAGCCGCTCGCGGCGCATCACTACATGGCGGGCGTCGGCGTAGTCGGCGTGGCGCGCGGCGGCCTCCAGCAAGTCCAGCAGAAGCTCCCCCACGTGCGGAGCAGGCTACCTTCCGCGTGGGATGGCCACTCGCGAGCAGATCGTGGCGGCCAACCGGGCCACCTTCGAGGCCTGGAACGCGCACGATCCCGATGCCGTGGCGGCGGTGTTCGCCGAGCACGCGACGATCCGCGACGTGGGCTCAACGGAGCCGGTCGAGGGCCGCGCGGCCATACGCGCCCGGGTCGCGGACCTGATCCGGGCATTCCCGGACCTGCGCCTGCGCCAGCTCGACCTGGTGGTGGGCGAGGACGCCAACGCCGACCGCTGGGAGTTCAGAGGGACCCACCGCGGCGAGTTCCTCGGGATGGCCGCCACCGGACGCTCGATCAACGTGGAGGGAGCCACGTTCAGCCGCTTCGGCGAAGATGGGCTCGTGGTGGAGGACGTGAACTTCTGGGACGTGCCGGCGCTGCTCGGCCAACTGGGCGGCTGAGGCAACAGATGGCCGCCATGGACCCGCTATCGCTCCCGGCCAACCTGCCCGTGCCCGAGGACGACGGTGGCGCGCGGTACCTGCCGGGCATGCGGCTGCCGCCGCTGGCGCTGGCCGCCACGACCGGCGAGCAGGTGACGCTCGCCGATCTCGGTGGATGGTCCGTGGTGTTCGCCTACCCGCTCACCGGGCGGCCCGGCGGGGAGCTGCCCGGGGGCGAGGCGGGGTGGAACGCGATTCCCGGGGCGCGCGGGTGCACCCCGGAGCTGTGCGGCGTGCGCGACAACCACGCCGGCCTGGAGGCGCTCGGCGCGCGTGTGTTCGGGCTCTCGGTGCAGGACACCGCCTACCAGCGCGAGGTGGCAGAGCGCCTGGGGCTTCCCTATCCGCTCCTCTCCGACGAGTCGCTCGCCCTCACCCGCGCGCTGGATTTGCCGACGTTCGAGGTCGAGGGCCTGACGCTGATGCGCCGTCTGACTCTGATCGTCCGCGACGGTGAGATCGTGACGGTGGCCTACCCCGTCTTCCCGCCCGACGGAGCGGCGGCGCAGGCGCTCGGGCTCCTCCGCGAGGTGCTGGCGGAGAAGCGCTGATGCCCGAGCACCCGCTCGTGTTCCTCTCGGTGATCGCGCTGCTCACGATCTCGCCGGGCGCCGACATGGCGGTCGTGGCGCGCAGCGCGCTCAGCGGGGGTCGCGGCGCGGCCTTCGCGACCACCGCCGGCGTGATGGCGGGGTGCATGGTGTGGGCCGTGGCGTCCGCCCTGGGTGTGGCGGCGCTGCTGGCCGCCTCCGAGGTGGCCTACGACACGTTGCGGCTCGTCGGCGCCGCCTACCTCGTCTGGCTCGGGGTGCAGAGCCTGCTCGCGGCGCGCCGCGGTGAGTACCGGCCACCGGCGGCCGTCGGTGCGCGAAGCCCGTCGCCGTTCCGCCAGGGCCTGCTCACGAACGTCTTCAACCCGAAGATCGCCGTCTTCTACTCCACCTTCCTGCCCCAGTTCATCGGGCCCGGTGACCCGGTGCTGCTCATGTCGCTCGGGCTCGCCGGCGTGCACATCCTGCTGGGCCTCCTGTGGCTCTCCCTCTACGCCTGGGCGCTCGACCGCGCCGCCGCGCGCTTCCGCGGGTCGCGCCTGCGCCGTACGCTGGAGGCGGTCACCGGCACGGTGCTGGTGGGCCTCGGCCTGAGGCTGGCGGCGGAGCGGCGCTAGCAGCGGTGACGTGCCGGGGCGCAACGCTCGCGGCCCTCGTCGCTCTTCTGGCCGTGGGCGCGCCCCCCGCGGCCGGCGCCGTGGTGGACGCGGGCGCCATTCGGGCACGGGTGACCGCGAGCCCGTTCGCTCTCGAGATCGTGGACGCACACGGGCGGCCGCTTCAGAACGTGGGCCTCCACCTGGGCCGCGCATCCACGCGCGGCGGGCTCGCCCGGGCGACCGCGCTGCGGCGAGGGCGGGGCTCGCTGAGGGCCACGATTCGGATTGGCGGCCGCCGGCTCACACTGAGCGTGAGCCGGGCCGGTCGAGGCGTTCTGCGGATGCGCGTGAGCGCGCCGGCCGGCAACCCCGCGGCGAGCTTCGACCGCGGCCCGCGCGAGCTTCTGACCGGCTTCGGCGAGCGCTCGAACGCGGTCAACCAGGCCGGCCACCGGGTCGCTGAACTACGTGTCGGACGGGCCGTTCATCGCTCGCGACCGCGCGATCGCCGGCGCGATCGTGCCGGCCTGGGCCCGCAAGGATCGCGACGACGACACCTACTACCCGGTGCCCTGGCTCCTCTCGAGCCGCGGGTATGGCGTGCTGCTCGACAACGACGAGACGAGCAGCTTCGACCTCGGTGGGCGTGGCCGCTGGTCGGCGAGCGCGGAGGCGCGGACGCTCACGCTGCGGCTGTTCGCCGGCCCGCGACCAGCCGACGCGCTGCGGCGTTTCACCGCGGCCACCGGACGCCAGCCGGCCGCGCCCGCGCCCTGGACCTACGGGCCCTGGTTCCAGACCGGGCAGCCGAACGTGACGCCACTCGCCGAGGAGGCGAGCATCGTGAAGACGCTGCGCGACGCCGACGCCCCGGTGTCCGCCGCCGAGACCCAGATGCACTTCCTGCCCTGCGGCGCGCACCGCGGCCGCGAGCAGTACGAGCTCGCGCGCACTCGCCAGTTCCACGCCGCGGGGCTGGCGCACATGGCGTACTTCAACCCGCACCTCTGCACCGCCTACCAGCCGGTCTACGACGAGGCGGTGGCGGCCGGCGCGCTCCAGCTCGGGAGCGACGGCCGGCCGATCACGTTCCCGGCGTTCGTGGGCGGAGAGGGCGCCGGCGGCTTCACGATCGAGCCGCTCGGGCAGTTCGACTTCACGACCGCGGCCGCGTCGACCCTCTACCGGCGGCTGGTGGGCGAGGCGGTCGCTCAGGGCAAGGACGGGTTCATGGAGGACTTCGGCGAGTGGACCTCGCCCCTCGCGCAGTCGGCGGACGGCACGCCGCCCGCCCGGATCCACAACCGCTATCCGCGCGACTACCACTGCGCGGTCCAGCGCATCGCCCGCGGCCTCGGCCGGCCGCTGGTGCGCTTCCAGCGCTCGGGCTGGACCGGCGCCGCGCGCTGCTCGGTGAACGTCTGGGGCGGCGACCCCACGACCGTGTGGGGCTTCGACGGCCTGCGCTCGGCCGTCTCCCAGGCGCTCACGATCGGGATGAGCGGAGTGGCCCGCTGGGGCTCCGACATCGGCGGCTACAACTCGTTCGGCGCGCGCGAGCGGCTCTCGCGGGAGCTGCTCGACCGCTGGATCCAGCTCGGGGCCGTGTCGGGCGTGATGCGCACCAAGCGCTCGGGGATCGCCCTGCCGGCGTACGAGCGGCCCCAGATCTTCGACGCGGCGTCGCTGCCGGTCTGGCGCCGCTACGCGAAGCTCCACACGCAGCTGTTGCCCTACATCGAGGCGGCCGACGCCGAGTACCGCGCCACCGGGATGCCGCTGATGCGTCACGGGCTGCTCACCAACCCGGGCGATCCCCGAGCGCGCGCCGCGGACGACCAGTTCGGCTTCGGGCCCGACCTGCTGGCGGCGCCGGTGCTCGAGCCCGCGGCTCGCACCCGGCGGCTCTATCTGCCCCGCGGCCACTGGGTCGACCTGTGGCGCTCGGCGACCTACCGGGACGGGGACGGCAGCCTCGGGCTGGGCCGGGCCCGCCTGCTGCGCGGCCGCCGCGAGGTCGCGCTGCCGGCGCCGCGCGCGGAGCTGCCCGCTGCTCGTGCGCGCCGGCGCCGTGATCCCGCTCCTGCCCGCCGACGTGGACACGCTCGCCCCCTACCGCGGCGCCGGGGTGGTGCGCCTGCGCGACCGCCGCGACGATATGCAGCTGCTCGCGTTCCCGCGCGGGCGCTGGACGGGGGGCATGGGTGCCGGGCACGAGCGCCTGGGCTCCCGCGAGAGCGCGCGCGGATGGACGCTCGCGGTGCGCGGCAAGCGGCGGCGCACATACCGGCTGCAGGCCGCGCTGGGTGCGCTGCGGAGCCCGTTCGTGCCCAGGGCCGTGACGCTCGCCGGCCGGCCGCTGGCTCAACGCTCCTGGAGCTACGACCGGCGGCGCGGCATGCTGCGCGCGAGCTTCACGTGTCGCTCCGGGGTCCTGAGGGTGCTCCGGTAGGCTCGACCGCCGCCGCTTCGTACTCGCGCCGCGCGGCCTGGTCGGTCTCCTTGACCTGGTCCGGAACCGCGAATCGCGCTAGGCGCACGCGGGCGCGCTCGGGCAGCAGCGCGAGCACGCGGACGAAGGCGCCCATAGATTTGGGCACGAACACGTCGAAGCGCGGGCGCTCGATCGCGTCGGCCACGGCGGCCGCCACGTCCTCGGGCCGCAGGGTCTTGCCGCGGCCGCCGCTGGTACCCGCGGCCAGCTCGGTGTCCACGACCACCGGCATCACCACGCTCACCTCCACGCCGCTTCCCCGAAGCTCCTCGCGCACCGCCACGCTGTACCCGTACACGGCGTGCTTCGTGGCCGTGTAGGTGGCCTCGCCGGGCGGTGCGATCTTGCTCGCCGACGGAGGCTACGTTCACGATCTGCCCGCGGCCGCGCTCGCGCATCCGCGTCGCGGCCAGCTTGGTGCCCGCGCAGCACGCCGTGGAGGTTCACGTCGAACTGCCTGAGCGCGACCTCCTCCGGCTCGTCGTGGAAGCGCCCGACCCACATGATCCCGGCGTTGTTCACGAGCACGTCGAGCGGCCCCAGCGCGCGCCTCGGCGGCGTCGAGGAAGGCGGCGAACGAGCCCGCATCCGTCACGTCGAGCGCCAGTCCGGCCGCCCGCTCGCCGAGGCCTGCGGCCGTGGCCGCCGCGCTCGACTCGTCGAGGTCGCCGATCGCGACGCGCGCGCCGCGGCGCACGACCTCGGCCGCGATGGCCGCGCCGATGCCGCGCGCGCCGCCGGTCACGGCCACGACGCGTCCGGAGAGCGAGTCCGCGGAGCTCACGGCCGGCGAGTCTACGTCAGGGTTCATGCGGCCTAAGATCAAGGGCATGAGCTCCACCGAGACGACCCCGGCCTCAGAGGCCGCGCTCGCCCCGCGCACGCGGCCCGGCGCGGTGCACCTGACCGTGACCGACCTGGACCGCTCCGTCGGCTTCTACCAGGACCGGATCGGGCTTCAGCTGCACAGCCGCGGTGACTCCTCGGCCGCGATGGGAGCCGGGGGAGAGGACCTCGTGGTGCTCGAGGAGGATCCGCAGGCCAGGCCGGCCGGGCGCCACGCCGGGCTCTACCACTTCGCCCTCCTCCATCCGTCGCGCGAGGAGCTGGCCTCCGCCCTCCAGCGGCTGATGATCACCCGCACGCCGATGCAGGGCGCGTCCGACCACGGGGTGTCCGAGGCGCTCTACCTTCCGGACCCCGACGAGAACGGGATCGAGCTTTACGCGGACCGCCCGCGCGAGCGCTGGCCCGCGCCCGGCCCGGGAGGGAAGGTGGCGCTGTTCACAGAGCCGCTCGACGTCGAGGACCTGCTGCGCGCCGCCCCGAGCCCCGAGCCGCCGCGCCACGCCGGCCCCGGGCTCAGGCTCGGCCACGTGCACCTGCACGTGGCCGACGTACCCGAGGCGCTGCGCTTCTACCGCGACGTGATCGGCTTCGAGCCGATGGCCGAGACTGCCCGGTGCGGCCTTCGTGGCGGCCGGTGGCTATCACCATCACCTCGGCCTCAACAACTGGCGCGGCCAGGGCGTGCCGCCCGCGCCGGCCGACGCTGTGGGCCTCAGGTTCTGGACGCTCCTCCTGGACGGCCAGGACGAGCTCGCCCGTGCGCGCGAGCGGATCGACGCGGCCGGTGTGCCCACCGAGGAGCGCGACGAGGGAGTGCTCGTGCGCGACCCCTCGGGCACCGCCGTGGTTCTGGCGCCCGCGCCCTAGGGCGCGGTGCGGCGCGCCGGAGCGGCGGCACCTCTGACGATCGAGCCGTCACGCATCTCGATCACGCGTGGCGCTCGCTCGGCGATGGCGCGGTCGTGCGTGACCAGGATGACCGTGAGCCCCTGCTCGCGCCAGAGGCGCTCGACGGACTCCATGACCTCGTCGCCCGTGGCGGTGTCGAGGTTGCCGGTGGGCTCGTCGGCCAGGAGCACGCGCGGCTCGTTGGCCAGCGCTCGGGCGATCGCCACGCGCTGCTGCTCGCCGCCCGAGAGCTCCGAGGGGAGATGTTCCGCCCGCGGCGCCAGGCCCACCTCCGCGAGCAGCTCGTCGGCCCGTCGCCTGCGCTCGCCGCTCGCCGGGCCGGTGGGCGCCAGCGCCACCTCCACGTTTTGGCGCGCCGTCAGCGTCGGGATCAGGTTGAACTGCTGGAAGATGAACCCGATCGTGGTGCGCCTGAGGCGGGCCAGCTCGGCGTCGCCCATGCGCGCCAGCGGGTTGTCCTCGAAGAGCACCTCGCCCGCCGACGGGCGGTCCAGCGCGCCGAGCAGCTGGAGCACGGTGGTCTTGCCGGAGCCGCTGGGGCCCACGATCGCCACGTACTCGCCGCGCCGGATCTCGAGGTTCGTCGGAGCCACGGCCACCACCTGCGTCGCGCCCTCGCCGTAGCGCTTCTCGGCCGCCTTGAGCGTGTAGAGGGCCGCCGCCGGCACCTCGGTGGGCACGTGCTGTTCCGCTGTCTCGGGCATCTCGTCTCCTGTTCAGTCGATGTGGCGCAGGGCATCGGCGGGTCGCAGCCGCGCGGCGCGCAGGCTCCCGAGCGCGCCGGCGAACAGCCCGCCGAGGAGGGCAAGCCCGATCGCCACGAACACGAGGCCGGCGTCCACCGAGGCCTTCAGCTGCACGAGCTCCGAGCCGGTCTCGACGGCTCCCTGGCCGAAGCCCCCGGGCCCTCCGCCTCCGCCCGGCCCCACGAGCCTCGGGCCGGCCGACGCCGCCTGGGCGACCGTGGCCTCGAGCTCTGGACCGATGGCGCTCACCAGGGCAGCGCCACCCACGCCGATCAGGGCGCCGAGCACGCCGCCGAGCGCGCCCTGTGCCAGTGCCTCGCCGGTCACCTGGCGCACCACGAGGCGCTGCGGCCAGCCGATCGCCTTGAGCGTGCCGAGCTCACGCGTGCGCTTGGTGACCGAGGACAGGGTGAGGAGCCCGGCGATCAGGAAGGCCGCCAGCAGCCCGACGATCGTCAGCGCGCCGCCGAGCTTGCCCGCCAGGTCCTTGGCGTCGGCCAGCGAGCCGGTCACGCGCTCCGCCAGGTCCTGGCTGGTGGTGGTCTCGGCTCCGGGGAAGCCGTCTCGGATGCGGGCGGCCACGCCCGACACCGCATCGGCGCTGTCAGCCCGCACGTAGAGCGTGTTCACGCGCCCCTTCCGGTCTGACATCGCCTGGAGCTGGGAGAGCTTCAGGTATATGTCCGACGCCTGCCCGCCGAGCGGTGCCGAGGCGAAGCCGATCACCTCGAAGCGCTTGCCGTCGAGCGTGACCTTCTCGCCAATGGCCAGGTCCTTGCGGGCGGCGTAGCTCGCGTTCAGGATCACCTGGCGCTCGTCGCCCGAAGAGAAGTAGCTCCCCTTGGTCACCTGGCCCGCCGTGACGGCCCCTAGGTCGCGGTGCGCCGGATCCACGCCGCTCACACTGCTCGCGTCGAAATCGATGCCCTCGGGCGGCCCGGGGGCGCCTCCACCGCCACCGGGTCCGACGCCCTGCTGCACGTTGTCCTCGGGCACCGTGCCCGACACCGACACGAGGCTGAGCGTGAGTCCGCCGGCGGCGTCGCTCACGCCGTCCAGTCTCGAGACCTTCGACGAGCGCGTCTCGGCGAACGACAGCTGCGGACCGGAGGCGAAGTTCGTGTCGGTGAACTTCTCCCGGGGCTCGCCGAGGTCGCGCAGGTCCTGGCGCACGGGACCGTTCTCGCGCTGCAGCCGGCGCCGCTCGGCGTCGGACAGGTTGCCGAGCGCGAACCCCGGACCGGCCTGCCCGCCGCCGCCCGCGTCCTCATCGATCTGGAGCGGACGCGTCACGGACAGGTCGGTGCCCACGCCGGTCAGCGGCTCGAGCACCTCGTCCTGCGCCCTGTCGAGCCCGTCGCTGAGCGCGGCCACGGTCACGACCAGTCCCACGCCCACACCCAGGCCGAGCGCGGTCAGGAACGTGCGACCGCGGCGGCGCCGCAGCTCGGAGGCGATGTAGCCCAGGAAGAACAAGGCGACCGCCTACTGCCAGCGGGGCTTCGGACCGAAGCCCTTGGGGTCGCCCGGGGGCGGACCGAAGCCGCGCGGGCCGGCGCCCGGGCCGCGCTCGCCGAGGTGGTCGATCATGTCGGGCAGCCGCTGGAGGATCTCGTCGGCCTCGTCGCGGGTCAGGTGGCCCTGCTTCACGGCGGCGTCGAGCCGCTTCGAGAGCACGTCCTTCGCGGCGCTCTTCAGGTCCGCGAGCGACTTGTCGTGCGACTTGGCGAGCTCCGCCAGCGTCTTGCCGTCGCGCAGCTGCGAGATGAGCTTCGGCACGGTGATGCCGAGCTCGTCGGCCACCGCGTCGAGCACGCCGCCGGGGCCGCCGAAGCCGGGCGGGCCGAAGGCGTGGCCGCGGTGAACCTCGAAGCCCGGTCCGCCGTGCGGGCCGCCCGGGAGCCCGAGCACCCGGCCCGAGTCCTTGCGGTGCCGCTTGATCGCGTCGGCCTGCTCCTTGGTGAGGTCGCCGGCCTTCACGGCCTTGTCCAGCTGGGCGTCCTCGGCCCTTGCCAGCGCGCTCTCGAGCTCGTCCGCGCTCACGCCCAGGCGCTTCGCGGCGTCGCTGAGGATGGCGTCCTCGGTCTTGCTGCCGTCGTCGCTGCTCCGCGCCGCCAGTGCGGCGCCGCCTCCGAGCAGCGAGGCCGCCACTCCTCCGATTGCCATGGTCCGCTTTGCTCGCATCTGTCCCACCTCCAGGGTCGCTGTCAGTGCCTGCAGTGGACCCTGCTCGCGGCAGGCCGAGCTAAGCGGAGTCGAAGACCGGTGTAAGAAGCCGCCTGGACGGCCGGTGGTCCTGGTCACAATGGGCCTCGTGAGGATCCTCGTGGTGGACGACGACCGTGCGGTCCGCGACGCGCTGCGGCGCGCGCTGACGCTGGGCGGCTACGAGGTGCTGGCGGCCGAGGGCGGTCAGCAGGGCCTGACCGAGATAGCCACCGGCCTGCCCGACGCCGTGGTGCTCGACGTGGGGATGCCCGGCATCGACGGGCTCGAGGTCTGCCGGCGCCTGCGCGCGGCCGGCAACCGCGTGCCGGTGCTGATGCTCACCGCCCGGGACGCGGTGTCCGACCGCATCGACGGCCTCGACGCCGGTGCCGACGACTACCTCCTGAAGCCCTTCGACGTGGGCGAGCTCAAGGCGCGGCTGAGGGCCCTGTTGCGGCGCACGGCGGGAGAGGGGGACCCGGACGCCGTGACGTTCGAGGAGCTGCGCCTGGACAGCGCCCGCCACGGCGTGGTGGTTGGCGACGAGTTCGTCGAGCTCACCCGCACCGAGTACCAGCTGCTCGAGCTGCTCATGCTCAACCCGCGCCGGGTGCTGCCCCCCGGCCTGATCTACGAGCGCGTGTGGGGATACGACTTCGGGCCGAGCTCGAACGCCCTGCGCGTGTACATCGGGTACCTGCGTCGCAAGCTCCAGCACGCGGGCGCCCGTCCGCTGATCCACACCGTTCGCGGCGTCGGCTACGCGCTGCGGGAGCCGTGAGCCTCCGGACGCGCATCGCGGCCGCGGCCACCGTTGCGGTGGCGCTGACGGTGCTGCTCGCTGCGGTGATCGTCTACCTCGGGGTGCGGGCGGAGCTGCGCGGGGAGATCGACTCGAGCCTCGGGAACGTGGCCGGCCTCGTCGAGGTGCGGCTCGAGGCACCGGAGCCCACGCCGGGGGCGTTCAACGACGCCGGCCCCCTGGACCGCGAGAGGCTGCGACGCCGCGAGGAGCCGTACGGCGGAGCGACCGGCTACGTCCAGCTCGTGACCGACGGCGGCGCCGCGCTGCCGCCGCCGGGCGTCGGGCGCCCGCGCGTGCCGGTCGACCCGGCGGCACGCCGTATCGCGCGCGCCGGGACGGGCGAGAACCTCGCCGACATGACCGTGGACGGCACGCACCTCAGGGTCCTCACGCGCGGGGTCGACGGCGGCGGCGCGGTGCAGGTGGCACGCCCGCTCACCGAGGTCGACGAACAGCTCAGCGGGGTCCTGCTGATCCTCGCGCTGGTGAGCGCCGGAGCCGTGGCGCTCGCCGCCGCCCTCGGCGTGCTCGTGGCGCGCACCGCGCTCGCTCCCATCGGCCGCTTCACGAGCGGCACCGAGGCCGTGGCTGCCGATCCCGACGTCTCGCGGCGCATGGAGGTGGGCACGGCCGACGACGAGCTCTCGCGCCTGGCGCGCAGCTTCAACGGCACGCTCGACGCTCTCGAGCGCTCGGTCGAGTCCCAGCGCCAGCTGGTGGCCGACGCGAGCCACGAGCTTCGTACCCCGATGGCGAGCCTGCGCGCGAACATCCAGACGCTCGAGCACGCCGACCGCCTGCCCGCCGGAGAGCTGGCGGCCCTGCGCGCCGACATCGTGGAGGAGCTCGACGAGCTGACCGCCCTCGTGGCCGACGTCGTCGAGCTGGCGCGCGGCTCGAAGCCGGGAGTGGCGCTCGACGACGTGCGGCTCGACGAAATCGTGTCCGCGGTTGTGGACCGCACCCGCAGCCGGATGGGCAACCAGGTCGAGATCGAAGCCGACCTGGAGCCCGCCGTGGTGCTGGGAGAGCCCGACCGCATCCAGCGCGCCGTGTCGAACCTCCTCGAGAACGCGGTGAAGTGGAGCCCGCCGGGCGGCTCCATCGAGGTCGAGCTGCGCGGCGGCGTGCTGAGCGTGCGCGACCACGGTCCCGGGTTCGCCCCGGCCGACCTGGAGCACGTGTTCGAGCGCTTCTACCGCGCCGACCGCGCACGCGGGATGCCCGGCTCGGGCCTCGGCCTGGCGATCGTGAAGCAGGCGGCCGAGGCGCACGGCGGCACCGTGGAGGCGCTGAACGCCGATGGCGGGGGCGCGCTGCTGCGGCTGTCGTTCGGCGCGGCTGCGCCGGTCACGGCGTCCCACGAGGCCTCCAGCCAGCCTCTTAGATAGCTCTTCGGTTCGCTTCAGGGAGCCGTTACGGGGGCGAGCCACGCTCGTCGCATGAACCTCACGAAGATGGCAGCGCCCATGTTGGCCGCCGCGGTCGTGGGCGGCGGCGCCGGGGCGCTCGTCGTAGCCACGGACGACGGCGGGAAGACTACGACGTTCACCAGCGCCACCCCGGCGGCTGTGCAGCCGGTGGCGGACACCGGCGGCGGGCTCAGCTCGCGCCAGGTGTACGAGGCCGCGAAGGGCTCGGTGGCCTACATCACCGCCCGGGTGACCCAGCAGGCGGAGGGACCTTTCGGGGAGAGCCAGTCCGGGCAGGCCAGCGGCTCCGGCTTCGTCGTCTCGAAGGACGGCTATGTGGTCACGAACGCGCACGTGGTCGACGGCGCCTCGGCCGTGACCGTGAAGATCAACGACGGCGCCACGAAGACGGCCCGCGTGGTGGGCCAGGACGACTCGTCCGACATCGCGCTTCTCAAGTTCGACCCGGGCTCGGAAGACCTGGTGCCGCTGACGCTCGCCGACTCGGACGACGTCCACGTGGGCGATCCGACGAACGCGATCGGCAGTCCCTACGGGCTCCAGCGCACCCTCACCACGGGCGTGGTGAGCGCTCTCGAGCGCCAGATAAACGCCCCCAACGGCTTCTCGATCGACAACGTGATCCAGACAGACGCCGCCCTCAACCCGGGCAACTCGGGCGGACCGCTGCTCGACTCGGCCGGCCGGGTGATCGGCGTGAACTCGCAGATCGAGTCCAGTGGCTCGACCGCCGGCGGCTCGGCGAGCAACAGCGGGATCGGCTTCGCGGTGCCGTCGAACACCGTGAGCAATGTGGTCAAGCAGCTGCTCGAGGACGGCACGGCCAGCCATGCCTACCTCGGCGTGCAGACCACCGACGCCCAGGGCGGCGGCGCCCGCGTGGCATCAGTGGTGGACGGCGGCCCGGCGGCTCAGGCCGGCCTGCGCGCCGGCGACCTGCTGCGCTCCGTTGACGGCCACGAGGTCGAGGACTCGAGCAACCTCTCGACCCTGGTCGGCGAGCACAGCCCCGGCGACGAGGTGACCCTGACGGTCACCCGCGACGGGCAGGAGACCACCCTGCAGGCGAAGCTGACCGACCGGCCGGAGTCGGTGCAGCAGGGCTAGACGGAGAGAGTGGGAGGTAGGGCGGCGCCCAACCGGGCGTCGCCCTCACCCGCGCGGCTGCTCGTCCGCCACGTCCGCCCCGGTGCGCGTGGTCATCACCGACGCTCCGCTCCCCGACATCAGCCGCCGGTACAGAGGCGGGGCGAGCACGCGGGCGAGGTTGGCCAGGGCGTAGGCGCGCGGCACGTAGCGCTCGGGCTTGCCGCCCGGCCCGGCGTCCACGATGGCGTCGGCCACCCGCTCCGGCCGCGAGACGGCCCAGCGGGTGAGCAGGCGCGCCTTCAGCTCCTCGGCCGGGAAGCCCTCGGTGGAGATGAACCCGGGCAGCACGAGGCCCACGTGCACGCCGCTTGCGCGCTCCTCCAGGTAGAGCGACTCGGACCAGCCGGCCAGAGCGAACTTGCTCGCGCTGTAGGCGCCCGACCCGGCTCGGCCCACGCGCCCCGAGACGCTCGACACGTTCACGATCGCGCTCGGGGCCGACTCGCGGAGCAGCGGGAGGAGCGCCTCGGTCAGCCGCACCTGGGCGTCGAAGTTGAGCTCCATCGTCCGGCTCACATTCGCGTGGCCGCCGTCGGCGAACCGCGCTCGCCAGCCGGCACCCGCGTTGTTCACCAGGAGGTCGAGGCGGCCGTGGCGCTCCTGGACGTGGCGGAGCACCTCGCCGGGCGCGCCCTCGGATGTGAGGTCCACCGCCACGATCCCGGCCGGCACGCCGAGCGACTCCGCCAGCGTGCGCAGCCGCTCCTCGCGCCGCGCCACGAGCACGAGCCGCGCGCCGGGCTCGCGGGCGAGCCGGCGGGCGGTGGCCTCGCCGATGCCGCTCGAGGCGCCGGTGACCACGGCCACGAAGGACTGGGAGTTCATCGAAGTGGACCCATGGGGAGGGCTCGGCAATCTACTGCGGAAGCCGTGCCGGCGGGCCCGGCTCCCCGGGGCGCTCGGTGCCGGCCGGCAGGAGCTGGCGCTGCCACCAGCCCACGTCCCACCACTTGCCGAACTTCCAGGCCACCCGCCGGTAGACGCCGACCGGCTCGAAGCCGAGCGACTCGTGGAGGGCCACGCTCGCCTCGTTGGGGAGCGTCACGCCGGCGCAGGCCATCGTGAACCCCTGCCGGCTGAGCAGGTCGAAGAGCGCCTCGTAGAGGTCGCGTCCCACGCCCTTGCGCCGGTGCTCGTCCGCCACGTACACGGTCACGTCGGTGGACCAGCGGTACGCGGCGCGGGTGTGGTGGGGAGACCCATACGCGTAGCCCGCCACCTCGCCGTCGCGCTCGGCCACCAGCCAGGGGTGGGTGCGGGTGATCCCGTCGATCCGCCCGGCCATCTCCTCGGTTCCCGGCGGGTCCTCCTCGAGCGAGGCCACGCCGTCGCGGACGTGGGGGAGGTAGATCTCCGCGCAGCGCGCCGCGTCGGCCGGGGTGGCGTTCCGCAACATCAGCGGGCCTGCAGGGCGTCCATGCCGACCGCGATCGCGAGGATCAGTCGGCGGTCGATCGTGCGGTCCGGATCCCCGCCCATGTCGATCACGTAGGTGTCGCGCAGCTTGAAGGCGGTGCGCACGTGCGAGCCGAGCACCACGTCGCTGCGCACGAAGTTGAAGTGGTACGGGATCGGGAGCCAGTCCGTGAACCCGCCGATGAAGGGCACCAGGCCGATCAGGCGCCGGATGAGCGCCACCGCGAGGCTGCGCTCGCGGGCCTTGGCGATCTCGTCGCCGTCCGCGTTGAAGAGCAGGTAGGTGGAGCGCAGGAGGCTCTCGCCGAAGACCTTCTGGATCTCGCCGATCTTCGTGCCGTCCGCCGCGGTCACGTCGTAGCGGGCGCGCGGGTCGAAGCGCTGGCGTGCCTTGAGCCGCATCAGCTCATGGGTCTTGCTGTCGTCCGCGTAGAAGCGGATGTCCTCCTTGAACTTGAAGCGCTTCTGCTCCACGAAGGCGACCGGCTCACCGGGCTGCCCGTCCGGAGCCGGAAGGGTGAACTCGTACTGGTTCACGATCGGCCGGATCCGCTGCCGGAGCACGAAGCGGTCGTGCTCGTTGGGCTGGACGGTCATCGCGGGCCGACTCTAGAGGGCGTCCGGCGACCCGTCCCGAAACCATTTGTGATACATACCGTTCGCAACACGAACCAGCACCCGAGGCCCCGGAGGCAGTCCTTTTCATGATGTACCGGCTCACCCGCAGCGTCCTGCGCCACAAGCGACTCGTGGTGGCCGGGTGGATCGTGGCCACGCTCGTGGGCATGGCCGCCGCCGGCCCCGCCAGCGAGGCGCTCGACCAGCGCTTCAGCGTGCCGGGCCGCGAGGGCTGGGAGACGAGCCAGGAGATCCTGCGGGTGTACGGCAACGGCGGCGAGAGCCTTCCGCTCATGCCGGTGGTCCAGCTCGCGGAGGGCGAGACGGTGAACTCGCCGGACATCCGCCAGCAGCTGCTCCAGGTGGAGCGGCTCTCGGACAAGGCGGTTCCGGGGTCGCGGGTGGCCGGCTACGGCTCGACCGGCGACAAGGCCTTCGTCTCCGATGACGGGCGCACCGCCTACGTGTACGTCTTCCCGCCGCGCAGCGACGACCCGTTCGGGGGCAACGTCGACGTCCAGCGCGACCTGCGCGAGGCCATGCGCGGCCAGGAGGTCGGCGGCGCCCCGGTGCGGGTCACCGGCTACGACGCCCTCTACGACTCCTCGGGTGACGCCGACGAGGGGCCCGGGGTCCTGCTCGAGGCCGCGATCGGGGGCTTCGGCGCGCTGATCGTGCTCGTGTTCGTGTTCGGGTCGTTCCTGGCGCTCGTGCCGCTCGCCATGGCGATCTGCTCGATTCTCGTCTCGTTCCTGCTGCTCTGGGGGCTCACGGCGATCACCGACGTGTCGCCGGTCGTCCAGTTCCTGGTCGCGCTGATCGGCCTGGGCGTGTCGATCGACTACGCGCTGCTCATCGTCGTCCGCTGGCGGGAGGAGCGCGAGAAGGGGCTCGAGAACGAGGACGCCGTGTGCGCCGCAATGGGCACCGCGGGCCGCGCAGTGGTCTTCTCGGGTACGACCGTCGCGGTCGGCCTGCTCGCCCTGGTCGCGCTGCCGCTGCCCTTCCTGCGCAGCATGGGCTACGGCGGCCTCCTGATTCCGCTGGTGGCCACGACCGTCGCGATCACACTCCTACCGGTGATCCTCGCGACGATCGGGCCGAAGCTCGACCGCCGCCGGATCCGCCGCCGCGACCGCAGCAACGCCTTCTGGCAGCGCTGGGCCGAGTCGGTCGTGCGGCGCCGCGCCCTCGCGGCGTTCACCGCCCTCGCGATCCTGTTCCTGCTTCTGGGATCGGCCACCAACCTCCACATGGGGGCCGCCGACCCGGACACGATCGCCAAGGAGGGCTCCGCCAAGGTCGCGCTGGACCAGCTGGGCGACTCGGGCATCGGCAAGGGTTCGATCGCTCCCACGGAGACGCTGGCTCCGGAGGCCGCGGCCGCGGACGTGGCGCAGCGTCAGGGCGAGGTCGAGGGCGTGCACGGCGCGGTGGCGCCCGAGGGCGCCGCCTGGCGCAAGGACGGCCTGGCGGTGATCGTGGCCGCGCCACAGGAGGGCGACGAGACCTCGGCCGGCCGCGACACGGTGCAGAACGTGATCGACGCGGGCCACGAGGCCTCTCCGGATGCCCGGGTGGGCGGATCGGGTCCGCTCAACGCCGACTTCATCGACGCCGTCTACGGCTCGTTCCCGCTGATGATCGCCCTGATCTCAGTGCTCACGTTCCTGCTCCTGGCGCGCGCCTTCCGCTCGCTGCTGCTGCCGCTGAAGGCGATCATCCTGAACATCCTCTCCGTGGGCGCGGCCTGGGGAGTGATGGTTCTCGTGTGGCAGGAGGGACACGGCTCCGAGGAGATCTGGGGGATCGCCGCCACCGGTTCGATGAACTCGTGGATCCCGCTGATCGTGTTCGCCTTCCTGTACGGGCTCTCGATGGACTACGAGGTGTTCATCCTTTCCCGCATGCGTGAGGAGTACGACCGCACCGGGGACACGCAGCACGCAGTGATCTTCGGGCTCGCCCGCACCGGGCGGCTCGTGACCAGTGCCGCGCTGATCCTTTTCCTCGCGTTCGCCGCGCTGGCGTCCGGGCCGGAGACCGACGTGAAGGTCCTGGCCACCGGCCTGGCGGCGGGCATTCTGATCGACGCCACCGTGATTCGGGCATTGCTCGTGCCGGCGCTGGTGTCCTACTTCGGGCGCTGGAACTGGTGGATGCCCGCGGGCCTGGCGCGGCTGCTGCGGGTGCCGCCGTCGCCGATGCCCAAGCCCGAGGCCGAGCCCGGCCCGGCCTGAGGGGCCGCGGCCCTTTTGCCGGCCGCGCCCCGGAGGCCGCCGGCACGGAGTGTGGCCCGAGTTAAGCGCCACATGAGTCTGAAAGTCGGGCCACACTCGCGTGGATCGGGGTTTCCCGGGCTCTACCGGTACAGCGCGTCCACCGCGTCGGCGCCCAGGCCGACCTTGTCGTAGTGCTCCTTGCACATCTTGATGTAGTCGTGCACGTCGAAGTACCCGACCGGCTCGCCGTCCTCGTCGAGCCACACGAGCGGGCCCTTCACGACGAAGAAGACCCTCATCGGCTCCGGGTGGTCGTAGGCCACGAGCGTGTGGCCCTCGCCGGGCGTCTCGTACACGAAGTCGCCGGCGGTGGCGGTCCAGTCGTGCTCCAGGTACCCCCACTTGCCCGACACTGTGAAGGCGAACACCTCGTGCGGGTGGTAGTGGCGGTTGACCAGGCCGGCCTCCTTGGCCATCAGGATGTCGGCCCACTTGTTCTGGCTCGGTGAGATCCAGAGCGGGCGGGTGGAGACCGTTTCGGTGATCGGCGCGTAGTAGCGATCGTCGTCGGTCGGCGCGTTCTGGATGTAGGCCTCGGGCAGCGCGTCAGGCTGAAAGACCTTGGTGATCGGCTGCAGGTCGCGCCAGAACTCGGTGGTGGGTGCGTCGGGCATGGTCAGCCTCCTTCGGTTGTTTCCGGTATCAGGACCGCTCGCCCTGTGATCTCGCCTTCACGCAGGCGGTCGAGCACGTCGTTGACCGCCTCCAGCGGGTGCGTCTCGGTCTTCAGGGTCAGCCCGCCGCGGCCGTGGAGCTGGAGCACCTCCCAGAGGTCCGTCCAGCTGCCCACCAGGTTCGCCACGACCGCCTGCTCGGTGCCCACCATCGCGGCCGAGGGCACCGACAGAACGCCCCCGAAGCCCACGATCGAGTAGGTGCCGAGCCGGGCGAGCATGCCCATGCCGTCGGCGTGGCTGGCGTCACTGCCCACGAAGTCGATCACGAGGTCGGCGCCGCGCCCGCCGGTCAGGTCGCGCACCGCGTCCACCACGCCGTCGGCGGGCAGCACCTCGTCCGCGCCCAGCTCCTGCGCGAGCCGCCGGCGGTCCGGGTTCGGGTCGACGCCGATCACGGCGCTCGACCCGAGCTCGCGCAGCAGCTGCAGCGCGATGTGGCCCACGCCGCCCACGCCCAGGAGCACCGTGGTGCTTCCGGGCACGGCGAGGTGCGCGATCTTCCTGACAGCGTGGTAGGCGGTGAGCCCGGCGTCGGCGTGCGGGGCCACGGCGGCCGGGTCCGCGCCCGGCGGGAGCTTGATCACCGAGCGCTCGGGGACCACGAGGTGCTCGGCAAAGCCGCCGTTCACGGTGAGGCCGGTGAACTGATGGCGCTCGCAGTGCATGTCGCGGCCGCGCCGGCAGGGCACGCAGAGGCCGCAGCTATGCGGCGGGTAGACGATCACCGCGTCGCCCACCGCGACCGTGGACACGAGGTCCCCGACCGCCTCCACGCGGCCGGCATTCTCGTGGCCCAGCACGAGCGGCAGCGACACCCCGGCGGGCCCCATCTCGCCGTCGATCGCGTGGAGGTCGGTGGCGCACACGCCCGCGCCCTCGATCCTCAGCAGCAGCTCGTCGGGGCGGGAGATCTCGGGCACGGGAAGATCGACCAGCTCGAGCGGGCGACCGTACTCGCGCAGCAGGGCGGCCCTCATGCGACCGCTCTCAGCGCGGCGGCGTGGATCTCGTCGCTGCCCGGCAGGTACGCGTCCTCGAGCGCCGGGCTGAACGGCACGGGAGCGAACGGGGCGCCCACGCGCTCGACCGGCGCGTCCAGGAAGTCGAACGCCGCCGCCTGCACCGACGCCGCGATCTCGGCGCCGAAGCCGCCGTGCTCCACGGCCTCGTGTGCCACCACGAGCCGGTTCGTGCGCCGAACCGACTCGAGGATCGCGTCCAGGTCGAGCGGAACGAGCGTGCGCGGATCGATCACCTCGGCGTCCACGCCCTCCTCGGCGAGCCGGTCGGCTGCTGCCACCGCCTCGCCGACCATCCGCGACAGCGCGACGACCGTCACGTCGTCACCGGCCCGGACGGTCCGGGCGCTGCCGATCGGCACGGGCTCGGGCTCATCCGGGACCTCCTCGCGCTTGAAGTACAGGGTCTTGTTCTCGATGAACACCACTGGATTGGGGTCCGCGATCGCGCTGGCCAACAGGCCCGGCACGTCCGCGGCCCGGCTGGGCATCACGACCTTCAGCCCCGGCACATGCGTCAGCCATGCCTCGAGGCTCTGCGAGTGCTGCGCGCCGCCGCGCTGCCCGCCGCCGCCCTGGGTGCGCACGACGAGCGGCACGCTCAGCTGGCCCCCGGACATGGCGTAGGCCTTGGCCGCCTGGTTCACGAGCTGGTCGAAGGCGAGCGTGATGAAGTCGATGAACATGATCTCGAGCACCGGGCGGCGGCCCGACTGGGCCGCGCCGACCGCCACGCCGCAGATGGCCGCCTCGCTGATCGGAGTGTTGACCACGCGCTCGGTGCCGAACTCCTCCGCCAGGCCGGCGGTGGCCGTGTAGGGGCCGCCCTCGGCCACGTCCTCGCCGATCACGAACACCTGCGCGTCGGCCCGCATGGCCTCGGCCAGCGTGGCGTTGATCTCCTTGAGGTAGGTGGTCGTGCGTGTTCCGCCTCCCTCGCGCGCGGCGCCGGCCGAAGCGGGGGAGGGGGAGGGCGCGTAGACCAGGTCCTCGATCGCGCCGGGCTCCGGTGCGGGGCTCGCCCGCGCGAAGCTCACCGCCTCCTCAACAGCTTCGCGGGCCTCGTTCGCCACGTCCTCGAGCGCCCTCTCGTCCCACCAGCCCGCCTCCACGCCCTGGCGCTGGAAGCGGAGCACCGGGTCCTTCTCCTGCCAGTCCTCGGCGGCCAGCGCCTCGCGATAGTGGGCCGGGTCTCCCTCGTAGTGCCCGCGCAGCCTGTGGGTGAGGCACTCGAGCAGCATCGGGCCCTTGCCCTTGCGCGCCGCGGCCAGGAAGCGGGCGAACCCGTCGCGCACCGCCGCCACGTCGTTGCCGTCCACCGTGTCGCGCGTGACGTCGTATGGCGCCACCACGTCGCTCACGCGCTCGACGTTCGTGTGCGCCGAGCGCGGGGTGAACTCGGCGAAGCCGTTGTTCTCGCACACGAAGATCACGGGGAGGCGCCAGAGCGCGGCGAGGTTGACCGACTCGTTGAAGTGGCCGGCCTGCACCGCGCCGTCGCCGAAGAACACCACCGCCACCTGGTCGCTTCCCTCGAGCCGCGCGGCCAGCGCGCTTCCGAGCGCCAGCGGCACGTTGCCGCCCACCACGCCGGTGGCGCCCATCAGCCCGTGCTCCGTGTCCACGAGGTGCATCGATCCGCCGAGGCCGCCGCAGAGGCCGTCGGAGCGGCCCATGAGCTCGGCCAGCACGCGCTCGACCGGCGCGCCCTTGGCCAAAGCATGGCCGTGGGCGCGGTGCCCGCTGTACACCGCGTCGTCGGGGCGCAGCTGCGAGCAGACCCCGGCCGCCACGCCCTCCTGGCCCACGCTCAGGTGGATCAGCCCGAACACCTCGTCGGCGCGCTTGAGCTGGCCCACGCGCTCCTCGAACAGCCGGATCAGCCACATCGTCCGCAGTAGGCCGAGAGCGTCCTTGCGGTTCAGCCTCGGCATCAGCCGCCGCGCATGGATCGCGGCCAGATGCCCTGCTTGCCGGGCGAGAGGATCCCGTTCGGGTCGAGCGCGTCCTTGATCGTCTCGGTGAAGCGCCGGTACGCGTGGTCGTTGAAGCTGTACTGCTCCGCGGCCAGGTCCATGAAGTCGAGGTGGGCGCGGTACTCGCCGTAGCCCTGCTTGGCCGCCTCGCGCACGAGCAGCTTCGACGTGTCGTAGGCGCGCCGCGACTGGGCCTCGTCCTTCGTGTCGAAGATGACCAGCGTGATGTGGATGAAGCTGCGCGCGTTCACGGGGAGGAGGGACGCGATGTAGTCGAGTCCGGCCTCCTTCTCCACGAGCCCGCGGAGCAGGTCCCGCAGCGCCACGGCGTCGCGGCCCGCGAGCGGCGCCACGGGCGAGAAGCCGATGTGGCCGCCCTCCTCGCCGCCGTACCAGGCGGTCATCTGGTTCCAACCGAGATTCGGCACGCCGCCCTGGACGAGCTCGGCCGGGTGCTCGAGCTTCGGGATGTCCTCCGGCGCGACCTTCGAGCCCCACACGTCGGCGCCCGGGATGCGCTCGAACGCCTTCTTGATCTTCGCCAGCTTGAGGTCCGCCACGTCCTCGTCCTCGTAGAGCGCGAAGCGCATCAGCCAGCGGCCCACCTCGAGCTCGCGGGCCATCCTGTCGATGACCTCGTCGGGGATCGGCGTCTCCTCCTGCCACCACTGGTCGCGGCTCGAGAACACCGAGCCGAGCAGCATCGCGTTCATGATCTGGGGGACCATGCGGATGGTCCCGTCGAGCATCAGGACCCGCAGCGTGTCGACGACCTGCGGCAGGTCGTCCTCGTTCCAGACCCTCAGCCAGAGCGGCATGTAGCACTCCGGGTAGGGGTTCAGCCAGACGCCCATCTTCGTGACGATCCCGTAGTTCGACTGCATGAACAGCTGGTCCGGGCTGGGCCCGAGGCCGCGCTTGTAGACGTGCCAGGCACGATTGCCGGGCATCGCGCCCATGCCCGTGCGCATGAGCTCGCCGTCCGGCAGCACAACCTCCATGCCGCACGGCGCCGCCATGTCCACGCCGGTGGGCAGGTAGGTCACGCCGTGGTCGAGCGTGTTGCCGATGACGCTGCCCCAGCCGAGGTCGGCGATCGAGACCATCAGCCGGTGGTTGCCCGCCCTGATCGCCTCGTACAGGTCGAACCAGCGCACGCCGGGCTCCACGACGGCGTACGCGCACTCCTCGTCGATCTCGAGCACGCGGTTCATGTTCCGGAGCGAGAGGATCACCGAGCCCTTGACGCGCGGCGCCGGCCCGCCGTAGCCGTTGTTGCGGCCCGTGGAGTGCGTCCAGAGCGGCACCTTGAACCGGTTCGCGATCCGGACGATCTCCTGCACCTGCTCCACCTCGGTCGGCATCACGACGGCCGAGGCCGTGTAGTCATCCCAGCCCTCGTAGGCGAATGGGTCGCGGAACTCGCGCAGCTGCTCGTCCTCGGTGAGCACGGCGTCCGGCCCGACCACGCCGGCGAAAGCCTCGATTGCCTCTGCGCGCGGCAGCGTCGTGCTCATGCCGGCACGGGGTCGAACTGCGTCATCGCGCTCTCGAAGGCGCGGCGGTACATCTCGTCGATCGGCAGCGCGCGCAGGTCCTCCGAGAGCACCTCGACTCCCCAGCGCTCGCTGTAGCCCATGTCGAGCGCCACGCGCACGTACCCCTTGATGTCGAACTCGCCCTCGCCCGGCAGCTTGCGCCGGTTCACGACCTCGTCGAGCGTGTCCTCCATGTCCTCGTACTGGCCGTCGCTCAGCTCGATCCAGCCGAGCTGCTCGACCGAGAACCTCCGGAGATCGTCGGGCTTGATGCCCAGCTTGCCCATGTGCCACGTGTCGATCACGACGCCGGTGTTGTCGATGCCCTCCATTACCGCCAGCGCCGAGTCGATGCTGCTCACGTTCACGTCGAAGGGCATGAACTCGTAGAGCACCTTCGCCGAGGTGTGCTGCGCCGCATCGGCGCAGAGCTCGGCGTAGCGCTCGTTCAGCTTCGGCATCTCGCACTCGACGCCCGGGATGTTGCCCGCCTTGATGTGGTGCGCGCCCAGCACCTCGGCCGCCTCGAAGAGCATCGTGCGGAGCTTGTCCGCGGCGGTGCGCGCCTCCTCGCCTTCGTCGACCATCCAGTCCCAGAGGAACTCGAGCTCCATGCACTCGATCCCGGCGTCGTCGAGGGCCTTGCGCATCTCGGGGAGCGTGCTCGACTCGAGCTGGTGCTCGACGTCCGCGTGCCACAGCCCGATGCCCTTGAAGCCGGCCTTCGCCGCCTCGGCGCAGCGGTCCGCGAAGGGGAAGAGGCTCCACTCCCGCCCCACGTGCACCACGACGGGCCCGGCGGAGGTCCAGTACGCGTTCGCCAGTTCCACGTTCACTCCGGCTCCCTCCGGTCGAAAGGTACGTTGATCTCGATCGTCAGCCCGTTGGGGTCGGTCAGGAACAGCTGCCGCATCACCCCGGGGATCTCGTTCTCCATGGCATCCACACCGTTGCGCTCGAGCCTGCCCGCCAGGTCCGGGTAGTCCTCGCCGTTGAACGCGACGTGGTCCACCGCGGCGGCGGACGCCTCCCGGCCCAGGCGCTCGGAATGGGCTGTGTACTCGCCGCGGTCCGCCACGTGCAGGCACGGCACGCCGCCCGCGTAGAGCCAATAGCCGGCGAACTCGAGCGGCGGGCGCTCACCGACCTCGAGCCCGATCGCCTCCCGGTAGAAGTCCCGCGTGGCATCGATGTCGTCTGTCAGGACCAGAAGGTGCTCCATCCTGGTCACCGGCATGGCGCTACCCCGAGGCCGCTGGAGAGGCGACCTCGCCCACGGCCTGTCTGGCCGCCGCCGCGATCTTCTCGGCGGAAGGCGCCAGGTAGGCCTCCTGGATCTGGTTGCCCGGCACCGGCGCGTCCATGCGGGCCACGCGCGCCGGCGCCGCCTTGAGCGACTCGAAGCCGTGCTCGCTCACGGTGGCGGCGATCTCCGACGCCACGCCGCAGCGAAGCCGGCCCTCGTCGGCGATCACCACGCGGCCGGTCTTGGCCACCGAGTCCAGGATGGTGCGCTCGTCGAGCGGCGTGAGGGTGCGCAGGTCCACGACCTCGGCCTCGATGCCCTCGCCCGCGAGCGTCTCGGCCGCCTCGAGCGCAGCGCCGACCATCATCGAATAGCTCACGAGCGTCACGTCGGTGCCCTCGCGCTTGACGTCGGCCTGGCCGAACGGGATCTCGTAGTCGTCGTCCGGGACCTCGCCCTCGGCGCCGTAGCCGAACGCGTGGGTGACCACGATCGTGGGGTTGTCGCTCTTGATCGCCGTGCGGAGGAGGCCCTTCAGGTCCGCCGGGGTCCAGGGCGTGGTGATCTCGATCCCGGGCAGGTTCCAGAACATGCCGAGCGGGCTCTCGCTGTGCTGCGCGGCGCCGCCGTGGAGCAGCCCGTGGCTCATGTGGATCGTGACCGGCACGGCCACCTTCCCGCCCGAGGACTGCCGCGCGGGCGCGATCTCGGAGGCGATCGACGAGAACGCCGGATAGGTGAACGGCGCGAGGCCCAGGTGGGCGAAGATCCGCTGCCCGCACATCGCGGCGCCCGCCGCGAGCGCCGCGAAGGCGGCCTCCGAGCAGGGCGGGAAGTAGATGCGGTCGGAGTACTTCTTCTGGAACGGCTCAAACTGACCGGCCTCCGGGCCGATGCCGAGCACCTCGTTCCCCATCACCGCAAAGAGCGGGTCCTCCTCCATGAACGTCCCGAGGACGTCCAGCATCGCGTCGGCGTAGTTCTTGGTGGCCATGCTTGGCGCCTCCTCAGGCAAAGACGTGGTCGAGTGCGCTCTCGGGCGTGGGCCGCGGGCTGTCCAGCGCGAACTGGCGCGCCTCGGCGACCCGCTCGGACACCTGCGCGTCGAGCTTCGTCAGGTCCTCCTGGCTGATGTCGCCGGAGGCGAGCAGCTCGCGGGCGTAGCGAAGCACCGGGTCGTGCTCGCGGTACCAGGCCTCGTGCTCGCCGGCCATGCCCGAGTCGTCCCAGGCCATCGAGATCTCGGTGGGGCCGGTGGGCAGGTTCGGCCACAGCGGCTGCGTGCCGGCGAAGCGGGCCGTGGCGACGTGGACGAAGTACGGGCCCTTGCGCGCGCGGGCGTGCGCGACCGCGCGGGCGGCCACGTCGTACACACCGTCCACGTCGCGCCCGTCGACCGTCTCGACCGGGATCCCGAAGGTCTCCGGGATCTTCGTGAGGTCGTCGACGGCCGACACCGAGGTGGGGAACCCGCCACCGGCGGAGCCGAGCGCGCCCTCGCTGTTGTTCTCGCACACGAACACGACCGGGAGCGACCAGAGCGCGGCGAGGTTGAGCGACTCGTAGGAGACGCCCTCCTCGAGCGCGCCGTCCCCGAAGAGGCCGATCGACACCGCGTCGCCGCCCTGGTTCTTGAGCGCGAACCCGGCTCCGATGGCCAGGCTGATGCTGCCGCCGACGATCGCCGAGGTGGACAGGAACCCGCGATCGACATCGCTCAGGTGCATCGTCCCGCCGGCGCCTCGGTTCATGCCGTTCTCGCGGCCGAGGATCTCCGCGAGCGCGATCTTGGGGTCGGTGCCGCGGGCGAGGATGTGGCCGTGGTTGCGGTGGTGGGTGGCGATCTTGTCGTCGGGCCCGAGCGCCTGCATCAGCGGCACCCCGGTGGCCTCCTGCCCGATGTAGAGGTGGAAGTGGGTCATGAACTCGTGAGCCTCGAAGAGACCCACCACCGTCTCCTCGAACCTGCGGATGGTGAGCATCCGCTCCAGGGTGTCCCGCTTGCGGGCCGCGTCCCAATCAGCCATCTCTGCTCCCCTGTGTGCCGTTCTTTTCTCCCAAGTTGCCGCGCAGCAGATATGCCGACTCGAGCAGCTCGGGCCGTTCCTTCAACTCGCTTGCCAGCCCCGAGAAGCGGAGCTCGCCGCCCTCCATCACGTGGGCGCTGTTGGCCAGGCCGAGCGCCACGGTCGCGAACTGCTCGATCAGCAGCACGCCCACGCCGGACTCCGCGACCGTGCGGATGGTCGGGATCAGGCGCTTGAGCACGACGGGGGCGAGGCCGAGCGAGAGCTCGTCGATGAGGATGACCTTCGGCTGCGAGACGAGCGCCTGGGCGAGCACCACCATCTGCTGCTCGCCGCCCGAGAGCGAGCGCGCCTTGGCGTCGAGCCGCGCCTTCAGCTCCGGGAAGAGCTCGAGCGCGTAGGCGCGCCGTTCCTTGGCGACCGCGTTCGGCAGCGAGTAGGTGGCCACGTCGAGGTTGTCCTGCACGGTCAGGTCCGGGAGCAGCCGCCGCCCCTCGGGGACCACGGCCACGCCGGCCGCGCGCACCTTCTCGGGCCGGCGCCCGCCCAGCTCGAGCTCGCCGAGCTTGATCGACCCCGACTGCGGGAGCACGCCGCCCACGGCCAGCACCAGGCTCGACTTGCCGGCGCCGTTCGGCCCCAGCAACGCGGTCACCTCGCCGGGCGGTATCTCGAAGGACACGCCGCGCACGACGGCGCGGCCGCCGCGCTCGACGGTCAGGCCGTCCAGGCGCAGCGCCTCGCGGGTCTCCACGGCGCCGGTCACTCCCCGTCCTCCGTGCCGAGGTACGCGCGCATGACGGTCTCGTCGCGAAGCACCTCGTCGGTGGGGCCGGACGCGATCAGCTTGCCGAAGTCGAGCACAGCCGTCACCTGGCAGCAGGCGGAAACGAGGCTCATGTCGTGGTCCACCAGGATCACGAGCGACCCCATGTGCTCGGGGATGCTCCGGATCACGTTGCCCAGCTGCTCTGTCTCCTCGTCGGGAAGGCCCGCCGCGGGCTCGTCGAGCAACACGATCTTCGGCTTCCCCACGACGGCGCGCGCGACCTCAACCAGGCGCCGCTCGTGGGCGCCGAGCGTGCCGACCTTGACCTCGGGATCGATGTCGAGCCCGACGAACCCGAGCGCTCCGAGCACGTCCTCACGGCGCGAGGCGCGTCCCGCGCCGGAGTGCTCGTGCACCATCGCCACGTTGTCGTAGAGCGAGAGCTTCTCGATTGCCTGCTCGGTCTGGAACGTGCGCCGGAGGCCCCAGCGCGCGCGCCGGAAATCGGGCATGCGCAGGAGGTCGTCGCCGAACGCGCGGATGGTGCCTCCGGATGGCTTGACGAAGCCGCTCATGACGTTGAAGAAGGTGGTCTTGCCCGCGCCGTTCGGCCCGATCAGACCGCACGTGCCCTCCGGGAAGGTCACGTTCACGCCGTCGAGCGGCTTGACGCCGCCGAAGCGCACCTGGAGGTTCTCGACCTCGATCACGAGCGCCTCACCGATCCGATGAGCCCCCCGGCGCCCCGCCCGATCAGGCGGCCCAGCTTGGCCATGTCCTTCGGGAACTGGTCCACGAGCCCCGCGGGCGCCGTGAGCAGCACCTGGAGCACCCCGACGCCGAAGAGGATCGTGAGCAGGTCCGCCGGCAGCCCCCAGCTGTCGAGCAGCGCGGGCAGGTACCTGTAGAGCAGGCCCGCCACCACTGCCCCCCAGAGGCTGTAGACGCCGCCCATCAGCACGACCGCGAGCAGGACGATGTTCTCGCGGGTGGGGAAGCTGTAGTTGAAGAGGCTGCCCACGTTCGCTGCCAGGAGCCCGCCGGCCACGCCGGTCATGAACGACGCCAGCGCGAACGCCCAGAGCTTGTAGAGCGTCAGGTTCACGCCGGCGGCCAGCGCCGCCGGCTCGCTCTGGCGGACCGCCTCCCACGCCCGGCCGGCCTTGCCGCGCACGTGCCAGAGCGCGAGCAGGAACATCAGCGCCGCGACCACCACGGTGTAACGGAAGAAGGCCGGATCGGCCTCGGCGATGGAGGGTCGGCGGATCGAGCCGCCTCCGAGCGTGGACTCGGTATGGCCGAGGAAGCCGCTGCCGCCGTTGGGGAAGTCGGTGGCCGCCAGCACCACGGAGATGGCGCCGGCCAGCATCAGTGTGATCAGCGCCAGGTAGAGGCCGCTCACCCGCAGCGCCGGCAGGCCGACGATCGTGCCCAGCACCATCGTGATCAGCCCCGACAGCAGCAGCACGACGGGGAAGGGGAGCGACGTCGCGAAGAGGATCCGCGCGGCCACCCAGGCGCCGAGCGCGAGAATCGCGATCTGCCCGAGCGACACCAGCCCGACGCGCCCCATCAGCATGCCCAGGCCCAGCGCCACGACCGAGTAGATCGCCACGCCCGTCAGCACCTTGAGCCAGTAGGTGCTCAGGAGGCCCGGCATGGCGATCAGCACGAACGCCAACAGGGCGACGATGACGACGGCGCGGATGCGGTCGCCCTGATCGAGGCGCGCCGGGGACCAGGCCGGCCGAGCGCCGCTCGAGGCTTCGGTGACGGCCACCGCGCCTACCCGGCCGCTCGTGTGATCGACACCTCGCGGTGGCGCGACAGCCATAGGAGCGCCACCACCGCGAGCACGAACGGCGTCATGTCCCGGTATTCGGAGATGGACAGGATCGGCGTGATCAGAGCGTTGACGAGCCCGATCACGATGCCGGCTATCAACGTGACCACCAGCGACTGCAGGCGCGCGATCAGCGCCGCGGCCAGGCCGGAGATCACGAGGAATGTGAGCGTGTTCGCGTCCAGCCCGACGAGGTTGGAGAGCAGCAGGCCGGCCACGCCGGCGAGCAGGCCCGAGCCGAGCCACGCGGCGGCCTCCACGCGCCGCACCGGCACGCCCAGCGTGGCCGTGATCTCACGGTCGTTGGCCAGCGCCCGCATGGCCGTGCCCATCTTGGTGAAGCGCAGGAACGCGGTGGTGACCAGGGTGACCACCACGCCGAGCCCGAAGCCGATCACCTGGGTGTAGTTCACGAGCACGTCGCCGACGTCGAAGCTCTCGTTCGAGGTCGGCAGGATCATCGAGCGCGCCTTGTCGCTCCAGATCCACGACATCGTCCCGAGCAGGATCAGGGCTAGGCCGAGCGTGGCGGTGGCTTTGACGAGTGGGTCTCGTCCGGCAAGCGGTGGCCCGAACAGCACTCCGTACAGGAGCGTGGCCACCGCGCCGAACAGGATGCAGACCCCATAGGCCGGGTACTCGTCCCAGCCCTGGTTGTTGATCAGCTCCCAGGCGATCAGTGCGCCCATCGCGCCGATCGCCCCGAAGGCGAGGTTGAGAACCCCTGTGGTCCGGTAGAGCACCACCAGCCCGACCCCCGAGAGGGCGTACACCCCCCCGAGGGCCAGGCCTGTGGCTATGAACGGCTGGAATTCCTCCCAGCTGGGCATAGGCTCCTAGAGGCCTCGCTGCAAGCCGACTAACCGCCCACCAGACTCGGGTCCTTCGCCTCGATCTCCTCGACCCGCTTGATGTCCGGGTCGACGTTGGAGATGTCGAAGCAGTCCTCCTTCAGCACCATCACGCCGTCTCTCGGGGTGGTGGTGCAGTCGGTGTGGTTCGGGATGTGCAGCGGCGCATCGCCGTAGTACCACGGCTCGCAGAGGATGTCGGTCTTGAAGTTCTTCACGCCCTTGAACGCGTCGTTGACGGTCTTGACCGTGAAGTCGCCCTTGACTCCGAGCAGCGCCTCGGTCGCGATCTTCCCCTGGAGGAAGCCCATCTGGCTGAAGCTCCCGAGCGGGATCTTCGGCGCGTACTTCTTCAGCACCGACCGGTAGAGGTGGTGTCGGGGCCGTCGTGGCTGGTCAGGTTCAGCTCGGCGTTGACGCCCAGCTTGTCCTCCCAGCGGTCACCCAGCGCGTCCGCGATGAAGTCGGTGTTGCACGGGGTGGAGCACGACCACTTGACGCGGTCCTGCAGGCCCTGCTGCTGCGCGGCCTGGAGGATCTTCAGCGCCTCGGGGGGCGTGAAGTTGAGCACCACGCCACCGCCGTCGCCGGCGGCCTGCACGGCCTTGAGCGCCGCGGAGTTCGCGTCCTGGATCGGCACGTTCTCCTTGAGGCTCTCGGTCGGGATGCCCGCGTCCTTGGCGATCTTGAGGAAGCCGCCCTCGATGTAGCCGGTGCCGGGAACGTTCGACTGGATCAGCGCGAGCTTCTTGACGCCCTCGCGGATCAGGTACTGCGTGGCGCCGTCGACGCTGTAGCGCGGGCCCATGTTCACGGGGGCGCTGTTCGGCGTGGACCAGCACTCGGGAGCGATGCCGGCGCCGATCGTGTAGTAGCCCTTGGACTCCCAGTACTTGTGGTTGACCGTGCACTCGATGAGGCTGATGTTCCCGACGATCCCGAGCACCTTCTCGGTCTCGACGAGCTTCTTCGCCAGCGAGGCGATCTGGCCGGGATCGGTCTGCTCGGTCTCATAGCTGTACTCCATCGGCCGGCCGTTGATGCCGCCGTTGTCGTTGACGCACTCGAAGTACGCCTGTGCCGTGGCGGGGATCTCCGAGAAGTCCGTGCCGGGCTGCTTCGTGGCGATGCCGCCGATCTTGATCGGCGCGCCGCTCGCCTTCTTGCCGTTGCCGAGGCCGCACTTCGGATTGTCAGAGGTGGCCGCGGCGTTGTCGCCGCCACCGCTGCTGCCGTTGGTGTCCTCGTCATCGTCGCCGCACGCGGCAACGAAGAATGAGAGACAGGCCACGAGCGCGAGCGCGATGAGCGAGCGGCGCTGAGCCAGACCGAGCTTGATCCTCACGATTCTCCCTCCTCCGGGGTGTGCCGGCGTGCTTTTCCGCATACCGGCGAGCGGCCGGGGTTCGGCCCCGAACCGCGGCGAGCTTAACCGACTGCGCACTTACGGGTCAAATTGTTTGATGATTAAGCGCGAACCGGCATACTGCGCGAAGAAGGAGTCGGTGCGCAGCCGGCCGAGCCGGCGCTTCCGCAACTGTCCGAGGATAGATCGAGGGAGGATCATGCCGCGTACGACCCCGCCGTTCCGTGCCGATCACGTGGGCAGCCTGCTGCGTCCACCGCGTCTTCTCAAGGCCCGCGAGGACTTCGCGGCCGGCACCATCGAGGCGGCCGAGCTGAAGGGGATCGAGGACGAATCCATCCGCGAAGTGGTGCGCATGCAGGAGGACGTGGGGCTCCAGTCGGCCACCGACGGAGAGTTCCGCCGGGCGTCGTGGCACATGGACTTCATCTACCAGCTCGAGGGCATCAGCAAGGCCGAGGACGACCTCGTCGTGCACTTCCACAACCCCGAGGGCGACATCGACTACACGCCGGCCGCGCTCAAGGTCGACGGCAAGATCGGCCTCAGCGAGCCGACCTTCGGCGAGGACTTCAAGTTCCTCAGGGACGCCGTCAAGACCGCCACGCCCAAGCTCACGATCCCGTCCCCGAGCATGGTCCACTACCGCGGCGGCGCGGCGGCGATCGACCCGGCGGTGTATCCGGACAAGGAGCAGTTCTGGACCGACCTCACGGCCGCCTACGCGAACCAGGTGCGCATGGTCCACGACCTCGGCTGCACCTACCTGCAGTTCGACGACACGAGCCTCGCCTACCTGAACGACCCGAACCAGCGCAAGATGATGAGCGAGCGCGGCGAGGACTCGGAGCACCTGCACGAGGCGTACATCCGCCACATCAACGAGGCGCTGGCGGACAAGCCCGAGGGCATCACGATCACCACGCACATGTGCCGCGGGAACTTCCGCTCGTCGTGGGTCGCCGAGGGCGGCTACGACTTCGTGGCCGAGGCGCTCTTCGGCGAGCTCGGCGTGGACGGCTTCTTCCTCGAGTACGACGACGCCCGCTCCGGCGGCTTCGAGCCGCTGCGCTTCGTGCCGAAGGGCAAGTACGTGGTGCTCGGCCTCGTCACCACCAAGCGCGGCGAGCTGGAGGACAAGGACCAGCTCAAGCGCCGCATCGAGGAGGCGAGCCAGTTCGTGGACCTGGACCAGCTCTGCCTCTCGCCGCAGTGCGGGTTCTCGTCCACGGCCGAGGGCAACAACGTGACCTTCGACCAGCAGGTGGCCAAGCTCGAGCTGATCGTCGAGGTCGCCAAGGAGGTCTGGGATTGAGCTCGGCGGCCGCCGATCTCTTCGCGGTCGAGGGCCTGCGTACCGTGGTCACGGGCGCGGCCAGCGGGCTCGGCCAGGCGATGGCCGAGGTGATGGCCGACGGTGGCGCGCGCGTGACGCTCGCCGACCTCGACCCCGACCGGCTCGAGGAGGTCGCCGGCGCGGCTCCGGGACCGCGGCGCCGATGTGCGCACGCACCAGCTCGACGTGAGCGACGAGGAGCGCGTCCGCGCGCTGTTCGACCAGCTGGTGGCCGAGCAGGACGGCGTGGACGTGGCCTTCGCGAACGCCGGCATCTCGCTCGAGGCCGGAGTGCTCGACGACGCGGGCGGCATCGAGGCCATCGACCGCGGCAAGTGGGACACGGTGCTCGGCGTGAACCTGAACGGAGTGATGTTCACGATGCGCGAGGCCGCGCGGCACATGAAGCGCCAGGGGAGCGGCCGGATCGTTATCACCGCCTCCACCGCCGGCTTCGGCACCGACCCGCTGGTGGGCTACTCCTACTCGGCCACCAAGGCCGCGGTGATCATCATGGTCCGCCAGGCGGCGCTCGAGCTCGCCCCGTACGGGATCCACGTGAACGCGATCGCTCCGGGCCCGTTCCGCACCCGCATCGGCGGCGCGGCCGCGCCGATCCCGGCCGAGGCCTGGAACGACATCGTCGCGCTCGGCAGGATGGCGGAGCCCGACGAGCTCAAGGGCGTGGCGCTCCTGCTCGCCTCGCGGGCGTCGAGCTTCATGACCGGCGCGATCGTGCCCGTGGACGGCGGCCAGCTCCTGATGTCACACGGCGTATGAAGGCGGCGGTCACAAGCGGCGCCGGAGTCATGGAGGTCGTCGACCACCCCGAGCCCGGCGAGCCCGGCCCCGGCGAGGTCGTGGTCCGCAACCAGGCCGTGGGCATCTGCGGCTCGGACTTCCACTTCTTCCACGGCGAGCTCGACGCGAACTACCCGCGCATCCAGGGGCACGAGGTGGGGGCGGTGGTCGAGGCCGTGGGGCCCGAGTGCGACCGGCTGGCGGTGGGCGACCGCGTGTCCATCCACCCGATCAGCTCGTGCGGCCGCTGCTACCCGTGCCGGATCGGGCGCGGGAACGCGTGCGACAACTTCAGCCTGATCGGGATCCATGAGGACGGCGGGCTCCAGGAGCTGCTGCGGATGCCCGAGGCGCAGGCGTTCGCAACCAAGGTGGACAAGCCCGCGATCGCCGCGCTGGCGGAGCCGCTCTCGATCGGAGTTCGCGCGATCGACCGCGGGCAGATCGCGGCGGGCGAGCACGTGGTGGTCCTGGGAGCCGGCCCGATCGGCCAGGCGATCACCCTGCTGGCACGCGATCTCGGCGCCGAGGTGCTGCTCGTGGACACCATGCAGAGCCGCCTGGACGTGGGCGCCGGGCTGGGCGCCGAGACCGTGCTCTGGAGCGACGAGCTGGTGGGCGTGGCCCGCGAGTGGTCCGGCGGCGAGGGCGCGCCCGTGGTGATGGACGCCACCGGCGTGCCCGATGCGATCCGCGCCGGGGTGGAGATGGTGGCCTCGGCGGGACGCGTGGTGATCGTGGGGATGTCCCACCACGACGTGCCGCTGCGGGTGTTCGCGTTCATCCAGAAGGAGCTGGACGTGCTCGGCGTGAGCTGCGCGCAGGACGGGGACTTCGAGCGCGCCGTGGGCTTCGTCGAGGCGCACAGCGGCCGGCTCGAGAACCTGATCAGCCACGAGTTCCCGTTCGAGCGGGCACCCGAGGCGCTCCAATGGGCCATGGACCACCCGGGCGAGACGATGAAGGTCGTCATTTCGCACAGCGACTAGGAGGTAGGCACGTGCAGGAACCGGAGCCTCTCGAGATCAGCGGCAACGCCCGCAGGGCGCTCGACTCCATCTGCGACACGTTCGTGCCCGGGGAGGAGGGGCTGCCCTCGGCCACCGAGCTCGGCGTGCCCGAGGCGATGCTGATGGCGGTGGGCAGCAGCCCGAGCAAGGCCGAGCGCGACCAGTTCTCCGGGCTGCTCGACGCCTGGGACACGCAGCTGGGCGGGAGCGCCGAGGCGCCCTTCTCGTCGCTCTCCCAGGCCGACCGCGAGGGCACGCTGCTCGCCTGGGCGGACTCCCCGGAGGTCGGCTCGCGCGCCGCCTTCCAGGCGCTCCGCAAGGGCATCCTCCTGAGCTACTACTGCCTGCCGCACCTCGGCGAGGGCACCAACCCGGTGGACGACGCGCTCGGCTACCCGGGACCGCTCGGCCCGCCCGAGAACCCGCCCGGGAAGACGATCCAGCCGCTGGAGGTCACGGCGGACACCGAGCTCGACTGCGACGTGGTGGTCGTGGGCTCGGGCGCGGGGGGCGGCGCGGCCGCGGGCGTGCTCGCCGCGGCGGGCCTCGACGTGGTGGTGGTCGAGGCCGGCGGCTACTACACCGAGGAGGACTTCGACGGCGCCGAGCTGTCCGGGTACGCCCGCCTCTACCTGAACGGCGGCGGCGTGGCCACCGAGAACCAGAGCATGGGCCTGCTCGCGGGGTCCTGCCTGGGCGGCGGCACCGTCGTGAACTACACGTGGTGCTTCCGCCCGCCCGACCACGTGCGCGAGCACTGGAAGCGGGACTTCGGGCTCTCCGACTGGGCCGGCAAGGACTTCGACGACAGCCTCGACGCCGTCTGGGAGCGGATCGCGATCAGCTCTGAGAGCAGCATCCCCTCCGAGCGCGACCACGCGATGCGAAAGGGCCTCGACGGCCTGGGCTGGCACTCCGAGGTGATGCAGCGCAACTGCAAGGGCTGCCAGGAGGAGGTCTGCCGGCTCTGCCACTACGGCTGCCAGATCGGCGCCAAGCAGTCGACGATGAAGACCTGGCTCCAGGACGCCTACGACAACGGCGCGCGCATCCTCGTGAACACGCCCGTCGACACGGTGATGGTCGAGAACGGCAGGGCCGCCGGCGTGAAGGCGCGCACGATCGACGGCCACGAGGTGACGGTGCGCGCCCGCTCCGTGGCGCTCGCGGCCGGCGGCATCCACACCCCGGCGATCATGCTGCGCTCCGGAATCGACGGTCCGGCGGTCGGGAAGAACCTCCTGCTCCACCCGGTGCTGATCACCTGGGGCATCTTCGAGGACGAGGTGCGACCCTGGGAGGGCATGCTCGGCGCGACCTTCTCCGACGAGCTGCTCGACATGGGGGAGGGCTACGGCATCAAGTACGAGCAGGCGGCCACGCCGCCGAGCATCCTCGCGATCTTCGCCCCCTGGCGCGGCTCGCGCGAGAGTGCCGAGCTGATGCAGTCGCTGAAGTACACGGCGGGCTACGGCGCGCTCCAGCGGGCGCGCGACGGCGGCGAGATCGTCGTGACCGACGAGGGCCTGCCGGTGGCGCGCTGGGCGCTCTCGGACTTCGACCGCGACGTCATGCGCAGGGGGCTCGACGGCGCCGCGCAGATCATGGAGGCGGGCGGCGCGCGCAGGGTCTACTCCTCGCACGCCGGCTGGGTCTCCTACGAGCCCGGTAAGGGCGGCGGGCGCGAGGACATGCTCACCGCCGCCGACAGGTGTGGCTGGGACGCCGCCCAGGTCACCCTCGGCGCCTTCCACATCATGAGCTCGGCTCGCATGGGAAGCTCGCGCGAGGACTCCGTCTGCGACAGCGCGGGCGAGGCCTGGGACGTGAAGGGTCTTTACGTGGTGGACGGCGCGGCGCTGCCCACCGGACTGGGGGTCAATCCGATGGTCACGATCGAGGCGGCCGCGCACAAGATCGCGCGCGGCATGGCGGCGGAGCTCAGCTGATGCCCGAGTTTCCGCACCCACTGTCCGTGGAGACCCCGGCCGGCTGCGAGGGCTGGGAGGAGATGTACCCCTACTGGGCGCTCTTCGACGAGCGCCGCAAGGAGTCGGACGAGAACCGGCTCTGGTTCTGGAACTCCCAGCACTTCCCGTTCCCGATGCCGGCCTTCGACATGGTCGAGGTGGACCATCCCTACTACACGCTCGGCGGCTGGCAGAACCGGGCGTTCGCGGTGCCGCCCGCGATGGGCGTCGACTACCGCGTGGTGAACGGCTACGTGTACATCTCGCCCAACCCGGTCACCGACCCGGACAAGATGGCCGAGCGCGCCCAGTACTTCGAGAAGCGGGCCGGCCACTACTTCGAGAACTGGGACGAGCTGTACGCGGGCTGGCGCGAGAAGATGGAGTCGCTCAACCGCGAGGTCGAGGCGATCCACGTGCCCGACCTGCCCGAGTACGAGCCCGACGAGGTCGTGTTCGGCGAGCAGAACCTCAGCAACATCGACCTCCTGCGCGCCTACTCGCACACGCTCCGCTGCGCGGAGATGATGTGGCAGTACCACTTCGAGTTCCTGCTGCTCGGCTACGGCGCCTACCTCACGTTCGCCGAGTTCCTGCGCGCCGCGCTGCCGGACATCCCCGAGCAGCACATCTCGCAGATGGTCGCCGGGGTGGACGTCGTGCTGTTCCGGGCGGACACCGAGCTGCGCCGGCTCGCGCACCTGGCGATCGACACCGGCGTGGACGGCGCCTTCGTCGAGGGCCGCACACCGGACGAGATCGACGCGGCGCTGGGCGAGAGCGACGAGGGCCGCAGCTGGCTCGCGGAGCTCGAGAAGATCAAGGACCCCTGGTTCAACATGGGGACCGGCGACGGGCTCTACCACTACTACGGGAGCTGGCACGACGACCCGCAGATCCCGTACGCGTCGCTGGTCGGGCACGTGGCGGCGCTGAAGGAGGGCAAGGACATCGAGCGCCCCACCGAGGAGCTCGCGAAGGAGCGCGACCGGCTCGCCGAGGAGTACGGCTCGCTGCTGCCCGAGGACGCCCGTCCCGCGTTCCAGGAGCTGCTCGGGCTCTCGCGCACGGTCTTCCCGTACGTGGAGGAGCACAAGTTCTACTGCGACTACTGGTTCCAGTCGCGCTTCTTCAACAAGGTGCGCGAGTTCGGCGCACTGCTGGCCAAGCACGAGTTCCTCGGCGAGGCCGAGGACGTGTTCCAGCTCTCGCGCCACGAGGTCATGGAGGCGCTCGAGGAGCTCTCCCTCACGTGGTCCACGGGCGGCCAGGCGCTCGGCCCGCACCACTGGCCGCCGATCGTGGCGCGGCGCAAGGAGCTGCTCGACAAGCTCGACAAGTGGACGCCGCCGCCCGCGCTCGGGCGGATGCCGGAGGCGGTGAACGACCCGATCGTGGTGATGCTCTGGGGCATCACCCCGGAGCGCCTCCAGCAGTGGGCGCAGTCCGACGACGGGTCGAGCGAGCTCAACGGCGCGGCGGCCTCGCCCGGGCAGATCGAGGGCCCTGCGCGCGTGGTGCGCGGCCTCGGCGACCTCGACACGGTGCGCGCCGGCGAGATCCTCGTCTGCACGATCACATCGCCCGCCTGGGCGCCGATCTTCTCCAAGATCGCCGCGACCGTGACGGACATCGGCGGCATCATGTCCCACGCCGCGATCGTCTCGCGCGAGTACGGGCTGCCGGCGGTGGTGGGCACAGGAACGGCCACGGCGCGCATCAAGACCGGCCAGCAGCTGCGCGTGGACGGCTCCACGGGCGTCGTGAGCATCCTCGACGGCGACGGGTCGTGACCGAAGCGGGCACGCCGCACACCCGCCCGCTCGCCGATCTTCGCCGTGCCGACGAGCCGCTGTTCGGCGGCAAGAGCGCGTCGCTGGGGGAGCTGCTGGGCGCGGGTGTGCCGGTGCCCGCGGGATTCGCGGTGTCGAGCGCGGTCGAGTCCTCGGAGCTGCTCTCCGAGATTGCCGCCGCATATGCGGCGCTGGGGGACGACCCCGCCGTCGCGGTGCGCTCCAGCGCCATCGGCGAGGACAGCGCGGAGGCCACCTTCGCGGGTCAGCACGACACCTACCTGTGGGTGCGCGGCGCCGAGGCCGTCTGCGACGCGGTGCGCTCGTGCTGGGCGAGCCTCGACAACCCGGAGGCGGTGAGCTACCGCGAGCGCCTGGGCGACTCCGGGCCCCCTGCCATGGGCGTGACGGTCCAGCTGATGGTCGACGCGCTCGTGTCCGGCGTGATGTTCACCTGCAACCCGGTGAGCGGAGACCCGAGCACGGTGGCGGTCAACGCCAGCTGGGGCCTCGGCAGCGCGGTGGTGGCCGGCGAGGTCACGCCGGACGAGTACCGGATCAACAAGGTCAGCGCGGAGGTGACCACGCGGACGATCGGGCCGAAGGAGGTCGAGGACGTGCCGCACCCGGAGGGTGACGGGACCGTACGGCTGGACGTGCCGCCTGAGCGGCGCGAGGCGGCCTGCCTCGACGACGAGTCGCTCGGCCGGCTGCTCGAGGTGGCCCGTCGCATCGAACGCCATTTCGGCGGGCACCAGGACATCGAGTGGGCGATCTCCCGCGACGACGAGCTCCTGGTGCTGCAGTCGCGGCCGGTCACCGCGCGCCCGGCAGCAAAGCCGGTGGAGGCGCAGTCGGCGCTCTCGCTGGTGATGAAGACGTTCGGCGCGACCGGCAAGTCCTGATGGCGCTCACCGAGGAGGACGTGCGCGAGATCCTGCGGCTGATCGACGAGTCCGAGCTCGACGAGCTGCGCGTCGAGACGGACGGGTTCAAGCTGCACGTGGTGCGCGGGGAGGCGGCGGTCGTCGAGAAGGCGTCCGAGCCCGCCGCGGCGCCGGCGGCGGAGCCCGCGAAAGCTGCTTCGGGCGGCCCCTCCACGATCATCGGGGCGCCGATGCCCGGGACCTTCTACCGCGCCGACGGCCCCGGCCGGGAGCCGTTCGTGGAGATCGGCGCCCGGGTCGAGCCGGACACCGTGGTCTGCATCATCGAGATCATGAAGATGATGAACTCGGTGCCCGCGGGGGTGTCCGGGACGATCGTCGAGATCTGCGCCGACGACGCCCAGCTGGTGGGCGACGGCGAGCCGCTCTTCCGGGTGGAGACCGGCTCGTGAGCGACTCCGTCGAGATCGTCGACACGACCACGCGCGACGGCAACCAGAGCCTCTGGGGCGCCACCGGGCTGACCACGCCGGACGTGACCGCGATCGCGCCGGCGATGGACCGGGTGGGCTTCCGGGCGCTCGACTTCACCTCGAGCACGCACATGGCGGTGTCGGTCCGCTTCCACCGCGAGGACCCGTGGGAGCGGATCCGGCTGGTCAGCGCCGCGATGCCGAACACGCCGCTCAACTTCATCACCACGGGCATGCGCTTCATCTCGTGGGTCCCCGCCGGCGAGGACGTGATCCGGCTGTCGCTCCGGCTCGTGGCTCGGAACGGGATCAGGCGGGTGCAGATCGCCGACCCGTCGAACGATCCCGACTCGCTGATCCGGCTCGCGCGCATGGCGCGGGAGGAGGGGATCGAGGAGGTGGTGGTCGGGCTCACCTACTCGATCAGCCCCGCCCACACGCACGACTACTACGCCGAGCGCGCCGCGGCGGTGGCGGCCTCGCCCGACATCGACCGGCTGTACCTGAAGGACCCCGGCGGCCTGCTGACCGTCGACGCGGTGCGCGAGCTGGTGCCGAAGTTCATCGCGGCGTTCGCGCCGCGGCCGGTGGAGCTCCACAGCCACTGCACGATCGGGCTCGGTCCGATGGCGTACGTGGAGGGGCTGCGCTCCGGGATCCGCACGCTGCACACCGCCGTTGCGCCGGTGGCCAACGGCACCTCGAACCCGCCGGCCGAGACGACGCTGCGCAACCTGGAGGCGGAGGGCTTCACGCACGGCCTCGACCTGGAGGCGCTCGCCCTCGTCTCCGATCACTTCCACGCGCTCGCGCTGGACCGCGGGCTGCCGCTCGGCGCGCCCGCCGAGTACGACGCCGCCTACTACCGCCACCAGATGCCGGGCGGCATGGTCACCACCACGCGCCGCCAGCTGGAGGAGATGGGGCGCGGCGACCTGTTCGACGCCGCCGTGGAGGAGGTCACGCGCGTGCGAGCGGAGATGGGCTACCCGATCATGGTCACGCCGGTGTCGCAGTTCGTGGTCACGCAGGCGGTGGCGAACGTGGTGTCGCGTGGCGAGCGCTGGTCGGCCGTCTCGGACGAGACGGTGCGCTACTTCCTCGGGCACTTCTACGAGCCGGCTGCGCCGGTGGACCCGGAGGTGGCCGACCGCGTTCTCTCGCTGCCGCGCGCCGCCGAGCTGCGCGATCTGGAGCCGATCAGCCTGGAGGGGGCGCGCTCGCGCTATGGCGACCGGATCTCCGAGGAGGAGCTGCTGCTGCGGCTGACGATGCCGGCGGAGCAGGTCGACGCCATGGTGAGCGGGGCGGCCCCGCGGACGCCGCTCGCGCGGCCCGGCCGCGATCCGCTCGTCCGGCTGCTGGCCGAGCTGGCGAAGCGCGACGTTGGGTACCTCCGGCTCGAGAAGGGCGACGACCTGGTGGTGTGGCGCCGTGCGGCTTGACGACGCGCGCGGGTTCGTGTTCGACGTGGACGGCTCGCTCGTGCACCGCGACCCGGACTTCCGCGCGGAGCCGCTGCCGGGTGCCGTTCAGGTGCTGGAGAAGATCCGGGCGTCCGGCCGGCCGCTGGTGCTGTTCACGAATGGCAGCCACATGAGCCCGGAGGCGTTTGCCGAGGGCCTCACCGGCGACGGCCTGCCGGTGAGCGGGCAGGAGCTGCTCACACCCGTCTGCAGCGCGCTGTCGTACCTGGCGCGGCGCCACGCGGGCGAGCGCGTGATGGTGTTCGGCTCGGAGGCCACGCGCGATCGGATGGCCGCGGCGGGAGTGCCGCTCACCGACGGCGACGACGCGCAGGTGATCTTCGTCGCCCACGTCGAGCAGGTGGACCTCGACGCGATGGAGGCGGCCGCGCGCGCGGTGATGCTCGGCGCGCGGCTGCTCACCGCCATGTACCTGCGCGGCTTCTGGGGCGCGAACGGCGTGATCTTCAGCCGCGGGGCGATGGTCACGGCGGGGATCGCGAAGGTCACCGGCGCGCGTCCGATCGTGGTGGGCAAGCCGTCGCGCGTGGCGGTGGACGAGGTCAGCGCTCGGCTGGGAGCGCCCTCGGAGGACCTGGTGGTGGTGGGCGACGACATCGGCATGGACATCGCGCTCGGCCACCTGGGCGGGTCGCGCACGATCCTGGTGCGCAGCGGGATGAGCGGCTCGGTGGACATCGCGGCGGTGCCGGAGCGCCAGCGCCCCGACGAGGTCGTGAACGGGGTCGAGGAGATGCTGCCGTGGCTGTGAGGCGTTCAGGCGGCCAGCCGCGCCGGGGTGAGGCCCGAGAGGCGCACGCACTCGCGAGTGAGGTGGGCCTGGTCCGCGTAGCCGAGGTCGGCGGCGGTGCGTGCCAGGTCGCCGTCGCCTGCGCGGGCGAGGAAGCGCTGGAAGCGCAGCACGCGGTCGAGGGTCTTCGGCCCGTAGCCGACAGCGCCGTTGAAGCGCCGCAGCAGCTGGCGCTCGCTGGTGCCGAGGGTGTCGCTCAGCTCGCCGACACGACTGCCCGGCTTCCCGAGCCGGCGGACCGCCGCGAGCACGAGCAGGTCGGGTTCGGCCAGGCGCTCCAGCACGGCCGTCTCGAGGAGCCCGCGCCGCGCGTCGGCGCTCGGGGCCTCGCCCAGCCGGTCCTCGAGCTCGGCGCCCCAGATCTCCGAGAGCGGCACGCGCGCGTCGCGCAGCTCGCTCGCGGGCAGGCCGAGCACCTGCCCGGCGGTGCCGGTCCGGAAGCGCAGGCCCACGATCGACGGGCCGGGCTCGACGGGGCTCATGAAGGCCCGGCTGTCGGGGCCGGCCACGAACAGCCGGCCACCGCGCCAGACGAGATCCAGGCAGCCGTCGGGCAGCACGCGCGCCGCGCTGGGGGCGCCGGCCGGCGACGCCTCTCGCTCCCAGGTGCAGCTCACGAGGTCCGCCAAGCGCCTGCTCGGGCCGAACTCGCGGTAGGCCATGCCCGGAGGCTACCCAGTGTCCGAAAAGTTCAAGAGCGGCTTGTGTTCTCGGGTTACGGTCCACCCTCCAACGACGAAGGAGGCGGGTATGGACCAGCGGCTGAGCCTGATCACACTGGGTGTGGCCGACGTGGCGCGGGCGCGGGCGTTCTACGAGGCGCTCGGCTGGCAGATGGACGGCGGAGTGGACAACGAGAGCGACCACGTGGCGTTCTTCCAGGCGGGCGGGCTCATCGTCGCGCTCTGGGACCGCGGGAAGCTCGCGGAGGACAGCACGGTCACGGACGACGGCGGCTGGGGCGGGATCACGCTGGCCTACAACGTCAACTCGCCGGGCCAGGTGGACGCGGTGATCGAAGAGGCCCGCGCGGCGGGGGCGACCATCGGCCGTCCCGGCGCCGAGACGCCCTGGGGCGGCTATTCGGGGATCTTCATCGATCCCGACGGGCATCCCTGGGAGATCGCGAACAATCCGAGCTGGACCGTGCACGAGGACGGCAGGACCACGCTCGACTGAGGCGGCGCCCGTGAGCGAGGTCCTCTGGACCCCGCCGGCCGACGTTCGCCAGACCACGCAGGTGGGCCGCTTCCTCGACCACGTGCGCGACACCCGCGGGCGCGAGCTCTCGGACTACGACGAGCTGTTCGAGTGGTCCGTGTCGGATCTCGAGGGGTTCTGGGGGTCGCTCTGGGAGTTCTTCGGGGTGCGCGCCTCCACGCCGTACGAGCGCGTGCTCGGCTCACGCGAGATGCCCGGGGCGGAGTGGTTCACGGGCGCGAGGCTCAACTACGCGGAGCACATGCTGGGCCGCGACGAGGATCGCGGCTCGGTGGCCGTCGCGGCGATCTCGCAGACGCGCGAGCCGTTCGACCTGACCTTCGCCGACCTGCGCGAGCAGGTGGCCGCCGCGCGGGCGGGGCTGCAGCGGCTGGGGGTGGGGGAGGGCGACCGCGTGGTGGCCTACCTGCCGAACATCCCGGAGACGCTCATCGCCTTCCTCGCGGCGGCGAGCCTGGGGGCGGTGTGGGCCACCTGCGCGACGGAGTTCGGGCCGCGCGCGGTGATCGACCGCTTCGCGATGCTGGAGCCGAAGGTGCTGCTTGCGATAGCCGGCTACCGCTACGGGGAGAAGGAGGTGGACAGGCGCGCCGAGGTGGCCGAGATCCGCGCTGCGCTGCCCACGGTGGAGCACGTGGTGCACGTGCCGTATGCGGGCGGGGAGGACGACTCGCTGCCTGACTCGGTCGAGTGGTCGTCGCTCGTCGCCGAATCCGGGCCGCTCGAGTTCGCCCAGGTGTCGTTCGACCACCCGCTGTACGTGCTCTTCTCGTCGGGCACCACGGGACTGCCGAAGGCGATCGTGCACCGCCACGGGGGGATCCTGGTGGAGCACTTCAAGAACCACGGGCTGAGCTGGGACATCCAGCGCGGCGACCGCCTGATGTGGTTCACGACGACCGCGTGGATGATGTGGAACGCGCTGGTGTCGACGCTGCTGCTGCGCGCGTCGATCGTGATGCTGGACGGGAACCCGCTCTACCCCGACATGTCCGCCCAGTGGCGGCTGGCCGAGGAGACCCGGCCGACCATCATGGGCGCCGGCCCGGCGCTGCTCATGGGCTGCCGGAAGGCCGGGATGGAGGTGGGTCGCGACTTCGACCTGTCCTCGCTTCGTCAGCTGTGCGCGGCGGGGTCGCCCTTGCCCGCCGAGGGGTTCGACTGGGTCTACGAGCAGCTCGGGTCCGATGTGCTGCTGAACGTGGGGAGTGGCGGGACCGACGTGTGCTGCGGGGTGGTTCAGGGCGGGCCGCTGCAGCCGGTCTACCGGGGCGAGATCTCGGGTCGCTGCCTGGCTGTGGACTCGGCGGCGTTCGACCCCTCGGGGAAGGAGGTTGTCGGCGAGCTCGGTGAGCTGGTGATCCGCCAGCCGATGCCCTCGATGCCGGTCCGCTTCTGGGGGGACGACGACGGCGAGCGTTACCGCTCCACGTACTTCGACGAGTACCCCGGCATCTGGCGCTTCGGCGACTGGATCGTCTTTACCGAGCGCGGAAGCTGCGTGGTGACCGGCCGCTCCGACGCGACACTGAACCGCGGTGGCGTGCGGCTGGGGACGGGCGAGTTCTATGCGGTGGTGGAGAACCTGGACTCGGTGCTGGACTCGCTGGTGGTGCACCTGGAGGACCCGGAGGGCGGCCCGGGCGAGCTGATCCTGTTCGTGCAGCTGACCGACGGCTTTTCGTTGGACGACGCGCTGCGGTCGTCAATCGCGTCCGCACTCCGCGGAGCCCTATCACCCCGCCACGTGCCGGACACGATCGAGTCCGTGCCGTCGATCCCCCGGACGATGACCGGGAAGAAGCTGGAGCTGCCCGTGAAGCGCATCCTGCTGGGCGATCCGCCCGAGAAGGTGGCCAGCCGGGACGCGCTGGCGGATCCGGGAGCGATAGACGCGTTCGTGGGGTTCGCCGGGGAGAAGCGGTAGCCGCTACCTGCCGGTGCGGTCGCGGTGCTCGCACCCCGGCCAGCAGCATGGCCGACGCTGGCCGTCCTCCAGCTCCTCCTGGGTCCGGCGAATGCGGCGTTCTCGGGTCGTCTGCTGCTTGGCGTTCTCGACCCAGCAGATGAACTCGTTGCGGGCCAGGGGCGTGATGTCCTTCCAGGCATCGAGTGCCGTGGTGTTGGCGATCAGCGCCTCGCGCAGGTCTGTGGGCAGCGTGTGCACCACCCCACCGGGGACTCGCCGGCTGCTCATCAGGGCAACGGTAGCTGCCGGACTAAATGGGACGGGGCCTGAGCCCCGGGGAGCAGAGCGACGACTCGCGCTGAAACGGCGCGTGGCGCCGGCAGGACCGCGCTCTGAACACGGCGGTCAGGCAGGCCTGCTCGCTCTTGAAGCCCGAGCGGCGCCACGCCCCCGCCCTGCATGGATCGGCCTGCCAGTCGAGCCCGCCATAGCCGCGGTATTCGGCTTCTTCCGGAGGAGTCGTGGTCAGCCGGCCCTGGCCGGTGCCGTTTGCGTTCATCAGATACACCTCGTCCTCCTGGCCACGGGCGCGCACGAACGCGATCAGCTTCCCGTCGGGGGAGAACGTGGGCTGCGTGTCGCCCGCGCTGTCGAAGGTCAGCCGGCGTAGCCCGGTCCCGTCCCTCTTGATCGTGAACGCCTCGAAGTTGCCTACCCCACAGCATCCGTCCGGCGGGCTGACATCCATGTGAAAGGCGATCCGTTGCGAGTCCGGCGACCAATCCGGGCGCCAGCTGTAGCCGTCGTGGGGAACGTCGAGGAGGCGCCGGGCGCCACCTCCATCGGCGTTCATGACCCACAGCGTTTCGTCGGACCAGTCCAGGAACGCGATATGAGAACCGTCCGGGGACCACGCCGCACAGCACGCGTCCTCGCGTACCAGCTTCCCGGGGCCTCCGTTCGCCACATAGACGTTCCGCCCGCCGGCCGCCGTCTGGCAGCTGAATGACAGCCGGCCGTCGGGCGTCCAGTCCGGCTCAGAGGGATAGGTGCGAAAGCCGGTTACGGGACAACCCCCGCTGGGGGACTCGCGCAGCGCGAGATCGAGGACATGGATCTCCCATCCGGTCAGTCCGATCCGGATGGCGAGCTTCGTGCCGTCGGGTGACCAGCTCGGCAGCGCCCCACCGGTCAGCTGCTCTCCCCTGCCGGTCGCCGGGTCGATGATGTCGACTCGGTTCGGGTGCGGCTCGGAGATGGCAGCGGCTATGGAGCCGTTGGCTCCCGGAAACGCTCCTTGGGCCGGACCCGCGACCACCAGCGAGACGAGGCCCGCAATCACGGCTGCGCATGTTCTGGCCAGCGGGGACATGGGGGACCGCTTCTTACACCGGTCGCAACGCTCAAGTCAACCCGAGCGGTCGACCGCTCCTCGCAAGAACCGGGACTTGACGCGCGCCTCACGGCGAGCATAGGTTCGCGCGGCCGGTAACGAACTCGCACGACCAGGGAGAAGCCGATGAATCCGAACAAGGCGCTGTGGGAGAAGGGCGACTTCACCCGCATCGCGGCGAGCATGCGCGAGAGCGGCGAGGCGCTCGTCGGCGACGCTCGGCGATCACCAAGGGGCTCAAGGTCCTCGACCTCGGCTGCGGCGACGGGACCACCGCGTTGCCGGCGGCGCAGCTCGGGCGCCGACGTGCTCGGCGTCGACATCGCCGCCAACCTGGTCGCGGCGGGCAACGCGCGGGCGCAGAGCCTCGGCCTGGCGAACCTGCGGTTCCAGGAAGGCGATGCGTCCGACCTCGACGAGCTCGACGACGAGCGCTTCGACCTCGTGGTCAGCATCTTCGGCGCGATGTTCGCGCCCAAGCCCGTTCGACGTGGCCAAGGAGATGGTGCGCGTGACCCGGCCCGGCGGCCGGATCGTGATGGGCAACTGGATCCCCAGCGACCCGACCCTGGTCGCGCAGATCCTGAAGATCAGCGCCGCCTACTCGCCGCCGCCTCCCGAGGGCTTCGTCAGCCCGATGACCTGGGGCGTGGAGGCCGACGTGATCGAGCGGTTCGCCGCCGCCGGCAGTCCCGGAGAGCAACATCTCGTTCGAGCGGGACACCTACACGTTCGACTATCCCGGCGCCGCCGTCGGAGCTCGTCGCCACGTTCCGGAGCTACTACGGGCCGACGATGAACGCGTTCGAGGCGGCAGCGGCGAACGGCCGCGAGGCGCGAGCTCCAGCAGCGAGCTGGAGGCCCTGTTCGACGAGCAGAACACGAGCCGACGACGCGACGTCGATCCCGGCGACGTTCCTGCGGGTGACGGTCGCCCGCTAGGCGCTCTGCTCCACCAGCCCGCTGAAGAACTCCGTATCGGCCTCCTGCAGCTGGCAGACCTCCAGCCAGTGCCCGAGCAGCGCGGTCGTGTCCACGTACCCGGCACGCACACGGGGCCGGATAAGGACACTCCGCGATGCCGGTGCTCACGGGCATACTTCCCGTCCTAGCTCGGGAGATCTCTTGATCAATGAGTAATTCCTGAGTAGAGTCGCGCGGCGCGCACCAGCCCGCGCTCGTGGACTTCCCCCCGCACAGAATCGGTGACCCGATAGAACGAGACGATGCCTTGCAATAGCCCTCATCGTGGTGGGCACACGTGGGAACGGAGTCAGCTGCTGCCCAGGGGGCAAGCCTCACGTGCGGTCAGCCCAACGCGGGTTCGACATCCGCGGGAAATCCAGCGCTCTAACGCTCGACGATAAGAGCAAGACAGAGATCAATTACGGACGGATACCACGGGACGCTCGTTTTGATCTTCAGGGTCGCCGGGTGTGACCTCATCCGACGCGCCACGGCCGGCCGTGAGTATCCGGGCCAAGTCTGGTGCTGGCGAACTTCCCATCGGCGTGATCACACTCGGGGAGGCAATCTCCAGCGCTCCACGCTCGAAGTGACCCTGAACGTCGATGCCGAGGGTTCGACCCAGGTTCGTACGAGGCATTCGTCGTGTTGCGGGCGCCCCACCTGGTGACCAGTCGAACGCCGGTCGCAGTGAGTCGCTCCGAGGACAACTGGCTTGTTCCTGCGTGGATCGGTGCGGCCTGGGCCTCGTCGGCTTCCTATGTTCACGGTGACGAGCTCGTGACAGAGAAGAGCTGGCGCTGGGCTGGCTCTGGCTCATCCCCATCGGCCTCGCCGCGGCCGTCTTCGTCGCTTTGGCCGTGGGCGCAACTGGTTGATCAGGAGGTCTGAGTAGAGCGACAACTTGAGGGCGCCATAGCTGCCGGATCGGCGGGGCTACTACCGGACGATGCTGACGCTGCTTACGGCTCTCTGGAGGGCGCAATCGCCAACCGACGAGCCGCCCCCAGAGGCGTAGCGCAAGGTCTCCGCCCACCTAGGCGCTCTGCTCCACCAGCCCGCTGAAGAACTCCGTATCGGCCTCCTGCAGCTGGCAGACCTCCAGCCAGTGCCCGAGCAGCGCGGTCGTGTCCACGTACCCGGCACGCACCCGATCCGGGATCAGCACGGTGTAGTCCACCTGCATCCCATGCCGCGCGAGCAGCGAGCCGAGCGCCGACCACGCGTCGTCACCGAGTGGCATGAACGTCGCCAGGTGGTGGAGGCCGAAGCCGAACGAGCCGTCGGAGGGCAGGAAGTCACGGTAGAAGCCCACCTCGCCGGCCACCGGCTCGATCAGCTCCACGATCGGGCCGCCGCGGGCGCCCATCGCGATCCGGGCCTCCCACTCGGCCGGTTCGTCGCCGCGTAGGAACGTCGCGCCGTCGGTGGGCACCTCCACGCAGTGCTCGATCCCGAAGCGGTCGCGCAGCAGCTCCATCCCCTGGTCGAGGTCCGTCGTCACGTACGCGACCTGCCAGATGTTCGCGAACAGGTCGCCCAGCTCGATGATCTCGCGGGGCTCTGAGAACAGGCCCGACGCCGGCCGGGCGCCACTGGTCATCGGGCGCTACGCCCAGACTTGAGCATGCCCTTCCAGTGCTCGGCATCCACGTCGGCGGGCTCGGTCGAGTCGATGAAGTCGAGCAGCACGTCGAGGAAGCGCTGCGGATCGTCCATGTGCGGGAAGTGGCCGGCGCCCTCGAAGATCTCGAGCCGGCTGGAGGGCACCAGCTCGTGCGCCGCCAGGCCGTGCTCCACGGGGATGATCGGGTCGCGCTCGCCCCAGACCAGCAGGAACGGGATGTTCTCGGCGAGGTAGAGCCGGTCGCTCGCGTTCACCCGCTGGCCGCCGGGGTCCACGATCGTGCGCAGGGTGTTGATGAACGCGGACCGGGCCTCGGGATCCGCCAGCGAGGCGTGCCCGCGGCCCAGCTCGGCCACGTCGGTGCCGGCGTGGAGGCCGATCCGCCCCAGCAGCCCGCTCACGGCGCGACCGGCGTCGAGGAGACGGGTGCTCGCCAGCAGCGGCAGCACGACCTCCGACAGCGGGAGCGTCGCGGCGCGCAGCAGGAAGCTCACCTCGCGACCGAGGCCGCCGCTGTCCACCAGCACGAGCCGCTCGCAGCGCTCGGGGAACTGGTAGGCCAGCTGCATCACGATCCCGCCGCCGAGCGAGTGCCCGATGAAGGTCGCGCTCTCGTGGCCCAGGGTCACCATCAGGTCGCGGACGCCGCTGGCGTAGGCGCCGAGCGAGTAGTCCCCGCGCGGCTTGGCTGACTCCCCATGGCCGATCAGATCCGGCGCGATCACGGTGAATCGGGTGGCCAGGTAGGGCATCACCCGCTCCCAGGTCGCGGAGTTGGAGGTGATGCCGTGCACGAGCACGATCGCCGGGCCGCTACCGGCGGAGCGGTAGGCCACACGGTGGCCGTGAAGCACGATCTCCTTGAGCTCGAAGTCCTCCGGAGGAAGCCTCCGGGGCGAGGGGGCGGTGCCGTTGGCGGCGGTTGAGGGCATCGCCTGAGCCTACTTGCCGCGCCTGTTGCTAGCGCAGGGAGAGCGACCCGGCGGAGCGCCCTGCGCCGAGCTTTCCGGCCACCATGGTCCGGTCCCGGCCCGCCCGCTTTGCCGCGTACAGCGCGGAATCCGAGCGGTGCAGCAGCGCTCCGCCATCGTCGGGCGCCTGCTCCGCCGCCACGCCCGCGCTGACCGTCACGTGGGGGAGGTCTAGTCCGCTCCGAGCTGCGAAAGCCTGTCGGACGCGCTCCGCGTACGTCCGCGTGCCGGCCACGTCCGTGCCGGGGAGCAGTGCCACGAACTCCTCGCCGCCGGTCCTGGCCACCACGTCGGTGGTACGGGTCTTCTCGGCGAGCACGGCGCCCAGATGGGCGAGCACCTGGTCGCCGACCTCGTGGCCGAACTCGTCGTTGACGCTCTTGAAGTGGTCGATGTCGAACGTGGCGATGCCGAGGTAAGCCTGGTCTCGGCGCACGCGGTCGAGCTCCACCTGGAGCCGCTCCTCGAATCCGCGCCGGTTGAGCACGCCGGTGAGCTGATCCACGCGCGCCTCGGCGGCGAGTCGACCGAGGAGCTTCCGGTTGCTTGCCGAGAGCGCCTGGACGAAGCCCGCCACGACGCTCATCGTGACCATCACGTCCAGCCAGCGATCGAAGTTCCCGACACCGTCGGGCAGCGAGATGAGCACGATCGCGTGGACGACACCAATCCACGCGACCAGCAGAATGGCTCCGGTCCGGCTGAAGAAGTACGCGCCCCAGAGGATCGGCCAGACGTAGAGGACCGCCGAATCCGCGGGGCCGGTGCTGCTCGTGAGCGCGTATCCGATGAGGGCTACGCCGAGCGGGCCCAAGCCCGCGAGCACTCGAACCGGAAGCCGCGGACCGACCCCCAGCAAGAGGACCACGAGTGCGAGCGCGGCAACCCCGGGTAGGCTCGCGATCTCGGGACCGCCGGGCAGGATGTCCTCGACGATGCTCACGAACGCCGCGCCGGCGTAGATGGCGGCCGCACTCCGGACCATCAGAAGCTTTGTGTGGTCAGTGCCCTCCGTGAATTGCTCCACAAGTCTTAATCGGCAGGCAAACGCGGTTGCACGACTGTCGTGGCCTCGGGAAGATTCGCTGACGTGATCGCCGCCCTTGCCGCAGCTGGACTGGCTGCGCTGGTCTTGCACACCCCCGCCCTCGCGCTCGAACCCACGGCCATGGCACGTCCAGCGCCATTCGCGGGAATCGTCTCGAACCCGCTCACCGGCGTGAGGACGCGCGTCGGCTGCTTCGATGCGCTCTCGCTGCGGCCCGTCACGCCGCCCGTGGTGATTGGCGAGTACCACCACGCGTGGAGCGTTTCGCCGGACGAAAGTCGCGTGGCCCTCGGCATCTCTGCTCCGGGCGCGACAGCTCGGATCGGAGTGCGCATCGTCGAGCTCGGGTCGTGGACCGCCGAGCTGGACGTGGAGACAGGGATCGCTGCCGCGGGCCTCGCGTGGCTCACCGATCGGAGGCTCGTCGCAGCGCTGCTCGTCGGGGGCATCGTGCTCCTCGACCCGGTGAACGGCACCGTTCTCGAGCGATGGGAGGGAGGAAGCGCCGAGGACGCCGCCACGGCTCGCACCCGCCGGCGGTTCGTGGTGCTGGTGTCCGGCCGGCGGGTGGGTCGCCTGTCGGTCGTGGACGCCACGGGCCGGCTGCGCAGGCTGTCGCTCCGTATTCCTCGACATACCCCCGGTGGGCGCCGCCTGAGGCCGGCTCTGGTGGCCGATCCGGGCCGCGAGCGCGCGTACGTGCTCATGGACTCGCGAACGCTGATCGACATCGACCTTCGCCGTATGCGCGTTCGCAGGGTCCGGCTGCGGCCGGCTCCGCGGTCCCTCGAGCGAGCGGGGGCGGTTGGGTTCCGCCTGCGGCAGGCGACGTGGCTCGGCGGCGACCGGCTGGCCCTCTCGGGCCACGACCTGGTGTCGCGCCCCGGACGCCGTCGCACGACGGTTCCAGCCGGCCTGAGCACGATCGACACGCGGAGCGGGAGGATCAGCAGAATCGAGGCCGGTGCCCATGGCGCGACCCGGGCGCCGCGCCGGCTACTCGCGTACGGCCTCCACGGGGTCCGCGGGTACACGCCCGCCGGCCGGCGCGTGTTCCACGTGCTCCGCGGCAAGCACGTCTCGAACCTCGACGTGGTGGGACGTCTCGCCTACGCCGGCACCGGGACCGCCACCTACGTCATCGACACCCGATCGGGACGCGTCAGGCGGAGGATTCCGCGCTGGCTCGACCTGGACGGGGTGATCTCACGGCGTTGCCCGCGCCGCTGACGCGGCCGCAAGCACGTCGCGGTCGTGAAAGCGCCTCCCGACCAGCTGGGCGCCGTTCCCGAGCCCCACTGCCGGCAGCCCCAGCAGGTTCACCCAGAGCACGCAGCGCATGCGGTCGAAGAGCTCGCGCGTGCCCTCGGTGGGCAGGAAATCGTCGTAGTCGAGCGCCGGCGCGGTCATCCCCGCCACCGGGCAGAGCACCAGCGGGTAGTCCTCCATCCAGGCAGCCACCGCCCGCACCAGCCCGCGCCGCTTGTGCAGCGCCGCCAGATAGCGGTCCAGCTTCGGCCCGAGCGTGAACTGCCCGTAGAGCGACTCGATGTGGTCGAGGGCGCTCGCCCCGATCTGGTGGCGCACGGCCCGCAGGCGCGTCTCGATCAGCTCGGTGCCCACGATCTGGGCGAACAGCTCCGGCGCGCGGCGCAGGTCGGGCACCACGCCCTCGTCGACGGTGTAGCCGGCCGCGCGGAGCGAGTCCGCTGTCGCGCGCACCGCCTCCTCCACATCGGGGTCGACCACGGCGCCGGTCTCCTTGATCAGCAACGCCACCGGGCCGGGCGGCTCGACCGCTTCCGGAGGGTCGACGGGCACGCTCGCCGGGTCCTGCGTGGACGGTCCGCGCAGCACCTCGAAGGCCAGCTCGAGGTCCTCCACCGAGCGCGCCAGCGGCCCGGTGGACGCCATCAGGTCGTAGGACGGCGGGAAGTCGAGCGGAAGCAGCTCCGGTGCCTTGGCCACCAGTCCGGTGGTGGGGCGGAAGCCGAGCACCCCGCACCAGGTGGCAGGCACGCGGATCGAGCCGCCGTAGTCGGAGCCGAGCCCGAGCGGGACCATCCCCGCGGCCACCGCGGCCGCCTCGCCGCCGGACGAGCCGCCCACCGTCAGCCCCGGGTCCAGCGGGTTGCGCGTCACGCCGTGCAACGAGCTCACCGTGTTCCAGCGAATCGCCAGGTCGGGCATGTTCCCCTTGCCCAGCACGATCGCCCCGGCCTCGCGCAGGCGGCGCACGCTCAGCTCGTCGCGCTCCGGCGCCAGCTCCGCGCGCGACGGGATCCCCGCGGTGGTGGGCATCCCGGCCACGTCGAAGTTCTCCTTGATCGACACCGGCACGCCGTCCAGCGGTCCGCCGGCATCGCCCGCGGCATCCGCCGCCGAGGCCTCCGCCAGGGCCTCCTCGAGCCGCAGGTCCACGAGCGCGTTCACCGCGTCGTTCACCTCCCCGATCCGCGCGGCGTGCGCCGCCACCACCTCGCGCCGCGAGAGCTCACCCGCCCGTACCAGCGCCGCGATCCGCGTCGCGGTCAGCGCGCAGATTTCCCGGGGGGCGCTCAGGAGCCGGGGCTCGGTTCCTCGAGCAGCCGCGCGACCGCCCGTGGCTTCTGCTTGAACAGCTCGGCGGCCAGCTTCAACGACCTGCGGCGGAGCCGCTTGCGGCGCTGCTTGATCACGCCGAGCAGCTCGTCGAGTCGCGCCTCGTCGCCGAAGCGGTCCGGCCGGGCGTCCGCGCTCTCGGCGAGCAGCGCGAGGTCGTGGTCCTCGCCGATCACGTCGGACAGCTCCTTCGCGCCCTTCGACAGCGCCTTCATCCGCTTGGGCGCCGCCGGCCGCACGATCTGGCCCGCGTACCAGAGGTCCTTGGAGCGCTTGCGCAGCTCGTGCAGGTTCTCCGTGGTCGGCTCCTTGCGCGCCTTGCGGTACGCCTTGCGACCGCGGCGGTAGATGCGCTCGAAGCCGGGCGCGAGCGACTCGATGTTCTCGCGCTCGAGCGGCCAGTACGGCACCCGGTCGCGGACCTGCCTGAGCTCGCGGAGCACCTCGGCCGCGGCATCGTCCCTCTGCAGCGTCCGCTGGGCGTTGGCGTGGCGACTGAGCAGGGTCCTCCTGAATGGCAGCAGCTCGTGCCGGGGAGCCCGCTTCGGATGCCGCTCGATGACCGCGTCGAGCGCGTCGAGCAGCACGCGGCTGTCGCGCGCGCCGGACAGCCTCCGGCCCGCCTCGCGGAAGGCGGTGTTCTCGCGCCGGTAGACGTGCTCGCCCAGCTCGTCGCGGGCCAGCCGGACGAGGGCACGCAGGCGCTTCAGGCTCTTGCGCGCGTCGTGCACCGAGTTGGCGGCGTCCGAGTGGCCCTCGCCCGAGAGACCCTCGATGGAGTCGTCGATCTGCCCGACCGCGATGCGCTGGAGTCCCTCCGGCATGGGCTCGTTCTCGCGCAGGCGGAACTTCCGCGCGTCGCCGCGCAGCCGGTCCCAGCCGAGCTTCGCCGCAGCCACCGCGCCGCCCGCCACCGCCGCTCCCACGGCGACCTTCTTGGCGTCCCCGTCGTGCATCGCCCGGGCGATCAGTGTGTCCCTCCGATTCGCCATGTGCGAAACCTACGCCGTTGCGACTTCGCGCAGCGCCGCAAGCACCAGCTCGTCGTGCTCGGCGGGCTTCACCTTCGGGAACACGCGCGCCACCTTGCCCTCCGGGTCCACGAGCACGCTCGACCGCTGGTTGCCCCACCACCTGCTCGTCCCGTAGGTCTTCTCGACCCAGACGCCGTACCTCGAGGCCACCTCGCCGCCCACGTCGGACAGCAGCGTGAACGCGAGCCCGTACTTGTCGGCGAACGCGCGCAGGTCCTCGACGGTGTCCGGCGACACGCCGAGTACCACGGCGTTGGCCGCCTCGTAGTCGCCCGCGTGGTCGCGGATCCCGCAGGCCTGGGCGGTGCATCCGGGCGTGTCGGCTTTGGGATAGAAGTAGACCACCACCCACTTGCCGCGGAGCCCGGACAGCTCCACCGGGTTCCCGTCCTGGTCCTGAAGCGTGAAGTCGGGCGCCGGCCCGCCGGGTTCGATCATCAGCTCCTCCTGAGGTCGAGCAGGCGAGCCGCATTCTCCTTGAGCACGAGCGGCCGCACCTCGTCGTCGATGTCGAGCCGCTCGAAGTCCTTGAGCCAGCGCTCCGGCGTGATCATCGGGTAGTCCGACCCGAAGAGCACCTGGTTCTTCAGCACGGTGTTCGTGTACTGGATCAGCTGGGGCGGGAAGTACTTCGGCGACCACCCCGAGAGGTCGATGTACACCTCCGGCTTGTGCATCGCGATCGAGAGCGCCTCGTCCTGCCATGGGAACGAGGGGTGCGCGAGCACGATCGGCATGTGGGGGAAGTCGGCCGCCACGTCGTCCACGTATATGGGCTGGGAGTACTTCAGCCGCAGCCCGCCGCCGCCCGGCACGCCCGAGCCGATGCCGCTGTGCCCGGTGTGGAAGAGCGCCGGCAGCCCCGCCGCGGCGATCACCTCGTAGAGCGGGTAGGCCATCCGGTCGTTCGGGAAGAACTCCTGGATGTTCGGGTGGAACTTGAAGCCGCGCACGGCGTGGTCGGCGATCAGGCGCTCCGCGCGCTCGGCCGCGTCCGGTCGTGCCGGGTCGACGCTCGCGAACGGGATCATCACGTCGGGGTTGGCGGCGGCCGCGTCGGCCACCTCCTCGTTCGGCACCGGCGGTCGCCCGCTCCTGGTCTCGTAGTCGACCGTGAACACCACGCACGCCATCTCGCGCTCGCGGTAGTAGGCGGCCACGTCGTCGGCCGTCGGCCGGTCGACCTTGCCCCGGAAGTAGCGCTCGGCCGCCTGTCGCAGCTCGGGCGGCATCGGGTCGTGCCCGTCGCGCGCGACCTCGGCGTGCGTGTGCACGTCGATCGCGCGCACGCGGTCGACATCGATCACGCGTGCGCCGTTGCGGAAGCACCCGGCGCTGCCGGGTGCGCACCGATGTCTAGAACGGGAACGGCTCGGCCTTGTCGCGCGACGTCTGCCACTGCCACTCCGTCCACAGCTCGAGGTTCGCGACGCCGCCGAAGTGGCCGCCGTTGCTCGACGCGCCGAAGCCGCCGAAGGGAGCGACCGGCTCCTCGTTGATCGTCGTGTCGTTGATGTGCACCATCCCGGCGTTGAGCTGCTCGCCCACCGCCGCGGCGCGCCGCTGCGACCCGGACTGGACCGCGGCCACCAGGCCGTAGGCCGTCGAGTTGGCGAGCTCGACCGCCTCGGCGTCGTCCTTGAACGTGATCACCGGCGCCACGGGGCCGAAGATCTCGTCCGTGAAGGCGGGCATCGAGGACGTCACGTCGCCCAGCACGGTCGGCTGGAAGAACAGGTCCTCGTGCGTGCCGCCGGTCACGAGGTTGGCGCCCTGGGACACGCTCTCGTCGACGATCCGGGCGACCCGCTGAACCTGCTTCTCGTTGATGATCGGCCCGAGCGCGACCTCATCGGTCGCCGGGTTGCCGACCGGCAGGTGCGACGCCCGCTCGGCGAGCGCCTTCACGTAGTCGTCGGCGATGCTCTCGTGCACGAGATGCCGGCTCACCGCGAGGCAGATCTGGCCCTGGTGGAGGAACGACCCCCACGCGCCGGCCGACGAGGCGGCCTCGATGTCGGCGTCCTCGAGCACCACGAGCGGGCTGTTGCCGCCCAGCTCGAGCACGACGCGCTTGAGGTTGCGCCCGGCGGCCTCGCCGACCTTGCGGCCGGTGGCCGTCGAGCCGGTGAAGGAGATCATCCGCACGTTGGGGTCCTCACAGAGGGCCTGCCCGACCTCGGCCCCACCGCCGAGCACGTGCAGGAGCCCCTCGGGAAGGCCCGCCTCCTCGAACAGCCGGGCGGTGAGCACGCCGCCGCTGATCGGGGTGTTGGGGTCCGACTTGAGGATCACGGCGTTGCCGAGCGCGAGCGCCGGGCCCACCGAGCGCGCCGGGAGCACGACCGGGAAGTTCCACGGGCAGATCACGCCGACCACGCCGACCGGCGTGCGCTTGGCCACGCTCGTGCGACCCGGGACGAAGGTGGGGAGCAGCTGTCCGAGCGGGTGCGAGATCAGCGCCGCCGCCATCTCGAACTGGCCCTTCGAGGCGGTCAGCTCGTTGTCGGCCTTCGGCGGGATCGATCCCGACTCGCGAACGAGCCAGCCGGTCAGCTCCTCGCGGTGCTGCTCGATCAGGTCGGCGGCGCGGCGCACCACGGCCGCGCGCTCGGTGAAGGGGGTGACGGCCCACTCGCGCTGCGCGCGCGCCGCGGACTCGGCCGCCTTCGCGACGGCCGCGGCGTTCCCCGCGCCGGCTGTTCCCAGGACGTCGCCGGTGGCCGGCTCGGTGCTCTCGATGGTCTCCGGAGCGTCCACCCAGCCGTCGCTGAAGATGCGTCCGGACCAGGTCTTCTCGTCTCCGAGCAGGGCCTCCCCTGCGGGACTTTCGGCTACCGGCGTGCTCATGGGCCCTCTCCTTCCCGGGAGACTTCAATATAAGGAGCCCTGATATGGCGAGTCAAGGAGATGCCCGCGCGGTACGCGACGTGACCTTCGACGTCATGCGCGAGCGCGGTCTGACCACGATCTTCGCCAACCCGGGCTCGACCGAGGTGTCGTTCCTGGGCGCGCTGCCGGACGACATTCGCTTCGTCCTGGCGCTGCACGAGGGGTCGGTGGTCGGAATCGCCAGCGGCTACGCGATCGGCCGTGGCGAGCCGGCCTGCGTGCTCGTGCACACCACCGCCGGGCTCGGCAACTCGGTGGCGGCGCTCGCCACCGCCCGCGTGAACCGCGCGCCGCTCGTGGTGCTCGTGGGCCAGCAGGACCGGCGCCACCTGGCCTACGAGCCGTTCCTGACGGGCCGGCTCGCTGGCTTGGCGGGGGACTACCCGGTGTCGGTCGAGCAGCCGGCGCGCGCGCAGGACGTGCCGGCGGCGATCGCGCGGGCGTGGCACGAGGCGCGCCTGGGGCGCGGGCCGGCGCTCGTGATCGTGCCCATGGACGACTGGCTGGCACCCGCCGAGTCGGACCGCGAGCCTGCGACCGCCGGGCGCGTGCTCGGCGGCCGGGCGGCCGATCCGCCGGCCGTGGCCGAGCTGTCGGGGATGGTCGACGGGGCGCGCTCGCCCGCGCTGGTTGTCGGGGCCGGAGCCGACTCGGTCGAGACCTGGGCGGCGCTGGTGGATCTGGCCGAGAAGCTCGGCTGCCCGGTCTGGCAGGAGTCGTTCGGAGCACGCGCCGGCTTCCCGCAGGACCACCCGCTGTTCGCCGGTCACCTGCCCTCTGGGCGCGCGCGCCTGCGCGAGGTGCTGGGCGGCCACGACCTTGTGCTGGTGGTGGGGGCGGGGGTGTTTCGCCAGTACCCGTTCGAGCCCGGGCCGTTCGTGGAGGAGGGCACACGGGTCGCGCTTGTGACCGACGACCCTGCCGAGGCGCACCGCAGCCCCGCCGAGCTGGTGCTCCTGGCCGAGCCCGCGGCGGTGTGCGCGGAGCTGGCCGGGTCGGTGCGCTCCCGATCGGGAGCGCCGCCGGTCGGGTACGCGCGGCCAGAGCCCCCCGCGGCGCCCGGGCCGGGCGAGTCGCTTCGGGCCGGCCACGTGCTGGCCGCCCTCGGGGAGCGCCTGCCCGAGGAGGCCGTGCTCGTGGAGGAGTCGCCGTCGAGCCGCCCGGAGCTGCACGCGCGCATCCCCGCCCGCCGGCCGCTCGGATTCCTGAGTGCCGCGATGGGCGGGCTCGGGTTTGGGCTCTCGGCGCCGATCGGCCTGCGCATGGCCCTCGCCGAGCGGCCCGTGGTGGCCGTGGTGGGGGATGGGTCCTCGCTCTACTCGATCCAGGCGCTCTGGAGCGCCGCGCGCTACGAGGTCGGCGTCCTCTTCGTGATCCTCAACAACGGCGGCTACCGCGTGATGGACCGGCTCGCCGAGATGCAGGGCGAGTCCGCGCCCTGGCCGGGGTTCGGCACGATCGACGTGTCCGGGATGGCCCGCGCGCTGGGCTGCGACGCGCGCCGGGTGGACGAGCACGGCGAGTTGCTGGCCGCGTTCGACGAGGTGCTTCCGGGGCTGGCGGGGCGCACGACGCCCCTGCTCCTCGAGGTGATCGTGGAGCCGGATCCGGACTTCGATCCGTAGGGGCCTGCCCGCGCTCTCCAGAGTGACCTGCAAGTTTGTCGCGCATACCGCGAGTAACTCGCACCTCACTCACTCCCTCCGATGCCGTGCCGCCCACCCGGCCCCGAGTATCAGGCAGGCTGATATAAGAGCGCTTGCGATGGAGGAGTGGCACCGCGAAGGTCCTTGTTGGGAGTGCGACTGGCCCTGCTGGGAGCGCTACGGGCGCTCGAGCCCGGCGCCCAAGCCGCGCACGCACGCGATCAACTGTGCCCGCAGCGTGTCGTGCTCGGGGCCCGGCAGGTCGCGCAGCATCCGCCGCTCCATCTCGTCCACGGCCGCGTCGCACTCGGCCAGCACGCGCTTGCCCTTCCGCGTCAGCTGGGCGCGGAGGATGCGCCGGTGATCCGGGTCGGGGATCCGCTCGATCAGCTTCTGGCGCTCGAGTGCCCCGGTCAGCTGGCTCATGGATTGCGGGGTGATGTAGGAGCGGCGCGCGAGCTGTGCGTTCGAGAGGCCGGCGCGCGAGGCGAGCACGGAGAGGGCCGTGTACTGGGTCGCGGTGAGCCCATGCGGGCGCACGCGGGCGTCGATCTCGCGGCGCAGCGCGCGGTCGAGCCGCGCCACCACGTAGCTGACCCGCGGCACGGTTTCCGGCACCGCGCGACCGTACCAGCGCCACCCGCCGTACCCGTCGAGAGGAGAGAGCACCGATGACGTACGACCGTTGGGACTCCGTCAACGTGGAGGTGGACGACGGCATCGCCTGGGTCGAGCTGAACAGGCCCGACAAGCGCAACGCGATGAACCCGGCGCTGAACGCGTCCATGGTCGAGGTGCTGGACGCCGTGGACGCCGACGAGGACGCGCGGGTGATGGTCCTCACCGGCGCCGGCGAGTCCTTCTCCGCCGGCATGGACCTCAAGGAGTACTTCCGCGAGGTGGACGAGGCGCCCGAGCACGTGCAGCGCAAGGTCCGCCGCGACGCCAACCTCTGGCAGTGGCGGATGCTGCGCCTCTTCCCCAAGCCGACGATCGCGATGGTCAACGGCTGGTGCTTCGGCGGTGCCTTCTGCCCGCTGGTGGCCTGCGACCTCGCGATTGCCGCCGACGACGCCACGTTCGGCCTTTCCGAGATCAACTGGGGCATCCCGCCCGGCAGCGTGGTGAGCCGGGCGCTGGCGGAGACGGTCGGGTCGCGCGAGGCGCTCCTCTACGTGATGACCGGCCGCAGCTTCGACGGCCGCAAGGCCGCCGAGATGGGCCTCGTGAACGCCAGCGTGCCCGCCGAGGAGCTGCGCGCGGAGACCGAGACGCTGGCGCGCGAGCTGGCGGGCAAGAACCCGGTTGTGCTGCGCGCCGCCAAGCTCGGCTTCAAGCACGCGGGCGACATGAGCTGGGAGCAGGCCGAGGACTACCTCTATGCCAAGCTCGAGCAGTCGCAGTTCCTGGATTCGGAGAGCGGACGCCAGCAGGGGCTCGAGCAGTTCCTCGACAAGAAGGCGTTCCGGCCGGGCCTCGAGAACTACTCACGCTGAGGAAGGGAGCAGGGTGGCGCGATTCGTGTTTGTCCACGGAGCCTTTGCGGGCGCCTGGTGCTGGGGGCCCCTGCGCGAGCGGCTCGAGGCGGCCGGGCACACCACCGAGGCGCGCGATCTCCCGGGGTCCGGGGAGGATCAGACGCCGGTGGGCGACCTGACCCTCGACGTCTACGCCGACAGCGTCTGCGAGCAGCTCCGCGAGAGCTCCGAGCCGGCCGTGCTCGTGCCGAACAGCATGGGCGGCATGGTCGCGACCCAGGCCACCGCGCGCTGCCCGGAGCTGGTCGCTTCGATGGTCTACGTGGCCGCCTTCCTGCCTCAGGACGGCGACAGTCTGCTGGCCCTGACCCAGCTGCCCGAGGGCGCCGAGGACCAGATCCAGGCGAACCTCGTCGTGGAGGGCGACCCACCGGTCGCCGTCCTGTCGCCCGAGGCCTCCCTCGACGCCATGTACCTCCAATGCTCCGATCAGACCGCCGACTGGGCGATCTCACGCCAGCGGGCGCAGCCGGTGCTGCCCTTCACCCAGCCGGTCTCGCTGCCCGACGGAGCCTTCGACGACATCCCGCGCAGCTACGTGCTCTGCACGCGCGACCGGTCGATCCCGCCGGCGCTGCAGCGCCGGATGATCGCGACGGCCGGGATCACGGACGTGGTGGAGCTGGACACCGATCACGCTCCGCACCTGTCGGCCACGGACGAGCTGGCGGCGGCGCTGGACGCGCGGGCGGCGGGTCCTCCGGGGTGAGCGCCCGGCTCGCCCTGATCGGCGTGCCGAGCAGCGCGGGCGCATTCGCGCCGGGACAGGAGCGGGGACCCGCGGCGATGCGTGCCGCCGGCCTGTCCGAGAAGCTCACGGCGGCCGGGTTCGAGGTGACCGACCGGGGCGACTCCGAGCCCTTCCGCTGGCGCCCCGACCCGGGCAGGCCGCGCGCGCAGAACCTGGCTGCCGTCCGCGCCGCGGCGCTCGACACGGCGGACCGGGTGGAGCAGGCGCTGGCGGCGGACGAGCTGGCGCTCGTGCTCGGCGGCGACTGCACGATCGAGCTCGGCACCGTCGCCGGGTCGGCGCGCTCGGTCGGCCGCACCGGCCTCGTCTACTTCGATCTTCATCCCGACCTGAACCTGCCGGCCGAGACCACGCAGGGAGCGCTCGACTGGATGGGCACCGCTCACATGCTCGGGGTGGAGGGAGCCGAGCCTGAGCTGGTGCGACTGAACGGCCACGCGCCGCTGCTGCGCCCCGACGAGATCCTCTACTTCGCCTTCGGGCCCGACCCGGCCACGCCCTTCGAGCACGAGCGGCTCGAGCTGCTGGACCCGCCGCGCGTTCCCGTCGAGCAGGTGGCGAGCGACCCGGCCGGCGAGGCCGAGCGGGCGCTGGCCGGGTTCGCCCCGGGATTCGACCGCCTGCTCGTGCACTTCGACGTGGACACGATCGACTTCACCGACGCCCCGCTGTCGGAGAACCCGGGTCGCAACGAAGGACTGCCGTTCGCGACGGCGATGACGGCGCTGCGCGTGCTGGCCGGCGCCGGCGCCCTCGCGGCGCTGACCATCACGGAGCTGAACCCGCTGCACGGCGCCGAGGACGGCAGCACGGTCGAGCGGTTCGTGGACGCCCTGGTGGAATGCCTGTCGGTGAGGCTTTGACCCACCCGATGACGAGCGCGGACGTGGTGCGCGTGCAGTTCGCCGCTCTGGAGCGTGGCGGCATCGACGCCGTGGCCGAGTACTGGCACGGTCCGGGACGGGCGGATCGCGAGCGGCCGCGAGTACGAGACGCCCGAGCAGGCAATCGCAGCGGTGGGCTAGACGGGCCTCAGACGGGCGGCGTGCCGTACGTGTGGAAGCTCTCCACCGTCTGCACGCCCCAGGCCTGCCCCTTCGCGCGCTCGGCCTCGCTCCATACCGTCGGCTCGCGGTCGGGGTCGTAGACGAAGTAGCCGCCGGTGGTGACCTCCACGCGGTTGCCGCCCGGCTCGAAGCCGTAGAGGAAGAAGCCCTGCGCGATCGCGTGCTTCGAGGGGGCCGCCTCGATCGGAACCTCGTGCTCGAGGAACAGGTCGGCGGCGCGCAGCACCTCCTCGCGCGTGTCCACCCAGAAGGCGAGGTGGTGGAGGCGGCCGCGGGCCTTGTGGAAGTCGGCCACGTAGATCAGCTCGTGCGCGGCGATCGAGAGGCTCATCCAGGCGCCGGTCTCGGTGCCGTCGTCGAGCACGATGCGCTCGTAGAGGCGGTAGCCGAGCACGTCCTCGGCGAAGGCCCGGTTGGCGGGCACGTCCTGCGCGAGCACGTTCACGTGGTCGAGCCGCCTGACCGCCGCGCCGCGCCCCACATAGCGCTGCGGCTGGTTCTTCAGCGACGGCCGCAGCTCCTCCGGCGGCTCGTACTTCTCCGTCTCGAAGTACACCTCCATCACGTGGCCGTCAGGGTCGGTGAAGCGGTAGGCCGGCCCGTGGCCGAGGTCCCCGTCGGTCCAGCCCGTTCCGAGGCCGGCCGCCTCGATCGCGGCCACACGCCGATCGAGCGCCTCCGGGCTCCAGGCGCGCAGCGCCATGTGCCCCAGGCCGGATTGCGGCGACTCGGTGAGCTTGAGGCCGTAGCGCTCGTACTCGCCCCAGCCGCGCAGGAAGACGGACTGCCCGGCGCGCGCCTCCACCTGCATCCCGAGCACCTCCACGAAGAAGCGCAGGCTCTCCTCGGGGCGCGGCGTGAGGAGCTCGGCGTGCCCGATGTGCGCGAGGTCGCGGACGCGCTCGGGACTCACCGACGGCGCTCGCCCTCGACGAGAGCACGCAGCCCGTCGAGGTCGTACGACAGCTCGCCGTCGTGGAGCTTCGCGCGCTTGGCCCGCTCCTTGTCCTCGCGCGCGTGGGAGGCCTCGAGCACCTGGCGCACACGCTGGCGCCCCACCACCACGACGCCGTCGGTGTCGAGCACGACCGCATCGCCGGGCTGGATCGACGCGCCGCCGACCTCCACCGTCTCGTCGAGCACGCCCACGGTCGACTTGACCGCGCCGCGCACGCGCACCCAGCGCGTCCACACGGGCAGCCCGAGCGCGCGCAGCTCCTCCACGTCGCGCACGGCGGCGTCCACGAGCAGCGCCGCCGCCCCGCGCGCCTTCGCCTGGGTCACGAGCAGGTCGCCGATCAGCGCCACCGGCTCCGGGTCGGGCATCGTGAGCACGAGCACGTCGCCGGGCTCCGTGCGGTCCATGGCCGCGTGCACCATCAGGTTGTCGCCCTGCGCGCAGAGCACCGTGCGCGCCGGGCCGCATGCCCGCGAGCCGGGGATCACCTGCTCGAGGTCGAGGTCAACCAGGCCGCGCCGCCCCGATGCCTCGTAGACGGTGGCCGAGCCGAGCCGGGCGAGCTCTTCGTGCACCGCGTTCACAGCGCCGGCAGCACCTGGGGGAGGACGCGCTGGAATGCCTCGGCGTGGCGGATCTCCTTGTTGCCGGAGACCCTGCGCGCATGGTTGCCGCGCTGCTCGGCGCGCTGGCCGTAGTAGGTCTGGAGGTAGCTCTGCGCCTTCATCTCCGCCATGGCGGCCACCTTGCGCTCCATCACCGAGGTGATGTCCACGAAGGTCGTTGGGGTGAAGTTGCACAGCTCCGGCTGGTGCGGCTCGAACAGGAACAGCTCGGGCGGGCTCACCGTCTCGAAGGCGCTCTCCACGCCGGCGCCGGCGGCCAGCGCGCGGGCCCGCTCCACCGCCGCACACGCCACCGGGTGGTCGGGGTTGAAGGGATCGCGGTCGGTGTGGGTCACGATCACCTCGGGCGCCAGCTCGCGGATGACGTCGACGATCCTTGCGAGCGCCTCGGGACCGACCTCGAGCGGGTAGTCGCCGAGGTCGAGGCAGCGGAAGTCGGCGCCCAGCGCCGCCGCGGCGCGCTCGGCCTCGCCGTGGCGCACCTTCTTCACGTTCTCGATCGTCTGGCCCTCCACCTTCCAGAGCTCGCCCGACTCGCCGCGCTCGCCGTAGGAGAGCGCGAGCACGCTGGCGGTGCCGCCCGCCTCGGCCGTGAGCGCGAGCGCGCCGCCGGCGCGCCAGACGAAGTCGGCCGCGTGGGCGCCCACGGCGAGCAGCCGCCGGCTCACTCGTCCACCCCGGCCACCCGGCGGGTGTTGTCCACGGCCATGACGCGCACGTCGCTCTCGGAGAAGCCGGCGCCGAGCAGCCGCTCGGCCATCAGCGGCAGGCCGTCCTCGACGGGCGGGTTCTGCACCTGGCCGAGGTCGCTCGACAGCAGCGTGCGCTCCGCGCCGACGGCACGGATGCCCGCGAGCCAGTCGTCCCACGAGCACTTGCCGGTGTAGGGGGTGGTGAAGCAGCGCTCGATCAGCGCGCCCCGATCGGCGAGCTCGAGCTGCTCCTCGACCGAGAAGTTCTGGGCCGGATAGTCGGGATGGGTGACCACGATGTGCTGCACACCCTCCTCGACGGCGGCGTCGACCACCGCGAACACCTCGTCGCGGCCCACGTGCCCCGTGGCCACGACCATGCCGTGCGCGGCCACCACGCCGAGCACGGCGCGCACCTCGGGCAGCACGGCGCCCTTGTCGTCCAGCACCGCCACGGGCTCGATCCCGATGCCCTGCTCGCGCAGCTCGGCCTCGAGCCGCGCCCACACCGGCAGGTTCGCGCCCGGGCCGCTGCGCGCGAGGTGCTCGCGCTCGTTGAGGGAGTCCACCGTCGGCATCCAGACCGTCCGCGCGCCCTCGCGGGCCGCGAGCTCCACCGCCAGCGGGTTCACGCCGCCCACCGCGCGGTTCAGCACGATCGCGCCCAGCACCGCGATGGTGGGCTCCACGCCACGCACCACCGCCGCCCGCTCGGCAGTCGACGTGTAGTGGGACTTGAGCACGAAGCCGGCCAGCCCGACCTCCTCGAAGCGGCGCGCCAGGCCCACATCGTCGATGCGGCGCTCCACCACGTCCGGCGCGATGTGCACGTGCACGTCCACGGCGCCGCGCACCAGCTGCCGGGCGGCGTCGGAGGGCACTGGCACGTTCATCCGCCCACCTCGCTGCGGTCGAGCGAGCGCAGCCACTGCTCGGTGGCGCTCGCCACGCGCGGCTCCACGCCGAGCTCCTCGAGCAGCGCCACGGCTGCCGCCATCTCCTCCACGCGCCGGCCCGCGTGCGCGCGGCTGCCCTCCACCAGGCGGCGGAGCAGGGTCGCGTCGGCCGCGGTGAGCGTGGCCTCGATGTCCGCATGGAGCCAGTCCTCGCAGCCGAGCGCGCGACCGGCCTCGAGCGACTCGCCCACCGCCGCGGCCAGCCCCTTGGCGAAGACGCTGCGCACGAGCTTGCGCGCCGACGCGTCGCCCACCTCGGGGCCCACCGGCGTGACGGGCATGCCGAGCGCGCCCATGGTCTCCGCGAAGCGCTCGGCCCCGGGGCCGGACACGAGCGCCGGCGTCGCGAGTCCGCGCCCCGGCACCGCGCCGAGCAGCGCCACGTCTGCGAACGTCGCGCCGCCACCGGCCACCGCCTCCGCCGCGGCCCGCTTGACGGCCGGCGCGGCGGTGTTGAGGTCCGCGAACAGCGCGCCGGAGTCGAGTCCGGGCGCCGCGCTCTCTGCTGCGTCCACGGCCACCGCGGCCGAGTTGAGGCTCAGCACGATCTCTGCTCCGCGCGCGGCGTCGGCCTCGCCCGTGGCCGCCTGTACGCCGTCGGGCGCGTCGCGCACGGGGTCCCAGCCGCGCACCGACGCGCCGGCCGCCACGAGATCGGTGGCGATGGCGCTGCCCGCCTCGCCAAGCCCGATCACGGCGATGACGCCGGGAGCGCTCACCCGGCTGTGCTGGCGTCCACGGCCGGCGACTGCTCGGGTCGCACCATCCGGAGCACGTCGCGGAGGTAGAGCAGGTGGTCCTTCATGGCGCGCTCGGCGCGCGCGGAGTCGCCCTTCTCCACCGCGGCCAGGAGCGCCTGGTGCTGCTCCAGGATCGCCGAGTGCACGATCGCCGGCTCGAGCACCTCGATCAGCCAGGGCTGCACGACCTCGAAGATCCAGTCGGTGAGAGCCTGGACCATGCGATTGCTGCCCGCGGCGGCGATGGTGCGATGGATCTCCATGTCGGCGGCCGCGAGCGCCTCCGAGTCGCCGGTGGACGCCATCTCGGAGGCCACGGCCTCGCGGAGCCGCTTGAGCGTCTCCTCGTCCGGCTGGTAGGCGGCCAGGCCGGCGAGCGGAACCTCGAGCAGAAGCCGCGCGTCCACCAGCTCGTCCAGGGTCACCGCGCCGGTCTCGAGCATCATCGCGATCGCATCGCTGAGGCTGCGGCTCATCCCCTGGTCGGCGGTGCGCGCCACGAAGATGCCGCCGCCGGGGCCCTTGGTGGCGCGGATCAGGTTCCCGCTGGCGAGCAGCTTGAGCGCCTCACGCAGCGTCGGCCGGCTGACGCCGAACTCGGAGGCCAGGTCCTCCTCGCGCCCCAGGAAGTCGTCAGGGCGAAGGCCCTCCTCCTGGATGTAGTGCTGGATCTGGATGGCCACCTGCTCGCTGGCTCCGCGGATCGCCCGCGAGTCGGCGCGGCCGCGTGGCCGTGCGCGTCCGGGTCGCGCGTTCACCGGCCGACCAGCCTGACCTGGCGGTCGTCGACCACTCGCCGCGACTTACCGTCGGGACGCGGCAGCACGCCGGGGGTGACCGGCACGATCCGCACGCGCAGGCCGAGCTGCTGGCGCATGATGTCCTGGAGGCGGCGCGCGCCGGAGCCCTCGTCCAGCTCCACCTCGAGCTTGATCTCGTCCATCCCGCTCGGCTCGGAGTAGAAGGTGATGCGGAACTCGCCCGAGCCGCTCACGTGGCGCACCGCCTCCTCGATGGCGGACGGGAAGACGTTCATGCCGCGGATCACGACCATGTCGTCGGTCCGGCCCACGATCCCGCCCGGCAGCCAGCGTCCCTCGTGACCCGCGGGGCAGCGCTCGTCGGTGTTCACCACGGCGTCGCCGGTGCGGTAGCGCAGCACCGGGAAGCCGGTCCGCCGCAGCGGGGTGATCACGAGCTCACCGCGCTGGTCGAGGCCCGCCGGCGCGAGGTCGGCGTCGAGGATCTCGCAGACGAACTCGTCCTCGAGCACGTGGAGCCCGTGACCGTCGGGGCAGGGAGAGCCGAACGGCCCGGCCTCGGTGAGGCCGGCGTGGTCCACGCAGCTGGCGCCGAACCCGTCCTCGATGCGCGAGCGCACCGCGGGGAGCGAGGCGCCCGGCTCTCCGGTGCAGATCACCTGGCGCACCGACTCGAGGGCGTGCTCGAGCCGCTGCTCAACGGCCACCTCGAGGAGGCGGAGCGCGTAGGTGGGTGTGCACCAGACGGCGGTGGTCTCCGTCTCGGCGATCGTGTGAAGGCGCTGCACCGAGGTCATGCCGCCCAGCGCCACCGCCATGGCGCCGACCTCCTGGAGCCCCTGGTACGCCGCCCAGAACTGGACGTGCGGGCCGAACGAGAAGGCGAGCCCCACGCGGTCGCCGGCGCCGACCCCGGCGACGGTGAGGGTGTGGGCGAACAGCTCGCGCCACCACGCCCAGTCCTCGGGCGTGTCGAGCACCCGCAGCGGCGGCCCGGTGGTTCCGCTCGTCTGCCACAGCTGGGTGTAGCGCTCGATCGGGTACGTGAGGTTCGTGCCGAACTGGGGGTGGCGCGCCTGGTCCTCGACGAGCTCGCGCTTCGAGAGCGGCGGGAGATCGGTGAGGCGCGGCTGCCCGCTGAGGCCGAGCGGCTCCAGGCGGGCGCGCTGGAAGGGGTTGCGCTCGAGCACCAGCTCGAGCAGCTCACCGAGGCGATCGCTCGCGACCTGCGTGGGCGGGCCCGTGCTCAAGCTCGCGAGTCCATCGCCGGAAACCACACACCAAAGTATTTGACGCTTGAGTTCACAACCGGGCCTGGAGGAGCATACGGCCCACAGACCCGCGGGCCGAGCCGATCCTGGCAATTCATCTATATTGTTTGGTTTGTAGCTTACCGGGAGAGAGGTGCATGGTGAGCCGAGACTGATGGCATCGGCCGGCCCCGCGCGCGTGCAGCGCTCGCCCGCCTACAGCCGCCTGGAGCAGCTGATCGAGCGGGACCAGTGCGTGATCCTCGACGGCGGCATCGCGACCGAGCTGGGCGAGCTCGAGATCCCCGGGTACGAGCAGCGCGACGAGGCGCTCTGGGGCACCTGGGCGCTGCTCAACGCGCCGCGCTCGGTCACGCGCGTCCATCGCGGCTACGCCGAGCTCGGCTGCAACGTCATCTCCACCAATACCTGGGGCATCCAGGAGGCGATGAACGGCGAGCGCGGTCCGGCGGGATCGCCGCCGGCGGACTGGATGGAGCTCGCGCGGCGCGGCATCCGGCTCGCCCGCCAGGCCACCGCCGACGTGGGGCGCTCGAACGACTGCGCGGTGGCCTTCAGCCTCCACGGCGACGTGGCCGACGAGCAGGGGCTCGAGCGGCTGGAGCTGCTCACGCGCGCCTTCGAGGACGAGCCGCCCGACCTGCTGCTGCTCGAGACGATGTCGCTGATCCGCGACACGACCTTCGAGGCCGTGGAGACGCTGGTGGCCGCCGGCTTCCCCGTATGGCTCAGCTTCCGGCGCTGCCGCCACGGCCTTTGCGGCGTCTTCGGCCAGCACTGGGGAGGCCCCGAGGGCGACCTGTTCGGGCGCGCGGCCCGGCGCTTCGAGGACATGGGCGTGGCCGCGCTCCTCATCAACTGCATACCGCCGGACCACGTGGAGGGGATGCTCTCGTGGCTGCGCGACTTCACCGACCTGCCGCTCGGCGTGTACCCGAACCTCGGCTACTACACGGAGTCCGGGTGGGCCTCCGACGACCGCATCGGCGGCGCGGAGTACGCGGAGCTGGCCGCCGGCTGGCGCGAGGAGGGCGCCCAGATCATCGGCGGCTGCTGCGGCGTCCGGCCGCACCACATCGCGGCGGCCCGGGACAAGCTCGCCGAAACTCGTCCCGGCTCGCGGCGCCCCGAGCGCGACCCGCTCGAGCAGGACGCCGACGCGGCCCTGGTTCCCGCCGCCGGCCCCTGGAGCGACGAGCACGAGCGCTCGCTCTACCCGCTGCCGATGCCGCGGATCATGGTCGAGCCCGGCGTGTTCGCGCCCACGCCCGGCAGCTTCCTCGCGTGGAAGCACCTGTTCACCAACCGCGTGGGGGAGGGCAGGCGCTGCCTCGACGTGGGCTGCGGCACCGGCCTCCTCACCACCCAGCTTGCGCTCAACGGCGCGACCCACGTGCACGCCATCGACATCGACGAGCGCGCCGTGGCCAACACGCTCAGCAACGCCTTCCGCAACGGCCTGTCCGACCGGGTCTCCGGGGAGCAGGTGGACCTCTATCCCTGGGATCCCGACGAGCGCTACGAGGTCGTCGTGGCCAGCCTCTACCAGATGCCGAACGACCCGTTCGAGCAGCTGTCGAGCCACCGGCCGCTCGACTACTGGGGGCGCAGCCTGCTCGACCACCTGCTCAGCCTCCTGCCGAGCCTGCTGGAGGCCGACGGCCGCGCCTACGTGATGCAGCTCTCGATCCTGAGCCAGGAGGAGACGCTCAGGTCGCTCGAGCGCAACGGGCTGCGCTCACGGGTCGTGGACTTCGCCTGCTTCGAGTTCAGCCCGCTGTTCCACGAGTACGTGGACCAGATCCACCGCGTGGAGGAGCTCTCGGACGCCTACCACCTGACCTTTGGAGAGGACGCCACGATGGTCGCCTACCTGCTCGAGATCACCTTCAAGGAGGGCGTGGCGCCACGACCGCCGCGCCGCCCCTCATGACGCAGGTGCTCCGCTCCCCTCTGCACGAACGCGCGCGCCAGGCAGGGGCGCGTTTCGCGGTGCGCGGCGGCTCGGAGGTGGCCTCCAGCTACGGCCCGATCGCGGCGGAGATCGCGGCCTGCCGGGCGAGCGCCGGGATCGCCGACCGCTCGTACGTGGCCAAGCTCGAGCTGCGCGCGCCGGCCGCCGCGCTGGCCGCGGTCGTGACTGAGCACGCCGGCTCCGTGCCCGACCCGGGCTCCGCCCTGCATGACGCCGGTGTCTGGTGGTGCAGTGCCGGACGCCGGCCGCGCGCTCGTGCTCGCCACCCGGGCAGCCGACGGCCCGCCGCGCGAGAAGCTGGAGCGGGCGCTCGCCGCTCACGGCGGGAGGGTGGACGACGTGACCGCCGCGCTCGCCGCCGTCGAGCTGGCGGGACCGCGAGCGACCGAGCTGCTCGAGAGCGCCGTGGACGCGCCGCTCGATCTGCCCGAGGGCGGCCTCGCCGCCGCGTCCGCGGGCGGGGTGGACATGACGGTCCTGCGCGAGCGCCCCGATCGGCTGCTGCTGCTCTGCGATGCCTCCGCCGCGGAGCTGCTCTGGGACGCGCTCAGCGAGGCCGGGCGCCCGCTGCGAGCCGCCCACGTGGGCGTGGACGCGCTCGAGCGCCTCGACGCGGCGCCGGCGAGCGCGACGGCGCGGAGCTAGCGTGCGGCCGCTCGCCGTGTGGCCCAGGTCGTGGCCGCCGCGAGCAGCGCGAAGCCCGCGCAGACCACCCACGCCGCGCTGAACTCGTCATGCTCGGCCAGCAGCCCCACGATCAGCGGCCCGGCCACCGCGCCGGCGAAGAGCCCGGTCATCATCACCCCGACCGCCCAGGCGGGCGCGTGCGGGCTCCGCTGCACCACCGCGAGGGTGAGCGCCCCGGGCCAGGCCCAGCCCAGGCTGCCGGCGAGCAGCGCGCCGGCCACGATGAAGGCGGGCTCACCCGGGATCAGCAGCAGGTAGCCGCCGACGCTGAGCGCGAGCATGGCCACCACCGGCCCGAGCGGCTCCTGGCGGCGGCGGTCGAGGAACGCGCCGAGCCCGATCCGGCTGATCGTGGCGGCGAGGCTCACGCCGCCGAGCAGCAGCCCGGCCGCACCCTCGGAGATTCCGCTGTGCACCGCGTAAAGCACCAGGAAGGCGACGAAGCCCACGCCCGCGGCGCTCGCGAGCGCCGCGGCCAGCGCGAGCGCGTGGACGCTCGTGAGGCCGGAGGGCGGACGCGCCCGCTCGGACGCGTGGGGCGACTCCGCGATGCGCGGGGCCAGGGCGGCCGCGGCCACGGCGAGCACGGCCGCCACGAGGAATGCCCAGCGCCAGCCGAACGGGATCGCCACGGCGGGCAGCGACAGCCCCGCGAGCAGGGCCCCGAGCGAGGCGCCGGACTGCTGTGCGCCGAAGGCGAGCCCCTGGCGCTGGGTGGCCACCTCCCGCCTGAGCAGGGCGCTCACGGCGGGCCCGCCGATCGCGTTGCCCGCGCCGGCCACCAGGAGCAGCGGCAGCAGGCTCGCCGTGGAGTGGGCGAACGCCGCGATGCCCACGCATGCCACCGCGGTGAGGGCGGCGCCGAGCCGCGTCCCGCGCGTGGCGCCGATTCGCTCGACCAGCCGCCCGGCCGGCGTGGAGCAGAGACCGGAGACCACGTAGAAGGCCGCCACCGCCAGCCCCACGGACGAGTCGCCGAACGCGAAGTCGCCGCGGATGCGCGGAGCCAGACCGGCCGTGAGGAACCCGGGCATCACACCGGCCACGATCAGGCCGGTGCCCGCCACGAGCGCTCGCCGCGTGCGGCTCATAGGCTGTGACCGTGCCCGAACGCACCCAGGTCGGCATCGTCGGGGCGGGTCCAGCGGGCCTCGTGCTCGGCCAGCTGCTGCACAGGGCCGGGATCGACGCGGTGGTGCTGGAGGCGCGCGACCGCGAGTACGTCGAGCAGCGTGTTCGCGCCGGCGTGCTCGAGCAGGGAACCGTGGACCTGCTGAAGGAGATGGGCGTGGGCGAGCGCCTGGAGCGCGAGGGCCTCGTGCACCACGGGGTCGAGCTGCGCTTCGACGGCGAGGGCCACCGCATCCCGTTCGGCGAGCTCACGAACGGGCGCGGCATCACGATCTACGGGCAGCAGGAGGTCGTCAAGGACCTGATCGCGGCGCGGCTGGACGAGGGCGCGGAGCTCCTCTTCGACGTCGAGGACGTGAGCCTGCACGAGCTCGACTCCGAGCGGCCGTCGATCCGCTTCCGTCACGGCGGGGAGGAGCGCGAGCTCCGCTGCGACGTGATCGCCGGCTGCGACGGCTTCCACGGCGTGTGTCGCCACGCGTTGCCCGAGGACGCGCTCACCATCCACGAGCGCACCTACCCGTTCGGCTGGCTCGGCATTCTCGCCCGCGTCGCGCCGTCCAGCGAGGAGCTCATCTACTGCCACCACGACCGCGGCTTCGCGCTCCACAGCATGCGCTCGCCGGAGGTCACGCGGCTCTACCTCCAGTGCGCCCCCGACGAGGACATCGACAACTGGCCGGACGAGCGGATCTGGGAGGAGCTCCACCTGCGGCTCGCCTCCGAGGGCTGGTCGCTCAACGAGGGCCCCGTGATCGAGAAGGGCATCACCCCGATGCGGAGCTTCGTGGCGGCTCCGATGCAGCACGGCCGCCTGTACCTCGCCGGCGACGCCGTGCACATCGTGCCGCCCACGGGCGCCAAGGGCCTCAACCTCGCCGTGGGCGACGTGCGCGTGCTCGCCGCGGCGCTCGTGCGCTGGTTCGAGTCCGGCGAGGACTCGCTGCTGCGCGCCTACTCGGACACCTGCCTGGGCCGCGTCTGGCGCACGCAGTTCTTCTCCTGGTGGATGACCTCGATGTTCCATCGGATGCCCGACGATCACGACGGCTTCCAGGCGCGGCTCCAGCGCGCTCAGCTCGCCTACGTCTGCTCCTCGCGGGCCGCGGCCACGTCGCTCGCGGAGAGCTATGTGGGCGCCGCGGGCGACCTCGTCTGAACCCTGGCAAGACAAATTGTTTGATGTATTCTGTCGGCTTCCGTCGCCCCTCGCGCTGAGCGGGCGAATTGGGCTCGAACAGGGAGGAAAGACGAAGTCGTGGCTGAGGTGATGGCGCTCGATGAGGCCGTGCGCGAGCTCGTCCATGACGGCGACACGGTCGCCATGGAGGGGTTCACCCACCTCATCCCGTTCGCCGCGGCACACGAGATCGTGCGCCAGCGCCGGCGCGACCTGACCCTCATCCGCATGACGCCCGACCTGGTCTACGACCAGCTGATCGGGATGGGCTGCGCACGCAAGCTCGTCTTCTCCTGGGGCGGCAACCCGGGGGTGGGGTCGCTGCGGCGCTTCCGCGACGCGGTGGAGAACGACTGGCCGGCTCCCCTCGAGCTCGAGGAGCACAGCCACGCCGGGATGGCCAACCGCTACGCGGCGGGCGCGTCGAACCTCCCGTTCGGCGTCCTGCGCGGATACGAGGGCACCGAGCTGATGCGGCGCTCGAGCAACGTGACCCGCATCAAGTGCCCATTCACCGGCGAGACGCTTGCGGCGGTCCGCGCCATCCGCCCGGACGTGGGCATCGTGCACGCCCAGCGCGCCGATCGCGAGGGGAACGTGCAGCTGTGGGGGATCGTGGGCGTGCAGAAGGAGGTCGTGCTCGCCTCCGCCCGCTCGCTCGTGACGGTCGAGGAGATCGTGGACGAGCTCGAGCCGCACCCGGGCGCCGTGGTGATCCCGGCCTGGGTCACGACCGCCGTGGTCGTGGTGCCTCGGGGCGCGCACCCGTCGTACGCGCACGGCTACTACGACCGCGACAACGGCTTCTATCAGCGCTGGGACGCGATCAGCAGCGACCGGGACAGCTTCCGTACGTGGATGGAGGAGAACGTGGGATGAGCGACGCCGAGTTCACCGCCGACGAGCTGATGACCGTGGCCGCCGCGCGCGAGCTGCAGGACCGCACCGTCTGCTTCGTGGGGATCGGGCTGCCGAGCACGGCCGCCAACCTGGCGCGGCTCACGCACGCGCCGCGCACGGTGCTGGTCTACGAGTCGGGAACGATCGGCTCGAAGCCCACGGTCCTCCCGCTGTCGATCGGCGACGGCGAGCTGGCGGAGACCGCCGACGCCGTGGTGTCCGTGCCGGAGATCTTCAACTACTGGCTCCAGGGCGGCCGCATCGACGTCGGCTTCCTGGGGGCCGCGCAGATCGATCGCCGCGGCCACCTCAACAGCACGGTGATCGGCGACTACGAGCGGCCCAAGGTGCGGCTGCCGGGCGGCGGCGGAGCCCCCGAGATCGCCGCGCTGGCCAAGGAGATCATCGTGATCATCCGGCAGTCGAAGCGAACCTTCGTGGAGAAGCTCGACTTCCGCTCCTCGGTCGGGCGCCCGCCGGTCGTGATCACCGACCTGGGAGTGCTGCGGCCCGATCCGAGCGGCGGGGAGCTGAGGCTGGCGCAGGTCCATCCCGGCGTGTCCGTGGACGACGTGCGCGAGGCCACCGGGTGGGAGCTGCGCGTGGCCGACGACCTCGGCCAGACCGAGCCGCCGACGCCGGAGGAGCTCGGTGTGCTGCGCGACCTGCAGGCGACGCTTGGGGCGGCGGCATGACGACCTCGAAAGGCAGGGTGGTGCTGCCGGGCTACCGGCGCGAGAGCGCCGACCCGCCGTACCTCCATCCCGAGTACCTGGCCACTCGCACGCGCGCGCCCGAGCGCCCGCTGATCCCGCTGGCGCACTCGCTGTCCGAGATCACCGGACCGGTGTTCGGCCACGAGCTCGTCGGCGAGCTCGACCACGACCTCACGCGCCAGCACGCCGACGAGCCCCTCGGCGAGCGGATCATCCTCCACGGCCGCGTGCTCGACGGCGACGGGCGCCCGGTGCGGAACACGCTGATCGAGCTGTGGCAGGCGAACGCGGCGGGACGCTACCGCCACGACGTGGACCGCCATCCCGCGCCGCTCGACCCGAACTTCGGCGGCGGCGGCCGCTGCATGACCGACGAAGAGGGCCGCTACCGCTTCATCACCGTAAAGCCGGGCGCCTACCCGTGGCGCAACCACGAGAACGCTTGGCGGGCGGCGCACATCCACCTGTCGCTCTTCGGGCCGGCGTTCGCCACCCGGCTCGTGACCCAGATGTACTTCCCCGGCGACCCGCTGTTCTACCAGGACCCGATCTTCAACTCGGTGCGCGACCCGAAGCACCAGGAGCTGATGGTCTCGCGCTTCGACCTCAGCCAGACCGTGCCCGAGTGGGCGCTCGCCTACGAGTTCGACATCGTGTTGCGCGGGCGCGAGGCCACGCCCACGGAGAGCTGAGGTGGCGCTCCCCACGCCGTCCCAGACGGTCGGCCCGTTCTTCGTGATCGGGCTTCCGTTCGAGGGCGACCAGGAGCTCGTGGCGCCCGGCGCGCCCGGCGCGGTGCGGCTGGAGGGCGTGGTGTACGACGGGGAGGGCGAGCCCGTGAGCGACGCCCTCGTCGAGATCTGGCAGGCCAACCGCGGCGGCCGCTACGCGCACCCGGAGGACACGCGCGAGGAGATCCCGCTCGAGGACGGCTTCATGGGCCACGGGCGCTGCGGCACCGACGAGTCCGGCGGCTACGGCTTCGTGACCGTCAAGCCGGGACCGGTGCCGGCGGTCGGCGGCGGCCTCCAGGCGCCGCACATCGAGGTCTCGATCCTTGCCCGCGGGCTGCTCAAGCGCCTCGCCACGCGTGTCTACTTCCCGGACGAGGCGGAGGCCAACGAGGCCGACCCCGTGCTCTCCTCGCTCGAGCCCGAGCAGCGCTCCACGCTGGTGGCGCGCGATGATGGCGGGGTGCTGCGCTTCGACATCCGCCTTCAGGGCGAGGGCGAGACCGTCTTCTTTGACGTCTAGCGCCCTCTTCGGCGCGCTGTTCCTGCCGGACGCCATGCGGGCGGCCGTGTCCGATCGCGCCTGGATCGAAGCGATGCTGCGCTTCGAGGCGGCCCTGGCCACGGCGTCCGCCCGGGCCGGTGTGATCCCGGAGGACGCCGCCGAGGCGATCGCGGCGGCCGCGGCGGATCCCGGGCGCTTCGACCCCGAGGACCTCGGCCGCGAGGCCCGGGCGGCGGGCAACCCGGCCGCGCCGCTCGTGAAGGCGCTGACGCGCGCCGTGGAGGGCGACGGCGCCCGCCACGTGCACCGCGGCGCGACGAGCCAGGACGTGATGGACACCGCCTCGATGCTGGTGGCGCGCGACGCGCGCTCGCTCGTCACGGCGGATCTTGACGCCGCCGCGGCGGCGTGCGCCCGGCTCGCGGACGAGCACCGCGCCACGCTCATGCCGGGCCGGACCCTGCTTCAGCAGGCGCTGCCCACCACCTTCGGCCTCCGAGCGGCGGGCTGGCTCGTGGCGCTGCTCGACGCCGGCGACCGGCTCGCGGCCGTCCCGCTCGCCGCCGAGCTCGGCGGGGCGGCGGGCACGCTCGCGTCGCTCGGCTCCGACGGCCCGCGGGTGCTCGCCGAGCTGGCCGCCGAGCTGGAGCTCGAGGAGCCGGCCGTGCCCTGGCACACCGCGCGCCTGCGCGTGGCCGAGCTCGGCGCGGCGCTGGCGCTCTGCGCCGGGACGCTCGAGAAGATCGCGCTCGACGTGACGCTGCTGGCCCAGACCGAGGTCGGTGAGGTGGCCGAGCCGGCGGGGGAGGGCCGCGGCGGTTCCTCGACGCTGCCCCACAAGCGCAACCCCGTCGGGTCCGTGCTCGCCATCGCCTGCGCGCGGCGGGTGCGCGGCGAGACCTCGATCCTGCTGGCCGCGATGGCCCAGGAGCACGAGCGTGCCGCCGGCGCGTGGCACGCCGAGTGGGAGGCGCTCGGCGGGGCGCTCGCCTACACCGGCGGGGCCGCCGCGGCCGTGCGGGAGGTGCTCGAGGGGCTCGAGGTCCATCCCGACCGCATGCGCGCGAACCTCGACGCGACCGGCGGGCTCATCCTCGCCGAGGCGGTGAGCACGGCCCTGAGCGAGCACCTCGGTCGCCAGGAGGCGCACGACCTGGTGGGCGCGGCGGCGCGCCGGGCCACGGAGGGCGGGCGCCCGTTCCGCGACGAGTTGGTGGACGATGCCGAGATCAGCGCTCATCTCTCAGCCGAGGACGTGGACCGCGCGCTCGACCCGGCCGGCTACCTCGGGGCTGCGCACGCCTTCGTGGACCGGGCGCTCGAGCGCTACGGGGAGCGGCGATGACCGCGCTCCATCACCGCCTCGACGGCCCCGAGGACGCGCCGGTGGTCATGCTCTCGAACTCGCTCGGCATGGCGTTCGAGATGTGGGACGGGCAGGTGCCCGCGCTCACGGACCGCTTCCGCGTGCTGCGCTATGACCAGCGCGGCCACGGCGCCACGGCGGCGCCGCCCGGGCCGTACGCGATGGCCGACCTCGGGCGCGACGCGCTCGCGCTACTCGACGAGCTCGGCCTCGACCGGGTGGCGTTCTGCGGGTGCTCTCTCGGCGGCATGACGGCGCTGTGGCTCGCGATCAACGCCCCCGAGCGGATCGACCGGCTGGCGCTCTGCTGCACGACCGCGCACCTGCCGCCGCGGGACATGTGGATCGAGCGCGCGGCAACGGCCCGCGGGCAGGGGATGGAGCCGCTCGTGGAGGGCGCGCTCGAGCGCTGGTTCACGCCCGCGCTCGCCGAGCGGCGACCGGAGGTCCTGGACGACGCGCGCCGGATGCTCCGCGCCGTGGACCCCGAGGGCTACGCCGGCTGCTGCGAGGCGATCGCCGATCACGACCTGCGCGCCTCGCTCGGCCGGATCGAGGCTCCCACGGTGATCATCGCCGCGGCCGACGACCCGGCCACGCCGCCCGACCAGGCGCGCGTGATGGAGGCGGGGATCGACGGCGCGCGCCTCGTCGTGCTGGACGACGCGCGCCACCTGGCGAACATCGAGCGCCCGGATGCCGTGAACCGCGAGCTGCTCGAGCACCTGACCGCGGGAGCGCGGGCGTGACCGACCCGGCACACGAGCGCGGCATGAAGGTGCGGCGCGAGGTGCTCGGCGACGAGCACGTGGACGCGGCCGTGGAGCGCACCAGCGACTTCACGGCGGAGTACCAGGACCTGATCACCCGCTACGCCTGGGGCGAGATCTGGACACGCCCCGGCCTCGACCGCCGCACGCGCAGCGCGATCACGCTCACCGCGCTGATCGCTCGCGGCCAGTTCGACGAGCTCGAGATGCACATCCGCGCCGCGCTGCGCAACGGCCTGAGCACGGACGAGATCAAGGAGGTGCTGCTGCAGAGCGCGATCTACTGCGGCGTGCCGGCGGCGAACTCGGCCTTCGCGGTGGCGCAGCGGGTGCTGGAGGAGGGCTAGGCGTGATCGCCCGGGTCGTTCCCGGCGGGACGTGAGTCACGTTGAGCCGCGTATATCGGCTCAACGTGACGCAGGTGATCGAGCGCCCTAGATCGGGTAGTGCCGTGAGCCCGCCTGGACCGTGATCCAGCGCAGCTCGGTGAACTCGTCCAGGGCCGCCTTGCCGCCGAAGCGGCCGAAGCCGCTCGCCTTCACGCCGCCGAACGGCATCTGCGGCTCGTCGTGGACGGTCGCTCCGTTCACGTGGCAGATCCCGCTCTCGATCTGGCGGGCCAGGTCGAGCGCGGTCGGCACGTCGCCTCCGAACACCGACGCCGCGAGCCCGTACTCGGTGTCGTTGGCCACGCGCACGGCCTCCTCGGGGCCGTCCACGCTCACGATCCCGACCACCGGTCCGAACGACTCCTCGCTGTAGATCCGCATCTCGGAGGTCACGCCGTTGAGCACGGTGGGCGGGAAGAGCGGCCCGTCGGGCTCGCCGCCGGTCACCACCTCGGCGCCGTGCGACACGGCGTCCTCCACCAGCCCGGCCACGCGCTCGACCGCCGCGGCGTTGACCATCGGGCCGATCTGCGTGCCGGGGTCGCGCGGGTCGCCCACCGTCAGCTCGCCAGCGCGCTCGCCGAGCTTGCTCGCGAACGAGTCGACCACCGACTTGTCGACCACCAGCCGCTCGGTGGACATGCAGATCTGACCCTGGTGCATGAACGCGCCGAACTTGGCGGCGGCCACGGCCTCGTCGATGTCGGCGTCGGCCAGCACGATCTGAGGCGCCTTGCCGCCCAGCTCGAGTAGCACGCGCTTGAGGTGGCGCGCGGCGTTCTCGGCCACGAGCCGTCCCACGCGGGTGGAGCCGGTGAAGTTGATCCGCCTCACGGCCGGATGGGCGATCAGCTCGTCGACCACGTCGGCGGCGTCCGGGCCCTCGTGGGTGATGAGGTTGACCACGCCCGGCGGAACCCCGGCGTCGTTGATTGCGCGCGCGATCTCGCCGTGCGTGCGCGGACAGACGTCTGACGCCTTGAGGATCACGGTGTTGCCGAACGCGAGCGGCTGCGCGACGGCGCGGGTGCCGAGGATCACGGGCGCGTTCCAGGGGGCGATGCCGAGCACCACGCCCGGCGGGCTGGCGGATGCCGAAGGCGGTGAGCCCCGGCACGTCGGAGGGGATGACCTCGCCCGTGACGGCGGTGGTCTGCGACGCCGCCTCGTCGAGCATGCCGGCGGCGAAGTTGGTGTTGAACATGCCCCAGCCGAAGGTCCCGCCGGTCTCCTGCGTGACGATCCCGGCGATGTGCTCCGCACGCTCCCTCAGCAGCGCGGCGGCCTTCTGCAGCAGCTCGCGGCGCGCGTTCGGCGGGGTGGCGGCCCATTCGGGAAATGCTGCGGCCGCGGCGTCGGCGGCGGCGTGCGCGTCCTCGCGCTTCGCGGCGGCGGCCCTGCCGACCGTGTCGCCCGTGAACGGGTCGGTCTGCTCGAACGAGCCTCCCGAGCCGGCGCCCTTCCACTCTCCACCGATGAGCAGATCCTGCTGCTCGAGTTCCACCGTGCTCATGCGTGTCTCCTCTCCCGATCTCTCCCCAGAGCGTGCTCCGGTGTCAGGCTACCTGAGACACGGCGCCGTCCACCGCGCTAGGTAGAAACCGTTATGTGACGGACCGCCCCGCGATCACGCGGCTCCTCATCTCGTGCGCAGATCGCGCGGGGATCGTGAGCGCCGTGTCCGGCTTCCTGTTCGACGCCGGGGCGAACATCGTGCGCTCCGACCAGTACACGACCAACCCCGAGGGCGGCGAGTTCTTCATGCGCATGGAGTACTTCCTGCCCATGTCCGGCCCCGAGCGGGAGGCGCTCGAGCACGACTTCCGGACCAAGGTGGCCGAGCCGTTCGACATGGCCTGGCGCATGTGGGACACGACCCATCGCAAGCGCGTGGGCATCCTCGTCTCGCGCGAGGAGCACTGCCTGCTCGACCTGATGTGGCGCTGGCGGCGGGGCTCGATGGAGGGCGACATCACCCTGGTGGCGTCGAACCACGAGGACGCGCGCGCCGACGTGGAGGGCTTCGGGATCCCCTTCCACCACGTCCCGGTGACCAAGGAGACGAAGCCGGAGTCGGAGGCCAAGCTGCTGGAGCTCCTCGTGGGCAACTGCGAGCTGGTGGTGCTCGCGCGCTACATGCAGATCGTGTCGGGCGACTTCCTCGAGCGTCTCGGCGTGCCCGTGATCAACATCCACCACTCGTTCCTCCCGGCCTTCGCGGGCGCCGGGCCGTACGAGCGCGCGAAGGATCGCGGGGTGAAGCTCATCGGCGCCACCGCCCACTACGTGACCGAGGAGCTCGACGCGGGGCCGATCATCGAGCAGGACGTGGTGCGCGTCTCGCACCAGGACAGCATCGAGACGATGAAGCAGCTCGGGGCCGACGCCGAGCGCACCGTCCTTGCCCGCGCGGTCGAGCGCCACCTCGAGGACCGCGTGATCGTGACCGCGAACACCACGGTCGTCTTCTAGCCGGGCGGGGGGATGGCCCCGGACAGGCTCTCGCCGGGCGCACTGGCCTTCCGCGTGGCCCACGCCGCGATCGCGGCGACGTTCCTGCTCGCGATCGCTTACGTCTGGTGGTGTGCTTTGAGCGGCCGGCGCGGGCGGCTCCTCCACGCCGCGGTCGCGGCGCTCGTCACCGAGGGTGTGCTGGTCGTCGCGAACCGGGGCGATTGCCCGCTCGGATGCGTGCAGGAGCGCCTGGGTGACGGGGTCCCGCTGTTCGAGCTGGTGCTCTCACCGCGCGCGGCCCGACAGGCCGTGCCGGTCCTGGGAGCGATCAGCGCGGCCGGGATCGCCCTGCTGGCGTGGCGCCGTCAGCCGCGGCCGTGAGCACCTGGTCGCGCGCCTCGAGGGCGCGGCGGCGGGCCGTGCGGGCGCTCTCCCGTGCCGGGTCCTCCGGCCGGGCGCCCAGGTTGATCTCGACGAGCGTGGTCGCCGCCGCCGCGGCGGCCTCCGCCAGCAGCGTGCCCGTCACGGCGTCGCCGCGCACGGCCCGGCCGCTCGCGTCCGCCACCTCGGCGCCCAGCGCCGCGATCTCCGCGGCGGCCTCGGCGATCGCGAGCGGAGCACGACTGGCATCGGCCAGAGCGGCGCCGATGCGGGTGGCCCGGTCCGGATCACCGCGCGGCAGCCGTTCGGCGTCGAGCACCGGCGCATAGGAGGTCAGCTCGTCCTCGGCGAGCGCGAGCGCGCGCTCGCGCAGCGCGCGAGCCTCCGCGGCGGACTCGCTCGACCCCGCGAGGCCGGCCGCCATCTCCACGAGTGCCGCCGCGAGCGCGGCCGTGAGCCCCGCCGAGGAACCGCCACCGGGTGCCGGCGTGGCCGCTCCCACATCGTCCAGAAGGGTGGCGAACCGCCGGTCGGAAAGGCCTTTCACCAGAGCGATGCTAATGCTACGTTCCCGTCTGAACCAATTCGTACAGAGGGGAAGAGATGCTGTCGGACGAGCAGGTCGAGCGCTTCCACACCGACGGGTTCCTGATCATCGAGGAGGGGTTCCTCTCCGAAGCCGCCGTGGAGGCTCTTCGTGAGCGCTTCGACGCCCTCTTCGCCGGCGAGTACCCGACCGGCATCCAGCCCGACGAGGTGAACTGGAAGAGCGGCCGCGACCGCGAGGACCTGACCCGCCAGATCTGCAACGGGTGGCGCGCCGACGACGTGATCGCCGCCCAGGTGCTGAGTGAGCGCACCGGGCGCCTCGCCGCCCAGCTCGGCGGGTACCGCGGCACTCGGATGCTCCAGGACAACTGCCTCTGGAAGCCGCCCGGCGCCCGCTCGCTCGGCATGCACCAGGACGGCTCGTACGCGGGCTATCTCGTGCCGCCGGAGATGATCACCTGCTGGGTGGCGCTCGACGACACGCGCGCCCAGGGCGGCACGATCGAGTACGTGCGCGGCTCGCACCGCTGGCCCAAGGTCCCGCCGTCGCGCGGAGAGTTCCACGCGCCCGAGGACTGGCTGGCGCCGGCGCGCGCCGCCGCGCCCAACGGGGCCGAGCCGGAGCAGGTGCCGGTGGTGGTCAAGGCCGGCGGCTGCACCTTCCACCACTCGCTCACCTTCCACGGCTCCGGCGCCAACGAGGCGACCACCCACCGCCGCGCGCTCGTGTCGCACCTCGTGCCGGTCGAGACGCGCTTCCACCCGACCGAGGTCGACGTCGTCTACTCGCGCTACCGCCGCCGCGGCGACCTGTCGCTCGACGAGTCGTTCTTCCCGGTGATCTGGGACGAGACCGGCGGTCGCAGCGCCTGGCTGTCGGAGCTACCCGTTCTGCCCTAGCCGCTCGTAGCGGCCGCCGTGGAAGAGCAGCGGCGACCCCGAGTGGTGGCGCGCGTACTCCACGCGGCCGAGGAACAGCGAGTGGTCGCCGCCCCAGTAGGAGCGCTGCACCGAGGCCACGAAGTGGGCCAGCGCCCCGTCCACGAGCGGGGTCTCCCGCACGAGCCCGAAGCGCGGCTCCGGCAGGTCCTCGCCCGGGCGGCCGGCGAAGCGGTCCGAGAGCGCGCTCTGGGTCTCGCAGAGGACGCTCACGCCGTAGTGGGAGCCCTCGTGGAGCAGGTTGCACATCTTGGTCCGCCGGTCCACGGACACGAGCACGAGCGGCGGCTCGAGCGACACCGACATGAACGCGTTCGCGGTCATGCCGTGCACCTGCTCGCCCTTGAGCGTGGTGATTACGGTGACGCCGGTGGCGAACTGGCCGAGCACCCGGCGAAGCGCCACGGCCGGGTCATCGCCCTGCACGTCCGAGACGTCGGGCGCCTCCTGCTCCAGCACCTCGTCGAAGGGGGTGGCGCCGATCCCGTCCGGGCCCGAGAAGCTCAGCGGGAAGTCGAACTCCGCGGGCCTGAAGCCGGCTTCCATCAGGACCGCGGCCGCGTCTTGTCGGGGTCGTAGAAGGGCACCCGCACGACCTTGGCGGGGAGCCGCTTCTGGAGGCCGTCGAGCTTGCCGACCTCCACCTCGGTGCCGAGCTCTCCGTATTGCACGGCCATGCGGCAGAGCGCGATGTTCTTGCGCAGCGTCGGGCTGCGCGTGCCGCTCGTGATCACGCCCACCCGGCGCCGGCCGACGTAGACCTCGTCGCCGTGGCCGGCCGTCTCGTTGCCCTCGATCTCGAGGCCCACGAGCTGCCGCTGCGGGTGCGCCTGGCGCTCCACGAGCGCCTCCTTGCCGATGAAGTCGTCCTCGCTGTCGAGCTTGACCGCGAAGCCGATGCCGGCCTCGAACGGATCCACCTGGTCGTCGAACTCGTACCCGGCGAAGATCAGCCCGGCCTCGATGCGGATCATGTCGAGCGCCTCGAGCCCGAGCGGCTTGAGGCCGTGCGCCTGGCCCGCCTCCCAGATCGCGTCCCAGACCGCCGGGCCGTCGCTCGGGTGGCAGAAGACCTCGTAGCCGAGCTCGCCGGTGTAGCCCGTGCGCGAGACCACCACCGGGATGCCGTCGTACCCGCCGAAGCGCCCGACGAGGAAGCGGAACCACTTGAGCTCGTCGATCCCGGGCTGCGTGGGGGGCGTCCAGACGAGCTTCTTCATCAGCTCGCGGCTCTCGGGCCCCTGCACGGCCAGGTTGTGGAGCTGGTCGGTCGAGGGCTTCACGAACACGTGCAGCCCGAGCTTCTGGGCGAGCTCCTTGAGCCAGACGCCGGTGTACTCGTCCCCGCCGATGAAGCGGAAGTTGTCGTCGCCGAGCCGGAAGACGGTGGCGTCGTCGATCATGCCGCCGGTCTCGTTGCAGACCGCGGTGTAGACCGACGTGGCCGACCCCCAGCCGGCGCGCGTCGCGGGTGATCGCCCACTGGATCAGCGTCTCGGCGTCCGGGCCGAGCACCTCCCACTTGCGCAGGGGGGAGAGGTCCATGACCACCGACTTCTCGCGGCAGGCCCAGTACTCGGCGATCCCGCCCTCGTTGTTGTAGCAGTGGGGCAGCCAGTACCCGCGGTACTCCACGAAGCTCTCGGTGAGGTCGCTCGTGCGCGGGTGGAAGGTGGTCTCCTTGGTCAAAACGGGCTCAGCCTCCGGGGTCACGCGGTGGGCGATCGCGGTCGAGAAGCGGTTCTCGGGCGAGTACACGCGCACGTGGACGTCGGTGATCTCCCAGCCGTTCGCGGGGTCGATGTCGTCCGGGCACGCCGACGACGCGCAGACCAGGTCGGTCATCGCCCGCAGCAGCACGTAGTCGCCGGGCCGCGACCAGGGCTCGTCCATGAACAGCAGGTTGTCGCAGTCGAAGCCCGTGTTGTAGAAGAAGTTGAGCGCCTCCCAGCCCTTGCGCTCGGCGATCCCGTAGGGCGTGACCTGCTCGTTGAAGTTCTCGGTGCAGCTGATGTGCCCGGGGTAGCCCATGTCCTCGTAGTACTTCGCGCGTGCAGGCCAGCGCGAACGTGTCGTGGCGGCCGACCGTGTCGCGCACGACCTCCACGAGCGGGTCCATGTCCACGTCGTAGAACTTGCCCTGGAGCCCCGGGCTCGGGTAGGCGTTGCCCATCAGCGTGCGGGTGGTCACGCCGTCGAGGCCGCGCTCGAGGCCGTTCTCGAGCTTGCCGCGGTTGAAGGCGAGGAAGTCCGAGCACTGGCGGCCCTGCACGTCGATCACCTGGATGTACTCGCCCGCGCGCACCTCGTAGGCCAGCGCCGAGGCCAGGTCCACGCGGAAGTCGAGCCGCGGCTCCGCCAGCGGCGCCGGCAGCTCCACCTCCGCCGGCGGGCGCGGTGTGGCGCGCCGGACCTCCACCACGAGCGCGGAGGAGGGCGGGTCGCCGTCCACCAGCCGGCCGCCGGGCGCGGCCACGATCGCGATCGCGTCGCGCTCGGCGCGGAACGCCTGCGACGAGCCGGGCGGGCTGTCGCTCCCGAACAGGCGCGTCGCGCGCGCGTCGTGCGGGCGCAGGCCGCGCGCGTGGAGCACCCCCAGGAACGGGTGCCCGCCGCCGGCCGCCACGAGCGAGCGGACGACCGTCGCGGCGGCGTCGGCGCTGGCGCCGAGCGCGGCGGGGTCCTCGCGCCCGTCGGGCGACAGCACCGTGAGCTCGGCGGGCTGGCCGCCGTCCGGGTCGATCACGGTCACGCGGTCGTCGCCGTGCAGGTCGACCACCGTGGCCGAGCCCGGCCGCACCCACCACGACTCGAAGGACCGGTCGACCGGCTTGAGCCCGGCGATCAGGGGACGGCCGGCGGTCTCGACGGCCATCTGGGTGCTAGTCCTGACCGGCCGGAGCGCGCGCCTCGTCCTTGTCGGCCTGCTCGGCCAGCTCCTTGGCCAGCTCGCGCTTGCCGGCCACGTCGAGCTTCTTGATCTCGTTCTCGACGACGCGCCGGTTGTAGGTCTGGTTCCAGTAGTCGAGCGCCTCGAAGCCGAGCAGGACGGCCTTGCCCACGAACTGGCGCAGCACCTCGTTGGTCGGGCCCATGACCCAGCCGGCCTTGGCGTCGCGCACGTAGCGCTCGAGCTCCATGTCCCGCTTGTACCCGGAGCCGCCGCAGGCGTGCAGCATCTTGTCCACGTGATGGGCGGTGTTCTTGGCCGCCTCGAACTTGATCTGCCAGGCCCAGTGGAGATACGCCGCCCTGGCGGTCTCGCCGGGCTCGAGCGTGCGCCGGTTGTCGTCGGTCACGCGGTCCATCGCCTGCGCCACGGACATCACGAAGACGCGGCAGGCGTTCGTGTCCATCACGGCCTCGCCGACGTAGTCCTGGATCGTCGGGTAGTCGGCCACGCGCATGCCCACGTCCACGTGGCGCTTGCGCGTGGTGTGGCGCTTGGCGATGTCGATGGCGCCCATCGTGATCCCGTTCCACACCGAGGAGGAGCCGATCAGGAACCACGGGTCCACGGCCTCGTCGTTCGAGGTCGCGCCGTCGCCGAGCGGTCCCACGACCTGATCCGCGGGGATCTCGACGCCGTCCACCTCGATCGGGCCCGACTGGTTGCCGCGCAGGCCGAGCGCGTCCCAGAGCGAGGGCTGCGCCTTCACGTGCTCGCCGTCGATGACGAACACCGACAGGTCGTCGTAGCCCTTGAAGTCGGGGCTCGTGGTCTGGACCACGTAGAAGTCGGCGAAGCCGCCCGAGGTGGTCCAGGACGCCTTCTTGTTCACCTTGAAGCCGCCGTTCGAGCGCTCGGCTTTCGAGGAGAACGGGTACCAGAAGTGCGAGCCGGTCTCGGGGTCCGAGTACGACAGCGTCCCGATCTTGCAGTCGTTCAGCGGCTTGATGTACTTCTCGATCAGCTCCGGCGTGGGGCGCAGCATGATCGTCGCGACCGCGCTCATGTGCATGACGTAACACATGGCGGTGGAGGCGCAGCCGTAGCGGGCGAGCGTCTCGCAGACCATCGTGAAGGCCACGTGGTTCTCGCCGAGTCCGCCGTACTCCTCGGGGACGGTGAGCGAGAGGAAGCCGTTCTCGGCGAGGATCTCGAAGTTGCGCCGCGGGTAGAGAAGCTCGTCGTCCGAGCGCTTCGCGTTGGCGCGCATCTCGCCCTCGCAGAGGTCGATCAGCTTCGCTCGCAGCTCCTTCTGGCGCTCGGTCAGGAGCCAGTCGGGATCCCAGTCGTAGCCGAGTCCCCAGAAGGGCTCTCCGCCCCACATCTTGTCCGCCATTCCCTCTCCCTGGTCGGAGCATTCGTCGTACAAGTTTGTACAGAGGACTTGTATCGCGTCCGGCTGCGGGTGTCCACCGACCGGGTGTATGGTGAAAGTGCGCTTCGCCTCAGACCTCGGCGGGCGTCTTGTCCGGCTCCGACACTCGGCCGGCGCAAGGTGAGCCTCGACCTCGACTCTCGGCTCGCCTTCGATGCACGGAGCCCACGCCCCGGCGGTCTCCCGGCCGCCGGGGTGATCCGCTCGCCCGATACGGCATTCACCCATCCGGAGCGATCCACACGAGGCAGTCGGCCGAGCGGCGCAGCCGCCGAGCGGTGGCGCGTGAATCGCAGCCGGCCGACCCGCCCCAGGTCGGGGCCGAACACGAGCAGCCCCGCGTCGCGCTCGTGCAGCACCTCGAGCAGCGCCGGCACCGCGTGCCGCGTGCGCACCCGCAGCAGCTCGGTCTCCACGCCGAGGTCGGCCGCGCGGTGGGCGGTCTGCGCGGACCGCGTCGAGGTCCTCCTCGTGCGGGAGCGTCGTGCCCTCCGGCCCCACGAGCGACCATGGTCCGCACGTAGAGCGGCAGCGGGATCAGGTTGACCACCAGCAGCGGCACGCCGGCCTCGATGGCGCTGTCGATCGCCATGCGCTCGGCGGACGGATGCACCCGCACGGCGCAGGTGGCGAGCACCACCGGGCGTGCGCGAGTGGGCTCCGCGGGGAGCCGGGCCACGCGGTCGCTGCGGTCGCGCAGCTGCGTCATCGCCGTGCCAAGACTACGCCTCCCTGCACGCCGGCCTGCATGGCCATTGACACGCGTCCGAACGGGGTGGTAGAAAGCCCAGGGCTCGACGTGTACCAATTGGTACGAGGCAGCGAGCCGCCCATCCAAGAAGGGAGATCGATGGCGCACGCCGAGGTCGAGGAGAGACAACTCCTAAAGGCGATGACGTGGTGGGACGGCTTCGTCGTCGCGCTGTGCAACCCGGCTTTCCTGATCGCCGCCCTGGGCGGCTCGATCGGCGCCCTCGGCACCACCGGCGCAGTCGTCCTGTGGTCGATCTCGATCTGCCTCGGCGCGCTGCAGAACAACATCCACGCCGAGCTGGCGGGCATGTTCCCGAACAAGTCCGGCGGCATCGCGCTCTACGCCCATGAGGCCTGGCGCAAGTACCTCACGCTGATCGGCCCGCTGGCCACCTTCGGCTACTGGATCGGCTGGTCGGTCGTGCTCTCGATCAACGGGCTCGTCGCCGGCACGCTGATCCAGGCCGAGTGGTTCGCGGACTCCACCTGGACCGAGAACTGGGGCACCTTCGACCTCACGCCTCCCGATCACGATCGGCATCGGCCTGATCATCCTCGTCTGGGCCTTCAACGTCTTCGGCGTGCGGCCGGCCGTGTGGTTCGGCTACGTCACCGGCGGGCTCCTGCATCCTGCCGGCGTTCGTCCTGATGTTCCTGCCCTACATCACGGGCGAGTGGTCGAGCGACAACATGACCTGGGAGATCGGCGCGAACGGCGGCCTCGCGCTGGCGCTCGTCTGGCTCTACTTCATGTGCTGGTCCTCCTACGGCATCGAGGTCGTGGCCAGCTTCGCGCCCGAGTACCAAGACACCGAGCGCGACACGGCGCGCGCGCTGCGCGCCGCCGCCCTCTTCTCGGGCGTCGTGTACGTGCTGCTCCCGCTCGGCGTGGGCGGCACGCTCGGCACCACGGTCATCTCCGAGGACGCCACGCTGATCGCGTTCTACACCCAGGCGTTCGACGCGATCGTCGGGTCGGGGCTCGCGAACGTGATGATCTTCTGTGTGGTGGCGGGTCTGATCCTGTCGATGAACAGCGCGACGATGGACGGCTCGAGAGCGCTCTACGGCATCGCCAGGGACGGGATGACGATCAGGCAGTTCGGCGTGCTCAACCAGTTCAACGTGCCGGCACGCGCGATGACCATCGACGCGATCCTGAACATCATCCTGATCAGCGCGTTCGCCGGAGTGCTCGAGATCCTCGCGGTCAGCAACGTGGGCTACGTCTTCGCCACCTGTGCGGCGCTGTCCGCCTTCATCCTGCTCCGCCGCGACCGGCCCAACTGGCCGCGTCCGATCCGGCTGCCCAACGTCTGGGTGCCGCTGGCGGGGCTGCTGCTGCTGATCAACCTGACGTTCCTGGTGGTCGGCGGCTTCCTGTACTCGGGCGGCTTCCTGGGGATCGAGGGCTACGGCTACGGCTGGGACAAGACGCGTACGGGCCTGCTCGTGCTGCTGGCGGCGCTGATCCTCTACGTCTGGCGCCACGTGGTCCAGGACAAGATCCCGCTGCAGCTGCGCGAGAAGATCCCGCAGACGCCGGAGGAGGAGCGCGCGCACGCCGAGCTCAAGGTGGCGCCCGACGGCCGGCGCCGCCCGCGCTGAGCGGCTACTCCGCCCGCAGCTCCCAGCGCGGCAGGTCGCTCGAGCGCGGCGCGGTAGCGCTTGCGGTGGAGCGGGCGCAGGAAGACGAACCAGAGCACGAGCGCCACGGGCATGAGGAAGAACACGCCCGGGCCAGTTGCCGGTCAGCGTGAAGAGGATGGCCAGCAGGGCGATCATCAGCCCGAACGCGACGGGCAGCACGCGGTAGCGAAGGCTGAGGCGGCGGATCTCGTCGTACTGCTCGGCCGGGATCCGGCCCGTGTCCCAGCTGCGGCCGCACTGCTCGCAGCGCCACCGCTCCCCGTACGCGAGCTCGCGCTTCTCGCCGCACTCGCAGGTGACCGTGATCGGCGGACCCTTGACGATCGCGCCGGGCTGCTCCCAGTCGCGCTTGGTGCGCTTCGCCTCTGCGTCGTGCCATCGCGTGGCGAGTCTAGGTCGTCCAGGGGTAGGGCCCCTGCGAGGCCACGTGCGTCTCGCCCGGCGGCGAAGCGGCCGAGCCGGAACGGCTCGAGCAGCGGCTCGCCGCCGTCCAGGTCCTCGGCCACGAGCCTGCCGATGGCGAGCGTCTTGAAGCCGTGCCCCGAGTCGACGATCGCGTAGACGCCGGGCCGCACCCAGTCGCACACGGGGTAGTCGTCGGGGGTGTGGGTGAGGAGGCCGCCCGCGGCGGTCACGCGCCAGTCGCCCGAGCGTCCGCGGAAGCGCCGCAGCGCGGTGGCCAGGCCCGACACGAAGAAGTCCGTGAACCCCGGCTCGGCCGCGTGCTCGGGATTGTCCGGGCCGTAGGGGTCCAGCGGCGGTCCGTCCAGGAACACCGGGAGGCCGCCGCCCGTGATGCCGGTGCCCGTGCGCCCCATGCGGAAGTAGATGCCCCAGGGGCCGTCCACGAGCACGCTCCCGTCGCGGTCCGAGCGCAGCGGGCCGGCCTGGTCGAGGTGCACCACCGGCGCCTCCGCGCCCGCCGCCCCGCTGAGCCCCGCACCCTCGAGCGCGAACTCGCCCTCCTGCGCCTTGATGTAGGTCACGAGTGGGCGCCGCTCGCCGTCCATCTCCACGACCGGATCGAGGCCGAGCAGCGCCCAGAGCGGCTCGACCCACGGGCCGGGGCAGGCCACGACCGTCTCGCACTCCACATGACCTCGGCTCGTGTGCACCCGGCCGGGCTCGAAGCCGGTGACCTCGACCTCCTCGCGGATCTCGGCGCCCGCGGCCCGCGCGCGCCCCGCCAGGTGGCGGACGGTCTGCATCGCGTCGGCCCACCCGCCGCGGCGCTCGTGGAGCACCGCCTCCACGGGCGCCTCCCAGTCGGGCCAGCTCCAGGTGAGGTACTCGCGGCAGGCCGCGGCGCCGGTCACGAGCTCCGACTCGTAGCCGGCGCGCTCGTGCTGGTCGCGGATCGCCACGAGGTCGTCCACCTGGCGCTCGGGCACCGCGGCCATGTAGCCCACCTGCCGGAACCCGTACGCCTCGGGGTCCTCCTCGAACATCTCCACCGAGAGCCGCACCAGCTCGGTGATCGCCTCCGAGCGGTAGTAGTTGCGGACGATCCCGCCGGCGATCCCCGACGCCCCGCCGCCCACGCGCCCCTTGTCGAGCACGACCACGTCGGCGCCGCGCTCGGCGAGATGCCACGCGACCGAAAGGCCGTTCACCCCGCCGCCTATGACGACGTGCGAGGGCAGCGGCTCCCCTAACTCCAGGGGTAGGGACTGTTCGACACGGGGTGGAGGTCCCCGGTCGCGAACCGCTCGTAGCGGAACGGGTGCAGCAGGGTGGAGTGCTCGCCGGTCAGCTCGCGGGCGATCTCGCGGCCCACGGCGATCATCTTGTAGCCGTGGTTCGAGTCGGCGGCCACGTAGACGTTCGGCCGCATGTGGTCGAACACGGGGAAGTTGTCCGCCGTGAAGGCGCCCACGCCGCCCGAGCGCACCTGGCGGTACTTCGCGCGCGCGCCCTCGAAGCGCTCCATGCAGTGCGACAGCGCCGCGCACCACAGGTCCGGGAAGCCGTCCTCGACGCTGCCCGTGGGGTAGGGGTCCACCTGGAACTCGTGGCCCTTCGGCAGCGGCTCCGCGCCGCCCTGGACGCTGTGCTTGTCCTGCTTGAAGTACACGCCCCACTGGTCGTCCGTCACGAGCGAACCGTCATCGGCCAGGAGCGGCGCGTGGCTGTCCACGTGGAGGACCGGGGGGAGGCTGCCGTCGGCGGTCACGAACACGCTCGGGTCCACGTCGATCTCGCCCTCCTGGAGGTACCAGAAGGTCCACATCTCCTGCTCCTCGCCGGCCACCTCGAGCCGGCGCGGAAGCCCGAGCAGATCCCAGAGGCGGGGCGTCCACGGCCCGGCCGCCACCACCACGCGCTCCACCGCGATCGGCCCGGTCGACGTCTCCACGTGGGTCACGGCGCCGGAGTCGTCGAGCTCGAAGCCCGACGACCTCCACGCCCTCCTCGATCTGCGCTCCCGCAGCGCGCGCCTTCGAGGCGAGCCCGAGCATCGAGTCGCGGTTGAACGCGAAGCCGCCGTGCTGCTCGTGGAGGCAGACGCTCAGGCCGGGAGCGCGCCAGTCGGGGAACAGCTCCGCGCATGTGCGCGGCCACCTCGGACTCGCCCAGGATCAGCTCGGACTCGTAGCCGATCCGCTGCTGGCGCTCGAAGACCGTCGTCAGGTCGGACTCCTGCGCGCCGTCACCGAGCGCCACGTAGCCGGACCCGTGGTAGTTGAAGGTCTCCGGGTCGGACTCCCAGATCTCCACGCACGCGGCCATCAGCTCCTGCATGGCCGGCTGGAAGTAGTTGTTGCGCACCACGCCGCAGGCGATGCCGGAGGCCCCGGCGGCCACGCCGGTCTTGTCGACCACCACGACCTCCTCGCCCCGCTCGGCGAGGTGCCAGGCGGTGGAGAGCCCGTGTACCCCTGCGCCTATGACCAGGTTGCGGATCAACCGCGGCTCGGCCATCTCAGTGGAGCGGAGGCTCCCAGCCCTCGAGCACCGGAGCCTTCCAGTCCTCGCCGACCGTCCGGGTGTCCTCGACCCAGGGGCCGAGCTCGGGCTGCGGGAACTTGCAGTGCTGCTCCTTCAGGCGGATGCCGTACGAGTTGCCCGACTGGAGGTGGGCGATCAGCACCTTGCGTGCGATCTCGTGCTCGCGCCCCGAGGGGATGTCGAAGTAGATCTTCAGGAACGAGTTCGAGTAGCGGTCGAACACGGCCGGCGTGCCCTCCTCCTGGAGCAGCTCCACGTCCTCGAGCCAGTTGATGTCCTGGCCCGGCGTGGCCGCGTCGAGGTCGATCTCCTCCACCAGCGAGATGTCCTCCTGGTAGGGGAAGCGACGCCCCGACAGGTACTCGGCGTCGATCGAGAAGATCTTCTCGGGCTCCGCCCTGCGGGACTCGGGGAGGTCGCTCATCCCTCGACTCGGCTCGTGCTCGGGAAGGCGGTCGATCGGGTTCTCGAGGTAGCGGTCGAGCATCGTCTTGATCTCGTCGAGCGCCCGCTCCTCGGAGACGCCGGGGATGTAGCTCGTGCCGGCCAGCGGCACGCGCGCCATGGCGGCCGCCTCGGTGGTCAATGCCGCGAGGTCCTCCGGCTCGAGCGAGTGCACGTTGGTCTTGCCGCACGCGCGCGCGAGCATCTGCACCTCGAGCGTGAGCGTGTGCAGGAAGTTGTAGACGCGGTTGGCGGCCTCCTCGACGTGGAGGCGCTTGCGCAGCTCCGGGTCCTGCGTCGTGATGCCCACCGGGCAGCGTCCGGTGTGGCAGTGGTAGCACTGGCCGGCCGGCACGCCGACGGTGCCCTCGTAGTCGGTGACCCCGGGGATCTCCTTGTTGCAGTTGAGCGCCATCAGCGACGAGTGGCCGATCGCCACGGCGTTGGCGCCGAGCGCGATGCACTTGGCCACGTCGCCCCCGTTGCGGATGCCGCCGGCCACGACCAGGTCGATGTCGTCGGCCAGGCCCACGTCCTCGAGCGCGCGCCGGGCCTCGGGGATCGCGGACATCAGCGGCACCCCGGTCTCCTCCGCCGCGACGTGCGGTCCGGCGCCCGTGCCGCCCTCGGCACCGTCGAGGTAGATGATGTCCGGGCCGCACTTGGCCGCCATGCGCACGTCGTCGTACACGCGCGCGGCGCCCAGCTTCAGCTGGATCGGGATCTCGTAGTTGGTGGCCTCGCGCGTCTCCTGGATCTTCAGCGAGAGGTCGTCGGGCCCGAGCCAGTCGGGATGGCGGGCGGGCGAGCGCTGGTCGATGCCGGCGGGCAGCGAGCGCATCTCGGCCACCTGCTCGGTCACCTTCTGGCCCATCAGGTGGCCGCCGAGGCCGACCTTGCAGCCCTGGCCGATGAAGAACTCCACGGCGTCGGCGAGCATCAGGTGGTGCGGGTTGAACCCGTACCGGCTCTGGATGATCTGGTAGTACCACTTGGTCGAGAGGTCGCGCTCGGGCGGGATCATCCCGCCCTCTCCCGAGCAGGTGGCGGTGCCGGCCATCGAGGCGCCCTTGGCCAGCGCCATCTTCGCCTCGAGCGACAGCGCGCCGAAGCTCATGCCGGTGATGTAGACGGGGATGTCGAGCTCGATCGGCTTCTTGGCGAAGCGCGCGCCGAGCACGGTCTTCGTCTCGCACTTCTCGCGATAGCCCTCGATCACGAAGCGCGTGAGCGTGCCCGGCAGGAAGATCAGCTCGTCCCAGTGCGGGATCTTCTTGAACATCGAGAAGCCGCGCATCCGGTAGCGCCCGAGCTCCGACTTCATGTGGATGTCGTCGATGACCTCCGGCGTGAAGATCTTGCTGCGCCCGAGGACGGTGCGCTGGGAGGCTGCGTTCTCGTCTGCCATCAGAGGACCATCTTTCGCTCGCTCGGCTCGAGCGAGTCGTAGTTGTAGAGCTTCTTCCCGCACACGAACTTCTGCAGCTCGGGCGGCGAGCCGAGGCCGTAGATGCGGAACTTGCGCTCCACGAACTCGGTGTCCTCGTCGGTCCACTCGCCCTCGACGCAGTCGATGCCGAGGGCGGCGACCTTGCCGCCCACGTAGATCGTCCCGTCGTACATCGAGTCGCCGAGGCCGGGGCCCACGTCGCCGCAGATGATCTGGCGCCCGCGCTGCATCATGAAGCCGGTCATCGATCCCGCGGAGCCGAGCACGAGGATCGTGCCGCCCTTCTGGTCGATCCCGGTGCGCGCGCCCACCTGGCCCTTGACCACGAGGTCGCCGCCGCGGAGCGCGGCGCCGGCCAGCGAGCCGGCGTTGCTCTCGATGACCACGACGCCGGACATCATGTTCTCGGCCACCGACCAGCCCACGCGGCCGTTGATCTGCATCTCGGGACCGTCGATCAGCCCGCAGCCGAAGTACCCGAGGCTGCCCTCGAAGGTGACCCGGCAGCGCCGGAGGATCCCCACGCCGAGCGAGTGGCGGGCGCTCGGGTTGAGGATCGTCACGTCCTTGATGCCCTCCTCGTAGAGGAGCCAGCGCAGCTCGGAGTTGATCTTGCGGGTGGAGAGCTCGCGCGCCTCGACCACGGCGCGGTCGCCGTCGATCTCGGCGATCTTGGGGATGCTGCCGTCGAGCTCGACGAGCCCGCGCGCGTCGTACTCGATGGTCACGCTTCGCCGCTCACCGCGTCCACACCATCACCGCCCCCTCGTAGGGGTCATAGGTCTCGATCTCGCGGTCCACGACCTTGCGGATCGCGATCTCCTCGGAGGCGAGCGCCACGATGTCGTCCGACTCGTAGAGCACGAGCGGCTTGGCCCCCAGGTGATCCTTGGCTACGCCGAGCGCGTCGTCGGTCACGCAGATGTAGGTGAACACGCCGTCGAGCTCCTCGAGGCTGCGCCGCATCGAATCCTCGAGCGAGTCGCCCTGGGCCATGCGCTCGGCCAGGTACACGGCGATGATCTCGGAGTCGCACTCGGACTGGAAGCGGTGCCCGGCGCGCTCGAGCCGGCGCTTCCACTGGAAGTAGTTCGTGAGCTGCCCGTTGTGCACCACCGCGACGTCCGGGAAGGGATAGGCCCAGTAGGGGTGGGCGTTGGCGATGTCCACGTCGGACTCGGTGGCCATGCGCGCGTGGCCGATCGCGTGCGTGCCGATGAAGTCGGCGAGCTTGTAGTCGGCCGCCACCGTCTCGGCGTCGCCGAGGTCCTTGATGATCTCGAGCGAGCGTCCCAGCGAGAGCACCTCGGCGCCGCGCACGTCCTCCACGTAGTCGGCGAGCTCCTTCAGGTCGCCGTCGTGGTCGAAGGTGACCGTCATCGCGTGGTCGTTGCTGGTGTCGAGGCTGAGGATCGTGGCCCCCACCGCGCGTACATGCGCCTCGATCTCCGTGCGCGAGCGGCGGAGCATCTCCTCACGGTCGAACCCCTGATGGCCGTTGGCCTCCGCGAGCTTCACGTGCATCACGTAGCCGTCGGCCTCGGGCCGGTAGAGCGCATAGCCGGTGGAGTCCGGCCCCCGGTGCTTCATCGCCTGCAGCATGCGGGTCATGTCGCGCCCGATCTCGTGCTGCCCACCGCCGTTGCGGTAGATGATCCCGGCGATTCCGCACA
>CAWDLI010000014.1:0-91521 GCA_963803245.1 uncultured Thermoleophilaceae bacterium | reverse complement strand
CAACCTCAGCCGCGGTATCCGCCGCCGACTCCATCACGAGCGCCACGGCGCTGACCTGGTCGTCCTCGCGCAGGTTCATCAGACGGACGCCCTGAGCGGGCCGCCCCTGCTTGGAGACGCCCTTGACGCCGGTGCGCTGGACCATCCCGCTCTGGGAGATGAAGACGAGGTCGTGGTGCTCGCGCACGATCAGCGCAGCGGCCACGCCGCCCTTCTTGTCGGTGAGGCCGATGGTCTTCACGCCCATGGCCCCGCGCCCCTTGACCGGGTACTCCTCGATCGGGGTGCGCTTGCCGTACCCGGCGTCGGTGACGACCAGCAGCTCGGTGTCGGGCCGCACGACGTCCATGGCGAGGACGCAGTTGTCCCCGCGCGAGACGTTCATGCCGCGCACGCCGCCGGTGTCGCGGCCCATCGCCCGCACCTGGTCCTCGTTGAAGCGGGCCGCCTGGCCAGAGCGCGAGACCATGATGATGTCCTCGTCGCCGCTGGTGCGCCGCACCGCCACGAGCTCGTCCTCGTCGCGGATGTTGATCGCGATGATGCCGTCCGCCTTGATCGGCGTGTTGTAGGCGAGCATCTCCGTCTTCTTGATCTGACCCTTGCGGGTCGCGAATACGAGGTACTTGCCCTCGGTGAAGTCGCGCGTGGCCTGCACCGACTGGACGCGCTCGCCCTCGCGCAGCGGAAGGATGTTCACGAGCGCCCGGCCCTTGGCCGTGCGCTGCGCCTCCGGAAGCTCGTAGACCTTCTGCCGGTAGACCTTGCCTCGGTTGGTGAAGAAGAGGAGGTAGTCGTGCGTCGAGCACACGAAGAGGTGCTCGATGTAGTCCTCGTCCTTCATGTCCATGCCGGTCACGCCCACGCCGCCGCGCTTCTGCTGGCGGTAGGTGGCGAGCGGCAGCGACTTGATGTAGCCCGAGTGCGTGATCGCGATGACCATCTGCTGGTCGGCGATCAGGTCCTCGATGTCGATCTCGTCCTCGGAGTGCGTGATCTGCGTGCGCCGGTCGTCGCCGTAGCGCTCACGGATCTCGAGCAGCTCCTCCTTGATGAGGCCCATGACCTTGGTCTCGTCGCCCAGCAGCTCGCGGAGCTCCTTGATGCGCTCGAGCGTGTCGGCGTGCTCCTGCTTGACCTTGTCGGCCTCGAGCGCCGTGAGCCGGGCGAGGCGCATGTCGAGGATCGCCTGCGCCTGGATGCGCGAGAGCTTGAACTGGTCCATCAGGCCATCGCGTGCCGCGTCCGGATCGGTGGAGGCGCGGATCAGGTTGATCACCGCGTCGATGTCGGCGATGGCGACGAGGAGGCCCTCGAGGATGTGCAGGCGCGCCTCGCGCTCGCTCAGCTCGTGCTGAGTGCGGCGCACGATGACCTCGCGCTGGTGGTCGACGTAGTTCTTGACGATCGGCAGCAGGCCGAGCGTGCGCGGAACGCCGTCGACGAGGGCGACCATGTTCACGCCGAAGGTCGTCTGGAGCGGGGTGTGCTTGTAGAGCTTGTTGAGCGCGACCTTGGGCAGCACGTCGCGCTTGAGCTCGATCACCAGGCGGATGCCGGACCGGTCGGACTCGTCGCGAAGGTCGGAGATCTCCTTGATGCGCTCGTTCTGGACCTGCTCGGCGATCTTCTTGATCAGCCCGCTGCCGTCCCCGCGCCCGTCGCCCTTGGGCACCTGGTAGGGCATCTCGGTGACGATGATGCGCTCCTTGCCGCGCTCCATCGGCTCGATGTGGGCCTTGCCGCGGATGACCACGCGCCCGCGGCCGGTCTCGTAGGCCTCGCGGATGCCGCCGTGGCCGACGATGATGCCGCCGGTCGGGAAATCCGGGCCCTTGATGTGCTTCATCAGGCCGTCGACGCCGATGTCGGGATCGTCGATGTACGCGACCACCGCGTCGATCGACTCGCGCAGGTTGTGCGGCGGGATGTTCGTGGCCATGCCGACCGCGATCCCGCTCGCGCCGTTGACCAGCAGGTTCGGGAAGCGCGCCGGCAGGACGAGCGGCTCCTGGCGCGACTCGTCGTAGTTGGGCCCGAAGTCGACGGTGTCCGCGTCGATGTCGCGGAGCATCTCCGTGGCGAGGCGCGACAGACGCGCCTCGGTGTACCGCATGGCCGCGGCCGGGTCGTTGTCGATCGAGCCGAAGTTGCCCTGGGGCTCGACGAGCGGATAGCGCATCGCGAAGTCCTGCCCGAGGCGCACCAGCGTGTCGTAGATCGCCGAGTCGCCGTGCGGGTGGAACTGGCCCATGACGTCGCCGACCACGCGTGACGCCTTGCGGAACGGCCGGTTCGGCTGGAGCCCGGCCTCGTGCATCGAGAACAGGACGCGGCGGTGGACGGGCTTGAGCCCGTCACGGACGTCGGGCAGCGCCCGCCCCACTATCACGCTCATGGCGTAATCGAGGTACGAGGAGCGCATCTCCTCCTCGAGCCCGCGTGGCTCGATGTTCCCGCCGGTCAGCTGGTCAATGGACATCAGGCGCTACTCCGATCAAACGTCAAGGTTCGTCACCTCGGTGGCATGTGCCTCGATGAAGGCGCGGCGTGGCTCCACGGCGTCGCCCATCAGCATCGAGAAGATCTGGTCGGCGCCGCTCGCGTCGTCGATCGTCACGAGCTGGAGGGTGCGCTGCTCAGGATCCATCGTGGTGTCCGCGAGCTGGTCCGCGTTCATCTCGCCCAGCCCCTTGAAGCGCTGGAGTGGCACCCCGTCGCGGGCCACCTCGAGCACCCGCGCGCGCAGGTCCTCGAACGAGAGCGCCAGCGCGTCGCGCTTGCCGAGCACCACGTCGAACGGCGGGGTGCCGGCCATCGCCTTGAGCTCGGCGTGCATCTTCACGAAGCCCGCGTACTCGGGAGCGTCGAACATCCGGCGCAGGAGCCGGTAGCTCTGGGCCGTGCCGGTCTTGCGCTCGATCACGCGCGCCACGATCTCTGTCTCGTTCTGCGAGACCAGCGAGGTCTCGTGCGGATCACCCTCGGGGTCCTCCCCGCCCAGCAGGCCGATCACGCCGTCGATGTCGGTGATCCCGTCGTCGAGGATGTTGGACTCCTCGAGGAAGATGACCGTGTCGTGGCCGAACTCGGCGCGCAGGGCGGATGCCCAGCCCTCGTACTGCTTGAGCAGCCGGCCGTACCGCTGCCAGCGCGCGTGGGTCAGCTCGAACTTCGCGCGCTCGCGGTCGTGCACCTCCATGAGCTCGAGCTTGTCGCGCAGGAGGACCTCCTCGAGCTCGGACTCCTTCTCGATGTAGACGTCCTGCTTGCCCGACTTGACCTTGTAGAGCGGCGGCTTCGCGATGTAGACGTAGCCGGCGTCGATCAGCTCGGGCATCTCGCGGTAGAGGAAGGTCAGCACGAGCGTGCGGATGTGCGCCCCGTCCACGTCGGCGTCCGTCATGAGGATCACCTTGTGGTAGCGGGCCTTCTCGATGTCGAACTCCTCGCGGATCCCGGTCCCGATCGCCGTGATCAGCGCCTGGATCTCCTTGTTCGACAGCACCTTGTCGATGCGGTTCTTCTCGACGTTGATGATCTTGCCGCGCAGCGGCAGGATCGCCTGGGTGTTCCGGTTGCGTCCCGCCTTCGCGGAGCCGCCGGCGGAGTCACCCTCGACGATGAAGATCTCGGCGAGCGCGGGGTCGCGGACCGAGCAGTCGGCGAGCTTCCCGGGCAGGGTGGAGTTCTCGAGCGCCGACTTGCGCCGCGTCAGGTCGCGCGCCTTGCGGGCGGCGTCCCGGGCATGGGCGGACTCGACGGACTTGCGGATCACCGTACGGCCGTCGGAGGGGTTCTCCTCGAGGAACTCGGCCAGCCCCTTGTTGACGGCGGCCTGCACGAAGCCGGCGATCGGCGGGTTGCCGAGCTTCGTCTTGGTCTGACCCTCGAACTGCGGCTCGCGGAGCTTCACGGAGATGATGGCCGTCAGGCCCTCGCGGACGTCCTCGCCCTGGAGGTTCTGGTCCTTCTCCTTGAGCTCGCCGGTCTGGCGCGCGTAGTTGTTGATCGTGCTCGTCAGCGCCGAGCGGAAGCCGGAGAGGTGCGTGCCGCCCTCGTGCGTGTTGATGTTGTTGGCGAACGAGAGGAGCGCCTCCTGGTAGGAGTTGTTCCACTGGAGCGCCACCTCGACCTCGCCGATGTCGCTGGTCTCCTGGACGTAGACGATCTTGGGATGCAGCGGCTCGCGGGTTCCCTGCGAGTGCAGGTACTTGACGAAGTCGACGATGCCCCCCTCGTACTGGAAGGTCGTCTCGAACCGCTCGCCGCGCTCGTCGCGGAACGCGATCTTGAGGCCCCTGGTGAGGAACGCCATCTCGCGGAAGCGCTGCTCGAGCACGGTCCGGTCGTAGTCGATCGTCTCGAAGATCTCGAGGTCCGGCAGGAAGGTGATCTGGGTGCCGGACCGGTCCGACTTCGCCCCCTTCTCGAGGGGACTCATCGGCGTGCCGCGCTCGTAGGGCTGCGTCCACTCGTGGCCCTCGCGCCAGATGGTGAGCGCCAGCCGCTCGGAGAGCGCGTTGACCACCGAGACGCCCACGCCGTGGAGGCCGCCTGAGACCTTGTAGCCGCCGCCCTCGCCGAACTTGCCTCCGGCATGGAGGACCGTGAGCACGACCTCTGCCGCGGGCCGGCCCTCCTTCTCCATGTTCCCGACGGGAATACCGCGCCCGTTGTCGGTGACCGTGACGCTGTTGTCCGGGTGGATGACGACCTCGACCTCGTCGGCCTCGCCGGCGAGCGCCTCATCGACCGCGTTGTCGACCACCTCGTAGATCAGGTGGTGGAGGCCGCGCGCTCCGGTCGACCCGATGTACATACCGGGCCGCTTGCGCACCGCCTCGAGTCCCTCGAGAACCGTGATGTCCTGCGCGCCGTAACTCGAGTCGCCCTTATTGCGGGCTCCATCGTCGTTCGCCGACTTCTTCGCCAAGCCGTGCCTTCCGTCTGCCGATTGCGTGAAAAGGCCCCGGTTCCTCGTCGCTCTCGGACGCGGGCCGGGGCGCTACATAAGACCGCCTTGAATATTAGCAGGCTACCCCTCTCGCCGGACGGTGAAGAGTGCTACAAAATCCCCGCAAATCACGCAAAAAGCGGCCCTCAGGAGGATGCCGGGCGCTGCCGGGCGCTCGGGGGTGCTCAGCCTTCGTTCGGGCGCGAACCGACGCTGAAGCGAAGGCGCTCCACCGCCCCCGCTCCGGAGACCTCCAGCGCTTCGCTCAGACGGGTCAGCAGATCGCGCTGCAGCAGGTCGAGCTCGTGCGCCCAGAGCGAGGACTCGCACGAGATCGTCACCACCCCCTCGCGCTCCGCCACGGGCGCCGTGGCGGCCGCGAGGGCCTCCCCGGCCACGCCCGGCCAGGCCGCCTGCACACGGGCGAGGAGGGTCGGCGGCGCAGCACCTGAGAGCGCTGCCGGGAGGACGGCGCTCAGCGCGCGCGGGGCCCGGCGCCTCATGCCGCGAGTGCCCCGCGCGGCCCGAGGATCTGGCCGCCCTCGACATCCACGTACGCGCTCTCGGCGCCCGGCACGTGGGTGCGCTCGGTCGCGGTGACCAGCGCCTGGCCTCCGGAGCGAAGCAGCTCCGCCAGCAGCTCGCGGCGATCCGCGTCGAGCTCCGACATCACATCGTCCAGCAGCATCAGGGGCGCCCGGCCACGGCGCTCGGCGAGCAGGGCGCGCTCGGCGAACAGCAGGGCGAGCAGGGCGACGCGCTGCTGGCCCTGGGATCCGTAGGCGCGCAGAGCCGCCCCGTCGAACAGCAGCCGCACCTCGTCCCGATGCGGACCGTGGACGGTGAACCCGCGCTCGATGTCGCTCGCCCGGCGCTCCTCGAGCTCGGCGCCGAGCTCGTCCAGCGTGGTCGCCTGGGAGCGTGGCCGGTAGCGCAGCTCGGCCGTGCCGGGAAGTCCGAGTCGCCCCGCCAGCTCCGCGAATCCGTCCCTGATGCCGTCCAGCGCCTCGCGGCGATCCGCCATCAGCTGCAGGCCCTGGCGCGCGAGCTCGCGGTCCCAGGCGCTCAGCCCGTCGACTGGCGCGGCGCGTGCTCGTACACGCGCGAGCAGCGCATTCCGCTGGGCGAGGGCCCGCGAGTACGAGGCCCGGGTGCCGGCGCGCGATGGCCACAGCGCCGCCACGAGCTGATCCAGGTGCGCTCGCCGGGCTGCCGGCGCGCCCTTGACGAGCTCGAGCCGCTCGGGAAGGAAGACGCTCACCGGTGGCCGGGCGTCCAGGCCAGGCGGGCCGTCGAGCGCGCTTCCGTCGAGCACGATGCGCTTGGCCTCTCCGGGCTCGAAGCCCACCTCGAGCAGTCGCGACCGGTCGCCGTCCACGAGCTCGAGCGTGACGCGCGCCACCGATTCCCCGCGCCGAACCAGCTCACGCTCGTTGCCGGTCCGCGGAGAGCGGCCCGTGCAGCCGAAGTACACGGCCTCCAGGAGGTTGGTCTTGCCGGCCCCGTTCGGCCCGCAGATCACCGTCAGGCCGTCGGGAAGGTCGACCGCGGCCCGGTCGTAGTTGCGGAACTGCCGCAGCTCGACGCGGGCGACGCGCACGCCGTCCTAGACGTTCAGACGAATCGGCATCACGAGGTAGCGGAAGCTGGAGCCCTCGTTGCCGGATTCGATGAGCCCGGGGCGAAGGGGGCTGATCAACTTGAGCGTGAGCTCGTCGGACTCGGCGCTCTCGAGACCCTCGCGGAAGAACTCCGGGTTGAAGCCGATCTCGAGCTCCTCGCCGGCGAACGGCACCGGAAGCGACTCGCTGGCCTCGCCCACGTCCGGAGTCTGCGCCGACACGTCGAGCGCCCCCTCGGTGAAGCGCAGGCGAAGCGGAGCGTTCTTCTGCGCCAGCAGCCCAACGCGCCGGACCACCTCGAGGATCTCCTCCCGGCTCACCTTGAGCTCGTGCTCGTAGGAATCCGGGAGGAGCTGCTGGTAGTTCGGGAAGCGCCCCTCCACCAGCCGCGAGGAGAGCACGACGCCGTCGGCTGTGAAGATCACCTGGTTCTCGAGGGCGGCTACTCCGATCGTCTCCGATTCGCCGGCGCCGGCGATGCGTCCGAGCTCCTGGAGCGTGCGGGCCGGAACGTTGGCTTCGAGCGAACCGTCGAGCTCCTGCTGGAGCGACGTCTCCTTCACGCCCAGGCGATAGGAGTCCGTGGCGACCATGCGCAGCTCCTTGCCGGTGGCCGTGACGAGCACGCCGGTCAGATGCGGGCGCGTCTCGTCCCGCGAGGCCGCGCGGGCCACGCGGGCGATCGTGTCGACGAAGGCCTGCGTCGGCACGGTGAGCACACCGGTGGTCGGCGCCTCCGGAAGCTTCGGGAAGTCCTCCTGGGGCAGCGTGCGCAGGTGGAACCGCGCCTGGCCGGACGTGACCTCGACATCCTGCTGGGCGCTCCGGTACTCGACGGTCAGGTCGTCCTTGGGAAGCGACCTCACGACGTCCAGTAGGAGACGGCCCGGGACCACCGCCTGGCCCGGTGTGGATGACTCCGGCTCGAGGCTGACGCGGAGGCCCAGCTCCATGTCGGTGGCCTGGAGCTCGGCGGATCCCTCCTCAACACGGATCAGCACGCCGGCCAGCGTTTGGATGGCGCTGCGGGTCGATGCCGCTCGCACGGCAACGCCCAAACGGTTCAAGAACGTTTCACGGGAAACGGTGAGCTTCAAGATCTTCCTAACTGAAGACGGAGTTGTTGGGCGTGTGCATAACTGGAGAAACCGGTCCGATCCCTTCTATGGCGCGGTGTCGCGCCTGTGGATGGGAGCGGCAGAAGGTGTTGATTGTCGCAGTAGGGGCGGCCATCAAGCCGAGCGGTCAAGCTCCGTGCGCAGGTTGTCCACGGCTGTGCGCAGGGCCGGATCGGTGAGGACGGCCGCCCCGACGCGGTTGATGGCATGGATGACGGTCGCGTGGTTGCGCCCACCGACGCCGCGGCCGATCTCGGGGAGGCTGTGGTTGGTGAGCTCGCGCGCGAGGTACATGGCGACCTGACGTGCGGTGGCGACCGCGGGACGCCGGTCTCGAGCCACGAGGGCCGTTCGTTCGACCCCGAACTCTCGAGCGGCGGCGTCGAGGATGTCGGCGATGCCGCAGGGCCCGTCGCTGGGCTTGCCACCGAGCCGGCGGAGGACGTGGCGCACGAGCGCGGGCGTGGGCTCCTGGCCGCGCAGCGAGGAATAGGCGACCACGCGTATCAGCGCGCCTTCGAGGGCGCGGACGCTGCTCGTGACCGAGCCGGCGATCTCCGCCAGGACGTCGGAGGCCACCTCGACGCCGTCGAGACGCGCGCGCTTGGAGAGGATCGCCTCGCGGACGTCGATCCCGGGGGGCTCGAGCTCGACCACGAGCCCGGAGCGGAAGCGCTCGGACAGGCGGTCCTCGAGGTCCGGAAGCTCTTCCGGGGGACGGTCGGACGTCAGGACGAGCTGGCGGCCCGAGTCGAGCAGAGCGTTGAACGTGTGGAAGAACTCCTCGCGCGTGCGGGTACGGCCGGCGAGGAACTGGACGTCGTCGATCAGGACCACGTCCGCGTTGCGGAAGCCGTCCTTGAAGCCCTCGGTGCGCTGCTCCCGCACGGCGCCCACGAACTCGCTCGTGAACTCCTCGATGGTCGCGTAGCGCACGCGCAACCCGCCTCCGTAGCGGTGCACGTACCTGCCGATGGCGTGGAGGAGGTGCGTTTTGCCGAGCCCGGGCGCGCCGTGGAGGAAGAGCGGGTTGTACGCCTGAGCCGGCATCTCGGCGGTCGCGAGCGCCGCGGCGTGGGCGAAGCGGTTGCCCTCGCCGATCACGAACTGCTCGAAGCTGTACTTGGGGTTGAGGCCGGGCTCGAGCGGGGCGCCGGCCTGGATGCGCGCGCCCTCGTCGCGGTCGGAGTCCCAGTCGTCGCCTACGACCTCGAGCGCGAGCGAGGAGTCGGCGCAGCCCGACGCGACACGCCGCAGCAGCGGCAGGTAGCGCTCGGCCACCGAGGTTCGGATGTGCTCGGGGGCGCGCACGTAGAGCGTGCTGTCGGTGAGCCCGGCCGGCTCCAGCGGCTCCAGCCAGACGTGGAACTTGAAGTCGGGGACCTCCCGGCGGAGCTCGTCGCGAATGTGCTGCCAGAGCGTCTCGAGCTGTCCCGACACGGGCAGTTGCAACCCTCCTTGCTGGGGTCTTGATCCGACGATTACTGAGAGAGAGACCGGCGGCGGGAGGGCCGCTGCCCTCGGCGAGAGCGAGTCTACACGCGCTCTGGAGGGCCTCCACGCGGCCCTCGGGCACCAGCCCGCAAAACGCGCGAAAAGCCTGACGCCCCTCGATCGGAGCCCCTCGCGAGGCTTGTCCACAGGGGTGTGCGCGGAGACCACCCGCGGCGATCTTGTACCCTGGCCTGCGCGCGGCCAGCCTGCCCTATCGGCCGTGCCCCCTTTCGATGAAGCGCACCTACCAGCCCAAGAAGCGCAAGCGCGCCCGCAGCCACGGCTTCCGTGCGCGCATGAGCTCGCGCGCCGGGCGGCGGGTGCTCAAGCGCCGCCGGGGCAAGGGCCGCAAGCGGCTCACGCCGTAGGGCGCTGGTGGCGGACCGCGCGCGTCGCAGGCGCCGCCGGCTGTCCCGCAGCGGCGAGTTCGATCGCGTCTACCGCGAGGGCCGCTCCCATGCCAGCCGCCACCTGGTTGTCTACGCGTTCCCGCGCGCGGACGCCGAGTCGCCGCGGCTCGGCGTGTCGGTCGGGCGCAAGCTCGGCGGGGCCGTGGAGCGCAATCGGGTCAAGCGGCTCCTGCGCGAGGCCTTCTGGGCTCGAGCCGAGGCGCTCCCCGACGGCCTCGACTTCGTGATCGTCGCCCGTCCCGCCGCGGGAGAGCTCGCGCGCGACGGCGGCGGCACCGCCATCGAGCAGGCGCTCGGCGTGGTGCTCGACGAGGCCGGCCTGACATCGGGAGGCGAGGCCGGATGATGGCGCTGCGCCGGCTGGCCGTGATTCCGATCCATTTCTACCGGCGCGCCATCTCGCCCGGATTGCCCAGCCGCTGCAAGTACCATCCGTCGTGCTCGGCCTACGCCGTGGCGGCAGTCCGCAGTCACGGCATCCTCCGGGGAGTCGTGCTGGCGACCTGGCGCGTGCTGCGTTGCAACCCGTGGAGCCACGGAGGAGTGGACTTCGTGGAGGACCAGACGCTGTTCCGCCCGCGGCCGAGCCCTTAAGCCATGCGCACCCACATCGCAAACGTCCTCCAGCCGCTGATCGATGCCTGCCAGGCGGTGCTCGAGTTCTGGCACGACCTGATCGGCGACTTCCCCAACAGCTGGGGCTGGTCGATCATCCTGCTGACCTTCACGGTCCGCCTGTTCATCCTGCCGCTGACGTTCAAGGGCGTGAAGTCGATGCAGCGGCTCCAGACGCTCCAGCCCGAGATCAAGCAGATCCAGGCCCGCTACAAGGACGACCGCCAGCGGATGAACCAGGAGGTCATGGCCTTCTACCAGCGCGAGAAGGTCAACCCGCTCGGGTCCTGCCTCCCGCTGCTGCTGCAGATCCCATTCTTCATCTCGCTCTTCTACCTGCTGCGCTCGCCCGAGTTCAAGGCGGACATCGCAAGCAACCCGGGCTTCTACTTCATCGACAACCTGGCGGCGAAGGTCACCGAGCCGGTGCTGCTGGGCGTGCTGATCGTCCTCTACATCGGGACCCAGCTGGCCGCCAGCCTCGTCACTGCGCTGAGCGCCGACCCCATGCAGCGCCGGATCATGCTCGCGCTGCCGTTCGTCTTCGCGATCTTCATCGTCAACTTCGAGGCGGGGCTGATCCTCTACTGGATCACGACGAACGTGTGGACGATCGGGCAGCAGCTGCTCGTCAAGAAGCTCTATCCCAAGCCCGCGCCGCGCGAGCTGTCCGACGATGGCGACGACGGGAAGGCCCCGGCGCGAGGAAAACCGCCGCCCACCAAGGACGGCGAGCCCCGGGCCGGCAAGCCCGGCGCCGCGAAGGCCACCGCGGCCAAGAGCAGCGCCGGCAACGGCGCGACGAGCAAGCCGCCGCCCAACCCGCGCAGGAAGAAGAAGCGCTCCGGACGCCGGCGCTGAGGCAGGAGGACGCGATGTCGTCGATCGAGGAGCCGCAGGACCTGGTGGCCGAGGCGTCCGGCGCGAGCGCCGGCGAGGCCAAGTGGACCGCGATGAAGGAGCTCGAGCCGCGCTTCCCGGGAGTCACGGCGGACTGCGTGACGTTCGAGGTGGTCGAGGACCCGGACGACGGGCCCGTCGCGCGTCCGCGCCGAGGTGGATCCCGAAGCGTGGCGCGAGGCGGCCGCGGAGATGCCCGAGGAGCCCGCAGAGCGCGTCCGCGCGCTCGTGTCCCGCACCGTCCACTCGCTCGGGCTCCAGGCCTCGGTGGACGTGACCGAGAGCGACGACGAGATCCGCGCGAGCGTGAACGGCGAGGATCTCGGACTCCTGATCGGCAAGCACGGGGCGACGATCGACGCGCTGCAGCACATCGCCTACCGGGCCGCCTTCCGGGGCGACGCGGGACGCAAGCAGGTGACCGTCGACGCGGCCGGGTACCGCGAGCGCCGGGCCGCCGCCCTCCACCGGATGGCCGACCGCGCGGCGGAGGACGCACTGCAGTACGACCGCCCGGTTGAGCTCGAGCCCATGCGCGCGCCGGAGCGCAAGATCGTGCACAACTACCTGAGCGAGCGTGGCGACGTGGAGACCCACAGCGAGGGCGACGAGCCCGATCGGCGGCTCGTGGTGAGCCCGCTCGCCGTGTTCCGCGACGCCTAGCCCGGGCGAGCCCCAGCCGGGCGTTTCGCGTGAAACGCTGGCCGCGCTGACGGCCCGCCACGGGCTGCCCGACGGCGTCGCGCTCCGGCTCGCCGGCCTCCTGGAGGGGCTCGCCGCGGAGCCCGATCCGCCCACCACCGAGCGCACGCCCGAGGCCGCGCTGCGCGCTCACGTGGCGGACGGGCTCTCGGGCCTCGAGGTCGAGGACCTGGCACGAGCGGCCCGGATCGCCGACCTCGGATCGGGCGCGGGCTTCCCGGGCCTCGTGCTCGCAGCCGCCATCCCGTCCGCGCACGTGGACCTGGTGGAGTCGGCGGCCCGCAAGTGCGCTGTGATCGACCGCCTGATCCGCGCCGCGGGCATCGCCAACGCGCGCTCGGTGAGGGCGCGGGCGGAGGAGTGGGGCGCGCTGACCGGTGCCGCGGGGGGCGGGGCGGGGCGCTATGACGCCGTCACGGTCCGCGCGCTGGGATCGCTCCCGCTGGTGCTGGAGTACGCGGCACCGTTGCTGCTCGAGGGCGGTGTGGTGGTGGCCTGGAGGGGCGCCCGGGACTCCGACGACGAGCGCGCGGGAGCGGGGGCGGGGGAGGCGCTCGGCCTGCGGTCGGAGGAGGTGCGCTCGGTCGTCCCGTTCGAGGGCGCCCGCCACCGGCACCTGCACGTGTTCCGCAAGATCGCGGCCACCCCCTCCGGATTTCCGCGCCGCGCCGGGATCGCCCGCAAGCGGCCGCTGGGCTGATCGGCCCCGAACCGTCTTCTCGAGGTTGACGGTTCGGCCCCGAACGATCGCTCTCCAACCCGCTTCCGACCGGGCCGGTACCTAGTCTCGCCGTGCATGGGCAACGTCGTGGCGATCGCCAACCAGAAGGGCGGAGTCGGGAAGACGACCACGGCGGTGAACCTCGGCGCGAGCGTCGCCGACGCGGGCTATCCGACTCTGCTGGTGGACATGGACCCGCAGTGCAACGCCACCGTCGCGCTCGGGCATCCGAAGGACTCGTCCCCGAACGTCTATGACTGCCTTTCGGGCGAGCTCGACCTCGACACGGCCGCCACGCCGGCGGGTCCCGAACGGCTCGATCTGGTGCCCTCCACGCCCGAGCTCGCGGGCGCGAACGTGGAGCTCCCGCGGATCGCGGGCTCCGAGACGTGCCTGCGCGAGCGCCTGGGCGCGGTGCGCGAGCGCTACCTGCTGACGCTGCTCGACTGCCCGCCGTCGCTCGGACCCCTGACCGTGAACGCGCTCGTCGCCGCCGACAGCGTGATCGTGCCGGTGCAGACCGAGTACTTCGCGCTCGAGGGTCTCGCGGGACTGCTCGACACGCTGGGCCTCATCCAGCGGGAGCTCAATCCGCGCCTGACGATCTCCGGGATGATCCTGACGATGCACGACGCGCGCACGCGCCTCGCGCGCGACGTGGAACGAGAGGTGCGCGAGCACTTCCCCGAGCTCGTGTTCGACACGGTGATCCCGCGCAACGTCCGGCTGGGGGAGGCCCCGAGCTTCGGCGTTCCCGCCCTGAGACACGCCCCGCAGAGCGCCGGCACGGCCGCCTACCTGCGGCTCGCCAAGGAAGTCGCGGCTCGTGGCTGAGCGGTCGTCGCCCGAGTGGCCTGGGATCGACGTACCGGAGCCCGGCAGCCAGGAAGCGGAGGACGCCGGCGTCAAGTCCGGGCAGCGCCGCGGCATGGGCCGCGGGCTCGCGGCGATCCTGCCGCGCGGACAGGGCGGGGGCGAGGGCCTTCGCCAGATCCCCCTCGAGCTGGTCGAGCCGAACCCGCACCAGCCGCGCCAGACCTTCGACGCCACGTCCCTCGAGGAGCTCGCCGAGTCCATCCGCGCGCGCGGAGTTCTCCAGCCCGTGGTCGTGCGCCCGCTCGCCGGTGGCCGCTATCAGCTCGTGGCGGGCGAACGCAGGCTGCGCGCGGCACGGCTCGCCGAGCTCGACCTGATCCCGGCCGTCGTGCGGCACACCGAGGACTGGGAGGGGCTCGACCTCGCCCTGGCCGAGAACATGGCGCGCGAGGACCTCAACGCGGTCGAGGAGGCGCGCGCCTGCGCGATGCTCGTCGAGGACCTGGGCCTCACCAAGGAGGAGGTCGGCCGGCGCGTGGGACGCAGCCGCGTGGCCATCTCCAACCTGATCCGCCTGCTCGCACTCCCGGAGGAGGTGCTCGAGCTGATCGAGCAAGGGAAGCTCACCGAAGGCCACGGGCGCGCGATCCTGATCTGCAAGGACCACGGGCAGAGGCGGGAGCTCGCCCGGTCGGCCCGCGACGAGGGCTGGTCCGTGCGCGAGACCGAGCGCCGCGCGCGCGAGGAGGCCGGGGCACCACCGCGGCCCGAGCGCGCTCCGGTGGTCATGCACCCCGACCTCGCCGAGGCGCTCGCTGCCGCGGAGGACACGCTGGGAGCCGCCTTCGGGCGTGCCGTGAAGGTGCGCCGGCGCGGCGACGGGTGCGTGGTCGAAGTCGCGTTCGCCTCGCCCGCGGACGCGATCGAGTTCGCCGAGCGGACCCTCCGCCGCGGCGCCTGACCGGCGTCTCGACGGGCCTCGGACCGCCGCTACAATCGCCGCTCGCGGGCGATTAGCTCAGTCGGTTAGAGCGCGTCTCTGATAAGGACGAGGTCCCAGGTTCGAGTCCTGGATCGCCCATCGCGACCTCATCCCGATCGCTTTCGCCCCCGCTTCCCACCACGTCTAGACTGTCGCGAGGGCATGCAGGAGATGGTCATCTATGGCGTGAGCTTCGACATGGTCGGCAAGCAGCCGATCGTGCTTCTGAAGACCCGCGACGGCAACAAGTTCCTCCCGATCTGGATCGGGCATCCCGAAGCCGCCGCGATCCTCATGAAGCTCCAAGGCGCGAACACCCCGCGTCCGATGACGCACGACCTGATCAGCGAGGTCCTGTCCGAGCTCGAGGTCACCTGCACCCGTGTGGCGGTGACCGAGCTGCGCGAGAACACCTTCTACGCCGAGGTCACGCTCCAGCTGAACGGGCGCGAGATCCCGATCGACTCGCGCCCGTCGGACGCGCTCGCTCTCGCCGTCCGCACCGGAGCGCCCATCTTTGCCGCTGAGGACGTGATCTCCGAGTCCGCGATCGAGTTCGAGCACGAGGTCGAGGACACCGAAGAGGTCGTCGAGAAGTTCAAGGACTTCCTCGACAACGTGACGCCCGAGGACTTCGCCAGCGACGATTGAGTACGTCGCTGCGCAGCCGGCCAGCCGCTGCTTGCGCTAAACGGGCGGCTGCGCGGCCGGCTGGCCCGCCGACTCGAGCATCCGGGCCACGAGGGCGTCGAAGCCGATGCCGGCGGCCTCGGCCGCCTGCGGGAGCAGGCTGGTGTCGGTGAGGCCGGGTATCGGGTTCGCCTCCAGCACGGTCGGCTGCCCGTCCGACCCGAGCATCAGGTCCACGCGCGCGAAGCCGCGGCACCCGAGCAGGTGGGACGTGGCGAGCGCCAGCTCGTGGGCCCGCTCGGTCACGTCCGCGGGGAGGTCCGCGGGACAGACGAAGTCGGTGCGGCCGATCTCGTAGCGGGCCTCGAAGTCGTAGAAGGCGTCGTCGCGCGGCACGGCCTCCACGATCGGCAGCGCCTCGCCGTCGAGGATCGACACGGCCAGGTCGCGGCCCTCGACGTAGCGCTCGAGCAGCACCTTGGAGTCATAGGAGAAGGCCGACACGAGGGCCCCCGGCACGTCCTTCGCGCTGCGCGCGAACTTGATCCCGAGGGCGGAGCCCCCATTCGCGGGCTTCACCACGATCGGGAACTCGAGCCGCTCCTCGATGGCCGGCAGGGCGTCGGCGGCGCCCAGCTCGCGGAAGGCCGTCTCGTTGAAGGCGAAGAAGGGCGGCGTGGGAATCCCGGCCTCGAGCATCAGGTGCTTCGCCACCACCTTGTCGGTAGCCCGCGCGCACGCCGCCGGGCCCGAGCCCGTGTACGGCACCCCGGCGATCTCGAGCAGCTCCTGCACGGTGCCGTCCTCGCCGTCGCGACCGTGCATCGCGACGAAGGCCACATCCGGGTTCGCGTCCCGCAGCCGCGGCATCAGGTCGGTCGACACGTCGATGGCCACCACCTCGTGCCCCAGCCGAACGAGGGCGTCCTCCACCCGTGCCCCCGATCGGAGCGAGACGGACCGCTCGAGCGAGCGGCCGCCCTTGAGCACCGCCACCCGGGTCACTTGCGCCTGGCGCGGAGCTCGCGGTCGATGCGGGACGGGAGCGGGAGCACCCGCGCTCCCTCGCCGCCGCCCTCGGCGGCTTCGGCTTCGGGCTCACGCACGCGTGGGCGCTCGCCGGTGAGCGTTCCGTAGAGCTCCACCTGCTCCGTCACGACCTCGCCGATGCGGCGGATGCCCTCGCGGATCTCGTCGTGGCCGCACGCGGAGAAGCTGAGCCGCAGCGAGCTGCGACCGCGGCCGTCGAGGTAGGCCGCCTCGCCCGGCACGAAGGCCACGTTCTCGCGCAGGGCCCGTGCCAGCAGGTCGGTGGTGTCGATGAAGTCCGGGAGCGTGACCCACACGAACAGGCCGCCGGCCGGCCGCGTCCACTCCGCCTGGGGCGGGAAGTGCTCCGCCAGGGCGTCGAGCATGGTGTCGCGCCGGCCCCGGTACAGCTCCACGAGCGAGGCCACGTAGTCGCTCCAGTGACCCTGCTCGAAGTAGGCCTGCACCATCAGCTGCGAGAGCGTGGACGTGCAGAGATCCGCCGCCTGCTTGCCCAGGTTGATCTTCTCGAGCACCGGACCGGGCGCCGCGACCCAGCCCAGCCTGATGCCGGGGGAGAGCGTCTTCGAGAACGTGCCGAGGTACATCACGTACACCCCGCCGTCGAGCGAGTAGAGCGGCTCGGGCACCGGTCCCTCGAACCGCAGCAGGCCGTAGGGGTTGTCCTCGAGCACGAGCAGCTCGCGCTCGCGAGCCACCTCCACGAGCCGCTTTCGCCGCGGCGCCGACAGCGTCACGCCGGCCGGGTTCTGGAAGGTGGGCACGGTGTAGATGAACTTCGGCCTGCGGCCGTCGCGCTCGAGCCGGTCGAGCGTGTTCTCGAGGAGGTCGATGCGCATGCCCTCCGAGTCCATGTCGATCTGCACCACGTCGGCCTCGTACGAGGAGAACACGGGGACCGCTCCCGGGTAGGTCGGGCCCTCGGCGATCACCACGTCGCCCGGATCGATCAGCACCTTGGTCACCAGGTCGATCACCTGCTGCCCGCCGGTGGTCACGATCAGGTCGTCCGCGTCCACGCGCATGCCCTCGGCCGCCATGGCCTCGACGATGCAGGTCTTGGTCTCGTCCAGCCCCTCCGTGGGGCCGTACTGGAGCGCCCGCGCGCAGGATTCCTCCGCGATGCGCCGGGTGGCGGCCGCGAACGACTCCGGCGGGAAGGTGCTCGTGTCGGGAAGCCCGCCCGCCAGCGAGATGACCTCCGGCCGGGCGGTGATGGCCATCAGGTCACGCATCGCCGACGACTTCATGACCTTCGTGCGCGACGCGAACAGGCCCGAGTAGCGCTCGAGGTCGCGGGAGAAGCTCACGCCGATCCGTTCGCCGCTGAGCGACCCTGCCCTGCCGGCTGGTCTATCGTCATGCGCCCGCAGGGTACCGCCCTGCGGACCCGCTCATGAGCCTGTTCATGGACATCGGCACGGGCGCCGGCCTGGCCGGCGCGACCGGCGTCAGACCGTTCCTCCCGCCGCTGTTGGCGGGGGCGCTCGCGCGCGGCGACGTGGGCATCGACTTCGACGGCACGGACTGGAGCTTCCTCGAGTCGCCCGCCTTCCTGGGCGCGGTGCTGGTGCTCGGGCTGGTCGCCTACTGGCTCGACCGCCCACGCCCCGCGGGGGACTCGCGCTCGCCGATAGACCTTGCGCTGCTCGGCCTCGCCGCGGTGCTCGGAGCGCTCATGTTCGCGGGAGTCCTCGCCGACGACGGCCACGGGGTGGTCCTCGGCCTGGTGGCCGGCCCGGCCTGCGCGGTGCTGGGCGGACTGGCGGTGGGCGGCCTCGTCCAGCGCGCGCAGGCGGCGCGTGGACGCCTCCGCCGCCGGCCTCTTGACCGTCTATGCCGACCTGGCCGCCCTCCTGCTCGCGGCGCTGGCGGTGTTCGTGCCGCCGATCTCGTACGTCGCGCTCATCGGCTTCGTGCTGCTGCTCTTCGGAAGCCGCCGCCGCGAAGGCGAGAAGTACGCCGGCCTGCGGGTACTGCGGTAGTGGCCCAACCGAAGAAGCTGGTCCTGGCGGTCATCGACTCGCTCAAGCCCGACATGCTCGATCTCGCGATCGAGGAGGGCCGCGCTCCGGCGCTCGCGGCGCTGCGCGAGTGCGGGACCTACGTGCGCGACTGCGTGTCCACATTCCCGTCGGTCACCCCGGTGGCGTCCGCGGCGATCGCCACCGGGAGCGGGCCCGCCGAGCACCACATCCCCTCGATGAACTGGTACCACCGCGGCGAGGAGCGCTACATCGAGTACGGCTCGTCGTTCCAGGCCACGCGCGCCTTCGGGGTCGTGCGGTCGCTCTTCGACACGGTCTACAACATGAACATGGCCCACCTGAGCCGGGGCCGAAAGACCGTGTTCGAGCACCTCGACGACGCGGGGCTTCGCACGGCCTGCACGACGTGGCTGATCTACCGCGGACGCACCAGGCACGAGCCGTCCGGGGCGAGCGTCTACCGGCGCATCGCCGAGGCCGCGCAGTTCCGCCATCCGGTCTACGGAGCGCGCGAGCTCTTCTACGCGGATCTCTTCGACTCGCGCGACACCGGCTGCAGGTCGGCGCTCGGGATGCCGGGCCAGCGCGACCGCCACACCGGGTGCGTGGGGGCGTACCTCGTGGAGCACGACCTCTTCGACTTCATGCTGTTCTCGCTGCCCGACAACGACACCTACTCGCACAAGGCCGGTCCCGACGGACAGGTGCGCTCGATCGCCGAGGCGGATCGCGCCCTCGAGCGGATCATGCACGTGGCCGGAGGGGTGGACGCGTTCCTGGAGAAGCACGCCGTGATCGTGATGTCCGACCACTCGCAGACCAAGGTCGAGGCGAGCGTCAACCTCGCCGAGGCCTTCGACTCATGGCGCGTGCTCCTTCCCGCCGACCCTGCGCCCACCGAAGCCGAGCTGGCCGTGTGCCCCGCGGCCCGCTCGGCGATGGTCTACGTGCTCGACGAGGCGCGCCGCGACGAGCTCGTGCCGCGTGCGGTCGAGGTGCTCGAGGAGGTCGAGGGGGTGGACCTCGTCGTCCACCGCGAGAACGGATCGGCCATCGTGCACTCCGACCGCGGCCGCCTCGCCTTCCGGCCCGGCCAAGACGTCGTCGACCCGCGCGGACAGGGCTGGAGCGTCGAGGGCGACCTCGCGGCGCTGGACCTCGCGATCGGGGACGGCCGGGTCGGCAGCCCCGAGTATCCGGACGCGCTCGGGCGGCTCTGGTCCGCGCTCGACTGCCCCCACGGCGGCGACGTGCTGGTGTCGGCCACGCCCTCGTTCGAGTTCGTGGACTGGGGCGGGTCGGCTCACGTGGGCGGCGGCAGCCACGGGTCGCTCCATCGGGACGACTCGGAGGGGGTCCTCCTCCTCTGCGGTGTGGACGCCCCCGCACGCGAGCAGTGGTCGCTGGCGGATGTGACCCCCCTTGTCCTCGACCACTTCCGTGTACGGTGACCGAATGAGCGACGAGGGCGAGGCGACCGTCGCGCGCCGCCCGCATGCCGTGCACGTCCGCGTGCGCGCTGGACTGAGGAAACCGAACAACTGGCTGCAGTTGGCGAAGTTCTGCGCCGTCGGTGGCTCTGGCTACGTGGTCAACCTCGCCGTGTTCGCGCTCTGCGTCGAGGGCTTCAGCGCCCACCATCTCGTGGCCGCGACGGTGGCGTTCGTCGTGGCGGTGGTGAACAACTTCTGGTGGAACCGGCATTGGACGTTCGATGCCCGCGGGGGGCGCGCCGGCTTCCAGGCGCCGCGCTTCTTCGCGGTGAGCATCGTCGCCTTCCTGGTGGCGGCGACCATCCTCGAGGTGCTCGTCAGCGTCGCCGGCATGAACGAGCTGATCGCTCAGGCAATCTCCATCGCGGTGTCGACCCCCCTCAACTTCGTCGGGAACAAGATTTGGAGCTTCGCCATCGAGGTGTCGCGGGACTGAAGGCCGCGTTGGCAGCGGCGCTCTGCGCCGTGCTCGTCGGGGCTGCCCCGGCGGCCGCGGCCGAGCTGCGCCAGCCGGCGTCCCAGACAGAGCCGCCGCGCTTCTTCGAGCGCAGCGCGGAGCAGATCATCGGGCTCGCCGAGCGCGGCGACAAGGTGGTGGCCGAGGAGCGCCGCGGCGGTCGCCTCGACCCGACCGCGTACATCAAGGGCCCGGGTCGCTGGCAGATCAGCTTCTTCCGCGACGGCGAGCAGCTCGTGCAGGTGCAGGTGGACGACCGCAGCGGCGCGCTGCTCGAGCAGTGGACCGGCCCGCAGGTGGCGTGGACGATGGCGCGCGGCTACGAGGGCGCCTTCGGCCGCAAGCTGAACGCGCCCTACGTCTGGCTGCCGCTCTGCCTCCTCTTCCTCGCGCCGTTCGTGCATCTGCGGCGCCCCTTCCGGCTGCTGCACCTCGACCTGCTCGTGCTGCTCGGGTTCGGTGTCTCGCACGTGTACTTCAACCGCGGTGAGATCGAGACGTCGGTGCCGCTCGTGTACCCGGTTCTGGGCTATCTCCTGCTGAGAACGCTCGTGGCCGGCCTGCGCCCGCGCGAGCGGCAGGGCCCGCTCGTGCCGCACCTGCCGGCGAAGGTGCTGATCGTGGGCCTCGTGTTCCTGCTCTCGTTCCGCATCGGGCTGAACATCGTGGACTCGAATGTCATCGACGTTGGCTACGCGGGCGTGATCGGGGCGGACCGGATCGTCGACGGCGACCGGCTCTACGGGGAGGGCTTCTCCCAGGACGTGGAGCGCGGGGACACCTACGGGCCGCTCAGCTACCTGGCGTACGTCCCCTTCGAGCAGGCGCTTCCCTGGAGCGGGAGCTGGGACGACCTGCCGGCCGCCCACGGCGCCGCGATCGCCTTCGACCTCCTGGTGGTGGCCGGACTGTTCCTGCTCGGCCTGCGGCTCCGGCCAGGGAGGGAGGGGCGGTTGCTCGGACTGGCGCTCGCGTACGCCTGGGCCGCCTTCCCCTACACGGCGTTCGCGCTCGAGACGAACTCGAACGACTCGCTGGTGGCGCTGGCGTGCGTCCTGGCGATGCTGGCGCTGACGATCTCGCCGGCGCGCACCCGCCTCGGCGCCGCCGCCCGCGGGATCGCGGTGGGGCTGGGCACCGCGGCGAAGTTCGTGCCGCTCGCGCTCGCGCCGCTGTTCGCCTTCTACCCCGCGCGCGGCCGCGCCCGCCCGGTCGTGTTCACGCTCGCGCTGCTTGCGGTGCTCGCCCTCGCCGTGATCCCGTTCGTGCCCGACGGCAGCCTGCGCGAGCTCTACGACAGGACGCTCGGATATCAGGTTTCGCGCCCCTCGCCGTTCAGCATCTGGGGACAGAACTCGATCGGCTGGCTGCACACGCTGGTGAAGGTGGCGGCGGCGGGCCTGGCGCTTGGACTGGCGTTCGTGCCCCGCGAGCGCGGAGCGCGCCAGACGGCGGCGCTCGGGGCGGCCGTGCTGATCGCGCTCCAGCTGGCGGCGACGCACTGGTTCTACCTGTACATCGTGTGGTTCCTGCCGTTCGTGCTGGTCGTCTGCCTCGGGGCCTACCGCACACAGGCCCGGGACGAGCCGACCGCTGCGCCGGCGCCCGAGCGCGAGGCGGTGCTCGCGTGAGGCGCCTGCTCCTGCCGGCGCTCCTGCTGCTGGTGGCCGGCTGGGCCGCGATCCTCTGGATCCCGCCGTTCTCGGACGACAGCGTGAACGATCTGTACGTGTACCGGACGTTCGCCGAGCCCGTCCTGAACGGCGAGCTCCCGTACCGCGACCAGTTCTTCGAGTATCCGCCGCTGGCAGCTCCCGCGATCGTGCTGCCGGGGCTGCTCGGCACGGGCGAGGACGCCTTCCGGTGGGCGTTCGCCGGCTGGACCTTCCTGCTGGCAGCGGCGGTGGTGGTGCTCTGCGGCGCGCTGGCGGCCCGGACCGGGGGAGACACCCGGCGGGCGCTGCTCGCGGCCGCGGCGATGCCGTTCCTCTGCGGCGCCATGCTGCGGACCCATTTCGACCTCGCTCCGGTGGCCCTCATGCTGCTCGCCCTGTGGCTGCTGGTGGTGGAGCGGCCGCGCCTCGGACTCGCCGTGCTCGGTCTGGCGGTTATGACGAAGGGCTTCCCGATCGTGGCGGCGCCGGTGGCCCTCGCGTGGCTCGCGGCTCGCAGCGGCCGGCGGGTGGCCCTCGAGGGCGGGCTCGCGCTGGCGGGGACGATGGTCGTGGTGGCGGCGTTTGCGATCGCGGCCTCTCCGGACGGCTTTCGCGACTCGGTGAGCTACCAGGTCGACCGCCCCGTGCAGGTGGAGAGCGTGCCCGCTGCCTTCGTCTACGCCCTGGACGGCCTCGGCCTCGGGCAGGCCGACGGGCTGGGCAGCCACCGCTCGGATGGGCTGGAGCACCCGGCCGCGAACGCCGCGGCGACCATGCTGGCGGCCGCGATGCTGGCGGTGATCGCCCTCCTCTCGCTGCAGGCGGCCGCCGCCCCGGATGACCGCCGGACGGTCGTCCTGGCCGCGCTCGGCGCCGTGGCGGCCTTCGCGTGCCTCGGGAGGGTCCTGTCGCCGCAGTACCTGGTCTGGACGGTCCCGCTCGGGGTGCTCGCCTTCGCGTGGCGGCTACACGCGCTGGCGCTCGTGGTGGCGCTGGCGACGCTCCTGACCCTGATCGAGTTCCCGGGTCTCTACCACGAGCTCGTGGACCGCGACGCGCTGCCGGTGGCGCTCGTCTGCCTCCGCGACGCCGCCCTGCTCGCCGCGGTGGCGCTCACCGTGCGCGCGCTACAGCCGCGCCGGGAGGAGCAGCTGCTCGACCCGCGTGGCGCGGCCCTCGCCGTCCGCCTCGACTAGCACCGAGTTCAGCCAGGGGTCCTCGTCCGAGGTCTCGAAGCGCACGTTGGTGAGCGTGAGGAAGCGCTCGATCGCCTGCTCGCGCTTGACCCCGATCACGCCGCCCCGCGGCCCCGTCATACCCACGTCGGTCACGTAGGCGGTGCCGCCGGGGAGCACCCGGAGGTCGGCCGTGGGCACGTGGGTGTGCGTGCCCACGCAGGCGGTGACACGCCCATCGAGGTACCAGCCGATCGCGACCTTCTCGCTCGTGGCCTCGGCGTGCATGTCCACGAGCACGTGGTCGGCCGTCCCCCGCAGCGTCGAGAGGATCGCGTCGGCCTCGTTGAACGGCGAGCGCACGGCCTCCAGGAAGAGCTGCCCGGAGAGGTTGACCACGCCAAGGCGCATGCCGTCGTTCTCGACCACCGTGTGGCCCCGGCCCGGGCTGCCCTTCGGGAAGTTCGCGGGCCGCACGATGCGCTCCTCGCGATCCAGGAAGCCGTACACCTCACGGTGGCGGTAGGCGTGGTTGCCGAGCGTGATCGCGTCGGCCCCCATCTCGAGCAGCTCGCGTGCGGTCTTCTCGGTGATGCCCACGCCGCCGGCCGAGTTCTCGCCGTTCACGACGACGAAGTCCAGCTCGTGGTCGTCGCGGAGGCCGGGCAGCAGGGAGGCCAGCGTGCGCCGGCCGAGACCGCCGACCACGTCGCCGACGAATAGGAGCTTCATCAAAGCGATTCTGCCAAGCTGAGCCGCCGTGGAGACGAGCGCCGCCCCAAGCAGCCCCGCGCTGGGCGCGCCGTCCGTGCTGGAGGCGCGCGGTCTGACCAAGCGCTTCGGCGACCGGGAGGCCCTGAAGGGCGTGTCCCTGTCCGCGGGACGGGGCGAGCTGGTGGCGATCATCGGCCCCAACGGAGCCGGCAAGACGACGCTCCTGTCGATCCTCGCCGGGATCCAGAGCCCCGACGAGGGCACCGTCTCGAAGGCCCCGGAGGAGATCGGGTGGGTGCCCCAGCAGGCGGGGCTGTACGGGAAGCTCACCGTGGCCGAGAACCTGGCCCTGTTCGCCCGGCTCGAGCGGGTGCCGGATCTCGCCGACACGGTGGACCGGATGCTCGAGCTGTCGGACCTGCGCGACCGCGCCGACGACCAGGTGGCCACGCTCTCCGGCGGCAACCGCCAGCGCGTGAACATCGCGATCGGGCTCCTGGCGCGCCCGGAGGTGCTCCTGCTCGACGAGCCGAGCGCCGCGCTGGACCCGCGTCAGCGCGAGCGGCTCTGGGAGTTCATCCTGCGGCTCGCCGCCGAGGGCACCACGGTGGTCTACGCCACTCACAACGTCCAGGAGGCGGATCGCTACGCACAGCAGCTGATCCTGCTGGCCGACGGAGAGCGCCTCTTCGACGGCTCCCCGCGTGAGCTCGAGCGCCTGGTCGGCGCACACGGTCTCGACTTCGAGGCCGCCTTCGTGAGGTTCCTCCACCAGCAAGGCCACTGATGCGCTGGCTGCTGGTCAAGGACCTGCGCATCCTGCGCCGCTCCCCGCTGCTGGTGAGCATGCTGGTGCTCTACCCGATCGTGATCGCCGTCCTGATCGGGTTCGCCCTCTCGCGCGGGCCCGACAAGCCCGAGGTCGCGTTCTACAACGAGCTGCCCGCGTCGGCGGGGACGCTCGAGCTGGGCGGCAGGCGGATCGACATCACGAAGGAGGGACGGCGCCTCTTCGACGCGATCGAGCCCGTGCAGGTGAAGAGCCGCGAGGAGGCGATCCAGAAGGTCAGGGACGGCGACGTGCTGGCCGCGATCGTCATCCCGAAGGACCTGACCGAGAAGCTCCAGTCGGGTCTCGAATCGGGCAGTGTGGACGTGTTCTACAACGCCGAGGACCCGGCCAAGCGGCAGTTCGTCGAGAACACGATCAAGTCGCAGGTGCAGAAGGCCAACGCCGCGCTCACCAAGCGGGTGGCCGAGGAGGCCCTCGACCTCCTCAACCTGATCAGCACCGGAGGCGACTACAGGTTCCTCGGCCAGGACATCAGCATCCTTGGGCTCCAGCGCGCAGAGCGGATCCTGCGGAAGGCCCAGAGCGAGCTGCCGGCGGACTCGCCCCAGCGCGCGGAGGTCGACCGCGTGGTGAGCTTCGCCGAGCTCGCGCGCGAGAACCTGTCGTTCTCGGACGACGTGCTGGCCGTGGTGGGAGAGCCGATCAAGGTGAGGGCGCGCTCGCTCGACGGCGGCCGTAACTCGCTCAGCTCGTTCGCCGTCGCGCTGGCGGTCGCGGTCTCGATGATGTTCATCACGCTGCTGCTGGCCTCGGGCACGCTCGCGCTCGAGCGCGAGGAGAACGCGTTCCCCCGCCTGGTGAGGGGCCTCGTGTCGCGATCCGCGCTCCTGGTCGAGAAGGCCGGCCTGGCGGCTGTCTGCTCGGCCACGGCCTGCCTGTTGATGCTCGTGGGCCTCGGCCTGTTCGTGGACCTCGACTGGGGGCGCTTCCCGCTCTGGGTCGTGGCGCTCGCCGCAGCGGGCATCGGGTTCGCGGCGCTGGGCCTGGCGATCGGAGCGCTCACGCGCGAGGTGCGGGCGGCGTCGCTTCTCGCGTTCATGATCGCGCTGCCGCTCGCGTTCCTGGCTCTCGTGCCGTCGGGCTCGGTGGCGCCCGCGCTCTACGACGTGACCAGGGTGATCTCCGCGCTGTTCCCGTTCAAGCCCACGCTCGACGCCCTCAACGCGGCGCTGAACGACAGCGGCGACATGGCCGGCCCGATCGTGCACCTGGCCGTGCTGGCGCTTGCATTCGGTGCGCTCGCGCGCCTAGGCCTGCGTCGCTTTGCATAGACGGCGGCCCATAGACCACGGCCCTTAGACTGCAACCGATGGCCTTTCCCGCCACCCGCATGCGGCGCCTGCGCAAGACCGGGCTGCTGCGCGGCATGGTCCGCGAGACCGAGCTGAGCGCGGCACACCTCGTGTGGCCGCTCTTCGTCCAGCTCGGCGAGGATGCGCGCACGCCGGTGGAGGCGATGCCCGGCGTCGAGCGGCTGTCGATCTCGCATGCGGTCGAGGAGGCCGGCCAGGCGCACGCGCTCGGGGTGCCGGCGGTGCTGCTCTTCGGCCTGCCCGCCGAGAAGGACCTCCAGGGGTCCGGGGCCTACGACGACGAGGGCGTCGTGCAGCTGGCGGTGCGCGCGCTCAAGGACGCCCAACCCGAGCTCGTGGTCATGACCGACGTGTGCCTCTGCGGCTACACCTCGCACGGCCACTGCGGTGTGGTCGCCGACGACGGGACGATCGAGAACGACGTGACACTCGAGCTGCTGGCCAAGACGGCGATCTCGCACGCCGCCGCCGGCGCGGACGCCGTCGCGCCGAGCGACATGATGGACGGGCGCGTGGGCGCCCTCCGCGGCCAGCTCGACGCCGAGGGCCACAAGGACGTGCCGATCGTCGCCTACTCGGCCAAGTTCGCCTCGGCCTTCTACGGGCCGTTCCGGGAGGCGGCCGACGCCGCTCCCGCGTTCGGCGACAGGCGCAGCTACCAGATGGACCCCGCCAACGCGGACGAGGCGGTGCGCGAGGCGCTGCTCGACGTGGAGGAGGGCGCGGACGTGGTGATGGTCAAGCCGGCGCTCCCGTATCTCGACGTAATCCGGCGGGTGAAGGAGGCCACGCGCGTGCCGGTCGCGGCCTACAACGTGAGCGGCGAGTACTCGCTCATCAAGGCGGCCGCGGCCGCCGGGTACATCGACGAGCGCGCGACCGTGCTCGAGACGCTCACGGGGATTCGCCGGGCCGGGGCAGACATCGTGGTCACCTACCACGCGAAGGACGTGGCCGAGTGGCTTCAGTAGCCAAGGTGCGGAGCCGCAAGGACGGCTCCGCGGTGCCGCTGGACGATCTCGACCGCAAGCTGCTCAACCTGCTTCAGGGCAGGTTCCCGCTCGAGCCGCGGCCGTTCCTGCGCGTGGCGGAGCTGGCCGAGGTGCCCGAGGCGGAGGTGCTCACCCGCACCCAGCGGCTGCTCGACGAGCGAATCATCCGCCAGGTCACGCCGATCTTCGACACGCGCGTGCTCGGCTACCGCTCGATGCTCGTGGCGGCCCGCATCGACCCCGAGCACCCGTGGCGGGCCGCCCGGATCGTGAACTCGCACCCCGGCGTCTCCCACAACTACCTGCGCAACCACGACTTCAACATGTGGTTCACGATCGCGGTGGAGCCCGGCTCGCGCCTCGGCCTGGAGGGCACGCTCGACGTGCTCGCGGGTCTCACCGGCGCAGAGTCCGTGCGCCAGCTGCCGACCATCCGCCTCTTCAAGATCCGCATGGACCTGGAGATGGAGGGGGGCACCGACGCGCTCGCCAGCGCGGGCGTGGCCGAGGACTACGAGGAGCCCGAGGCCATCGAGCTGTCCGAGCTCGACTACGCGGTGATCCGCACGCTCCAGGGCGACCTGCCGGTGGTGCCGGAACCGTACGCCCCCGCGGCCGCCGAGCTGGGCATCGACCAGAAGAGCCTTCTAGAGCACCTCGAGTCGATGAAGGAGCGTCGCGCGCTCCGCCGGGTCGCGGCGATCCTCTTCCACCGCCGCGCCGGCTTCTCGGCGAACGGCATGGGCGTGTGGAAGGTGCCGGACGACCGGATCCTCGAGATCGGGCCGGCCATGGCCGCGTTCCGGGGGATCTCGCACTGCTACCAGCGGCCGACGTACGCCGACTGGCCGTACTCGGTCTTCACGATGGCCCACGGCCGCTCGAAGGAGGAGTGCGACGCGATCCTCGACTCGATCGCGGAGTCCACCGGGATCGAGGAGCGCAGCACGCTCTACTCGTCCACCGAGTTCAAGAAGGTCCGCCTCCTCTACTTCAACGACGAGCACCGCAAGTGGGAGGCAGAGCACTCCTGAGATGACATCCGGGCGCACGCGGCCAAGCCACGTGCTTCGGCATCGAGGCTCGTCCGAGGCTTATGCCCGGGCGCTGCGGCTGATGCCGGGCGGGGTGAACTCCCCGGTCCGCGCGATGCGCGCGATCGGGCGCGATCCGCTGTTCATGGCTTGCGGCGAGGGGCCGGAGATCGTGGACGTGGACGGCAACCGCTACCTCGACTGGGTCATGTCGTGGGGCCCGCTGGCGGCCGGGCACGCGCACCCTGACGTGGTCGAGGCGGTCACGGCCGCCGCGGCGCTGGGCACCAGCTACGGAGCGCCCACCGAGGCGGAGAGCGACCTGGCAGCCGAGATCGTGGCGCGGGTGCCGTCGGCCGAGATGGTGCGGATGACCTCGTCGGGCACCGAGGCGAGCATGAGCGCGATCAGGCTCGCGCGTGCCGCCACCGGTCGGGCGGCGGTCGTGAAGTTCGCGGGCGCCTACCACGGTCATGTGGACGGACTGCTTGCCGAGGCCGGCTCCGGGCTGGCAACGCAGGGGATTCCCGCCAGCCCGGGAGTGACCGAGGCCCAGGCGGCGGACACGGTGGTCGTGCCCTGGAACGACGGCGAGGCCGTGGAGCGCGCGCTTGCCGAGCGCGAGGTGGCGGCGCTCCTCTGCGAGCCGTACCCGGCGAACATGGGCCTCGTGGCGCCGGAGCCCGGGTTCCTCGACTTTCTCCGCGAGGCGTCCGACGCCGCAGGCGCCCTGCTGGTCTTCGACGAGGTGATCTCGGGATTCCGTGTCGCGCCCGGCGGCGCGCAGGAGCGCGAGCGGGTCACGCCGGACCTGACGGTGCTCGGCAAGATCATCGGCGGCGGCCTGCCGGCCGCGGCGTACGCGGGGAGTGCCGAGCTGATGGAGCAGGTGGCCCCGGCCGGCTCGGTCTACCAGGCCGGGACGCTGTCGGGAAACCCGCTGGCCACCGCGGCGGGGCTCGCCACGCTGGGGCTGCTCGACGCCGATGCCTACCGCCATCTCGACACGACGGCGAGGGCTCTCGCGGACGGTCTGGCGGTGGCGGCCGGCGAGGCGGGCGTTCCGGTCCAGGTGAGCCATTCGACAGGGCTTCTCACCCTCTTCTTCTCGGAGGCGCCCGTGCGGGACTACGCCGGTGCCGCGGCGTGCGACCTCGACGCCCACGCCGCCTTCTGCCGCGCGATGCTCGAACGCGGGGTCTACCTGCCGCCGTCGCAGTTCGAGGCCTGGTTCCCGTCGCTCGCGCACGGGGAGCGCGAGGTGGAGCAGACACTGGCCGCGGCTCGCGAGGCGCTGGCCGAGGTGGCGGAGCGATGAGCACGCTGGCCGACGTGGTCCGCGCGGCCGACCCGGCGCTTGCCGCGCATGGGGTCGAGGACCCGGGGCCGGCGCGGTTCGACGAGCTGGAGGACGGGTGCCGCCGCTTCGTGCTCGAGGCGGTCTACGAGGGCTATCTCATGCATTACGCCTCCCCGCGGGCGTTCGCCGGCATGGACGAGGACCTGCGCCTGCTGGCGGGGGACGCCCTGTACGCGCTCGGGCTCGCCAGGCTGGCCGCCGCGGGGGACGTGGCGGCCGTGACGGAGCTGTCCGATCTCATCTCCCTGTCCGCCCAGGCGCACGCCGCCGGGCGCGGTGAGCTGGCCGAGGGGCTCTGGGACGCCAGCGCCCGAGCGCTGTCGGGCACGCGAGGACCGGGCGCGCGCGCCTGGGCCCGCGATAGGCTCCCGGCCCCCTAGGGGCTGCCGAGCGGCCGGGCGCCAAACGTGCCTTCCGCCACCAAGTTGGCAATAACCTTCGTGGGGCGATAGAACCGAGCAACGTGGCCGATCCTCCCAAGTTCGACAAGCAGTCCCGCTACACCGAGGGTCGCGGCATCGCCGGGAGCTTCGAGGGCGAGACCGTCACGCGCCGGCGCTTCATGGAAGGCACCGCGCTCGCGGCGGGTGGCATCGCAACGGCGGCGTTCGCGCTGCCGGCGCTCGGCTTCGCGCTCGGCCCCGTGTTCGAGGACACCTCGCTCGAGAACTGGCAGTCGGTCGGTCCCGTGAACGACTTCACCGACGACGCCTACGTTCAGCGGGTGATCAACATCGTGGCCGAGATCGGCGACCCTGGCAAGACCACCGTGTACATCCGCCGCTTCGACCCCGCGCGTGACGACAAGCGCAACGAGGACCAGCCCTACGTGGCGATCTCCACGCGCTGCGCCCATCTCGGGTGCCCGGTCCGCTACATCCAGGCATCGCAGAAGTTCGTCTGCCCCTGCCACGGCGGCGTCTACGGATTCCAGGGCCAGGTCGAGGGCGGCCCGCCGGTGCGGCCGCTCGACCGCTTCTACACGCGCGTGCGTAACGGCAACGTGGAGCTGGGCGACCGGTTCTCGCTCAACTCGAAGCTCGAGCGCTTCTCGCCGCGCGACCCGTCGAACCACCTCGACGGGCTCTGGCAGTACCTCTATCCCTCGAGGCCGACCACGTGAAGGCTCCACCGCTCCCCAAGTTCCTGCGGCCCACGCCGTCGCGGCCCGGCACCAACGGCGCCAACGGGGCGAACGGCGCCCCGGGCACCACCACCAAGCCCACGCCCAAGGACCACGCCGTTGAGGGGACAGCGTCGGTCGTCGGCTGGCTCGACGAGCGCAGCGGCCTCAGCCCCTTCCTCCGGGGATTTCTCTACCGGAAGACCCCCAAGGGCACCAACTGGTTCTACACGCTCGGCTCGGCCACGATGTTCGCCTTCCTCTCGCAGGCGGTCACCGGCGTGTTCCTCGCGATGTACTACGAGCCGGACTCCGTCTCGCGCGCGTACTCCTCGGCGTCGCACATCACCAACGAGGTCTTCCTGGGCGAGCTCGTCCGCGGCATGCACCGCTGGGGCTCGAGCGTGATGATCATCCTGATCTTCCTCCACATGGGCCGGACCTTCTTCTTCGGCGCCTACAAGTACCCGCGCGAGCTGAACTGGGTGATCGGCGTCGTGCTGCTCGTGCTGACCCTGATGATGGGCCTCACGGGCTACCTGCTCCCGTTCGACCAGCGCTCCTTCTGGGCCACCGTGGTGGCGGTCAACCTCAACTCCTCCGGGCCGATCGTCGGCCCCTACCTCGCGGACTTCCTGCGCGCCGGGTCGGAGTTCGGTCCCACCACGATCACCCGCTTCTACGCGCTTCACATGCTGGCCGTGCCGGGCCTGATCGCGGCACTGATCGGCGCGCACCTGTACCTGGTGGCCAAGCTGGGTACCACCGCTCCGCCTTGGATCAAGGCGGAGAAGAAGGACCTCCTGACCGAGGAGCTCTGAGGTGGACGCCCGTCAGAAGGAGGAGTACCTCCGCGAATACTCGATCCTGAAGAACCAGGGCAAGCCGTTCTTCCCGTACGCCATCGCGAAGGACGGGATGATGGCCACGATCACGATCGGCGTGATCATCCTGATGGCGGTGCTGTTCGGCGCCGAGCTGGGGCCGAAGGCGGACCCCACCACCACCACCTACACGCCGCGGCCCGAGTGGTACTTCTTCTTCCTCTTCGAGCTGCTGCGCGTGGTCAAGCCGCCGGAGCTGGTCTTCCTCGCGACGATCGGCATCCCAACGATCTGCCTGATGCTCCTGCTGCTGCTGCCGTTCTACGACCGCGGGCCGGAGCGGCACCCGTTGCGGCGGCCGATCGCCACCACCGCCGGCATCGCCACGATCGCGGCCATGACCTACCTGTCCGTGCTCGGCGCCCTGGCGGGCTCTCCCACCGAGATCGAGCTCGCCACGAAACCCCAGTACGAGGAGGGCAAGGAGATCACCGCGTCGGCGGGCTGCCTCGGCTGCCACAAGATCGGCGAGAACGGCAACACGCTCGGACCCAACCTGACCGAGATCGGCTCGACCCTCGGGCGTGACGCGATCGCGCGAACGCTCGAGAACCCCACGGCTCCGATGCCCTCCTACGCGAACTTCCGCAAGACCAATCCGGAGGAGTTCGACAAGCTCGTGCAGTACGTCGCCTCGCTGAAGGGCGACGAGTAGGGAACCCGGGATGAGCACGGCGTCCGGGACGCTCCCCGAGACGCAGGTGCAGGCGATGTTCGACCGCATCGCCCGCGTGTACGACCGCATGAACGGGCTCATGACGGTGGGCATGCACCACCGCTGGCGCGAGCGCGCGGCCGACCTCGCCCGCGTGGGACCCGGATCGCGCGCGCTCGACGTGGCCACCGGGACCGGCGACCTGGCGATGGCGTTGCAGGCCCGCGGGGCCGAGGTCGTGGGGATGGACTTCTCCGAGCGGATGCTCGAGCTGGCGCGCGCCAAGGCGCCCGACATCCGCTTCGAAGCCGGCAACGCGCTCGCCCTGCCGTACGCCGACGGCGAGTTCGACGCGGTGACGGTGGGCTTCGGCGCGCGCAACTTCTCCGACCTCCCTCGCGGACTGGCCGAGATGGCGCGCGTCACGCGCCCGGGCGGCCGCGTGGTGGTGCTCGAGATCACCACGCCGCAGAAGCCGCCGCTGTCGTGGTTCTTCCGGGTCTGGTTCGACCAGGCGGTGCCGCGACTCGGCCGGCTCGCCGGGGATCCGGACGCCTATTCCTATCTACCGAGCTCCGTCCGCCGCTTCCCCGACCCGCGAGCGCTGGCGGCCGAGCTGTCCGCGGCGGGACTGACGGACGTCCGCTGGGTCCTCACGGCCGGCGGCATCATCGCGCTGCACGCCGGCACCCGCGCGTGACGACGGCCCCGGCACAGCTCGGGGCCGTGCTCGCCGCCGGCGGGCCCGCGCTCGCCACGGCGCTCGAGCGCACGGAGGAGCGGCTCGCCGAGGTCGTGACGGGCCACGGCCCTGAGCTCGAGCGCCACACCACCGGGATGCTCTCCGCGGGCGGCAAGCGCCTGCGGCCGATGCTCGTGTTCCTCACCGCCACCGACGACTCGGACCCACGGCTCGTGTCGGCAGGGGTGGCGGTGGAGCTGCTCCACATGGCCACGCTCGTGCACGACGACGTGCTGGACCGCGCGCCGGTGCGGCGCGGCCGCCCGACCGTCTTCGCCGAGGCCGGCCGGCTCGCCGCCACCGCTTCGGGCGACCTGCTCTTCTCGCGCGCCTTCGCCGAGCTGGCGGGCACGGGGAGCGAGGAAGCCGTGAGCCGCCTCTCGGACGCCTCGTCGGCGCTCGCGCGCGGCGAGCTGATGCAGCGGGCGGACGCCTGGCTGGCGGACGTGGACGCCGAGCGCTACCTCGAGCGCTGCCGCCTGAAGACGGCGAGCCTGTTCGACGCGTGCTGCCGCCTGGGCGCGCTGTTCGGCGGGACACCAGAGCGATCGGAGGCGCTCGGGGCCTTCGGCGAGGGCATCGGGCTGGCGTTCCAGCTGCTCGACGACGTGCTCGACGTGTCGGGCCCGGCGGAGCGCACCGGCAAGCCGCGGGGCACCGACCTGCTGGACGGCACCGTCACGCTGCCGCTCATACTCGCCCGCAGGCGCGACCCCGAGCTGCGCGAGATCGACCTGCGCGCGGTCGCCACGGACGCCGCGAGCGCCGAGCAGCTGTGCGAGCGGATCGCCGCCACCGGCGCGCTCGACGAGGCGCGTCGCCTGGCGCTCGAGCACGTGGACGCCGCGAAGGCGCGGCTCGACCGGCTAGGACTGCCCGACGATCGGGAACAGGCACTGCGCCTGGTCGCCGATGGCGTCGTCGAGCGCTACGCCTGAAGGGCGCGACTAAAAGTCTTCAGGGAGGATGGCGTCGGCCAGGAGGGCGCCGGCAAAGCGCTCGATCTCCTCGGCCATGTTCGCCCGCATGAGGCGCTTGTAGTCGCGCGCCAGGGCGTCGCCGCCGCGGTCGAGCTCCTCGTCGAACGCCTCGACGGTGTCCTGCGCGAAGATGCCCTCGCGGTAGACGTCGCAGTTGGGGCAGTGGAGCAGGACGTTCCAGTTCTCGGGCCCGGCCTCGTCCCAGTGGACGGGGTACACGAGCTCGGAGTAGCACTCCATGCACACGTGAAGCTCCTGGTGGGGCTCCGCGGGGGCGTGCTCGACAGCATGCACCTCGTCAAGCTGGGTCTCGGTCTCCTTGAAGTAGACGACCTCGATCGTCTTCCCGCTGGGGAGAACCACGCGCTTGACGTAGTGGGTCTGCTCTCCGCCTGTCTCCATCTCTTCCATCCTGATCCCCGTATCGGCACGCGATCAGGGAACTTGAACTGGAAACCTCGCCCGTGGGCGGTCGATCCCGCGCCGTATCTAGACTCGGGCGCCCGTGGTGCTCAGCGACCGCACGATTCGTGCCGAAATCGAGGCTGGACGGATCGTCATAGACCCCTACGACGAGCGTCTGGTCCAGCCGTCCAGCGTCGACGTTCGCGTGGACAGCCGCTTCCGCGTCTTCCACAACGCGCGCTACCCGTACATAGACGTGCGGCAGCCGATGGACGACCTGACGGAGCTCGTGGAGATCAAGGACCGCGACCAGCCGTTCATCCTCCACCCGGGCGAGTTCGTGCTCGGCCAGACGCTCGAGCAGGTGGAGCTCCCGGACGATCTGGTGGCCCGCCTGGAGGGCAAGTCGAGCCTGGGGCGCCTGGGGCTCCTGATCCACTCGACCGCAGGCTTCGTCGACGCCGGGTTCGCCGGCAGGCTGACTCTCGAGCTCTCCAACGTCGCCAACCTGCCGATCACGATCTACGAGGGCATGCCGATCGGGCAGCTCTCGTTCATGCGGATGGACGGGCCCGTGGAGCACCCGTACGGCTCCGGCGAGATGGGCTCGAAGTACCAGGGGCAGGCGGAGCCGACCCCCAGCCGCTTCTACCAGAACTTCGAAGACAGTTAGGGCGCCCCGCTAACATGCGGCACTCATGTGGACTCCAGGCCCACTAGAGATCATCGTGGTGCTCGTCGTCGTGCTGGTGGTCTTCGGTCCCAAGCGCCTGCCCGATCTCGGGCGCTCGCTGGGAACGGGGATGCGCGAGTTCAAGGACTCGATCACCGGCAAGGACAAAGAGCGCGAGGAGCTCGAAGCGGTCAAGGCGACCGCCGACAAGCCCGAGCCGACGCCGACTGCCGCCGGCGAGCGCCAGTCCTAAGCCGAGCGGGGCCGCACCGTGGCGCGCCGCATCCGCCCGATCGCCCATGAAGATCGCCTCTCCATCGTCGAGCATCTCGACGAGCTACGCACCCGGATAGTCATCTGCGCGCTGGCCTTCGGCGCGGCGTGGGCCGTCACCGGCTGGCAGAACGACCTGGTCCTGCGGATCGTCAACCATCCGCTGCCGCGCGGAATCGAGCCGATCACGCTCGGTCCCGCCGAGGCCTTCTACACGACGCTCACGAACTCGGCCTACGTGGCGCTGATCATCGCGCTGCCGGTGATCCTCTACCAGGTCTACGCGTTCCTCCTGCCGGCCTTCAGCCCGACGGAGCGGCGGGTGGCATTGCCGCTGCTCCTGCTCGTCCCGGTGCTCTTCATCTCGGGCGTGGTGTTCTGCTACTTCGTGGTGCTCGGCCCCGCGCTGACCTTCCTCCTCAACTTCAACGCGGACAACTTCAACACCCAGGTCCGCGCTCGCGACTACTACTCGTTCATCACGATGCTCATGCTGGCGATGGGGATCGGGTTCCAGATCCCCGTGGGCGTGCTCGCCGCGTGCAAGCTCGGTGTCACGTCCCCCGAGAAGCTCCGCAAGAACCGCCGCTACGCGATCGTGATCATCGCGGTCGTGGCTTCGCTCCTGCCCACGCTCGACCCGCTCACGCTCATCCTCGAGATGGTGCCGCTGATCTTCCTCTACGAGCTGAGCATCTGGCTGGCCTCGGTGCTCGGCCGGCCGGCGCCGGAGGTAGCGGAGCGAATCGCCTCCGCCGAGGGCAGCTAGCCTTCCGCCCCGCATGCTCTTCGACCTGAGAGGCCGGCGCCGCCGAGCGGTGCAGGCCACATATCTGATGCTCGCCGTGCTGATGGGCGGCGGCCTCGTGCTCTTCGGGATCGGCGGAGACGTGTCCGGAGGGCTCTTCGACGCTTTCAGCGACCGCTCCGCCAACGGCGGGGACGACGTCACCCAGAAGCGGATCGAGCGCAACGAGGAGCGCCTCCAGGCCAGCCCGGCGAACGCGTCGGCGCTCAAGGCGCTGGTCCGCGACAACTACTCGCTCGCCGTGTCCGAGCAGGAGCCCAACGCGACGACCTTCCCCGATGACGCGCGCGACGACCTGCGGAGGGCGGGCGTCTACTGGCAGCGCTATCTCGAGGCCGCCAAGGGCAACCCCGACCCCTCGCTTGCGTCGGTCGCCCTGCGGGTCTACGACGTGGGCGCGCTCGGGAGGCCCAAGGAGGCGGCCCGGGCGATGGCGATCGTGGCCGACTCGTCGAACGATTTCCAGTCCTACCTTCAGCTCGTGCAGTACGCCGCGCTGGCCGGGGACGAGCGCACGGCGGACCTCGCGGCTCAGAAGGCCGTGGACCTCGCGCCGAAGAACCTCAAGAAGCAGGTCGAGCAGCAGGCCGCGCAGCTGCAGAAGGCCGCGAAACAGCAGCAGGCCGCCGGCTGACGTTACCCTTCGCGGATCGCAGGCAGGATGCTGGCGACCAAGGACGAACCGGGAGAAGCGTGAACTTCCACATCGAAGACGAGGCTGTCGACGAAACGACCCATGTGATCGAGCTCGGGGGCGAGGTCGACCTGTACACCGCGCCGGAGTTCAAGGAGCGCATGGTCGAGCTGATCGAGTCGGGCAAGAAGCAGATCGTGGTGGACCTGTCGCAGGCCACCTTCATCGACTCGACGACGCTCGGCGTGCTGGTCGGCGGAGTCAAGCGGCTGCGCCCCTCCGGCGGGTCGCTCGCGCTGGTGTGCACGGACGACAACATCACGAAGATCTTCGAGATCACCGGTCTCGACCGCGTCTTCCCGATCCACTCCTCGCGCGAAGAGGCGCTGGCGGCCGTCGCCGGCGGCAGCAACAACTGAGTCCCGGCTGCGCAAGCAGCCGGCGGCGCCGGCCGCGCACCGATGGTCTCTAGAATCGCCGGGCGCGGGCCGTTAGCTCAACTGGTAGAGCAGGAGACTCTTAATCTCAAGGTTGAAGGTTCGAGTCCTTCACGGCCCATGAGCTAGGCGGCGTGCATGCAGCGCCCCGCCGGTAGGATCGCGTTCCCCGCGCGACCCGGAGAGGACGACTTGGCCACAGAGCAAATCACCCATTCGCGTCTCGAGGAGTTGCTGGGCGAAGACGCCGAGCAGCTCCTGACCCACCGCAGCGAGACCCTCGACAAGGCGAACCTGCATCTGCCGGGTCCGGACTTCGTCGACCGGGTCTTCCTGGACTCGGATCGCTCGAGCAACGTGCTTCGCCAGCTCAACTGGCTGCTCCACTCCGGGCGGCTCTCGGGCACCGGGTACGTGTCGATCCTCCCGATCGACCAGGGGATCGAGCACTCGGGCGGCGCGTCGTTCGCCCCCAACCCCCTCTACTTCGATCCCGACAACCTCGTCAAGCTCGCCGTGGAGGGCGGCTGCAACGCGATCGCCTCGACCCTGGGCGTGCTCGGCGCGGTGAGCCGGAAGTGGGCGCACAAGTTCCCCTTCATCGTCAAGCTCAACCACAATGAGCTGCTCACCTATCCCAACGAGTACGACCAGGTCATGTTCGGCTCGGTGGACAGGGCCTGGAACATGGGGGCCGCGGGCGTGGGAGCGACCATCTACTTCGGCTCTGAGCAGAGCCGCCGGCAGATCGTCGAGGTCGCGCAGGCGTTCGAGCAGGCGCACGCGCGGGGCATGTTCACGGTGCTCTGGTGCTACCTGCGCAACTCGGCCTTCAAGACGAAGGACGTGGACTACCACGTTGCGGCGGACCTCACCGGCCAGGCGAACCACCTCGGCGTGACGATCCAGGCCGACATCATCAAGCAGAAGCTGCCCGAGAACAACGGCGGCTACAAGGCGCTCGGCCCGGGCTACGGGAAGACCCACGACAAGGTCTACGACGAGCTCAGCACCGACAACCCGATCGACCTGACCCGCTATCAGGTGATCAACTGCTACCTCGGCCGGGCCGGCCTCATCAACAGCGGCGGCGTGTCGTCGGGGCAGAGCGACCTCGCCGAGGCGGTGCGCACCGCCGTGATCAACAAGCGCGCCGGCGGGATGGGCCTGATCTCGGGCCGCAAGGCGTTCCAGCGGCCGATGGACGAGGGCATCGGGCTGCTGAACGCGATCCAGGACGTTTACCTCGCCGACGAGATCACGGTGGCGTGAGCCGGGCCGGGGACGTGCGCTACGGCGTGCACGTCCCGAACATGTGGGAGTACGGGAATCCGCGGGTGCTCGCCGACCTGGCGGAGCTCGCCGAGGACTGCGGCTGGGACGGGTTCTTCACATGGGACCACGTGCTCTTCGACCTCGAGTCACCGCCGGACGTGTGCGATCCGTGGATCGCCCTGGCCGCCGCGGCGGCCCGCACCCGCCGCATCCGCCTGGGCGCGATGCTCACCCCGGTTGCACGCAGGCGGCCCTGGAAGCTCGCGCGCGAGGTGGCCTCGCTGGACGTGCTGTCCCAGGGACGGGTCGTCTTCGGGGCGGGGCTCGGGGAGCCGGGGGACGCGGAGTTCGCGGCCTACGGCGAGGACCCGGACCCGCTCGTGCGGCGCGAGAAGCTGGATGAGGGCCTCGAGCTCCTGCGGCTCCTGCTGAGTGGCCAGCCCGTCAGCTTCTCCGGCACGCACTACGAGGTCGCGGAGGTGACCTTCAGGCCGCCGCCGGTGCAGGAGCACCTGCCGATCTGGGTGGGCGGGAACTGGCCCAACAAGCGGCCGTTCCGGCGCGCGGCGCGGATGGACGGCGTCATTCCCGAGCGCGGCGGCGGGGAGCTGCTCACCCCCGGCGACCTGCGCGAGGCGCTCGCCTTCGTCGCGGCCGAGCGGGAGCGCCAGGGCATCGAGGCCGACCGCCCCTTCACGGTCGCGACGGCCGGCTACACCCCGCCCGGCGACTCCGCGGCCGGCCGCGCGGTCGTGGAGCCGTACGTGGAGGCGGGCGCGACCTGGTGGATCGAGCGCTTTCACTCGGGCCGCGGGTCGCTCGAGTTCACGCGCGAGCGCCTGCGCGAAGGCCCGCCGCGGCTCTGAGCCGCGGCGCCCGGCCCGGTCAGACCCCTCTCGCAGACCCAGTCCTTGCGCGGGCGGAAACGGTGTTGTACGGTCTGACCGAACAAGATCGAGGCAGATTCCGAAATCTGATCGATATCAAGAACACCTTTCGCACGACACACCCGTGCCCACCCGTCGCCCGACCATCCTGCTCATCGGCACATTCGACACCAAGCACGTCGAGTTGAGCAGGGTCAAGCAGGCCATCGAGGGCCTGGGAGGTGATGTCGTCACTCTGGATGCGAGCGTCGGCGGAGACACGAGCGACGCCGGCGTGAGCCACTCGGCCGAGCGCGTCGCCGCCGCTGCCGGCACCACGCTCGCCGACCTGGGCGCGATGGACAGGGGCGACGCCGTGGGCGTGATGCAGCGAGGTGTGGCCGAGGTGACCGCGGAGCTCGCCCGCGAGGGCCGGATCGACGGCGCCCTCTGTGTAGGTGGAGCCGGGGCGCATCTCGCCGGCGTGGCGTTCCAGCAGCTCGACATCGGCTTCCCCAAGCTGATCGTGACCCCACTCGCCTCGGGCATGCGGACCTTCCAGGCCTACACGGGCCTGCGCGACGTCGCGGTCATGCACACCGTGGTTGACGTGGCGGGCGTGAACGAGCTCGTCGACAAGGTCTACCGGCAGGCTGCCGGCTACATCGTCGGGGCCGTCCGGGCCATGGACGAGCTGGCGCCCGAGCCGGCCGTGGACGCGTCGAGGCCGCTCGTAGCGGCCTCGATGAACGGGAACACCACGCCCGGGGTCACCCACGCGAAGGAGGCCCTCGAGCGGGCCGGGTACGACGTCGTGGCGTTCCACGCGAACGGCGCCGGTGGACGGGCGATGGAGGATCTCGTCCTGGCCCGGCACTTCGACGCCGTGCTGGACTACACCACCACCGAGCTGTGCTTCCAGGAGTTGGGGGGGTTGATGGACGCGGGCCCTACGCGGATGGAAGCGGCGGGCCAGGTGGGCGTGCCCCAGGTGCTGGTCCCGGGCTGCATCGACTTCATCACCACCGGTCGCTACGAGGACGCGGAGCGCGAGTTCCGCGGCCGGAGCCTCTACAGGCACAACCCCGAGCTGACCCTCGTCCGACTCACGGCCCGCGAGATGCGGAACGTCGGAGAGGTCTTCGCCCGCAAGGCGAGCGCGTCCCGTGGCCCGGTCGCGGTCTGCGTTCCCACGCGCGGCTTCTCGGTGCCCGACTCCGAGGGCGGCCCGTTCTGGGACGCCGAGGCGGACTTCGAGTTCATCACCGCGCTCCGCGAGGGGGCCTCGCCGAACGTGCACGTGGAGCTGGTGGAGGCGCACGTGAACGACGACGCCTTCGCCGACGTGGTGGTCGAGACCTTGCTGTCCCTGGTGGACCGGCTCCCGGCCGCCGCGTCTACGGAGAGGAGTGACGGTTGACGTCATCCGGTAAGCAGCTGCGCCTACGTCGGATCCTGGATCCCGACACGAGCAGGACGGTGATGTTCGCCTTCTCGCACGGGACCAGCGCCCCCGAGGTCATGCCCGGCCTCGAGGATCCCGCGGAGATGGTGCTGGCCGCGATGCAGGGTGGGGCGAACTGCGCCTTCCTCGCGCCGGGGCTGATCGAGTCGCTCGCGCCGATGCTGTCGCGCTCGAGGGACTTCGGCGTGGTCGTCAAGGTCACGGCCACCGCGAGCCGCGGGGGCGTTCCCCATCAGGAGCGGCTGATCTGCTCCGTCGAGCGCGCGGCCGAGCTGGGTGCCGACGGCGTCGTGGCATTGCTGCCCTTCGCGCCCGACAACGAGCCGGACGTGATCAGCCTCACCGCGGAGCTGGGCGAGGCGTGCGCGCGTGCGGGGATGCCGTTCGTGGCCGAGGCCGAGTACCCCAATGCCTACTACGGCGAGGCCGACTACGCCGGCGAATGGGGGCTGCCCTACCTCAAGCGCAGCGCCCGGCTGTGCGTGGAGTGCGGGGCCGACATCGTGAAGAGCAACTGGCCGGGCTCGGCGGAGGGATTCGCCGAGATCGTGGGCTGCGTGCCGGTGCCCGTGGTGGTGGCGGGCGGCTCGCGCGAGTCAGACCTCGACCTGCTCAACAAGATCGCCGCCGCACTCGACGGTGGCGCGAGCGGGTGCTCGATCGGCCGCAACATCTTCCAGCACGCGAATCCGGAGGCGATGACGCGCGCGATCTGTGCGGTGGTGAAGGACCGCCAAGACCCGGAGCAGGCGCTCCAGGAGAACCTCGGTGGACTCATCGCGACCTGAGAACGCGGATGCCTGAGCCGGCGGCGCTCGCACAGAACGACCCGGGCGGGGACGTCGACCCCTCGGGTCCGCCGGCCGCGAGGGAGACGATCCTCGAGCTGGCGCGCGTGAGCAAGGTCTATACGACGGGCGAGCCGCCCGCCGTCGACGACGTGAGCTTCTCGGTCGGCGAGAGCGAGTTCTTCTCGATTCTCGGCCCGAGCGGCAGCGGGAAGACCACGACGCTGCGGGTGATCGCCGGCTTCGAGCGCCCGACCGCCGGCATCGTGTCGCTGGCCGGACGCGATGTGAGCAGGGTGCCGCCGTACAAGCGGGACGTGAACACCGTGTTCCAGCAGTACGCGCTGTTCCCGCACATGACGGTCGAGGACAACGTCGCCTATCCCCTGAAGATGGCGAACGTGCCCCGGCAGGACCGCGGCGGGCGCGTGCGCGACATGCTCGAGCGGGTGGAGATGACGGGCTACGAGAAGCGCCGTCCCCACCAGCTGTCCGGCGGCCAGCGCCAGCGGATCGCCCTGGCGCGGGCGCTCGTGGCGCAGCCCAAGGTCCTGCTCCTCGACGAGCCTCTCGGGGCACTCGACCTGAAGCTCCGCGAGCACATGCTGCTGGTGCTCCGCCACCTGCAGCGCGACACCGGCATCACCTTCGTGTACGTGACGCACGACCAGGCCGAGGCGCTCGGGATGAGCCATCGGCTCGCGGTCATGAACAACGGGCGCATCGAGCAGGTGGCCTCGCCCGACGATGTCTACCGCCGCCCCGCCACGTCGTTCGTGGCCCGCTTCATCGGCAAGACCAACCTGCTCGAGTGTCACGTCGTGAACGGGCAGGTCGAGACGGGCGGACTGCCGCTGCGCCTGGCCGGCCCGCCCCCCGCGGACCAGTTCACGGTCAGCCTGCGGCCCGAGGACGTGAAGATCGGGCCGGAGAGCGCCTCGCTGCCGAATCGGGCCACGGCGCACGTGCGCGAGACGCTCTTCCTGGGCCACGAGCAGCAGGTGCTGGTGCAGGCCGGGGAGCAGACGCTCACGGTCCGGGCCTCCGGCAAGGAGCCGTTCCTCCCCGGGCAGTCGGTCGAGATCGGCTGGCAGCTCGACGCCGCCGTCACCGTCGCGGACACGGAGCCGCCGCAGGGCCTCGACCAGGATGTGGTGTGAGCGCCACCGCAGAAGCGCCCCCACCGCTGCAGAAGGCGTCCGTGCGCCGCGAGGTCGCCCGCGACACCGGGATCAAGGCCCTGCTGCTCACGCCGGCGATCCTCTGGATCGCGCTGCTCGTCCTGGCGCCGAACATCTTCCTGGTCCTCTACAGCCTTTGGGAGAACGACCTCGGGACGGTCGTGCAGACCTTCAACATCGAGAACTACCGGGAGGCGATCAACTCCGAGGTCGTGCGGACGCTCTTCACCCGCACGTTCGTGATCTCGCTCATGGCGGCCGGGATTGCCACCGCCATCGCCTATCCGGCCGCCTACATCGTGGTGCGCAAGCTGGGGCGCTTCAAGCTCGCGGCCGCCCTTCTGATCCTCGTGCCGCTCTGGGTGAGCTTCCTCCTGCGCGTGTTCGCCTGGCGGATCATCCTCGGCGAGCGCGGGATCCTGAACGGCTTCCTCACGAGCACGGGCCTCCTGTCCGAGCCATCCGACGCGTTCCTCTACTCGAGGACCACGGTGGTGCTGACGCTCACCTACATCGTCATCCCCTACGTCTTCCTCGCGTCCTACACGGTGCTCGAGCGGATTCCGGACAGCGTCTACGAGGCCTCCGCCGACTGTGGTGCGAGCGCGTGGCGAACCTTCTGGCGCGTCGTCTGGCCGCTCAGCCGGCCGGGCGTGGCGATCGGCTTCGCGATCGGATTCGTCCTCGCGTTCGGCGACTACGTGACTCCCCAGATGGTGGGCGGCGTGGAGGGGACGATGCTCGGCTCGATCATCATCCAGCAGTTCGGCACCGCCAACAACTGGCCGTTCGGCGCCGCGATCGCGGTGAGCATCATGCTCACCTCGCTCGTCTTCCTCTCGCTGGTGTCGTACTTCTCGCGCACGGAGGCCCGCTTTGAGTAGCGCTCCCGTGGTGGTGCACCCGGCGGCGGAGAGGGACTCCCCCTGGACGCTGATCCGTTCGATCGCCGGGCGGGTGGGAACGGCCGTCTTCATCGGCGGGCTCTACCTGTTCCTCTACGCGCCGCTCTTCGTGATCGCGCTGTTCTCGTTCAACGACAGCGAGACGCAGACTCTTCCCTTCGCCGGCTTCACGACCCGCTGGTACGACGGGATGGCTCAGAACGACAGGCTCAAGGAGGCGGCGTTCTACAGCTTCAAGGTCACGGTGCTGGCGGTGGCGATCGGCGTGGTGCTCGGTACCGCCTTCGCGCTGCTCGTGCACCGAGTGCTCGGCCGTCGCACCCAGGGCATCATCCAGGGGCTCCTGGCCGTGCCGATCGTGCTGCCCGGCGTGGTGCTGGGGATCTCGCTGCTGGTGGTGTTCCGCAGCATCGAGCTGAAGCCCGGCTTCCTCGCGATCGTGATCGGACACGCCTCGTTCGTCACGCCGATCATCATGTTCGTGATCCTCACCCGGCTGAGGACAATGGACCCGACGCTCGAGCACGCGTCCATGGACCTGGGCGCCGGACGGATCAAGACCTTCATCAACGTGACCCTGCCGCAGCTCCGGGTGGCGCTGCTCGCCGCCGCGCTGCTCGGGTTCACGGTCTCCTTCGACGAGATCATCGTCACCTTCTTCCTCGCGGGCGTGGACATCACGCTTCCGGTTTATGTGTGGAACCAGCTCCGATTTGGGTTCACACCGGAGATCAACGCGATCTTCACCCTTATAGGCGTGGCGTCCATCGTGCTGATCATCGCCGGCACGACGCTGCTCACCGGTGCGCTCCGGGGACGGCCGGATTCACCGCGTAGGATCGGCACGCTCGGTGGTCAACGGTGACAGGGAGTAAATCGATGACAGCAAGGAACGGCGGGAAGCGAAAGACGAAGGTGCAATCGTCGCCCGACGCGGCCGCGGCCAAGGTGTCGGAGCCCCCGATCGCCCAGCGGCTGAAGGAGCTTCGGCAGGAGCACCGGCTCACCATGCGCGGGCTCGCGGAGCTCGCGGGTGTGTCGGCTTCCCTGATAAGCGACGTCGAGCGCGGTCGGGTGGAGCCCTCGATATCGGTGCTGAAGCGCCTGGCCGGGGCACTCGACACCACGCTGATCTACTTCTTCTCGGAGACGGGACCGTCGCAGGACCGGGTGGTGCGAAAGGACGACCGGCGCGCCCTTGCCCCGGCGTTCGCGGGATCGATGGGACCGGGAATCCACTTCGAGCTGGCTTCGCCGGACAGCACCGAGACGATCGAGGCGATCTACGGGCGCTACGACGTCGGCGCGACGATGGGTGACGAGCCCGTGACCCACGAGGGCGAGGAGTGGGGAATGGTCCTCGCCGGACGGCTCAAGGTCTGGATCGGGGACGACATCTATTTCCTCGACCCCGGCGACTCCATCTCATTTCCGAGCACGATCCCGCACCGGCTGGCCAACGCCGCCGACGAAGTCACCGAATACATCTGGATCGACACCCCGAAGACGTTCTGACCTTGTCACCGCACCGAGCAACCTAGGAGGACGAGACGTGAAGGCCATCGTCGTAGACGCTGAGTGGGCGCCCAGGGAAGGGGTCACGGTCTCTCCCGAGAACGAGGCTCGCCGCTGGGCCGTGAACGCAAACGAGGTCTACCGGCACCCCACCGTCTCCCTCGAGGAGCGCCCGGACCCCGCCGGCCCCGGCCCGCGCGAGATCATCCTCCAGATCGGCGCGTGCGGCATCTGCGGATCGGACGTTCACATGTTCGAGACCACGGACGAGGGCTACATGCTGCTGCCGTACCACATGCGCTGTCCCGTGGTGACTGGACACGAGTTCGCCGGCAAGGTGGTGGCGGTCGGAAGCAACGTGACCGAGTTCGAGATCGGCGACCTTGCCACGGCGGAGGAGATCCAGTGGTGCGGGGTCTGCAACCCCTGCCGTGGCGGCTACTGGAACCAGTGCAAGTACGTGGAGGACCTCGGCTTCACGATCGACGGCGGCTTCGCGGAGTACGCGGTGGTGGACGTGAAGCACTGCTGGTCCCTCAACGGGCTCCTCGAGCGCTACGGCAGCGAGGAGAAGGCGCTCGAGGTCGGCGCGATGTCGGAGCCCACGAGCGTGGTCTACGAGGGCATGTTCACGAGGGCGGGCGGCTTCCAGCCCGGACGGTCCGTGGCCGTCTTCGGGGCCGGCCCGATCGGGCTCGCCGCCGTGGCGCTCGCGAACGCGGCAGGCGCCGCGCACGTGTTCTGCGCCGAGACGCTGCCCGGGCGGCTGGCGCTCGCCGAGAAGATGGGCGCCACCCACGCGGTCGATCCCCGCGAGACCGACTTCGTGGCCCTGGTCGAAGAGGTGACCAAGGGAGAGGGCGTGGCCATGGCCGTCGAGTGCACCGGCAACTTCGCGGCGGTGATGGACACGATCGAGCAGACCATCGGCGTGGGCGGCAAGGTCGCCGTCGTAGGAATGGACGCGCGTCCCGCCGAGCTTCAGTTCATCAGGCACCAGCTGAAGGGCTCCTCGGTGCACGGAACGCTCGGGCACTGCGGCACCTGGGACTTCCCGAACGTGATCGCCCTGATGGGCTCCGGGAAGATCCAGATGGAGCACGCGATCACGAAGCGGCACCCGCTCGCGGGTCTCGTGGACGCGGTCGAGGAGACGAAGAACCGGGCCGACGGCAAGATCCTCGTCAAGCCGGGCCTGGCGGCCTAGCGCCGGGCACGAGGAGGGGGAGCGGAAATGCGCTGGGGCGTCGTCTCGACAGCCGCCATCAACGATCTCGTGCTGCCGGCGTTCGCCCGCTCCGAGCGGGCGGAGCTGCTGGCCGTGGCCAGCAGGGACCTCGGCCGGGCCCAGAGCTACGCGAGCGAGCGCGGGATCCCGCGGGCGTACGGGAGCTACGAGGAGCTGCTGGCCGACGACGAGGCGGACTGCCTCTACATCTCGCTGCCCAACGGCCTCCACGCCGAGTGGACACGGCGGGCCCTGGAGGCCGGGAAGCACGTGCTCTGCGAGAAGCCGCTCACCCCGACGGCCGAGGAGGCCGCCGCGCTGTTCGCGCTCGCCGAGACGCGTGGGCGCCTCCTGATGGAGGCCTTCATGTACCGCCATCACCCCCAGACGCTCCGGGCCGGCGAGCTGGTCCGCGAGGGTGCCATCGGCGAGCCCGTGATCGTGCGGTCCTGGTTCCACTTCGAGGTCGAGGAGCCGTCCAAGGACGTCCGCTACAGCGCGGACCTGGCCGGCGGCGCCCTGCGCGACGTGGGGTGCTACTGCGTGAGCTTCTCCAACCACCTCCTCGGCGGACCGCCGAGCGAGGTGTCGGGCGTGGCGCGCCTGTCCGAGAGCGGGGTGGACCAGCGCTTCGCGGGCTCGATGGCCTATCCGGACGGTGCGCTCGCGACGTTCGACTGCAGCATCCAGGCGCCGCTCGAGTTCGGCCTCACTGTGCTCGGCACCGAGGGCGAGATGCACATCCCCACGCCCTGGTACCCGCACCAGCCGCCGATGAAGCTGCTGCTCACGCGCGACGGCGCCGTCGAGGAGATTGCGACCGAGGGCGACGACTCGTACTTCCTCGAGATAGAGAACTTCACCGCGGCGGCATCCGGAGACGGAGAGCCGCGCGTGACGGCGGCGGAGACGCTGCGGACCCTGGACACAATCGATCGCCTCGTTCGGGCAGCCGGAATGGACCGGCCGGCCGGAGCCGGGGCAGACGCGGAGCCCGCCATATGACAACGCTGCACTCGAGGTCGCTGCTCGATCTCGGCCCCCCTGACGTCCGTGCTCATCTCGAGAAGGACGACAGCATCCTCATACCGCTCGGATCCGTCGAGATGCACGGCGACCACATGCCGCTCGGCACGGACATCTACAACGCGATGGAGGTGTGCAGGCGCGCCGCCGAGCTGGCCGACACGCTCTACGCGCCCCCGATCTGGACCGGCTACAGCCCACAGCACCTGCGTCAGCCCGAGAGCGGCATGGGCACCGTCACCTTCCGCGGCTCCACGGTCGCATCCGTGATCCACGACACGGCTCGCTCGCTCATCCACCACGGCTTCAACCGCCTGATCTTCGTGAACGGGCACACCTCGAACACGAAGGTCACCGACCCGATCATGCGCCAGCTGCGCTACGAGACGGGCGCCATGATCGCGATGTTCAAGCCCTACGGGGAGCGCTACCTGGGGCTGATCGAGGACCTCATGGAGAACCCGCCGGAGGAGACGCCCGGCTGGCACGCCAGCGAGCAGGAGACGTCGATCATGCTCGCCTACAACCCGGCGAACGTCCGCATGGACCGCGCCGTGGACGCGCGGGCGCACGCGCCCGAGTGGCTGCCGGACGAGTTCGACAAGGCCGATGGCGCATGGGACGCCAAGTTCAAGGGCTACGAGTACTTCTACTTCCCGATGGACCACGAGGAGTTCGCCGATCACGGCGTGATCGGGAACCCCAACCGCGCGACCGCGGAGAAGGGCGACCAGATCTTCCAGCGCTTCGCCGAGTACCTGGCCGAGGCGCTCGAAGCGCTTCGCAAGGTGCCGATCGAGATCAAGAGCCGGCCGTTCATCAACAAGGCCTGATCCTCAGGCGACCAGCTTCCAGCCACCCAACGGAGGAACAACGACATGGCAGAGCGTTTTGGCGACAAGAACGTCCTCGTGACAGGAGCCGCACAGGGCATCGGGAAGGCGATCGCCACCGCGTTCGCCGGAGAGGGCGCCCGGGTCTGCCTGACGGACCTGAACGGCGACGGCGTGGCGGCCACGGCCGCCGAGCTGGGCGGCGACCAGCTGGCGATGCAGCTCGACGTGACCGACTCGAAGGCCGTCCGCGAGACGGTGGACCGCGCGATCTCGGAGCTGGGCCGCATCGACATCCTGATCAACAACGCCGGCACGATCACGATGAAGCCCACGGTCGAGCTCACCGAGGAGGAGTGGGACCTCAACATGGACGTGAACGCCAAGGGGGTGTTCCTCTGCACGCAGGCGGTGCTGCCGCACATGCTCGAGCGCGGCAGCGGGGCGGTGGTGAGCACCGCCTCCCAGGCCGGCAAGCGCGGCTACAAGCTGTTCAGCCACTACTGCGCCTCCAAGGCCGCCGTCATCAACTTCACGCGGGCGGTGGCGGTCGAGGTGGCTCCCCACGTGCGCCTCAACTGCGTCTGCCCGGGAATCGTGAACACGGACATGATGGAGCGCGAGTACGCCTGGGAGAACGAGATGACCGGCGAGCCGAAGGACTCGATCAGGGAGCGCTGGATGTCGGGCATCCCGATGGGGCGCTTCCAGGAGCCCGAGGACGTGGCCGGCCTGACGCTCTTCCTTGCGTCCGACGACGCCAGCGAGATGACGGGTCAGGCGGTGAACATCACCGGCGGGATGGTCATGGACTGACCTCGATGTCGGCCACCACCATCTCCGCGACCACCCGGCGCAGCCGGTCGAGCACCGGCTGGTGGGCCGGATGGGAGCGGTAGGCCGCGAGCGCGGCCTCGTCGGCGACGTCCACGGTCAGGGCGCAGTCGTAGGGCGTGTCGTTCAAGGGCGGGCCGACCGAGAGCGCCTCGATCGCGTCGATCTGACCGGGCAGGGCACGCAGCTCGTCCACCACGCCGGCGAGCTGGTCCCGGTGGTCGGCGGCGACGGAGAACACGACGATATGACGGATCAAGGCCTGCCTCCTGGCGCTGTGGTTGCGGCGGAAAGACCGCCTCTGTATGGTCCGACCGGACAATTCCGGACCCAAAGGCCCCAGATGTCCAACATATCGAACAGTCGATGAGGGCCGCAGTCTTCGAGGGAGAGGGAACGGTATCCGTCATCGACCGTCCCCGCCCGGCCGCCGACCGGCCAGATGACGTGGTCATCCAGATCGCCGCCAACGGGCTCTGCGGGTCCGATCTGCGCGCGTTCGCCACCCCGCCCGAGATGGCCTACGAGCGCGGCGTGATCGTCGGGCACGAGTTCACCGGCCCGGTGGTCGAGGTCGGATCCGACGTGCGCTCGGTGTCGGAGGGCGCGCGCGTGGTGGCGATCCCCAACATCAACTGCCAGGTCTGCTGGTACTGCCGGTCGGGGCACACGAACCTCTGCGAGAACTTCGTGCACATCGGCTCCATGCGCGACGGCGGAGCGGCCGAGTACTGCGTGGTGCCGGAACGGATGGTGCTCGAGGTGCCCGACGCGATCAACGACGAGCTGGCCACGCTCACCGAGCCGCTGGCCTGCGTGCTCAACGGGACCCGCACCGCGGGGGCCCAGCCGGGGGACACCGTGCTCGTGCTGGGAGCCGGGCCGATCGGCCTGCTCTACCTGTTGCTGCTGAAGGCGGCGGGCGCCCGGGTGATCGTCAGCGAGCCCTCGCCCACGCGCGCCCGGACGGCCGCTCAGCTCGGTGCCGACGAGGTCGTCGATCCCACCAAGGCGCCGCTCGCGGAGGCGGTCGCCGCGCTCACCCCGCGCGGAGCGGACATCGTGGTCGACGCGGTGGGCATGCTCCTCGCGGACGCACTGGCGAGCGTGCGCAAGGGCGGCCGCGTGCTCGTCTTCGGCCTGAACGATCGCGCGCGCGCCGAGTTCGGCGAGTCGGACCTCTCCTACCGCGAGCTCTCGATCGAGGGCGTGTACATCGCGAAGGGCACCTTCCCGCTGGCGCTCACACTGCTCGAGCGGAACGAGCTCGGATTCGAGCGCCTGATCACGCACCGGGTGGAGCTCGACCGCTTCTGGGACGCGGTGGAGCTGTCCCGCTCGGGCGACGCGATCAAGGCGATCGTGGCGCCCTGAGCTCAATGGGAGACGAGCGACACGTCCCTGAACTCGGCCCGGAAGCCGGAGCCATCCGGCGCTGCGCACATCACGCCCGCCGCCATCTCCTCAGGCTCGCCCAGGTAGCCCATCCGCATCGGGATCACGGCGCCGCCCTGCCCGATCGCCCCGATCTCCACGACGCCCGCCGTCAGGCGCGCATGCATGGCGCGCCAGCCGTCCTCCCCGGCGGGTGGAGCGACCAGGCGCGACCAGTCGGAGTGCCCGCGCGTGAGAACGACGCTCAGCCACTCGCGGCCGTCCACCAGCTCCACCCCGAACTTCACCCACGTGTCGGGGTCCGCCCGCAGCATCAGCCCGACCTGGTCGTACCGCGCGGTGAGGTTGCCGCGGAAGTCCGCCCGCAGCTCCAGGTCGCCCCGGACCCGCTGGAACCGGAAGTGGCCTGAGTCGCGGATGAAGCCGTAATGCGTGCGCCGCCAGAAGTCGGTGTCGGGCTCCACCTCGACCTCGAGCGCCGCGCCCTCGCCACTCCACGACGCGGGCTCGTTCAGCCATTCCATCGGGTGGGCGTCGCTCAAAGCGGGTGGGAGCCTAGGTGACCGGCAGCTTCGACGGCGCGTCGGTGATCGTGACCGGAGCGGCGCGCGGCCTCGGGCGCGGGATCGCGGAGGCGTTCCTGCGCGAGGGCGCGAGCGTGCTGATCTGCGACGTGAACGAGGCCGGCGTGAGCGCGACCGGCGAGGAGCTCGCCTCCGGACACGACGCGCCCGTCGAGGCGATGTACGCGGACGTGGCGGTGGCCGGCGACATGCGCGCCGTCGTGGAACGGGCGAGCGACCGCCACGGTCCCGTCGACCACCTGGTGAACAACGCCGGGATCGTGACGATCGGGGCTCTGGCCGACACCACCGACGAGGACTGGGACCGCGTCATCGCCGTGAACCTCAAGGGCGTCTTCCTCGGCATGCGGGCGGTGCTGCCGCAGATGCTCGACCGCGGCCGCGGGTCGATCGTCAACATCGCCTCGCAGGCGGGCAAGCGCGGGAACCGCTACATCGCGCCCTATTGCGCGTCGAAGGCCGGCGTCATCAGCCTGACGCAGACCGCCGCGCTCGAGGCCGCCCCCAGGGTGCGGGTCAACTGCGTGTGCCCCGGGTTCATCAACACGGAGCTGCAGGAGGAGGAGTACGACGCGGTCTCGGCGATCACCGGCGAGGACCGCGACGCGATCAAGGCCGGCTGGGAGAGCGCGATGCCGCTGGAGCGCTTCCAGGAGGTGGAGGACGTGGCCCGCGCAGTGCTGTTCCTGTGCTCGGACGCGGCCTCTCAGACCACCGGCGAGGCGCTCAACGTGAGCGGCGGGATGGTGATGGACTGATGGCGACCGGAGTGGAGACGGGGGTCGGCCAGCTGCTCGACCTGTTCACCCGCATGGCGCGCATCCGCGCCTTCGAGACCAAGGTGCAGGAGCTGTTCAAGCGCGCGGCCCTCCCCGGGTTCGTGCACCTCTACGTCGGCGAGGAGGCGGTGGCGGTCGGTGCCTGCTCGGTGCTGCGGGACACCGACCGGATCACGAGCACGCACCGCGGGCACGGCCACCTGATCGCGAAGGGGGCCGACCCCGGCCGCATGATGGCCGAGCTGCTCGGCCGCGTGGACGGCTACTGCAAGGGCAAGGGCGGCTCGATGCACATCGTCGACTACTCGCTCGGGATCCTCGGCGCCAACGGGATCGTGGGTGGCGGGATGCCGATTGCCACCGGCTCGGGGCTCTCCGACCGCGTGCTGGGCCGGGACGGAGTGACCGTCTGCTTCTTCGGCGACGGCGCGTCCAACCAGGGCGTGCTGCACGAGTCCCTGAACCTGAGCGCGATCTGGGAGCTGCCGGTCGTCTACCTCTGTGAGAACAACCACTACACGGAGTGGATGCGCACCGAGGACATCACGGCCGGGGCCATAGCCGACCGCGCCAAGCCGTTCGGCGTGCCCGGGGTGCGCGTCGATGGAAACGACGTGCTCGCCGTGCGAGCCGCGGCCGCCGAGGCAGTCGAGCGCGCCCGCCGCGGCGACGGGCCCACGCTGATCGAGGCCGACACGTACCGGCAGCTCGCTCACAACGAGGGGGAGGAGGTCTTCTCGGGGCCGTACCGGCCTCAGGACGAGATGGACGCCTGGCGGGCCCGCGATCCGCTGGCGCGCTTTCGCGCGCACCTGCTCGAGGAGGACGCGGCGGACGCCGACCGCCTCGACGAGATCGAGCGCCAGGAGTCCGAGAACATCGAGGCGGCGCTCGCCTTTGCCCAGGAGAGCCCGCTTCCGGCCGCCGGAGATGCCCTCGACGACCTCTATGCCCGAAGGGAGACCGCGTGACCGACACCCTCACCCGGGAGACCTACATGACCAGCGCGATCGCCACCGCGCTGGGGGAGGCGATGGACGAGGACGAGTCGGTGATCGTCCTCGGCGAGGACGTCGAGCTGAGCACGATCGGCTGCACGAAGGGGCTCGTGGACCGCTTCGGCACCAACCGCGTGCGCAACTCCCCGATCTCGGAGGCGACCGTGGTGGGCGCCTGCGTGGGCGCGGCGGCGACCGGCCTGCGGCCCGTCGTGGATCTGATGTTCTCGAGCTTCTTCTACGTGGCGATGGATCAGGTCGCGAACCAGGCGGCGCGGCTGCGCTACATGTCGGGCGGCCAGGTCGACCTCCCGCTCGTGTATTTCGCCGGCACCGGGCCCTCGGGCTCGGCGGCGGCCCAGCACTCCGAGAACCCGCACCCGATCCTCATGCACCTGTCCGGGATCAAGGTCGTGTTCCCGAGCACTCCCGCCGACGCCAAGGGCCTCCTTCTCGAGAGCGTGCGCGACCCCAACCCGGTCGTATTCCTGCTCGACCTCATGCTTGCGGGCCAGAAGGGCTCGGTGCCCGACGGGCCCACCGCGATCCCCTTCGGGGTGGCGAACGTCAGGCGTGAGGGAGACGACGTCACGGTTCTCGCGATCGCGTCGGCGGTCGGCCAGGCTCTCGAGGTGGCCGAGGAGTTCGCGAAGGACGGCATCTCGGTCGAGGTGCTCGACCCGCGCACGCTCGTGCCCTTCGACTGGGACGCGCTGCTCGCGTCGGTCGGGCGCACGGGGCGTCTCGTGGTGGTCGATCCGGCCAGGCGCACCTGCGGTGCGGCAGCCGAGATCGTGAGCCGGGTCAGCGAGCAGGCCTGGGACCGTCTCAAGGCGAGCCCTCGCAGGGTCACCTGGGAGGACGTGCCGATCCCGTTCAGCCCGCCGCTCGAGGAGGCCGTGACCGTGCGGACGGACGCGATCCGCGCCGCGATCCTCGCGACGGTGGCCTGATGGACGTGGTGCTGCCCAAGTGGGGGGTGACCATGCAGGAGGGGACGCTCGCCGAGTGGCACGTGGCCGAGGGGGCGACGGTCACGCAGGGCCAGCCGATCGCGCAGATCGTGACCGACAAGGTCGACGCCGAGCTCGAGGCACCGGCGGCGGGCGTTCTCACCACGCACTGCGTGGCCGCGGGGGACGTCGTCGCGGTCGGGACGGTCGTGGCGATCCTCGATGAGGGCTGAGCCCGGGGCCCGTGCGGGCGGCGGCGTCCTCGTGGTCGGCGACATCGGCAGCACGTTCACCAAGCTCGTGGGGGTCTCGGGCGCCGGGCAGGTGCTCGGCTTCGTCAAGGAGCCCACGTCGCGTGACGACATCGCGGCGGGAGTCGACCGGGCCACGGCCCTACTTTCCGCCAAGCTCGCGGGGCCGGTGCCGGAGCCGGCGCTCTCCTCGAGCGCCGGCGGTGGCCTGCGGGTGGCCGTGCTGGGTCTCGAGCCAGCACTGACGCTGGCCGCGGGGCTCCGCACGAGCGCCACCGCCGGGGCCCGCATCGTGGCGACCTATGCCGCAGGCGAGCTCGCGGGCGTGACCAGTGAGCGCTTCCACGACGCCTCTCCCGACCTCGCCCTGTTGACGGGCGGGACCAACGGCGGCGACACGGCCGGGATGGTCGAGCACGCCCAATCGCTGCGCCGGCTCGCGCCCGGGCTGCCGGTCGTGGTCGCCGGCAACGAGGACGCCCAGCGGTCCGTGCGCACGATCCTCGGAAGCGAGCGGCTCGTGAGCTTCACCGAGAACGTGATGCCGCGCGTGGGCGAGGTGGAGGGCGGGCCTGCCCAGCGAGCGATCCGCAAGTTGTTCGTGGAGCACGTGATCGGGCGCGGCCGCTTCTCCTCCGCCGCGCCAATCGCCCGGGCCATCCGCATGCCCACGCCGGTGGCGGTGCTCCAGGCCGCCAAGACGCTGGCCGCGCTGGACGGGCCCGCGCTGCTACGGCGTCCCGTGGTGGTGGACGTGGGCGGAGCCACCACCGACGTCCACTCGGTGATACCCGTCGATCCCGGCGAACGGGCCTACGTGACCGACGGGCTGCCCGAGGAACGCGTGAGCCGAACCGTGGAAGGCGATCTCGGCATGCGCGAGAACGCGCAATCGCTGGTCGAGGCGGCCCGGCGTGACGGGTTCCCGGTTCAGACCGTGGACGACCTCGGCGCGGCGGCCGAGCGACGCTCGGTGGAGCGCGACTTCGTGCCCGCCGACGCCCGGGAGCGTGAGATCGACGATCGCCTGGCCGGCGTGGCCACGACAATCGCGCTGCGCCGCCACGCGGGCGTCCTCCGGACCGTGCTGACGCCGACCGGGGCGGTGCTCCGGAAGAAGGGCCGCGACCTGCGGAGCGCCACATGCGTGATCGCCACCGGCGGCGTGTTCGCACACAGTGGCCGGGCCGGCGAGATCGTCCGCGCGGCCGTGCGAACGGTGCAGGAGCAGGGCGCTCTGGTGGCGCCGGACGTGCCGGTGCTGGTCGACCGCTCCTACCTGATCTGGGCGGTGGGGCTCCTCCGCGCCGAGCATCCGGACACGGCCGAGCGAGTGGTCCGCGCCGCCCTGCCGCAGGCGTTCATCGGATGAGCGACGAGGTCGAGGCGGAGCTCGTCCCCGGCGACGTGCCGCGCGGCGCCGACCTCGTGGCCGAGGGCCTGGCGATCGGGCGCCGGCTCGCCCCGCGAGTCACCCGCTACCAGCAGCGCCACGGAGTCAGCTCTGAGCGCGCCTACAAGGAGCGCTGCCGCAAGGACGGCACGATCACCTACTACATCAACCTCGGGCTCAAGTCCTGGCCGGAGACCCGCGACGCGCTCGGGGTCGTGTGGTCCGAGTGCGAGCGCCGCGGACTGCGCGTGGACCGCGTGTCTCTCACCGCCGATCGCCGAATGGGACTCATGCCCGACGCGCGCGCCGCCGCGACGGAGGAGACGGGGATCATGTTCTGGACGCCCGAGGACTGGGCCGGCATCGCCACCGAGATCGAGGTCCAGGGCATCATCAACGACCACGCCGTGGGCAGCCCGGCGTCTGTGGTGAACGCCTGCGCCGCGATCGAGGCCGGGGTCTCCTACGTCGGGAACCTGTCGCAGCAGGCCTACGGCTATCCGGGCTGGACCTCGGACGTGGAGCAGATGGCCAACACGGTCATCGCGATCGCCGTGATCGCCGCCCAGCGCGACGCGGGCTTCGTGCTCGACTCGTACATCGACGACGGGTACTGCGCCTCGTTCCACGACGCGGCCACGTCGCTCGGCTGGTGCCTGCTCCACCGGCGCGTGGCCGAGGAGCTGATCGGCGCCGCCTACTCGCCCAGCTACGGCTCCACGTTCGCCGACCCGACGCTGAAGGCGGCCTTCGGTCTGGCGCTGGACGCGATCAACGTCTCGCGGGTGCCGCCGTCGCTCGTCCACGGCGACACGAACTCCCTCGATCCCACGTACTCGCTGGACCGCCACGCCGCCAACGTCACGAGCGACGTCCTCTTCACCGTGGCCAACCAGCTCGCCCACCCCACCGGCGCCGCGGTACACGCAACGCCGGTTACAGAGCCCATCCGGATCCCTACCGCGGACGACATCGTCCAGTCGCTCGAGCTCGCGAACGAGGCCGAGCGGCGCGCACGGGAGTCGCTCCCCCTTATCGACTGGCGCCCGGTCCACGCCCTGCGGGACCGGATCCTCGAAGGCGGCCGCCGCGTCTACGCGAGCATGCTGACCGGGCTGGCCGCGCTCGGAGTGGACGTGGACGACCCGATGCAGCTGCTGATCGCGACCAAGCGCCTCGGCGCTTCGCGGATCGAGGAGCTGTGGGGCGCGGGGGAGCCGGACCCCGGCTTCCCGCGCGGCTTCAGGCCGGTGGCCCGGACCGACACGCTGGCGCGCGCGCTCGCACGTCAGCAGGAGGTTCTCGAGAGCATCCAGGCCGCCGGGCGCGACATCGACCTCCGCGGGTTGACGGTCGTGGCCGCGTCGTCGGACATCCACGAATACGGGCTGCACGTGGTGGTCTCGGTTCTCGGCAGCCTCGGCTGCGAGGTCGTGGACCTCGGCACGAGCGTCGACAACGAGATCATCGCGGCGGCGGCCGCCGAGACCGCGGCGGACGCGGTGGCGCTCAGCACCTACAACGGGGCGGCGCTCCGGGTGGCCGAGGACCTCGTCGCCAGGCTGGGGAAGCGCGACCTGCAAGCGGCAGTCTTCGTGGGCGGGCGGCTCACGCAGGATCTCGGCCCGTCGAAGAGCGTCGACGTGTCGGGACACATCCGCGAGCTCGGCGCATGGCCTTGCGACTCGGTCCCGGAGATGGTCCATCAACTTCGCGAGCTCGCGGGCTCGCGTGCGTGATCGAAAGGAGATGCCAGTGTCAGAACACCAAGCGCTGATCGTCGGAGGTGGCACCGGCATCGGCTACGCGACCGCTGAGCGGCTGGCCCGGGCCGGCGTGGCAGTGGCCCTCGCGGGCAGGCGGGATGAGGTGCTGAGCGAGGCCCGGGACCGGCTCCTGAGGAACGTCGAGGACGCGACGGTGGTCACCGCCGCCGGCGACGCGGGGGTGGAGTCCGAGGCGCAGGCGATCGTCACGACGGCGGTGGAGGGGCTGGGCGGCCTCGACCTGTGCGTGAACTGCGCCGGCATCTACGAGCCGGTCGACTTCCTCGACATGGACGAGGGGGCCTGGCGCCACACCATGAGCACGACGCTCGACGCGATCACGTATCCGTCGGTTGCGGCCGCGCGGGTGATGGCGGAGAGCGGCGGCGGGCGCTTCGTCCTCATCTCGTCGATCAACGCGCCGCTGTCGGAGCCGGAGTCGGCCCACTACAGCGCGGCGAAGGCGGGAGTGAGCTCCCTCGCCCGCTCGATGGCGGTCGACCTGGCCAAGCACGACATCCAGGTGAACGCTGTCGCTCCCGGGTGGGTGCACACGGCGATGGTCGACGAGTTCGTGCAGAACGCGACGCCGGAGACCCTCAAGCAGCTCAACATGCTCGCCCGCGTCGGGCAGCCGGACGAGCTGGCCAACGTGATCGAGTACCTGTTGCTCGGCGCTCCCGAGTATCTGAACGGCACCACGATCTTCGTGGACGGCGGACAGACGGCCATGGCACCGCTGATCTAGGAGCCGGTGGACGTGCCCCACGTCAACGTTGGAGCGGCGGAGGTGTCCTACGGGGTCGCCGGCAGCGGCCCCGGCCTCGTGCTCGTGCACGGGACGGGATCGAGCGCGGCGGGCACCTGGGGCCACCTGCTCCGCCACTTCACCGAGGAGTGGACCGTCGTCACTCCCGACCTGGCCGGCTCGGGCGAGACCGTCGATCCGGGTGGGCCGTTGCTGCTCGACGACCTCTCGGCCCAGGTCGCCGGGGCGGCGGAGGCAGCGGGCCTCGACAGCTATGCCGTCGTGGGCTTCTCCCTGGGGGCCGCGGTCGCCGCGGCGCTGGCGGCGGCGAACCCCGATCGCGTGCGGGCGCTGGTGCTGGTGGCCGGTGCCGATTCCGGCACCGGAACGCGGAGCCGGCTGCAGTTCGAGCTCTGGCGCGACCTGCACCGGAGCGATCCGGGGCTGTTCGCGAGGCTGTGGATGCTCACCGGCTTCAGCGCCCCCTTCGTGGACGCGATCCCGGCCGCCGACATCGGTCGCGCCGCGACGTTTCCGATTGCAGCGGGACTCGAGCGCCAGTGCGACCTGAGCGCCCGCGTCGACCTGACCGAGCTTGCACCCGCCATCCGAGCTCCCACGCTGGTGCTCGGCTGCACCCACGACTGGATCGTCCCGGCCGATCGCGGGCGGGGGCTCGCCGCGGCCATCGAGGGCGCCGAATACGACGAGCTCGAGTCCGGCCACCTTGCGGTGCTCGAAGCCCCCGACGCGCTCGCCGAGCGCGTCCGCGCCTTCCTGCTCGACCCGGAGGGATGAATGACGGGTCTCCGACTTTCAAAGTGGCCTCCCGAGATCTCCTCCTCGGGGCCAGCGGCACACAGTTCCAGAGCGAGCTCCTCCCTCGCTCTGGAGCCGCCGCCGCCTCCACCGGTCTGATATCAAGCGTCGATGGCTGACGACGCCACACTTACCGCCACCGCCGAGCTGGCCTCACTCGACGGGCAGATAGCCCCGGCCGCCGAGACGTTCATCCCCGCCACCGACGAGGGACTCCTCCGGGGCGATGGGGCGTTCGAGGTGATCCGCGTCTACACCGGTCGCCCGTTCGCGCTGGCCGACCACCTCGACCGGCTTGAGCGCTCCGCGGCGAGCCTGCGGCTCGGGGAGGTTCCGCGCCCGGAGCTCGAGGCCGAGATCGCCGATCTGCTCGCCGCGCGCGGCGGCTTGGAGTTCGACGGCGCGCTGCGGCTGGTGCTCACCCGCGGCGGGCGCCGGCTGCTCCTGACCGAGCTGCTCCACGAGCTGCCAGCCACGATCCGGCTCGGCACGGTCACCTACTCCCCGTCGCGCGTGCTCGACGGCGTGAAGTCGCTCTCGTACGCGGGCAACATGCTCGCCACGAGGCTGGCGCAGGAGCGCGGCTTCGACGAGGCCCTGCTCGTGACCCCGCACGGGCGCGTGCTGGAGGCCCCGACCTCCTCCATCTTCTGGGTCACTCCCCAGAGCATCCTCTGCACCCCGCCGCTCGACGAGCACATCCTTGCCTCGATCACCCGCCAGCGCGTGATGACCACCGTGGACGTGGAGGAGCGCGCCTGCACCCTCGACGACCTCGGCGAGGCCGGCGAGGCGTTCCTCGCCTCCACCACGCGAGAGGTGCAGCCGATCGTCGCCGTGGACGAGATCGTGCTCGAGGAGGGCGAGCACACCCGCGAGGCCCGGCGGGCGCTCGGCGAGCGCATCGAGGAAGAGCTGGGGCCCAGCTAGTCCCGGACGCGCGGACGGCTCTGCATCTGATGGGAGACGTACCAGGCCACGTGGCGGACGGCTCCCGCCGCCAGCCCGAACGCGCCTCCAAGAAGCTTGTTGGCCATCTCGGGAACATCCTAAGCCAGAAGCGAGGCCGTGCGTGCCGGTAGTCACGATCGTGGGAAATCGCCCCCAGTTCGTGAAGGCGGCCGCGGTGTCGCGCCGGCTGCGCGAGCGGCACGAGGAGCTCATCGTCCACACCGGCCAGCACCACGACGACGAGCTGTCACGCGTGTTCTTCGACGAGCTCGGGGTGCCGGCGCCCGACCACCAGCTCCACGCCGTGTCGCGCTCGAACACCGCACAGACGGCGCGCATCCTGGCCGAGCTCGAGCCGATCCTGCTCGCCGCGGGGCCGGAGCTCGTGATCGTCTACGGGGACACGAACTCCACGCTTGCGGGCGCGCTGGCCGCCGCGCAGGCCCGGATACCCGTCGCGCACGTGGAGGCGGGGATGCGCTCCTTCGACCGCGCCATGCCCGAGGAGCTCAACCGGGTGCTGGTGGACCACGCGAGCGACCTCCTGCTCTGCTCGACCGCGACGGCTGTCGAGAACCTCGCCCGCGAGTCGGTGCAGGGCGAGACCCACCTGGTGGGGGACGTGATGGCCGACGTCTCGCTCGCCTTCCAGGCGATCGCGCGCGAGCGCTCCACCGCCCTCGCCGATCGCGGGCTCGAGCCGGGGGGCTACCTGCTCGTCACGGCGCACCGCGCCGGGAACGTGGATTCGCCCGAGCGCCTGCTGCTTCTCGTGGAGCTGCTCGAGGCGCTGCCGGCCCCCGTCGTGTTCCCCGTGCATCCGCGCACCCGGCGCCGCCTCGAGGAGGATGGCCTGCTGGACCGGCTGAGCGCCGCCGGCGGCCTGGAGCTGGCGCCCCCGCTCGGGTACCTCGACTTCCTCGAGCTGGCCAGGGGCGCCCGCGCCGTGCTCACCGACTCGGGTGGCGTCCAGAAGGAGGCGTATCTCCTGGGCGTGCCGTGCGTGACGCTCCGCGACACCACGGAGTGGGTCGAGACGATCGATTCCGGCTGGAACGTGCTCGTGGATCTCGACCGCGAGGCGGCACTCGCGGCCCTCGACCGGCAACCGCCCGCCGAGCGGCCCGAGCTGTATGGCGACGGGCACGCGGCTGAGCGGGTCCGCGACGTGGTGTCGGCCTACACTGAGCGCCTATGAGAGTCGGGATCGTGGGGCTCGGCTACGTCGGGCTCCCGCTGGCGGTTGCCTTTTGCGAAGCGGGTCACGACGTGACCGGCGTCGACGTGGAGGCGCGCGTGGTGGAGGCGCTGTCGCGCGGCGAGTCGCATATCGAGGACGTGCCCTCGGCGGTGCTGGCGGGCGTCGCCGATCGCTTCGAGGCCACCACCCGCTATGCCGACCTCGCCCAGGTGGAGGCCGTGATCGTGGCGGTGCCGACCCCGCTCACCCAGAACCGGGAGCCGGATCTCCAGCCGCTGATCGCCGCCGGCACCTCGCTCGCCGGCGTGCTGCAGGAGGGCCAGCTTGTCGTGCTCGAGTCCACCACCTACCCGGGCACCACGCGCGAGCGGCTCGTGCCGATGCTCGAGGAGTCGGGCCTCGCCGCGGACAGGGACTTCTTCGTGGCGTTCTCGCCCGAGCGGGTCGATCCGGGTCGCACCGACCACACGCTCCGCACGACGCCGAAGGTCGTGGGCGCCCTCACTCCCGAGTCGCTCCAGAAGGCGGTCGAGCTCTACGAGCTGTCTGCGACAACATCGTCACGGTCTCCACGCCCGAGGCGGCCGAGCTCACCAAGCTGCTCGAGAACGTGTTCCGCTCGGTGAACATCGCCCTCGTGAACGAGCTGGCGATCCTGTGCGACCGGATGGGCGTGGACATCTGGGAGGTCGTGGACGCCGCGGCCACCAAGCCGTACGGCTTCATGTCGTTCAAGCCCGGTCCCGGAATGGGCGGCCACTGCCTCCCTGTGGACCCGTTCTACCTGGCCTGGCGGGCGCGCGAGTTCGACCAGCCCACCGAGTTCATCGAGCTGGCGGGCGAGGTGAACCAGCGGATGCCCTACTTCTGCGTCGAGAAGGTCGGCCGCGCCCTCAACGACCACTCGAAGCCCATCAAGGGCTCGCGCATCGCCGTGGTCGGCGTGTCCTACAAGGCAGGCGTGGGGGACATCCGCGAGTCGCCGGGGCTCAAGATCATCAGGCTCCTCCGCGACCACGGCGGCGACGTGGTCTACAACGACGACTTCGTGCCCGAGCTCACCGACTTCGACCTTGCCTCCCAGCCGCTCGACGAGGCCCTGGAAGGGGCCGACTGCGTGGTGATCGTGACCGCCCACCCGGGCCTCGACGTGGAGCGCATCGTCGCGAGCGCGCCGCTGGTCGTGGACTTCCGCGGCGTCACGCGCGGGATCGAGGCCCCTCACCTCGTGCGCCTTTGACGGTGTCCGTGCGACCGTCGGATCGCGCTCCGGGCCTGCTCCTGGGCGAGGGCGTCGTACTCCCGGACGACGTTGAGCTCGGGGCCAACGTGGTGCTGCACGCCGGCTCGGTCATCGGCGCGGGCGCGCGCCTGCTCGACGCCTGCGTGATCGGCAAGCCGCTCGCCCTCGGCCCGCATTCGCGGGCCTCGCGCGAGGCGCTGCCGCCCGCCGAGATCGGCGCCGGCGCGCTGGTGGGCACCGGCGCGGTGATCGTGGAGGGGGCACGCGTGGGCGACCGCAGCGTGATCGCCGACCAGGCCCATGTGCGCGAGCGCGCCGAGATCGGCGCCGAGTCGATGATGGGGCGCGGGGTGGCCGTGGACAACGACGTGCGCATCGGCTCGCGGGTGAGGGTCCAGACGAACGCCTACATCACGGCGCGCTCGGTGGTCGAGGACGACGTGTTCGTGGCTCCCGGGGTGGTGCTCACGAACGACCCGCGCGCCGGGCGGCAACGCCCGGGCGAGGAGCTCGAGGGGGCGCTCTTGCGGCGAGCCTGCCGGATCGGGGCGCGCGCGGTGCTGCTGCCCGGGATCGAGGTCGGCGAGGAGGCATTCGTTGGCGCCGGCTCGGTCGTCACTCGCGACGTGCCGCCGCGCGCGCTGGTGATGGGCACTCCCGCACGTGTGGTGCGCGAAGTCCCCGACGACGATCTCCTGTGAGGCTGCGCTCCCAGAGCGCGCTCGCGCCGGACCGCGGCACGCTCGCACTCGGAGCGGTAGCGGCGGTGGCCGTGGCCGCTGTGGCCGTCGGCGAGATCGGAAGGGTCTGGAAGCGCGGCTCCGCGCCCGCGCCGGGAGAGTCGGAGAACCTGCTGCTGGCCGCGGAGGAGGCGGTCACGGAGACCGCGCAGGTGGCGCGCGAGGGCTACCGCCAGGTGTCGACCCGCGAGAACGCGCTGTTCAACATGCTGGCGAGCTTCGCCGGAACATTCCTCACCACCCGGTGGATCACCTACGCGCTTCGCGGCAGGTCGCGCGTCGGGCCGTTCCGGGACCTGCGGGTCGGCCGACGGCACATCCATCACTTCGTCCCGGGGATCGTGCTCGCGTTCGCCGCCGGAGCGGCGGCGATCCTCACCCGCGACGAGGATCTCGAGCCCAAGCTCGCCGTTCCGTTCGGAGTCGGGATGGGGCTGACCCTGGACGAGTCGGCGCTCCTGCTCGAGCTGGACGACGTGTACTGGCGGCGCGAGGGGCTGCTCAGCGTCCAGATCACGCTCGCGGTCATCGCGCTGCTCTCCGCGCTGACGCTCGCGCTGCGGCTGCTGCGGCGCGGCGAGCAGGTCGTGCTCGAGCCCGCCGCCGGCCCGTAACGGCCACGCGCGCTGCTTTCATTCCGGCCGTGGAGAGTGGACCACCCAGGCCCGAATGGCTGCCGCCCCAGGCCCCTGGGCCGGAGCCGCCCGTGTCGCCGCGCCCGGAGGTGCCGGTCCCGTACGGCGGTCCCGTGCCGCCGGGCGGGTGGCAGCAGCCTCCGGCCGCGAAGCCGCGGGGCTGGGAGGGCCGGCCGCTCGCGAGCTGGTGGAGCCGCGTGGGCGCCGCCCTGCTCGACATCCTGATCATGTTCGTGCCGCTCGCGATCCTCGTGGGCGTGCTGGTGGCGGTGGCGGTCGAGGGTGGAGGAGCCGTCGAGATCGTGGCCTGGTCGCTGGCGGTGGTCGTCTACCTGGCCGTCGTGGGTCTCTACGCGCCGCTGCTGATGGCGCGCAGCGGCGGCCACAACGGGCAGACCTGGGGCAAGCAGATCGTGGGCATCCGTGTGGTGCGCGACACCGGCGCCGAGGTGGACTTCGGCTACGCCTTCGTCCGCGAAGTCGTGGTCGAGTGGCTCCTCTTCGGGGTCGTCGGCGGCTTCTTCCTCTCCATTCCGACGCTCGTGGACTGGCTCTGGCCCCTGTGGGAGGACGAGAACCGCGCGCTGCACGACCTGATCATGAAGTCGCACGTCGTGCGCGCCTAGCGCGCCCTGCGCCTCCGGGTCAGGCGGCGGCGGGGCGCACGCGCTCGGCGGCGCCGGTCCAGATCATCTCGTCGCGTGCCGGGCCCACGCCGACCATCACGATCGGTACGCCGAGGAAGTCGCTCACGAACTCGAGATAGTCCTGCGCGTTGCGCGGGAGCTCGTCGATCGAGCGGCAGCCGGTGATGTCCTCGTGCCAGCCCGGCAGCTCAACCAGGTCGCCGCGCGCCTTGTGCAGGATCGACTGGTGATACGGGAACTCCTCGAAGGTCGCCCCCTCGGGCCCGAGGTAGCGCACCGCCACGTGGAGCGGATCGATTCCGGTGAGCACGTCGAGCTTCGTGACCACGAGGCCGGTGAAGCCGTTCACGCGGGTCGCGTAGCGGAGCGCGACGAGGTCGAGCCATCCGGTGCGCCGCGCGCGGCCGGTGGTGGTGCCGAACTCGCCGCCGAGCTCGCGGATCCGCTCGCCGAGCTGGTCGTCGAGCTCGGTCGGGAACGGGCCGGCGCCGACGCGCGTGGCGTAGGCCTTGGCCACTCCCCAGACCTCGTCGATCGAGCGCGGCCCCACCCCGGCGCCCACGCAGGCCGCCCCGGCCACCGGGTTCGACGAAGTGACGAACGGATAGGTGCCGTGGTCGATGTCGAGCATCGTTCCCTGGGCGCCCTCGAAGACCACGAGCTGGCCCCGGTCGAGGGCGCGCCAGGCGATCGGCGCGGTGTCCGCGATGTGCGGCTCGAGCCGGTGGCCGAGCTGCATGTAGTCCTCGGTCATGGTGTGGAGGTCCAGCTGCGGATCCTTGGCAAACGGCCGCAGCATCAGGCGCTTGGGCTCGAGCGCCGCGTAGATCTTCTTGCGCAGGATCTTCTCGTCGAGCAGGTCCTGCATGCGGATGCCGAGCCGGGCGGCCTTGTCGGCGTAGCAGGGGCCGATGCCCCGCCGGGTGGTCCCGATCTGGAGCGATCCGAGCCGCGCCTCGCCCGCCTGGTCGAGGAGCTTGTGGTACGGCATGATCAGATGGGCGTTGGCGGAGATGCGCAGCCCGCTGATGTCGACTCCGCGGCGGTGCAGCTCCGAGATCTCCTCGGTGAGCACGCGCGGGTCCACGACCACGCCGTTGCCGATCGCGCAGGTCTTGCCGGGGTAGAGGATCCCCGACGGGACGAGGTGGAACTTGAAGACCTCCTCGCCGCGAACGATGGTGTGCCCGGCGTTGTTCCCGCCCTGGAAGCGGATGACGAGCTCGGCGTGCTCGGCGATGAGGTCGACGACCTTGCCCTTCCCCTCGTCGCCCCACTGGGCGCCCACAATCACTAGACCTGGCATCGGCGATCGAGTGTAGGGCGGAGCCGGGCTATGCGCCCTGCCGCATGCGCAGGTCGGAGCCCATCATCGGGACGGGCAGATCGCAGATCTCGATGAGGCGGCTGACGGTGCGCGATCCGACCTGCTGGCGCAGCCAGACCAGCGAGTCCGTGTTGTTCGCGTACTCGATGGAGCCGAGCTGCTCGGCCACGCGCTCGAGCCGCTTCGCGATCGCCTCGAAGTCACCGGCCGGCCCGCCCTTCTCACGGCGCTTCCCGAGCTCCTTGATCTCGTCGCGGAGCGTGGCGAGCGTCGGATCGCGATAGGGGTCGGGCACGTTGCTCGTGACCACGATCGAGCGCTCGTCCTGCCAGCGCTCGTTGACGAGCGAGAAGAGCTGCTCCAGCACCCACTCGGTCTGGCGCTCGGCGCCCAGGTCGTCGAGCACGAGCAGCTCCACCTCGGAGAGGCGCCTGAAGAGCGCCAGGTGCGAGTCCTGGCTGTCGTCGTCGAACGTGTCGCGCATCTCGGCGAACAGCAGCGGCACCGAGTAGATCGCCACGGAACGCCCGGCGTCGCGTGCGGCCTTGGCGATCAGCAGCGCCAGCGTGGTCTTGCCGGTGCCGACAGAGCCGTGGAACCAGAGCCCGCGCCCGGCGTCGACGTTGGCGTCGATCTCCGCGATGAAGCGGCGCACGTGACGAACGAGTGTCGGCTCGAGGTCGGGATGGCGGTCGAGCGACGCGGCGAGCATCCGCTTCGGGATGCCTCCCCGCAGGCGCCCGCTCACGCCGCGGTCGCCGCGCTCGAGGCAGCGGCACGGCGTGGCCGTGTTGAGCTCCTCGTCGAGGATCCAGCCGCCGCCGTCGCATTCGCCGAACCGGCACCGCAGCTCGCGGGCGGGGGTATCGGTGACGACCGGTCGCAGCGGCAACTCAGCCGGCTCCGTTGTGCGGTGCGCCCACGTCGCCCGAGCGCTCGCGGAGCAGCGTCATGAAGCGCGGGTAGCGCGACTGGAAGCTCAGCGCCACCTGCCCGATGGGGCCGTTCCTGTGCTTGGCGATGATCACGTCGGCCTCGCCCGGGCGCTCCGATTCCTCCTTGAGGTAGTACTCCTCGCGGTAGACGAACATCACGAGGTCCGCGTCCTGCTCGAGCTGTCCGCTCTCGCGGAGGTCGGAGAGCATCGGAATCGGCGGGTTGCGGCTCTCGACGGCACGCGAGAGCTGCGACACGGCGATCACCGGTATCTCCAGCTCGCGGGCGAGGATCTTCAGTCCACGGCTGATCTGGCCGACCTGCTCCACGCGGCTGTCCGAGCGGGTGTCCGCGCGCACCAGCTGGAGATAGTCCACCACCAGCAGGCCGAGGCCGCTCCGCGACGCAAGCCGGCGCGCCTTCGCGCGCATCTCCAGCACGCCGATGTCGCTCGAGTCGTCGAGGAAGATGGGAGCGCTGGCCAGCTTCTCCGTGGCGTTGAGGACCTTCGGCCAGCGATCGCCTCGCACGCGGCCCTTCCGCAGCTCGTCGCTCGAGACCTTGGCCTGAGACGCGATGAAGCGGTGGGCCAGCTCGGTCTCCGACATCTCCAGCGAGAACAGCGCGACCGGCACGCCGTGGTCGATCGCCGCGTTCTCCGCGATGTTGGTGGCGAGCGTGCTCTTGCCCATCGACGGGCGAGCCGCGACCACGATCAGGTTTCCCGGCTGGAACCCGCCGGTCAGGCTGTCGAGGTCGGCGAAGCCCGACGGCACGCCCGTGAGCCCCACGTCCTTGCGTGACAGCTCCTCGAGCTTGTCGATCTCCTCGTGGAGGACCGCCTCGATCGTGCGCATCTCGGCGCTGCCGCCGTCGTGCCCGATCCTGAAGAGGGCCGCCTCCGCGCGCTCGATCAGCTCGCGCGGCTCGCCGCGGTGGGCGAGCACCTCGCCCTGGATGTCACGCGTCGTGTAGAGGAGGCTGCGCAGGAGCGCGTGGTCGTGGACGATGCGCGCGTAGTGCATGAACGCGCCGACCGAGGGCACCACCGTCGGCAGCGAATGCACGTACGCCTCGCCGCCGGCCTCCTCGAGCTGGCCGGCCCGGCGCAGGTCGTCGCACACCGTGAGCGCGTCCACCGCGTCGGGCTCCGCCTTCTCCTTCAGGTGGATCATCGACGCGAAGATGAGCTGGTGCCGCGGCCGGTAGAAGTGGTCGGCCTTCAGCCCGACCTCGAGCAGCACGCTGTCGAGCGCCTGCTCGGTGAGCAGGATCGCCCCCAGGACCGAGGCCTCTGCCTCCTCGTTGTGCGGAGGGACGCTGCCCGCGGAGTCAGGCGGTGCGGCGACGGCCACAGATCATGCCTGCGGGGTGACGATCGTCTTGATGTCGGCTGTCACGCCGTCCACCACCTCGACGGTCACCATGTGGGTGCCGGTCGTCCGGATCGGCTCCGTGAGCAGAATCCGCCGCTTGTCGAGCCGCACGCCACGCGCCTGCCGGACGGCGTCCGCGATCTCCTGCGAGGTGACCGAGCCGAACAGCCGCCCGTCGTCGCCCGCCTGATGCGAGATCGTGAGGACCGTCTTGCGCAGCAGTGACGCGGTCTCCTCGGCCTTGGCGGCCGCCTCCTCGGCGGCACGCTCGGCCGCCTCGATGCGGCGCCGCGACTCGGCGATGGAGGCCGGGGTGGCGACCTGGGCGAGCTTGCGCGGAACGAGGTAGTTGCGCAGGTAGCCCGGCGAGACGTCGATCACGGCGCCACGCTCACCGAGCGTGTCCACGTCCTCCAGCAATATGGCCTGAGCCACGGGACCGGCTACCGGTCGGCGACGTAGGGCAGGAGGCCGAGCTCCCTGGCGCGCTTTACCGCGCGAGCGAGCTGCGACTGGTGGCGCCGGCAGGCGCCGGTGACGCGCGAGGAGCGGATCTTGCCCTTGTCGCTGATCGCGCGGCGAAGGGCCCCCACGTCCTTGTAGTCGACGATCTCGACCTTCTCCCGGCAGAACGGGCACGGCTTGAACCGCCCGCCGCCGGGTACTCCCTTGCCGCGGCCGCGCTTCCGGTCGCGCGTTGGGGCTCCTCGCTGCTTCGCCACTGCTGTCGCTCCTGCCTAACTCGCTAAGTCGGGATCAAAACGGAATGTCGTCGTCCGTCGAGCCGCCCGTGGCCACAGGCGCCTGCTCGAAGTCCCCGGTATCCGCGGGAACGTCGCTCTGGGGCGTGAAGCGGCCACCGTTCTCGCCACCCTCGCGGGAGCCGAGGAACTGGACGGAATCGGCAATGATATCCACCGACTGGCGCTTGTTGCCTTCCTTGTCCTGCCACTCGCGCCACTCGAGGCGCCCGTCGACCGCCACCGGACGGCCCTTCGCGAGGTACTGGGCGCAGTTCTCGCCCTGCATGCCCCAGACGGTGACGTCGAAGTAGTTGGGCTTGTCGACCCACTCGCCGGTCGAGTTGTCCTTGCGTCGGGTGTTGACCGCGACGCGCAGGCTGCACACGGATGTGCCGCCCCCCGTGCTGCGGAGCTCGGGGTCGCGCGTGAGGTTCCCCGTGATCACGACCCGATTGATGTTCGTTGCTGCCATTGGACTGCTCCCTTCCAAGTCTGTCCGGACTGCTCGATAGCTGTCGAGCGAGAGTACAAACGGGGGCGGCGGTCGCGAGCGCCGGCGGCCAGAAGTAGCCAGAAAGTGCGGGGTGTTTGGCACAGCCGTCGCACTTGGCGCTCCGGCGTGCGCAACGGGAGCTTCGTGGCTACTCGGTCGGCGGGGCGTCCGCGGCGGCCCGGGCGGCCACGCGCGTGTCGCTCTGGTCGCGCTCTTCGCGGCGGCGGGCGCCCTGCTGGTCCGGCGGCGGCGGGGTGGGCTGGCCGGGCTTCACCTTGATGATGCGGAAGCGCAGCAGGCCGTCGAGGATGCGGAGTCGCGTGCCGAGCCGCTCGAGCAGGGCCGGGTCACCCTGGAACTGGTAGAGGCGGTACTCGGCCTCCGGGCGGTGGCGGATCTCGAAGGCCATCCTGCGCTGGCCCCAGTCGTGGGTGCCGACGATCTCGCCGCCGCCCGACTGGATCATCGTCTCCACCTCGGTGATCACGGCCTCGCGCCGCTCGTCCGGAGCGGTGGGATCCAAGAGCAGCATGAGGTCGTAGAGGCCGGCCATCGGCGGGCCACGATAGCAGTGGAACCTGGGGCGAACCGGGATCGGGGCGCCCTTCACGGCACGTGGACCGGTGGCGGGCAGGCGGCATGCGGGCGCTCCTGCGCCGGGTGCGATGGGCCAATCTCGGACGGCTGGCGGCGCTGCTCGCCGCCGGCCTGCTGATCGCCTCGGGCGGGCGTGGTTGCCGCTCAGAGTCCCCGCCGGTCGGTCGCGAGCACTCCTGGCGCCCGGCGATCCCGGAGCGCCCGCGGCCGTCCGTCAAGGTCCCGCCGGCCCCGAGGGAGCGGACCAGCCCGCGCACTCCGCGCCGCCGGCCCCGGGCCGAGCCCCACCCTCGTCACACCCCGGAGCGATCGCCGCCGCCCGCGCTCGGCATTCCGGAGAAGCGCCCATCCCGGCAGCCGCCACCCCCGCTCCACGGGGAGTTCACGCCCGACCCCGGCCCTCCGTAGGGAGGCGGCCGGTCCTACGAGCCGACCGGGGCGTGGCCCTTGCGCTTGGCCTCGATGTCGCTCAGCTGGTCGTCGACCCAGTCACCCGGGTCGCGGGCGGTCACGATCCGCTTGAGCCCCTGCGCGCGCCAGGAACGCTCCTCCGCGGACATCGTGAGCGCGCGGTAGATCGCGTCGGCCTGCTCCTGCACGTCGAAGGGGTTCACTGACAGCGCGAACTCGGCGAGCTCCTCGTGCGCGCCGGTGTTCTCGCTGAGCAGGGACACGCCGTTGCGCTCGTTCACGAGTGGCCCCTCCTTCGCGATCAGGTTCATGCCGTCGAACATGGCGTTGACCATCAGGAGGTCGTAGTGCTTGTACGCCGCGATCGCCTCCTCCAGGTTCTCGCGCAGCCGCAGCTCGATCGGCATCCAGTCGGTCGTGCCGTGGCGGTGGTTGACCACGGCCACCAGCGCCTCGATCCGCTCGAGGTACTCGGCGTACTCGGGCACGTCCTGGCGCGAGGGGATCAGGTGCGCGATGAAGGTCACGTGCTCGGCGAACTCAGGGTGCTGCTCGAGGAAGAGGTCGAAGGCCGTGAAGCCGCGCAGGATGTTCTTCGAGAGGTCGGCCCGGTCCACCCGCAGCAGCAGGTGCTCGCGGCGGCGCCGGAGGATCTCGCGGCCGTACTCGTGGACGGCCGGGCGCTGCGCGTTGCGGCGGAACGCCTCGGCGGAGATCGGCAGCGGATACGAGCGCACCCACACCTCGCGGCCGTCGAAGTGGACGATGCCGGCCTCGTCGTCCACGTCGAGGTCGAACAGGTGGCGGCAGCAGAGCAGGAAGTTGCGTTTGTAGGAGCGCGTGTGGAAGGCGATGATGTCGTTGGACAGGATCCCCTCGAAGATGTCCTCGCGGATGTCGGCGGGCAGCACGCGCCAGGCGTCCGGCTGGGTCCACGGGATGTGGACGAAGTGGTGGAGGAAGAGGTCCGGGCGCGCCGCACGGATGAACTTGGGCGCGGTGTAGAGGTGGTAGTCGTGGAGCATCACCACGGCGCTCGACTGGGACTCGACCTCCTCGAGCACCGCCTCGGCGAGGTCCTGGTTCACGCGGCAGTAGCCCTGCTCGTACGCCTCGACCTCGTGCTTGCGGATGTCCGGGGCGTTGGAGAGGTCCCAGAGGTAGTGCTGGATGAACCACAGCATCGGGTTCGCCACGACGTTGTAGAAGCGGTCGTACGCCTCCGGGTCGCTCTCGACGAGCCGCAGCCGGTAGCGCGCGTCGTCCAGCTCCATCTCGAAGCTGCCGCCGCCATGGGTGCGGCTGACCTCGAGGTCCTCGTCGGTCATCGCGGACGCCACCCAGACGGCGTCGCGGTGGTGCACGAGGCCCGTCAGAGCGGTCACGAGCCCGCCGCCGCCGCGCCGTGGAGAGATCGTGCCGTCCTCGCCGCGCTCGAACGTCGCGGGTCCGCGGTTCGAGACCAGCACGAGGGGCGTCTCCGAGGTCATCGCTCCTTGAAGATACGCAGCCAGTCGCGCAGGAGGCGGGGCGTCAGGAAGTTCCGGCGCACGTGCTCCTTGCCGCTGCGGCCCAACCGCTTGCCCAGGTCCGGCTCGCGCAGGATCCGCAGCGACCGGTCCGCGCACTCCTCCGGAGTGCTCACGAGGAAGCCGGTCTCACCGTCCTCCACCTGCAGCGGGATGCCGCCCACATCGCCGCCGATGAAGGGCCGCGCCTTCCAGAGCGCCTCGGAGACCGTGAGGCCGAACCCCTCGCGCGTGGACTTCTGGATCACCACGTCGGCCTGGGACTGGAACGCGTTGACCTCGATCGCCCCGACGTTGTTCAGGTTGTTGAGGATGTGGATGTCCGGGTCGCCGTCCGCGTAGGCCATCGTCGAGTTGAAGAACTCCCAGCCCTCCGGGTCGTCGAGGGCCATCGAGCCCACCAGTGCCAGCTGCACCTCGGGCATCGCGGCCTTCACCACGCGATACGCGTCGATCACCCCCATCGGGTCCTTCCACGGGTCGAAGCGCGACACCTGGCACATCAGCGGCCGGTCGACGTCGATCCCGAACTGATCGCACACGAACGCCGCGTCCTCAGGCGAGAGCGCCATGTTCTTGGGCGAGAGCGGATCGATCGCGGGAGGGCAGATCCGGACGCCCGCGGCCGCGCCGTCCATGCCCGGGGGCACGTAGTCCCGGAGGTGGAAGACCGTGTTGTCGTACTCGCGCACGAGCGGGACCAGGTGGTCGATCGCGTCCTGGTGCGGCGTCGACAGGTCGATGTGGCAGCGCCAGATCCAGTGGCCGCCCTTCTCGGGCACGTGCTGGCGGATGCCGGCGGGCTGGGGGTCGTGCACGATGATCACGTCCCATCCGCCCGAGATCTCGGTGGCGTTGAGCGCGTTGTAGCGCTCGAAGATCTTCCACTCCTCCTCGCTCAGGGAGTCGGGATTCCCCTGGAGCGCGTTGTGGAGGCGCTTCGTGACGTTGTAGAACTCCTCACGCCCGAGCATCACCTGCCACTCGGTCTCGATCCCGACGTCGTTCATGAGCGGGATCAGCGTGTAGAGGATCTCCGAGACCCCGCCTCCGAATGCGGTGGCCGAGAGGTGCAGCACCCTGAGGCCCTCGAGGCCCTCGGCGAGCTCCCGGATGTCCTCAACCAGGGGCTTTCCCGCCAGATGGGTGTAATCCGCCAGGCTCTTATGGCCTACGGCGATCGGCTGCAGCATCGGCGCGAGGAGCCTACTCGGAGGGGTCCGACAGGTACTTCACGAGGCGCGTGTGCTGCTCGCTGAAGGCGCACTCGTCGACGGTGGCGTCGATGATCGCCCGGCTCAGCTCCTGCTCCATCGCGGCCACCGGGCTGGCCGGACCGTCGAGCTCCATCAGCAGGCGGTCGTCGAGCAGCCTGAAGTTGAAGTTCACGCGCGACTCGTCCTCGAGCGAGCGGCCGTCGTCCACGAAGTCGTTCGCCGCCTCGGTGATGGCGAGCTTGAGGTCCGCCACCTCCTCCGGCGAGAGCGGGGTGAGCCGGCAGACGGCCGACAGGGCGAGGCGAGCCAGGACCAGATAGTCGGGCCGGGCCGGAATGGTCAACGAGACATCACGTCCGTCAGCCACATTCCGCACCTCCGCCACGCCTCCAACATAGCGGGAATCGGAGCGGCGCTCAGCTGCCGGAGCCGCCGGGGCGGCGTCCGAGCTGGACCTTCACCGAACGGCGCTCGCCCTGGCGCTCGACCGTGAGGGTGGCCTCGTCGCCGGCCCCGTAGGTGCTGATCACGTCCGTCAGATCGTGCCTGCGGGTGAGCCGCTCGCCGTCCACGGCCAGGATCAGGTCTCCGCCGGTCACGATCTCGGGCTGGCCCTGGAAGGTGATCTCGTCGTCGCCGGCTTCCAGGCCGGCGTCCTCGGCCGGGCTGCCCTCCTCGACCTCCTGCACCAGGGCCCCGCCGTCGCCGGCGGAGTCGAGTCGCCTGGCCAGCTGCGGCCACACGGACAGGGTGGTCACGCCGAGATAGCCGTAGTCCACGCGGCCGTCGGCGCGCAGCTCCCGCAGCGAGCGGCGCACCGCATCGACCGGGATCGCGAACCCCACGCCCTCGCCGCCACCCGAGCTCGTCTTGATCTGCGCGTTGATCCCGAGCACCGCTCCCTTCGCGTCGAGCAGCGGCCCGCCGGAGTTGCCGGGGTTGATCGCGGCGTCGGTCTGAATCGCGTCGCCGATCCCGAAGCGCGTGAGCGAGCTGATGTTGCGGTCCACCGCGGAGATCACGCCGACGCTGAGCGACTGCCGCTCCCCGAACGGGCTGCCGATGGCCGCGACCGGCTCGCCGACGCTGATGCTCGCCGAGGACCCCAGGCGCAGCGGGGTCAGCGAGAGCCCGCCCGGCTGGACCTTCAGCAGAGCCACGTCCGCGTTGAGGTCCACGCCCACGATCTCCGCCTCCACGCGGTTGCCGTCGGAGAACTCCACGAACACCTGGTCGGCGCGGTCCGAGCTCGAGTCCTCGCCGGTCACCACATGGGCGTTCGTGGCCACATAGCCCACGCCGTCGAGCACGAAGCCGGATCCCTGGCCGCCGGCGCCGTCCTCGCCGATCTGGAAGCCGTTGCCGTCGAAGATCGAGATCACCGTGACGACGCCGGGAGAGAGGCGCTCGTAGATCTGGCTCGGGTCGAACCCGCCGCGGCGCCCGAGCCCCTCCACGACCTGGACGCGAGTGGTCGAGACCTCGGCCGGGGCCTGGGCCGCCTCCCCGCCCCCGTCGCCGTCGCCGCCGTCGACCGAGCAGCCCGCTCCCGCGATCGCCACGAGGGCGACCGCCGCGAGTCCGCGGACCCTCACGCGGATCGCTCGTCGCTGGGGAGGTCGAGCGTGAAGGTCGCGCCGCGCTCGTCCGGCGACGCGAGGCGCAGGTGGCCGTCCATGCGCTCGGCGAGCTCGCGCCCGATCGCGAGTCCGAGGCCGGCGCCACGCGCGGCGTCGCCCGTGAAGAAGCGCTCGAAGGCCTGCGTGCGAGTGCTCTCCGACAGCCCGGGCCCGAGGTCGGAGACCATCAGCGACGCGGTCCCGTTGGACCGCTGCGCGGAGACGGTGACCGGCGTGCCCTCGGGGGTGTGGCGGATCGCGTTGTCGAGCAGGATGCGCATGATCTGGGCGACGCGCTCGCGGTCGCAGCTCGCCTCGGGCCCCTCGGTCGGCAGCCTCACCTCGAGCTCCGTGTGGTGGTCGCTCAAAGCGGGCGCGAACTCCACCACTATGGAGCGGGCGAGCTCGGCCAGGTCGACCGGCTCGCGCTCGACCTGGAGCGAGCCCGTGTCGAGACGCGAGAGGTCCAGCAGGTCCACGGACAGCTTTCGCAGGCGCGCGACCTGGTCGCTCATGATGTCCAGGAACTCGCGCCGTGTCTCCTCGTCGAGGTCCTCGTCCTGCAGCAGCTCGACGAACCCGGCGAGCGAGAAGATCGGCGTGCGCAGCTCGTGTGAGGCGGTCGCGATGAACTCCCTCCGGGCGATGTCGACCCGCTGCAGCTGCTCCTGCATCTCGTTGAACGTGCGTGTCAGCTCGCCGAGCTCGTCGCGCGAGTTCTCCGGCAGCGGCTCGATATAGCGTCCGCGGGCGACCTCGCGCGCCGCCGCCTCGAGCCGGCGCACACGTCGCGCGAGAGCCTGGGCGACGAGGTAGCCGCCCACCAGCGCGAGCAGGAGCGCGGCCGCGGTGGCGATCAGCACGCGCTCGCGCACGAACGACACCGTCTCCGCCACGTCCTCGAGGTCCTGCGAGTAGAGCGCGACCCAGGCGGGCTTGCCGTTGTCCATCAGCGGTTGAGCCACGAGCCCGAGCTTTTGACCGCCGAACGCTCCGAATGAGCTCTGGGTGTGGCCGCTCAGCACCGCCTTTCGCACGAGCGCGTCGTCGCGCGGGAAGTCCCGTTCGGCCTCCCGCGAGTCCGAGAGCGCGTAGAAGCGCAGCTCGCGCCCCTCTCCCTGCGGGCCCTCCGGCGACTCCTTCCAGCTCAGCAGCGTCACGCGCGCGTCGGTGATGTCCTGGACGCTCCGGACGCGGCGGTCGATGGCCGGGGACGACGCCTCACCCGCGATGAGCTCCTCGAGCGGGGCGCGGCCGTGGATGGTGGCGCGGCGGAGGTCCTGAAGGCGCCGGCTCTCGAGGTTCGACTCGAGCTGGGGCACGACCACGAAGTAGATGACGGCGAAGGCCGCCGCGGTGATGCCGAAGAAGAGCAGCGCCAGCTTGTTCCGTAGGGAGCGAAGCCGGAACACGGTCAGCCCTCGTGGAAGCGATAGCCCACGCCGCGCACCGTGAGGATGAGCTCCGGCTCGCCGGAGTCGCGCTCGAGCTTCTCGCGCAGGTGGCGGATGTGCACGTCGATGGTGCGCGGATCGCGGTAGGCGCTGTCGCCCCAGACGCGCTCCAGCAGGGCGGTCCGGCTGAGAACCCGTCCGGGCGACGACGCCAGGGCGGCCAGGATCTCGAACTCGACGTAGGTGAGCTGGACGGGCTCTTCGCGCACGCTCACCTGCCTGCGCTCGAAGTCGACCTCCACCTCGCCGGCCCGGATCGGCGCCTCCATCCGCTCCTCCGAGCCCGAAAGGGCGGCGCGCCGGAGCACGGCCTTCACGCGGCTCCGGAACTCGCGCACGGAGAACGGCTTCGTTATGTAGTCGTCGGCGCCCAGCTCCAGGCCGAGCACCTTGTCGATCTCCTCGGCCTTCGCCGTGAGCATGATGATCGGCACGGCGCTCCGGGCGCGAATCTCCCGGCAGACGTCGAAGCCGTCGCGCCGGGGCAGCATCACGTCCAGAACGACCAGGTCGAAGCTGCCCTCACGGAGGCGCTCGAGCGCCTCCACTCCGTCCAGCGCGGGAACGACCTGGTAGCCCTCCTTGCGAAGCGGGTAGGTCAGCAGCTTCTGCACCGCCTCCTCGTCGTCCACGAGGAGGATGCGGGGGGTCGAACCCGTCACCTTCGAGATTGTAGGTTGCGGAGGTGGTGACCCCGGCACCGTGATCGAGCTGAGCGTTTACAGGGCGGCATTCGTGCCCGCTCTGTTGGCGGCGGTGCTTGCGATGTTCTCGCTGCAGGACCGTCCGCGCGCACTGCCGCAGGGCCTCGCGGCGGACGTGCTCTTCGACGGCCGCTCGGCGGCGGTGAGGGCCGCGGCGATCGCCGAGCAGAGCCCGGTTCGCAGCGCGGGCAGCCGCGGGGACAGGGCCACGGCGGCGCTCGTGGCGGAGCGTCTGGACGAGCGCGGCTTCCGCGTGCAGGTCGATCGCTTCTCGCACGCGGGACGCGACCTCGTGAACGTGATCGGCCGCAGGGCGGGAGGCACGCGCCGCCAGATCGTGGTCGTGGCCGAGCGCGACGCGTCGGTGGCGCCGGACGCCACGGGCAGTGCCGCGGACACGGCCGCCCTCCTCGAGCTGGCGCGCGTGTTCGAGGGCCGCTCCACGCGCAAGACGCTGGTGCTGGCCTCGACCGACGGCTCCACGCTCGGCGAGGTGGGGGCCATCCGGCTCGCGGAGGAGCTCGGCTCGCCCGAGCAGGTGGACGCCGTGCTGGTGATGTCCGATCTCGGGTCGCCCACCCGGCGCGGCCCCTTCCTCCAGGCGTGGTCGAACGACTCGCGGCGCGCCGGCATCGCACTCCAGCGGACGGTCGCGGACTCGATCCGCCAGGAGCTCGACCGCTCGGCCGAGGGGAGCGGCGCCCTCGGCCAGCTGGCGCGGCTGAGCTTCCCCGTGGGCGTGGGCGCGCAGGGTCCGTTGCTGGAGCGCGGGTTCGACACGGTGCGGATATCGGGGAGCGGCGAGCTTCCCCCCGACGGGAGCGGTCCGGTCGAGTCGGTCGACGAGGACCGTCTCGGAACGCTCGGGCGCGCCACGCTGCGCACCGTCACCGCCGTCGACCAGCGCGCGCGTGTGGAGCACGGCCCGGAGACCTATCTGCTCGCCGTGAGCCAGGTCGTGCCCGGCTGGGCGCTCGCGCTGCTCTCCGCCGCGCTGCTGCTGCCCCCGCTGGCCGTGAGCGTGGACGCCCTGGCCCGTGCCCGCCGCCGGCGCGTGGCGGTGCTCCCATGGATGCGCTGGATCGGCGCCTGGGCGGCCGCGTTTCTGTGCGCGGTCGCCATGGCGGAGCTGCTCGCGCTGGTGGGCGCCACGCCGGCGCCGCCGCCCGCGCCGATGCCTCCGCGAGACATGCCGATGGACGGGTCGGGGATCGCGGTGCTGGCGGGCGTGGCGGCGGCCGCTGTGGCGGGCGGCCTGCTCGCGCGCCGCCTGGCGTTGCGGCCCGTGCCCGCGCTGTCGGATCCCACCGATCCCGGCGCCGGCGTGGCTCTGGCCCTGGCGCTCTCCGCGGCCGCCGTCCTGCTCTGGATCGTGAACCCGTATGCCGCGCTGCTGGCGGTGCCCGCCGCCCACCTGTGGACGCTCACCGCGCTCACACGGCCCCCGCCGCCGCGCCGCGCCCGCGCGCTGCTCGTGGTTCTGGGGCTACTGCCCGCCGTGCTCGTCTGGGTCTACTACCTGTTCGCGCTCTCGCTCGACCCGCTCGAGAGCCTCTGGTACCTGCTGCTGCTCGTGACCGGCCACACGCTCGGGCTCGCCACGGTGCTGATCGGTTGCCTCTGGCTGGGGACGCTCGCCGCCGTGATCGAGCTGACCCGGCGCACGCCGCGCGAGCGGCCGGAGACATCGGGGCCCACCGGGCCGCCGGTCTACGGCCCGGGGCGCTACGCGGGGCCGGGGTCGCTGGGCGGGACGGAATCCGCTCTGCGTCGCTGAACAGTCGTCCACGAGGACGATCCCGGGTGCCGCCCCGGGGCCGGCGCTGCCGATATAGACGGCGGGAGGAGAAGCCGGCATGACCCGCATGAGGATCGAGAGCGCCCTGCTGCGCAGGCTGCAGCGCGGCGAGTACGTGGTGGACGAGCGGGCCGTGGCCGAGGCGATGGTCGCCTCAGGTGTGTTCGTAGCCCTCGAGAGCGGGCAGTTCGTCGCCGTGCTCGTCGAGGAGAACGAGACCGGCCCCGGCCGCGACGTCGCCTAGCCACGTGAGCTCGGCTCCCGCCGCCGCGGCTCCCTCCACCGCCGCCTGGGCGCGCTCGGGCGGCACGGTCACGAGCAGCTCGTAGTCGTCGCCGCCGGTGGCGGCGAAGGCGCGCGGGTCGTCGCTCACGTCCGAGACCCCCGCCGCGAGCGGGAGGTCCTCCATGCGGACCCGCAGCTGAGCTCCGCTTCGGTCCGCCACGTGCGCGGCGTCCGTGGCCAGTCCGTCGCTGAGGTCGATCATCGCCGTGGCCCCTGCCGCGGCCAGGGCTTTCCCCGCCGCCAGCCGCGGCTCCGGGCGCAGGTGGCGCCGGGCGGCCTCCCCGGCGGGGCTCTCGCCGCGTGAGAGCAAGAGCCGGCCCGCCTCCGATCCTCCGAGCGTGCCGGTCACCCCCACGAGATCGCCGGCGCGGGCGCCGTCGCGGCCCACGAGGTCGGCCTCGCGCTCGGCCCAGCCCGTGACCGCCACGGTCACGACGAGAGCCGGGGCCACGATCACGTCGCCACCCGCGATCGTCGCGCCGCAGGCCTCCGCGAGCTCCTCCATCCCGGCCACCAGGTCGAGGCCGCCTTCGAATCCGCGCGGTAGTGCGAGCGCGACATAGGCCTCGCCGGCGTCGGCGCCCATCGCGGCCAGGTCCGAGAGTGCCGTGGCGAGCGCCTTCCAGCCCACGTCCGCCGGCTCGTGCGTGTCGAGGTCGAAATGCACCCCTGCGGCCACGCTGTCGATCGAGGTCACCGCGAGCGGACGGGCCCTCACGACCGCCGCATCGTCGCCGGTCCAGCGCACGATCCGGTCGCTGCGGTTCGCAAGAACCCCCTCGATCGTCTGGATCAGAGATCGCTCATCCACGGTTACAGTCTGTTGATGGCCACAGGGGACGACGGCGGAGGTAAGCCAACCACATTGCTGGAACGGGCCGGCACGGCCGCCGCCGGCATCAGCTCGGTCGGCCCGAAGAGCCCGCGCGCGCGCCTCGCGCTCCAATGGGGCCTGGCGGGCCTCATCTTCGCGTGTCTCGTCTTCTTCGTCATCCGCCAGTGGAACTCCATCCCGGAGGACTTCGAGTGGCACTTCGAGCCCGCCTGGCTGGCGCTCGCCGTGCTCGGGGTCTTCGGCCTCTACTTCTTCCAGGGCGAGATCTGGCGTTTGATGGTCCATTCGCTCGGCGAGAGCCACCTGCGCGCCCGCCCGGCGCGCTCGATCTGGGGCAAGTCGCTGCTCGCCCGCTACGTGCCGACGAACGCGCTGATGGTCGTGGGCCGCATGGTCATGGCCGAGAAGGAGGGCGTGCCCAAGCGGGTCACGCTCGCGAGCATCGCCTACGAGCTGGTGCTCGGCTTCGGCACGGCGGTGATGGTGGGCGCCTACTTCGTGATCCAGCTGCCCGACCTCGAGGACCAGCCCGCGCGCTACGCCGTGCTGCTCCTGATCCCGATAGTGCTGACCTTCCTCCACCCGCGCGTGTTCGGCCCGCTGGCCAACTTCGGGCTCGGGAAGCTGGGCCGGCCGCCGCTGCCCCAGGTGCTGTCGTTCCCGCAGGTGCTGCGCTTCTCGCTCATGTACGTCGGCTGCTGGGCCGTGATCGGCATCGGCCTGTACGCGTTCGCCAAGGCGCTGGTGCCGCTCTCCGGCTCCGATTTCCCGTACGTGGCCGCCGCCTACCCGGTCGCGTTCTGCGTGGCCGTCCTGACCTTCATCGTGCCGAGCGGGCTCGGCACGCGCGACGCCGCGCTCGCCGTCGCCATGTCGGCGGTGCTCGACGACACGGTCGCCACGGCGATCGCCGTGGGCTTCCGCATCTTCCAGACGGCGATCGAGCTGGCCTACGTGGCCATCGTCGTGGCGATGGACAAGGCGAGCTCCGAGGCCCGCGCCGACGCGCGCGCCGAGGTCGTAGCCGGCCGGCCCAGGACCGACGGCTAGCCCGGACCGGGGAGCTGCTCGCCCTGCGGGTTGGCGCCGCCGCCCTCGCCGGGCGTCGGGCCGCCGGCGGGTGGGTCCGTCTCGGGGGCGCCCTGTGGCGGCGCCTCGTACAGACGCGGGTCATAGCCCTTGTAGTCCTCGCCGCCAGCCGAGTTGTCGCCCGTCTCCTCGTCGTCGTCGGCCGTGTCGTCGTCGTCCCTAGTAGGTGCTGCCGCTCTTGCCCGTGCTCGCGTACTTCCCGAAGAAGGGCGAGAAGGTGGCGTACTCGGTGGGCAGCGGGAACGAGTCGCAGTCGTCGCCGTGGGCCACCATCATGTAGTCGTGCCAGATGGCTGCGGGGAAGGTGCCTCCGGCCACGCTGATCCCGTGCACGCTGCGCATCTCGACGAGCGCGTTCGGGTAGCCCACCCACACCGATGAGGACAGGTGCGGCGTGTAGCCCACGAACCAGGCGTCGTTGAAGTTGTCGGTGGTGCCCGTCTTGCCCGCCACGGGGCAGCCGATCTGGGCGGCCGTGCCGGTGCCGCCGGTCACGTTCTGCTGGAGGATCTTGGTCACCTCGTAGGCCACGCCGTCCGAGAAGGCGCGCTCGCGCTTCGGCTCGCCGAGGTCGTCGGACTTGCCGTCGGGGAAGACGACCTTCGTGATCGCCTTCGGCTCGTTGCGCATCCCGCCGGACGCGAGCGTGGCGTAGGCGTTCGCCATCTCGAGGGGGGACACGCCGCGCCGCAGGCCGCCCAGGCCCTCAGCCGGATACGCGTCGAGCTTGGTGGTGATCCCCATCAGCTCGGCGGTCTCGCGCACCGCCTTGGCGCCCAGGTCGAGGATCAGCTGGGCGTAGACGGTGTTGTCCGATGCCAGCGTGGCCTGGGTGAGCGTCATCGTGCCGCGATAGCTCGCGTCATAGGTCTTGACCTCCCAGGGGGGCGAGCCGTCTCCCACGTCGAGCGACAGCGGCTTCGAGACGTAGGTCGTGCGATTCGGATCGACCCCCTTGCGGATCGCCGTGGTGAGCACCATCGTCTTGAACGCGGAGCCCGGCTGGCGATGGCCCTGCGCGGCCAGGTTGAACTCCTGGTCCGCATAGGCGCCGCTCGACGCCATGGCCCGGATGTAGCCGTTCGACGGATCGATCGACACGATCGCGGACGAGGGGTCGTCGGGATACGGCAGCTGCCCCGCGATCGCCTGCCGCGCCGCCTCCTGGAGGGCGGGGTTGATCGTGGTGTGGATCTTGAGGCCGCCGCGCCTGAACACGCCCACGCCGTACTTCTGGATCAGCTGCTCCTGGACGAAGTCGAAGAAGTAGGGCTCGCGGCGGGTGCTGTAGCGCGTGCCGTGCTTCACGCCGAGCGGGCTCTGTGCGGCGGCGTCCGCCTCGCCGTGCGAGATGAACCCGTTCTCGGCCATGCGCTCGAGCACCTCGTTGCGCCGCTCGAGGGCGGCGGTGGGGTTCCTGAACGGGTTGTACTGCGAGGGCGCCTGGGGGAGCCCGGCCAGGGTCGCCGCCTCGGGCAGGGTCAGGTCCTGCGCGTGCTTCGAGAAGAAGACGACGGCGGCGGCCTCGATCCCGATCGCGGTGCGCCCGCCCACGGTGCCGTACGGGATGTCGTTCAGGTAGTGGTGCAGGATCCAGGTCTTGGAGTGCTCGTCCTCGAGCTCGGAGGCGAGCTTGGCCTCGCGGATCTTGCGCGGCAGGTTGCGCTGCGGGTCCTTGATGTAGAGCGCGCGCACCAGCTGCTGCGTGATCGTGGAGCCGCCCTGCAGGTTCTCGCCCGACTCCAGGTTGCGGACGCCCGCCCTGACGATGGCGTTGTAGTCCACGCCCTTGTGCTGGTAGAAGCGCTCGTCCTCGATCGCGACGGTCGCGCGCCGCAGCACGGTGGGGATCCGGCTCCAGGGGATGACCGTTCGCACCACGTCCGCCTGCACGTAGCCGAGCCGCGAGCCGTCCGCGGCGAAGATCACGGAGCTCTGCCCCTTGTCGGTCGGCTTCAGCTCGTCGAGATCCGGAGCCGTGGCCGCGATCGCGAGCACATATCCCGCGAGCGAGAGCACCGCGATGGTGCAGGTGATGGCGAGGACGCCGACGCCGAGCAGGACCTTGTTGCGGCCGCCCCTGCGCCGTCGCCTCCTCGACTGTCGCTGGCGATGGCTCATAGGAGTCTCGGGCGCTCTACGTACGCCTTCAGGAGGCCCCTGCGGAGGATAGACCGTGCTCTCGGAGCCGGCGAAGCCAGAGCCCGCGCAGCTCGGTGGCCCTCGTGCCGCGCTCGCCTGGCACGCTCGTCCAGGTCGTGGCGCTGAGCCGCACGCCTTCCCTGTCCACCTCGGCCACGCCGGCGCTCACCCCCTCCTCCTCGGAGATCAGCTCGAGCGCGCGGTCCGCGTCCGCGCCGGGTGGGATCCATACGGACACCTCGACCTGTATACGCGGGTCGACCACCGTGTGGTTCTCCACGGAGCTCTGCGCGAGCGCCTCGTTGGGCACCACTAGCCGGCCGCCGTCGGCCAGGCGGAGATAGGTGTAGGTGAGCTTCACGTCCTCCACCTCGCCGGTCTGCTCCTCGAAGGTCACGAGGTCGCCGATCCGGATCGGCTGCGTGATCGCCAGCATGATCCCGGCGATCGCGTTGGCGAGCGTGGCGCGCGCCGCGAAGCCCACCACGAGGCCGAGGACGGCCGACGAGGCGAGGATCCCGGTGGCCAGCCGCCGCGCCCCCTCGAACTGGGCGAGCGCGAGCGCGATGCCGATCACGATGATCGCGGCGAAGATGAGCCGGCGCACGAGCCGCAGCCGCGTGGTGGCCACCGGCGACAGCTCGCCGCCGGCCACGGCCACGCTCAGGCGCTCGCCGCGCTTGGAAAGGGCTCGATCCACCAGCTCCGCCGTGACGAATGCGAGCACGAGCGTGGCCACCGCGTAGATCACCTCGCGGTGGTCCTCTAGGAACGAGGCGGTGTAGAAATCGATGCCCGGCATGACGTTTGACCCCGAGGGCTTCCGCGCGGCAGGGCGTGTTTTCGCGGCCACGCGCGCGGCAGTGCTGCTCGTGGCTGTCTTCGCCGCGCTCTCGTTCGGCCCTGCGACCGGCGGATTGGCGGCGGAGAACGCCCAGAAGTTCGACGAGCCGGCGCTCACCCACCCACTGGGAGGGGCGGGCGACACGCTGCTCTCCCCGCTCGCCCGCTGGGACAGCGTCTGGTACCTCCGCATCGCCGAGTCGGGCTATGCGGACAGCGAGGTGCGCGCCGCCTTCTTTCCCCTCTATCCGCTGCTGGCGCGCGGGCTCGCCGAGCTGGGGGGCGGCTCCGGCGGCGCCCTGCTGATCGGCGCGTACCTGGTGTCGCTGGCGGCGTTCCTCGGAGCGCTCGTGGTGCTCCACAGACTGGTGGCGCTCGAGCTGGGGCGCGAGCTCGCGCCCTCCACGCTGCTGCTGCTCGCGGTCTTCCCCGGCGCGCTCTTCTTCGGCGCCCCGTATTCCGAGAGCCTCTTCCTGCTCGCCTCGGTCGGCGCGTTCTACTCGGCCCGGACCGGGCGCTGGGCGGCGGCGGGCGCCTGCGCCGCCGCCGCGTCGGCCACACGCAGCGCCGGGATCGTGCTGCTGCTGCCGCTCGCGCTGTTCTGGTGGACCTCGCGGCCCCGCAGGGCGCGCGACGCCGCGTTGCTGGCGCTGGCGCCGCTCGGGATCGCGGCGTACGCGCTCTTCCTCGGTCTCAGCGAGGGCGACGCGCTCCGCTTCCTCGAAGTGCAGGACGCCTGGTCGCGCGACTTCGCGGGGCCCTTCGTTGGCGCCTGGGACGGCCTGCGCGCCGCGATCGACGGCGTGCGCCAGCTGGGGTCGGGCCAGCGCTCGCACGTGTACTTCGAGCAGGCCGGCGGCGATCCCTACCGGGTCGCCGCCATCAACGTGATGCTCCTGGGCTTCCTGGCGTTCGCCGCGGTGGCCTCCGTCGGTGTGTGGCGCCGCCTCCCGCTGCCCTACGGCGCCTACGTGGTCACGGCGCTGGCGCTCCCGCTCTCATTCCCGGTCGGACCGCAGCCGCTCATGTCGCTGCCACGATTCCTCGCCGTGCTCTTCCCGATCTTCATGTGGCTGGCACTGTTCTGCGAGGAGCGGCGCTGGACGGACCTCACGGTGGCGCTGTCCGCGATCGGGCTCGGCCTGTTCACGGCCCAGTACGCCACCTGGCACTTCATCGCATGAGCCGCCGCGTGGTCCTGCTCGACGCGCTCGGCACGCTCGTGGAGCTGCAGCCGCCCGCGCCACGGCTGAGGGCGCTGCTGGAGGAGGCCGGATTCGAGGTGGACGAGGAGCGCGCCGCGGCCGGTTTCGGGGCCGAGATCGCCTACTACCTGGCACATCACCTGGACGGTTCCGATCCCGCGGCGCTCGACGACCTTCGCGATCGCTGCGCCGAGGCGTTGCGGGAGGCGCTCGGGCTCCCGGGACTCGACCACGCGACGGCGCGCCGCGTGATGCTCGGGGCGCTCGAGTTCACGGCCTTCCCCGACGCCGCACCCGCCCTGCGCGAGCTCCGCGCCGCCGGTCACGCCCTGATCGTGGTCAGCAACTGGGACTGCTCGCTGCCCGAGTGGCTCCGCCCCCCGGGTCTGCTCGACCTGGTCGACGAGGTCGTGTCCTCCGCCGTGGTGGGCGCCGCCAAGCCCGACCCGGCGCCGTTCAGGCGTGCCCTCGAGCTGGCCGGCGCGGAGCCGGAGGAGGCGCTCCACGTGGGCGACTCCCCGGAGAACGACGTGGCCGGCGCACGCGCGGCGGGCGTGCGCGCCGTGCTCGTGGACCGGGACGGATCGGCACCTGCGGGGATTCCCACGGTGCGCTCGCTCGGGGAGCTCGCCTCCCTAGTCTGAGGGCCCGATGCACGTAGCGGTCAGCCATCGCCCGCCCGACCCGCCCGAGCTTCCGGAGGGTGCGGCTCCGCGCTGGCCGCCGTGGTACGCGGCCGTCGGCTTCCTGGTGGCGCTGAGCGCCACGCTCATCGCCGTCGGGATCGTGTCGGTGTTCACGATCGGCGTCGAGGGATCCGCCGAGGACGACCCCACCTTCACCATCGTCGCGACGCTCATCCAGAGCGCGATCTTCGTGGCCACGGCGGTGCTCTTCGCCTCGTTCACGCGCCGCCCGAGGGCGTGGCATTTCGGGCTGCGCCGCACGAAGCTCTGGCCCGCGGTCGGCTGGGCCGCCCTCGGGATGGTCAGCTTCTACGTGCTGGCCGCCATCTACTCCGTGGCGGTGCAGCCGGACGCCGAGCAGACGGTGGCCGAGGACCTGGGGAGCGACCAGGGCACGTTCGGCATGATCGCCGCCGGGGTCATGATCGTCTGCGTGGCGCCGTTCGCGGAGGAGTTCTTCTTCCGCGGCTTCTTCTACCGCGCCCTGCGCTCACGCTTCGTCCCGCTCGGCGCCGCCGCGATCGACGGAGCTCTGTTCGGGCTCATCCACTTCGACTTCTCCGGGTCGGACGCGCTCCTGATCCTTCCCCCGCTCGCGCTGCTCGGCTTCATCTTCTGCATGGTCTACGAGAAGACCGGCTCCCTCTATCCGGTGATCGCCATGCACTCGATCAACAACTCGATCGCCTACGGGGCCCAGGCCGACGGCTGGGAGGTGTCCGCGGTGCTCGGTCCGCTGATGATCGCCGCGTGCGCGCTGCTCCCGCGCCTCTCGGCACCGGCGCCGGTCCCGCGATGACCCGGCGGGCCGCCTCGATCGACTCATCTTTTCTGCCGCTCCTGCCATAGTTTCGCGTCGGATGATCGCTCGCCTGGCCCTCTCGATCGGCGTCGCGGTGCTCGCGGTAGCGCCCGCGGCCGCCGCGCAGACCCCGCCCGTGCCTGCCGCCGGCGCCACCCGCACCGCCCGCGCCCGCTCCGGTTCCGGTGGCCGGGTCCGCCTCGTTCGGAGTGGCCGGCGGCCTGGCGACGAAGAAGGCGCGCTACTTCGCGCCCGGTCAGACCGTGGTGCTGCGCGGCCGCGCGCGCCCGTTCGTGCCGGGCCAGGTGGTCACGCTCCAGGTCGTTCGCAAGGGCAAGCAGAGCAAGAAGGTCCGGCGGACGGTCCGCGCCGGCGGACGGTTCACGTTCCGCTTCCAGGTCGGCGGCTCCGGCAAGCTCAGGCTCGTCGTGAAGCACGCGGCCAGCCCGCAGCAGCTTGCCTTCCGCGCCAAGGACCGCACGATCAACGTGGTCAACTGGCAGGCCGGCGAGGGCGCCAGGGGCGCTCACGTCATCCTCCTGCAGCGCGCGCTGGCGTCACTCCACTTCGCCACGCCCGTCACCGGCTACTTCGACTCCGCCACCGCGCGTGCCGTGATCGCGTTCCAGAAGACCAACGGGATGGGCGTGAACGGCTACGCGAGCAACGCGGTCTACCAGAAGCTTTTCCGCGGGCATGGGGCGTACAGGCTCCGCTACCCGAAGGCCGGGAAGAACGGCAAGCACGTGGAGTTCGACTGGTCGCGCCAGGTGCTGGTGCTGGCCAAGGGCGGGCGCCCCTACCGCATCTATCACTCCTCCTCGGGCGCGCCGGCCACTCCCACCGTCTTCGGGAAGTTCAACTTCTATCTGCAGACGCCGGGCACGAACGCCAAGGGCATGGTCGACTCGAGCTACTTCATCCGCGGCTACGCGATTCACGGCTACGTCGACGTCCCGACCTACCCGGCCAGCCACGGCTGCCTGCGCGTGCCCATCCCCAACGCGCGCCAGATCTTCGATTGGGTCGACATCGGCGACCCGATCTACGTCTACCAGTAGCCGGCTAGGCCGTTCCGGTTCGCCAGTCGCCGCTGTGCGCGCGGCGCTTCGGCCACATGTTGGCGAGCGTGGCCAGGCCCAGCCCGTAGACGAGCAGGGCCAGCAGCGACGGGATCCCGTGGTTGACCCAGCCGTTGTCGGAGTCGATCAGACCGGCGAACGGCGCCAGCAGCACGTCGTTCATGTCGTCGATGACCTCGCGGGCAGCTCCGTGCTCCTGCTCCCGCAGCCGCTCCTCGGCTGCGGAGGGCGCGGGATCGCCGATAGAGGCGTCGACCTTGCCCAAGGCCGCGGCGTCCTCGGGGTCCAGGTCCTTCAGCCCGTCGGCCAGCTGGTTCTGCTGTTCCTGGGACCCGCGGTCCATCTCGTCCACGGCAAAGGCGAGGAAGCCGAGGGCCACGATGACCGACGTGACAATCGCTATCCAGCGGATCAGGGCACCCATCGCGGTTACCATCGGCAGCCGCCGTGCGGAACCTGACACCTGCGTCCCACCGCTGCATGCATGTCTGACGCCCGCGAACGGCTGGTGGCCGAGCTGCGCGAGCACGCGCTCGTGATCGGAGAGGTGACTCTCACCAGCGGTCGCACCGCCCAGTACTACGTGGACGCCAAACGGGCGATCCTCCGGCCCGAGGGCTTCCTCGCGCTGGGCGCGCTCGTGCGCGAGGCGGCGGAGGAGACCGGAGCCACCGCCGTGGGAGGGATGACGATGGGCGCCGACCCGGTGGCCTGCGCCGCGCTCGCCGCCGGGGCGCCGGTGAAGGCGTTCTTCGTAAGAAAGGACCGCAAGCAGCACGGCCTCCAGCGCTGGATCGAGGGTCCCGCGCTCGACGAGGGCGATCGCTGCCTGGTCGTCGAGGACGTGGTCACAACCGGTGGGTCGACCGTCCAGGCGATCGAGCGGATACGCGAGGAGGGCCTCGAGATCGTGGGCGTGGTGAGCGTCCTCGACCGGCTGGCGGGCGGCGAGGCGGCCATCCGCGCCGCGTCGGGCGACGCGCCGTACACGCCGCTCACCACGATTGACGATGTCTATCCGGCCCGCCCCGACCGCTAGGCCGATCGGGCGGGTCATTCCGTGCAGGCCTCCCGGCGCCGGGGGCCCGGAGCCCCGCTGGACCAAGATGCGCACAGCTAGGCGGGGCAAAGCTGCAGCGTTCTCGTGCAGTGCTGATCGCTCGCCGTGCATGCGGCGATCGGGTAGGCATGCGACGCCCCCGCTCAAAGCTCCCCCTCGCCCTGTTCCTCACAACTGCCGCCGTAGCCATTCCGGCCGGCCCGGCGATGGCCAGCTCCTGTGATCTCGGCCATACCCAGGCCAGCCAGACGACCGCGAAGAAGCTGCGGCTGGCGACGTTCTGCCTCGTCAATCGCCAGCGTGCCCGCCACGGGCTGAGCAGGCTGACGGTGAACCCCAAGCTGCGGCTGGCCGCCCGCTGGCACGCCGCGGACATGGTCAGCAAGCGCTACTTCGCGCACGTCTCGCTCAGGGGCAGTGCGCCCGCGGACAGGATCCGCGCCGCCGGGTACATGACACCCGGGACTCGCTGGTTCGTGGGAGAGAACCTGGTCTGGGGGGCGGGCCCGTTCTCCTCGCCGGCCGACCGGGTGCGCGCGCTGATGCACAGCCCGGAGCACCGCGAGAACATGCTCCGCGCGAGCTTCCGCGAGGTGGGCGTGTGGGTGGCGCGGCGCACGCCGGTGCACGCCTCGTACGACACCGGCGCGACCTACGTCATCAACTTCGGCGTGGCCACCCGGCGCTAGCCGGGAGGCGCCTCGATCAGCCCCAGCAGCCGCTCCGCCTGCCGGCGCTGGTCGCAATGCGCCTCCACGAACGCACGTCCCGCGCGGCCCATGGCCACGCGGTCGCCCGAGGGCATGCCGAGAAGCTCACCGACCGCCAGCGCCAGGGCCGGCGGATCGGCGGGCGGCACCAGTCGGCCGCGGTCCGAGTCGATCAGCTCGGGAAGGCCCACCTCGCGCGTGCCGATCACCGGCAGCTCGAGCGCCATCGCCTCCTTGAGCGCGACCGGCATCGAGTCGCGGTCGCCGTCCGGTCCCACCACGCACGGCAGCACCCCGATCGCCGCTCGCTCGAGCAGCTCCCGGATCGAGTCGTTGCCGAGCGCACCGAGCAGCCGTACTGGAGCCCGCGTGGCGGCGATCTGCCGCTCCAGCGCCGACCGTTCGGGTCCCTCGCCCACGATCAGGACCTCACGGCCGTCGAGCGCCGCCTCCGGCAGCGCCGCGGCCGCGATCAGGTCGGTGAATCCCTTCTTCGCCACCAGGCGGCCAACTGCCACCACGGGACCCTCGGCCACGTAGGGGCTCAGGCGCCGGAAGCGATCGAGATCGGCGCCGAGAATGAGCACGGAGACCTTGTGGGCATGCTCGGGCGCGACCCCCACGATGTGGCGGCGGTTGTACTCGCAGTCGGTGACCATGAACGTGGCTCCGGCGAGGTTCTCGCGCAGGGCGCCGGGATCCTGGAACACGTCCGTCGCGTGTCCGGCGAAGCTGTAGGGCCGGCCGCTGAAGCGCGCGAGGAGCCGCGCGATGTCGGTCGGCTCCGAAGCGAAGTGGGCGTGGAGGTGCCGGGCCCGCCGGGCCTGGGGCACCCAGGGGGCGATTCGCGCCAACCCGCGCAGGCGCCGGCGGCCGTTCGGCGGTGGCCACGAGCGCTCGCGCGCCAGGTACGCCGCCGTGGCCGATGGGTGCTCACGGGCGATCCGGGCCGCCGCGCGCAGGCGCTCACCTGCGGAGTGATCGGCCGGATAGTCCACCGTGGCCACCGGCGGGCGCTCGGGGTCGGGGTGCCCGGGGGCAAGGGCCACCGCCTCCACCGGCACGCCGCGCGCCTCGAGCTCGCGCAGCTCACCCTCCACGAAGGTCTCTGAGATCTGCGGGTAGCGGGCGAGCACCGACAGCACGGGTGCGACGCGGGCCTGGCTCTCGGGGCGGTCTTGCACGGGGCGGCGAACCTAGCCGATAGGCTGCGCGTCCGCGTGAGCCGCCCGTACCGCCCCCTCCTTCCGCTGCTGGTCGCCGCTCTGGCGCTCTGCGCGCTCGCCTCCGCCGGCCCTGCCGCCGCGAAGACGGTCTGGCTCTGCAAGCCGGGCCTCAAGAACGACCCCTGCACGCCCGGGCTCAAGACGACCTACTACTCGACGTCGTACAAGAAGGTGCGCGTCGGTACCCCGAAGGCGACCAGGCATCCCAAGATCGACTGCTTCTACGTCTATCCGACGGTCAGCGACCAGGAGACGCCTTTCGCCACGCTCAGCATCGACCCGGAGCTGCGCTCGATCGCCCTCTACCAGGCGGCGCGCTACTCCCAGCGCTGCCGGGTCTTCGCCCCCGTGTACCGGCAGGCGACGGTGGCCGGCCTCGGGGGCGCGCGCGGCACCTCCGCCGAGGCCGAACGCGCCTACACCGACGTGCGCAGCGCCTGGCGCACGTACCTGCGGAAGTACAACAAGGGGCGCGGCGTGGTGATCATGGGCCACTCGCAGGGGACCTTCGTCCTTCGCCGGATGGTCCGCGAGGAGGTCGACCCGAAGCCGAAGGTGCGCCGCAAGCTGGTCTCCGCGATCCTGCTCGGCGGGAACGTGACGGTCAGGAAGGGCAAGGACGTGGGCGGAGACTTCAAGCACATCCGGGCCTGCCGCTCGAAGCGCCAGACCGGCTGCGTGATCGCGTTCTCGGTCTTCAACGCGCCGGTGCCCGAGGACGCGGTGTTCGGGCGAACGGGCGACCCGAAGCTCCAGGTGCTCTGCACCAACCCGGCGGCGCTGGGCGGCGGCACGGCCCCGGTCACCCCCATCAACCCGAGTGAGCCGTTCGCGCCCGGCACGGCGATCGCCCTGGGGATCACGCTTCTCGGCGTGGACTTCCCGAGACCCGCCACCAAGTGGGCCGAGTCCCGCGGCGCATACACCGCCCGCTGCTCCACGGCGGGTGGAGCCAGCGTGCTCCAGACCGCGCCGCGCAAGGGCGCACCGGTGTTCAAGGCCTCGCCGGCCCCCACCTGGGGCCTCCACCTGACCGACGCCAACATCGCGCTCGGGAACCTGGTGGACCTGGTCGGCGCGCAGTCCGCCGCCTACGCGAAGCGGTAGCGAATCGTCCCCGGTGGGGGGTTCGTTGCAGACGAGTGACTTGTGGCGGAGCCGGGTACAACCGGTGAGCCGCCGGCGATTCCGCCCCCACGACGCCGGCGGCCTTTTTCTTTCTGGATGCCTGGAGCAAAGTGGGGCGGCGCCGCGTTAGCGGCCCGCCCCGCGGCGCCGGGGTAGAGGCCCCCGACACCCGTCGCAGGCTAGCCGGGCGTAGAGTCCGCGGGCATGCTCGACCACGTCTACATCGGCGTGTCGGACCTGGACCGCTCGGCCGCGTTCTACGCAGGCGCTCTCGAGGCGCTCGGGATGTCCGAGTTGTTCCGCCGCCCGGGAGACGTGGCCTTCGGCCGCGACGGGAAGCCGTGGTTCTTCATCCGCTCGGGAGGCGGCGCCGAGCCCGTGCACATCGCCTTCACGGCTCCCGACCGGCGCACGGTGGACCACTTCCATGCCGCGGCGCTGGCTTCGGGCGGCCGCGACAACGGGGCGCCGGGTCCGCGGCCTTACCACCCGCGCTACTACGGCGCGTTCGTGCTGGACCCGGACGGGCACAACATCGAG
>CAWDLI010000013.1:0-89080 GCA_963803245.1 uncultured Thermoleophilaceae bacterium | reverse complement strand
GCCGTCTGCCACCTATGACCACCTGCGCAGATGCCTAGTGAGCCGATGCAGGCCCTGCACGACCGCGAGCTCCGGCGGTTCGCGGAGCTGCGGCCCCGTGGGATGCAGCTTCTGGAGCGCGCCCGCCAGAGCATGCCCAACGGCGTGCCGACCTCCTGGATGGCCACGCTCTACGAGCATCCGCCGATCGTGATGGACGGGGGCAGCGGCGCCACGTTCACCGACATCGACGGGAACGAGTACCTCGACTTCAACCTCGCGGACACGAGCATGTTCGGGGGCCACGGGGTGGAGGCGGTCGCGCGCGTCACCGCCGAGCGGGTGGCGGCGGGTTCACAGTTCCTCCTGCCCACCGAGGACGCCGCCGAGGTGGCACTCGAGCTGGCCCGCCGCTTCGGGCTGCCGTCCTGGCAGTTCACGCTCTCGGCCACCCAGGCGAACGTCGAGGCCATCCGTGTGGCCCGGGCGGCCACCGGCCGCCGCGTGGTCCTCATGTTCGACGGCAAGTACCACGGCCACGCCGACGAGCTCCTGGGGATGCTGGACGACGGAGCCGTCACGCCGGAGGGTTTGGGCGTGCCGCGGGACGCGACGCAGCACGTGCGCCTCGTTCAGTACAACGATCTCGATGCGGTGGAGCGCGAGCTGGCGCGGGGCGACGTGGCCTGCGTGCTGGCCGAGGCGGCGGTCACCAACACCGGGGTGATCCAGCCCGCGGAAGGCTTCCATGCCGCTCTGCGGGCGCTCGCCTCGGCGAGCGGCACGCTGCTGGTGATCGACGAGACCCACACCCTGGTGGCGGGCCCGGGAGGACTCACCGCCCGTTGGGGCCTCGAGCCGGACATGCTCGTGATGGGCAAGTCCATCGCGGGTGGCATCCCGCTCGGGGCCTATGGGATGACGCCAGAGGTGGCCAGTGTCATCGAGCACCGGCCGGGGGCCTCGTACGCCGAGGAGGTGGCCACCGGCGGGACGCTCTTCGGCAACGCCCTGTCGATGGCGGCCGCGCGGGTCACGCTCGAGGAGGTGCTCACAGACGAGGCTTACGAGAGCGCGGCGGCGGCGGGCCAGAGGTTGGCCGACGGCATCGAGGCCGGCGCCGGAGCGCATGGCCTCCAGTGGCGGGCTCACCGCCTGTTCAACCGCTCCGGATACACCCACGCTCCCGAGCTCCCCGCGAATGCCCTCGAGGCCCGAGCCACCTTCGACCTCGAGCTCTACAACCTGCAGCGCATCTACATGGCCAACCGCGGCATCTGGGAGGCCATCGACTCAGCCGGCCCAGCCTGCGGCGCACAGACCAGCGGCGCCCACGTGGATCGCTATCTTGAGGTGCTGGGCGACTTCCTGGACGAGCTGGCGCACCGCGCTTAGCCCAGGCGCCTATGTCCCTACAACGTGCCGGTCGTAAAGGTCCGGTTGCCGCCGCAGTTCCAACGCGTGTGGCCGGCGTCGCGGGCGCAGAGCCGGACGCCGTACTGGGTGCCGGGTTGGACGGTGTAGTCCTGGGAGAGGCACTGATGTGTCGCGCTGGCGCCGAGCTCGGCGATGACGTCGAACTCCCTCGGCGCCGGGCTGACCGCCACCGCGCTCGGGGTGCCGCCCGCCGCGACGGTGGCCGGGGTCTTGGGCGATAGCGCCCCGCCGGCGCCGACGTCGTACTGGTAGACGTTGTCTTCGTTCTGGCTGATGACGTAGACCGAGCCGCCGTCGGGGCTGACCGCCACCTCTCTCGGGACGCTGCCCGTGGCGACGGTGGCCGGGGTCTTGGGCGACAGCGCCCCGCCGGCGCCGACGTCGTATTGGGAGACGTTGTGGTCGTCGAAGTTGGGGACGTAGACCGAACCGCCGTCGGGACTGACCGCCAACCCGCCCGGGGTGCTGCCGCTGGCGACGGTGGCCGGGGTCTTCGGCGTCAGCGCCCCGCCGGCGCCGACGTCGTATTGGGAGACGCTGGCGTCGAAGAAGTTGGTGACGTAGACCGAGCCGCCGTCGGGGCTGACCGCCACCGCGTATGCGCCCGTGCCGAGGCCGGTGGTGACGGTGGCCGGGGTCTTCGGCGTCAGCGCCCCGCCGGCGCCGACGTCGTATTGGGAGACGTTGCCGTCGAAGAGGTTGGCGACGTAGACCGAACCGCCGTCGGGGCTGACCGCCACACCGTTCGCGCCGCCGCCCGTGGCGACGGTGGCCGGGGTCTTCGGCGTCAGCGCCCCGCCGGCGCCGACGTCGTATTGGGAGACGTTGCCGTCGAACCGATTGGTGACGTAGACCGAGCCGCCGTCGGGGCTGACCACCACACCGTTCGCGCCGTTGCCCGCGGCCACGGTGGCCGGGGTCTTCGGCGTCAGCGCCCCGTCGGCGCCGACGTCGTACTGGGAGACGTTGTCGGCGTTTTGGTTGGCCACATAGACCGAGCCGCCGTCAGGGCTCACCGCCACCGCGAACGGGGCGTCGCCGCCGGGGACCGCTGCCGGCGTCAGTGGAGCCAGCAGCCCGCCCTCGCCGACCTCGTACTGCGAGACGCTTTGGTCGAGATTGGTGACGTAGACGGACGGGTTGCGGGGGGTCGGCGATATCGACAAGCACCCACTGGCCGCGTGCGTCCAGACGTTCTGGTCGGTGGCGCTGACGATGTCGTTGTCGTCCGGGGTCGGCGTCCCACCCGCCTTGGCGATCAACATCAACTCGAGACTGCCGGGATCACTGCTCGCGACGCGGCCGCCCACGTCCGCCCCGAGCGGCCCGACGTCCTCGAAGGAATCGACCTGGCCCACCGAGCACGCCGAGACCACCGCGGCCAGCAGAACGAGGACCAGAGAGAGCAGCAGACGCTTCACGCGGGCTCCAAACGATGCGGGCCAGCAAACGTCCATGCCAACCGGCCGATTGGCGAGCAGCGCGACCCTACAGCCGCCCAATCAACCGCCGCAAGGCCCAACCGCCCCTTGTGAGTGCCCCGAGCTGGATTCGAACCAGCGGCCTACTCCTTAGGAGGGAGTCGCTCTATCCAGCTGAGCTATCGGGGCAGCAGCGGGGACGATAGACCCCGTGCGGGATTGCGGGGGGGGGCTGGCCGGTGAGGCGGTCTGTCGCCAACCAATATGTTGCGCGCGTGAGCACCGGTAAGGGCCAGCAGTGATCCACACGGCGGGCGCGGGGGAGATCCCCGAGGATCTTTCGCAGTTGGAGGACCGGGCTGCCCAGGTGCTGGAGCCGGAGCCTCTGGCGTACATCCTGGCCGGCGCCGGCAATCGCGAGACCATGCGCTCGAACGCGAGGGCCTTCCGGCAGTGGCGGATCAAACGGCGCAGGAGGGGCAACCGCCCGGCCCGCGATCTGTCGACGACCGTTCTCGGTACCCGCATGCGCGCCCCGGTTCTGTTCGCACCCGTCGGCGTGCAGACGCTGGCGCACCCGGAAGGTGATCTGGCCAGTGCCCGCGCCGCCGCGGACCTCGAGCTCACGTACATCCACTCCACTCAGGCCGCCTACTCCATGGAAGAGGTGGCTGCGGCCAACGGCGAGGGATCGCGTTGGTACCAGCTCTACTGGCCGCGCGACGACGAGCTGACAGTGAGCTTCCTGCGACGTGCTCGCGCGGCCGGGTACACGCACCTCGTGATCACGCTCGACACGACTCAGCTGGGGTGGCGACCACTCGATCTGGACCGCGGCTACTCGCCGTTTCTCGAGAATCGCGGCATAGCCAACTACACCAGCGACCCGGTCTTCAACCGGCGTCTGAGCGTGCCCGCGGCCCAGGACCCCGTGGCCGCCGGCATCACCTTTGCGACCCTGTTCCAGAACCCTGGCCTGAGCTGGAAGCAGCTGCCACTGATTCGCAGGAACTGGGACGGTCCGATCCTGCTGAAGGGAATCCAGAGCGTCCGGGACGCGAAGCTCGCGGCGAGGCACCGCATCGACGGAATCGTGGTCTCGAATCACGGCGGCCGCCAGGTCGACGGCGCGCTGGCGTCGCTCGACGCCCTGCCCCCGATCGTGGAGGCGGTCGGCGATCGGCTCGCCGTTCTGTTCGATTCCGGGATCCGCACCGGCGTCGACGCCTACAAGGCGCTCGCACTCGGCGCCGACGCCGTCCTCATCGGCCGTCCCTACCTCTATGGGCTGGCCCTCGACGGGGAGCCGGGCGTCGCGCGTGTGATGCGCATTCTGCTGGCCGAATTGGACCGCACCCTCGCGAGGAACGGGTACAGGAGTCACCGACAGCTAAGCCGGGCCTCACTGGCCAGGGTTCGCTGAGCGAGAGGCCGCGCGCATGGCTCAGCACACCCGTCGCCAGTTCATCGGATCGGTCGGCTCGGTGGCCGCCACCACCGTGCTGGTCCCCGGCGCGATCGCCGACGACCGCACCGCACCCGGGATTCCGCGATCCGCCGGGGCGAGCCCGCCGGCCGCGCCCTCCTCTTATTACACGTACCAATCGGAGATCTACCTCAGGGGAATGACTCAGGGGCAGCTCCCGGAGATCACCACCAATCTCTCCAAGCTCGAGGCCCGAGCGGCTCGGGTGCTCGACCGCCGGGCTCGGGAGTACTTCCTCGCCGCGGCGGGAGGCGCGGAGGCCGCACGCGCGAATGCAAGAGCGTTTCGGGGCTGGCGGATCATCCCGCGGATGTTCATCGACAGGGCCGAGCGCGACGTGTCCACGACCATCCTCGGCACGCGCATGCCGGCGCCGGTCATCTTCGCGCCGGTCGGGCGCCAGAGACTGGCTCATCCAGAGGGGGAGTTGGCCAGCGCCCGCGCCGCCGCGGACCTCGAGCTCACGTACATCCAGTCGGCACGGGCCGGCTATTCCATCGAGGAGGTCGCCGCCGCGAACGGCACGGGACCGCGCTGGTACCAGATGGACTGGCCCAGGGACGGCGATCTGAACGCAGGCTCGCTGCGGCGCGCCCGCGCCGTCGGGTACACGCATCTGTTGATCACGCCCCCTCGCCCCGGGCAAAGTTGGATGCCCCTGCGCCGGATCCGCAGGATTTGGGACGCCCCGATCCTCCTGCTGGGAGTCCGAACCGCAAAGGTGGCGAAGCTCGCGGCCAGGCGCCGCTTCGACGGCTTAGTGGTCTCCAACCACGCCGGCCGTCGGGAAGACCCGGCGGTTGGGTCGGTCCACGCCCTGCCGGGGATCGTCGAGGCGGTGGGCGGCCGGCTCCCCGTCCTGTTCGATTCGGGCGTTCGAACCGGCACGGACGCCTACAAGGCGCTCGCCCTCGGCGCGGACGCGGTGCTCGTCGGCCGCCCCTACGTCTACGGCCTCGCCCTGGACGGACAGGCGGGCGTGCGCCACGTCATGCGGACACTGCTTGCCGAGTTCGACCTCACCCTCGCCAACGCCGGCTATCGGAGCCACCGCAAGCTCAGCCGCGCCGACCTCGCCCGCATCCGGGCCTGACCCGCCCCCCGTGACCAGCGTGCACGCGTGAGGGCGAGGCCGGTCGCCCTTGCGGCCGCCGCCGGGCTGGCGCTGGCCGACGCTTCGATCGTCACGCTGGCGCTCCCCGAGCTGCTCACCGAGCTCGACACCACGATCGAGGGCGTGGCGGCGGTGATCGGCGTCTACACGCTGGTTCTGTGTCTCACCCTCCTGGGCGCGTGGCGGGTGGCGCAGGTCTGCGGATACCGCGCCGTGGGCGCGGCCGGGTTCGCGCTTTTCGCGGCGGCGTCGCTGGTGTGCGCCGGGGCGAACGATGTGACCACCCTCCTAATGGGTCGCGCCCTGCAGGCGGTTGGAGGAGCCGGCGGTCTGGTGGCCGCCTTCGCGCTCCTGCACGCGAACGCTGCACCCCAGCGCAAACTGTGGGTCGGGGCTGCGGTGCTCGGGTCCGCAGTCGGCCCCGCACTGGGTGGCGCGCTCACCCAGGCCTTCGACTGGCGCGCGATCTTCATCGTCCAGGTGCCATTGGCCCTCATCGGCGCGGGCGCGTGCGTGGTCACTCCCGCGGTGGCCCGCGACCGCGAGATCCCCTCACGTCCGCTGCCCGATCCAGGTCCCGCCCTCGCCCTGGCACTCGTGTCCGCGGCCCTCACCGGCGTGCTGTTCCTGCTCATCCTGCTGCTCGTGGCCGGCTGGAACGAGGCGCCGCTTGCGGCCGCCGCGGCGGTGACGGCCCTGCCGGCAGGGGCCTTGATCGGGTCGCGTGTTTCGCGAGGGGACGCCGTCTCCCGCTCCGCAGCGGGTTGTCTGCTTGTGGGAGCCGGCGTGCTGGCGCTGGCGTGGCTACCCGGGGCCAACCCGCTGTGGACCCTGCCACCCCAGCTCCTGGCTGGACTCGGGATGGGCCTGTCCCTGCCGGCGCTTGGCGGAGAGCTGCTACCCGAACGCAGCGCCCGGGACGCCGCCGCGCTGCTCACCATTCGCCACGCGGGGATTGTGTTGGCTCTCGTCCTGATCGCGCCCGTCGCGGCCAATCGGCTCGACAGCACGGTCGAGCACGCCCGCCTGCAGGGCGTCGCGATAGTGCTCGACGCCCCGCTCGCCCCACAGGACAAGATCAGCCTGGCCCCGGACCTGCTGGCCAGCGTCGAGGCGCGCGAGCCGCGCAACGCGCTGCGCGCCGCTGTCGCGGACAATCGCGACAGATTCTCCGGCGACGACGCGGACGCCTACGAGACCCTGGGGCAGCGCGCGGACGACGTGCTCGTAACCGCCGTGGCTCGCGCGTTCAAGCCGGCGTTCCTCATCACAGGCGGCCTGGCGCTCCTGGGAGCCGCGGCCCTCGTGTTCTCTCAGGGCCCGCCGTTCAGGCTCGGAACGCTTGCGTCGGCGCTGGCTGTCGCCCTCCTCGCCCCGGCGGCATACGGGCTGACGCGGTCGGTCATCGGCCCGGAATCGGTGACGATCGCCGATCCCTGCGGCGAGCGCGACTCACCCGACAGCGGCGGCCTGACCGGCTTTCTCCAAGACCGAGCGCTGGAGCAGCTGGACCGGGTGGCCTGCGACAACGGCTCCTCCCGCGAGGAGCTCGTGCTGGCCATCGCCGACGACGCAGAGGCAGAGGCCTACGAGCGGAAGTACGGAGTGAACCCGCGCTCGCTCGAAGGCATCCTGGACGCCCTCCCGGGCTAGGCGGCCCGAGATCCTCTCGGCCGCTTGACCGAGTGGAGGACGACGCATACCGTCGCCCCGGTGGCCCTGCTCAGCCACATGATGCGCACAGCGGCGGTGACGGGTCGCACCGACACGATCGGCGCTTGGGTGGTTGGGCGTCAGGGCGGGCGCTGGGCCGAGCAGACCGTCGCTGCGGCGATTCCCACGGCACGGCACCCAGCCCACCGCAACCCGGCGGCTGGTCGCGACCCGGCGCCGGCTGACCCGGCGGGCACGCTCCGGGAGCTCACCGAGCTGCATGCGCGCGGTGTCGTCACCGACGCGGAGTTCGAATCGCTCCGCGCTGATCTGCGCGCCTGACATGCGGGTAGCATCGCCCGCCCAGATGTATCGCTTGTTGCCCGTCGCCCTGCTGGTAGCCCTCTTTGGTGGCGCTGGACCTGGGGCTGCGCCTGCCGACGCGGCTACTGCCGCCAAGCCGGCTCAGCACCCGTGCCACGACAGCCGGGCGACGCTTCGGTGCGCGGCGCGCCAAGCGGGTTTGCGCGTCGGGGTGGGCACCGAAGCCGGCGTCCGGGCTGACGACCGTCTCACGGCCCGCGAGTTCGACTCCGTAACGCTCGAGAACTCGCTGCAATGGCGCGTCGTTCATCCGGCTCCCGGCCGCTGGGACTTCAGAGGCGCCGACCGCACGATCGCCTGGGCCCGACGCAACGGTCTCCGCCTCACGGCGACCCATTTCGTGTGGGACCAGATCCTCTACCAGAGCACGCCGGCGTGGGTGAAGCGGATCTCCGACCCCCGGCGACTGAGAGCGGTGATGGCGCGGCATCTCCGCACGATCACCCGCCGCTACGGGAGCAGCATCCACCGCTGGATCGTGGTCAACGAGCCGCTGAGCTACGTCGGCGACACCGCCGCCATTCAGGAGAACCACTTCAGCCGCGTCCTCGGCCGCGACTACATCGCCGAGACGTTTCGGATCGCCAACCGGGCCGCCCCGCGCGCCCGGCTGGTGTTGAACGAGATCTTCACTGAGACCGACCCGGGCAAGGCCGACGCGCTCGTGAAGCTGGCCCGCTCGCTGGTGGCCCGGCGCGTCCCGATCGACGAGGTCGGCCTCCAGGGGCACCTGTTCACGAGCCTTCTCCAGCCGACGGCGCCGAACGCGAAATTGGTGCGTAGAACCCTGAGGAGGCTGACGGCGCTCGGCCTCGAGGTCTCCTTCACCGAGATCGATGCTCCGATCTTCCCCGAGACGCAGGACCGTCTCGCCGAGCAAGCGCGGCGGATCCGCACGCTCGTGACCGCGTGCCGTGCGTTCCGTCGCTGCACGGGCCTGACCTTCTGGAACCTCCACGACGGCAGGTCCTGGCTGAGCGACCTCTTCCGGCGAGGCGACCTCGCGCCGACGCTCTTCAGCGCAGCCCGGAGGCCGAAGCCCGCCTACTTCGCCGTCCGCCGTGCGCTCCTTCGGGCGCCGTCTCTGCCGCCGCGCTAGAGCGCGAAAGCGGTACCCCGGGCGATGCGCGATTATGCGCACCGGACTTGCTGTCAATCGAGGGGGAACTGGCCCAAATGGTGTTTGCCGCTGACTACCCGTTCATGGACGTCCTGTGGTCCATGATCATCTTCTTCTTCTGGGTGATCTGGATCTGGATCGTGATCACGGTCCTGATCGACATCTTCCGCCGCCACGACATCGGCGGCTGGGCGAAGGCAGCCTGGGTGATCTTCGTCGCCGTCCTGCCATGGCTCGGAGTGTTGATCTACCTGATCGCCCAGCACGACGGGATGCGCGAGCGCAGCATCAAGCAGGCCCAGAGCCAGCAGCAGGCGTTCGACGACTACGTGCGCGACACCGCGGGCGGCGGAGCGGCCGCCGACATCGCCAAGGCCAAGGAGCTGCTCGACTCAGGCGCGATCACGCAGGCGGAGTTCGACGCACTGAAGGCGAAGGCACTCGCGTAGCGGGGCGTGGCGGGCCGCGTTCGGCACGCGGCCCGCCACCGAGACCCGAAGGAGGTTCACCGATGTGTCGTTGGATGGCATGGCTCGGCCAGCCGGTGCTGATCGAGGAGCTGCTCTTCAAGAGCCCGCACGGGATCGTGGATCAGAGCCTGCATGCGCGCATGGGGGCGGAGCCCACCAACGGCGACGGGTTCGGGCTCGGCTGGTACGGGACCGGGGAGGGACCGGGGATCTATCGCAGCGTCTCGCCCGCCTGGGGCGACCCCAACCTTCGCGAGCTGGCCGCGCATGTCGAGTCGCCGCTGTTCATGACACACGTGCGGGCCGCGATCGGGTCGCCGGTCCAGGAGACCAACTGCCACCCGTTCCGCCGTGGCAACTGGCTGTTCGTGCACAACGGCTTCATCGCCGACTTTCACCTGCTTCGTCGGGATCTGATGCTCGCGATCGACCCTGAGCTGTTCGCCGACGTGCAGGGTTCGACCGACACCGAGGTCGTCTTCCACCTCGCGCTGACCTTCGGGCTCGAGGAGAATCCGATCGGCGCGCTCGAGCAAACCGTCGGCCTGATCGAGGAGACGGGCCATCGGCACGGCGTCGCGAACGCCGTCCAGGCGAGCTTTGGCGTGTCGGATGGCGAGAGCCTGTACGCGGTTCGCTATGCCAGCGGCGGTGAAGCGCGCTCGCTGTTCGCCTCGGCGGACGCGGACGCGATCAGACACCTCTATCCCGATAACGCGCGCTTCCAGCGCCTCACCGAGGATGACCGGCTGATCGTCTCGGAGCCGTTCTCCGACCTGCCCGGCGTGTGGCACGAGATTCCTCAAGCCACTGCCGCGATCGTCCGCCGCGGAGGCGTCCTCGAGACGCAGGCGTTTCACCCCACGACCGAAGGCGCGGACCTCTAGGGGAGTCCGGTCGCCTGTTCACGGACGGATCGGCGCCGCGTCCTGGATCTTCAGCGGGGTGATCGGAACGCCGTCGCTCCACCTGCCGTGGGAGCGGTGCCGGCTCGTGTTACCGAGTCCGTACCTGCACCAGGTCCCGTCGTAGGCACAGCTGCGGAAAGCGTCCCAGGACTTCCAGCAGAAGTTCCAGTCGTAGGCGTCGGCGCCGTCCTTGCCCGCCGCGCAAACGCCGTGCGGGGCCCGGAGTGGCGGGGTCCCGTGCGCGTCCACGCTGGTCAGGACGAGGTCCTTGTTGCGATTCGGGATGTGGCCGAGCTTCGGAAAGATCGAGTTGCAGCTGCCGTCGCCCGTGTTGGGCTCGGAGATGACGCCCTCCGCGCTCGAGTGGCAGGTGAGCTTCACGGACGCCGGGATGCCTCGGAGGGAGTCGTCCACGGCGGGCTCGTCGAACCCGGTCAGGGCACCGTCGTGCGGGTCCTCGAGCCAGATCGCCCGCGGCTTCGGCAGGTGAAGCTTGCGATACCGGTTCGTGAGGTTCGCGGTGATGATCCCGCCGAACGAGAACCCGAAGTAGCTGGTACGCCGGAGGTCCGGCTGCACCCGCTTCTTCGGCCGCGCCCGCAGATACGCCAGTCCGCCGCGGATCGCGCGCAGCGACGACTTCATGCACGGCTCGATGTTGATCGGCCCCGGGCACGGCGTCGCGATGTTGGTCTGCCAGCGCGGGTAGATAACGATGCTCCCCTTCCGCACCGTGTGCCGCACGAACTCGTACAGCTGGTTGTAGCCGGCGTACTCGCCGTAGCCGTGCATGACGACGGCGAGCGGCGCGGTGCGCGGCCGCGGCCGGACCGGTTCGAACACGAACCAGGCGTCGTAGCCCGTGCCGCCCGCGCTCACACGCCAGCCGTGATGGGTGTAGTCGCTGCCGCCCGGCCCCGACTTGGGCTGCGGCGGCTGGGTGATCGCGGCGGACGCCGAGGCAGGCGCGAGCGCCGCAGCCAGTGCGAGTGTCAGGGCCCAGGCGCGAACTGTGGATACCTCTCGGGCGGACAGGTGGGAGCTCCGTCGGATCGCTGCTCGCGCATCGACAGGTAGTCGCCGGCGATCTGCTCTCGGGACAGACCGTCGAGCGCCAGCACGCTGTCGCCCACCGCGAGCAGCTGCGCGCGCATCCGCCCGTAGTCGATCGCGCTCTCCCTGAAGGACGGCGCGTAGAGCGACCACGGCCCGGAGATCATCGCGAGCGTCGGGATCAGCTTGGGGTGGAAGAAGTTCCCGAGCCCGCCCATCGAGCAGACCGGTGGCACCTGCCCGGGTGTGGGCAGGCCGAGGCCCTTGAGCACCGCGGTCATGTCGAGCTTCCGCCGCTTGGCGGCAGCCGCCGCCGCCTCCTGGAGGGCGGCGCTGTCGCCGGCGCCGAACAGGAACGGCTCACCCTTGCCGGTGAACCTCAGCCGGTTGCCGGCGGCGTTGGGCAGGATCTCGCGGGTGCCGAGATGCTCGATGGCGAAGGCGAACGCGATGCTGCCCTTGTCGTACTGCGCGTCCAGCGGTGCCGAGTAGCGACCCATCCCGTCGCTCACGATCGCATCGTGTGCGCTGGCGAACGCGATCTGCAGCGTCCGCGGACGGCACCGCTTCGGCAGGCCGGCGTAGTAGCGGGCAAAGGCGATCATGCCGGCCACACCGTTCTCCTGGACCCACGACTGACCGTCGGTGTTGGCCCCGAGGATGATCCGCTGGCTGCTCTGGCCGGGGAGCGTCGCGATGACGTTCGAGGTCCTCGCCCGCTCCACCTTGGCGCGGACCACCACGCGGGCCGACGCGCCCGCCGCGGCGAGCGACCTCAGGCGCTTGGCCTCCGCGCCTCCCACGAAGAGCGCCGGCACTCTGAAGATCGTGCCCGTGTGCGGATCGCCGTACCCGTGCACCTGCTTGCGCGGCAGGTCGAACGTGTACACCACCCCCGCGGCACCGGCCTTGCTCGCGGCGAGCAGCTCCTGGTGCAGCTCGTTGAGGAACGGGCGCTCGTACGCCCCGCTCGCGCTCGCGAGGTCGGGGCTCACGTAGACGCCGATGATCCCGAACGCCGCATACGGCAGTGCGGTGCCCGGGAAGTCGCGGACCACCACCTTGCCCGCGGAGTTGGCGGTGGTGATGTCCTGGTCCGGGCCGAGGTAGACGAGCCGGCCCTTCCGGCCACCGCTCTTGCCCGTCGGCTGGGACCACCGGACCGCGCCGGCCACCGGCACGCTCGTGGTCTTCCCGTTGCGCGCCGTCACGCTCAGGCCGCCCGCCCGCCCGATGTCGAGTCCGGGGCGGCCCTTTGCCTTCGTCCGGGGCAGCCAGCGCCAGACCTTGAAGGGATCCGAGCGGACCTTGAAGCCCTTGATGGCGCCGACCTGGTCCCCGATCCAGTCGATCGTCCGGTTGTGGGCCCGGCTCGCGAGGTAGCGCTCGCCGAAGCGGTTCTCCTGTCTCACCAGCTTTCGCAGCCGGGCGACGCTCGCGAACGAGCCGGCGTTCACGACGCTTGGGCAGGACGCACCCGCCGCGACCGCGCGCCCGGACTGGGCGCCGGCGGTACCGCCGGCGGCAAGTCCACCGGTCGCAACGGCCAGGCCCGCCACAAGGGCGAGCATCGTGGGGATCCGCTTCGGCATGTCTCCTCTTCTCCTCATCAGGTGGCCACCATGCCGCCGTCCACCGGGAGCACGGCGCCGGTCACGTAGCCCGACGCGTCACTCGCCAGGAAGAGGAGCGCCGCGGCGAGTTCCTCGGGGTCGCCCTTCCTGCCACTCAGCACGCGGAGCATCATCGCGTCGAGGTAGCCGTCGGGGTACTGGTCGGTCATCTCGGACGGGAAGAAGCCTGGGGCCAGCGCGTTGACCCGGATGCCCTTCCGGGAGGTCCACTGTGAGGCGAGGTCGCGGGTGAGGCCCTCGATGGCCGCCTTGCTCGCGGCGTAGGCCGCCTGGGGCAGCCCGGCGGTGGTCGAGCCGAGAACCGAGCCGATGTTCACGATGGCCGACCCGGGTTTCATGACCCGGCCGCAGGCCTGGGCCATCCAATAGGAGCCCATCAGGTTGATGTCGATCACCTCGCGAAACTGGTCCGGCTGCTCGCGGGTCGCGGGCACGGCGGTGCCGATCCCGGCGTTGTTGACCAGCACGTCGACGCTGCCGAGCCGCTCTACCGTCTCGGCCACGGCGCGGTCGCAATCCTCGACCTTGGAGACGTCCGCCGAGATGGCGATGCAGCGCCGGCCCAGCGCTTCCACCTTCGCACGCGTCTCCTCGAGCCGGTCGGCCCTCCGCGCGCACACCGACACGTCGGCGCCGGCCTCCGCAAGGGCGATGGCGAACGCCACGCCAAGACCCGACGAGGCCCCGGTGACCAGGGCCACCTTGCCGTCCAGCTTGTAAGGTCGAGAACGCTCATGGTGGGGGAGTGCCGCCCGCGGCCGCGGCCAGCAGCTCGTCCCGCGATGCCAGCTTCACCCGGGGGCGCTGCGCGGCGTGCCCGCCCTCGAGCTCGTGTGCGGCGATGGCGCGCCAGCCCTCGACCGTGACCAGGTCCGGCTTGCGCTCGGCCAGCAGGGCGTCGATCTGCTCGCGACGGGGGTTCGGCGGCTGCGTGAGCCTGCCGGCCCGCAGGTCCTCCACAAGGAGGCCGGTCGTCTCCTCGGCGTCGCGCTTGTTGGTGCCCAGGATCCCGGTGGGACCGCGCTTGATCCAGCCGACGGCGTAGACCCCCGGGATCGGCTCGCCTTCGGGCGAAAGCACCCGGCCGCGCTCGTTGGGGAGCACGAAGCTGTGATCGTCGAAGGGCACGTCGGGGAGCGGTACGGCTCGGTAGCCGACCGAGCGCAGCGCGAGGCCGCACTCGAACGTCTCCACCTCGTACGTTCACCGCCTGAGCCCGCAGGGCACCGTCGTCGGTCCGCACGATCTGGTTGCGACGGACGTCGACCGCCTCGACGGCGCCGCTCCCGCGGATCTCCACCGGCGAGCGCAGGAAGCGCAGCTCGATCCGCCGCCGCGCGTCGGGGTCCGGGGGCCTGGCCGCGAACTGTCGAAGCAGCTCCACGTTCTTGTGCGCGGTGAAGGTGCCCTCCTCGTCGAGCCACCGGAGTGACACCGGGTCGAGCTCCACCTCGCCCGGGTCGACCCGCACGTCCACGCCGTCCAGCCGCCCCAGCTCGCGCAGCTCGGCGCTCGTGAAGGCCGCCTGCGCGGGGCCGCGGCGGCCGAGCACGATGACCTCCCGGATGCGGCTCTCGCGCAGCGCCTCGAGCGCGTGGTCGGCCACGTCGGTGCGCTCGAGCTCATCGATGCTCAGCGTGAGGATGCGAGCGACGTCCGCCGCGACGTTGCCGTTGCCGATCACGACGGCCCGCTCGGCCGAGAGGTCGAACTCGAGCGACCGGTAGTCCGGATGGCCGTTGTACCAGGCCACGAAGTCCGTGGCGGCCCAGCTGCCCGGCAGGTCCTCCCCGGGGATTCCCAGCGACTTGTCGGTCTGGGCTCCGGTGGCGTAGATCACGGCCGTGTAGTGATCCATGAGCTCGAAGTGCGAGATGTCGCGGCCGACCTCCACGTTGCCGAAGAAGCGGCAGCCGCGCTGGAGCGTGTGGGCGTCGAAGGTCGCCTCGAGCCGCTTTATCTCCTGGTGGTCGGGCGCCACCCCACCGCGCAGAAGGCCCCACGGCGTGGGCAGCCGCTCGAACAGGTCGATCTCGGCGTCGCCGCCGGCCCGCTGCAGGACGGCGGCGGCGAATGCCCCGGCAGGCCCGGCCCCGACGATCGCCACCCGCGGCCGCGTGGGCGCCATCAGGCGGCGGTGCGGTCGATCGTGCTGCGCCCGGCGAAGAACTGCGCGTTGAGCTCCAGCGCGTAGTCGTACTTCTCGGGGATGTCGAAGTCGGGAAAGATCACGTCCACGGGGCAGGCCTCCACGCAGGCGTCGCAGTCGATGCAGAGCTCGGGATCGATGTAGAGCTGCTCGGCCGTCTCGAAGTCAGGGTCCCCCGGCTTCGGATGGATGCAGTCGACCGGACAGACCTCGATGCACGAGTCGTCCTTGATGCAGCTGCCGGCAATTACGTAGGTCATCGCCTGCAGCCTACAAATGCACGCAGTTGACGGCCGCGCCTACGCCCCACCACGCCCACCCTCTCACCCGCCGGCCCCCGGGGCAACCGGCAACCGAGGCCGGGTCAGTCGCTGTCTTCGTACAGCGACTCGCGCGTCAGCTCGGTGCCGTCGGCCCCGTAGAGCCGCACCTCCACGTAGTCGCCGGTGTACGCGTCGAGCGACACGAGCGTGAAGCGCTCCTCGAGCAGCTCGCACTGGTCTGTGGTGGTGGGTCCGAGCTCGGCCGTGGCCACCACGCCGTTCGCCACGAGCGAGACGCCCCAGACCAGCGTGATCACGCCGCGCCGGCCCTGGGGACCGCGCCAGTGCCCGATCTCCTGGTCGGAGAGGTCGAGGGTCCAGTCCTCGTTGTCCGCGGCGGTCTCGTCGGTGTAGTCGGCCACGGCCTCGAGGTCGCTCGCCTGCGCGCCCTCGTGCTCGCGCGTGTAGGAGACGTAGCCGAATACCTCGCCCTCGCCGCCCGGCGCCGTGGCGGGCACGTAGGTCCGCCCGCCGTAGCTGCGCTCCGGGAACCAGAGGATCTCGCCGATCTCCGTCCCGGCGGCCTTCTCGAAGTGCTCCGCGAGCGTCTCCGCCCAGCGTCCGTACGGAAGCGGCTCCTGGGGCGTCTCGGCCGTGTACATCGGGATCGGGCGCTCGTTGGGTGGCACGGGCGCGGGAAGCTACACGCTCGCCTCGCGCAGCCGCCCGGCCGCGTCCTCCGGCGTGAGCACGTTCAGGTGAACCCCGGCGCCGAGCTCGAGGCCCGCGAGGTGCGCCAGCCGCGGCATCACGTCGATCCGCCAGCAGAAGCGCTCGGCGTCGCGCGGGGCCGTGCGAACCCAGAGGTTGAGCGGCGGCAGCCCACCCAGCACCGCGCCCAGACGCCGGAGCGCCTGGTGCAGCATGCGGGCGCCGAGCGGGCCATCCTCGTGGAACCTCGCCGCCGGCCGGCGCGGCACGATCTGCAGATGGAAGGGCACCCGCGCGGCGAACGGGCAGAGCGCCACCGCCTCGTCGTCGATCGCGACGACCCGCTCGCCCCGCTTGACCTCCTCCTGAAGCAGGTCGGCGAGCAGGTTCCGGCCCTGCGTGCGGTCCGAGTAGGCGGTGAAGCGCTCGCGCTCGCGCGCGATCGCCGACGGCACGAACGGGAGCGCGTAGAGCTGCGCGTGCGTGTGCGGCAGCGATGCGCCCGCCTCGCGCCCCTCGTTCACGATCACGTGGACATACGAGGCCTGCTGGTGCTCCCACATGCGCTCGCGCCACGCGAACATCGCCCTCTCGACCTCCTCGGCCTCGAGCTCCGCGAGCGACCACACCGGCTTGGGCGAGTTTACGATCAGCTCGTGCGCGCCGCGCGCCGGGCGCGAGGCGAACAGGTCCGGCTCGCCACGGCCCCCGGCCAGCGGGTCGGCGCCCGGGTCGGCCTCGCCGCCCGCCAGTGCCGGATAGAGGTTGGGCACCACGCGCACCCGCCAACCGGGCGAGTCGGGCGCGCTCCCCTCGCGCAGGGCGTATACCTCGGGCGGCGTCTGATCCTCGTGACCCTCCGCGAACGGGTCCGAGCCGGGGTCGATCGGCGGTCGCTGCGGCAGGTCCAGCCAGGCCCCGGGACGGGTGCCGCGCTCTCCCGCCACGATCACTCGGAGTCCCGTCAACGGGTCGATGCGCAGCTCAGACAAGCCGCTTCTCCATCGCCACGTGCTCGATTCCCTCTTCCTCGAAGGGCTCGCCCGCCAGCTCGTAGCCGTCGCGGACGTAGAGCTCCTGGGCGTAGGTCTGTGCGTGGAGCGAGATGCGCTCGGCCGCCCCGGCGCGCGCCACCAGGGTGGCCTCCGCGAGGATCGCCGCGGCCACGCCGCGCCCGCGGGCCTCCTGCTCGACCGCCAGCCGGCCGAGCCGGGCCACGTGCCGGCGGAACACGAGCCGGCAGGTGCCGAGCACCTTGCCGTCCTCGACGGCGACGAGGTGCGTGGCCTCGGGGTCGCGGCCGTCGCGGTCGGCCTCCGGCGAGACGCCCTGCTCGCCGCAGAAGACCCGCTCGCGCAGGTCGAGCGCCGCGGCCACCTCTTCCTCGGTACGTGCGATCCGGACGTCCAGAAGGTCAGCGAGCGTAGCGCTCGATGTCCTGTGCCAGCTTGTCCTCGCTCGCGTATCCACCCTGGTGAAGGTAGGCCAGCTCACCCTTGCGGTCGTAATAGGCGGTGGCGGGCAGGCCGACCACCCGCAGCTCGCGCGTCACGTCACCGTCGGGGTCCTCGTAGCTCGGGAATGGAAGCGGATACTCGTCGAGGAAGTCCGCGGCTTCTCCCTGGTTGTCCTGCGAGTTGACGCCGAGGAACGCCACGCGCTTGCCGCGCTTGACGGCCTGCTTCTGGAAGAACGGGAACTCGAAGCGGCACGGACCGCACCAGGAGGCCCACGCGTTCACGACCACGGGGTGGCCGCGAAGCGCGGCGATGCGCTTCTTGAACCCGTCCTCGCCGCCGTCGAGCAGCTCGCTGGGCTCGCGATAGAGGCCGGCCAGCGCCGCGGGCGCTCCGTCGAGCTTCTTGAAGTCCTCGGTGGAGGCCGACTCGCCGGGCTCGCCGGAGCTGCAGGCCGGCAGCAACGCGGCAGCCAGAGCCAGTGTCAGGGCGAGCCGCCGCATACGTCCCAAGGGTGGCAGAAGGCCTCGTGTGTGCCACAATGGGAGGACGCCGACTGTTCTGGATGGACTCGGCGCGCTCCCCGCTCTGGACTCGAGAGAGCGGTGAATACGAAGGGCGGACCCTGCTGACCAGCGCGGGACCGTTTCCTCCGCGGCGACAGCGCGGGCCGTCCGTTCCCCTGAAGAGATACGCCCAATCGTGGCTGAAAGAAGCTCTGTGGTAGAGACCACGCCGGTATCCGGCGATGATCTGCGTCGTGCCGAGGAGTTCGCGCGCGAGCCGCTCGTGCTCGAAGGCGAGGACGCCAAGACCGCCCTGGCAGAGGGCACCGCACGCCGTTCGGCGCTGAACGCCGCGCTGGCCGAGCTCGACGCCGGCAGGACCGAGCCGTCGGTGCAGTGGCGCCGTGACTACTCGCTGATCCTCGGGCCTGGAGCGTGTGCTGTCCGAGGACGAGCCGCATCTCGTGGACGGCACCGTGCTCTCCGCGCACCAGGTGGACGCCCTGTCCGGCACGCTGATCGCGCTCACGGCCGAGCTGCTCGTGCCTCGCGGCAAGAGCTCCAACGGCCATGTGCCCGCGGAGGAGCTGCCCTCGGGCGAGGTGGAGCTGGAGGGCGACGAGCTCGCGGACGAGGAGCCGCTCGACTGGGATCCCGACGAGGAGGCCGAGGAGGAGGCCGCCGCCGATTCGGTGCTCGAGGATCCCGGCGCGAGCCGGCGCTTCTGGTTCGAGCACGCGACCGGCGCGGGCAAGACCGTGGCCGCGCTCGGGTTCGCCGAGGCCTCGCGGACCGGCGGCGTGCTGATCCTCACCCACCGCCGCAACCTCGTGGACCAGTTCCTGGGCGAGCTGCGCGACCGCGGCTACCGCGACCGCATCTCCCCTCCGCTCCTGCGCAAGAACGGCGACGAGCCGCCCGCCGGCGGCCCCGTGACGGTCGAGACCTACCAGTGGTTCGTTCGCAACGGGGGCAAGATCTCGGACGCGTACACGATCGTCATCTGCGACGAGGCGCATACCGCGCTCGGCGAGAAGACCAGCGCGTCGATCCGCCAGTGGACCGGCCCCGTGTTCATCGGCATGACGGCCACCGGCGCGCTGATCGCGCGCCACGTGACCGACCTCTTCCCCACGCAGACCTCGCGCTTCGACCTGGCCCAGGCGGCCCGGCGCGGCGTGATCGCGCCGCTTCGCTGCGTTCGCATCCCGCCCGGCGTGGGCGTGCGCTCGATCGCGAACGTGCCGCTCCGCCGCGGCGAGGTGGACCAGGACTTCGACCAGGAAGAGCTGGCCGCCCTGCTCGACCAGACGCCCTTCAACCTGGCGGTGGCCGATCTCTACAAGACCCGCTTCAAGGACGTGCCCGGCGTCGTCTACTCCGCCGGGGTGAAGCACGCGCACAACGTGGCCAAGGCGTTCCAGGACGCCGGCATCAAGGCCAAGGCGGTGTCCGGTGAGACGCCGAAGCGTGAGCTGGCGCGGATCCTCGCCGGCTACGAGGCCGGCGACGTGGACGTGCTCGTGAACGCTCAGCTGCTCGCCGAGGGCTGGAACTCGCCGCGCGCAACCGTCTGCATGCACCTCGCCCCGACCGCGTCGCGCCGGATCTACCAGCAGCGCGTCGGCCGCGTGACCCGGCGCACGCCGGGCAAGGAGGCCGGCATCGTCGTGGACTTCGTCCACCCGGCCACGCCGAACGACGACCCGGTGATCACGCTTCACTCGCTGCTCGACCGCGACGTGTACCGCGGCGGCGCGATCGTCGTCGGCCCCGTGCGCCGCGGACGTGGCCGCCGTCTGCGCGTCGAGCGCCGGGTGGTGCCCGTCACCGCCGACGAGGAGCGCCGCGCGCAGGTCTTCGAGCGCGAGCTCTGGCGGATGGCCGTGGAGCACCTCAACTGGGGCCAGCAGCAGGCCTGGGCGATGCTCGCCGGAGCGCGCGCCGCGTCGAACAACTGGCGCCGCGCCAAGGCGATGCTGCATTTCGACGGCACCGGCGAGCTGCGCCGCGTCTTCCTGCTCACCTGCCTGCGCCGCAACCGCAACTCGCAGCTGCGCGTGCGCGCGCTGACCGAGGTCGGCGCGATGCGCGACCCGGAGGCCTTCGACGACGCCGTGGAGATCGTGGGCGGCTGGGCCCGCGACGAGCGTCGCGAGGGCGTGAAGGTCCTGCTCCAGGCGCTCGCCGAGCGCCAGATCGGCCGGCGCGACCAGGCAGCGCGCTGGCTCTGGCACCTGGCCGAGTACAGCCGCGAGGTGCACGAGGAGTACGCCGTGCAGCGCTGGCCGGAGACCAAGCGCCTGCTCGGGCTGCTCGTGAACTCCGCCGGGGCGGCCCATGCGCGCAATGCGCGGCGGCTGGTGCAGGCCTCGCGCAAGCAGGACCGGCGCCTCTCCGCGGCGCTGCTGGCCGCGGCGCTCGCCCACACGCCGGAGGCCCAGCAGGTGCTGGACGGCGCCCGGATGCGGATGGCGCGCAAGCCGTCCGCGCTGGCGCGCGAGCTGTTGCGGAACTTCCCGAAGGGCAAGCGCCGCCGCGGAGGCAGGCGCAGGCGCAAGAAGGGCGGCGGCGAGGCGGCCGCTCCGGAGGTGGACACCGGCGCCGAGACGGTGGACGCCCGCGGCGCTCCCGAGGAGGCCGAGCAGGACGATGACGTGATCGACGTCGACGTGGAGCCCGATGACAAGGACGACGCCGGCGACGCCGAGCGCGACGCCGCCTAGGCGCCTCTAGCGAATCTCATCCTCGCGCCGTCGCCGCACGAAGTGTGCCACCAGGAGCCCGATCCAGAGCGCCAGGGCGATGAGAAAGGCGGCCCGCCAGGCGGCTAGATCGCCAGAGCTGATGCAGTCTGGGCCGCAGGTCTCCTGAACGGCATCGGCATACTCGTAGAACTGCCATGCGAGGCCCAGCGCGACGATCGCGATGGGCAGGAGTACCCAGCGGACGAACGCACCCATGCCCGTTAGATAACGACGGTTGGGAAGGAAAGCTTGAGCGGGTGGTTGCGCCCTCAGCGGCCCAGGTGAACCTCGCCGGCGGCCAGGGCCACGCGGCCCGAGTCGGTGTCCACCAGCAGCGAGCCGTCGTCGTCCACTCCGGCAGCGGTCCCGGCGCCGCCGTCCCAGCGCACCTCCGAGCCCAGCAGCGCGTCGCGGCGCCGCCATTCCTCGAGCACCTCGTCCAGCGGGCTCGCCAGCCGCACCCGTAGGCGCTCGAGCAGTGCCCAGAGCACCGCCTCCGTCGCCGGGCGGGTCGGGTAAGCGCCGCCGCAAGCGAGGTGGCGATGTCGCGCAGCTCCTCCGGGAAGTCCTCGGCGGGCGTGCTCACGTTCAGCCCGATGCCGAGCACCGCCCAGCCCTCCTGGGGCCGCCCCTCCACCAGGATCCCCGCGAGCTTTCGACCGTCCACGAGGACGTCGTTCGGCCACTTGATCAGGCAGTCCACCGGCACCGCTTCGGCCACCGCGACGGCGGCGGCCAGCGGAAGCGACTCGGCCTGGGTCGCGCAGCACGAGCGACATCAGCACGGCCGAGCCGGGTCGCGCCACCCAGGTGCGGCCCTGGCGCCCGCGCCCGGCGGTCTGCTCATCGGCCGTCACGAGCGTGCCGTGAGGCGCGCCCGCGGCGGCCAGCGCCTTGGCGCGCTCGTTGGTCGAGTCGGTCACCCGGTGGTGGACGCGCGGGGTGCCGATCATGCGGGCCGGAGGCGGACCTCGGCGTCCGGCTCCACGCCGAGCATGGCCGCGGCGTCGCCACGGTTCACGGCGATCGCCAGCGAGCGGTAGGCGTCCTCGTAGACGATCAGCTCGCCGGGCGTCACGTCCGCGAAGGTGTGGGCGTAGGTGGCCAGGCGCCGCCGGTCGCCCGACCTCCACCTCCACGCTGCCGCCCAGCCTCAGTCCGCTGCCCGGCAGGCGCTCGTGGTCCACGTCGAGCGAGATGTTCCCGAAGCGGTCGCAGAAGAAGCGCGTGCGCCACGAGCGCGCCCTGCTCCTCGCGCGGCTCGGGGAGCTCGAGCCGCTCCAGCTGCTCGGGCGCGAGCGGATCGCCGGCGTCGGCCAGCTCCGCTCCGGCGGCGAGGTTGGCGGCCACGGGGGCGAACACGTCGCGGCCGTGGAAGGTCGCCGACACGGGCTCGAGGCGGTGCGGGGAGCGCGTCACGTCCACCGCCAGCGCCACGCCACCGGAGCGCTCCCAGGCGAGGCTCAGCAGCCCGTTGTCGGGCCCCACCAGCAGCCGTCCGTCGCCGGTCCGCAGCGCCACGGCGCGGCGCTCGGTGCCCACCTGCGGGTCCACCACCGCCACGTGCACCCCCACGCGGCAGGTAAGGCAGGGTGTTGCGCAGGACGATCGCGCCGTGCCGCACGTCGTAGCGGCCGATCCCGTGGGTCACGTCCACGATCTCCGCGCCCGGATGGATCGAGCGGATCACCCCGTGGCAGACGCCCACGAACTCGTCGTCGTGGCCGTAGTCGGTGAGGAGGCTGACGATCATTCCGGCTCCCGCGCCGCGCTCGCGTCCGCGACCAGCGCGTCCACGAGGCCGTCGATGTCGTGGCGCTCGGCCTCCACGTGCACCGTCAGGCCGAGCTCGCGCGCGGTGGCGCTCGTCACCGGCCCGATCGACACGACGCGCGCGGCGTCCGGCACGCCCCGCCGGACTCCGTGAAGAAGCGCACGGTGGAGCTCGAGGTGAAGGTCACGTGGGTGGCCCGCCCGAGCTGCTCCAGAAGCTCGTGGCCGAGCGGCTCCGCCACGGTGTCGTAGAGCGCCACGTCGCGCACGCGCGCGCCGCGCTCGCGCAGGGCGTCGGGCAGCACGTCGCGGGCCTCCGCCGCGCGCGCCACCAGCACCGCGCGGCCCTCCACCGGCACCTCCACGAGCGCCTCGACCAGCGCCTCGGCCACCGACCGGGTGGGCACCACGTCGGCGACGGATCCCGTGCCGCTGCGAGCTCGGCGGCCGTGCCCGGGCCGATCGCCGCGACCGTCGCTCCCGGCGAACGCGCGCGCGTCCTGCCCCGCCGCGGCGAGCGCGTCGAACAGGAGCCCGACCCCGTTCGGGCTCGTGAAGCAGACCAGCGCGTACTCGCGGATGCGCGACAGCGCCTCCGCCACCTCCGAGTCGCCCAGGCGCGGCTCGATGCGGATCGCGGGCGCCTCGACCACCTCGGCGCCCAGCCCGGCCAGCCGCCGCGCCAGGCCGCTGGCCTGCGCGCGCGCCCGGGTCACCGCCACCACGCTGCCCGTGGAGCGGCCGCCGCTCGATCCACGCGAGCGTGTCGCGCAGGCCGGCCGCGGGCCCGATGAGGGTGATCGCCGGCGGGCCCGGATGCCGGCGTCCGCGGCGCCAGCGCCGCGATCTCGCTCAGCGCCGCCGTCACGCTGCGCTGCCCGGGCAGCGTTCCGCGCTCCACCACCGCGGCCGGCTCGGACGGGTCCCGCCCGCCGGCCATCGAGCCGCTCGGCCATCCCGGCGAGGCTCTTCACCCCCATGTAGAGGACGAGCGTGCCCGGGAAGCGCGCGAGCGCGTCCCAGTCGAGGGCCGACTCGCTCCTTTCGCGGGATCCTCGTGGCCGGTGACGAAGGCCACGGCCGAGGCGAGGTCGCGGTGCGTCACGGGGATGCCGGCGTAGGCGGGTGCCGCCACCCCCGCGGTCACTCCGGGCACCACCTCGAAGCGCACGCCGGCCTGCGACCAGCGCCTCCGCCTCCTCGCCGCCGCGGCCGAACACGAACGGGTCGCCGCCCTTGAGGCGCACGACCTGCTTGCCCGCCAGCCCGAGCTCGACCAGCTGCGCGTTGATCTCCTCCTGGCTCACGGCCGCGTCGCCGGGCCGCTTGCCCACGTAGCGCAGGTCGGCGTCGGCGCGGGCGCCGTCGAGCGCGCCGGCCGGGATCAGGCGGTCGTAGAGGATCGCGTCGGCGCGCTCGATCAGCTCGAGCGCCCGGCGCGTGAGCAGTCCCGGGATCTCCGGGCCCCGCGCCGACCAGATACACGGTGCCCCCGGCCACGCCCGGAACGCTACCCCGCGCTCGCGCGCTCCGCCTTCGCCAGCAGCTCGGCGGCGCCGGCGCTCAGCAGGCGCTCGGCCACCGCGCGCCCCACGGCGGCGGGCTCGGATGCGGCCTCCCTCGAGCGCGTCGCGGATCCACTCGGCTTCCGTCCGGTAACCCGACGTAGGCAGTCAGCTCGAGCCGTCCGTCGCGGACCCGCGCCGAGCGCTCCCATCGGGGTGCGGCAGCCGGCGTCGAGGCCTCCCACGAGCGCGCGCTCGGCCAGCAGCGCCGTGAGCGCGTCGGGGTCCGGTCAGCGCTGCCGCCGCCTCGGCGACCCGAGCGTCGTCCGCGCGCGCCTCGAGCGCCAGGCAGCCCTGGCCCGCCGCCGGCAGGAGCTCCGCGACCCCCACGGGCGAGCCCTCGCCGGCGCGGCCGAGGCGCTCCAGACCCGCGCCGGCGAGCACGATCGCGTCGTAGTCGCCGTCTGCCAGCCGGCGCAGGCGCGTGTCCACGTTCCCGCGCAGGTCGCGCACGTCGAGGTCCGGCCGCAGCGCGAGCAGCTGCGAGCGCCGCCGCAGGCTGCCCGTGCCCACCGTCGCGCCCTCCGGCAGGGAGGCGATCGCGTGCGCTCCACAGAGCGCGTCGCGCGGGTCCGCCCGCTCGGGCACGCCCACGATCGCCAGTCCGTCGGGCAGGTCGGCGGGCACGTCCTTGGCCGAGTGCACCGCCAGGTCGACCTCGCCCGCGAGCAGCGCCTCCTCGATCTCCTTCACGAAGCGCGACTTGTCCTCGAGCGGCGGGACCGCTCGTCGCGGCGGTCCCCGGTGGTGGTGATCGGGACGAGCTCGACGCTCGTCGTCGAGCCGCTCGGCCACGAGCCCGGCCTGAGCGAGCGCGAGCGCGCTGCCGCGCGTGCCGAGCCGGATCACCCGGAGCGCGAGCGGCGGCGCGGCGCGAGCGGAGTGACCTCCGCCACCTGCGCCTCGGCCTCGGCTTCGAGCGAGTCGAGCTCGAGGCCGAACAGCTCGCGAAGGGCGTGGACGTAGCGGTAGGAGTCGTTCTCGCCGGCGCTGTCCTTGAGCCGCAGGGTGGGGTCGTGGAGCAGCCGGCTCACGACCGCGCGGGCCATCGTCTCGAGCCGCTCGCGGTCGGCCGGCGGAAACCGACTCCCAGCGCGACTGGTTCTCGCGCAGCACCTGCTCGACGATGTCGTCGCCGCGCCGGCGCAGCGCCGAGATCGTGGGGAGCACGTCGAGCGAGACGAGCCAGCGCTCGAAGCGCGCCACCTCCTGGCGCACGAGCACGCGCGCCTCGGCGGCCTCGGCCTCGCGCGCGCCCAGGTTGCGCGCCACCGCCTGCTGGAGGTCGTCCATGTCGTAGAGGGCGATTCCGGGGCAGTCGCGCGCAGCGGGCTCGATGTCCCTCGGCACGGCGAGGTCGAGCAGCACGAGCGGCCGGTCCGACGCGCCGGGCCGCCACGAGCGCCAGCTCCTCGCGGCCCACGATCTGGTGCGGCGCGCCGGTGGAGCTCACCACGATGTCGGCCGCCTCGAGCTCGGCGGGCAGGTCGTCGAAGGTCACGGCCTCGCCGCCGAAGCGCTGCGCCAGGCCGAGCGCGCGGTCGTAGCGCCGGTTCGCCACGAAGACGGTGCGCACGCCGCGGTCGCGCAGCGCGCGTGCGGTCAGCTCGGCGTTCTCGCCCGCGCCGATCACGAGCACCCGCCGCGACGCGAGGTCGCCGAGGAAGTCGGCCGCGAGCTGCACGGCGACCGACGACACGGACACGTTCGAGCGCGACACGCCGGTCTCGCTGCGGGCGCGCTTCCCCGCCGCGAGCGCGTCGCGGAAGAGGCGGTTCGATACCGGGCCGGTGGCGCCCTCCACGAGCGCGAGCTCGTAGGCGCGCTTGACCTGGCCCTGGATCTCGGCCTCGCCCACGATCATCGAGTCGAGCCCGGCGGCCACCGAGAACAGGTGCTCCACCATCTCGCTGCCCGCGCAGCGAGTAGATCGGCGCCGAGCAGCTCGGTGGGGCGGATGCCGGCCTCGCGCGAGAGCACTCGCAGCGCGGCGCTCTCGGCCTCCACCGCGTCGGCGGTCACGAGATAGAGCTCGGTCCGGTTGCAGGTGGACACCGCCACGGCCTCGTGCACGGCCTCTTGGTCGGTCAGCTCGGCGAGCACGCGCGCGGCGCGGGCCTCGGGCAGCGCCAGGCGCTCGCGCACGGGCAGCGGGGCGGTCTTGTGGGAGACGCCGAGCGCGAGCAGCTCGCCGTTCACTCCTCGCCCTCCAGCAGCTCGTTCAGCTCGGTCACCTCGCGATCGATACGGGCGATCTTCGCACCGATGATCGCCACGTACACCACGATCAGCGTGAGGAACACGACGTAGGCCCCCGCCACGTACTTCCCGGCCTCGTCGAGCGGGAGCGCGGGCATCAGGCCACCGCCGCGGGCTGCCGGTCCGCCAGCCTGCGGCGCAGGCGCTTGAGCTCGGCCGACGCGTGCTTCGCGGTCAGCTCGAGCTTCCAGAGGGTCACGAAGAGAAGGGCCATCGCCGCGATGGATACCAGGAACGTGAGCCGCATCTCACCGGGCAGCGAGCCGCCGGTCTGCGAGAGCACGCGCGGGTGCGTGTAGGCCTCGGCCAGGCGCACCGCCACGAAGTTGAGCGGGACGAACGCCCCGGCGGTGATCGCGAACACCGAGGAGTAGCGCGCCTGGCGGTCCGGATCCTCGATCGAGAAGCGCAGCGGGTAGTACACGCAGTAGAGAAGGAAGACGACGAGGAACGACACCAGCACCGGCTCGTCCCAGACCCACCAGTGGCCCCACGAGGCGCGCGCCCAGATCGAGCCGGTCACGAGCACGCCGAGGCCCAGGATGATCGACATGTGGATCGCCACGTAGGAGCGCATGTCCCAGGACGGGTCGCCCGAGCGCAGGTGGCGGATGGCCATCACGCCGCCGGCCACGAAGCCGCAGAGAGCCACGATCGCCATCGGCACGTGCACGTAGAAGATCTTCTGGACGAAGCCCTGGTCGGCGTCGAGCGGGCGCGTAGAAGAACACCAGGATGAGCGACGCGCAGAGCGTCACGACGCTGGCCGCGGCGAGCGGCTTCAAGCCCTTGGAATACATCAGTCCTCGAGCAGGTAGTCGAAGACGGCCACGGAGAGGAGCACGAAGACCACATCGTAGAGCGTGAGCAGCCCGAGCCAGCGCCCCAGATCCTCCGGTCCCTGGTCCTGGCGCAGCAGCGGCTCGGTCGCCTGGGCGCACGAGATCAGCAGCGGCACGAGCAGCGGGAGCAGCAGCAGCGGCGCGGTGAGCTCGCGCGCGCGGGTCTCGGCGGCCAGCGCGCCCACGAGCGCGCCCACCGCCGCCACGCCGACGTTGCCGAGCGCGAGGATCGCGAGCAGCTCGGGGAAGGCGCCGCCGAGGCCCGGGCCGAGCAGCAGGATCGCGAACGCCGGCACGGCCACGATCTCGACCGCGACGAGGAAGAGCAGCAGCGCGCCCGCCTTCGCGAGGAACAGCGCGGTGCGGTCGATCGGGGCGAGCAGAAGGGCGTCCACGCCGCCCTGCTCGCGCTCCGACGCGTAGAGGCGCGACACCCCGATCACCGAAGCCAGCAGCAGCGTCACCCACAGCACGCCGGCCGCCAGCGCGCCGTCGAGCGTGTCGCGGTCGAGGCCGAAGTGGAAGAGCACGTAGACCGTGAGCGTGAAGAGCGTCATGGCCGGCACCGACTCCTTGGTGCGCAGCTCGATGCGCAGGTCCTTGCGCAGGATCGTCGCGGCGGTGGCGATCACGAGTAGAGGGCGCGCGCCTCGGCGGCGGCCACCGCGCCGGCCAGCACCTGGCGGCCGTCCTTGAGGCCCACGGCGAGGTCGGACTCGGCGAGGCCGCCCTCGATGTCGTGCGTCACGAGCACCCGCGTGCGCCCGGAGGCCCTGCCGATCAGTGGCTCGAGCAGCTCGCTCGCCGCCGGGTCGAGGCCCGCCCGCGGCTCGTCGAGAAGCAGCAGCGGAGGGTCGTGGAGCACCGCCCGGGCAGCGGCCAGCCGCTGGACCATGCCGCGCGAGAGCTCCGCGATCGGCTCGTCCGCGCGCCTCGCCATGCCCACCGCGTCGAGCAGCTCGTCCACGCGCTCGGCGCCCAACCCCGTGCAGGTCGGCGTGGTAGCGGAGGTTCTCGCGCCCGGTCAGCTCGCGGTAGAGGAGCGGCTCGTGGCCGAGGTAGCCGAGGCGCGCGGGCAGCTTCCAGCGCTCCGCGGGCAGCTCGGCGCCGAGCACCGACGCCTGGCCGCCGTGCGGCCGGAGCAGCCCGGCGAGCACGCGCAGCAGGGTGCTCTTGCCGGCGCCGTTGGCGCCGAGCACCACGAGCGTCTGGCCCTCCTCCACGCGCACGCTCACCCCGGCGAGCGCGGTCCGCTCGCCGAAGCGCCGCTCCAGGCCCTTCAGCTCGATGGCGGGCATCGGGGCGAAGCCTATGGACGCGATGTAGCCTCGGCCGTCGTGAGCAGGCTCGTGGGGATCAATCACGTGGCGCTCGAGGTGGACGACCTCGACGCCGCGCTCGACTTCTACGGCGCGGTGTTCGACTTCGAGATGCGCGGGCGCGTGCCGGGCATGGCCTTCCTCGACATGGGCGATCAGTTCCTGGCGATCGCCGCCACCGGGAAGTCCGAGGCCGACGGCGAGCGCCACTTCGGGCTGGTCGTGGACGACCTCGACGAGACGCGCCGCCGCCTCGAGAGGGCGGGCGCCGAGATCCTGGGAGGCCGCGGCCTCGACTTCCGCGACCCGTGGGGCAACCACGTGCAGGTCGTCGAGTACGCCCAGGTCCAGTTCTCGAAGACGCCGGGCGTGCTGGACGGGATGGGCCTCACGGGCTGGAGAAGACGCCGGAGGCGCTGGAGGAGCTGCGCCGGAAGGGGCTGAGCGACGGCTGAGGGTCCGGGGCGAGTTATCCGGCATATACCCGAACAGCTCGCCCAGGACCCGAAGCAAGGCATCGCCTCGGCGCCGAGCGCGCCAGGGCGGCCCCTACCGCTCCAGCGTCGCCGCCGCGTGCTCGATCGTCGGCTCCACCACGGGCCAGGACTGGCCGATCGCCTTCGGGTTGCCCGGGAAGTTCACGATCAGCGTCCGGCCGCGGATGCCGGACACGCCGCGGGTGAGGATCCCCAGCGGCGTGTGGCCGCGTGAGTCCGCGCGGATCGCCTCGGCGTAGCCGGGCGCCTCGCGGTCGATCACGTCGAGGGTGGCCTCCGGCGTCACGTCGTCGGGGGTGAGCCCGGTGCCGCCCGTGGTGAACACGAAGCGCATCTGATCGGAGTCCGCGAGCCGGGCGATGGCGGCCGCGATCGCCTCACGGTCGTCGGACACGGTCTCGTGCACCACTTCGAGCCCGGCGCCGCGGCACAGCTCGGCGAGCGCCGGCCCCGACAGGTCCTCGCCCTCGCCGCGAGCCAGCGAGGTGGACACCGTCAGCACCGCCGCCCTCACTCGGGGCGCCGCCAGTCGTGCTTCCCGCCGGTCTTCTCGACCAGGCCGAGCTCGGTGATCTCCACCCCGCGCTCCAGGCCCTTGACCATGTCGTAGACGGTCAGCGCGGCCACGGCGGCCGCCGTCATCGCCTCCATCTCGACGCCGGTCGGCCCGGTGGTGCGGGCCTCGGCCTCCACGTCCACCCGGTCGTCGCGCACCTCCAGGCGCACGTCCACGAACGAGAGCGAGAGCGGGTGGCAGAGCGGCACGAGGTCGGCCGTCCGCTTGGCCGCCTGGATCCCGGCGATCCGCGCGGTTCCGATCACCTCGCCCTTCGGGCCGTCGCCGCGCGCCACAGCCGCCGCGGTCTCGGGCGCCATCCGCACGGCCGCGCGCGCCACGGCGCGCCGCTCGGTCGACTCCTTGCCCCCCACGTCGACCATCCGGGCCCGCCCGGCGGCGTCGAGGTGTGTGAGCTCGTCAGGCAGGTTGATGCGTCTGCTGGGCGGCGGCGATCAGGTCGCGCACCGCGGCCTCGTCGCCGCCGCGGAGAAGCTCGACCGGATCGGGCTCGCCGTTGACGATCGACTCGAAGAACACCTTGCGGTCCTGGTAGGTGGGCAGGCTGCCCTTCGCCCAGCCGCGCACCTCGTTGAGGAGGATCGCCAGCCGCGCGTAGGGCTCGCCGTACTCGTCGGCAATCTCGTTGCGGATGCGCTTGGCGAGCGCGGGGCTCGCGCCCGCGGTGGAGATCGCGATGGCGAGCGGGCCGGTGCGGATGATCGCGGGCAGGATGAAGTTGCACAGCGGCGGCACGTCCACGACGTTCACGAGCATCGCCCGCCGCTCGGCATCCTCGAAGACACGGATGTTCACGTCGGTGTCGCTCGTGGCGGCGATCACGATGAACGTGCGCTCGATGTCGGCCGGCCGGTACTCGCGCCGCTCCCAGCGGATCGAGCCCTCGGCGGCGAGCTCCTCCAGCTCAGGGATCGCCTCCGGCGCCACCAGCGTCACGTCGCCGTCGCAGGCGAGCAGCCCCTCCACCTTCTCGAGCCCCACGTCACCGCCTCCGATGACGACGCAGCGCCTGCCGGTGAGCCGCAGGCATGCGATGTAGAAGGGGGTGTCGAGCATCCCCTGGACGCAGCTCTGATCGCACATGCCCCTGCGCAACTGGCAGACGCATTCCTTGCCGGCGTAGGCCTGGGCGGGCATCCCCGCAAAGTCTAGGGCCCCCTGTCGGGCGTCAGCGCAGCGTGATCTGCTTGGCCACGGACGGCGTGAGGCCGCTGGCCGTCTTGCGGTTCGCGAACAGCATGTAGGGCCCCGGCGGCGCCACGTTGCCGTTGGGCGGAGTGGCCAGCGTCAGCCGGTTTCCGCTACGAGAGACCACCCGCAGCACGACGTTGCGCTGGTCGTCGTCCACCAGATGCGTCTCGGTGGGGTTGCGCACCAGCACGACGCTCTCGATCTCCGACGCCGGACGGTCAGTGACCACGTCCATCGTCTGGCCGTAGCCGGGCGTGGCCGGGGCGGACACGATCTTCGGGCGCGTGCCGCGGAACAGATAGGGCGGGCTGTAGAGCTCGAAGCTCGGGTCGCGCTCGTTCGGCGAGAAGCCGCCCGGCAGGGTGATGTGCTTGAGGTAGAGGGTCGTGATCGGGGCGTGGCCCCCGATCAGCACCCGTCCGTCGGGCAGCAGCACGGCGGTGTTGTGGTAGGTCCGCGGCCGGTGGGCCTCGGCGACCGGGGTCCAGTCGCCGGTCTTCGGATCCCAGAGCTCGGCCTGCTTGATCGGGAACTCGGTGCCCGGCAGGGCCACCTCGTCACGGTCCGAGCCGGAGAAGGCGATTGCCTCGCCCGTGGGCAGCAGGACGCCCGAGGTGTACCAGCGCGGCCGGTGCATGTCGCCTGTCGGCCTCGTCGAGATCGCGTCGCCGCGCTCCGTGTCGACCGTGGTGATGCGGGCGTCGCTCGTGGAGAAGTAGCTGCCCGGGCTGGGCGCCGCGGGGTTGACCACGCCGCCGCCCGTGAGGAACGACGCCTTGGTGTAGCGGCCGAGCGCGTCGGGCTGCAGAGGCAGCATCACCGAGAAGGTGGAGCCGCGGAAGCCGGGCAGCGTGAGGCTCTTGCCGCCTCCCGGGATGCCGAGCTTGGCGAGGTCCGAGACGGGCCGGCCGAAGTCGAGGTCGAGCAGGTCCCCGAGCGACCCGCCGTCCACGCCGGGCACGCCGAGGTCCCGCCAGCGCGCCGTCGCCGGGTCGTAGGACGCGGCGATGTTCCAGAGCGCCTCGTCGTACGACTGGCCGAACGGGTTGAAGGCCTGGCCGGCCGCGTTGTAGTAGACGTGGCCGTTCGGCAGCAGGTGCAGCCGCGGGAACAGCGGCAGCGTCTTGGCCGCCGTCGCGCCGTTGTCGGTCCACCTGCCGGTGCCCGGGTCGTAGGTCTCGGTCTTGCGGACGTTCGCGAACGAGTCCAGCGGGTGATCGGGATAGATCGGCTTCACGAGCTTCTCGACTCCGCTCGCCACGAAGACCTTGCCGTTGCCGAGCGTCACGAGGCTCGGATACCAGCGTCCGACGGCCATGGAGCCCGTCTGGCTCCAGCGGTTCGTGGCCGGGTCGTAGATGCGCGAGTTGCGCAGCCCCTCGAGCTCCACCACGCCGTAGCCGGTGTCGCCGATCTCCGGGTCCTGGTAGTACGCCGTGCCGCCGGCGGCGAGCACGCGCCCGTCCGGCAGGAAGGTCAGGTCGGAGCAGAAGAGCGCGCCGTTGTTGTTCGCCTCGTCGTTCTGCCCCGGGATGATGCGGGTGGGTGCCCTCGCCGTCCGGATTCGCGCCGGCGTCGGAGGGGCTCGGCACGCTCCACTTGAACGGGCTCGTGGACAGGTCCATCAGGCGCGTCTGGTCGTTGAGCGCGACGCTGCCGTAGTTGGTGATCAGCGACAGGTCGATGCGCTCGGTCCCCTCGAGCGCGTTCCAGTAGACGATCTTGCCGTTCCGGAGCACGCTCACGCTGCCTCCGGTGGGCTTGCAGACGGTGAGGCCGTCCTTGTCCACGGCGCAGCGCTCGTTCGTGGTCACGCCGGCCACGGTGGGCTCGGTGAACGGCTCGCCGAAGCGCCCGCTCTGAGCCGGGTCCGCCGCCGCCGGAAGGGCGGGGAGCGGGTCGCCCATCGTCGAGTTGCCGTGGTCGGCCGAGGCCGTCCCCGGGACCATCAGGGCCAGCGCGATGACCATCGCGGTACCGCCCGCCCAGCCGGTGCGCCTCGTCCCCCTCAAGAGTGCCTCCCCCACAGCCGCTCGTTCCCGCGCGCGGATGCGCGAAAGTGATTTACCCCCCGAGGGCTAGCGTCTAAACGCGTCGCGCAGCGACTTGCGCACGAGCCGGAGGAGCGGCCCGATGCCGCGCCTCAGGGCGGCGGGCTTGTCCGAGTCGCGTCCGTAGAGGAGCTGCGCGGAGGCGTGGAGGCCGCGGCCGAGCGACTCGTCGTAGGGATGCCACCAGAAGTCGCGCGTGCGCGACGGCTCCCAGCTCACGAGCTTCACGTTCACGCACTCGTAGAGGCCGAACTTCGAGTGCGAGCGCCCGAGCCCCGAGTTCTTCACCCCGCCCCAGGCGCAGGAGGCGGCGCCGTGGGAGTACATGTGGTCGTTGGCCCACACCATCCCGGCCTCGAGGCGGCGGGCGATGCGCTCGCTCTTCGGGCCGGTTCCTCGTCCACACCGACGCGCCGAGCCCGAACTCGGAGTCGTTGGCCAGGCCGATCGCCTCGTCGAGCGAGTCCACGGTCACGATCGGCACGACCGGGCCGAAGATCTCCTCGCGCATGATCCGCATCTCGTGGGTCACCCCCGTGAGGACCGCGGGGGCGTAGAAGTCCGCGCCGGGGAGCTCGGGCAGCTCGCGCTGGCCGCCGCAGCGGAGCGTGGCGCCCGCCGCCACGGCGTCGTCCACGAGCGCGCGCACGGTCTCGAGCTGGTCGCGCGAGACCATCGGCCCGACCTCGGTCGTCCACTCCATCGGGTCGCCCACGCGGAGCGCCTTCGCTCCCTGGACCACTCCCTCGATGAAGCGGTCGGCCACCTCGCGCTCCACGTACACGCGCTCGATCCCCGAGCAGGTCTGGCCCGCATTCGCGAAGCCGCCCCAGAGGCAGCCGGAGATCGCGTTCGGCAGGTTCGCGTCGGCGCACACGATCATCGCGTCCTTGCCGCCCAGCTCGAGCACCGAGCCCTTCATGCGGCTGGCGCAGGCCATGCCCACGCGCCTGCCGACCTCGACCGAGCCGGTGAAGAAGATCTTGGCCGCGCTCGACTCGACGAGCGCCTGCCCCACGGCGCCGCCGCCGTGGATGGTGCGAACCAGGCCCTCGGGAAGCCCGGCGCGCTCGAACGTGTCCTGGATGCGCTGCCCGATCAGCGGCGTGAGCGATGCCGGCTTGAGCACCACGCCGTTGCCGGCCATCAGGGCGAACGCCACCTCGCCGAACGGGATCGACCAGGGGTAGTTCCAGGGCGCGATCACGCCGACCACCCCGAGCGGCTCGAAGCTGTGCCGCGAGCGCTTCTGCTTGAGGAACACCGGCATCGGCACGCGCTCGTCGTCGAGGATCTCGGGGGCCGCGTCCGCGAGCCAGCGAAGCGAGTCGATCGTGGGCACCAGCTCCATCGAGTACGACTCGGCGCGCGGCTTGCCCTGCTCGCGCGTGAGGAGCGTGGTCAGGTCCTCGAGCTGGTCGATGATCGCCTGGCCCGCGCGCCGCATGTAGCGGGCGCGGTCCGCGAGCGGGAGCTGCGCCCAGAAGGGCTGGACCTCCGCCACGTCGTCGACCACCGACTGGACCTCGGCCGGGGTGACGGTCGGCACCGAGCCGAGCCGGGCGCCGTCGATCGGGCTGGTCGACTCGAGCTGGGCGGGTTCCTCCTGGGGGAGTGGGCGAACCGCGGCTTCCATTGGTGCTGATTCTGCCCGACGGGCGTCAGTCGCGCCCGCGCGCGCCGCGGATCCGCTCCCAGCGCTCGCGCAGCTCGCGCTCCTCGCCGTGCTCCGTCAGCTCCAGGAACTTCGTCCCCTCCGCGTCGGAGGGCATGAGCTCCTGCTCGGTCACGCCCTCGGGACGGTCGTGCGGGTAGTCGTAGCCCTCGCCGCGGCCGAGCTTCTTCGCGCCCGGGTAGGCGGCGCTCCGGAGGTAGTCGGGCGGGTGCGGCGTGCCGTTCTCGCGCACCCACTCGCGCGCGCGGCCGAGGGCCTTGTAGGACGCGTTCGACTTCGGCGCCAGCGCCAGGTAGACCGCGGCCTGGGCGAGGTTGAGCGCGGCCTCCGGCATGCCCACGTGCTCGACGGCGGCGGCCGTGGCCACGGCGACCTCGAGCGCGCGCGGGTCGGCGTTGCCGATGTCCTCGCTCGCGAGCACGACCATCCGCCGGGCGACGTAGCGCGGGTCCTCGCCGCCCTCGAGCATCCCGGCGAGATAGAGCAGCGAAGCGTCCGGGTCCGAGCCGCGCGTGGCCTTGATCCAGGCGGAGATCAGGTCGTAGTGGCGGTCGCCCTCCTTGTCGTAGAGGATCGCGCTGCGCTGGAGCGCGTCCTCCGCCACGCGCAGCGTCACCGCCCCGTCGGGGCCCACCGTGTCGCAGGCCAGCTCGAGCGCGGACAGCGCCGTGCGGGCGTCGCCGCCGGCGCGCGCCGCGAGGAAGTCGAGCGCCGCGTCGTCCACCCGCGGGGCGTCGGTCACGCCCCGCTCGTCGCCGAGCGAGCGGCGCAGCAGCGCCAGGACGTGCTCGGTCTCGAGCGCGTGCAGCTCGTACACCCGGCAGCGTGAGAGCAGCGCCGAGTTGACCTCGAAGTAGGGGTTCTCGGTGGTGGCGCCCACCAGCAGCACGAGCCCCTCCTCGACCGCCGGCAGGAGGCTGTCCTGCTGCGCCTTGTTGAAGCGGTGGATCTCGTCGAGGAAGAAGATGGTCCGCTCGCCGCTCGTGGAACGGCGGTGCTGGGCGCGCTCGATCACCTCGCGCACCTCGGCCCGTCCCGCGTTCACCGCGGAGGCCTCCTCGAACGCGGCGCGCGCGTTCACGGCGAGCAGGCGCGCCAGCGTGGTCTTGCCGGTGCCGGGCGGGCCGTACAGGATCATCGAGTGGGCGCGGCCTTCCTCGAGGGCCGTGCGCAGCGCGGCGCCGCGGCCGAGCAGGTGCTCCTGGCCCACGAACTCGCCGAGCGAGACGGGGCGCATGCGAGCGGCCAGCGGCAGGTCGGGGGCCGGCACGCCGGTCTGGCCCCTGGGGGTGTCCTCGAGGTCGAAGAGCCGCTCCATGCGCGGATTCTCGCAGCGGTGCCTCCATATACTCGATCGGGTGCCCGATCGCGCGCAACTGGAGGGCCGAACCACCGAGCTGCTCCAGCGTCTGATCCGCTTCAACACGGTCAACCCGCCGGGCAACGAGGAGGCGGCGCAGGTGTTCCTCAAGGGCCTACTGGAGCGCGCCGGCTTCGAGTGCGAGCTGCTCGCCGCCGTGGAGGGCCGCCCGAATCTCGTGGCGCGGCTGAAGGCCGAGTCCGACGGCCCGCGCCTGTGCCTACTCGGGCACGTGGACACGGTGCTCGCGAATCCCGAGGAGTGGACCGTGGACCCATGGTCGGGCGAGCTTCGCGACGGCTGCGTGTGGGGCCGCGGCGCGCTCGACATGAAGAGCCAGGTGGCGGCGGAGGCCGCCGCGGCCCTGACGCTCGCCGAGGAGGGCTGGCGGCCGCAGTCCGGCGAGCTGCTGCTCGTCTTCACCGCCGACGAGGAGACCGGCGCCGCCCACGGCGCGCGCTGGCTCTGCGAGCAGCACCCGGACCGGGTGGCCTGCGACATGGTCGTGAACGAGGGCGCCGGTGAGGTCTTCGAGTTCGACGGCCGCCGCCACTACGGCGTCTGCGCCGGCGAGAAGGGCGTGTTCCGCTTCACGCTCACAACGTCCGGAACGGCCGGCCACGCCTCGATCCCGCGCATCGGCGACAACGCCCTGGTCAAGCTCGCCCCGATCCTGGAGGCACTCAGCGACGGCCGTCCGGCGTACGAGCTCTCGCCGGAGCCGGAGGCCTTCATGCGCGCGCTCGGCCTCGACACCGAGGACCTCGCCTCCTCGATGCGCTCGCTCGAGGAGCGCGATCCGCGCGTGGCGGTGCTGCTCGAGCCGATGCTCGGCGTGACCTGCACGCCGACGATGGTCTCGGCCTCGGAGAAGATCAACGTGATCCCGTCGCGGGCGCGGCTGCAGGTGGACTGCCGCGTGCCGCCCGCTCTCGGCGAGCCGCACGCCCTCGAGCGGATCCACGCCGTGCTGGGCGAGGGCGCCTTCGAGATCGACTTCGAGGACACGGTGGTCGGCAACCGCTCGCCGATCGACACCCCGCTGATGGAGCACATCCAGGCGTTCATCGAGCGCGAGGACCCGGGCGCGACCGCCGTGCCGGTGGTGCTGCCGGGCTTCTCGGACTCGCGCTGGTTCCGCGCGGCGTTCCCGGACTGCACCGCCTACGGCTTCTTCCCCCAGCGGAAGATGGACCTCTTCGAGGCGGTGCCGCTCGTGCACGGAGCCGACGAGCGGATACCGGTGGAGGACCTGGGCCTGGCCGCCGGCTTCTACGCCGGCCTCGCCGAGGAGGTGCTCGGATGACGAAGCCGGTGCCCGCGGACAAGCTGCGGCTCGGCGGCATGGCGCTGCGCAACGGCCTGCTGGTGCACGGGCCGACCCACTGGGCGGCGGCCGTGCGGGCGGACTCGGGCGAGATCCAGGTGGCGTCGGGACGCAAGCCGCGACTGAAGGGCGGCATGGCCGAGCGCATGCCCGGGGTACGCGGGGTCGTGAAGCTCGCCGAGGCGATGGCCGTGATCCCGCTCGTGAAGCGCGCGCTGCCGGCCGCGCGCCTGCCGATGCAGGACGCGCGCACGCTCGGAGCGATGGGCGCGGCGGCACTGGGCGGGCAGGCCATCCGCTCGGCCGGGGCCCGCACCGTCGGCCGCGAGGCCGCTGTGGCGCTGGTGAGCTTCATGCCCGCGCTGATGGCCCTGCGCAGCGGCGATCTCGCGGCGTACCACGGCGTGGAGCACAAGTCGATCGCGGGCTACGAGGACGACACCGACGCCGCGGAGCAGGACAAGGAGCACGACCGCTGCGGCTCGCACCTGGTCACGCCGATGCTGGCCGCCGCGGCGGTGGGGAACGTGGCTGCACGCCGGGCCGGGCTGCGCGGACCGGCCGCCGAGGCGGCGGTGGGACTGGGAAGCGCCGCCGTGGCCGTCGAGGTGTTCGCCTGGTCGGAGCGCCACGCGGACAGCGTCCTCGCCCGCCTCCTGCGCAAGCCGGGACACGAGATCCAGCGCGTGGTCGGCACGCGCGAGCCCACCGCCGAGCAGCTCGAGGTGGGGCACGCCGCGCTCGCCGAGATCCTGCGCGCCGAAGCCGCGGCCTGAGACCCGCGGCCTATCCTTCGAGGCGCATGGCGACCGAGGCCCGTCCGCGAGCGCGGCTCGACCCAGAGGTCTTCCGCCTGCCGGTGGAGCGGATCCGCTCGGGCTACTACACGGACGCCTACTTCAACCTCACGAAGGAGCTGCTCGAGGCCGAGGGCCGCCACCCGCGCGTGACCATGCAGGTCTTCCAGAAGCACGACTCGGTGCTGGGCGGCATCGACGAGGCGATCGCGGTGCTGAAGCAGTGCTCGGGACGCGCGACCCTCGACGGCTGGCAGTCGGGCTGGGAGGAGCTTGAGGTCCGGGCCCTCCACGAGGGCGACGCGATCACGCCGTTCGAGCCCGTGCTCCAGATCGAGGGCGACTACTCGCTGTTCGCCCATCTCGAGACCGTCTACCTGGGCTGCGTGGCGCGCCGCACGCTCGTCATGCGGAACGTGCGCGAGGTGGTGGAGGCGGCGCGCGGCAAGCCGATCCTCTTCTTCCCGGCGCGCCACGACCACTGGCTGGTGCAGACCGGCGACGGCTGGGCGGCCCATGTGGCCGGCGCGATCGGCGTGTCCACCGACGCCCAGGCCTCGTGGTGGGGCGGCCGCGGGGTGGGCACCGTGCCGCACGCGCTGATCGCTGCCTACGGCGGCGACACCGTGGCGGCCGCGCGCGCCTTCGCCGAGCGGTACTCGCACGAGATGAACGTGACGGTCCTCGTCGACTTCGAGAACGACTCGGTTCGCACGTCGCTCGAGGTGGCCGACGCCCTGGGGGACATGCTCTGGGGTGTGCGCCTCGACACCTCGGAGCGGATGGTCGACCGCGTCCTGTGGGCCGACATGGGCGAATCCGAGCCGACCGGCGTCACGCCGGAGCTGGTGACCCGCGTGCGCGAGGCGCTCGACGCCGCGGAGCACAGGAACGTGCGGATCGTGGTCTCGGGAGGGTTCGACGCCGCCAAGATCAGCCGCTTCGAGGCTCTCAGCTCACCCGTGGACTCCTACGGGGTCGGTTCCTCCCTTTTGAGGGGCCAAAACGACTTCACGGCCGACGTCGTGCGCCTCGAGGGCCGCGACTGCGCCAAGGCGGGGCGGCATTACAGGCAGGGTCCGCGCCTGGAAGCCGTGGACTGACCCTCATGGAGGCCGTGTGAACGGCCGATCAAGCAAATTAGATGAGGCGCCTCACCCTCCGGACGCTCGCCAGCGCCCTCGTAGCGCTGGCTGTGGCTGCTCCACCTGCCGCTGCGCAGGCGAGCGCCGCGGCCACCTGCACCACCACGGTGGCCGTGCCCCGCGATCGCACGTTCGACGACCTGCTGATCACGAAGGGCAGCTACACGATCACCGTCGTCGACACGAGGGAGCTGAACTGCGGCGAGGCGGTCCGGACGTTCCGGGGGTTCGTGGCGGCTCCGGGCACCGCCGCGCCCGAGGGCTGGGACGTGGACGCCGGGCGCAAGATGTTCATCCGCGAGAACGGCAACGACAAGTTCCGGGTCGTGCCTGCCGGCGCCGCGAGCGACTCGGGCTTCGACTTCCAGACGGTCGAGAACTGGGCGGTCGTCTGGCTGCCGATCATCTTCTTCGCGATCCTGCTCGGCATCCTCCTGATGATGGTCCGCGTGATGCCGCGGACGAAGCCGCAGGAGATCAAGCCTGCGTCGTCGGGCGCGGTCAGCTGGGACGACGTGGCCGGGGTGGAGGAGGCCAAGGACGAGCTGCGCGAGGTGGTCGAGTTCATGCGCGACCCCAAGCGCTTCCGCAAGCTCGGCGCCCGGGTGCCGAGGGGCATCCTGCTGCACGGCCCTCCTGGCACCGGCAAGACGCTGCTCGCCAAGGCGGTGGCCAACGAGTCCAACGCGACCTTCTTCGCGCAGTCCGCGGCGTCGTTCGTCGAGATGTTCGTGGGCCTCGGCGCCGCCCGCATCCGGCGTCTGTTCCGCCAGGCGCGCAAGGCGGCGCCGGCGATCGTCTTCATCGACGAGCTCGACGCGGTGGGCGCCACCCGCGGAAAGGACATCTCGGGCGAGAAGGACCAGACGCTCAACCAGCTTCTCGTGGAGCTCGACGGGTTCGGCGATCGCGACGACGTCGTGGTGATCGCCGCGTCCAACATGCTCGAGCAGCTCGACCCGGCGCTCCTGCGCCCGGGCCGCTTCGACCGCCAGATCCTCGTCACGCCTCCCGATCTCAAGGGCCGGCGCGCCATTCTCGACGTGCACACGGAGGAGAAGCCGCTCGCCGAGGACGTGGACCTCGACCTGATCGCGCGCCAGACCAGCGGCCTCAGCGGAGCCGACCTGGCCAACATCTGCAACGAGGCGGCGATCTTCGCCGGACGAAACCGCCGGGCCTCGCTCCTCACCCGTGACTTCCAGGCCGCTCTCGAGCGCGTGATCGCCGGCATGCAGTCGCGGCGGGTCATCACCGCCCACGAGAAGCGGGTGGTGGCCTACCACGAGGCCGGGCACGCGCTCTGCTCAGAGCTCCTGCCGTCGGTGGAGCGGGTGCACCGGATCTCGATCATCCCGCGCGGCCAGGCGCTCGGCTACACGCTCAACCTGCCCGAGGAGGACCGTTACCTGAAGACCAAGGACGAGCTGCTCGACTACATGGTCGTGCTGCTCGGCGGGCGGGTCACCGAGCACCTCGTGTTCGGCCAGGTGACCACCGGCGCCTCGGACGACCTCCGGAAGGTCCACGAGATCAGCCGCAACATGGTCACCCTGTACGGGATGGGCACCGAGCTGCAGTCGAAGCAGCTGCCCTCCGACGACTACTCGATGTCGGACCACACGCGCAGGAACGTCGACGAGGAGCAGCAGTACCTCACCGACCTCGCGCACCGGCGCGCCCTCAAGCTGGTGGCCGACAACAGGCCGTTGCTCGAGGCCTTCGCCTTCACGCTGCTCGAGAACGAGGTGCTGGAGCGCGATGACATCGACAGGATCGTGGCGGCCTACCGGGTGGACTCAGGGCAGGACGCCGAGCAGCTGGTGCGGGCCGCGGGCAACCCGGGCCGCCCGACGATCGCGGTCGCCGAGGGCATGGATCAGCCCGGCGGCTCCTCCTCCATCTAGTCCGCCGCGCCGGAGAGCCGGGGAGGCCGTGTGTCTAGACTCCCGGCCCGTGTTCGAGCGGATTGATCACATCGGAGTGGCGGTGGCCGACCTGGACGGCGCGATCGAGCTGTACCGCGACCGCCTCGGGATGCCCCTCCAGCACCGTGAGACGGTGGAGCAGTTCGGCGTGGAGGCCGCCCTGCTCGGCATCGGCGACTCGCACGTGGAGCTGCTCAGCCCCACGGACCCCCAGAGCGCCGTCGGCCGCTTCATCGAGCGCGGCGGCCCGGGCCTGCACCACGTGGCCTACCAGACCCGCGATATCGAAGCCGCTCTGGACAAGGCCCGCTCGGCGGGCCTGCAGCTGATCGACGAGGAGCCGCGGACCGGGATCAGAAACAGCCGCGTGGCCTTCGTGCACCCCAAGTCGACCGGCGGCGTGCTCACCGAGCTCGTGCAGCCGGCGGAGGAGCATTGACGATGGCGTCAGAAGTCACTCGACTGGACATCGGCTTCGACGGCGGCCAGGTGATGACGGCGCGGGTGGCGGTCCCGGACTACGAGGCGCTGCGCAAGGCGCTCGGCAACGAGAAGGCCGACCGCTGGTACGAGCTGCGCACCCAGGACTCCGAGGTCGCCCTCGACCTCTCGCGGGTCGTGTACGTGCGGCTCGACACCGACGCTCACCGGGTCGGGTTCTAACCCGACAAGCGTGCTCCGCGCGCTCGACGTGGGATTGCTGCGCGTGCTGCGCACGCGCGGACACACGCCGTCGCTCGAGACGGCGGTGCACACGCTGGCGCGCGCGGGCGAGCACGGCCTGCTCTGGCACGTCGTGGCCGGCTCGGGGCTCCTGCTCGACCGCCGCGGCGCGCCCGTGTACCGGCGCGCGATCGGGACGGTGCTGGCGACGATGGTGGCCAACACCGCGGTGAAGTACACGGTCGGGCGCGCGCGCCCGCAGCTCGAGGGGCTGCCGCCGCTCACGTCCACGATCTCGGGCCGCTCCTACCCGTCGGCGCACGCCTCCACGTCGTTCGCCGGGGCGCGAGTGCTCTCCACCGCGCTGCCGCGAGCGCCCCTCTACGCCGTCGCCTGCGCGATGGCGCTCTCGCGCCCGTACCTGGGCGTGCACTACCCCTCGGACATCGTCGCCGGCGCGCTGCTCGGCGATGCCGTCGCCCGCTTGGGCGCGCCAGCGTCATGAAGGTCGGAATCGTCGGCCTCCCGAACGCCGGCAAGTCCTCGCTCTTCAACGCGCTCACACGGGCCGGTGCACAGGCGGCCAACTACCCGTTCACGACGGTGGAGCCGAACGTGGCCGTGGTCCCTGTGCCGGACGATCGGCTCGACCGGGTGGCGGAGACCGTGGGCGCCACGCCGGTCGTGCACGAGGCGATCGAGTTCCACGACATCGCCGGGCTGGTGCGCGGCGCACACCGTGGCGAGGGGCTCGGCAACAAGTTCCTCGGCAACATCCGCGAGACCGACGCGATCGTGCACGTGGTGCGGGCGCACGACGACGCGCAGGTGGTGCACCCGGAGGGGCGGGTGGACCCGCTCGCCGACGTGGACGCCGTGGACACCGAGCTGCTGTTCGCCGACCTCGAGCAGGCCGAGCGCCGGCTCGAGCGGGTGTCGAAGCAGGCCAAGTCGCTCGACAAGATCGCGGTGGCCGAGGAGCGCTGGCTCACGAAGGTCGTCGATGCGCTGCGGGAGGGGCGGGCGGTGCGCACCGTGCCGCCGCCGGCCGACGCTCCCGGCGCAGACGTGCGCCTCCAGGCGCTCACGTCCAAGCCGGTGCTTTACGTGGCGAACGTGGCCGAGGGCGAGCCGCTCGAGCCGCCGCCCGCGCTGGTGGCTCACGCCGAGGCCCGCGGCGCCCGGGCAAGCGCGGTGAGCGCGCGACTCGACTCGGAGCTCTCCGAGCTCGACGAGTCCGAGGCCGAGGCCATGCGCGAGGAGATGGGCGTGGCCGAGTCGGGCCTGACGACCGTGATCCGCGAGGCGTTCGCCCTGCTCGACCTGATCTCGTTCTTCACGGCGGGCGAGGGCAAGGAGGCACGCGCGCACGCGATCCCGCGCGGCACGCCGGCACGCCGCGCGGCCGGGTCGGTGCACAGCGACATCGAGCGCGGGTTCGTGGCCGCCGAGATCGTGCAGTGGAGCGACCTGGTGGAGGCCGGCGGCTACGCGCCGGCGCGCGAGCAGGCGAAGCTCCGCGTGGAGGGGCGCGAGTACGCCATGCAGGACGGCGACGTGGTCACGTTCCGCTTCACGCCATGAGGGCAATCGCCCGAGACACCTACGGGTCGCCCGAGGGTCTCGAGCTGAGGGACGTCGAAAAGCCGGTGGCCGGGGATGACCAGGTGCTCGTACGGGTTCGCGCGGCCGGGGTCGATCAGGGTGTCTGGCACATCATGGCGGGGCTGCCCTACCCGATACGCCTCGCGGGCTACGGGCTGCGCGCGCCCAAGACCCCCGTTCCAGGCTCGGACGTGGCCGGCGTCGTGGAGGCAGTGGGTGGAGAGGTGACCAGGTTCCAGCCCGGCGACGAGGTCTTCGGATTCGGGCGGGGCACCTTCGCGGAGTACGCGTGCGCTCCCGAGGACAAGCTGGCGCCGAAGCCGGCGAACCTCGGCTTCGAGCAGGCGGCCGCGGTGCCCGTCTCCGGCCTGACGGCCCTGCAGGGCGTGCGCGACCACGGGAAGGTGCTCCCCGGCCAGAGGCTGCTGATCATCGGAGCGTCGGGCGGTGTGGGCACCTACGCGGTGCAGCTGGCCAAGGCATTCGGGGCGGAGGTCACCGGCGTGTGCAGCACGGCGAAGGTGGACATCGTCCGCTCCATCGGCGCCGACCACGTCATCGACTACACCCAGGACGACTTCGCGAAGGGCGAGCGCCGCTACGACGTGGTCCTCGACACCGGCGGGAACGCGGCCCTGTCACGGCTGCGGCGAGTGCTCACGCCGAAGGGCACGCTCGTCATCGTCGGAGGCGAGACCGATGGACGGTTGCTCGGAGGCTCCGACCGCCAGTTGCGGGCGCTGGCGCTGTCTCCGTTCGTGGGCCAGAAGCTGGGCACGTTCGTCTGCCGGGAGAACCACGAGGACCTGATCGTGCTCAAGGAGCTCATCGAAGCCGGGAAGGTCGCGCCGGTCGTCGACAGGACCTACTCGCTGAGCGGGGCCGCTGAGGCCATCCGGCACATGAGAGAGGGCCGGGCACGCGGCAAGGTGGTCATCACCCTGTAGGACATCGTGGCGCAGCCGGGCGCTGGCAGAAATCGTCCGGTATCTGCCCTTGCCGCCAACCGCGTGGAGGGGCATCATGATCGTCATGACTCCCCGGCGCGTCGTGATCGTGGCCTTTCCCGACGTTCAGCCGCTCGACGTGGTGGGGCCCGCCGAGGTCTTCCACACCGCCGCCCGGCTCGACGGCGAGGCCTACAGCGTCACGATCGCCGCGCCCGAGCCGGGTCCGCTCAGGGCATCGGCGGTGAGCCTCGCGCCCGACACCGCGCTCGAGGCGGTGCGCGGGCCGATCGACACCCTCATCGTGGCCGGCGGCACCGGCGTGCTGGCGCTCGAGCGCGACGAGCGCTTCCTCGCGGCGCTCCGCGACGCGGCGGGCCGCTCGCGGCGGGTGGCCGGCGTGTGCACCGGCGCCTTCCTGCTGGCCGCGGCCGGCCTGCTCGAGGGGCGCCGCGCCACGACCCACTGGGCGAGCTGCGCGCTGCTGGCCGAGCGCCATCCGGACGTGGAGGTCGACGCGGATCCGATCTTCGTGCGCGACGGCCACGTGTACACCTCGGCCGGTGTGACCGCCGGGATGGACCTGGCGCTGGCGCTCGTGGAGGAGGACCTCGGTCGCGAGACCGCGCTGACCACGGCGCGCTGGCTCGTGTTGTTCGTCAAGCGTCCCGGAGGCCAGGCGCAGTTCAGCGCCCAGCTCACCGCTCAGCTCGCCGACCGCCGCCCGCTCCGGGAGCTGCAGACCTGGATCGCCGACAACGTGGACGCCGATCTCTCGGTGCCCGCGCTGGCCGAGAAGGCGCACATGAGCGAGCGCAACTTCGCGCGCGCCTTCGCCCGCGAGGTCGGCATGACGCCGGCCGCATACGTGGAGACCGCCCGCGTGGAGAGCGCCCGGATGACGCTCGAGGCGGGCGACACGCCCGTCGAGACCGTGGCCGCGCGGTCCGGCTTCGGGACCGTCGAGACCATGCGCCGCGCTTTTCACCGCAGGGTGGGGGTTGGCCCCGCCGACTACCGACGCCGCTTCCGCTCGGAAGCGGCCTGAACGAAGGAGCTCAAAGTGCAGATCGTGATCCCCCTCTACGACCGCTTCACCGCGCTCGACGCCGTCGGCCCCTACGAGGTGCTCTCACGCGTGCCCGGGGCACAGGTGACGTTCGCCGGCGTGGAGGCGCGCCCGTACACCACGGACACCGGGATGCTCACGATCCGCGCCGACGCCGCGCTGGCCGACATCCCGAGTCCCGAGGTGTTCGTGGTCCCGGGCGGCCCGGGCAGCACGGAAGCAGCCCAGGACGAGGCGCTGCTCGCCTGGATCCGCACGGCCCACGAGACCACCGAGTGGAGCACCTCGGTCTGCACCGGCGCGGAGCTGCTCGGTGCGGCCGGCCTGCTCGACGGCCTCGATGCGACGACCTACTGGGCGGACATGGAGATGCTCGCGCAATACGGGGCGACGGCCACCGAGAAGCGGGTGGTGGAGCAGGGCAAGATCGTCACGGCCGCCGGGGTGTCCTCGGGGATCGACATGGCGCTGACGCTCGTCGCGCGAATGACCCACGACGAGGTCGCCAAGGCGATCCAGCTGGGCATCGAGTACGACCCCGAGCCCCCGTTCGACTCCGGCTCCACGCGCACCGCGTCACCCGAGACGATCGCGCTCGTGCGCGCGACGATCGCCGCGCGGGACGCTGCGACGGCCTAGCGGTTGCTATACCGCCCCGGGTGCGGGGCAGGCAGCTCATTGCGGTCTTCGCGGCGCTTACGGCCGCGGCCGGGCTCCTGCCCGCAGCCGCGGCCGCGTGCGACACCGGCCGCCGCGAGCGCCCTCCCAAGCCCGCGGGCACGCCGCCGCTCGCGCTGGGCGACTCCGTCATGCTCGGCGCCGTCGACCGGCTCGTGGCGGCTGGGTTCGAGGTGGACGCGCGCGGGTGCCGCCAGATGGCCGAGGGCGTGAAGCTGCTCGCCGCGCGCGAGCGGAGGGACGCCCTGCCGGGGATCGTGGTGGTCGCCCTCGGCACCAACTGGATCGTCACCACCACGCAGATCCGCCAGGCGCTCCGGATCCTCGGCCCCGGCCGGGTGCTCGGGCTGGTGGTTCCGCGTGAGCTGGCGAGCGTGCGGACCCCGAACCGGCGCAACATCCGTTCGGCGGGGCGCCGCTGGCCGGAGCGCGTGAAGGTGCTCGACTGGGTGCGCTACAGCGCCGGCCGCGCGTCCTGGTTCGCGGGCGACGGGCTCCATCTCGCCCCGGCGGGCGTGCGGGCCTTCACGCGGCTGCTGTCCATGGCGTTCGAGTGGACGATCTCCGCGCGCGTCGTCACCTGGACGCCCATCCCGGCGCCGGACGCCGCCGAGAGCCTCAGCGCACCCTGACCGGCGGTCCTGCCACCACGCCGGCCCGCACCCGGTAGACGCCGGGTTGCCTGACGGCCTTGCGGTAGCGCCCCTGAGCGGCTGTGCGCACCACGCCGGCACGCTTCCAGCGCCCGTCGATCCTGCGCTCGAGGATCAGCCGGTGCGAGCGCGGGGCGGGGTCGAAGCTCCCCGTCACGCTCGCACTGACGCGCTGAAGCGTCCAGAGGGCGATCCGCGGCGAGCTCCAGGCGGCCGCCTGGGCCTTGGCGGCCGAGTGGGCGGAGGTCGCAACGCGTGTGAAGCGCATCCAGGTGTCGCGGAGGGCCAGGCGGGCGCGAATCGTGGGACCGCTGATGGTGGTCGTGCCGCGGCTGCCGATCACCTGTGCCTTGACCACGCGCGGCGAGGTGCCGCGCTTGACCACCTTGAGGCGGCGGAAGCTGCCCCTCGAGCCGAGCGCGCGGGTGAGCTGGGCCGTGGTGAAGGAGCGCTTCCAGCGGTGGTAGGGCGAGCGGAAGTCGTAGGGGTCGGTCACGCCCACGAGCCAGGGCTTGCTGAGCGCCCCCACGAAGGAGTACTGGATGCTCTCGGTGTGGCCGCCGGAGGTGGAGAAGTAGTAGGTCACGGCCGGCTCGCCGCCGTAGGTGAGGATCCGGCCGGCGGTGCCCGCCACGGCGGCGTTGCTGCGCACGCCCTCGGCGACCACGCCGCGATAGACCTGTGAGCGCGTGTCCGGGTAGAGGTCGAACGGCCCTTCCGGGTGACGCGTGGCCAGCGCGTAGGTCCGTGCGGTCACCGCCTGGGCCTTGAGCGCCTCGAGCGGCCACGACGAGGGCATCTCGCCAGCCACCACGCCGCGCACGTAGTCGTCGAGCGACACCACGTTGATCGCGTCCAGCCCGCCGCCGGCCTGAATCTCGATCGCCCCCCGGTAGAGACCGTCGGTCACGCCGTTGAGCGCCGGGCCGAGCAGCCGCAGCGCCCGGCCGGGGCGCTCGACGCGCAGCCGCGAGGAGAAGCGCGCGATCCGCTTCCCGGAGGGGCCGAACAGCGCGATGCCGCCCCCGGACGGACGCGCGATGTACGTCTTCGCCGGGTTGAGCGTCTTCCCGTCGGCGCGGGTGGCGCCGCGCACGCGGATGTACGGGTCGTCGGGCTGGAGGATCACTCGCACGGAGCGCTGCGAGGCCCGTGTCAGGCGTGTGCCCGTGTAGTAGTGCTCGAGGATGTCCCGGTAGCCCGTGCCCTCGAGCGCGTAGCCGTAGGCGCCGTACTGGCTCATGCCGATGCCATGCCCCCAGCCGGCGCCGCGGATCACGTGGCGGGTGGCGGCGTTGGAGCTCGCGGGCACGGCAAGTGCCACGAGCACGACTGTGGACAGAAGAAAGCGGCGCATAGGGAGCTACAACTCCTCTATCGGCTGAAGGTAGCGAGACTTCAGGTCACCCTGAACAGGCGCCAGTCGCCGGGCACCCCGCGCAGGTCGTGCGTGCCGCGGTCCTCGAAGTCGATTCCAGAGCCCACCACGAGGTCCTTGACGGTGCTCGAAACGAGCACCTCGCCGGCATCGGCGTGGGACATCACGCGGGCGGCGATGTGCACCGCCAGACCGCCGAGGTCGTCGCTCATCACCTCGCACTCTCCGGTGTGCAGGCCCGCGCGGAGCTCCAGTCCCAGCTCCTCCACGGCCTCCGTGATCGAGGCGGCGCAGCGAATCGCGCGCGCCGGACCGTCGAACGTCGCGAGAAAGCCGTCGCCGGTGCGCTTGACCTCACGGCCGCGGTGGCGCTCGAGCGATCGCCGGAACAGCTCGTCGTGACGCTCCAGCAGGTCGCGCCAGTGGCGATCGCCCATGTCGGCGGCGCGCTGGGTGGAGTCCACGATGTCGGTGAACATCACGTGGCGAGCATGCGGTCGGGCTCGCGCTCGTGGCGGGTGCCGGTGAGGAACTCCTCCAGCTCGCCGAGGATCGCCTCGCTGTCGCCCACCGCGAACATGTTGTCGGGGCCCTCCAGCTCCACGTAGCGCGCGCCAGGGATGCGCTCGGCGATGTAGCGCGAGTGCTCCACCTTGATGAAGCTGTCGTCGCGGCGGTGCATCACGAGGGTCGGCACGCGGATCGAGGGCAGCACCTCGCGCACGTCGAACTCGCCGATCAGGTCGAAGATGCGCTTGATCGTGGCCGGGCTGGCGGCCAGGCGCTCCAGCCGGCCGGCCCACTCCATGAAGCGCGGGTCGCGCATGCGGCTGCCCGCCACGCTCCCGGCCACGAGGCCCTGACCCCAATGCTCGACGCACTCGTCCATCCGCGCAGTGCGGTCCTCAGCGCTCCAGGCCCAGTCGTAGTCCGGGGCCCACACCGAGCGCGCGAACGTGGCGTACATGGTCAGCGACTGGGTCCGGTCCGGGTGGCTGGCGGCGAACAGCGCGGCCATCGGGCCGCCCTCGAGCGTGGCCACGATCGCGGCCTGCTCCGACCCGGCGGCGTCCATCACCGCCAGCACGTCGTCCATCTGCTCCTCGAGCGTGGGGGCGCCCTCGAGCGGGTCGGAGAGGCCCGAGCCGCGCCGGTCGAAGGTGATCACCCGAGCGAAGCTGGTGAGCCGGTCCATCACGCGCGCCAGCGACGCCTCGGACCAGAGGTACTCCACCTGCGAGATCCAGGGCGGGATCCACACGAGATCGATGGGGCCGTCGCCCTCCACGATGTAGGCGATGTGCACGTCACCGCTTCGGGCGTAGCGGGCAACCGGAGGCACTGAGGCCAGGACGTTACAGTCAGCCGACCGTGGGCAAGCGCAAAGCCAGTGACGTGTTCGTGGAGTGCCTCGAGGCCGAGGGCGTGGGCCACGTGTTCGGCATCCCGGGCGAGGAGACGCTCGATCTCAACGAGTCGCTGTCGCGCTCGTCGATCGACTTCATCCCCGTCCGCCACGAGCAGGGCGGGGCCTACATGGCCGACGTGAGCGGCCGGCTGACCGGCCACGCGGGCGTATGCCTGGGCACGCTCGGCCCCGGTGCCCTGAACCTGGTCACCGCGGTGGCCGACGCCTACCTGGACCGCGCGCCGCTGGTCGCGCTCACCGGCCAGGGCGACCTCGAGCGGATGCACAAGGAGTCGCACCAGTACATCGACCTGCTGCGGGTGATGCGGCCGATCACCAAGTGGAACGCCCGACTCTCCGACGCCGCGATCATCCCCGAGGTCGTGCGCAAGGCCTTCAAGGTGGCGGAGGCCGAGAAGCCCGGCTCCACGCACATCGAGCTGCCGGAGGACGTGATGGCCACCGAGATCGACGCCGAGCCGCTGCCGCGCCGGCGGGTGGTGCAGCCGGAGCCCGCGGCGCGCGAGCTTCTGAGGGCGGCCGACATCGTGCGCGGGGCGATCAACCCGGTGGCGCTGGCCGGCAACGGGGTGGTGCGCACCGGGGCGGTGGCGGCGCTGCGCGAGTTCGTGCGCGCCACCGGGATCCCGGTGGCCGAGACCTTCATGGGCAAGGGCCTGATCCCGCCGGACAACCCCAAGGCGCTCGGGTCGGTGGGCCTCCAGTCGGGGGACTACCGGATGGCGGGCTTCGACGAGGCGGACGTGGTGCTGGCCATCGGCTACGACCTCGTGGAGCACTCACCCGAGCACTGGAACCCGGGGCGCGACAAGAAGATCATCTGCATCGACTCGGTGGCCGCCGAGATCGACGAGTACTTCGTGCCCGAGGTCGAGCTGGTCGGCGACATCTACCACGTGCTCACGCGCCTGAGCGAGGAGTGCCGCCACGTGCCGCATCAGGGCGGCTCCACGCGCCTGCGCGAGGTGGTGCTCGGGCGCTTCGAGAAGGCCAAGGACGACGACGCCTTCCCCGTCCAGCCGCCGCGGGCTCTGTTCGAGATCCGCAAGGCGCTCGGCCGCGAGGACATCCTGATCTCGGACGTGGGTCTCCACAAGCTCTGGATCGGGCGGATGTTCCCCGCCTACGAGCCCAACACCGTGCTGATCGCGAACGGCCTGGCGGGCATGGGCTTCGCCGTGCCCGCGGCGGTGGCGGCCAAGCTCGTGCACCCGGACCGGAACGTGGTCACGGTGAACGGCGACGGCGGCTTCCTCATGAACTGCCAGGAGCTCGAGACCGCCGTGCGGCTGAAGACGCCGATCGTGAACGTGGTCTGGGAGAACGGCCAGTACGGCTCGATCGTCTGGAAGCAGGACAAGAAGTTCGGCACCCACTTCGGCACCGACTTCACGAACCCCGACTTCGTCAAGCTGGCCGAGAGCTTCGGAATGCCGGCCTGGCGCTGCGGCTCGGCGGACGACTTCGGCGAGACGCTGCGCCGGGCGCTCACGCTCGATGTGCCGTCGCTGATCGTGCTGCCGATCGACTACTCGATCGACGTGGCCATCAGCGACGAGCTGGGCGTGGAGACGGTCGCGACCTAGAAGGAGAGACACCGATGGCGATAGCGACACAGGAACAGCAGGTGGTCGAGCAGGTGGAGAAGCGCCTGTACATCGGGGGCGAGTGGCGCGACGCCGCCGGAGGGGCGACCTTCCCGGTGATCGATCCGGCCACCGAGGAGGTCCTCTGCGAGGTGGCAGACGCGACGCCGGAGGACGGCAAGGCGGCACTGGACGCCGCCGTGGCGGTGCAGGCCGAGTGGGGCGCCACGGCGCCCAACGACCGCGCCAAGATCCTCTGGGACGCCTTCGAGCTGATGATGGAGCGCGCCGACGAGCTCGCGCTCCTGATGACGCTCGAGATGGGCAAGGCGCTGGCGGAGTCCAAGTCGGAGATCGTGTACGCGGCCGACTTCTTCCGCTGGCACTCCGGCGACGCGCTGCGGCTCGACGGCGACTACAAGCAGTTCGGCAACGGCACGAGCCGCGTTCTCACGATGAAGCAGCCCGTGGGGCCGTGCCTGATGATCACGCCCTGGAACTTCCCCATGGCGATGGGCACGCGCAAGGTGGGCCCGGCGATCGCTGCGGGCTGCACGATCGTCATCAAGCCGGCGCAGCTGACCCCGCTCTCGATGCTCGCGCTCGGGCAGGTGCTCGAGGAGGCCGGCCTCCCCGGCGGCGTGTTCAACATCGTGACCACCTCGTCGTCGGGCAAGGTCACCGGGCCGCTGATCGAGGACCCGCGCCTGCGCAAGCTGTCCTTCACCGGTTCGACCGAGGTCGGCAAGAAGCTGATCGAGGCCTCCGCCGGCAACGTCCTCAAGACGTCGATGGAGCTCGGCGGCAACGCCCCCTTCCTCGTGTTCGAGGACGCGGATCTCGACGAGGCGGTGGAGGGAGCGCTGCTCGCGAAGATGCGCAACATCGGCGAGGCCTGCACCTCCGCCAACCGCTTCCACGTGGCGGACTCCGTGAAGGACGAGTTCGCGCGCCGGCTGGCCGAGAAGATGGGAGCGCTCAAGCTGGGCCGCGGCACCGAGGACGACGTGAAGGTGGGACCGCTGATCGACGAGCCCTCGCGCGAGAAGGTGGCCGAGCTGGTGGAGGACGCGGTCTCGAAGGGAGCCACGCGCCTCACCGGCGGCGAGGCCCCCGACGGGCGCGGCTACTTCTACCCGCCCACGGTGCTGGCCGACGTGCCGCCCGAGGCGCGCGTGTTCAGCGAGGAGATCTTCGGGCCGGTGGCTCCGATCGCGGGCTTCTCATCGGAGGACGAGGCGATCGAGCGTGCCAACGACACCGAGTACGGGCTCGTGGCCTACGTGTTCACCCGCGACGTCAAGCGGGCGATCCGCGTCTGTGAGCGGCTCGAGACAGGCATGGTCGGCCTGAACCAGGGCATGGTCTCAAACGCGGGCGCGCCGTTCGGCGGCGTCAAGCAGTCGGGCATCGGGCGCGAGGGCGGCAACGAGGGCATCGAGGAGTTCCTCGAGACCAAGTACGTCGCCATGAACATGGACTAGAAGCTGCCGCCCGCGTAGATCGAGAGCTGCTGCTCGTCGGCGGTCGATGCCCCGAACGGGTCTGAGGGCCCGTCGGCGAAGGAGTCGATGTTGAACCGCCGCGACCCAGGCTTGGCGCTCCAGGCGAAGCGAGCCACGCCGTTCGCGGCGCCGCTCTGCAGGCCCAGCCAGTAGACCCCGGGGCCGATGTTGGCCGGTGGGGCGAGGTAGAAGGGCTGCCAGTGGCCGGGGTCGCCGGCGTTGACGGTCACATCGAAGCTCTGCGCCACGCGGGCGGCGGGCTGCCCCCCGGCGTTGCGGTAGAGCACCGCGCGCAGCGTCTGGCTGCCGCTGGTCGCGCCTCCGCCGTCGATGTAGGCGTGCAGCCTGCGCACGGTCGCGTTGGCGAACACGGTGAAGGGGGAGGCGCGCTTCGTGTTCGCGCTCATCGCGCTGAACTGGCCGCCCGCGTCGCCGCTGCCGAACAGGAAGCCGGTGGGCAGCAGGTCAAGCTTCGCCACGAAGCTCTGCGTGGGGAAGGCGTTGTAGGTCGAGTCGAGCGCGCCGGGGGTGGTCTGGAAGCTCCTGTCCCTCGTCAGCCCGCTGACGATGGCGTTGCCGTCGCCGTCGACCGCGAGGCCGCCGGGTTGCTCGATCCCCTCACCGCCCAGGAAGGTGGAGTAGGACAGCGCCGAGCCCGTGGTGTTGAGCTTGGCCACGAACAGATCGGTGTTGTCGCCCGTGGTGTCGAACGCGCCGGGCGTGGTCGGGAACGGAGGGTCGCCCGCCATCCCGGCCACCACGGCGTTCCCGGCGCGGTCGACTCCGATGTCCATTCCGGCGAAGGCCGTCGTGCCCAGGAACGTCGAGTACGAGAGCGACCCGGACGGCCCGAACTTCGTCACGAACGCGTCGGTCGGGGCGGAGCCCCCGTTGTTGTTGAACGTCCTGTCGTACGCGCCCGGTGTGGTGGGGAAGGTGCTCGCGCGTGTCATGCCGGTCACGTAGGCGCTCCCGCTCGCGTCGACCGCCACGCCCTGTCCGCGCGTGCCCCTCGGGCGGGCGCCGAGATATGTCGAGTACACGAGGTCCGAGCCGGCCGCGTTGACCTTCGTCACGAACGCCGACTCGGAGGTCAGGCTGCCATAGCTGCTCGGGAAAGTGGTCTGGAACGCTCCGGGTGTGGTCGGGAAGTCGGTGGAGTACGTGTTGCCGGTGATCACGGCGTTTCCGTCCCGGTCCACCGCCACGGACCCGAGGTTGTCCTGATCCTGGCCGGCGACATACGTCGCGTAGTCGAGCGCGGACCCCGCCGGGTTGAGCTTGATCAGGCCCACGTCGATTCCGAAGCTGCCTTCGGTGTCGAAGGCGCCGGGCGTCGTGGCGATCGAGCCGCGCGTGGTCACTCCCACGTAGGCGCTTCCAGCCGAGTCCACGGCGATGTCGAAGGCCTGCTCGAGCTCGGAGGTGTCCACGATGAGGGCGGAGTAGTCGAGGGCGCTGCCCGATGGGTTGAGCTTGGCCACGAAGGCCGCGCTCGAGCTTGTGGCGCCGTCGTAGGCCCCCGGGGTGGTGGGGAAGTCCTGGGCGTCGGTGGTCCCGAGCAGGTACGCGCTGCCCGCGGCATCCACCGCGACCGCCTGGTCGCGGTCGTTCTCGGATGAGGTGCCGACCCGCGAGCCCCCGATGTAGGTCGAGTAGACGAGGCCCGTGCCCGCCCGGTTCAGCTTGCTCACGAACACGTCCTGCCTCCCCGTCAGGGACGTGTCGTAGGCGCCGGGAGTGGTGCGGGTGTCCGACGAGATGGTCGAGCCCGCCAGGTAGGCGTTGCCCTGGGCGTCGGCGGCGATCCGCGAGGGCCCGTAGACGGTCTGCTCGCCGAGGAAGGTGGAGTAGACGAGCCCGGGGTCGATGACCAGCGGGCGTGCGGGGTCGTGCCGCCCGACGGCGAAGCCGTAGCCGCCGGCCGGCGGACGGAGCGCGAACTGGCTGGCCACCGGCACGCGTTTCCCGTCCACGACCTGGTAGCTGACGGGCGGCTTGTCGCGCAGCACCCCGAGTCCTGTGTGAACCAGCAGGCCTCCGTCCGCGCTCGTCGAGAGTCCCTGGGCGCCGCTGTAGGCCAGGCCGATGTCGCGTACGTCGGCGCCCGGCCGCACGTGGAACTCGTACTTGAGGGTGCCGCCCTGGCCGCGCACCGCCATGTCGATGCCCGGCCAGACCTCCCGGTAGCGGATCTCGCCGTAGGTCGGAAGGTTGGAGTAGCTCGCCGCGCCCTCGCCGCGCAGGTAGTTCACCTTCCCCGGCAGGGGCGAGTCGGCCTCGATGGCCGGCGTGCGGGCGGCGCCGACGAAGCTGAGCCGCAGCGCGGTCGCGCGGCGGCCCCGCGACAGGTCGAGCGAGACGCCCCGGCGGGTGAAGCCGAACGCGTAGCCGGCCCCCTGGGCGTAGAAGCGCGTCTCGGCGTCCACCTGGCCGCGGTTGGGGATGAAGCTCAGCGGCAGCTTCGCCATCGCGTCCGTCGCGGCCCGCGCTGTCTCGCCTCCGGTCGGCCCGGAGGCGGCGCGCGCGAGCAGGAGAGCCGCAGCGCCCATGAGCAACAGGAGCGCTCCGATCGATCGGAGCGTGAATCGGCTCCGACCCGCCACGTTGCTGCTCCTGGTCCCGGCGATCTCCACCCTGCACGGCCTCCCGATCGGTGGGCCGAGTCTAATCGGGTGGCTGGCGCTCCCGGGCCACCCTCGGCGTGCATGGATTGGTGCAGGTCCTTGGCTGCGGCGGTCGCCGTGCCGACCCCTGAACCATGCCTCGCGGAAGGATCCGCTGGGGCGTCGCCGTGCTCGTCGTCGCCGCCCTATGCCTTGCCCCTGCACCTGCGTTCGCGGGGAGCCCCCGCGTGGCCGCGCTCCAGGCCGCCCTGCAGGCGAAGGGGCTCTACACGATCGAGGTGGACGGGGTGCCAGGCCCGATGACGCGGGCGGCGACGATGCGCTTCCAGCGGCGCAAGCGCCTGGCCGTGGACGGCGTGGCCGGGCCTCAGACGCGCCGCGCCCTCGGAAGCCGCGGCCGCCCGCTGCTCGGCAGCCGCGTGCTCGCCCAGCCGCACGTCGGCTGGGACGTGGCCGCCGTGCAGTTCCTCCTCTGGCGCAGCGGCTTCTCTCCCGGCGGCATCGACGGCGGCTACGGCCCGGGCACGGCCCGGGCGGTGTACGCCTACCAGCGCTCGACGGGCCTCGCGGCCGACGGAATCGCCGGCGCCCAGACGATCGGCTCGCTGCGCAGGGGCAGGGGCGTCCATCCCAACTCGCCCGTGCGCTTCTTCCGGCCGCTCGCGGGTCCGATGGGCGACGGCTTCGGCCACATCGGCGGCCGCCGCCACACCGGCATCGACTTCCCCGTGCCGGGGGGCACGCGCGTCAAGGCGGCCGGCCGGGGCGTGGTGGTCTTCGCCGGCTGGAACACGGGCGGTTACGGGAACCTCGTCGTGGTCAAGCACCGGCTCGGCTTCGCCACCTGGTACGCGCATCTCTCCCGCGTCGCGGTCGCCCCCGGGCGCGCCGTGAGCGGTGGGACGCGGCTCGGGTACGTGGGCTCCACCGGCCGCTCCACCGGCCCGCACCTGCACTGGGAGGTCCGCCGGTTCGACACTCCGATCACCCCGCTGCCCTACATGCTGGCCACGACGGCAGCCCACCTGGGGACCGCGGATCAGGGCTCACACCGGGACGAGTGCGGACCTGTGACCGCCGGCAGGGCCGACGCCGTGCCCGCGCGCGGCGCGAAGAGCTTCGCCCGCGCTCACCTGCCCGGCTGCTGAGCGCTACGGAATCCCGAACGCGCTCCGCGGGTAGCGCTTGCGGTGGCCGAGGCGCGTGCCGCGCGGGGGCTTCTCCCAGTTGGTGGCGAACCGCGCGTAGCTGAGCGCCTTTGGCGGATACCAGGCGATCCTGCGTCCGGAGCAGGCCTGCGCAAAGCCCGGCCGGTTGATCCAGAGGTAGGCGTCCACCAGCGGGTTGGACGTCTCGGTGGTGGGCGGCGGCCCGAGTCCGCGCAGGCCCGGGTTGCACCAGACGTTGATCGGCCGGCCCTTCCGGCTGCGGTAGTGCACGGGTCCGCGCCCGTTCTCCGCCGTGTTGACCACGAAGTGCTTGCCGCCGGTGAGCCGGGAGATCTCGAGCCCGTGACGGATGTTCGCCGCCGTCCAGTCGTAGTGGGTGGCGTTGAGCATGAAGCCGCGCACCTTCTCGATCCCGATCATGCGCAGCTGCTTGGCGGTGCTCTGGGCGCTCTCCCAGTCGGATGCGCCGGCATCCAGGTAGATGGTCGCGTTGGGGAGCTTCGAGAGCGCGTCGACGCCATGGCCGAGCAGCCGGTAGCGGTCGTCACGCCGGCTGCGGGCCAGGCACTGGATCGTTCCGAGCGAGTCCGGCTCGAACCCGATCACCACCCGGTCGTTGCCGATTCCCCGCGCGAGCGCGTCGTACCAGTTGCTGGTGGCTCGGTCCTCGCGTGGGCCACCGCCCTGGTAGGTCGGCGAGCAGCGGTTGGCCTGGGCGCGCAGGACCACGAAGACCGGCACCGCCCCCACCACCTTGGCCGCGTCGATGCGGCGGCGAGCCTCGAACTGGGGGTTGGGCCCGGTGGCCGCCCCGAGCCAGATGCTCCTGGGCTCGCGCGCGATCTTCCAGACGAGCCCGGCCTTGCGCTTCTGGCCGCGTCGCGTGTACCTCTCCCACGCCTTCCAGGCCGGCGAGTCGTGGTCCACGTACAGGGGGAGACCCGCGAGCGGGTTCGCCACGCCCGCCGTGGCCGTCCCGCCCGCCGATGTGAGGGCGACCACCGCTCCGGCAAGGAGCACCAGCAGGAGAACCAGCCGGTTCACGGCCGCTCCCGAGCTACTCCTGCTCCGACCCGCGTGCCATCGCCCGCAGGTCGAGCGCCTCGTCCAGGGTCGCCTCATCCACGCCCTTCTCGATCGCCACCTCGCGGATCGTCCGGCCCGAGGCCACGGCCTCCTTCACGATCTCCGTGCCGAGGTCGTAGCCGATGTGCGGGTTGAGGGCCGTGGCGATCGCCGGCGTGGACTCCGCGTGGCGGCGGCAGCTGGTCCTCGTTCGCCACGAGGCCCGACACGCACCTCTCGGCGAGCAGCCGGCAGGTGGACGTGAGGATCCGGATCGAGTCGAACAGGTTGCGCGCGATCAGCGGCACGCGCACGTTCAGCTCGAAGTTGCCCTGCGTGCCCGCCAGCGTGATCGCGGCGTCGTTGCCGATCACCTGGGCCGCGACCTGGAGCGTCACCTCCGGGATCACGGGGTTGACCTTGCCGGGCATGATCGAGGAGCCCTTCTGCAGCTCGGGCAGCTGGAGCTCCACCAGCCCGGTGCGTGGCCCCGAGCCCATCAGCACCAGGTCGTTGGCGATCTTGGTGAGCGACACCGCCACGACCTTGAGCGCGCCGTGCAGCTCCACGAGGCCGTCGCGGTTGCCCTGCGCCTCGAAGCGGTCGCGCGGGGCCACGCCCAGGCCCAGCCGCTCGCGCACGCGCTCGGCGAACTCGGGGTGGGTGTTGAGCCCGGTGCCGGTGGCTGTGCCGCCGAGCGGGATCTGCTCGGCGCGGCCCAGCGCGTCGCTCACGCGGTCGCGCCCGAGGCTCATCTGAGCGGAGTAGCCGCCGAACTCCTGGCCGAGCGTCACCGGCACGGCGTCCATCATGTGGGTGCGGCCCGCCTTCACGATGTCGGCGAACTCGTCCGCCTTCCCGGCGAGCGCCGGGCAAGGTGGTCGAGCGCCGGGATCAGCTGCTCGCGCACCTCCGTCGATCGCCGCGAGATGGACCGCGGAGGGGAACACGTCGTTCGAGGACTGGCCCATGTTCACGTGGTCGTTCGGGTGGACGCCCTCGCCGGCGAGGTTCGCGATCACCTCGTTCGCGTTCGTGTTCGTGGAGGTGCCCGAGCCGGTCTGGAACACGTCGATGGGGAACTGGTCGTCGTGCTCGCCGGCCGCCACCTCGTCACCCGCGCGCGCTATCCGCTCGGCCAGCTCGGAGTCGAGCAGCCCCAGCTCGGCGTTCACGCGCGCGGCCTCGGCCTTCAGGCGCGCGAGCCACCGTACGACGGGCACCGGCACGCGCTCGCCGGAGACCTGGAAGTTCTCCACCGCCTTGCTCGTCTCGGCACCCCAGAGCTCCTGCTGAACGGCCATTCGCCTCCTGTCGTGTGCGCAAGGGGGCGGCTCGGCCGCCCCGCAGCGATGTCATTCGGTTCCGGTTAGGAGGCTATCGCTCGAGAGGTGTCGGTTTCGCACACCTAACCGCTGCATTGCGCGATGGGGGCAGGCGAATCGCGGGGCTCCGTGTTCTGATCGGACTCGACCGTCGATGCCGCTCCTCACACACACCTACGAGTCCACGCGCCCCCCGCATGACCGTCTCGCGACGATCCGCTTCTGCTCGCGTTGCGGCGCCCCGGACAACCCCCTTGCGGGTCGCCCCGAGCACAGCCGGCGCGTGTGCGACCGCTGCGGCATGGGCGTCATGCTCACCTCGGCCGGCGACGCCCTGCCGGGTCCCGGCGCAGCCTTCATGGTCGTCACAGCCGAGCTCGCGGTGAGTGCCGTGAGCCGCAGCGGCGACAAGCTCTTCGGGGAGGAAGGCGAGCTCACGGGCTCGCACCTCCTCTCAATCATCACGTGCCCGCTCGGCGACGACCAGCTCGAGCAGCACGTCCGGCGTGCCAGCGACCGCCGCTGCGAGACCGTGGCGCTGCCGGTACGCCTCATTTCCGAGGGCGCACCGCGGGTCGGAACGCTGTCGGCGCGAATCGCGACCTGCGGCCCGCCTCGCGCGGCCCTCATCGCGGTCGAGCCCAGCGGCTTCGGCATTCGCTGACCTGTCGCAACGTACGCCGGGCAACCCGTGCAAGAACGGGTGCACGGCTGGCGCCCGCTTCGCGACGGGACGACAAAACCTCCATCCACGCACGTGCTCCGACAGAGGAAGCCCGTGCAAAGGATCTCCACCTCTCGTAACGAGGGCCTGGATGTGGGAAGTACTGCCGCGACGCTGACGCGGTTTGTCGATCGGGAGGTCAAGTGAGCGGGATACGGACCAACGCTGCCGCCGAGCTGCTCGGTGTGAGCCCCAACACGCTCAGGAGCTGGGAGCGCCGCTTCGGCTACCCCAAGCCGCGCCGCACCCAGGGTGGCCACCGCCAGTACGACCTCACGGAGCTCGAGTCACTGCGCAGGGCGCTGCTCGAGACGCACAACATCTCTTCGGCCATCGAGCTTGCCCGCCAGCGCGGCGAGGGCCCCTCTTCCCCCGCGCGACTGCTCGACGCCTTCGATCACTTCGACGAGAACATCGCCGACCGCATTCTCGAGGAGAGCCTCGCCGTGCGCTCGGTCGAGCGCTCCGTGGAAGAGGTGCTCCTGCCGGCACTCGAGCTCGCGTACGAGCGCGACGGTCGCGACGCGGAGCGCGAGCTCGGCAGCCGCTGGGCCACCGGGTGGCTCCACGCCGCACGCCGGGTCGTGGCTCCCGCCACGCGCCCTCAGGGTGTTCTCCTGTTCGACTCGAGCCCGCGCCTCGACCTGGAGTCGCTCCAGGTGCAGGCGCTCGAGCTGGGCCTGCGCCGCGCCGGTTTCCGGACGCTGCTGCTCGCCTTCGACCTTCCGCCCGAGCGCATAGTCCGCGCGATTCGGGCCATCGATCCCACCGCCTTCGTCTTCTGCGGCGGTGAGGCGACGCTCGACGTGGTCGGCCGGCTCGTCTACACCGTGCGCCAGGTCGGCTCCGCCGGCCCGGTGTTCGAGTACCGCGAGGCGATGCCGGTCACCGGCGAGCACGGCATCCCATCGCTCGGCGCCAAGCCCTCCGAGGCGGTCGAGCGGCTCAAGGCCTATGTGGACACCGGTCGCCTCGAGCAGGTCGTGGTGGCGCCGGAGGTCGAGCCGGTGGCTCGGCCCAGTCGCGTGCCCGTAGTGGCTCGCTCGTAGGCATCCGCTTCAGGCCCGTCCGCCCCGCTCCTAGCATCGCGCGGGGATGTCGTCTCTCGAGCTCGGCGATCCCCTCGCCCATCGCGCCCTGCAGGCCCTGGTGCGTGCCGAGGCCACGGTCCGGCGCCGGCTGGCCGCGGAGCTGGAGCGCGCGGGAGTCTCCGCCGCCGGCTTCTCGGCGCTCGTGGTGCTCACGACGGCGGGCGGGGCGCTCGAGCTGCGGATCCTGCGACGGCGCTTCGACTGGAGCAAGGCCAACGCCACCGAGGTCACGGAGACCCTCGAGGCGCGCGGGTTCGTGGAGCGCCACCGGCTCGTCGCCGACCGCCGCGCGGTGGAGATCCTGCTCACCCCGAGCGGCCGCGCGCTGGTGGAGCGCGTGTTCCCCGAGCACGCCGCACGGGTCAGCGAGGCCTTCGACGCGCTCGACGACGGCGAGAAGCGCTCGCTCGCCGAGCTGTGCCGCAAGCTCGCGGCCTAGAGCGGAAGCAGCCGGCTCGGCCGGCTGCGCACCGTCGGTCTCCCTAGATCCGTCCGAAGTGCGCCACCCAGATCGTTGCCGTGCCCGAGTCGAAGCGGCCGCGCGAGCGGCCGACCCCGATCCAGCGCCACTCTCCGGAGAGGATGACGGCACGGTGGCCGGGGGAGCCCATCCAGCGCCGCACCGTGTAGCGCGGCTTGGGCTCCCAGCCCCAGTGGAGCTCGAGGTTCTCACCCGCCCATTCGAACCGGCCCGCGACGGATATGCGCGCCTGGTGGGCGAACACGTCCTTTCGCATCAGCTCGCGCGCGTAGCGCGAGCTCGAGTGGTGCAGGCTGGGCGAACGGCGCAGGGAGGGGAGCCCGTGCTGGAGCCTGATCTTGTTCAGCTCCCTGATCATCCTGCGTTCTGGCGAGGCCTCAGCAGGTGCTGCTGATGGCAGAAGTGCGCCCGCGAGCAAGCAGCCCGCGAGCACGCGACGTAGGCGGCGCAAAACAACCCTCTCTTTCCTCGGCCTGCGGGGTTAGCTGACGGGCTCGCGCGAAAGAGATACGCGCCGGCTTGCACCGGTTCGGCCCCGAACCATCCTTGGGTCTTTGGGTCCCCCGCTCCCACCGGACGGCCCGGCAGGGATTCGGCGATTACTAGGTCGGAACTATTAGCAGGCCCCGCCTAGAATCGACGCCTTGGCCCGTTACCAGCCGGTCGACCCGGCGCAGTCATTCCCCGATCTCGAGCAGCAGGTGCTCGCGCGCTGGCGCGAGCGCGACGTGTTCCGCGAGTCGATGCGACGGCGCGAGGGCAGCCCCCGGTTCGTGTTCTACGAGGGCCCGCCCACCGCCAACGGCCGTCCGGGCGTCCACCATGTTCTGAGCCGCGTCTTCAAGGACGTGTTCCCGCGCTTCAAGACGATGCGCGGCCACTTCGTCCCCCGCAAGGGCGGCTGGGACTGTCACGGGCTGCCGGTGGAGCTCGAGGTCGAGAAGGAGCTCGGCTTCCAGTCGAAGGCCGACATCGAGCGCTACGGCGTGGCCGAGTTCAACGCCAAGTGCCGCGAGTCCGTGCTGCGCTACATCGACGAGTGGAACGCGCTCACCGAGCGGATCGGCTTCTGGGTCGACACCGACGACGCCTACTTCACGCTCTCGAACGACTACATCGAGTCGGTCTGGTGGTCGCTGAAGGAGACCTGGGACAAGGGCCTCCTGACCGAGGGCTACAAGGTCGTGCCCTACTGCCCGCGCGACGGCACCGCGCTCTCGTCGCACGAGGTGGCGCTCGGATACGAGGACGTGGTCGACCCCTCGGTGTACGTGAGGTTCCCGCTGCTCGACGACCCGTCGGTCTCGCTGCTCGCCTGGACCACGATGCCCTGGACGCTCCTGCCGCACGCCGCGATCGCGGTTGACCCGGACGTCGAGTACGCCCGGGCGCGCCTGGGTGACGACCGCCTGATCCTCGCCGAGGCACTGGTGGAGCGGGTGCTCGGCGAGGACGCCGAGATCGAGGAGCGGATGCCGGGCTCGGCCCTGCTCGGTCTCCGGTACGAGCCGCCGTTCCCGTACATCTCCGACTACGGCGAGCGCGGCCACACGGTCCTGGCCGGCGACTTCGTGTCGGTGGAGGACGGCACCGGCGTGGTGCACACCGGCGCCGCCTTCGGCGAGGACGACTTCCGGCTGGCGCAGGACAACGGACTGACGATCCACAACCCGGTGCGCCCCGACGGCACCTTCGACGACCGCGCCGGCCCGTTCGCGGGCATGTACGTGCGCGACGCCGACGCCGAGATCATCGAGGCCCTGCGCAAGTCCGGCCGCCTGTTCCGCGCGGGGGAGTACGAGCACGCCTACCCGCACTGCTGGCGCTGCGGCACGCCGCTCATCTACTACGCCAAGACCAACTGGTACGTGCGCACCACCGAGGTCAAGGACCAGTTGCTCGCGGCCAACGAGACGATCAAGTGGTACCCCGACCACATCAAGCACGGGCGCTTCGGCAACTGGCTCGAGAACAACGTGGACTGGGCGCTCTCGCGCGAGCGCTACTGGGGCACCGGCCTGCCGGTCTGGCGCTGCGACGAGGGGCACGTGGTCTGCGTGGGCTCGCGCGCCGAGATCGAGGAGCGCGGGGGGGTGGTGCCCGACGACCTGCACCGGCCCTACATCGACGAGATCGTCCTGCGCTGCGAGTGCGGCAAGGACATGCGCCGCGTGCCCGACCTGATCGACGTGTGGTGGGACTCGGGCTGCATGCCCTTCGCCCAGTGGCACGCGCCGTTCGAGAACGAGGAGAGGTTCCGGGAGCGCTTCCCGGCCGACTACATCTGCGAGGCGCTCGACCAGACGCGCGGCTGGTTCTACTCGCTGCTCGGCGTGTCCACGATTCTCTTCGGGGAGGCCTCCTACCGCACGGTGCTCTGCCTCGGCCTGATCCTCGACGGCGAGGGCCAGAAGATGTCCAAGTCGAAGGGCAACGTGGTGGTGCCGTGGGACGTGATCGACACGCACGGCGCGGACGCCCTGCGCTGGTACTACTTCACCTCGAAGCAGCCGTGGGACGGCTACCGCTTCTCGATGGACGCCGTGGCCGAGTCGGTGCGCCAGTTCCTGAAGACGCTCTGGAACACCTACTCCTTCTTCGTCCTCTACGGGAACCTCACCGACGCGCAGGGCGAGGGCGAGCCCACGGAGCTGGACCGCTGGATCCGGTCTCGCCTTGCGGCCACAGTCGAGCGAGTGACCGAGCGCATGGAGGACTTCGACACCACGTTCGCGGGCCGCGCGATCGCGGAGTTCGTGGACGATCTCTCCAACTGGTACGTGCGCCGCTCGCGGCGTCGCTTCTGGGAGGGCGACCCGGCGGCCTTCGCGACCCTGCGGGAGTCGCTTCTCACCGTCTCGAAGCTGCTCGCCCCGCTCACGCCCTTCGTCAGCGACGCGATCTACGAGAACCTCGACGGCTCCGAGCCCTCGGTTCACCTGTGCGACTTCCCCGAGGCGGGCGAGCGCGACACCGAGCTCGAGTGGCAGATGCAGGTGGCGCGCGACGCCGTCGAGCTCGGGCGCGCGGCGCGCGCGCACGCCAAGGTCAAGGTGCGCCAGCCGCTGCGCGAGGCAGTGATCGTGGCCGCCGACCGCGAGCGCGGGGCGATCGAGGCCTTCGAGGACCTCGTTCGCGACGAGCTGAACGTGAAGTCGCTGCGCTTCGTGTCCGAGGCCGACGAGCTGGGCCGCTTCGAGCTGAAGCCCAACTACCGCACGCTCGGGCCGCGCTTCGGCAAGCAGATGCCGCGCGTGGCGGCCGCGGTGGCGGCGCTGGATCCCACGGCCCTCCGGGAGGGCCGGGAGGTGGGGCTGAACGTCGACGGCCACGAGCATCGGATAGGACCCGAGGACGTCCAGCTGGTGCTGCAGCCGCTCGAGGGCTACCAGCTCGAGCGCTCCGGCACGCATGCGGTGGCGCTCGACCTGGAGCTGGACGACGAGCTGCGCCGCGAGACGCTGGCCCGGGAGATCGTGCACGCGGTCCAGGCCGCCCGAAAGGGCGCCGGGCTTCAGGTGGAGGACCGGATCGCGCTCACCCTCGGAGGCGACGACGCGCTGATCGAGGCGGCTCGCGCACACGAGGAGTACGTGACAAGCGAGACGCTCGCGGTGGAGCTCGCCTACGACGGCAGCGAGGCCGGCACGCGGACCGAGGTCGAGGGGTTGGAGCTGGTGGTGGGCGTCGAGCGGAGGTAGGCTGGCGGGGCCCGTGCACCTGCCGCCCGCATTCGACGAACGGCCTTTCGCGCTCCAGCTCCTGGGCCTGGTGGTGGTGCCGGTCATCTTCGGCCTGCTCACCGGCTTCGCCCTCGGCTGGTCCGAGATCGTCTACCTGATCATGGTCGGCCCGATCGCGCTGCTGGGCGGATTCGTGGGCGGCATCGAGCACCGCGGCTTCGAGGACGGCTTCGTCCGCGGCCTGGTGGGCGGACTCGTGTACGGCAGCTTCATCCTGCTCGGCCACAAGATCGCCGGCAACGAGGCGAAGGCCGAGCTGGCCGATCCCCAGGTGGTGCTGGTGATCCTCACGACCGTGATCGGCGGGATCCTCGGCGGTCTCGGCGGGCGCTTCCGCGCGCGCCGCGAGAACGTTGAGCCCGCGCCCGCCTAAGCGGAAGCAGCCGGCTCGGCCGGCTGAGCACCGACGATCTCCTAGGGCCCTCGGCAGCGCTCGTCATCCTCGTGGCCGGCTTGGCTGCGGCGCCCGCACCGGCCCCGGCCGCGTACGACCATCACCTCGATCTCAGCTACGACATCGACTCGCCGCCGCCGGCGCCGGCGCTCAACAAGCTCGACGTCTACTCACCGGTCGGAGCCCGGCGCGGCTCGCGTCCCGTGGTGGTCTACGTGCACGGCGGCGGCTGGCAGCAGGGCGACAAGCGCAACCAGATCCGGCGCAAGGCCGCTCTGTTCACCGACCAGGGCTACGTCTTGGCCAGCGTCAACTACCGGCTCTCCACCGTGGCGCCGCCCGCCGGTCCGTTCGACCCCGGCCGCGTGAGGTTCCCCGATCACCCTCACGACGTGGGTGAGGCGATCGGATGGCTCCATCGCAACGTGGCCCGCTACGGCGGAGATCCGACGCGCATCGTGCTCATGGGCCACTCCTCGGGCGCGCATCTCGCGTCGCTCGTGGGAGTCGACCCGCGGTATGTGCGGGCCTACGGCGTCCCCAGCAGGCAGATTCTGGGGGTGGTCTCGCTCGACACGGCCGCCTACGACATCGTCGGGCTGGCCGATCCCCGGCGGAACGAGGGAGCTCGCGGCGTCTGGAGCGTGTTCGGCACGCCGGAGGAGAACGCGGCCACCGGGTCCTGGGTCGCGGCGTCGCCACTGCGCTTCGCGGACGCGAGCGACCCGCCGTTCCTGTTCGTGATCCAGCAGACCGCGAAGCGGGTCCGCAGGAACCAGACCCGGCGGATGGCGCGCGCGCTCGGGCTGGGGAGCGACGCGGTGCTCGCCGTGCCGCTCAACCACGCGGGCATCAACCGCACGCTCGGCGCCGACCCCGATTCCACCCTCGAGACCGGCAGCGTCACGCGCTTCGTGCGCGACGCCGTGGCGGCGGCCCGGCCGGTCGCGTCGATCCGCCGGCACCCGGGGAGGGTCGTTCGCACGAAGAGCGCCAGCGCCAGGGTGGCCTTCCGGTTCCGGGTCGAGCGCACCTACCTGCGGCTTCAATGCCGCCGCGACCGGCGGAGGTTCGCGGGCTGCCGCTCACGGCTCGCCTACCGGGCGAGCCCCGGCAGGCACACGCTTTCCGTGCGCGCGCTCGCCCCGACCGGGGCACCGGGCCCGACCGCGACGTTCAGCTTCAGGGTGATCCGTCGGTGCGCAGCCGGCCGAGCCGGCTGCTTCCGCACTGCGAAGAGCTAGGCCGCAGCGAGCGCCGGCTCGATCTCCTGGACCAGCCGGTTCTTCGGCAGCGCGCCGATGATCTGGTGGGCCACCTGACCGTGCTTGAAGAGCAGGAGGGTGGGGATCGACATCACGCTGAACTGGGCGGCGGTCTGCGGGTTGTCATCGACGTTCAGCTTCACGATCGTCAGATCCTCGCGCTCGCCGGCGAGCTCCTCGAGGTGGGGCGCCACGATTCGGCACGGACCGCACCAGGGCGCCCAGAAGTCCACCAGCACGGGCTTCTCGGCCTCGAGTACCTCGGCCTGGAAGTTCGCGTCCGTCACCTCGTTGATCACTCCCGCCACTGATGCTCCTTCGTCCGTCGCTTGGGGCTCGTTAGTCACTATACAAAATATAGCGACGTCCCTGCCTGCCCTCTCCTGTGGTTGTCACGTTACGACCTGAAGCGGAGGGAGGGGACCTTCCACACCGCCTCCAGCGCGATCCGGGGCGTCATCTTCGACTGTCCGACACGCCGGTCGCGGAAGACGATCGGCACCTCGGTGATGTTGAACCCGGCCCGCGCGGCGCGGTATGTGAGCTCGATCTGGAAGGCGTAGCCGTTGGCGTGCACCCTGTCGAGGTCGAGCGCCTCGAGCACCGATCGCCGGAAGCACTTGAAGCCGCCGGTGAGATCGCGCACCGGCACCCCCAGCACGACCTGGGCGTAGGCGGATCCGGCGCGGCTCACGATCCGCCGCAGCAGTCCCCAGTCGGTCACTCCGCCGCCGGCCACGTAGCGCGAGCCGAGCACGAGGTCGGCGTTCTCGGCGGCCGCGACAAGGCGCGGCAGGTCGGCCGGGTCGTGCGAGAAGTCGGAGTCCATCTCGAGCACGAGGTCCGCGCCGCCCGCAAGCGCCCTGGCGAAGCCGGCGAGGTACGCGGGGCCGAGGCCGCCCTTGCCGGGGCGGTGGAGCACCTCCACCTCGGCCTGCTCGCCCGCCAGCCGGTCGGCGATCTCCCCGGTGCCGTCGGGCGAGCCGTCGTCCACGATCAGCACGCGATGCTCGATGCCCGCCGAGCTCAGATGCTCACGCGCCGCCCGCACGATCGCCTCGATGTTCTCGGCCTCGTTGTAGGTCGGCAGGATCAGCCAGGCTCCCGGCACGGCCGCGTAGGCTAGTCCCGGGGTCCACCGCACCATGCGCAACGCCGAGATAGCCGACGCATTCGACGAGCTGGCGAGCCTGTACGAGCTCGACGGCGCGGTGGTGTACCGGGTCGTGGCCTACCGCAACGCCGCGAAGGCGATCCGCGAGGCCGGCGTGTCGGTGGAGGAGCTGGCGCGGGCCGGACGGGCCGAGGAGCTTGCCGGCGTGGGCAAGACGATCGCGGAGAAGATCGACGCCCTGCTCGAGGGCGGCTCGATCCCGTCGGCGGACAAGCTCCGCGGGCGGATCCCGGCCGGTCTCGTCGAGATCACGCGCATCCCGGGGCTGGGGCCGAAGCGAGTTCGCGTGCTGCACGAAGAGCTCGGCGTGACCTCCCTCGAGGAGCTCCGCGAGGCCACCGAGGCAGGCCGGCTGGCCGACGTGCCGGGCTTCGGGGCGAAGGCCGCCGAGAACGTGATCGCGGCACTGGCGGCAGACGACGCCGGCGCCCCGCGGGGGCGTTTCCTGCTGTCCCAGGCGCTGGCCGTGGGCGAGGGGATCGTGGAGGGCCTGCGGCCCCACGCCAAGCGGGTGGAGCTGGCGGGCAGCGCGCGGCGCATGGCCGACGCCTGCAAGGACCTGGACGTGGTCGCGGCCACCGCGGACCCCGGCGCCCTGGTGAAGGCGTTCGAGGAGCTCTCGGAGATCGACGTCGTCCACTCCTCGGGTGCGGCCGGCGCTCGGGCCGTGACCCACTCGGGCATCCCGGTCGACCTGCGCGTGGTGCCGGAGGAGGCCTTCGGGAACCTGCTGCAGCACTTCACCGGCTCGGGGAAGCACAACGAGGCGCTGCGCACGGACGCCGTCAAGCGCGGGTTGCACGTGAGCGAGTACGGCATCGCCGACGACGAGAGCGGTCAGACGCACGCCTGCGCAACCGAGGAGGAGGTCTACGAGCGCCTCGGCATGCAGTACATCCCGCCGGAGCTGCGCGAGAACCGCGGCGAGCTGGCCGCCGCCCGCGTCAACGAGCTGCCGGAGCTGATCGAGCTCGGTGACATCCGCGGCGACCTGCACATGCACACCGTGGCCTCCGACGGCCGCAACACGATCGAGGAGATGGCCGAGGCCGCGCGCGAGCGCGGCTACGTGTACGCGGCGATCACCGACCACTCCGCCAGCCACGGCTTCGGCGACCACGTTCCGCCCGACGAGCTGCTGCGCCAGATCGAGCGCATGCGGTCGGTGGAGCTGAAGGGGTTCACCCTGCTCGCGGGCACCGAGGTGAACGTGATGCCCGACGGGTCGCTCGACTACGCCGACGAGCTGCTCGGGCAGCTCGACTGGGTGGTGGCGAGCGTGCACACGTCGTTCCGGATGGGAGAGCGCGAGATGACCGAGCGCATCGTGCACGCGCTCGAGCACCCGCTGGTCGACGCGCTGGGGCATCCCACGGGCAGGAAGATCGAGCAGCGCGAGCCCTACGACGTGGACCTCGACAAGGTGATCGAGGCGGCGGCGCGCACCGGCACCTTCCTCGAGATCAACGCGAACCCCGACCGGCGCGACCTGCCCGACACCTACGCCCGCGCCGCGGCCGAGGCGGGCGTGACGCTCGTGATCGACTCCGATGCACACCGGACCTCCACGCTGGCGAACATGCGCTACGGCGTGGCCACGGCCCGGCGCGCGTGGCTGACGAAGGCGCAGGTGGCGAACACGCGCACCTGGAAGCAGCTCGACAAGCTGCGCAAGCGCTCCCGGTAGGCGCCGCTCAGGGACGCACGGGCGCCTCGTCCTCAGGCTCGATCTTGCGCATCCCCGGCAGGCGCAGCAGCCGCGGCGGGCCGAACGGCGAGGTGCGGTCCATCCAGAACTCCACGCCGTCGCGCGCCTCGATCGCCTCGACGGCGGACGACTGCTTGCGCCACAGGAGCGCCACCAGCAGGGCGTACCCGACGGCCACCGCCGGCACCGGCGGAAAGAAGAAGCCGAGCGCGCCGGACGCCACGGCCAGCAGGGCGAGTGGCCAGAGCCGGTTGAAGAGGACCGTGCCGGGCTCGAACTCGGGCAGCGTGTTGGCGCGCCGGGCGTCGGCGAGCAGCCCCGCGATCCCGGGCGTGGTCGTGGCCCCGCGTCCCATCCACAGGCCGGAGGCGGCGGCGGCCAGCCACCAGCCGAGCGCGATGAAGACGAGCGTGCTGTCGTCGTTGCGGCCGGCCCCGACCACCGCGACGGCGGCCAGGGCGGTGGCCGCGCCGCCGTACAGCAGCACCGCGGTGCGCAGGAAGTCCCGGAACCGCATCAGTCCGCCGCGAGCGCCGCCAGCACGCGTGTGAACCCGTCGACGCCTTCGACCACGAGGTCGGCGCGCTCCACTATCGCCGCGGGTCCCTCGTCGGAGCGCACCCCTACCCGAACCCGCGCGTCGAGACCTCCCTCGCGCTCGAGCTGGTCGAGCGCCTCGAAGCCGTCGAGGTCGGTGGCGTCGTCACCGCCGTAGAGAGCGACGCGAAGCCCCGCGCCAGTGACCAGGTCGCGCACGGCGTGGCCCTTGTCGATCGGCACCGGCGGCCTCACCTCGAGCACCTTGCGCCCCCAGTGGATCGCGAGGCCGTCGGTCTCCGCCTCGTGGGCGATCGCTTGGAGCCGGGTGAGCGCCGCCTCCTCGTCGGGCACGCCGCGCCAGTGGAAGGCGGCGATCGGTCCCTTGTCCTCGATCCGCACCCGCAGCGTTCGCAGCGAGGGCGTGTCGCGCTCGCCGGTGAAGCGGCGCACGCGCCGCTCCCAGCTCTTGAACGCGGGGATCACGCGCGGAGTGGCGGCGCCGGGCTCGAGCAGCTCGGCCCCGTGAGAGCCCGCGTAGGCGATGCCGCCCACGCCCACGAGCCGCCGGGCCTCGGGGGCCGAGCGGCCGGAAATGCAGGCCACGCAGCCGTAGCGGCGCGCCAGCCTGCCCAGGAGGAGCGCCACCTCCTCGGGCACGCGCGCGTCCTCGGCGCGGCCCACGATCGGCGCGAGCGTGCCGTCGACGTCGCAGAACACGCCCGCCCGCTCCGGGTTCTCACGCAGCGGGCGCAGCGCCTCCGCGAGCGCGTCTGCGGTCGGAGCGGACACCGGCCGTAGTATGCCCCGCGATGTCCTCCCGGCTCGCGCGCCTCGCCGCGATAGCAACCGTGGCGGGTGCATTCAGCGCGCTGTTCGGCGTCGGCGGCGGAACCATCATCGTCCCTCTGCTGGTGCTCTGGCTCGGGTATGACCAGAAGGAGGCCACCGGCACCTCGCTGGCGGCGATCTGCATCATCGGAGCCCTGGCGGCGGCGGTCCAGGCGGCCTACGGAAACGTCGACCTCGTGAAGGGGCTGGCCATCGGAGCACCGGCGATCGGCGGGGTGCTCGCCGGCACCGCGGTGCAGCAGCGGATCTCCGAGCAGGTGGTCGCGCGGGTGTTCGTGGCCCTGCTCGTGGTCTCGGCCGCGATCCTCATCTTCTGACGTGGAGGCCACGGATGTCATCGGCCTGATCGTCATCGGCTTCGCCGCCGGGATGGCCGGCGGTCTGCTCGGAGTGGGCGGCGGGGTGCTGTTCGTGCCGGGCCTCGTGATCTTCCTGGACGAGTCGCAGCTGCATGCGCTCTCGACCTCGCTGGTTGCCGTCGTGCTGGTGGCGATCGTGGGCACCTGGCGCCAGCGGGGCTACGGGAACGTTCGGCTCAAGGACGGCCTGATCGTCGGGGTGCTGTCGCCGATCGGCGTGCTGGTGGGGGCGCTGCTCGCCAACGCGGTCTCCGAGCGCGTGCTGGAGGTGTCGTTCGCGGTCGTCCAGCTGTATTTCGCCTACAGCCTGGCGGAGCGCGCGGGACTTCCCTCGTGGCGCCCCACCCGCTAGCGTGCGCCCGGTGGAGATCCTCCACGTGAAGTCCGAGGACCGCGACGGGCTCGTGCACATCGCCCTCAAGGGGGAGCTCGACCTGTCCTCAGCCAGCAAGCTGCAGGAGGAGCTTCGGCGGGCGGAGGCAAGCGCCCCGCCGGTGATCGTGCTCGACCTGTCCAAGCTCGTGTTCCTGGACTCCACCGGACTGCGCTGCCTCGTCACGGCCGATGAGCGCGCGAAGGGCGACGGGCGGCGCGTTGTGATCGTCCGCGGCCCGGATCCGGTGCAGCGGGTGTTCTCCATCACACGGCTCGAGGAGCGCCTCGAGATGGTGGACGACGCCTCGGGCATCGGTTGAGCGGGCGCGGCGCGCGCGGCGTAGCATGCAGCCCGTGAGCCAGGACCTCATGTCGAGGCCGGAGGTGGTGACGTTCGTCGCCCAGGCCGAGGAGCGGGGCTGCGCACAGCTGTCGGAGCTCGACGAGCTGCTGCGGTCGCTCGGAGCGGACGAGGAGGACGCCGACTCGCTCGAGTCGTACATCGAGACGCTCGGCGTAGACATCTCGGACGACTGCGGGCGCCAGGGCATCGAGCCCACCTCGTTCCGGAACGGCGAGCTGGCCGCCGCGACCACCGACGCCCTCCAGCTGTTCCTCAACGAGATCCGCCGGTATCCGCTGCTCACCGCGGCCGAGGAGGTGGAGCTGGCGAAGCGGATCGAGCAGGGCGACCTGGAGGCGAAGGAGCGCATGATCAACTCGAACCTGCGCCTCGTCGTGTCGATCGCGAAGAAGTACCAGGGACAGGAGCTGTCGCTCCTCGACCTGATCCAGGAGGGCATCTTCGGCCTCATCCGCGCCGCCGAGAAGTTCGACTGGCGCAAGGGCTACAAGTTCTCCACCTACGCGACCTTCTGGGTGCGGCAGGCGATCCAGCGCGGGCTGGCCAACAAGGCCCGGACGATCAGGATCCCCGTGCACATCGGCCAGCGCGAGCGCAAGATCGCCCGCGCGGAGCGCGAGCTCCAGGCCACGCACGGACGCGAGCCCACGGACGAGGAGATCGCCCAGGCCGCGGACCTGCCGCTGGTGCAGGTACAGGAGGTGCGCGAGGCCGCGCGCACCGTCACCAGCCTCGACCGCCCCGTTGGTGAGGACGGCGGCACCGCGCTGGGCGACCTGCTCGAGGGAGCCGACGCGCCGGTCGATCAGGAGGTGGAGGTCAGCCTCAGCGAGGAGCTGCTCCGGCGAACGATCGAGGAGCTGCCCGAGGTCGAGCGCAAGGTGATCAGGCTCCGATACGGCATCAACGGCGACGATCCCCAGCCGCTGCGCGAGACCGGCCGCCGGCTCGGGCTGTCCGCCGAGCGCGTGCGGCAGCTCGAGTCCAAGGCGCTCAAGCGCCTCGCCACCCGACGCGAGCTGGAAGCGCTGCGAGAGGTCGCGTAGGGGTGGAGCGCCTCGCGGCGGTGTCGAACACCGTCGTCGCCATATTCAGCGAGTGCTACGGCCGCGGTCCCACGAAGGCCAAGTCGTACGCGTTCGACAACTACGTCGTGACGGTGCTCGAGGACTTCCTGACCACGGTCGAGAAGACGCTCGTGCACAACGGGCACGATGACCTCGTGCGCAGGGTGCGCCTCACCTTCCAGGAGGCCGTGGCCGACCGCTTCATAGACGGGGTGGCCGAGGCGATGGGCCGCAAGGTCGTGACCTACCACAGCCAGGTCACGTTCCACCCGCCGATCGGCTTCGAGATCTTCGTGCTCGAGCCCGAGCCGGAAACGCCCGAGAGCCCCGAGACCCCCTAGGTAAGCCATCGGTGCGCCGCCGGCCGAGCCGGCGGCTTCCGCTAAGAAAGGTCGGGCACCGGCACGTCCGGCGTGCGGGCGAGCGTCGTCGCGAGCACCATGAGCGGAAGGCCGGGAGCGAAGCGCGCCGGCCGCTCCGGCCCGCCTGCCAGGTAGTCGGCGCGCTCCTCGATCACAGCGACGATCCACTCGCAGAGCTTGGCCTGCGGCGCGTCCGCGCCCACGTCGCACGCGAGCGTTGCGAGGGCCAGCGTCTCGGCGGGCTCGATTCCCCTGAAGGCCTGGCCCACCGAGGTGAGGAGGAACGTGTGGACCCGCTCGAGCAGGGGGTCGCGGCCCAGCCTGTCGGCGCCCGGCGGCGGGCCCAGATCCGCCGGCTCCTCGCCGGCGAGCAGCCGGGCGAGCTGGCCGCCCATCACCGATCGGATCTGATCGGCCGAAAGGCCCACCTGCAGTGCGTGGCGGAGGGCCCAGGTGGCGGACATCGCGGTCGCGCCGTAGGGCGCGTCGCTCGCGAACAGGATCTGCCCGGGAGCCACGAGCGCGAACAGCGCCTGGAGGTCGGCCGGGGACCACCAGGCCGTGTCGAAGAACAGGTTCGGGTGATCGGGCGCCTCGCGCCAGATCCACGACAGGTCGGAGATCCCGGCGTGGGCGAGGATCAGCCGCATCCCGGGGTAGCGGGCGCAGGCCTCGATCGAGTGCCGCCCGAGCGCGGGGATGCCCCGGCCAGCGTGGCAGAGCACGGGCAGCCGGCGCTCGTCGGCCAGGGCGAACACGTCCTGCAGCGCGGGGTGGTGGAGGCCGAAGTTCTCGGCGCGCGGGTGGAGCTTGATCCCGCGCGCGCCCGCCGCCAGGCAGCGCTCCGCCTCGGCGAGCGGGTCGTCGTGCGGGTCGAGCCGGCAGAACGGCACGAGCAGCGAGCCGGATGCCTCGGCCTCGGCGAGCACCATGTCGTTGGCCTTCGGGTAGCCGTCGGGCTCGTGCATGGGGAACACCACCCCGCGAGCGCCGGCCGCCTCGAGCAGCTCGGTCAGCTCGGGACCGTTGCAGTGGTACCCGTCGGGATCGTTCGCGCCGAGGTGGGTGTGGGCGTCGAAGAGCTCGACCCCGGGAATGTCCTGGCGCGCGCTCTCCAGCAGGGACAGGAGCTGAGCGGGAGATGGCACGGCCGCGCAGGCTATCCGTCGAGCATGCGCCGGCGCCGCCTACCGCTGCTGGCTAGCCGCCCTTGACCTCGAGCAGGAAGTTGCACGGCTGGCCTCCCTCACGCACCAGCGAGAGCTCGCCCACCACGGGAACGAGCAGTCCCTGTGCGTGGACGTAGGCCGTGTCGATGCTCGCCGACTCGATCTCGCCCGCCAGCATGCGCTGGAGCTGCTCGCGGTGCTTCTCGAGGTTCGCCCGGTCGGCCACGGGAGGCCAGCTGGCGGCCTGAAACTCCTGCTCGCCGTACCCGACGAGCTCGGTGAACGCGGGATTGAGCTCTCCGAAGTGCCCGTCCAGGCGGATGCTCGCCATGGGGTGGGGCACGTCGTCGAACCCGGCGCGCGGCTCGCGCGGCGGCCTGTCGGCGCCGCGACGTGCGATCAGCGGCTTGCGCGAGTCCTGCTCATCGCCGTTTGCCGAGACGCTGTTCCAGTCGGGCAGCGGGAGGGCGGGTCCGGATTCGGCCAGCGCACGCGCCTCTGCCACGGCCTGCTCGGCCATCGCCGCGGCCGCCTCGGCACGCGCGGCCAGGCGCTCGGCCGCGGCCTGCGCCTGGGCGAGCGTGTTCAGGTGCGCGTCCGCGGTGCGGGCGTGCTCGGCCGCGCGATCGGCATGACGATCCGCGGTGGCAGCTGCCTCCACGGCGCGCGTGAGACGAAGCTCGATCGGGGCCGTGGCCTCACGCGCCGCCGTGGCGTGCGCGTGAGCGGCCGCCGACTCCTTGCGCGCGGCCTGCACGTGCCCCTCGGCGGCACCGGCCGCCTCCTTGGCCTGGGCGGCGTGTCGCTCCACCGCTCCCGTGAGCTCTCCGACCCGCGCCGCGCTCTGCTCCGCGCGTGCGGTGTGCCCCTGCGCCGCGCTCGCCGCCGCGCCGGCCCGCTCGGCGTGTCCCGCGGCGCTCCCCACGACGGCTTCCGCGCGGTCGGCATGCCCGGCGGCGGCCTCCCTGAGTCCCTCGGCGCCGGCGACGCGTTGCTCGACCGCCTCGGCGGCACTCGCGGCGGCACCGGCGTGCGCGCCCGCAGCGGCCTCGGCCTCCGCGCTTCGTCCGGCATGGCCCACGGCCGCCGAAGCGGCCTCGTGCGCTGTTGCCACCGCGTCGTTCGTGCTGGCGGCGCGCTCCTCGACGGTCCGGCTCAGCTCGCTCAGCCGGGCGGCGTGCGACTCCGCGGCCTCTGCCTGGTCCTCGGCGGCGCTCTGCGCGGCGCCGGCGGCCTCCACGGCGCGCGCCGAGTGATCGGCGGCGGCCTCCACGGCCTGCTCGGCGCGCGTGGCGCGCGCGTCGACCTCCGCGGCGAGCTCACGCGCCCGCTCGAGCGTCTCGGCCAGCGCCTGCGAGGCCGCCGGATCGACCGCGCCCGCCGCAGCGGGGGCCGCCGGCTCAGAGCTCAGCCGCTCGATCGCGGAACGCAGGCTCTCCACGTCCGCGCCGAGGCGCTCGACCTCGCCCTCGTCGCGTGGGGAGGACAGCCGCTCCTCGAGCTGAGCGAGGCGAGCCCGGGTCTGCTCGAGCTCCTCGCCCAGCCGGTCCTCGCGCGAGGAGTCGGCCAGTGCCCGCTCAAGCTGCTCGACGCGTGCCCCGGCAGCTTCGATCTCAGCGTGCAGCCGGGCGCCGGCGTCGTCTCGCGACCCGGCCTCCTCCAGCGAAGCAAGCTTGGTCGTGGCCGCCTCGAGCATCGAGCGCAGCTCCTCGAAGCGCGCATCCTCGGCCAGCGCCCGCTCGAGCTCGGCCACCTTGGCGTGTGTCTCGCCGAGCTCGGCCTGGAGCCGGCGGTCGGCGCTGTCGTCCGCGAGCGACTGCTCCAGTGCGGCCACCCGGGTGTCCGTGTCGGCGCGCTCGCCGACCGCTTCCTCCAGCGCCGCCACCTGCGCGCGCGTGGCCTCGAGCTCGGCGCGCAGCTCGTCGCGGTGGTCGCTCTCGGCCAGCAGGTTCTCGAAGCCGGCGAGCCGGGCGTTGGTTGCCTCGAGCTGCGTCTGCAGCTCCTCCTCGCGGCCATCGCTCACGCGGGCGACCAGCTTCGACAGCTGCTCGCGCGTCTCCTCGAGCCGGCCCTCGAGCTCCTGGCGGCTGCTGCGGTCGCGCTCCTCGAGCGCGGCCCGCGACTCCTTCAGCTCGCCGCGGAGCGCCTCCAGGTGGCCCTGCATCTGCTCGAGCGCGGCGCGTGTGTCGGCCAGCTCCGTGTCCTGCCGCCCGCTCGCGCCCTCGAGCTCCGCGAGCCGCTCGGCGGCGGCACGCTCACGCTCACGTTCCTCGGCCTGCGACGCGGCGCTGGCGCCGGGCGCGGCCACCTCGGCATCAGGCTCGGGCTCCGGCTGGGGCCCGTCCAGCACCGGCACCGTCTCACCCAGGCCTCTGAAGGCGACGATGGTGCCGGCCGGCTGGTCCTCCTGGGACTCGGCGCGCCCCGCGATCGCCGCGGCGATCCACTGGACGACGGTGCGATGGCTCTCCTGCAGCCGCTCGAGGCCGGCCACGCGCGGCCCGACGATCTCGAGGGCCTCCAGGAAGCCGTTGAACTCGAGGCTGTGCGCCATCTGGACCGGCACCAGGGTGAGGTCCACCTGGACCTCGGAGCCGTCCTTGCGCCGGGCGGCCGCTTCCAGGTGGCCGCCCTGGGGCGGCATGGTCCCCGGAATGGCGAGCGTCTCGAGCAGCCCGCGGCCGACCATGGCGCTGGCGGGCCAGCCGAATATGTGCTCCGCCGGGCGGCTCCAGCGGGTGATGCAGCCGCTCCGGTCCGTGAGCACGAAGCGAGCATCGACGAGCTGGCGCAGCAGCTCCTCTACGGCTTCGGGCGGGGCCACCGCCTCCACGATCGACGCCTTCTTGGACACCCGGTGTGCAATCGGCTCGGAATGGGCTCTGCGCAACCCCTCGTCCGTCCGTTTAGAACATGTGTCTGTCCGGGCCTCTGAGGCACCGGAACTGTGCTAGAGCCCGTGCTCCAAAGCGCCCTTGACCCCGGCATCCAGCGCATTCAGCCGGAAGAGCGCAAGCGCCTCCACAGAGCGGAAACGACGTCCCGGGAGCGATTCCGATCCGTGGTGGGCGAGGATGCAGTGAGAGATTGCGTGCAGCTTCGCGTCCGGGAAGCTGTCGAGGGTGCGTGCACGGTCGGCCACGAGCTGCTGGCCGAGCGCCACGTGGCCCATTAGCGCGCCGGCCTCGCTCAGCTGGATCTCGGCGCCCAGGTCGAACTCGAGCGTCTTCCCGATGTCATGGAGGATTGCCGCGCAGAGGAGCAGATCGGAGTTGAGGCGCGGATGGAGGAGCGCCGACTCCTGCGCGAGCGTGGTCACCGCCACGGTGTGCTCGATGAGACCGCCGAGATACGCGTGGTGGCCGGCCCGGGTGCACGGCGCCCGGCGCAGCTCGGCGCGGAATCCCTCGTCGTCGAGGAAGGCCGCGAGCAGACGGGCGTAGTCCGGGTCGTAGACCTCACGGGCGAGGTGCTCGAGGAACCCGTCCAGCTCGTCGAGGTCGCGGTACGCCACCGGCAGGAACTCGGAGGGGTCGGCCTCGGCCGTCTTGATGGCCCGGAGGTCCACCTGGAGCTCGTCGCGAAAGCGCTCGACGCGGCCCGCCACCGACACCAGGTCGCCGCGCTCGAACTGGCTCGCCAAGAAGTCCGCGTCGCGGAACGCGCGGCCCGGAATGGCACCGGTCCGGTCGCGCAGCTCGACGGCCAGATAGGGACTCCCGTTGCGTGCGGTGAGGCGATCCTTCCGGGTGCACGCGAACACGCCGTCGACCTCACCGCCCGCGCGCAGCTCGGCGATGGTCACGGTCTCCATGGTGACTGCGGTTTCGGACGTCGGGTACGGTGAACCGGATGGATGTCATCTGGCGAGAGCACCCGACCCTTCGTGCGCCCGTGATGGTGTGCGCTTTCCGCGGCTGGAACGACGCGGGGGAGGCGGCCTCCACGGCCGTGTCGTTCATCAACGACCGCTTCGAGTCCTCGGAGGTGGCCCGCCTCGATCCCGAGGAGTTCTACGACTTCACCGCCGTCCGGCCCACGGTGCGGCTGACCGAGGGCCTCACGCGCGAGATCGACTGGCCGGAGAACACCGTCTGGGCGGCGCCGGTGCCCGGCGCCGAGGGCGACCTCGTGACCCTTCGCGGCGTCGAGCCCTCGCTGCGCTGGCGGCGCTTCACCGAGAACGTGGTCGGCGTGGCCCAGCAGCTGGGCGTGCGCATGGTGATCACGATCGGCTCGCTGCTGGCCGACGTGCCGCACACGCGCCCGGTCGGGATCACCGGGATCGCGTCGGACCAGGCGCTGCTCTCGAAGCTCGGGTACGGCCGCACGAACTACGAGGGACCGACCGGGATCGTCGGCGTGCTTCATCACGCGTTCGCCGAGGCGGGCGTCCCTTCCGCGAGCCTGTGGGCCTCGGTTCCGCACTACGTGGCGGCGGCGCCCAACCCGAAGGTCGCGCTAGCGCTCGTCCGTGCGTTCGAGGGCACCGCCGGCGTGGTCGTCGACGCGACCGAGCTGGAGGAGGCCGCCGAGGACTACGAGCGCCAGGTGACCGCCGCGGTGGCCAGCGACCCGGAGGTCAAGGCCTTCGTCGAGCGGCTCGAGACGGCGATGGACGAGGTCGAGGCCGACGAGGGATCGGAGGAGCTCCCGTCCGCCGACGCGATCGCGAGCGACTTCCAGCGCTTCCTGCGCCAGCGCGGGCCGGAGAGCTAGGCGTTTCTGCGCTCCGCCCGGGCCCGGCCCGAGTGACCTGTCACTTCCTCGCGGTATGCGCGACTAACTTGCAGGTCACTCGTCTGGGCGGCCCTACTTCTCCGCCGCCGGGCAGACGATCCGGTAGTCGCAGAAGCTGCAGATCTCCGCTGACGGGGTCGGCTCGAACTCCTGCTTGAGGATCCCGCCCGCGATCTCGCTCACGGTGGCCTTCACGCGGTCGAGCTCCTCCTCGGAGTGCTTCACCGGGACCTTTTCGCCGGTGAGCACGTAGAAGTAGCTCTGCGCGGAGGTCTCGAGCTTCCACGACTCGCGCGCACCCATTTGGTACAGCGAGAGCTGCACGTCCTCGCGCAGGTCCTGGGCGCTCTTCGCCTTGCCGGTCTTGTAGTCGATCAGCTCGTAGGTGCCGTCGGGGTGGCGATCCACGCGGTCCACCCGTCCGCGCAGCAGGTGCGGTCCGAGCCGGAAGGCGAAGCTGCGCTCGATCCAGGCCGGGCGCGACTCGGACTGGCGGTCGAGCAGCCAGTAGCGCTCGAGCGCGGCCACCGCCTTGTCGCGGAACTGCTGCTCGTCGTCGGAGTCGCCGAAGCCGGAGCGCCGCCAGGACGCCTCGAACAGCTCCATCAGCGCCGGCAGGTCACCGCCGCCCGTCGTGTGGAAGCGCTCCAGCACCTGGTGCAGGGCGATGCCGAAGCGCTGGTGGATCGTGGGCTCCTGCGGGATGCGGAAGACGCGCGCGAACTTGTACTTGAGCGGGCAGATCCGGTAGGTGTCGATGTCCGACGCGGACAGCATCAGGCCGCGCCCGCGCCGGGGGATGAACGGGTCGAGCGAGGGCTCGGATCCGTTCTGGGCCGCGGCGGGGCGGCTCGTGGGGTCGCGGTCGGTGTCGCGCAGCCATGAGTCCAGAGCGGACTGGGCCAGGATCTCGCGCTGCTCCCCGGTGGCGCACTGGGCGAGGATCTCGTTCAGCTCCGGCAGCGCCGTCTCGAGGGTCTGGCCCTCCTTGGTGCGCTCGATCAGCGCCGCGACCTTGATCAGCTCCAGGTAGCGCGACACCGCCTGGTCCACGTCCAGGTAGGTGTCGAGGCGCATCTCGCCGAGGTGGCCGCCCACGCGGGCGACCGTGTCGAGCAGCTCGTCGCGCATCAGGCGGAAGGTCGAGTGGAGCCCCTCGGCCGGCCCGAACAGCTCCTCCTCGAGCACCTCCTCCTCGATCTCCACCGCCGCACGAGCCTCCTCGTAGAACGGCGACGGACGCGGCGTGGCGCCGGCCGGCCCTGTCTCGGACCAGGCCAGGACGAGGCCCTTGCGCGCGCGGGTCAACGCCACGTGGAGGAGGCGGCGCATCTCGCCCACGTGCGTGGCGCTGTCGTCCGCGGCCGGCAGGCGCTCCTTCAAGAGGGCGTCCGGCACCTCGTCGGCGCGCGCTCTGTGCGCGCCGGGCATCCGCGATGCCGACAGGCCGGGCACGAAGACGTGGTCGAACTCGAGCCCCTTGGCCGCGTGCATCGTCATCACCTGCACCGCCGGGGCGCTCGGTGCCCCGGTCACCTCCTCCTCGCGGAGCCCGGACTCGGCCACGGCGGTCAGGTAGCGCGTGAAGTCGCGCGCGGTGGCCTGCGGCTCGCGGCGCATGTAGGCCGTGGCGAGCTCGGGGAGCTTTGCGATGTTGCGCAGCCGCTCGACGGTGTCGGCGTGCGTTGCGAACACCTGCTGGCGGCGCAGCCCGGTGCGCTCGATCAGGCGCAGCACGAAGGCATCCGGGCGGCGATCCTCGAAGGCCTGCGACGCGGAGCGGTAGAGGCGCAGGAACACGCGCGCGCGGTCGCGGCCCTCCTCCGAGAGCTGCGGCCCCTCGAGCGCCGCGGCCACGGCGGACGGCATGTCGAGCTTGCGCCGCCGCGCCAGCTGGGTCAGGCGCGCCACGTCGACCGAGCGCAGCTCCACGGGCGGTCGCGAGAGCGCACGGACCACGGCACCCGAGTCGCCCGGATCGGCCAGCGCGCGAAGCCAGGCGAGCATGTCGCGCACCTCGGCGCGCTGGAAGTAGGCCGCCGATCCAGAGGTGCGCGACGGGATCGCGCGCTCCTCGAGGGCGGAGGACACCACCGCGCCCTCGTTCTTCACCGAGCGCAGCAGGACGCAGATCTCGTTGGGCGCCACCCCGTCGGCGATCAGCCGCTCGGCCTCCGCCGCGATCGCCTGGGCCTGGGCGCGGTCGGAGCGGCAGCGCCAGAAGCGGACCCGGCCGCCGCTGGCGCCGCGCAGCTCCTTGCCGATCCGGTCAGTGCAGGGCTCGACCACCGCCTGCGCCGCGGTGAGGATGCGCCGGCCGGAGCGGTGGTTGCGCTCGAGCCGGACCACCTCGGCGTCGGGGAACTCGCGCTGGAAGTCGAGGAGGTTCTTCTGGGAGGCCCCGCGGAAGCGATAGATCGCCTGGTCGTCGTCGCCGACCACCGTCACGTTGCGGTGCGCGTCGACCAGCAGGCCGAGGAGCATCCCCTGAGCGAAGTTCGTGTCCTGGTACTCGTCCACGAGCACGTGCCGGTACCGCTGCGAGGCGCGCTCGCGCACGTGCGGGTGCTCGTGCAGGAGGCGGAACGCGCGCATGACGAGGTCGCCGAAGTCGAGCGCGCCTCGCTCGGCGAGCAGGCGATCATGGTCGGCGTAGATCCCGGCGAACTCGAGCTCCCTCGCCGCGGTGGCACGCGCGGCGTCGCCGTCCTGCTCGGCCGCGGCCTCGAGTCCCTCGGCGTACGTCCGGTACTCCTCCGCGGTCACCAGCTCGTCCTTGAGGCGATCGATCCGCGCCACGAAGCTCGCGAGCAGCGGGGTCGGGTTGCCGCGGATCTCGTGCCGCCGGATCGTGAGCTCGCCCTGGCGCTCGAGGAGCAGAGCCAGCCGGTCCGCCGGCGTGACGGGGGTGAAGAAGGGGTCGACGCCGGCCTCCAGCGCCTCGTCCTGGAGCAGGCGCGCGCAGAACGCGTGGAAGGTGGCCACGTGGAGGCTCTCGTAGGGAGACTCGATCAGCGCCTCGAGGCGCTCGCGCATCTCCGCCGCCGCGGGCGACGAGAAGGTGAGCGCGAGGATCTGCTCGGCGGGCATGCCCTGCTCCACGAGCCAGGCGAATCGGCTCGTGAGCGTGCGCGTCTTTCCGGTTCCCGCACCGGCCAGCACGAGCAGCGGCCCTTCGGGATGGGTCACGGCAGCGAGCTGGGCGCGCGAGAGGCCGTCCAGCGAGGCGGGCATCGAGCCAGGATACGCCGCGCCCCGAGCCCGGCCACGGTGATTAGGCTGCCGCGCGGCGGGGCACACGCGGTGCGTGGCGCGACTTCGACGTGTGGACTGCTCCGGCCCCGGCATCAGACGCCGGCGGCGCGGCAAGGGCTTCGAGTACCTCGACGAGGACGGCAAGCGCATCACGGAGCCCTCCGTGCTGGAGCGGATCCGCGAGCTGGCCATCCCGCCCGCGTGGGAGGACGTGTGGGTCTGTCCCTATCCGCTGGGCCACATCCAGGCCACCGGGGCGGACGCGGCGGGCCGCAAGCAGTACCGCTACCACGACCTCTGGCGCGAGCGCCGCGATCGCGAGAAGTTCGAGTCGATGGAGGAGTTCGCTCGCGCGCTGCCGCGCCTGCGGAAGCGCGTCGCGAAGGACCTCGCCCGGGACGGGATGCCTCGCGAGCGCGTGCTCGCATGCGCCACGAGGCTGCTCGACCGCGGCTTCTTCCGGATCGGGTCGGAGGACTACGCCGAGGAGAACGACACCTACGGCATCGCCACGATGGGCAAGCGCCACGTGACCGTTGACGATGACGTCGTGACCTTCGACTACGAGTCAAAGGGCGGCAAGCGCCGGCTCCAGGCCTTCGGTGACCCGACCGTGGCCGAGGTCGTGACCGAGCTGAAGCGCCGGCGCGGCGGCGGGGAGGAGCTGCTGGCGTGGCGCGACGGCCGCCGCTGGGTCGACGTGAAGTCGCGCGACGTGAACGAGTACGTGAAGGAGGCCGCCGGGCGCGAGTTCTCGGCCAAGGACTTCCGCACCTGGAGCGCGACCGTGCTGGCCGCCGTGGCCCTGTCGGTGTCGGGCGTGGCCGCGACCGGCTCGAAGACCGGGCGCAAGCGCGCGAAGACGCGCGCGATCAAGGAGACAGCCAGCTACCTGGGCAACACGCCGGCCGTCTGCCGGGCGTCGTACATCGATCCGCGCGTGTTCGACCGCTTCGACGGCGGGCTCACCATCGGCGGCGTGCTGCCTGAGCTGGCGGAGGACACCGGCGCGTGGCCGGACGTCCAGGGCCGCGTGGAGAGCGCCGTGCTGGACCTGCTCGCCGGCGACCGCGGATCCGACGCGGTCGCGCGGGCGCGGGACCTCGCTGCCTAGGCGGAAGCCGCCGGCTCGGCCGGCGGCGCACCGATGGCATTCAGGCTGTTTCGGGGCCCTTCGGGTCCGGCTGGGGCGCGTCAGGCGCGCCCGGCTCGGGCAGGTCCGGCGGCGAGGGCTCGGGCGTCGAGGGGCCGTCCGGCGCGGGCTCGACGGGCTCGGGGCCGGGGTCCGGTACTCCTGGGCCGGTGGGATCGGGCAGCGGCTGGTCGGGTGCCGGCGGGGCCGGCACCTCGGCGCGCGTGAGCGTCTGGAGAGCAGTCATGGTCCCCTGCTGTCCGGCGCGAGGCGCCGCGAAACCCCTGTGGAGGGCCCGACGGCTCAGCCGCGGGTGCCGAAGCTCGTGGCGTAGGTGCCGGCCGGCAGGCCGAACACGTTCCGCCTGGGAGCTCCCACGACCACGCCGATGCCGACCTCGCGGAAGCGCGAGTTGAGGATGTTCTGGCGGTGCGGCGGGCTGGCCATCCAGGCGGCCACGATGCCCCGCGGCGAGGAGCGGTTGGGCCCTGCCCCCCAGGCGAGGTTCTCGCCGACGAACCAGGTCGAGGCCCGCTTGAAGTAGCCGGTGCGGCGGATCCGCTGCACGAAGTTCGAGCCGTCACGCGAGGTGTGCGAGAAGTACTTGCGCCGCTGCATGTCAGAGGCGTGGCGCTGCGCGGCCGCGGAGAGCGGCTGGCTCAGCCGGAGCGGCCGAAGGTCGTGCCGGGCCCGCTCCGCGTTTAGGAGGCAGAGCGTGGACGACGCGAGCTGGCCGGTTCCCACCTGGGCCGGTGTGGCCCGCATGGCCGAGCAGGCCTGCTGCCCGGCGGAGGCGGCGGGGGCCATCGCCAGGGCGAGGACGCAGACGCTCGCGATTGCGACGAGGGCGAGCAGCGATCGGTGGAGGGCGACCGGGGTCATCACGTACTCAGTCGTCACCTTGGGCTCCACGCGTGCGCGACCGGGGCCGCTGCTGGACGCATGTCCAATCGGTTTTGCCCACGCCGCCGGCGGGGCACGGGAAGGACATGCCGGCAGCCGCCATCCTCGACGTCGACGGCACGCTCGTCGACACCAACTACCACCACACGATCGCCTGGTACCGAGCGTTCCGGCAGCACGAGATCGTGCTGCCCGTCTGGCGCATCCACCGGCACATCGGGATGGGCGGCGACCAGCTGGTGGAGTCACTCGCCGGCGAGGACGTGGAGAGCGAGAAGGGCGAGGACCTCCGGTCGGCCGAGAAGGCGCTCTACCTGGCCCTGATCGAGGAGGTTGAGCCACTCGCGGGCGCGCGCGACCTGATCGTGGACCTGAAGGACGACGGCCACCCGGTGGTGCTGGCCAGCTCGGCCAAGCCCGAAGAGGTGGAGCACTACCTCGATCTGCTGGACGCCCGCGAGCTCGTGGACGACTGGACCACCTCGGGCGACGTGGAGGCCACCAAGCCCGAGCCCGACCTCGTGCAGGCCGCGGTGGACAAGGCCGGGAGCGACGACGCAGTGATGGTGGGCGACTCGACGTGGGACTGCGAGGCCGCCAAGCGGGCGGGGCTGGAGACCATCGCGGTGCTCACGGGAGGATTCTCGGAGCAGGAGCTGCTCGACGCGGGCGCTTCGGTCGTCTTCGAGTCCATCGAGGAGCTGCGGCGGCGGCGGTCCGAGACGGCCTTGGGCTAACTCCCGGGCGCGCGGGGCATATCGTCAGGTCCCATGGCGGACAAGCTCGGTCGCTATAGGGGGAAGCGGGACTTCGGGACCACGCCGGAGCCCGCCGGCGGCGCGGCTGACGGGGCGGGCGGCGGGCGCTTCGTTGTTCAGGAGCATCACGCCCGGCGGCTCCACTGGGACCTCCGGCTCGAGCACGACGGAGCGCTCGCGTCCTGGGCGCTGCCGCGTGGCGTTCCCGACCATCCGGACGAGAACCGGCTCGCGGTCCACACCGAGGACCACCCGCTCGAGTACCTCGAGTTCGAGGGCGACATCCCGAAGGGCGAGTACGGCGCCGGCACGATGCGGATCTGGGACTCGGGAACGTTCGAGGCCGAGAAGTTCCGCGACGGCGAGGTGATCGCGACCTTCCAGGGCGAGCGGATGAACGGCCGCTACGCCCTGTTCCGGACCCGCGGCGACGACTGGATGATCCACCGCATGGATCCGCCCGCGGATCCCGGCTACGAGCCGATGCCCGAGCGGCTCGCCCCGATGCTCGCGCGGCTCGGCAAGCTCCCGCACGACGAGCAGCGCTACGGGTTCGAGGTGAAGTGGGACGGGGTCCGGGCGCTCGCCTACTCGGACCACGGCCACTGGAGCCTTCAGGGCCGCAACCTCACCGACTTCACCCCGCGCTACCCGGAGCTGCGCGAGCTGTCGCGCGAGCTGGGCGCGCACCGGGTCGTCCTCGACGGCGAGGTGGTGGCGCTCGACGAGCAGGGCCGCCCCAGCTTCGAGCGGATGCAGCAGCGGATGCACCTCGCCTCGGACTCGGCCGTCAAGCGGCGCATGCGCGACCTGCCCGTGACCTACGTGATCTTTGACCTCCTCTACCTCGACGGGCGCTACACGCTTCCGCTGCCCTACGAGGAGCGCCGCGGCGTGCTCGAGCGGCTCGAGCTGGAGGGTCCCTCGTGGCGCACGCCCGCCTACCACCGCGGCGAGGGCCGCGCGCTGCTCGACGCGACCAGGCAGATGGGCGTGGAGGGCGTGGTGGCCAAGCGGCTCGACTCCCCCTACGAGCCGGGGAGGCGCTCGTCCGGCTGGACCAAGGTCAAGAACGTGCACACGCAGGACGTGGTGATCGGCGGGTGGACTCCCGGTGAGGGCGGGCGCAGGAAGAGCCTGGGCGCGCTCGCGGTGGGGGTCATGGACGACGGCGAGCTGCGCTACTCGGGCAAGGTGGGCACCGGGTTCACGGAGTCCACGCTGACGACGCTCCAGCGCGAGCTCGAGCCATTGCGTCGCGACGACTCGCCGTTCTCCGGCCGACAGCCGCCGAAGGGCACCGTGTTCGTGGAGCCGCGTCTCGTGGCCGAGGCGGAGTACCGCGAATGGACCCGCACGGGAACCCTTCGCGCACCCTCCTTCAAGGGCCTTCGCTACGACAAAAACCCGCAAGATTGCATCCGTGAGGAGGGTTAAGGACCCTCGGCCGGGTACCTTGTGAGGCGATGGCACGTGCAATCTGGAGTGGCGCAATCAGCTTCGGCCTGGTCAACATCCCGGTCAGGCTCTTCAGCGCGGTTTCGCGCAAGACCGTTCGCTTCCACCAGATCGACGGCGAGTCGGGCAAGCGCATCGCGCAGCGCCGGGTGAACCCGGAGACGGGCGAGGAGATTCCATACGAGCGCCTCGTGAAGGGCTACGAGATCGGCCCGGACCGCTACGTGATCATCGAGCCGGAGGAGCTCGACTCCCTGTCGCCCGAGAAGTCGCGCACCGTCGACATCGAGGACTTCGTGGACCTCGACCAGATCGACCCGATCTTCTACGACCACCCGTACTACCTCGCCCCGGGCACCGGTGCGGAGAAGGCCTACCGCCTGCTCTACGACGCCATGGAGGAGGCAGGCAAGGTCGCGATCGCGCGGGTGGTGCTCCGCAACAAGGAGAGCCTCGTCGCGATTCGCCCGCACAACGGCGTGCTCACCATGGAGACGATGCTGTTCGCGGACGAGGTCGTGCCGCCGGACTCGCTCGAGGACCTCGACACCAACACCAAGAAGACGACCAAGCGCGAGCTCGACATGGCGCGCCAGCTGATCGACTCCCTGTCCGGTGACTTCGACCCGGACAAGTACCGCGACGAGTACCGCGACCGCGTGCTCGACCTGATCGAGCGCAAGGCGCAGGGCGAGGAGATCGTGGTGGAGGCGGCGCCGGAGCAGCCTAAGGAGGTGCCCGACCTGATGGCGGCGCTCGAGGCGAGCATCGCGGCCGCCAAGAGCCCCGGCGGTCGCAAGACGAGCGAGAAGTCCTCCGACGGCGCGAAGCCGAAGAAGCCCGCCAGCCGCTCCAAGGCATCGGGTGCCGGCAAGTCGTCGAACGGCGCCAAGAAGTCCAGCGGCTCCGGGTCGCGCCGCAAGACGGCCAAGAAGTAGCCCGTCCGTTGCCCGCGCGCCGGGTCGAGGTGCAGGTGGAGGGCCACACGCTCTCCCTCTCGAACCTCGACAAGGTCATGTACCCCGAGGTGGGCTTCACCAAGGGGCAGGTGATCGACTACTACACGCGCGTCGCGCCGGTGCTGCTCCCGCACCTGCGCGGCCATCCGGTCACGCTGAAGCGCTATCCCAACGGCGTGGAAGGACAGTACTTCTACGAGAAGCAGTGCCCGTCGCACCGGCCCGAGTGGGTGAGCACCGCCGCGATCCCCACCGGGCGCAAGACGATCGACTTCTGCCTCTGCGAGGACCTCCCAACGCTCGTGTGGATGGCGAACCTGGCCGACCTCGAGCTGCACCCGTCGCTGTCCCTGGCCGCCGCGATCGAGCGTCCCACTGTCATGGCGTTCGACCTCGACCCCGGCCCGCCCGCCGGTCTCGCGGAGTGCTGCGAGGTCGCCGTGCTCCTGCGTGAGACGCTCGAGAGCCTCGGCCTCGAGTGCTTTCCGAAGACGTCCGGCTCGAAGGGCCTCCAGGTCTACGCGCCGCTCAACCGCGGCGAGGCGACGTACGACGAGACGAAGCCGATCGCGCAGGCGCTCGCCCGCCATCTGGAGTCGGCGCACCCGAAGCTGATCGTGTCGACCCAGAAGAAGGAGCTGCGCAAGGGCAAGGTGCTCATCGACTGGAGCCAGAACGACGAGCACAAGACGACCGTTTCCGTGTACTCGCTGCGGGCGCGACCGCGGCCCACGGTCTCCACGCCGGTTCGCTGGGAGGAGCTCGAAGACCCGGAGGCGCTCAGCTTCACGTCCGACGAGGTGCTCGCGCGGATCGAGCACGACGGCGATCTGTTCGAGCCCGTCCATTCGCTGCAGCAGGCGCTCCCGGAGCTGTAGCGTTCCGCACGATGGTTGATTGGTCGCTCGCCCGGCAGGTCGCGAACCTGTCCGCGGGCGCCGACGACCCCGCCGCCTACGACGTCGACCTGGCGACCATCTGCGCGGAGCTCGAGGGCCCCGTCGGGGAGTACACGGGCCTGGAGCTGGCCGAGCCGGTGCCCGCGCCGGAGCTCGTGAGCCGGTCGGACTGGGCGTCGGCCAACCTCGTGTCCCTGGCCGAGCTGCTCGATCCCGTGGCCGCGCGTCTCGACGATCGCCTCTCGTTCGCCGGTCCGCTCGCGGGCGCCCTGCGCGTGGGCGCGGCGGCCACGGTGGCCACGGAGGCCGGCCTCGTGATGGGCTACGTCTCGCACCGGGTGCTCGGCCAGTACGAGCTCTCGCTCCTGGCCGGCGACAGGCCGCCGCGACTGCTCTTCGTGGCCCCGAACCTGAGCCGCGCGGTCACCGACATGGGGGTCGAGCGCTCCGCGTTCGAGCGCTGGATCTGCGCTCACGAGCTCACGCACGTCTTCCAGTTCCAGGGAGTGCCCTGGCTCCGCGAGCACATGTCGTCGCTCGTGCGCAAGTACCTCGAGTCCGTCGAGGTACGGATCGATCGCGGGGCCGCGGGCGGGCTTCCGTCGATGCCGAGTCCGAGCCGGCTCGTGGAGACCTTCCGCGAGGGCGGCCTGGCGGCGCTCATCCAGACGCGCGAGCAGCGTGCGGTGATGGCGCGGCTGCAGGCGGCCATGGCGGTGATAGAGGGTCACTCCGAGCACGTGATGGATTCGCTCGGCGAGCGCCTCATCCCCGACCTGCCCACCCTGCGCGCCGCGATGGCCCGCCGCCGCGG
>CAWDLI010000012.1:0-85223 GCA_963803245.1 uncultured Thermoleophilaceae bacterium | reverse complement strand
GGCAGGAGGCTGGGCGACGGGGTGCCCGGCGCGCGGCCCGACTTACTGGCCGCCGATCATCGAGAAGCGGAAGGGCATCCTGGAGGCGTTGCGCACGTCCGTGCCCGAGCCCGCGCTCGGCACGCCCCCGGAGCACATCACGGACCCGATCGGGGTGATGCTCTGGGGCATCACGTCGCAGATGGTCGACGACTGGCTCGGCGATGACGGCGCGGACGGCGCGGGCGCCACCGAGCTGCGCGGTGTGGCCGCCTCACCCGGTGTGGTGCGCGGCCCGGCGCGTCTGGTCAACTCGCCCGAGCAGCTGCACGAGGTCCAGGCCGGCGACGTGCTCGTCTGCCGGATCACGGCACCCAGCTGGGCGCCGGTCTTCTCGCGGATCGCGGCGGCGGTCTCGGACATCGGCGGGATCATGGCCCACACGGCGATCGTCTCGCGGGAGTACGGGCTGCCGGCGGTGGTCGGGACGGGCTTCGCCACCCAGCGGATCGAGAACGGTCAGATCGTCGAGGTGGACGGCGACAACGGGGTGGTGCGCCTCGTTGAGCCGGCGGCCGCATGAGTGGCGCGGAGCCATTGATCGTCTGGCTGGAGGACGAGCGCGCCGGCCCAGCCCTGCTCGGCGGCAAGTTCGGCAGCCTCGCGGAGCTCGTGGAGGCGGGCTTCGCGGTGCCTCCGGGCTTCGGCATCACCACCGCGGGCTACCGCGAGTTCGTTGAGCACGAGGGTCTGCTCGAGCGGATCGGCGCGGCCCGCGCCGACGCGGACGCCGACGATCTCGAGGCGATCGAGAAGGCCAGCGCGGCCATCGCCGAGCTGATCGAGGCGGCGTCGATGCCGGAGCGCCTCGAGGCGGAGATCCGCGCCGCCTACGCCGCCCTCGAGGACCGCGCCGGCGTGCCGCGGCTGCCCGTCGCGGTTCGCTCGAGCGGGGTCCTCGAGGACACCGCCGGCGCGAGCTTCGCCGGGCAGTACGACACCTTCCTGTGGATTCAGGGACCTGACGCGGTGCTCGACCATGTGCGCCGCTGCTGGGCCGGCCTCTTCGGCCCGGCGGTGCTCACCTACGACCCGCAGGGCGAAGGGGTGGCGACGGTGGAGCGAACGTCGATGTGCGTCGGCGTCCAGCAGATGGTCCCGGCTCGGGCCGCCGGCGTGGCATTCACGCTGGATCCCGTGACCGGTGACCGCTCGAAGGTGGTCATCGAGGCGGTCTGGGGCCTCGGCGAGGGCGTCGTGAGCGGTGACATCACGCCGGACCGGTTCCGCGTGGACAAGATCACCCTCGAGATCCTCGCGCGCGAGATCGCCGAGAAGGAGGTCGAGCACCGGCTCGAGACCGACAGCGGGACGGTGCAGCTGCTGGCCGTCGAGGAGGAGCGTCGCGGCCTGCCCTGTCTGCTGGACGAGCAGATCGCCGAGCTCGCGGCCGAGGCCAAGAAGGTCGAGCGCCACCGCGGCGCGCCCCAGGACATCGAGTGGGCGGTCGACGCGGAGGGCCGCGTGCACGTGCTCCAGGTGCGTCCCGAGACGGTGTGGAGCCAGCGGAAGCCGAAGCGGATCGTCAAGCCCGGGGAGACGGGCATCAAGCGCGTCCTCGGCACGTTCGTGCCGAAGTCAGGGGGGTCCTCATGAGCAGTGCCGAGACCACGGGCGGCGCCGCCGTGTTGCGTGACGGCGCCCAATTCAAGGAGTCCCTCCGTGACGGCAGGGCGGTCTGGGTGGGCGGCCGGAAGGTGGACGACGTGACCGAGGAGCCCAGCCTCGGACCCGGCATAGACCTGCTCGCCGAGATGTTCGACGCGCAGCACGACCCCCACTACGAGGACGCCACGACCTACGTCGACGAGTCCGGCCGGCGCGTGACCCGGGCGTGGCAGGTGCCACGCACCATCGAGGACCTGCGCGAGCGGCGCAAGCTGATCGAGTACACGACCGTCAAGACCGTCGGCACGTTCGGGCGCCCGCCCGACCTCGCGCCCCTGATCGGCATCGGGCTGCTGGCCCGCAAGCCGCTCTTCGCGGCGTCGGACCCGCCGTTCTTCCGCAACGACGCCGCGTTTGCCGACAACATCGACCGCTACGTCGAGTTCGGCAGCAACTCGAACCTGATCGCCGCCGAGGTGCTGGCCGACCCGCAGACCAACCGCGCGGGGGCGGCGGGCGACTCGCCCGGCCTGCTGCGCGTGGTGCGCCAGGACGACGACGGGGTGTACATCCGCGGCGCGAAGTCGGTGGGGTCGATCGCCGCTCAGGCGAACGAGATCATCTTCACGAACCTGCTGCGCCCGGACTTCCCGCCGGAGGCGTGCATCTGGGCCGCGGTGCCGGTGGCGACCGAGGGGGTGAAGCTCGTCTGCCGCGAAGGGGTGTCGAAGCCAGGGGCCGACCCGTTCGACCACCCGATCGCGCACAAGGGCGAGGAGTCGGACCAGTTCATCATCTTCGAAGACGTCTTCCTGCCGAACGATCGGCTCTTCAACGTCGGCGATCCGGAGCTGCTCAAGCTGTACGGGCCGGTCACCGTGTGGGCCCACTGGCACATCCTGACTCGCCTTTGGATCAAGGCCGAGATCTTCGTCGGCACCGCCCAGCTGGTGGTCGACGCGCTCGGCACCGCGAAGTTCCCGCAGGTGCGCTCGTACATGGCTGACCTGATGCAGTACGCGCACACGCTCAAGGCCTTCGTGCTCGCCGCCGAGAACCTGGCCGCGCCGACGGAGGGAGGCGTGATCGCGCCCGAGGTGACGCTGCTGACGGCCGGGCGGCTGCACTCGATCGAGCAGTACCCGCGGATCATCCACATCCTTCAGGAGCTCTGTGGACAGGGCCTGGTGATGCGGTTCCAGAAGGCCGACTTCGACAACCCCGACATCGGGCCGCTGCTCGAGGAGCTGCTGCCCGGCAACGACATCACCGCCCGGGACAAGAACCGGCTCATGAACTTCGTTTGGGACCTCACCACGGACTCCCACGCGGGGCGCACCGAGCTGTTCGAGAACGTCAACGCGACGCCGGCCCCGTTCCTGAAGGAGCGCCTCTACGGCGAGTACCCGCGGGCCCAGCTCGTCGACACCGTCCGGGACCTGGCGGGCCTTGTCTGACGTGCTCCAGAGCCCCCGGGAGCGCATGGTATACATGCATGCAATGTCCGGAGTGATCCCATGAGGATCGCCTGCCTCCCCGGTGACGGGGTCGGCGGCGAGGTGATGCAGGAAGCCGTGCGGGCACTGGCCGTCGTCCTTCCCGAGGCGACCACCGAGGAGCACCTCCTGGGCGCCGTGGCCATCGATGAGCGCGGAGACCCGCTCCCACCGGAGACCTTGGAGGCGTGTCGTGACGCGGACGCCGTCCTGATGGGCGCGGTGGGGTCGGACCGCTACACGTGGACAGACGAGAACAACCCGGAGGACGGCATGTTCCGGCTCCGGCACGAACTCGACGTCTACGCCAACCTGCGCCCCTCCACCGGTCCGGGCATCGACCTGCTGATCGTGCGCGAGCTGGTGGGCGGCCTCTACTTCGGCCAGCGCGGGGTCGACCCCGACGGGACGGTCTGGGACCGGCTCGAGTATCACCCGAGCCAGATCGAGCGGCTGGTCCGGCGCGGCTTCGACCTGGCCCGCACGCGGAGCGGGCGCCTCACGTCGGTCGACAAGGCCAACGTGCTCGCGACGTCGCGGCTCTGGCGGAGCATCGTCGACGAGGTCGCCGGCGACTACCCGGACGTGGACGTGCGCCACCTGCTGATCGACACCGCCGGGATGCGCCTCGTCGAGAACCCGGCGGAGTTCGACGTCCTCGTGACCGAGAACACCTTCGGCGACATCCTGTCCGATGTCGCGGCCGCCCTGTCCGGGGGGATCGGCGTCGCAGCCTCGGCCTGCGTCGGCGATGGCCGAGTCGGGCTCTTCGAGCCCGTGCACGGGACCGCGCCGGACCTTGCCGGGCGCGGCATCGCCAACCCGACCGCGATGATCCTGTCGGCGGCTCTGATGCTCCGCTACGGGCTCGACCGCCCGGCCGAGGCGATCGCCCTCGAGCGCGCGGTCGAAGCGGCCCAGCTCGAGTGCCCGACCGCCGACGCGGGCGGGACGGCCACCACATCGGAGTTCGGCGACCACGTGGTCTCGCTGCTGCGCCGGGGACAGATCGCCGCATGACGGCGGTGGCCGCCGATCTACGCGCCGACCTCGACGCCTCGGGTGCCGAGAGCCGCATGGTCGAGGCCGGCGGCGTGTCGCTGCACGCGCTCGACTTCGGGGGCGCGGCTCCGCCGGTGCTCGTCCTGCCGGGGATCACGAGCCCGGCCATCACCTGGGAGTTCGTCGCGCGCGAGCTGGCCGGCTCCGTGAGGCCGGTGGTCGCGGACCTGCGCGGCCGAGGTCTCTCCGGCGTGCCAGAGGACGGCTCGCATGCGATCGAGGACTACGCCGACGACGCCGCGGCCCTGATCGACGGGCTCGGGCTGAACCGCCCGATCGTGCTCGGGCACTCGTTTGGCGCTCGCATCGGCGCGGCCCTCGCCGTGCGCCACCCCGGCGCCGCGGGTTCGCTCGTGCTCGTCGACCCGCCGCTGAGCGGTCCCGGCCGCGACCCCTATCCGACCAGCCTCGACGCCTTCCTCGGTCAGCTCGCCGAGGCGCAGGCCGGTACGACCGCCGACGCGGTCGCCGCTCACTGGCCGAGCTGGCCGCGCCGTGAGCTGGAGCTGCGCGCGCGCTGGCTCGCGACGTGCGACGAGACCGCCATCGTCGAGACGTATCGCGGCTTCGAGACCGACGACTTCCTCGACTGGTGGCGAGTGCTGCCCACTCCGGCGCTGTTCGTGCGCGGCGGGCTCAGCCCGGTGGTCACCGAGGCCGGCGCCCGCGAGCTCGCGCAGATACGGACGGACATCCCGATCGCCGCGGTGCCCGACGCGGGCCACATGATCCCCTGGGACAACCTGACCGGGTTCGTCGCCGCCGTGGAGGGCTTCCTGCGCGACCATGGGGAGCGCTCGAAGTGAAGGCGGCCCCGTTTGCCTACGTCCGGCCGGCAAGCGTCGCCGACGCCGTGCGCGAGCTCTCGGCGCACGAGGGCACGGCGCGCGTGCTGGCCGGCGGGCAGAGCCTCGTGCCGATGCTGGGCATGCGGCTGATGCGGCCCGCGGTCGTGCTCGACATCAACGAGCTGGGCGCCGAGCTCGGGGGCATCGAGGCAAGCGGCTCCGAGACGGTCATCGGCGCGCTGGTCCGGTACAAGGACCTCGAGACCTCCCCGGTGGTCGCCGAGCGCCTGCCGCTGCTTCCGCTGGCGGTGCGGTTCATCGGTGACCGGCAGGTCCGCAACCGCGGCACGATCGGGGGCGCGCTGGCCCAGGCCGACCCCACCGGCGAGATGCCGCTCGCCTGTCTCGCGCTCGGAGCGACGGTCGTCGCGCGCAGCGCGAGCGGTGAGCGCACGATCCCGATCGAGGAGTTCTTCGACGGGTCGTACGCGAGCGTGCTCGAGCCCGAGGAGCTGCTCGTGGCGGTGCGACTGCCGCTCGCGCCGGCGCGCTTCCGCTTCTTCGAGCGCGGCCGCAAGCACAACGACTTCGCCGTCCTCAGCATGGTGGCTCTCGGCACCCCTGACGCCGACGGGCGCTGGCACTCGGTACGCATCGCGCTGGGCGGTGTCAACGACCGGCCCGTGCTGGCCACCGCGGCTGCGCAGCGCCTGGAGGGCCAGGCCTGGGACGACGCGGCGATCGACGAGGCGGCTCGGCTGGCGCTGGACGTCGTCGACCCGCCCGACGACGTGCGCGCGAGCGCGGAGTATCGCTCCCACCTCGTGCCCATCCACTTGCGGCGGCTGCTGCGCGAGCTGAGGGACGAACGCTGATGGACGACACGGTCGCGATCTCCGTCAAGGTCAACGGGGCCGTCCACCGGGCACGCGTCGAGGGCCGCACGCACGCCGCGGACTTTCTCCGCCACGAGCTGGGCCTGACCGGCACGCACGTCGGCTGTGAGCAGGGCGTGTGCGGGATGTGCACCGTCCTCGTGGACGGTGAGGCGGTCAAGTCCTGCCTGATGCTGGCGCCCCAGCTGGATGGCCGGGAGGTCGAGACCGTCGAGAGCCTGGCCGAGGACGAGGGCCTGTCTCCGCTCCAAGAGGCCTTCAAGGATGCGCACGCGCTCCAATGCGGGTTCTGCACGCCCGGATTCCTGATGACGGCGACCGCGCTGGCGCGGGAGGGGCGCAGCCTCGCGCGCGAGGAGATCCGCGAGGAGATCTCCGGCGTCCTGTGCCGCTGCACCGGCTACAAGGGCATCATCGACGCCGTCGAGCGCCACCTCGGGGCGGAGAGCGATGGCTGAGACTCTCGAGCGCACCGAGCGCCGCGTGCAGCCCGGGGGCATCGGGGCGAAGGTCTCGCGCAAGGAGGACGACCGCCTGCTGCGCGGGGAGGGGCGCTTCACAGACGACATCGGCCCTGCTCACGGGCTGCACATGGCGGTTGGCCGCTGCCCGTTCCCGCGTGCCCGCATAGAGGCGCTCGACGTGAGCGCGGCGCTCGAGCTCGAGGGCGTGCGGCACGTGCTCGTCGGCACCGACGTTCGGGCGAGCACTCGGCCGATCAACGTGCTGCGTCCGGTGCCGGGCGCCCCGGAGGTGCCCTACTACGCCCTCGCACAGAGCACCGCGGAGTACGAGGGCCAGCCGGTCGTGAGCGTGGCGGCCACCAGCCGGGGCGTGGCCGAGGACGCGATCGAGCTGATCGACGTGGACTACGACCCGCTACCGCACGTGAGCGACGCGATCTCGGCGCAGCTCCCGGAGGCCCCGGTCCTGCACCCGGACGTGGTACCGACCAACCTGCTCGCCTCGAACCCGCAGGGGATGGGGGACTCGGATGCGGCGTTCGCCGCCGCCGAGACCATCGTCGAAGGCAGGTTCACGATCAACCGGGTCACGGGGCTGCCGATGGAGGCGCGCGGGACCGTCGCCGAGTGGAGGGGAGGCCCGCGCGAGCTGACGGTGCACACCTCGACGCAGACGCCGCACCTGGTGCGCAACCAGTTGGCGCACTGCCTGCGCCTCGACGAGGGCGGAGTGCGCGTGATCGCGTCGGACGTGGGCGGCGCGTTCGGTCTCAAGCTGGGCGTGTACCCCGAGGACCTGCTCGCCTGCCTGCACACGATGGCCCTCGGCCGGCCGGTCAAGTGGATCGAGGATCGGCTGGAGCACTTCCGCGCCACGACACACGCGCGCGAGGCGGTCCACGACTTCCGCATCGGCGCGTCGGGCGACGGGCGCATCGTCGCCATGGAGAACGTCTACGCGACCGACCTGGGCGCCTACAACGGCCCGTACGGCTCGGCTCAGCTCTCCAGCGTCACGTTCACCGGGCCCTATCGCGTCGAGGACGCCTCCGTCGAACGGCGCGTGGTGATGACGAACAAGACGCCGGTGGGCGCGTATCGCGGCTATGGCCAGCCCGAGGTGAACTTCGCCAGGGAGGTGCTCGTCGACCGGCTCGCGCGGCGGCTCGGCCATGACCCGCTCGAGCTGCGGGCGAGCAACATGTTGCGACCCGAGGACCTTCCATGGCGCAACCCGAGCGGGGCCTGGCAGGACAGCGGCGACTACGAGCGTTGCCTGCGCATGGCGGGCGAGGCGATCGGCTACGACGACATCCGCTCGGCCGGCCGCGGCCCGCGTCCCGATGGTCGCTACGTCGGGGTCGGCCTGTCGTCCTTCGTCGAGCGCACCGGTTACGCCAGCGGGAAGTTCCTCGCCGGCCGGGGATCCAAGTTCGGCGCGCACGAGAGCGTGACCCTGCGCGCCAACCGTTCCGGCGGGATCGACCTCTACACGGGCGTGTCCACGTTCGGTCAGAGCACCGAGACGGCGTTCGCGCAGGTGTGCAGCGAGGTGCTGGGCATCGACTTCGACGCGATCAGCGTGCACGCCGGCGACACCTCCGGGACTCCGCTCAACACCGGTGCGTTCGCCTCGCGCACGATGATCGCCGGGTCGGGAGCGATCGAGACCGCCGCCAAGGAGTTGCGCGCGAAGGTGCTGCGCCTGGGCGCCTGGCTCCTGGAGGCGGACGGCCCCGAGGCCGTCGAGATCGCCCAGACCGTGGTCCGGCTGGTGGACGACCCAGAGCGCTCGGTGACGCTCGCCGAGGTGCACGAGACGGCGATCCTGGGGCTGAGGCTCCCCGAGGGTGAGACGCCCGGGCTCGAGGCGACGGCCTACCACGAGCCGGAGGCCGCCGCCTTTGGGTTCGGCACGGCCGCCGCGCTCGTGTCGGTGGACTCCGAGACCGGCGACTTCGACATCGAGCGCTTCGTGATGGTGCACGACTGCGGCACCCCCGTGAATCCGACCGCGATCGAGGGGCAGGTCCGGGGTGCGCTGGCGCAGGGGTTCGGCGCCGCGCTCGCGGAGGAGCTCCGGTACGACCCGGACACCGGCCAGCTCGTCAACGGAACGATGCTCGACTACTTCGTGCCCACGGCGTGTGACCTGCCGGAGGTGGAGCTGCTGCACACGGAGGTGCCCTCGCCGGTCACGCCGTTCGGAATTCGCGGCGTCGGCGAGGTGGGAACGATCCCGCCGGGGGCCGCGGTGACGAACGCGGTCTGCGACGCGCTGGCCGAGTTCGGCGTCGAGATCAGCCGGCTGCCGGTGACACCCGAGCGCGTATGGGAAGCGATCAATCAAGGGCAGGCCGAGAGGGAGCGCGCGTGAAAGTCCAGGAGTCCTTCGTCATCGCCGAGAGCCGCGAGCGCCTGTGGGAGTTCTTCGAGCAGGTCGACCAGGTGGCGCGCTGCGTTCCGGGCGTGGAGTCGGTCGAGGTGATCGACGAGGAGAACTCGAAGATCCGCGTCACCCAGGCCGTGGGCCCGATGACCGCGACGTTCGACCTCAGGATGCGGGTCACGGAGCGCCGGCCCCTCGAGTACATGCAGTTCACCGCGGTCGGGCGCGCGGTGAAGGGAGCGGCCGGCAACGTGCGCACGACGAACACGGTGCGGCTCGCCGTCGTGGACGGGGGCACGCGCGTGGAGCTCGAGTCAGACCTGGCGATGGGCGGCGTGCTCGGGTCGGTGGGGCAGAAGGTGGTCGCCAAACAGGCCGGTCAGGTCACCAAGGACTTTTCTGACGCGCTGGAGCGCGCGATCACGGGGGAACCCGCGCCCACCGAGGGTGGGCTGGGCGAGGGGCAGGCGCCCGGCGCCGCAGTCGGTTCCCAGTCCCGCGCCGCGACGGGCGGTCGGCATCGGTGCCGCTGCCATCGCCGCGCTGCTGGTGCTCTGGCGCGTTGTACGGCGGGTGCGAGCCCGATGACCGAACCAAGGAGAGACACATGACCGTCACCCGAGTCGGGTTGCTCGTGCCGAGCTCGAACACGACGATCGAGACCGAGGTGCCGGACATGCTCTACAGGCGCTCGAAGGAGACCGGTGAGCGCTTCACCTTCCATTCGAGCCGGGCCGAGCTGCTGCAGGTGGACAAGGACTCGCTCGACCGCATGGTGGCCGACGCGGACCGCTGCGTGAGGGAGCTGAGCGACGCCCACGTCGACGTGCTCGCCTATGCCTGTCTTGTCGCGATCATGGCGCAGGGTCCCGGCGCTCACATCGAGGCGGAGGAACGCCTTGCTCGCGGGGCCGCGGAGAACGGCGCGCCCGCTCCGGTCGTGAGCAGCGCCGGGGCGCTGATCCGGGGGATGGAGGCGCTCGGCCTGCGGCGCGTGGCGATCGTCACTCCCTACAAGGACTCGCTGACTCAGCTCGTGGCCGAGTACATCGAGAACTGCGGCATCACCGTCGTCGACTCACGCTCGCTGCGGGTGACCGAAAACGTGGCCGTGGGCCGCCTCGATCCGATGAACCTCGTCGACATCGCCGGCGAGCTCGACACGTCCACGGCGGATGGCGTGGTGCTGTCGGCGTGTGTGCAGATGCCGTCACTGCCGGCGATCCCCATGGCGGAACAGGCCCTGGGGCTGCCGGTGCTCTCCGCCGCCACGGCCACCGTCTACGAGATACTCACCGCTCTCGGCCGCGACCCGGTTGCGCCCGACGCCGGCGCGCTCCTGTCCGGCGACCGCGTCGGCGCTCGGGTCAACTAGCGCGATGAGCCTGCCGACGACGCTTGTTGGATCGTACGCCCAGCCGAGCTGGCTGATCGACCGAGAGCGCCTGCGTGACCGCTTCCCACCGCGGGTCCGCGCGCGCGAGCTCTGGCGCGTGGACCCTGCCTATATCGAGGAGGCGCAGGACGACGCGACTCTGCTGGCCATTCGCGACCAGGAGCGGGCCGGCATCGACATCCTGACCGACGGGGAGATGCGGCGCGAGAGCTACTCGAACCGCTTCGCGACCGCCCTCGAGGGCGTCGACGTCGACCGGCCCGGCACCGCCCTCGACCGCAGCGGCCACCCCAACCCGGTCCCGCGCGTCGTCGGCACGATCGCTCGGCCCGAGCCGGTCCAGGTGCGCGACCTCGAGTTCCTGAAGGCGAACACCAGCCGACGGGTCAAGATGACCGTGCCGGGGCCGTTCACGATGTCGCAGCAGGCGCAGAACGATTTCTACGAGAGCGACGAGGAGCTGGCCCTCGCCTACGCCGCGGCGATCAACGAGGAGATTGCCGACCTGGCCGCCGCGGGGGCCGACGTCGTTCAGATCGACGAGCCCTACCTTCAGGCGAGGCCGGAGGCGGCGCGGCGCTACGGGGTGCGCGCCGTCAACCGGGCCCTGGAGGGAATCGAGGCGACCACGGCGCTGCACATCTGCTTCGGCTACGCGGCGATCATCCACGAGCGGCCCGAGGGCTACTCGTTCCTGTCCGAGCTCACCGACTGCTCGTGTGCCCAGGTCTCGATCGAAACCGCGCAGTCGGGGCTGGATCTGGCCGTGCTCGACACGCTTCCCGACAAGACCGTGATCCTGGGTGTGCTCGACCTGAGCGATGAGGGCGTGGAGACGCCCGCCACCGTGGCGGACCGCATCCGGCGGGCGCTGCCGCACAAACGGCCGGACGAGCTGATCGCAGCGCCGGACTGCGGGATGAAGTATCTGCCGCGCTCGAGCGCATACGGCAAGCTCGAGTCGCTCGTGGCGGGCGCGGAGCTGGTCCGGGCGGAGGGCCGCCCATAGCCAAGTACCGTACGCGGTCCTTGGACTCTCCTGAACATCTCGATGTGCTGATCGTGGGCGCCGGGCTCTCCGGCATCGGCGCCGGCTGCCAGCTGGAGACGAAGTGCCCGGGGAAGACCTACGCCGTCCTCGAGGCGCGCGAGGACAGCGGGGGCACCTGGGACCTCTTCCGCTATCCGGGGATTCGCTCGGACTCGGACATGTTCACGCTGGGCTACGCCTTCCGGCCGTGGACGGAGGCCAAGTCGATCGCCGACGGTCCGTCGATCCTCAAGTACATCCGCGAGACGGCCCGTACCTACGGCGTGGAGGAGAAGATCCGCTTCCGGCACCGGGTCGTGCGCGCCGAGTGGTCGAGTGCGCGACACCCGCTGGACCGTGGAGGTGGAGCGCGGCGACGGCGCCGAGACGGTCACGCTCACCTGTGGCTTCCTGTTCATGTGCAGTGGCTACTACCGCTACGACGCGGGCTACACCCCTCCGTTCGAGGGCACCGAGCGCTTCGGGGGGCAGATCGTGCACCCCCAGCACTGGCCCGGCGACATCGACTACGCCGGCAAGCGCGTGGTCGTGATCGGCAGCGGTGCCACCGCGGTGACGCTCGTGCCCGCAATGGCGGAGACCGCCGCGCACGTGACGATGCTCCAGCGCTCGCCCAGCTATGTGGCCGCGCTGCCGGCGGAGGACCCGATCGCCACCTTCGTGCGGCGCGTCCTCCCGACCAAGCTCGCGTACTCGGTGGTGCGCTGGAAGAACGTCCTGATCACGATGGTCTTCTTCCAGCTCTGCCGGCGCCGGCCGGAGATGATGAGGGCATTCCTCCGCAAGGGGGTGGAGCGCCGTCTCCCCGCCGGGTACGACGTGGACACCCACTTCAAGCCCACCTACAACCCGTGGGACCAGCGCATGTGCCTGGTCCCGGACGGTGACCTCTTCGAGGTGCTCGGCAGTGGCCGGGCGTCGGTCGTGACCGATCGCATCGAGACGTTCACGGAGAACGGCCTCAGGCTGGCGTCGGGAGCCGAGCTCGAGGCGGACCTCGTGGTCACCGCCACGGGCCTGAACATGACGTTGCTGGGCGGCGTGAAGCTCGCGGTCGACGGCCGCGACGTCGTGCCCTCGGAGACGCTCAGCTACAAGGGGCTGATGCTGACCGGCGTGCCGAACATGGCCTTCTCGATCGGCTACACGAACGCCTCGTGGACGCTCAAGTGCGACCTCACCTGTGACTACGTCTGCCGGCTGATCAACCACATGGACGAGCGCGGCTACGGCCAGTGCGTGGCCGAGTGCAGCGATGACTCGGTCCTCGAGGAGCCGATCATCGACTTCTCCTCGGGCTACGTCCTGCGAGCTCTCGATCAGCTCCCGAAGCAGGGGTCGAAGCGGCCCTGGCGGCTCTACCAGAACTACCCGCTGGACCTTCGGAGCCTCAGGCACGGCGCCATCGAGGACGACGCGCTGCGGTTCTCCGCTCGCGGGGCCGCCGTCACCGGGGTCGATCGGGTTGCCGCCTGAGGACGAGCTCGACCTGCGCGAGGTGGAGCGCGGGCTGCGCGATCGCCTGGACGACCTGCGCGAGCAGATAGCCCGGCTCGCCCTGCCGCCGGAGCGCGGCACCGGGCTTCAGTTCGGCAAGCGGATCGGCGACGGCACGGCCGAGGCCGTGAGCCGGCTGACCGACGTGGGCGTGGGCGGCAATCTCGAATTGCGCGAGGCGCGCGTGGCAAGGGCGCTCGAGAAGCTCGAGGAGGGCCACTATGGGAGCTGCGACGCATGCGGAGAGCAGATTCCCGTCGCGCGCCTGAGGGCCGCTCCCGAGAGCGTGCTGTGCATCGAGTGCGCGCGCAAGGCGCGTCTGGTTTAGTGCGGTCGCTATGGCCGACCTCCAGGGCAAGACCCTCTTCATCTCCGGCGCCAGCCGCGGCATAGGGCTCGCGATCGCGCTGCGCGCGGCTCGCGACGGCGCGAACGTCGCGCTGATCGCCAAGACGGCGGAGCCCCATCCCAAGCTCGAGGGCACGGTCTACACGGCCGCCGAGCAGATCGAGGCGGTCGGCGGCCAGGCGCTGCCGATCGTCGGGGACATCAGGAACGAGGAGCAGGTGGTCGCGGCGGTGGCCCAGGCGGTCGAGCGCTTCGGGGGAATCGACGTGTGCGTGAACAACGCGTCGGCGATCGCCCTGGCCGGCACCGAGGCGCTCGAGATGAAGCGCTACGACCTCATGCAGGACATCAACACCCGCGGGACCTTCGTCGTCAGCAAGTCCTGCATCCCCCACCTGCGCGAGGCCGAGAACCCGCACATCCTCACCCTCTCGCCGCCGATCGGCCTCGAGCCGCGCTGGCTCGGCCCCCACATCGGCTACACGGTCGCCAAGTACGGGATGAGCCTGTGCGCGCTCGGCTTCGCCGCGGAGCTGGGTGAGGCCGGGATCGCATCGAACGCGCTCTGGCCGCGCACGATCATCGCCACGGCGGCGGTCCAGAACCTCCTGGGCGGGGACGAGGCGATGGCCCGCGCGCGCAAGCCCGAGCTCTACGCCGACGCCGCCTACGCCGTCGTCACGAGGCCGAGCCGGGAGTGCACGGGGCACACCTACCTGTGCGAGGACGTGCTCGCGGAGGAGGGCGTGACTGACTTCAGCCCCTACATGTACGTCGAGGGCGGCGAGCCGATCGTCGACCTGTTCGTGGACAGCGTGGACCCGGCCTAGCCCAGAGTCACGGTTGTCCACTCGGCGCGCTCGAGCACATCGGCGTCGACAGTTCCCGGTCGCCTGAGCATCACCTCGTGCGCCGCGCCGTCGGGGTCGAAGTACCCCATGATCCAGAGACTCTTCATGTCCCGGACGTCGCCGTCGGCCGCGCCCTCCGCCTCGATCCGGCGGCGCAGCTCCCTGAAGGCCTCCTCTGACGGCGCCAGCAGCGCGAAGTGGTCGAGCCGGCCGCGGCTGAACATCGGGGAGGGCGGGGGTGGTGCCATTTCCTCCGGTAGCTGGAACGGATGCAGCACAGTGGTCGGTCCCACGACGAGGAACGCGTGGCGGATGCCGTCCTCCGTCATGTCGAGCGTCACCTCGGCGTCGAAGACCCGCTCGTAGAAGGCGAGCAGGCGGTCCATGTCCTCGGTGAGGAACGTGACGTGATGGATACCGTCCACTAGCTGCACGCCGGGTGTTGTTCTAACCGATCTCAGCAGAGGCCGCGCACTCGGCGCGTGACCGTCACGAGCTTTCCGCCGCGCAGCCTGGCGCCGACCCGCACGAGACCGCGGCGGTGCCCACGCAGGCGCCTCTTCGTGACGGCGAGCCTGAACGGCCGCGCGCGGTCGGTGGCCACCTTCCTCGAGCGGTAGGCGAGCCCGGCTCGCAGCACCCGGTCGAGGCCCGTGCCCGCCAGCGTGAGCACCGCGGCGCGTCGCCGGCAGCCACGTCCGCGCAGATAGCGCACGCGCAGCGACAGCTTGACCGCCGGCTTGGCCGGCGTGGGGGTGGGGGTGGTGTCGGGAGGAGGGCCGCCGCTCGGGGGCGTGAGCACCGGCGGAGTCGGGACCGCGGGCGGCGGGTCGACGTTCGTGGTCAGCCTCGAGGCCACCTGCTGGCGTCGCAGCGGCGCGCCGCCGGCGGCGCCCGGTGCGTCGAAGAACATCGTGCGCGTGGAGGTGAGGCGGTCGGACGGCGCGGTGCCGTCCGGGGACTCGTCGGTCGAGCCGATCAAGCCGTTCACGGACGGGCCGCTCGCGCCGTAGAAGCCGCCGTCACCCTGGCAAGGGGCGGCGGGCGGGCTCGCGAGGTCGCGGTAGAAGGAGGTGAACTTGCCCGGCGCCACGGTTGTGCTCCACGTGTGGACGCTCGTGAGCGTTCCCTGCGCGCCGTCCATGCTCTCCCACGTGAGCGGCCCGGCCGCGACCGAGTCGGCCGCCCCGTCGACCGTCACGCCCACGAGGTTGTTGTTGTTGCGGTAGGTCATGCCCGCGGCCGCGGCGCTGAAGTCCAGGAAGCTCATCACGCCGGGGATCACGTGCACGCGGAGGAAGGTCGTGTCCTCCTCGCGGCCCTCGTAGAAGATCTGCTGGTGCTCGGTCATCGGTCCGCTGTTCGCGCCGAGGAACGAGCGGATGGCGCGGACGGGGCCGCTGCGGTTGGCGAGGAAGGCGCCCTCGCCCGCCGCGAAGGTCTTGCGGCTGCGGCCGCACTCGTCGGGAGCGAACTGGTTCTCGTTGCGGTCGAGGATGTCCACGCCGCTGGCACCCGCGCGCAGCACGCGCAGCTCGCTCTCCTGCCAGCGGTCGGTGAAGCGGCGCGAGTAGTTGGGCGTGGATACGGTCGAGGTCTCGGTGTTCGGGACCAGCCGTGTGGCTGTATGTCGAGAGATAGGCGCCCGAGACCAGGCTGAAGTTGTAGGTCACGTACTGCTCGCCCGCGCCCGGGTCGAGCGAGCCGGTCTGGCGGAAGAGATAGACGTAGCCCTGCCCGCCGTCGAGCGGGTCCGTCACCACGATCTCGGCGCGCGAGCCGGCGACCACGCCGGCGGGGGCAGCAAGGGGGTCGGCCTGGGTGCCCGCGTCCTTGGCCATGAATGCGATCTCGTCGTCGGCGTCGAGCGCCGGGTTCGTGTCCGCGCCGATCCTGGTGCCCGCGTCGGCGTAGCGCAGCTTCGCCGGGGTGGCGCGGGGCGGATAGCACGGGTCGCCGCAGGCGGTGAACCCGGGCGGGTAGGCCACCCGCAGGTCCACGAGCTTGCGCTCGTCCACCTGCACGGGCACCTGCTCCCAGCTGACGCCGGTCCACGCGAAGGCCAGGATCTGTCCCGGCGCGGCGCCCATGAGCGATGGCACGCCGGCGCCGGTCACCACGACGGGGTCGTCAGGCCGATTGAGCGGAGCGGCCAGGGCGGCGGGAGCCAGCAGCGCAAGCGCCGCCAGCGCCAGCGCCGGAATCCCTGAGCGTCCCATCCTCAGAGGTCCTTCGGGATATGGCGCTTCGCACTTGAGGAGTCAGGCCGCGCTGACGGCTGCGCCCGGACCCGCTTGCGCCTCCACGTCGGCCGGGCCGAGCTCGGCCCCGCAGCGCGAGCAGTGCAGCCGCTCGTCGAGCTCGCCGCCGCAGTCGCGGTGGCGGATCAGCACCGGCGGCCCGTCGGGCGCGAGGTAGCGATCGCCCCAGGTCTTGAGGGACATCATCGCGGGCCACAGCTCGACGCCCTGGCGCGTGAGCCGGTACTCGTGGCGCGGCGGGTGCTCCTGGTAGGGCGTCTTGCTCAGGATCCCCACCTCGACCAGCCGGTTGAGCCTGTCGGTGAGGACGTTGCGGGCGCAGCCGAGCTTGCGCTGGTAGTCGTCGAACCGACGCGTTCCGAGGAACGCCTCGCGGATCACGAGCATCGTCCAGCGGTCGCCCACCAGCTCGAGCGCGCGCGCTATCGAGCAGGCCTGTCCTTCGTAGGTCCGGGGGAGCACAGGCCGCATTGTACGGGTAAGTTGTGTGATGCAACGCACACTGAGCGAGTTCGTTGCGTGAAACAACTGTCTCGATGGAGCGCAAGTGGAAAGTGCTGGCGGTCACCGGGATCGCCGTCTTCATGGGCTTCCTCGACGTGACCATCGTGAACGTCGCGTTCCCGGACCTCGAGCGCGATTTCGCTGACGCCTCGCGCGCCGAGCTGTCCTGGGTCCTCAACGCCTACAACATCCTTTTCGCCGCCCTCCTCGTGCCGGCCGGCCGGGTGGCGGACATCGTGGGTCGCCGGCGGATGTTCTTCGTCGGCATATGGATCTTCCTGGCCGCGTCGGCGCTGTGCGGGCTGGCCGGGTCGGTCGAGATGCTGGTGGGAGCGCGCATGCTGCAGGCCGTGGGCGGCGCGATCCTGGTTCCCACCTCGCTGGGCCTGCTGCTGCCTGAGTTCCCCGCCCATCAGCGTGCGACCGCCACCGCCATCTGGACCGCCACGGGCGCCGTGGCGGCGGCGCTCGGCCCGTCGCTGGGCGGCGTGCTCGTCGACTGGGGCGGGTGGCGCTGGGCCTTCTTCGTGAACCTGCCGATCGGCCTCGTCGCGCTCGTGCCGGCACGGCGGCTGCTCCGGGAGATTCGTGAGCCGGAGGGCGCCCGGCTGCCGGACGCGCTCGGCACCCTGCTCCTCGGCGCGAGCGTGGGGCTGCTGGCGCTCGGCATCGTCGAGGGCCCGGACTGGGGCTGGGGGAGCGCGCGCGTGCTCGGAGCGCTCGGCGTGGGGCTGGCGCTGCTGCCGCTCGTGGTCTGGCGCTCGGCGCGCCATCCGTCGCCGGTGATCGAGCTCAGCCTGTTCCGCGTGCGCTCGTTCGCGGTGGCCAACGCGGGCATGTTCACCTTCTCGGCTGCGTTCTACGCCCTGCTGCTCGCGAACATCCTTTTCACCACGGAGGTCTGGGGATGGTCGATCCTCGAGGCCGGGGTGGCTGTCACTCCCGCGCCCGCCATGGCGGCGCTCACGGCGCCGATCGCGGGGCTGCTCGCCGACCGCTTCGGCCAGCGCGTGGTGGCCGTGCCCGGAGCGCTTCTGTTCGCGGCCGGCTGTCTCTTCCTCGCGGGCTCGATGGACGCGACCCCGGACTACGTGAGCGAGCTGCTCCCCGGCCAGTTGCTCACCGGCAGTGGCGTGGGCTTCAGCTTCGCCGCCTGGGGCAGCGCGGCGGTCGCGGGGCTGCCCGCCGCGCGCTTCGCCACCGGGAGCGCGGTGCTCGCATGCCTGCGCCAGGTGGGCGCCGTGCTCGGCATCGCCGTGCTCGTGGCCGTGCTCGACGGCGGCTCCCCCGCGGATCCCGCCGGCGCCTTCCACGACGCCTGGCGGCTGATGGCCGGCACCGCCCTGGTCACCGCCGCGATCGGGGTGGGGCTCGGGCGCGTGCGGGTGCTGGCGCCCGCTCCTCCCGCGGCGCTCGGGAAGGCCACATGAGCCGCTCGCGCACGATCACCTGGGAGAACCCGCTGGAGACGTTCGCCGCGGCCGAGGGGATGTCGGGGCTCCAATACCTGCGCGCGATCGGAGCGGGTCGCCTGCCGGGCGCGCCGATCGCGCAGCTGATGGGCTTCGACGGGCTCGAGGCCGAGGAGGGACGCGTGGTGTTCGGCGCTCTCCCCGCCGAGTACCACTACAACCCGATCGGCGTGGTGCACGGCGGTCTCGCGCTGACCCTGCTCGACTCGGCGATGGGCTGTGCCGTGCACTCGACGCTGCCGGCGGGAGCGGGCTACACGACGCTCGAGGTGAAGGTGAACTTCGCCCGCCCGATCACCGGCGACACCGGTCGCATCGTCTGCGAGGGGACGGTCGTGCACCCCGGTCGCACCGTCGCGACCGCGGAGGGACGGGTGATCGCGGAGGAGAGCGGCAAGCTGCTGGCCCACGGCACCACCACCTGCCTCATCCTCTCGCCGAACGGTCGCTAGGGCGCGGGCAGCGTCAGCCTGGCCGCGCCGATCGTCGCGCGCGCCAGGCGCGAGCGCTGGCTCCAGGACACGCGCACCCGCACCTCGTCGTCGTTCTCGAGGACCACCACGAGCGTGCCGCGCACCGCGCCGTCCGAGAGCCGCCACGAGCCGCGGCCGCGAACCAGCGCGTCGCGCACGAAGCGCACCCCCCGCAGCCGGAAGCGGGTGGGCTCGTCGCCCCGTGCGGTGAAGCTGCCGCCGCGCAGCCCCGGTCCGCTCGCCGCACCCGAGTAGAAACGGCGGATCGTGGCGTCGGCCAGCGCGTTCGCGGCCACCGTGGCGGCGCGGCGTGCCTGCAGGCCTGGATCCGCCCCACCGCTCAGCGCCGCGGGAAGCGCGTCGCTCAGCCGCAGCGGATAGGCGCCCGGCGTGTGGACCGGGGGGATGCGCCGGGCGCAGCGCGCATCGAGGCTCGCCAGCTTCCCGGGAGCCCGAACGTACGCACGGATCAGCCGCTGCGCGCAGTCCGCCCCGACCGTGAGCGGCGTGTAGTCCTCGGAGGTCACGTGCGTGCTGTTTCGCAGGGTGATCACGCGTGTCCGCCTCGCGAGCGTCGGCCCGAACAGCTTGGCGTCCGAGAGCGGCGTGAGCGAGTCGAGGTCCCCGCCGACGATGAGCATCGGTATTGAGGCCGGAAGCGGCCTCGGCTTCGCGGGGACGACGGCCGTGTCGTGGCGCGGTCGCGGCCAGTCGAGGCAGGCCCGGTAGGGCTCGGAGTAGGCGCTCATCGTGAGCCACTCGCTCGCCGTGAACGGATCGAAGGCGCCGGGCGGCGGTGCGGCCAGACGCGCGGCCAGCTGGGCGCGCCGCTCCGCCGGCGAGGCCCGCATCGAGAAGAGCTGCGGATAGTCGAGGCAGCTGACGGCGAAGTAGAGGCCGTTCGAGTAGTAGTCGGCGGTGCTCGGGCCGTGGTTGTACGTCTTCGACTGGGCCACTAGGCGCAGCAGTGGAGCGTCGTCGCCGGCGAGCGCGGCTCGTACGGAGGCGTCCAGCTCGCGGTAGATGACCGGATCCGAGGCCGCGTCCTGCACCATGTCCACGAGCGCCCGGATGCCGAACCGCAGGCGCACACGGGTGCCGTCGGAGTCGCGCGTGGTGCCACCGATCGGCCCGAGGCGCAGGCGCGCCAGCAGCTGTGCGAGCCTGGCGGTGGCGCTCCCCGGCGCGGCGGCCGCGCAGCCCGCGTCGCGCTCGCAGACCGCATCGAGGGCCCGCCGCGCCACGTCGCCGGACGAGGCGTACCACGGGTCGAGCCCGCGCACGGGATAGGCCGAGTCGAGCACCACCGAGTGCAGGTGGCGCTGGTAGCGAGAGATGAACGACTGCACGAAGTACGTGCCGTAGGAGTCCCCGTAGAGGTCGACCTTGCCCAACCGGAGCGCCCTCAGGACCGCGGCGAGGTCGCGCGTGGCGTAGACGGTCGCGAACAGGTCGGCGGCGTGAAGGGCGGGCCGCCCGGCCCGGCGGTAGCGGCGCTCGATCTGGCGGGCGCACGCCGCCACGACCCCCGGGAACTCGGGTCCCGAGGTCACACCCCCAAACCCCTGGACCGACCTGCAGTCGATGAGCGCCGAGCTGCCGGTGCCGCGGTTGTCCACGAGCAGCAGTCCACGCTCGCGCAGCAGCGGCCCGTAGATCCCCATGTACTCGTAGCGGCTTCCCGTGGACGGGTAGCCGGGACCGCCCTCCACGGCCACGAGCGCGGGGTGTCCGGCGTCGTGGCGCGGCGGCAGCCAGCGGAACCCGATGTCGATGCGCGGGCCCTTCGGTCTAGCGGGGTCGAGTGGCCTGGGCAGGGCGCCGCACCACCAGCGCGGACCGTCCTCACAGCGGTGAAGCCTGACCGTGCCCAGGCGCAGGCTGCTCTGGGAGGGCGCGGCGCTCGCCGGTGCACCCAGGAGAACGAAGGCGGCAACGGTCGCGAGCAGTGTGCGCGCGGGCATCGGGGTGTCAGTCTGCCCTAAGCGGAGGGCGCAAGGGCGGACTCGAGCGTGACGCGCAGGTCGTCGGGCAGGCGAATCGCCTTCTGCTCGGCGTAGTCGAAGCCCACGAGCCAGCCGTACCCCTCAGCGGCCAGCCGCTCGCCCACGTGCATCTCGAAGTTCATCCGAAAGGCCGAGCGTCGCACCTCGGCGATCGTGCACCTCACCTCCACCTCCTCGTCGAACTGGACCGGGGAGCGGTAGTTGATGTGCCCTTCGGCGAAGATGAACCCGTACGAGCCGCGCTCCGGGTTGGAGGGGCTGTGCTGCGGCGAGAGCTCCGACATGTACGCGATCCGGGCGCTCTCGAAGTACCGCAGGTAGACCACGTTGTTGAGGTGGCGCATCGCGTCGAGGTCGCCGAAGCGCACCCGCTCGCGGTGGACGAACGGCTCCGCCATCAGAGCTCGCGCAGTACGCGCGCCGGGTTGCCCACGGCCAGCACCCCGGGCGGGACGTCCCGCGTGACGATACTGCCCGCCCCGACCACGGCGTTCTCGCCGATCGTGACCCCCGGGCAGACGATCACGCCTCCGCCCAGCCAGGCCCCGTCCTCGATCGCGATGGGCGCGGCGGACTCCCAGCCCGCGCGCCTCTGCACGGCATCCAGAGGGTGGGTGGCGGTGAGCAGTTGGACGCCGGTGGCGATCCACACCTCCTCACCGATGGTGACCGCAGCGCAGTCGAGCACCATCGCGCCGTAGTTGATGAAGCTGCGCGCCCCCAGGCTGATCGGATAGCCGTAGTCGCACTGGAACGGAGGCCTGATCTCGGCGCCCTCACCGAGGTGGCCGAGCAGGGAGCCGAGCAGAGCCTGGCGCTCGTCCGCCCCGGTCACGCTCGTAGCGTTGAAGCGCTCGACCAGGAGCCGCGCACGCTCGTGGTCGGCCACGAGCTCGGGATCGCTCGCCACGTACAGCTCGCCGGCGAGCATCTTCTCCTTGGCCGAGGTCATGGGTCGTGCATCTTGCACGACGCGAGCCGGCCGGCGCCTCAGCGCCGGCCGGCATCGCACGCTCTCGATGTCCACCACCACCTGCTACAGCTCCCGACGTGGCCGAGCTCTCCTCGGTCGGCGGCGGCGCTCGTTGCCCGTCCCGTCCCCGTCACGAAGGGCAGTGCCTCATGACGACTCACCAGAAAGCCAAGCCCTCGCCGGCGGCGATCCTTGTCGTGCCGCTGGTCGTGGCACTCGTCCTCACGCTGTTCGCCTGGCCGAGCGCGCGCCTCGAGCCACGCGACCTGCCGATCGGTGTGGCCGGCCCGGCCGCGGCCGCGAAGGCGATCGAAGCGCGGCTCGGCTCGCAGGAAGGGGCATTCGACGTGCACCGGTACGCGGACGAGGCCGCCGCCCGCGAGGCGATCGAGGATCGTGAGGTCTACGGCGCGTTCGTGGCGGCTCCCGCCGGGCCGAAGCTGTTGACGGCGTCCGCGGCGAGCCCCGCCGTCGCCCAGCTGCTGGGCAATGCCGCTTCGGCGGAGGGCGCGACGACCGAGGTGCAGGACGTCGTGCCCGGATCCCCTCATGTGACGGCGCTCCCCTCGTCGGTGCTGCCGATGGTCATCGCCGGGATCCTCGCCGGGGTGGTCGCATCGCTCCTGGCGGCCGGTTCCCTCGCCCGGGCTGGCTTGGCCGTGGTCGGATCCCTGCTCGCCGGTCTCGGCGCCACGGCCATCATCCAGAGCTGGCTCGACGTTGTCGGCGGCGACTGGTGGAGCAACGCCGCGGTGCTCAGCCTCACCGTGCTGTCGATCGCATCGCTGGTGGCGGGGCTGTATGCCCTGTTCGGTGAGAAGGGGGCCATCGTCGGCGCGCTGGTGATGATCCTCATCGGCAACCCGTTCTCGGGTGCCGGCTCGGCGCCGGAGCTCCTGCCAGAGCCGGTCGGCGGTCTCGGGCAGCTGATGCCTCCGGGGGCCGGCGCGAACCTGCTGCGGAGCACCGGGTTCTTCGACGGCGCGGGCGCCGGTGGGCACGTGGCAGTGCTCCTGGCATGGACCCTGGCCGGACTGGTGGCGCTGGGCGTCGCGGCGGCTCGGAGCGGGCGTTCGACGACCGCCGGCAGTCCCGCCCACGCGCATGGACTCGTGTCGCGGTGAGCGAGATACTGGCCGGCGATGTTCGCCGAGAACCTCGAGGTGGTCCGTCGGTTGCTGGCCGCGTTCAACGAGGGTGATCTCGCCGCGCTCGACGAGCTGGACGCGGACGCCGAGCTTCAGGACGAGCCGCGCATGCCAGGCGCCGGCTGGAACTACGGCCACGACGGTGCGGTGGACTGGGCGCGGAAGCTCCGCCAGTCCTTCGGGGACCTCTCGTTCACGATCGACAACCCGATCGAGGCGGGCGGATGCGTGGTCACGCACTGGTGTGCCGAGGGGGAGGGCAAGCGCAGCGGGGCGAAGGTGGCCATGGGCGGCTACTGCGTCTTCGACCTCCACGGCGGCAGGGTGCGCCGCGTCGAGTTCTTCGAGAGCCGGCGCGGCGCGACCGAGGCGGCGCTGGCCCGGCGGCGGTAGCCCGCGACGGGAGGCGGCTTGTGTGCGACTCGTCACACAGGCCGCCGGCCGGGATGCCGTACCTTGCGGCTGAGGAGAGCCAGCTTGGTCACGCCCGCACTACCCCCTGGTCCGCGCCAGCACCCGGCGCTCCAGACCATGGCCTGGTGGACGCGCCCGGTCTCCTTCCTCGAGTCGAACCGCGCGCGCTACGGAAAACGCTTCACCGTGCGCCTGCTCCAGACGCCGCCGTTCGTGATGCTCTCGGACCCCGCGGAGCTCCGCGAGATGTTCACCGCATCCCCGGAGGTGCTTCACCCCGGCGAGGGCGCCCGGATCCTCGAGCCCGTGATCGGCAGCAACTCCGTGATCCTCCTCGACGAGGGGCCTCATCTCGAGCAGCGCAAGCTCATGCTGCCGGCCTTCCACGGCGAGAAGATGCAGCGCCTGTCCGGCCTCATGGCCGAGGTGGCAGAGCGCCAGGCCGCGGCCTGGCCGCGCGACGAGCGAGTGGAGCTGCATCCGCGGCTCCAGGAGCTGACCCTCGAGGTGATCCTGCGCGCCGTGTTCGGCCTCGACCCCGGCCGCCGCATGGACGCCATCCGCGAGCGGCTCACGCAGATCCTGACGCTGGGCGCGCGACCGCTCGGAATGCTGCCCTTCATGCAGAAGCAGCTCGGAGGCCGCGGGCCCTGGGCGCGCTTCCTGCGCCTGCGCGAGGAGACCGACCAGCTGCTGTTCGAGCTGATCGCGGAGCGCCGGGAACACTCGTCCGAGCGCGACGACGTGCTGGCGATGCTGCTCGCCGCCCGCCACGAGGACGGGTCGCCGATGTCCGACCGCGAGCTCCGCGACGAGCTGATGACGCTGCTCGTGGCGGGCCACGAGACGACGGCCTCGGAGCTCGCCTGGGCCTTCGAGCGGCTGGTGCGCAGCCCCGAGGTGATGAAGCGCCTGGTGGACGAGCTCGACCGCGACGACGGCGACGCCTATCTGACCGCGACGGTTCAGGAGGCGCTCCGCCACAAGCCCGTGCTCCCCAACGCGGCGCCGCGGCTCGTGAAGCAGCCGATAACGGTCGGTGGGTGGGACTACGCGCCCGGCACGTGCCTGGTGGCGAACGCGTACCTGGTGCAACACGACCCGGAGATCTATCCGGAGCCCTACGCCTTCCGGCCCGAGCGCTTCCTCGACGAGCAGCCCGGCACCTACACGTGGATCCCGTTCGGCGGCGGCCGGCGCCGCTGCCTCGGCGCGAGCTTCGCGCTGCTCGAGATGAAGATCGTGCTGCGCGCCGTGCTCGTCCGGAGCGAGCTGCATGCCGCGGACGCCGGCTCCGAGGGGAGCCGCAGACGCGCGATCACACTGAGCCCGCGCGGCGGCGCCGCGACGGTGCTGCGCGATCGCCCGGTGCGCAGCGACGCGCCGGCGCCGGTGGCGACCGCGGCGGCCTGAGGATGCCGCCGCCGCGTTTGCGGCGCCTCTGACCGGGCCAGCTCGGACGAGACCAAGCTTGAGCTGAACTATTCAGCTCAACTTTGGTCTCGATTTCTGACGGGTCACACCGGGACGCACGACCGTGACGGGACTGTCACGGCGCACCTTCGCTCGGTGCACCTTCATCGAGATGCACGAGAGGCGGAATAGTTCCGCCCTGGGTTCACCTCGTTCCCTGCTGGCCGACGGCAGACGCACGAACGGAGGAGCTCAGGGACATCGCCGACAGGCCGCTGAAGAGCAAGTAGCCTGCCCGCGTGGCCGGCGGCGATTACGAGACGCTCCTCTACAGCGCGGCGGAGGGCGTGGCCACGGTCACGCTGAACCGGCCGGAGCGGCTCAACACGATCGTCCCGCCCATGCCCGACGAGCTTGAGGCAGCCGTCGGCCACGCGGTGCGCGACAACGAGGTCAAGGTCATCGTGGTCAGGGGTGCGGGACGCTCCTTCTGCGCCGGCTACGACTTCGGCGGGGGCTTCCACCACTGGGACGATTGGCTCGCCAGCGACGGCCGCTGGGATCCCGGCAAGGACTTCGCCTTCGCGACGGCCCCCGAGATCGCCCCGACCCAGAAGTTCATGAGCGTGTGGCGCGCCCCCAAGCCGGTGATCGCGCAGGTGCACGGCTGGTGCGTGGGCGGCGGCAGCGACTTCGCGCTCTGCGCCGACCTGGTGGTGGCGAGCGAGGACGCGGTGATCGGCACCCCCTACAGCCGGATGTGGGGCGCCTACCTCTCCGGCATGTGGATCTACCGGCTGGGCCTGACCAAGGCGAAGGAGCACGCCCTCACCGGGCGGCCGCTCACCGGCACCGAGGCGGCGGACTGCGGATTGATCAACCGGGCCGTGCCGTTCGCCCAGCTGGAGGACACCGTGGCGGAGCTTGCGGCCGGGCTGTGCTCGATCCCGTCGTCGCAGCTCGCCGCGCAGAAGCTGGTCGTGAACCAGGCCTACGAGAACATGGGCCTGGGAGCGACCCAGACGCTCGGTCCGATCCTGGACGGGCTGATGCGCAACACGCCCGACGCCGAGCGCTTCATCCGGCTGGTCGAGGAGGAGGGCATGCCCGCCGCTCTCGCCGAGCGCGACGGGCCCTTCGGCGACTACAGCCACGCCCCGCCCGAGCGGCGGCCCGATCCGAACAACGTGATCGAGCCCTGACCCTCGGGCGCCGCAAGGCGCCTTGCAGCACCTAGAACGTCCGGCCACCCGCGTTTAGCCCGGCGCCGGCCACGGAACGGTCATGGGATGGCGGGGAACCCCTTGCAGTCGCGTGCCCGAGAAGCGAGCGCCCGTGCGGTGCAGCGCGCCCGGCGCGCACGCGCCCAGGTCGTGGTCCTGGTGCCGCTCATCGTGGCCGTGGTCCTCACCTACTCGCAGCGCGACAGCCTCTTCGGCGCCGACCTCCCCGTGAGGGCGGCGACCGTCGTGGCGCTGGTGGTGCTCGGCTGGGCCTTCGCGGTCAGCCTCGGCCGCGCGCTCTGGCCGTATCTGGAGAGCCGCCTCGACCCGGGCACGGCCGGAACGGTCGGCTTCCTGATTCGCCTGTCCACGATGCTCGTGACGCTGCTCGCGGCGCTCCGGCTGGCCGGGATCCAGCCGGCCACCCTGGCCGTGGGAGGCGCCTTCACCGCGGTGATCCTCGGTCTCGCGGCGCAGCAGACGATCGGCAACCTGATCGCCGGCATGGTGCTGCTGAGCGCGCGCCCCTACCGGGTCGGCGACCGGATCCGGCTGCAGGCCGGTGGCGTGGCGGGACAGCTGGAGGGGACCGTGGCCTCGCTCGGGCTCCTCTACACGACGCTCGCCAACGGCGAGGACCGGATCCTGGTGCCGAACTCGGTGGTGCTCGCGGCCGCGGTCGTGCCGCTGCGCGAGCCCTCGGCGGTCGAGCTGCGGGCCCGCCTCGACGCGGACGTCCGCCCGAGCGACGTGCACCGCCGGCTGGACGAGAACGTGTCCGTGTCCACCCGTGCGGCCCCTCACGTGGACCTCGAGGAGTTCGACGGCGAGGACGTGGTGGTGCGCATCACCGCCACGCCGGTCAATCCGGCCGACGGCCCTACGCTCGCCGACGAGGTGGTGGCTGTGCTGGACTCGGTCGCCTCCCGGCGAGCGGCGTAAAGGCCCCTGGAACGACGAAAGCCGCCCCGAAGGGCGGCTTTCGAAAAATCGATCCGGCTACGGAGCGATCAGATGGTCCGGACGTTGACCGCCTTCGGGCCCTTGTCTCCGGGCTGGGCCTCGTACTCCACCCGCGCGCCGTCGGACAGAGAGCGGAAGCCCTCGCCGGCGATCTCGCTGTGATGCACGAAAAGGTCCTTGCCGGGCTCGTCAGGTGTGACGAAACCGAAGCCCTTGTCGTCGCTGAACCACTTGACTGTTCCTGTTGCCATGGGTACCTCCCACGATGTGTGCTGCGTACGCCGAGGTGCCCATGGAGCAACGACTGCGACCGCTCGCACTGCCTTTTCCAACTCCTAGGAGCTGGACCTAAACCGGCACGCTAGCAGTGCTCGCTGCTAAGTTCTCTCACGTGGGTGGCGACGCCGCCCGCGAGGTTCTTGTCTCGTGCGCTCCGGCGATCCGGGTCAGTCGAATCTCCCGAATCGTTTGAGCAGCCGTTTCTGGCTGCCACCAAGGAGTCACATGTCCAAGCAGTCCTTCGCCGACCTGGGCGCTTCCAGCGCTGTGGTCGACGCCCTCCGAACAGAGGGCATAACCGAGCCGTTCCCGGTTCAGCAGCTGGTGATGCAGGATGTCCGCGCAGGTCGCGACGTCCTCGTGAAGTCGCCGACGGGGTCGGGCAAGACGCTCGCCTTCGGGATCCCCATGGTCGATCTCGTGGAGGCCGAGGACCCGCGTCCGAGCGCGCTGGTCGTCTGTCCCACCCGCGAGCTCGCAGGGCAGATCGTGGAAGACCTACGCCCGCTGGCGCATGCCCGCGCGCTGTCGATCGCGGCCGTCTACGGCGGCGCGGGAATCGAGCGCCAGTCGAAGCTCGCCCGCCGCGCGCACATCGTCGTGGCCACCCCCGGACGCCTCGAGGACCTGCTCGAGCGCCGCGCCTTCAGCCTCGACCGCGTGCGCATCCTGGTGCTCGACGAGGCCGACCGCATGCTCGACATGGGATTCCGGCCCGCCGTGGACCGCATCGTGAGGGCCCTGCCCCGCGACCGCCAGACACTCTTCTTCTCGGCCACCCTCGAGGGCAGCGTCCTCAAGGTGGCGGATTCCTACACGCACGACGCGCGCCGGCACGAGCACGTGGCCCCGTCTGAGCAGCGCGCCGACGTGAAGCACCGGTTCCTCGCAGTCACGAGCGACTCGAAGCTGGACGCTCTCGTCGGCCAGCTGCGCCGCGAGGACTCCGACCGCAACCTCGTGTTCGTCCGGACCAAGCACGGAGCGGATCGCCTGGTCAAGCGCCTGCGGGCCCGGAAGATCGACGCGATCGCCATGCACGGCAACCGCTCGCAGTCCCAGCGCGAGCGGGCGCTCGCGAGCTTCTCCTCGGGCGAGGTGGCCACGCTCGTGGCCACCGACGTCGCGGCACGCGGGCTCGACATCGACCACGTCGGCCACGTGATCAACTTCGATCCCCCGGCCGACTCGGACGGCTACGTCCACCGTGTCGGGCGCACCGGCCGTGCCGGGCGAACCGGGCTCGGCACCACTTTCGTCACGCACGAGGACGCGGCCGACGTGAAGCGCATCGCGCACGGGCTGAGGCTCCACGCCGAGTTCTCGGAGAGCGGCCTCGGCGAGCGCACCGCGCGCAGCCACGCCGACGGGAACCGCGGCCGGGACCACCGTCCCGGAAACAATGGCGGGCGGTCGCGCTCCAGGCGTCGCCGCCGCGCCCCGCGCTGACTAGCATTCCTGCCGTGGAGGCCCGGGTGCCCGTAGCCGCGTCGAACAAGGAGGCTGTCGAGGCCTGGAACGGGCCGCTGTTCGACAGGTTCCTCGCCTTCCGCGACCTGGTGACCACCGGGCTCGGGGCGCACGGCGAGCGGGCGCTCGCGCTGCATCCCCCAAGCCCCGGCGACCGTGCGCTCGACGTGGGCTGCGGCTTCGGCGACACCGCCCAGCGCCTGGCCGAGCTGGTCGGGCCCGAGGGCGAGGTTGTGGGGATCGACGCGGCCGAGCGCTTCATCGAGGTGGCTCGGCGCGAGGCCGAGGAGGCGGGCTCGACGAACACGAGCTTTCTCGTCGGGGACGTGCAGGTGACCGAGTTCGGAGAGCCCTTCGACTACGCCTTCTCGCGCTTCGGCACGATGTTCTTCGCCAACCCCGTGGCGGCGCTGCGGAACGTACGTGTCGCGCTCCGCCCCGGCGGGCGGCTCTGCTCGGTCGTCTGGCGGCGCAAGCTGGACAACGACTGGCTGCACCGGGCCGAGCTGGTGGTCTCCGGCTTCCTCGAGCGCAACGAGGACTCGGACGAGCCCACGTGCGGTCCCGGACCCTTCTCGATGGCCGACGCCGACACCACCAGCGGGATCGTGCAGGCCGCGGGCTTCGAGCACGTGTCCCTCACGCGCTCGGACATCGACATCAAGATCGGCGACGACGTGGACGGGGCCATGGCGCTGGTCATGGCCCTCGGCCCGGCGGGCGAGCTGATCCGCCTGGCCGGCGCGGAGGGCGAGCGGGTCCGGCCGCAGATCGAGGCCGCGCTCCGGGAGGCGCTGTCCGAGTTCGACGGGCCGCGCGGGGTCTACGCGCCGGCGTCCACGTGGATCGTCGTTGCGGAAGCAGCCGGCTAGGCCGGCTGCGCACCGATGGCATTCACCGCTCGGGCCCCCGGCCCAAGCGCCTGATCAGCCGCCGGTACTCGCCGAAGGCCGGCTTGGGCGAGTAGTCGTCGCGCAGCAGCCCGAAGAAGGACTGGAAGTTCGGCCCCTCGCTGTTGTTGTCGCGGAGGCCGAACCAGCGGAAGTCGCTGATGCCGTAGGTGCCGCGGTACGCGACCGCTGCCTTGACGAACTCGCGAGTCGCCCTCACCTGTGTCGCCTCCGGGCGCCCGGGGCCGGTTGGGTAGCCGGTCTCCTCGATGCGAAGCGGCGTCGAGCGAGTGAAGCCGGCCTTCGGCATGTAGCACTCACGCACCTGGGCCAGGCCCTCGAGGAAGGAGTCACCGAAGTCCTCGACCGGCACCGGCAGCAGGAGCCCGGGCGTGAAGGTGCCGGGGTAGATGTCGAGCCCGATCCAGTCGGTGGCGCGGCGCAGGCGCGCGCCGCCGCGCCGGCCCACCGCGCGCCAGAAGTCCGCGTCGGTGGCGAGCGCGGCGCCGGACGAGCGGAAGGCGTAGTTGAAGCCGATCTGCTGGTGGCGGTAGCCGAGCCTCAGCGACGTGCGCTTGGCCTCGATCACGCCGCGCACGAGCGCCTCCACTGCGCGCTTGTAGAACCCGTCGGAGGTGTTCTTCGAATAGGTGATGTTCACCTCGTTCGTGATCTGGAGCCCCGTCACGGCACGGTTGGGCCCGAACGCCCGGACCACGGAGCGCACGTAGCGCAGCCACTTGGCGATGTCGCCGTCGTCGCGATCGCGCGGGTGGTAGCGCACCTGTAGCTCCACCTCGAGTCCGAGCCGCGCGAAGCGGGCGGCCATCCGCTGGAACTGGGCGATGCCGGCGCGGCCGTCCGCCTGGAAGAGCCGGTTGAGGCGCACCGCGAGGAACTTCCGGCCCTTCAGGCGCGTGAGCGCGGCATCGCGCTTGCGGAGGTCCTCGCGGACCGTCGGCGTGGTCTGCTGCGCGCCGGCCTCGCCGGCGAGGCGCGGGCCGATGCCGAAGCGCAGCGCCGGGCCCCCGCGCGGGCGGTCGTCGGCGTAGCTCTGGGCGCAGCTCGGATCGGGGCGCTCGGCCGCCGGGGTGCGACTCGGCGGGATCGCCCCGCCCACGTCCCAGGGGATCGCCGCGGCCGAGCCGGCGCCGGCGAGCACGGCGACCGAGGCCAGGCTCGCGATCGTCAGCTGGTGTCGTCTCCTCGCGCGCATCCCTGCGGCGGGCAAGCTAACAGCCGTCCGTCAGACTGGCGCCGTGCTGACCGCGCCGCTCCTCCACGAGCGCTTCCCGGCGCTCCGCGAGCGCCTGCCGCACATCTCGCTCGGCGAGCGCCCCACCCCCGTGCGCCTGCTCGAGGGGCTGTCCGCCGAGGGCGGCGCACCGGTGTGGGTCAAGGACGACGGCGCCTTCGGCTCCGGGGCGTGGGGCGGGAACAAGGTGCGCAAGCTCGAGTGGCTGCTGCCCGAGGCGCGGCGCCGCGGCGCCGGCACGATCCTCACCGTGGGCGGCCTCGGCACCAACTGGGGGCTGGCCGCGGCGCTCTACGGGCGCGAGCACGGCATCCACACGGCCCTGGCGCTAGTGGACCAGCCGGTGGACGAGCACGTCCGCGCGCACCTGGAGCGGCTGCGCGCGTCCGGGGCCACGATTCACCGGACGCACACCAAGGCGCGCACGATCGCGGCGCTGCCGTGGCTGCTGCTGCGCCACACCCGGAGGCGGCCGCCGTACGTGCTGCCGGCCGGCGGCTCGACGGCCCTGGGCGTGCTGGGTTACGTGGAGGCGAGCCTCGAGCTGGCCGGCCAGGTGACCGCGGGCGAGTTGCCCGAGCCGTCGCACGTGGTGGTCGCGGTCGGCTCGGGCGGCAGCGCCGCGGGCCTGGCGCTCGGCCTCCGGCTCGCCGGACTGCGCACGCGCGTGGTCGGAGTACCGGTCACGCGCGACCTGCGCGTGGACCCGAAGACGCTCGCTCGGCGCGCCGGCGGGGCGGAGGCGCTGCTGCGCCGGCGCGGGGCGGAGCTTCCGGCCACGGCCCCGAGCCCGGACGGCGTGACCGTCCTCGAGGGCTGGATCGGAGCCGGGTACGGACACGCCACGCCGGAGGGGCAGGAGGCCACGGTCGTCGCGCGCGAGGGCGACCGGCTGGCGCTCGACCCGGTCTACACGGCAAAGGCGGTGGCGGCACTGCGCGCGGAGAACGCGGCCGGGCGCTTCGGCGCGGGGCCCGTGCTCTACCTGCACACCGACGGCCCGCGATACTGACTGCCCTGTGAGCGGCCCCATCGCCCACTCGGCGCCACTGCCGATCGAGGGATCGGTCGAGGTCGCGCTGCCCGTGGAGCGAGTCTGGGAGATCTTCCTCGACGTGCCGCGCTGGCCTGACTGGAATCCGTGCTTCTGGCGATCGTCGGTGAAGGGCGGGGAGCTGCGCGAGGGGGCGACGCTGAGGTTCGCGTTCAACCCGATCGAGGCGCGCTACCTCTACAAGCTCCCGGCGACCGCCGAGATCGTCGAGTTCGAGCCGCACGACCGCGTGACCTGGGAGGTCAGCGCACCCGGCTTCCACGCGCTCCACAGCTATCGCTTCGCGGCGCTCGACGCGGAGCGCTCGCTGTTCGGCTCGTGGGAGGTGGCGGAGGGCCTGACCTACCGTGCGCTGCGGCGCTTCTGGCTGGCCCACTTCCGCTATGTCTGCCAGGAGTCGCTGGCGGGGGCGCAGATGCTGCGCGGCTAGCCCGGCACCGGCGGAAAGCGCTCCGCCCAGTCCTCGTGCTCCACGCCGCAGGCATTGATCACCTGCGAGATCAGGCGATACCAGCCGGCCAGCACCACGAGCTCGACGAGCTGCGACGGGCTCCACTCGGCGGCGAGCCGGCTCCAGAGCTCGTCGCTCACGGTGGCGGCGTCGTCCAGCTCGTCCACCAGCTCGATCAACAGCCGGTCGTGGTCCGACCAGGCGGGATCGCCGGCCCCGCCGTGCACGGTGGCCGCGAGCTGGGCGTCGTCCAGGCCCAGCGGGCGTCCGAACGCCACCGCGTGCACGCCCCACTCGTACTCGGCGCCGCAGCGGGCGGTCACCCGGTGGATGACCACCTCGCGGTCGCGCGGGTCGATCGTCGGATGGGCGAGCAGCGCGGCCCCGAGCGGCCTCATGCGCGATGTGAGCTCCTCGTGCACCGCCAGGGTGCGGAAGAGCTTGAGCGGATCGACCTCGTCCGTGCCGGTCATCCGCACGAGCAGGCGCTCGAGCTCCGGCTCGTAGGGCGGCGAGAGCGGCGCTATGCGCGGGCCTGCTTCGATTTCAGAAGCGTAGCACCCGCGCAAATGGCTGAAGGGGGGCCTAGGGCGTGACGCCGGCGTTCAGCTGCCGCACGGCCTCGAACAGGCCGCCGCTCTGGAACTGGTCGACGGCCACGAGGTTCGGGAGCTTCCCGCGCGCCGCCTCGCACGCGCGGGCGCGCCCGACGAGCACGTCGGTCGCGTTCACGCTGGCCGAGCCGGACGGGGTCGGCGCGAACGGCGGCGACCAGTGGTTCATGAGGAAGAGCGAGCCGTTGGTGCCGCCGCGGTTGGGCGAGCAGCTGGCCGTCCAGTTGGCCGGATCGGTGATCAGGTTCGGCGTGGCCCAGTCGTAGCGCGTCTCCTGCACCACGCCCGCGTAGGCCTCGTGGTACCAGGGCACGACGCCCGAGTCGCGCTCGGCCAGCAGGATCACCTGCTTGCGGTTGCGGATCAGCGTCCGGAGCGTCGGCCACGGGGAGGTGGTGGCGCCCCGGTAGACGTGCTTGAGCAGTCCGGCGTTCCTGAACTCCTGCGCGTAGTCGGTGGCGCTCACGTTGTCCTCGTTCACGATCACGATCACGTTGCGCGGGTGGAAGTGCAGGAAGATGCGCATCGCCTGGAGCACCTCGATCAGCGGCGTGGCGCCGAGCTGGCAGGCCTGGTGGCAGAGGTAGATCCGGCTCTGCGGTGTCTCCGTGTTGTCGGTGACCACGGAACCGCTCGACGACACGTGCCCGTAGTGCGTGTCGAGCAGGAGCCCGCGCACCCCGGCCGCGAGCTGCTGCGGGATCCCCACCGGCTGGTTCGGGAAGATCCAGCCGAGCGACGCGGCCGACATCGCGTTGTGTGCCGTCGGCAGCACCACGCGGTCGAGCGGGCGGTCGCAGAGCCGCGGATTGCCGTTGCAGCCCTCGCCCGCGGCGCTGGCGGAGCCCGCCCCGGCGAGCGACGCGAGCAGCGCCACCAGAAGGGCGAGCAGGAGAACGGGCCGGCGGCGACCCTGGCGGTCCCTGCTCATCGGGCGCCAGCCTATTCCGGTGGGCGTCCGCCGCATAGTGGGAACCGTCAGGCCAGCGCGGCGCCCTTGCGGCGGTTGCAGTCCGCGCAGAGCAGCTGGAGGTTGTCGACGCCGCTGCCGCCTCCGAGCGCCAGCGGGATCAGGTGGTCGTACTGCAGGTCGAAGTCCGAGGCGCATTCCACGCAGCGGCCGCCGTCGCGCTCGAACACGGCGACCCTCACCTCGCGTGCGATCCGGGTCCGGCGGGGCGTGGCGCCGGGCGCCGCGGCCAGCTCCGCGTGGGCGCGCTCGAGGCGCCTGCGCCGCCGCCGCTCACGCTCACGGACGAGCGCGAGCACGTCGGTCGCGTCGAGCTCCTCGTCCGCCCAGTAGAAGCGCTCCTCGAACCACCAGCACGTCCTGCGCCCGTCGCAAGCCAGGGCCACGGGCGCTGCAAGTGACGCCGCGGCCAGGGCCCGCTGCCGGCGCGCTCCCCACGCGGGCGCGAGCGGGGTGGAGCCACGCACGAGGCGAAAGCGCCGCCCGCGCAGCGTAAGCCTCCGCTCGAAGCCCGCGGTCTCGATCTCTCGAAGCACGCGGCCAGGCTAGGAGCGCCGCGCGACGGCTCGCAGGCCGGCTTGCAGCAGGCCGGTACTGTCACCGGTCATGGAACACAGGAACCTCGGACGCACCGGCGTGAGCGTCAGCCCGCTGTGTCTCGGCACGATGATGTTCGGCGGCTGGGGCGAGCGCGACCACGACGAGTCGATCCGGATAATCCACCGGGCGCTCGACGCCGGGATCAACTTCGTGGACACCGCGGACGTCTACTCGCGCGGCGAGTCCGAGGAGATCGTGGGCAAGGCGCTCAAAGGGAGCCGCCGCGACAACGTCGTGCTGGCCACCAAGGTCCACGGCAAGATGGGCGACGATCCGAACGAGTTCGGCAACTCGCGCCGCTGGATCGTGCGCGAGGTGGAGAACAGCCTCCGGCGCCTCGGCACCGACTGGATCGACCTCTACCAGATCCACCGCCCCGAGCCGGACACCGACGTGGACGAGACGCTTGCCGCGCTGTCGGACCTGATCCGCGCCGGCAAGATCCGCTACGCGGGCTCCTCGACCTTCCCGGCGAGTCAGATCGCCGAGGCGCAATGGGTGGCCGAGCGGCGCGGGCGCGAGCGCTTCGTGACCGAGCAGCCCCCGTATTCGATGCTCGTGCGCGGCGTGGAGGCCGACGTGCTGCCCACGTGCCTGCGTCACGGGATGGGCGTGATCCCCTGGAGCCCGCTCGCGGGAGGCTGGCTGTCGGGCCGCTACAGGCTCGACACCGAGGTCGAGACCTCGCGCCGGGCGGCGATGATCCCCGACCGTTACGACATGTCGAAGCCCGCGAACCAGCGCAAGCTGGAGGCCGCCGACGCGCTGGCGCGGGTGGCGGAGGAGGCCGGCCTCAGCCTGATCGAGATGGCGATCGCCTTCGTGATCAGGCACCCCGCCGTCACGGCGGCGATCATCGGCCCGCGCACGATGGAGCACCTGGAGTCGCAGCTGTCAGCCGCCGATGTGACCCTCTCGGACGACGTGCTCGACCAGATCGACGCGATCGTGGCGCCGGGCACCGACGTGAATCCCGCGGACGGCGGCTGGGACAACCCGGCGCTGCGCCCCGAGGCGCTCCGGCGCCCCGAAGGCATCTAGGAGGGGCTAGCGAAACTCGCCCGCCCTACGTCCGCAGGCGGTACACGGCTTGGAGAATGAACACCGCGCCGAGAGCGATCAGGAGCCAATTCCAGAAGTCGAAGCCCTCATCGATCCCTTCGCCGATGTTCACGGCGACAATGAGGGCGAAGGCGGCGATCGTTCCCCAACTTCGGACGCGAGAATGCGACTCGGCCACGCTTTCCCCCCTGGTCGCTCGGGTGCGTCTGGTCCGCCGTTCTTATACCCCGGTAGCAATTGGAGCGCAACAGGAAGGGGCCGGTGCTATGCCAGGAGGGGCGCGGCCCCTAGCCGTCGGCGAGCGTGGCCCGCCACATCCAGTAGATGAACAACCCCTGGAGCGGGAGCCGGGCGTAGAGCGCCCAGAGCGGGATCTTCCGGTAGCGCTCGGGGTGCTGCGCCATGTGGACGTTAGCCGGGAAGACCGCGACCAGGGTGGCGATCCCGAGCACGCCACCGGCCCGCCGCGTGCGCGGATGGAGCGTGGCCAGCGCGGACGACAGCTCAGCGACCCCCGAGACGTACACGAGCTCGCGGTGGGCCGGAAGGTAGTCCGGCATGATCGCCAGGTAGGCCTTCGGCATCACGAAGTGGTTCAGCCCGGCGAGGGCAAACACGGGACCGGAGATGAACCTGGCGAGCCGGCGCAAGGCGGAGGAGCCTGGCAGATCGGCTCACTCGGCGTTTGCGGAAGCAGCCGGCTCGGCCGGCTGCGCACCGATGTCCTTTCGACAGGCGGTCGGGTCGGGAGGCCCAAGATTTCGCCACCCGTCCCAAGACGGGCGGCTCGCGCCGCGGGATGCTGGTCCCGTGCACTCTCCTCCCGTCATCGGTGGCCGCGGCGCGGCCCGCCGGTGCGCGCACGGGACGAATCCGGGGCCGGCGGGGTTACTGCATGACCCCGCCGGCCCCGGTCGTTCCTACGGCTTGACCCGGTACACGGCTCCGGTGAGGTCGCCGGTGTACACCCAGCCCTTGTTCACTCCGAGAGCGACCACGGGCGCCACGTAGCCCGTCAGGAACGGGGTGGGATCCCCGCCCTTGAGCGGCACGCTCACGACCGTCGGGCCGGTGCCCAGCCCGCCGAAGAGCGCCACGTAGAGCTTCTTCCCGATCGCTCCCAGGCCCATCGGCGATGCGTGGTTCGGGAACGTCGTCCACGGCTTCGCGTAGCCGCGGCACGGCTTGGGCTTCGAGCGGTTGCACTTCGGATACCCGTAGTCCTGGCCCTTGCGGGGGTTGACGATCCAGTCAGGCGGCGGCGGGTCGACGTTGTCCTGGGCGAGCACGCTCAGGAACGGGCGACCGTTCACGAACGTCGTCATCCAGGGCTGGCGAAGCCCGCGAGCCACGACGCGCAGGTCCTTGCCGTTCGGCTTGATCGACACCCACGACTTGTTGTACGGCAGGTTCTTCGGGCGCGTGAACTCGTCCTTCTCGTTGAACCCGATGCCCGCGTAGATCCGCCCGTCGGGCCCGAATGCGAGCCCGTTCCACCAGGCCGACTTCTTGGGCAGCTGGTGGAGCGTCTTGCGCTTCTTGAACGTGGTGCCGTTCCACTTGCTCCAGACGAGCAGCTTCGGACCGGCGGAGATGTAGAGCTTGCCGTTGCGCCACGCGACGCCAAAGACGGCTGCGGGCGAGTTCGGGACTCGGGTGGCGGTGCCGTTCTTGAGGACGAACACGCCGCCGGGCGGACCGCCCGGCTCCTCGGAGCCGCCGGCCGCGGCGAACAGGGTGCCGCCCGCGAAGGCGAACTGGGTGGGCGTGGGCACGCCCTGGGCCACAGTCTGCACGGCCGCGCCGTTGGCGGCGCTGGGCGGGGGCGGCCCCTGGGCGCTCGCCGTGCCGGCGAGCACGAGCAGCCCGGCGAGGGCGGCCCAGAGGATGCGAGTCAAACGCATGCGTTACTCCCAGACATCGGGGTCGTTGCGACGGCACTTATATCCGCCGGGACGTCCGGAAAACGTTACGACGCTTCTCAACTCATCCGGTGGAGAATCCTCTATCTTCGTTCTTCCCGCCCGGTTGACCAAGGAGACACATGAGCGCCACTGACCAGCTGCTGGCCAACAACGAGTCGTATGCGAGCTCGTTCTCGAAGGGTGATCTGCCGCTCCCGCCCGCACGCAAGGTGGCCGTTGTGGCGTGCATGGACGCGCGGCTCGATCCGGCCCGCCTGCTCGGCCTGGAGGAGGGTGACGCGCACGTGATCCGCAACGCCGGCGGAGTGGTGTCCGACGACGCGATCCGCTCGCTCGCCATCTCGCAGAACCTCCTCGGCACCGAGGAGATCGTGCTCATCCACCACACGGACTGCGGGATGCTCACCTTCACCGACGACGAGCTGGCATCGAAGCTCGAGGAGGAGACCGGCAGCCGGCCGGAATGGAAGGCCCACTGCTTCGGCGACCTGGACGACGATCTGCGCAACTGCATCGCTCGGATCCGGGAGGACCCGTTCATACCCCGGACCGACTCGGTGCGCGGCTTCGTCTACGAGGTCGAGACGGGACGCCTGCGCGAGGTCGTCTGAGGCTCTCCCGCTCGCGGCTCCGCGGCACCGGGGGCGCGCACGGCGAGGGCGAGCTCGAAGCGCCCGTCGGGGTCGTCGAGCGCCGGGCCGAATGCTTCGCGCAGCTGGACGAGCCGGTAGCGGACGGTCTGGGGGTGCACGTGAAGCGCGCGGGCCACGTCGGGTACCCGCCCCTGGTGGTCGATCCAGGCGCGTAGCGTCTCGAGCAGCCGCGAGCGCGCCGCGGCGGTGCGGCCGTCGAGGGGCGCCAGGCTGGACGCGGCAAGGTCGTCGAGCAGCCGCCGGTCGCGCATCAGGGCCAGCTCGGGCAGGTGCCGGTCGGACATCACCAGGCCGCCGCCGGGAAGCAACCCCTCCGCGGCGAGTGCCAGCGCGGCCCCCGCGCGGGCCGCGCTTCGCCAGGTCTCCGGCCACGGGACGACCGGGCCGAGCACAGCTGTCTCGCCCTCGAACGAGCGTGAGAGCTCCGCGAGGCGCCCGGGGGCGTGGGCGTCCGGCACCAGCGCGCAGAGGGTCTCGCCGCGCACCCGGGCCGCGAGCGATCCGAACGGCAGGCCGCCGGCCAGACGCAGGTCGGGGTCGCCGCTCCACACGAGCGCCGCGAGCGTCTCGGGAAGGCGCCAGCCGGCGTCGCGGGCCGCGTCCTCGACCGTCGCGGCCTCCGCGGGCGGGCGCGCGACCATGAGCTGCACCAGGGCGCGCCGCCGCCCGGCCGCCTCGCCGGCGGCCATGGACTGCTCATAGGCGTAGCCCTCGGCCGAGCGTCCGGACAGCTCGTCGATGAAGGCGAACATCGCCTCCGCAAGGGGGGCGAGGGCATCGGCCCCCAGTCCCGCCTGCCGGGCTTCGGCGGCGGCGTGGCGCCAGGCCACCCGCGCGCCGATGCGGTACGCGGACAGAAGCGCCTCGAGCGGCCGCCCTTCACGCACCTCCCCGCGCCCGAGCTCGAAGTAGATGTCCCACCCGCGGCTCGGGCGCTGCGGGCGGCCCTCGGCGGCGCTCACGAAGCCTTCCAGCGCCCGGATCACACCGGTCCTGATGCCCTCGCCGAACCTGCCCTCGAGCGGTCGCGCGTAGGCGGGCACCGCCGTCCGGATGGCCTCGATCACCTCGTCGGCCGTCCGGTCGAGGCCGGGCCGCAGGGCCTCCGCGGTCCCCGGGAGGAGCGCCTCCCACGGCGGCGCGGACAAATCTTGTGATGATTGTGCAGGTTTTTGCGGCTCAGTTGTGGTCACAGGCAGCAGAATCATACGATCCGATGCAAGATGCTTCGGTCGACCCCGAAGATCGGAAGTCCATGTCCGCCACCGTCAGCGACGAAACCCAGACCGCAGCAGGCTTCTCGCTCGAGCTTTCAGACGATCAGCGCGACATCCGCGACTGGGTCCACGGCTTCGCCGAGAACGTCGTACGCCCGGCCGCCTCCGAGTGGGACGAGCGCGAGGAGACCCCCTGGCCCGTCATCCAGGAGGCGGCGAAGATCGGCCTCTACGGCTTCGAGGGGGTCGCCCAATTCTGGGCGGACGAGACCGGCCTCACGTTCCCGATCGTGAACGAGGAGCTCTTCTGGGGCGACGCGGGGATCGGCATGGCGATCATGGGCACGACCCTGGCCGTGGCCGGGATCTACTCGTCCGGCACGCCCGAGCAGCTGCTCGAGTGGGTGCCGCAGTGCTACGGCACGGAGGCCGAGCCCAAGGTCGGCTCCTTCTGCGTCTCCGAGCCCGACGCCGGGTCCGACGTGTCGTCGCTGCGCACGCGCGCCAAGTACGACGAGGCCAAGGACGAGTGGGTCCTGAACGGACAGAAGGCATGGGCCACCAACGGCGGCATCGCCGCCATCCACGTGGTCGTGGCCTCCGTGGACCCCGAGCTGGGCTCTCGCGGCCACGCCGCGTTCGTGATCCCCGAGGGCACGCCCGGGCTCGAGATGGGCACCAAGGTCAAGAAGCACGGCATCCGCGCGTCCCACACCGCGGACGTGTTCCTCGACGACTGCCGCATCCCCGGCTCGTGCCTGCTCGGCGGCAAGGAGAAGCTCGACGAGCGCATGGCACGCGCCCGCGAGGGCACGCGCGCCAAGAGCCAGGCCGCGATGCAGACCTTCGAGGTCAGCCGCCCGACGGTCGGAGCCCAGGCGCTCGGCATCGCCCGCGCCGCGTACGAGTTCTCGCTCGACTACGCGAAGGAGCGCAAGCAGTTCGGCAAGGCGATCATCGAGAACCAGGCGATCGCCTTCGCGCTCGCCGACATGAAGATGGAGATCGACGCGGCCCGCCTGCTCGTGTGGCGCGCCGCGTGGATGGGCCGCCAGGGCAAGCAGTTCACCTCCGCGGAGGGCTCGATGTCCAAGCTGAAGGCCGGCGAGGTGGCGGTGTGGGCCACCGAGCGAGCCATCCAGATTCTCGGCGGCAACGGCTACACCCGCGAGTTCCCCGTGGAGCGCATGCACAGGGATGCCAAGATCTACACCATCTTCGAGGGCACGTCAGAGATCCAGCGACTCGTGATCTCCCGCGCGATCTCCGGAATGCAGATCCGCTGATGGACGCGGCGGCCGGCACAGGACTGTCCGGCCTCGTTCCCGAAAAGCCGCGCCTGCGCGGGGTCATCCACCAGTGGTCGTTCTTCGTCGCGCTGGTGGCCGGGGTGGTGCTCGTCGTGCTGGCACCCGAAGGCCGCGCCACGATCGCGGCCGCGATCTACGCCTTCGCGCTCGCCGGGCTGCTCGGCACCAGCGCTCTCTATCACCGGGTCACGTGGCGGCCGTCCGTGCGCACCTGGATGCGCAGGGCGGACCACTCGATGATCTTCGTGCTGATCGCCGGCACGTACACGCCGTTCGCGCTGCTGCTGCTCAGCGGCTCCACGCAGGTGGTGGTGCTGGCCGGCGTCTGGGCCGGCGCGGCCGCGGGCGTGGTGTTCGCGCTGATCTGGGTGCGCGCGCCAAAGTGGCTGAGCGCCGTGGCGTACGTGTCGCTCGGCTGGTTCGCGATGGTGGCCTCTCCCCAGATCGTGGAGAAGGCCGGCGTGGCCGCGCTCGTGCTCATCTTCGGCGGCGGGATCTTCTACACCGCCGGCGCGGTGGTCTACGCGCTCGGGCGCCCCGATCCGCGCCCGGCCGTGTTCGGTTATCACGAGATCTTCCACGTGCTCGTGGTCGTGGCCGCCGTGGTGCATTTCGTGGCCGTGGCGGCGTTCGCGCTTCCGAGCGGCTAGCCCATTCCGGGACCATTCCTGCCCTGTGGTTGCAGAGCAACCACCACTCAGGAAGGTACAAACGGACGTCGACCCGGAGCGCCCCTCAGAGGCCCTTACCAACCCCTAACCCGGGCCTGGCCGGCGCCTGAACGCCCTCGCTGCATGCTCATCCCATCCAGTCGGACGAAAGGGAGAGCTTGCAATGAAGAAGGCAATCACAGGACTGTTGACGGTCGTGCTCGTGGGAGTGCTCGCCGCGGTCGTAGTGGCGGCGGTGGACAGCTCCGACGACTCGGGCGGCTCGGGGACCACCACGGCGGAGGACGTGACGGTCACCACCGAGGACCGCACAACACGACCGAGGACCGACGAACACGACCGAGGACCGCACCACGACCACCGAGGACCGCGTGGGCGGGAACGGCGTGGACATCTCGGGCCCGTGTGACGAGGCCGAGCACGCCAACGACCCGCGCTGCGCCGGCGTCCAGGTGCCGCAGGGCGGCACGGGCTCGCCCACCGGCGGCGTGGACATCTCCGGCCCGTGCGACGAGGCCGAGCACGCCAACGACCCGCGCTGCACCGGCACGGGGCGCGTGGAGGACCGCGGCCACGATCGCGGCCGGGACGACGATCGCGGTGACGACCACTCCGGTCGCGGTCGCGGCGGCGACGACGACCGCGGCGACGACGACCGCGGTGACGACGACCGCTCGGGTCACGGCGGCGGCGACGATCACGGCGATGACGACGGTGACGACGACAGCTCGGGCCACGGCGGCGGCGGCGACGACGACAGCGGTGGCGATGACGACGGCGGCGGCCACGGTGGCAGCGGCCCCGGTTGAGCAACCGATCCGGACGAACACCGCGCCGGGGGCGATCCGAGTGGTCGCCTCCGGCGCTGTGCGTCGGACGGCTGACGTGCCGCCTAGCATCCTTGTGATGGCTGCCGCCAGGCCAACGGTCCTCATGGTCGAGGACGAGGAGTCCATCACCGAGCCGCTCGCCGAGGCGCTCGAGCGCGAGGGCTTCGACACGAGGGTCGCCGGCACGGTGGAGGCGGCGCTCGAGGAGGCGCGGCGCGAGCTGCCCGACCTCGTCCTCCTCGACGTGATGCTGCCGGACGGGTCGGGCTACGACGTCTGCCGCGAGCTCCGGCGCAGCTCCGAGGTGCCGATCATCATGCTCACCGCGCGCGGGGAGGAGACGGACCGGGTGGTGGGGCTCGAGCTCGGCGCGGACGACTACGTGGTCAAGCCGTTCAGCGCTCGCGAGGTCGTGGCCCGGATCCGAGCGGTGCTGAGGCGGAGCGGGGCGACCCGCGAGCAACCGAGCGGGCCGCTCGAGGTCGGTGAGCTGCGGCTCGATCCCGACCGGCGCAGCGCCACGCTCGACGGCGCCGAGGTGGACCTGACCAGGCGCGAGTTCGAGCTGCTCGAGCTTCTGATGCGCGAGGCGGGCTCGGTGGTCACGCGCGAGCGCCTCATCGACGAGGTCTGGGACGTGAACTGGTTCGGCTCGACGAAGACGCTCGACGTGCACGTGTCGAGCCTGCGCCGGAAGCTTGGCGAGGACTCCGCGGCCCCGCGCTTCATCCACACCGTGCGCGGCGTGGGCTTCCGCCTGGCGGGAGCGGACGAGCTCGAGGACGGTCAGCCCCGGTGAGCCTCAGGACGCGGCTGCTCGCCGCGTTCGCCTACGTCCTGGTGCTGGTGATCGTGGCACTGGAGGTGCCGCTGGCCCTCAACCTCTCGCGCCGGGTCGACGCGGAGATCAAGAGCGAGGCGCAGGGCCAGGCGGCGCTGCTGGCCGCGACCACGGCCGGACGGCTCGGCGATCGCGAGGACCTTCGCCGGATCCTCGAGCGCGCCGCCGACGACCTGGAGGGCCGGGTGATCGTGGTGGGTCCGCGCGGCCGCCTGATCGCCGACTCGGAGGGACCGGGCCTCGAGTCGACCTCGTATGCGAGCCGCCCGGAGATCGCCACGGCGCTGCGCGGCACCGCGGACCAGGGAACCCGGCACAGCGACACGCTCGGCGAGGACGTGCTCTACACGGCGGTCCCCGTGCTTCAGGGCGGGGAAACCGAGGGCGCGGTGCGCGTGACCCAGAGCGTGGACGACGTGCAGACCGAGGTCAGGAACGACGTGCTGGCGCTGATCGCGGTCGGGGTGGCCGCGCTGCTGCTCGGGCTGGCCGTGGCGTGGGTGCTCGCCGGCTCGCTGGCCCGCCCGCTGCGCGCGCTCGCGGATGCGGCGCGGCGTGTGGCCGGCGGCGATCTCGAGACCCGCGCCGACCCGGAGGGCTCCCGCGAGCAGCGCGAGGTGGCCACGGCGTTCAACGACATGACCGGCCGGCTCGGGCGCTCGCTGATCGCGCAGCGCGAGTTCGTGGCCAACGCGTCGCACCAGCTGCGCACGCCGCTCACCGGACTGCGGCTGCGACTCGAGGCGGCCGAGCTCAAGTCGGACGATCCAGGGGTCAAGCGCGAGCTGGCCGCGGCCGAGCGCGAGACGGCGCGGCTGGCGGACCTGCTCGGCCAGCTGCTGAGCCTCGCGCGCGAGCCCGAGGCCAAGACGGGCGAGCCGCTGCTCCTGGCGGACGAGGCGGAGGCGGCCCTGCACCGCTGGGAGGCGACCGCACAGAACAGCGACCATGAGCTGGCGCTCGTGAATGACGACGTATGCACGGTCTCCTCGTCGCGTGCGGACGTGGCGGCGATCCTCGACAACCTGATCGAGAACGCGCTCAACTACTCCCCGGCGGGGACCACGGTGACGATCGAGGTCAGCGGCGACGCGCGCTGGGCTCGGCTGGCGGTGCTCGACGAGGGCCCGGGCGTGGACGCCGCCGAGCGCGAGCGCCTCTTCGACCGCTTCTACCGCGGGACCGGCAGCCGCGGCACCGAGGGCACGGGCCTCGGCCTCGCGGTGGTGGAGGCACTGGCCCGGCGCTGGGGAGGGGAGGCGAGCCTCGAGAACCGCCGGCCGGCCGGAGCGCGGGCGGAGGTGCGCCTGCCCGCCACCACCTTGCCGAGCCCTGACACTGAGCTTGACCCGGCCTTACCCGGGGGCGGCTAGCGTGGATGGCATGAGTGCAAGGCAGATCCTCCGCAACGTGGCGCTGGCCGTGGCCGGCCTCGTGGCAGCCGTGGCCATAGGCCTTACCGCGAACTCGATCTCCGGCGACAGCGTGGGCCTCTCCGCACAGCCGCTGAGCGCCGGCGAGGCACTGGCGCCCGAGGCGGCCTCGCAGGACGACCGAGCCGCCGCGCGGAGGGAACGCAGGCGACAGAGAGCCAGGCGCCGCGCACGGGCGGAGCGGGCACGCACCACCACCACGCCGGTGACGCCCCCGCCTACGGTCACGACAGACGACCACGGCGGCGATGACGACGACGACTCCAGCGGGAAGGGCAGCGACGACGACTCGAGCGGCAAGGGCTCAGGCGACGACAGCGGCGGCGACGACAACTCGGGCCACGGCGGCGGCGACGACGACGACTGACCGACTGAGGGTCAGGTGCGGAACAGCTCGCCGTGGAAGCCGTACGGGATGTGGTGCGGCACCTCGGCGCGGGCGATCTCGGTGAAGGAGCGGGCGTCCAGCACCAGCAGGAAGGAGCGGCGCCTGCGGGCGTCGAGCACCACGGAGAGCGCGACGCCGTCGTCCTCACGCCGGGCGTGCGGGCCGGGCACGAACACCGCTTCGCCCGGGTAGCAGCCCTTCTCCCGCCACACCTTCGCGTCGCCCTTCTTCACGTCGATCTTGACCAGCTGGTCCACGTACCCGCTCGTGCGGTGGTCGCGGATGCTGATGCCGTAGGCGTAGCGGTACGGCCGCCCGTTCACGCGCCCGTAGTTGATCCGCGGAAGCTCGATGCCGTGCTCCGCCAGCGGGCGCATCCGCACGCGCTTGCGGCCCAGGTCGAGCTCGTAGCGGCGCAGCTCTCCCAGCGGGGCCGGGCGGCGGCGGCCGCGGAGCTTCTCGAGGTAGAGGGCGTCGATCACGTCGGCGTCGTCGTACCCGCACATGTCGAGGAAGATCTTGCCGTCGCGCTCGAACGCGTTCACGTGGTGGAACGTGAACAGCGGGTCGGTCTCGAGACTCGTGACGCGGCCCGTGCGCCGGTCCACGACGTGGAAGTGCCCGCCGCGAGAGGGCTCCCAGCGGTAGTTCTTTATGAACGGCTCCCAGTCGGTGATGATCTTCAGCGGATCCACCACGAACGGCGACTCGGTGAGCACCACGTGCCGCTCGGTGAGCCCGAAGGAGTGCATGTACGCCGGCTCCTTGCGCTCGATCGACGCGAGCAGGCGCGGCGCCCGGGTGCCGCGCGCCACCTTCACCTGGTAGCGGGCCGGCGGGATCAGCGGGATGTCGTAGAAAACGCGCCGCCCACCCTCCAGGCGGTGCGGGTGCACGGTCTCGATCTGGCCGAGCGGGTGCTCGGGGCCGACCACGCCGAGCGTGCGCAGCGTGCGCGGGTCGAACTTCACCGGGAGCCCCACCTCGGTCAGTGCCACGAAGTGCTGAGCGAGCCTGCCCACGTGCACGTTCGCGTTGCCGACCTTGGCCAGCGAGAACGTGGCCTGCGCTCCGTTGAAGATCGCCCGGCAGGGATCGGTGGCGAACTCGGAGTAGCGGATGATCCCCTCCTCCTTGTAGGCCTTGTAGGCCGAACTGCGGAGGAAGCGGTTGGCGTAGCCCACGCGTCCGCGCTCGAGGGTGAACGCGTGGAGCATCCCGAGCCCGTCGAACCAGTGGTTGAAGGTCCGCTCGCCCACCTCGTAGAGGGCGGGCCCGTTGCGCACGAGCGTGCCCGAGAGCCACTTCGGCAGGCGCCCCTCCACGGGCAGCCGGCCGATCCGCACCTCCTTGCGGAGGCTCTCGAAGCCGAGCCGCCAGTCGCCGCCGGCCGCGAGCGCGCTGGAGTCGAGGCCGCCGGCGCCGGCGGCGACCGCGGCGACGCCCGCGCCTCGGCGCAGGAGCGAGCGGCGGGTGAACTGGTCGGGAGTCAAGGCGGCCGATCCTCTCATCTCCGGCGGGTGGCGTGCATCGGTGCTGTACCAACCGTCCAAACGACCAGGCGAAACCTTGGGCAGATGTATGAAGCAGGTCGGGGTCCAACCCGACTAGCCTTCGAGAATGGGTGCCGCGCCGCAGGTGTCGAGCGGGACAACCGCGGCCCTCGGTTACCCGCTCGACGACGAAGGTTTCTACGACGAGGCGTTCGAGGCGCCTCGGGTCCCGCGCGCGCACTATCGCGAGCTGCTGACGCTGCTCGCCGGCCTCGACCTCTCAGCGCTGGCGGCAGCCGTGTCCGCGGGAGTCGACGAGCTGGGGGTGAGCTTCGGCTCCGGCGCGACGGCCGAGCCCTTCCACGTCGATCCGGTGCCGCGCGTGATGGACGCCGCGGAGTGGGATCTCGTGGAGCGCGGACTGGCGCAGCGGGTGCGCGCGCTGAACGCCTTCACCGCCGACGTGTACGGCGAGCGCGCGATCGTGACCGCGGGGGTGGTGCCCGAGCGCGCGATCGAGACCTCCGTGTACTTCGAGCCGTGGATGATCGGCGTGGACGTGCCCGCCTGGTCGTACACCGCCGTGGCGGGCATGGACCTCGTGCGCGGCACCGACGGACTGCTGGCGGTGCTCGAGGACAACCTGCGCACGCCCTCCGGCCTCACCTACGCGAGCGCGGCGCGCACCGCGGTGGACGGCGCCCTCCCCGGGCCCGCACCGGCCGCTCGGCGGCCGCTCGCCCCGGCCTACGAGGCGCTGTCGGCGGCTCTGCGCGCCGCCGCGCCCGAGGGCGACGGAGAGCCCTACGTCGTGCTGCTCACCGACGGCCCTGTGAACAGCGCCTGGTACGAGCACAGCACGCTGGCCCGGCGGCTGAGCCTGCCGCTCGTGACGCCCGACGACCTCTATCCCAACCGCGGGCGGCTGCGCGCCATGGTCGACGGACACGGCCACGAGGTCGACGTGGTGTACCGGCGCACCGACGAGGACCGCCTGCACGACGGCCACGGCCGGCCGACATGGGTGGCGGAGATGCTGCTCGACCCCTCCCGGGGCGGCCGGCTCGCCTGCGTCAACGCCTTCGGAAGCGGCGTGACGGACGACAAGCTCGTGCACGCCTACGTCGAGGCGATGGTCCGCTTCTACCTCGACGAGGACCCGCTGATCCGTTCCGTGCCGACCTACGACCTCGCGGTTCCGGCCGTTCGGGACAGCATCCTTGCGCGGATCGACGAGGTGGTGGTCAAGCCAAGAGCCGGGCACGGGGGCTACGGGATCGTGGTCGGTCCTCACGCACGCCGTGAGGACCTCGAGCTGGTCGCGCGCAAGATCGAGTCGGAACCCGAGAATTGGGTGGCCCAGGAGACGGTGAGGCTCTCGCGCCATCCGACGGTCGACGGCACGTCGCTGTCCCCGCGCCATGTGGACCTGCGGGCGTTCGCCGTCAGCGTGGGCGATCACGTCGAGGTGGCCGCCGGGGGACTCACGCGCTTCGGGCGCGATCCGGGGGCTCTCGTCGTTAACAGCTCACAAAACGGCGGGGGGAAGGACACTTGGGTTCTGTCATGAGCTCTCGACCGCTGATCGGCGTGACCACCTCGGAGATGCGGGTGGCGAAGAACGTCGAGCCAACCCCCCAGGGCGAGCCGCCGCGCCAGGAGATGGCGCTCGGGCTGGCCTATCTGCGCGCGGTCGAGGCCGCCGGTGGGTTGCCGCTCGTGATCCCGCCGATGCCGTCCGGCGCGATCAAGCCTCTGATCGATCGCCTGCACGGGATCTGCCTGTCCGGCGGGCCGGATCTCGACCCCGCCATCTACGGCGCCGAGCCCCACGCCCAGCTGGGGCCGATCGAGCCGGAGCTCGACCGCTTCGAGCTCGAGCTGGCACAGGAGGCGCACGGGCGGAACCTTCCGATCCTCGCCATCTGCCGCGGGATGCAGCTGCTCAACGTGGCCACCGGCGGCACGCTGGTCCAACACGTCCCCGACGTGACCGACGGCACCGTGGAGCACCGTCAGACCGCGCCGGCGGACAAGACCACCCACGTCGTGGAGCTCGCCACGGCGAGTCTCACCGCGGCCGTGATCGGCTCCGCCGACATCGCGGTGAACTCGTTTCACCACCAGGGCGTCGACCGCCTCGGCCGCGGGCTGCTGTCGGTGGGCTGGTCGCCCGACGGCGTGGTCGAGGCCATCGAGGCACCGGGACGCGACTTCACCCTCGGCGTGCAGTGGCACGCCGAATGCCTGACCGGGCGGCCTGAGCAGGCGAGGCTCTTCGAGAGCCTCGTCGAGGCCTCACAGAGATACGCGTCGCTTCCCACGGCCATGGCCGCATGAGCCTGCCCGCCTGGGCGAGGTGGGGCGCGGAGGGCTCGCCGAGCGACTACACGCTCGGGGTCGAGGAAGAGATCATGATGCTGGAGCCGGGGGGCTGGTCGCTGGCTCACGAGATCGACCGCGTGCTGCCCGCGCTCGAGCCGGAGCTGGGCTCCCACGTGACGGCGGAGACCCACAAGTCCGCGCTCGAGCTGCGCTCGCGCGTTCACAAGACGCGTCGCCGGCGTGGCCGCCGAGCTTGAGGACCTGCGCGGGGCGCTCGAGGCGCAGCTCGACACGCTCGGGCTGCGCGCCGCGGCCAGCGGCACCCACCCGTTCGCCGTGTGGCAGGAGGTGCGCGTGTCCACCGGGCCGCGCTACCAGCGGGTCTACGACTCGATGCGCGAGCTGGCCCGCAGGGAGCCCACGTTCGCGCTCCACGTGCACGTGGGCGTCAGGGACGCCGACGCCGCGATCAACCTGCTCAACCGGCTGCGCGGCCATCTCCCCCTGCTCCTGGCGCTGTCGGCCAACTCGCCGCTCTGGCAGGGACGCGACACCGGCCTGGCTTCCGCGCGCACCCCGCTGTTCCAGGCATTCCCGCGCGTGGGCATCCCGCGGGCGTTCCACAACTACCGCGACTGGGTCGAGGCGGTGGACGTGCTGCTCCGCTGCGAGGTCTTCGAGGAGCCGACCTTCCTCTGGTGGGACGTGCGCCCGCAACCGCGCTTCGGCACCGTCGAGGTCCGGATCCTCGACGCCCAGAGCACCGTGGCCGAGACCGTGGGCCTGACGGCGCTGGTGCAGTGCATCGCGAGGCTCGAGCTCGAGGAGGGCTTCATGCCGCCCGAGGTGCTGGACCGCCCAGAGCTGCTGGAGGAGAACCGCTTCATCGCCACCCGCGACGGGATGGACGCCCGCATGCTCGATCCGATCCGCGAGGCCCTGGTGCCGGCGCGCCTCCAGCTGGACACGCTCCTGGAGGCCTGCGCACCGCACGCCGAGGCGCTCGGCTGCGTGGACGAGCTCCTGTCGGTGCGGGCGCTTGCGGAGGGCACCGGAGCCGCTCGCCAGCTCGAGCTCTCGCGCCGCGACGACGGACTCCCGGGCCTGGTGGCAGCCCTGGCCGCGCTCTTCACCTCCGACGCCGTGGCGGGACCGGAGGGCGAGCCCGCCCCCGGCGTGGGACTGCACGCCGCCGCGGGCTGAGTCCCTACGCGTGCGCCGGCGTGCGTTCGCGCGTGGGTGCGGCCTCTGCCCGAGCCGGCGGCGCGGAAGCGCCGGGGCGTGAGGCGCGGACCTGGTAAACCGAGATGAAGCCGCTCTCGAACCCACGCCGGGCGGTACGCAGGTAGAGCCGCCAGACGCGCACACGCTCGGGACCGGCCAGCCGGATGGCTTCGTCCAGGTTCTCGTCGAGTCGGCTCGCCCAGTGGGCGAGCGTGACCTGGTAGTTCCCGTGGAGGCCCTCCACGTGGTCTGTCACGAGCCCGGCGCGCTCGACCGCCAGCTGGATGCGCGAGAGGTGGAGCGGAGCGCCGTCGGGGAAGACGTAGCGCTCCGAGAACGGGCCGGCCTCCGGGTCGCCCATGCGCATGCGCGCGATTCCGTGGTTGAGCAGCCGCCCGCCGGGCCGGAGCGCGCGGGCCAGCTGCTCCGCGTAGACGTCGATCTGGCTCGAGCCCACGTGCTCGACCATGCCGATGCTCGCGACGGCGTCGAACGGGTCGTCCTGCAGCTCGCGATAGTCGGCCACCCGGATCTCCACGCGGTCGGCGAGCCCGCGCTCGCGGACACGCCGCTGAGCCACGGCCGCCTGCGGCTCGGAGAGGGTGATGCCCAGCACGCGCACGTCGTGGCGCTCGGCGGCGTGGATCGCGAAGCTGCCCCATCCGCAGCCCACGTCGAGCACGCGCTGACCGGGCTCGAGCTCGAGCTTGCGGCAGACCATGTCCAGCTTCTGCTCCTGCGCCTCCTCGAGCGTCGTCGCGCCGCGCGTGAAGAGCGCGCAGCTGTACGTGAGCTCCTCGCCCAGGAACAGCGCGAAGAACTCGGGCGGGAGGTCGTAGTGGTGGCGAACCGCGCGGGCGTCGCGCCTCAGGCTGTGGCGCTTTCCGCGCGGGCGCAGCTCGGCCGCCGGTACGGCCGGGGGTCGCATCGGACCGCAGGCGCGCGCGGCGGCCAGCGCCAGGCGGGCGCGCGTGGCGCGGTCGATAGCCGGCGGCGTCCACTCGTCGAGGAGCTCCAGCGCCGCGTCCAGGTCGTCGGGCTCGAGCGCCCCGGACACGTAGGCCCGGCCGATGCCGAGCTGGCCGGGGGCGCGCAGCAGGTGCGCCGCCGCGTCCCTTGACCGGGCGTGGAAGGTGGGGGCGTTGCCGGTGGTGGCGGGAACGCGGGTGCCGTCCCAGAGCTCCAGCTCGAACGGCCGGTCGGGCAGGGCCGCCTCGAGCTCGCTGCGCAGCTTGGCCGTGCTGCCCACCGCTAGCCGCCCGCCTTCTGCGCCTGACGCTCGGGGCTGATGCGCACCACGTCCCACACGAGGCCGAGCCGCTCCAGCCCGCGGATCACCGCGGCGGACGGGTCGATGTCCCGCCGGCGCAGGCCGTGGGCGGCCGACGTGGGGAACGCGTGGTGGTTGTTGTGCCAGGACTCGCCCAGTGTGGGCAGTGCCAGCCAGAGCAGGTTGCGGGAGTGGTCGTCGGTCGGGTAGCGCTTCTCGCCGAAGAAGTGGCAGAGCGAGTTGATGCTGTAGGTCACGTGGTGCACCACGAGCATCCGCACCCCGCCGCCCCAGAGCAGGCCGGTCCAGGCGGCCGTGATCGTGCCGCCGATGAGGAAGCCCAGCCCCCACGACGCGAACAGCCCCACGAACACCCAGAGGAGGAAGGTCCGGTCCACCCAGCGGATCAGCGGGTCCTTCATCAGGTCCGGCGCGTAGCGCGCCTTGGCGCCCCGGTGTGTGTGGATGAAGAGCCAACCCACGTGCGCATGGAAGAGGCCGCTGAGCGCGCCGCGGATGCCGCCCCCGTGGCCCACGTGCGGGCTGTGCGGGTCGCCCTCCTTGTCGGAGAAGGCGTGGTGCTTGCGGTGGTCGGCCACCCAGGCGGTCACCGGTCCCTCGATGGCCATCGAGCCCATGATCGCCAGCCCTCCGCGGACCGAGCGCTTGGCCTTGAACGCGCGGTGAGTGAGGTGGCGGTGGAAGCCGACCGTCACCCCGAGGCCGGTGATCAGGTACATGATCAGGAAGACCGCGACGTCGCTCCAGTGGAGGAGGTCGTTCCAGACCTGCCAGCCGACGATCCCGAGCGCGATGAACGGCAGGACGGTGATGGTGCCGGTGGCGATCCGGTCCAGGGTCTCGTTCGCGACCGGCTGGACGTCATCGATGCCGGGCTTGCCGGCAGGCGCGATTGGGGTTGCTTGGGCTTGGCTCATCGAGGCTCGATCCTCTCGTCTCGGCGGCCTTCCCTGCCCCGGTCGATTGCGACCGCGTCGGCGCCGCCCCTGAGGCTAACGAACAAGGCGGGCGGGCGTCTCGTCCGCTAGCTGCGGCCCATCTGGCGTGCGTGGTCCACCGCGGCGGCCGGGCTCTCGCGCACCGGGTCGCCGTGGCCCGGAAGCACCACGCGGGCGTCCAGCGCCTCGATGCGGTCCAGGGACTCGAGGCAGAGCTCGTTGTCCACGTTCAGTGGGGACGGCATGAGCTGTGTCCCGCGCGCGCCGGTGAGCGGATTGAACGTGCAGAGCGCGTCGCCCACGAACAGCGCGCCGGCGCCCTCGAAGAGCAGCACGCAATGGCCGGGGGTGTGGCCCGGCGTATGGATCGCCCGTGGCGACCCGGCCACGTCGAGCACGTCGCCGTCGCCGTAGGTCTCGGCTCCCTCCACTGCGCGCGGCCTGGCCCCGCCCAGGCGCGCCAGGTGGACGGCCAGCCGCCAGGTCGTGGCGCGACGCAGGTACGGCAGGATGTGAGGTGGGCTCGCATCGCCCTTCTTCAGGCCCGGCTTGCGCAGCGTGGCCTCGTCGTCCGCGTGGATCAGCACCCGCGCGCCGGCCTCCTGGAGCTCACGCGCGATCCCGGTGTGGTCCGCGTCCGAGTGGGTGAGCACGAGTGCCGTGACGTCGGAGCGGTGGCGGCCGAGCGCCCGTAGGTCCTCGTCGAGGTGCTTCGCGAAGCCCGACACGCCGGCGTCGACGGCGGTCAGCTGGTCGCCCTCCTCGACCAGATACCAGTTCACGTACTCGGACCCGAGGCCGTGTACTCCCGGAGTGATCTCCACCGGCCCCTTCACCGCAGGGGTTCTACCAGGCCGCATATGGTGATGACCCGTGATCGAGGAACTGACCACGGACATCCGGCGCTGGACCGCGCCGCACCCGGAGTGGCGCCCGCGGATCGCCTGGGCGCAGGAAGTGGCGTGCTTCGCGGTGACCGCCGGGGACGACCTGCTGCTGGTGGACCCGCTCGCCCCTGCCGACGAGGAGCCCTTCTGGATCGAGCTGGATCGTCTCGTGGCCGACAGCGGCGCCCGGCGGCTGGCGGTCCTGATCACGATCCACTACCACGTGCGCAGCGCCGGGCCCGTGTACCGGCGCTACCGGGACCGCCTGGACGTGAGCGTGCACGGTCACCCGAGCATCTCCGACGGGCGGCTCGGGGCGGGCGTGCCACTGACTCCGATCGAGCCCGGTGAGCCGCTGCCCGGCGGGGCGGAGGCGTTCGCGATCGGGAAACCGCGCAGGCGCGAGACGCCGATCTACCTCCCGAGCGCGCGCGCACTGGCCTTCGGCGACGCCGTGGTCGGCGTCGACGGTGAACTGCGCGTGTGGGAGACCTCCGAGAACAGCGAGTGGTACGACCAGCGCTTCCTGCCCACGCTGCGCCCACTGCTCGACCTCGATCTCGAGAACGTGCTGGTCACGCACGGCCCGCCCGTCATCGGCGGCGGCCGCGACCGGCTGAGGCGCGGCCTCGAGGCGCCGCCCTGGAGCATGCGCTCCGGGTGAACTGGTCACTGCTCGGCCCCGGCGTGCGAGCGGGCGTGCCGCTCGGGTTTGCGGCTCTGCTGATCGGGCTCTCCTTCGGGGTGCTCGCGCGCCCGGTCATGGGCCCGATCGCGCCGATCGTGATGTCCATGGTCCTGTTCGCGGGCTCCGCGCAGTTCGGCTCGCTCGCCGTGCTCGCCGCCGGCGGTGGGGCGCTCCCGGCGATCGTGGCGGGCCTCCTGCTGAACGCCCGCTTCCTGCCGATGGGGATCGCCGTCGCGCCCTCGCTGCCCGGATCGGCCACGCGCCGCGCCGTGGAGGGACAGGCGGTGGTGGACGCGTCCTGGGCGCTCGCCAACCAGGGCGACGGCCGCTTCGACCGCCACATGCTGCTGGGCGCGACCCTGCCCCAGTACCCGGCGTGGGTGGGAGGCACGATCCTCGGGGTGCTCCTCGGAGACGCCATCGGCGATCCGGACAAGTTCGGGCTCGACGCGCTCTTCCCGGCCTTCTTCCTCGCGCTGCTCGTGCCGGAGCTGCGCACCCGGACGGAGGTGGTCGTGGCGCTCGGTGCCGCGGCTATAGCGCTGGTCCTGACGCCGATCACGCCGGCCGGGGTTCCCATCCTGGCCGCCTGCACCATGGCCCTCGTGGGCCTGAGGCGCGTATGACCGACGTCTGGATCACGATCGGCGTGCTCGCGGTCGGCACCGCGATGATCAAGGCCGCCGGTCCGCTGGCCGTGGGCGGGCGCGCGCTGTCGCCACCGGCGACCCGCGTGATCTCGCTGCTGGCTCCAGCGGTGCTGGCGGCGCTCGTGGTCACCGGCACCTTCGCGGGGCCGGATCGCGAGCTGACCCTCGACGCGCGGGCCATCGGCCTGGCCGCCGCGGCGGCGGCGATCGCCCTGCGCGCCCCGCTGCTGCTGGTGGTGGTCGCGGCAGCCGCCTCGGCTGCGGCGGCGCGGGCGCTCGGGGTGGCCTAGGGCTGGGCACGGATGGGTCCTGGGCGACTTATCCGTCATATAGGCGGGAAACTCGCCCAGGTCCCCGGCCCTCGTGATCCGCGACCGCCTGAATGTGACGGAAACGCGACAGGACGCCGCCTACCCACCCAGCCGCAGTTAGACCTCGGGGGCTGACGAGATCCCCGAGCTACGGCAGCCGGCCCGTCCGCGCGATCCGCGCGAACACCCGGGCGCTCGGGCGCTCGGTGCGGCGGAGCGTGTCCGGGTCGTACGAGAAGAAGCCGAAGCGGGGATAGAAGCCGGCGGCCCACTCGAAGTTGTCCACGAGCGTCCAGTACAGGTAGCCGCGAACGCGCGCCTCGCGGGCTCGCATCGCCGCGCGGACCGCGCGCAGGTGCGACACGAGGTACGCGGCGCGCATGTCGTCGTCGGCGTCGGCCAGCCCGTTCTCGGTCACGTACACCGGCAGGCCGTAGCTGCCCGCGGTCTTCAGCGATCGCCGGAAGCCCTGTGGGTACACCTCCCAGCCGAAGTCGGTGCACGTGGTGGGGCACGGCGGGAGCGTCGGGCTCACCGGCGTGGCGTACGAGTTCTGCGGCAGGAAGTCGAGCTGCTTGATGCGTTCGCTGATCGAGTCTCCGAGCCCGGTCACGCGGCTGCGGAAGTAGTAGTTCAGGCCGATGAAGTCGGCCTTCCCGGCGCGTTCCGGATGGCGCTCGCCGGGAGTGACGCGGCCGTCGACGTCGAGGTCCTCGCGCCCCTTCACCACGGCGTTCAGGTAGAGCCGGTTGAACAGGTAGTCCGCGTGCTCGGTGGCGCGGCGGTCGCGCGCGGAGGCCGGGTCGGCGGGCGTGAAGGCGATCATGTTGTGCACCGGCCCCACCCGCGCCCGGCGGTCGAAGGCGTGGATCGCGTCGTAGGCCGCCTGGTTGGCCCGCACCAGGTTGGTGACCACGCGGATCGCCCCGCTGAACGAGAAGGCGCCCGGAGGGAAGTAGCCGGCGAACGCTCCGGGCACGTTCACGTAGCCGTTGGCCGCCACCACCATCGGCTCGTTCGTGGGCGTCCAGTAGGTCACGCGGCGCCCGAGCTTCCACGCCAGGTAGGCGGCGTACTTGCGGAACTCGCGCACGGTCGACTTGGCCAGCCACCCGCCTCGGGCGATCCGCGGGAGCGCGTCGTCCGGGCCGCGGCCGGCCAGCGCGTCGCGCACCGCGATCGGGTCGTGGATCCAGCTGGGCAGCGCGAAGTGGCTGACGGTCACGAACGGCTCGAGCCCGCGGCGGTTGCTCACGCGCAGCTCTGCGGCGTAATGGCGCAGCGCCGCGTGGTCCGCCAGGCGATCGAGCCGGCGCAGGTCGCCGAGGTCGATCCGCCGGCCCACCCGCACCCCGGCGGTCGAGCGCGGGAACACCCGGCTCCACTCGACCGAGAAGCGGAAGGCGTTCGAGCGCAGGCGCTCCGCGGCCAGGTCGATGTCCTTGCGGAACAGCCTCCAGTGGCCGGGACCGCGCTCGATACGGTCGCCGGTCACCCAGCCGCGCTCGATGTTGGCAGGGTCGCGGCTCCACGCCCACCAGTCGCTGCGCGGATCGGCGTTCGACGGCTGCCCGCCCGCCTCGGCCTGCAGACCCGCGATCGCCGTGCCCCAGAGGAAGTCGCGCGGGAAGTCGCGCTCCGCGGCGCTCGCCGCCGGAGCGGCCGCGAGCAGCGCGAGCGTCGGGGCGAGTGCCCGGAGGAGCTTCACGGCGGGGCCACTCTAACCCGCGGCGGGAGCGCCCGGGAACGGTGTGGCCTGGGCCACGCACCCGTGCGGATCGATCCCGAAACGCAGTTCGCGCACGTCCGCGAGCGCGTGCCGGATGCGCTCGGGATCGGGCGCGTACACGAGGACGAACCCGCCGCCGCCGGCGCCGAGCGAAACGGCGCCCAGCGCGCCGCCGGCGAGCGCCCGCTCCCGCAGCGCGTCCATCTCCTCGATCACGGTGCCCGGTGCGCGATGGCGCTTGGCGTCCCACTGCTGGTTCATCAGGTGGCCGAAGAGCGCGAGGTCGCCGGACTCGAGGGCCGCGCAGGTCTGCCCACCAAGCTCGTGGAGCCGCTCGAGAGCACGGCGCACCGACTCGTCGCCGGATGCGGTGCCGGACACCTGGCCGGAGAGCAGGTCGGAGGCGGAGCGGTCGCGTCCGGTGAAGAAGAGGAGGAAGTCCTCGTGCAGCGCTCGCTCCACGTGCTCGGGCAGGGACAGCGGGCGCACATCGACGGAGTCGTCGGGGTGGAAGGTGTACGCGCGCACTCCCCCGAACGCGGCGGCGTACTGGTCCTGCTTGCCGACGCTGCGCTCGAGCACGTCGATCTCGATCTCGCAGGCGGCCTCCGCGAGCTCGGGGGCCCCGGCGGGCTCGGCACCGGCCGCGGCGTGCAGCGCCTTGATCGCGCACACGGTGTAGGCGCCCGACGAGCCCAGGCCGGTGCCGGGCGGCGCGTCGGCCACGGACGCCAGCTCGACGGGCGGCCCGTCCCAGTGGCGGGTGATCACCTCGCGCAGGATCGGGTGGCGGATCTCGGAGGGCTGATCGGCCTCCTCCCATTCGAGGTGCTTCAGCCGGTAGCGGGCCTGGAAGTCGCCGGACACCAGCATGTGCACGTAGCGGTCGATCGCCGTCGACACGACGAAGCCGCCGTACTGCCGGTAGTACGACGGCAGGTCCGTGCCGCCCCCACCGAGCGCGACCCGCAGCGGCGCCCTGGCGACGATCGCTCCCATCAGCAGGATCTAAGCGGAGCGGTCGGCCGGGCCGGGGCAGGGGCGTTAGCTTCTGAGCCCATGACGGCGCAGCCCACGGTGGACGAGCTGATCGTGGCCGACCCGCCAGAGCTCTGGGGGGCCGCCGGATTCCGCGTCGATGGCGACGCCTGTGAGGTCGGCAGCATGCGCCTGAGGCTCGCAGGCCGGGGGGAGCGGCGCGGGATCGTCGGCTGGTCGGTGCGCGATCTGGCCTCGCTGGACCTCGACGGCCTCCCCACCACCGGCTCCGAGCGCCCGCCCGCCGCGGGTGCGCCGCACCCGAACGGCGCGCTCACCGTGGACCACCTGGTCGTGATGAGCCCGGCGCTCGACCGCACCGCCGATGTGCTGCGCACGGCTGGACTCGACTTCCGCCGCCTGCGCGAGGGCGATACACCCGGCGGCTCGAGCCGCCAGGCCTTCTTCCGCATGGGCGAGGTGATCCTGGAGGTCGTCGAGGCGCCCGAGGGATCGAGCGTGCGCTCCGACCCCGACGGCCCGGCGCGGCTCTGGGGCCTGGCGTTCGGCGTGGAGAGCCTCGAGCGCACGGCGGAGGCGCTCGGACCCCTGCTCGGCAAGCCGCGCCCCGCCGTGCAGCCCGGACGCTCGATCGCCACCCTGCGGCGGGAGGCCGGCCTCGGCCCCGCGATCGCCTTCATGACGCCCGGGCCCGGCGCCGCCTGACCGACTCTCTCGTCAGACGGTTTGCAGCGCCCCGAGGTCGATCTCGCGGCGCTCCGCGGCCAGCTCGATCTGCGACGGGTTCCCGCCCATCTCGGTCCAGCGGTCGAGCGCGGTGCCATGGAAGACGTCGAGGAAGTCGTCGGAGTGGAGCGGGTCGTGATGGAAGAGCATCACCCGCTCCGGCTCGGTACGCCGGGCGAACATGAGCGCGTCCGACAGCCGCGAGTGCCCCCAGCCCAGATGGTCCGGATACTCGGCGTCCGTGTACTGGCAGTCGTGAATCAGCAGGCTCGCGCCGCGAGCGAGCTCATACCCGGAGATCCATTCGGGATCGTCGCTCTCGAGGTGCGCGCCGAGCGCGGGCTCGTGGTCCGGGATGAAGCAGACCGACGTGTCGCCCTCGGTGATCCGGTAGCCGAGCGTGGGGCCGCGATGGGTCACGGAAGCCGCCTGCAGAGTCGCGGGACCGATCTGCCATTGGGTGGGCGGCGCCTCGCGAAAGGCCACGTGACAGGGCAGCTCGCGCACCTCCACCGGCGATAGCGGAGCCGAGATGTAGCGGCCGATCCGCTCCTGGAGCGAGGCCTCGGCGGCCTTGGGTCCCCAGATGCCCAGCTCGGTGGCGGGCCGGAAGGCCGGCGCGAAGAAGACGATGCCCTGGATGTGGTCGAGGTGGAGGTGCGTGAGGAGGATGTTCACGCGCGCGGGCTCGTCATTCAGCGCGAGCCCGAGGCTGCGCAGGCCCGTGCCGGCGTCCAGCACCACGATCGTCCCGTCGGAGAGGGTCACCTGGACGCACGACGTGTTGCCCCCGTAGCGCGTGGTCTCGGGCCCGGGGGAGGGCACGGAGCCGCGAGCACCCCAGATCTTCACCTTCATCTCAGCTCGGCTCCTCGGGCTCCGTCGGCCAGAAGATCGCCATGGCTCCGCGCGTGCCCTCTGTAGTGACGATCGGGATCGCGCTCACCTCGATCTCGTGCTCCCCGCCCTCCAGCGACTGGATGCGGAAGCGGTGGTGCGACGGCCGCCCGCGTCGTAGGGCCATGGTCAGCGGCAGCTCCTCGAGGTCGATCGGCTCACCGACCGGGTCTATGGGCCCGAAGGCCGTGCTCCACTCCTCGGGCCTCATCCGGCCGGCCTCCTCGAAGCGCCTGCCGAGCAGCGCGCCGGCCGCCTCGTTGTAGAAGACCACCACGGCGTCCTCGTCCACGAGGAACGCGGGCGTGGACAGCCCCGCCATCAGATTGCGAGCGAGGATCAGCTCCAGGGGCCGCTGGACTTCGGTCACCAGGAGTGACTGTACGGCCTGGCGTGTCCCGGCGGGAGTGGCCGCCGTCACACAACGGCGTGGTCGCTCACGCGCTCGAGCACGCTGCGGCCGCCGATCTCCACGCGGCCGTCCCCCAGGGGACGCGCGACGATGCGGGAGCCGCGGCCCTGCCGGATCGCGAGCTCCCGGTCGAGGAGCGCCCCGAGCTGGACCGCGGCCGAGCCGGTGGCCTCGTCCTCCGCGATGCCGACCGCCACCGGAAAGACGCGTACCCGGACCACGCCGGCGCCCTCGTCGATGAAGGCCCACGCGACGACCATGTCGTCGTCGCCCGACGGTGCCGCGAGGGCGTCCACCTCCGCCGCCGAGCCCAGCTGCCGGAACTCGTAGTGCGGCCCCCATTCCGCGCGACCCGTGACGTATGACTCTTCGCCGGAGTAGCGCACGGACACCTCGCCGGCCGGAGGATTCAGCGCCGCCACAGGCTCCCGCTCGCGCGCGAGTAGCCAGGCCGTGCCCACGGTCGGATGCCCGGCGAAGGGCAGCTCCGACGCCGGTGTGAAGATGCGGATCGTCCCATGACTCGCGTCGTCCACGAACACGGTTTCGCTCAGGCCGAGCTCGGCGGCCACTCCCTGGCGGCGCTCCGGCGGGACCTCGCTGCCGTCGAGGAACACCGCCAGCTCGTTTCCGGCGGAGCCGTTCTCGTCGCAGAAGACGCGCAGGAGGTGGAGCCGGGCCACGCCGGGACTGTACGGTTTCAGCGGCCGTGGACCAGATGATCTTGCGCAATCGCCTCGTACTGGCCACGACGATGTGGCGCGAGGCCACCGCCGACCCATTGCCGCGCATGCCCGCCGGCGACCCAGCCGAGCAGCTGGAGACGTTCGAGCTGCGCCTCGTGGACATGCTCTGCAGCCAGGCCACCCCTCACACCGCCCGTGACGTGGCCGACAAGACCTGGGACCTCGTGCACGACCGGCCCGACGACGACGCCGTCAAGCAGCGCGTGGTCCAGTGCCACGAGGCACTGGCCCGCCTCTCAGCTCGCAGCGGGGATCCACCTGGCTGACCAGGCCGCCTCCATGCGGGGGCCCCCCGAGCTGTTCGACCTCGGGGTCAAGGCTCGCTCGCTCGCCTATCTGTTCGTGGCCGGCGCCGCGGTAGGCGCGCTCACCCTCTTGCTGCCGCACGCGCGGGAGGTGGACGAGACCGCGGTTCTCCTGCTGGTGGTCGCCGCCACCGTGGTTGGCGGGCTGCTGTACCTGTACTGCGAGCGGCTGCGGGAGTGGCATCTGCACGTGGCGGTGGCGGTGGGCACGGGGATGGTGTCGCTCGCCAACCTCGCCGTAGGGCTGACGCTCCTCTATCCGCTCCTGTACTCGTGGACCGCGCTCTTCTCCTTCTACTTCTTCAGGATGCGAGCGGCGCTCGTGCAGCTCGCCTTCATAGGCCTGAGCTACGCGGTGGTGCTCGTGATCCAGGAGGGGCCGCTCCTGCGATGGCTGCTCGTGGTCGGCACGCCCGCCGTGACCGGGCTGCTGATGGCCCGCCTGCTCGCCGGGATCAGGCGCGAGGCCGCGGCCACGGAGGCGCGGACGCGCGACCTGCGCCAGAGCGAGGCCCGCATCCGGATGCTGCTCGACACGGCGCCGGACGCGTTCGTCGCGATGGACGGCCGCACCGGGCTCGTGACCGCCTGGAACACCGCGGCCGAGCGGCTGTTCGGGTGGTCCGCCGTCGAGGCGATCGGGCAACCGCTGCGCGACTTGATCTTCCCGGAGGAGGGCCGGCCGGATCACGACGCGCGGCGAGAGGATCTGATGGAGGGGCCGGGACCGCTCAAGGTGGTGGAGGTGGAGCTCGAGCTCAGGCGCAAGGACGGCACCACCTTCCCCGCCGAAGAGACCCTCCATCGAATGAGCGTCGGCGACGAGGTGATGCTGTCGGCCTTCATCCGGGACCTGACCGAGCGGATCCGGCGCAGGAAGGAGAGGGAGGCGCTGCTCGGCGAGCAGGCGGCACGGGCGGAGGCCGAGCGCGTGGCCGAGATGGTGAGCGGGATGCAGCTGCTGGTGGACGCCGCGCTCGCCCACCGCACCACCGCGGACATCCTTCCGGACCTCGTGGCCCGCGTGAAGGACGTGGTCGGCGCCGACGGGGCAACCATCTTTCTCGCGGAGGACGGCCAGCTGGTGCTGCGGGCCTCGTCCGAGGGTCCGGTGGCGGAGCGGCCCGAGCCGATCCAGTTCGGTGAGGGCTTCGCGGGCCGGGTGGCCGCGGTGCGCCAGCCGGTGCTGAGCGAGGATCCCGCCGCCGACCTGGAGGACCCGGCGCTGGCCGAGCTCCAGCTGGAGTCGCTCATCGGCATGCCCCTGCGCGCCGAGGAGGAGGTCACCGGAGTGCTCGTGGTGTGCACCGCGGCGGCGCGGCGCTTCACGGCCGAGGACATCGGCCTGCTGCGGCTGGCGGCCGATCGCGTGGCCCTTGGAATCGACCGCGCTCGCGTCTACGAGCGCGAGCACCGCATCGCGGAGACGCTCCAGCGCAGCCTCCTCCCGGACCGCCTTCCCACACTCCCGGGACTCGCCGTGGCGGCGCGCTATCTCCCGGCCGCCTCCGAGGCCGAGGTGGGCGGCGACTGGTACGACGTGATCCCCATCCCGGGCGGTCGAGTGGGCATGGTGATGGGCGACGTGGCGGGCAAGGGCCTCGCCGCCGCGTCGATGGTTGGCCGCCTGCGCAGCGCGCTGCGCGCCTACGCGCTCGAAGGGCACGAACCGGCCACCGCGCTCGAGCAGCTCAACCGGCTGCTCTGGACCGAGGCCGGGGACAGCGAGATGGCCACGCTGCTCTACGCGATCGTCGATCCCGGCGAGGACGTGATCAGCTGGGTCAACGCCGGGCACATGCCGCCGCTGCTCGTGGCGGCCGACGGGACCCCGCGATTCCTGAACGGCGCGCGCTCGGTGCCGCTCGGGGTGCTGCCCTTCCCGGCCTTCGAGGAAGCGTCGGCGCCGATGAGCCCGGGCAGCTCGGTCGTGCTCTTCACCGACGGTCTGATCGAGCGCCCGGGCATCGTGATCGACGACGGCATCGCGCTGCTGGCAGCGGTGGTCGAAGGCATCGGCCCCGACCCGGAGGCTATCTGCGACCACCTTCTCGCCACGCTCGTGCCGGACGGCAATGCCTCCGACGACGTGGCGCTGCTCGCGCTGCGCAACGTGCCGATGACGGACCGGATCCGCAGCGAGTTCGAGGCCGCGCCCGAGGCGCTCGCGTCGATGCGCGGGCTGCTGCGCCGCTGGCTGCGCCACGCCGGGGCCGACGATCAGGAGACCGCGGAGATCGTGACCGCCTGTGGCGAGGCGGCCACCAACGCGATCGAGCACGCGGGCGCCGCGGGTGACATGCCGTTCGAGGTGGCCGGACGGCTGAACGGCCAGCTCGTGGACGTGACGGTGCGCGATCGCGGCGCCTGGCGCTCACCGCGCCAGGGCGATCGCGGGCGCGGGCTGTCCCTGATGCGCGCGCTGATGGACCAGGTGGAGGTCTCTCCAGGTCCCGATGGGACTAGGGTGCGCCTGCAGCGTGAGCTGAGTGGAGAGGGGGACTCGTAGTGTCGGACCGGCTCGTCGGACTCGAATTCGAGGAACGTGACGACGTCGTCATCGCCCACGTGACCGGCGAGCTCGACATCGCCGAGGCGTCCATGACGGGCGACCGGATCACCGAAGCGGTGCCGAGTGCCGCCCACGGCGTGGTGATCGACTTCTCGCAGCTGACGTTCATCGACTCGAGCGGCATCGCGATGCTCTTCCAGCTCGTGCGGCACGTGTCCGCCCGACGCCAGGAGCTGCGTGTGGTGGCGGAGCCGGGTGGGCCCGTCGCGCGTGTGCTCGACATCGTCGAGTTCGAGCGAGCCGCGCCCGTGCACGCGGACCTCGACCAGGCGATCGCCTCGGTCGATTCGGCCTAGGCGCGGCGCCTACTCCTCGGGCTGCGTCTTCCGGCGCGGGAAGATCGTGTAGCTCCCGATCGCCGTCGCGAGCAGCCGCGCGTCGCCTGCCGTTACCTCGCTGCGGAGCACCGCGAGCCGGCGGTTGCGCCGGTCCAGGGTCGTTCGGCAGATCACGTCGCCCTCGGTGGCGGTGGCCACGTAGTTGATCGCGATCGAGATGGTGGCGATCGCCTCCTCCTCGGTGGTCTCGCGCCACAGGGTCGAGCCCATGCAGTAGTCAACGAGGGCGTAGGTGGCCACGCCGGACAGGAGGCCGGCGGCGTTGATCAGGTCGGGCCGTATGGCCATGCGCACCACCTCGGCGCTCTCCCACTGCAGGTCGAAGAACTTGCTCACGCCGTCGATTCCGCCGCGGGTCACGGGCGGGGACCCTAGCGCCGCCTTAATCCGTTCGTGACCTTTATGCGCATACTCCGCCGAGATGGAATTGCTTGTGGCCTTCGCCGTTCTGGCGGGTGCGGGGACGGCGCTGACGCCGTGTGTCCTGCCGGTTCTGCCCGCGCTCCTGTCGGCGAGCGCCACCGGCGGGCGACGGCGTCCGCTGGGCGTGATCCTCGGCCTGACGGTCACCCACGTGATCGCGATCGTGGGTATCGCCTCGGTGATCGACGGCGTGGGTCTCGCCGGCGGCGTGACTCGCACCCTGGCGATCTGCGCGCTGCTGCTGTTCGGCGGGGCGCTGTTGTGGCCGCGCCTCGCGGAGGTGGTGGAGCGGCCGTTCGCGCGGCTGACCCGCTTCGGCCCTTCGTCGTCCGGCTCGGGCTTCTGGTCGGGCGTGGTCGTGGGAGGAGCGCTCGGCTTCCTCTACGCGCCGTGCGCGGGCCCGATCCTCGCGGCAGTCATCTCCGTGGCCGCCACCCGCGGCGCGTCGGGCGAGCTGGTGGCGGTGGCGATCGGGTACGGGCTCGGGTCCGCGGTGGTGCTGCTCGCGCTCGCCTACGGGGGCCGGCACGTGATCGGCCGGATCAGGAGCCTCGGGCGCGGCCCGGCGCTCCAGCGCACGCTCGGGGCGGTCATGATCGCCACCGCGCTCGCCATGAGCGTGGACCTCGACCTGCGCTTCCAGACCGTGCTGGCGAACGACCTGCCCTCGTTCGTGGGCAACCCGACCGGGTCGCTGGAGCGCTCCGCGGCCGTGGAGGACCGGCTCGCCGGCCTGCGCGGCAGGTCGCGCTTCGACTCCCGCACCGAGCCGGCCGCGAGCAGCGGCTATCCGAAGCTGGGGCGCGCCCCGGACTTCGCCGGCGCCGGCCCGTGGCTGAACAGGCCGGACGGCCGTCCCCTGACGCTGGCGGGCCTGCGCGGCCGGGTCGTGCTCGTCGACTTCTGGACCTACACCTGCATCAACTGCCTGCGCACCCTGCCGCACCTGCGCGCGTGGGATGACCGCTACGGGGGCCGGGGCCTCACGATCGTGGGAGTCCACACGCCCGAGTTCTCGTTCGAGCACGAGACCGCGAACGTCAGGCGGGCGATCGCCCGCAACCGGCTCCGCTACACGGTGCTCCAGGACAACGACTACGCGACGTGGAGTGCGTGGGGGAACCAGTTCTGGCCCGCCAAGTACCTGATCGACGCCCGCGGCGAGGTGCGCTACACCCACTTCGGCGAGGGCGAGTACGACGCCACCGAGAAGGCGATCCGGTCGCTGCTCCGCGAGGCCGGGTCGGGTTCGCTCGGGGGTTACACGCACGCGACCGGCGAGCTGGCCTCCCCGGGCACCTCGACCCCCGAGACCTACCTCGGCTACGAACGGGCGCGCGGCTTCGTGCCGGGGGCCGCCGGTCCCGGCCTCCACCGGTATCCGGGGGCTACGCGCCTCCAGCAGAGCCGCTTCGCGATCGAGGGGGAGTGGCGCGGCGCCCGCGAGTCCGCCACCGCCGGCCGGGACGCCGCGTTGTCGGCTCGCTTCCTGGCTCGCAAGGTCTTCCTCGTGTTGAGCTCGCGCGGCGATCGCCCGAGGACGGCGCGCGTGCTCCTCGACGGCCGCCCGATCCGGCCGAGCGAGGCCGGGAGCGACGTGCGCGGAGGGGAGCTGCGGGTGTCGGGCCAGCGGCTCTACCGGCTCGTGTCGCTGCCCAAGGTCGAGGACCGCACGCTGCGCCTCGAGCTGCCTCCGGGGGTCACCGGGTATGCGTTCACGTTCGGCTAGCCGGCCCGCGCACGCCCCGGGATAGTCTTCGCGTACCGAACCGAGGAGGGAATCAGTGGCCGAGACGACGATTGAGGGCCTGGCCGCCGGACGCACGAACGGCCAGGGCAAGACCATCGAGGTGCAGAACCCCGCCACGGGCGAGGTGATCGCATCGGTGCCGGCGCTCGGCCCGGAAGACGTGGCGGCCGTGGTCGCGCGCGCCCGCGCGGCGCAGCCCGGCTGGGAGGCGCTCGGCTTCGACGGTCGCGCCAAGGTCCTCCGGCGCGCGCAGAAATGGGTCATCGACAACGGCGACCGCATCGCGCGCACGATCGTCGCCGAGAACGGCAAGGCTTATGAGGACGCGCAGCTCGCCGAGGTGAGCTACGCGGCCGGCGCGTTCGGCTTCTGGGCCAAGCGCGCCCCCAAGTACCTCGCCGACGAGCGCGTCCGCACCACCTCTCCCTTCGTCCTCGGCCGCAAGCTGCTGGTTCGCTACGAGCCGGTCGGCGTGGCCGGCGTGATCGGGCCCTGGAACTACCCGCTCACCAACTCCTTCGGGGACTGCATCCCCGCGCTCGCGGCCGGAAACTCGGCGGTGCTGAAGCCGGCGAGCCTCACCCCGCTCACCTCGCTCCTCATGGCCGAGGGCCTGCGCGAGTGCGGGCTTCCCGAGGACGTGTTCATCGTCGCGCCCGGCGGCGGCTCGGTCGGCGAGGCGCTGATCGACGAGGTGGACTTCGTGATGTTCACCGGCTCCACCGAGGTCGGCAAGAAGGTGATGGCCCGCGCGGCGCGCACGCTCACCCCGGTGGGCCTCGAGCTCGGCGGCAAGGATCCGATGATCGTGCTGTCCGACGCCGATCTGGAGCGCGCGGCCAACGCGGCCGTCCACTACTCCATGCAGAACGGCGGGCAGACCTGCATCTCGGTCGAGCGCGTGTATGTGGAGGAGCCGGTCTACGACGAGTTCGTGGCCAAGGTGGAGGGGAAGCTGAGCGGCCTGCGCCAGGGACCTCCGGGCGATCCCGGTTCGGTGGACATCGGCGCGGTCACCTCCCCGCCCCAGATGGACCTGATCGACTCGCACGTGCGCGACGCGGTCGCCAAGGGCGCTCGCGCCACCGTGGGCGGCCACAAGCGCGCGGGCGCGGGCGACTTCTACGAGCCGACGCTCCTGCTCGACGTGGACCACACGATGGAGTGCATGACAGAGGAGACCTTCGGCCCCACGCTGCCGGTGATGAAGGTGTCGGACGCGGACGAGGCGGTGCGCCTGGCGAACGACTCGCCCTACGGCCTGCAGGCCTCGGTGTGGACCAAGGACCTCGCGAAGGGCGAGCGGCTGGCGCGCAGGGTCGAGGCGGGCGTGTGCTGCGTGAACGACGCGCAGATCAACTACGTCGCGCTCGAGCTGCCCATGGGCGGCTGGAAGGAGTCCGGACTGGGCTCCCGCCATGGCGCCGACGGGATCCGCAAGTACACGAAGAAGCAGTCGATCCTGATCACCCGCTTCGCACCGAAGCGCGACCTCCACATGCTCCCCTACAAGGCGAGCACCACGAAGCTGATCGGCCGCATGCTCAAGCTCGTGTACGGGCGCGGCAAGCGCACCTGAGCCCGGATCCCGTGGACGCCTCGGTGCCTGCGGATCGGCGTGCGGCTCGCCGGCTCGTCGCTCTCCTGCTGGCCACCGACCGCGCCGGCAACCCGCACGCCCTGGCCCGCCGCATGGGAGTGCAGGAGCTGATCTGGAACTGCCGCTCGTGGTGGGCGGGCGCCGAGCGCATGGGCCGCTACTCGGTGTGCGTGCACCGGCGGGGCCGCCCGAAGAAGCGCGTCAACCGCACCCTGGCTCACCGCGACCACGTGCACATCGGCCTCAGCCGCGCGGGCGCGCGAAAGCGCACCTCGTTCTGGCGCTCACGCGACTAACCTCGCCGGCGTGGCCGAGCTGTCGCCCGAGAACCGCGTGGAGATCGTCGTGGACCGTGCCCTCTGCATCGGGTCCGGCGACTGCGTGGACACCGCCCCCGACGTGTTCCAGCTCGACGAGGAGGACAAGGCGGTGGTGGTGGACCCGGACGGCGCGCCGCTGGACGACGTGCTGCAGGCCGCGGCCAACTGCCCCGTCACGGCGATCACCGTGATCGGGGAGTCGGGCGACCTGTATCCGTAGGGCCCGGCGCTTACTGCGGCTGGGTGGGGAGCTGTGTCTGTTGCGGGGCTGCCGTGCTCGTAGCGCTCCCGTTACGCCGGAGGCCGGAGTCGGGAGTGTGGGCCGAGTTATGCGCCATATGCGCGCATAACTCGGGCCACACTCCGGGCCGCTGGGACTGTGTCACGGGAGACGCACGCAGGTGACAAGCGACGCACGGGGCACCGCACGGCCGCCATACCCAGCAATCCAGCACCGCGCAGACCCGCCGCGGCGCCCGGGCGGAGCGCTACCGCCTGAGAATCAAGACCGCAGCAGCGCCGATCACGGCCAGCCCGACCGTCAGCCGAAGCAGGCTCCGGGGCGCTTCCTCCGGCATGGCGCCGCCCCTGTCGGGCACGGGCATCGGGAAGGCCTCGGCGGCCAGCACGTCGTGCGGCACGTAGTAGCCGCTCGGGTCGCGCGGCCAGCGGTCGTCGCGCGTGCCGATGATGAACTCCTCGGCGGCGAGGGTGTCGTGCGGGTCGGTGACCCCGAGCGGGTCCGGGGGCCAGCGCATGTCGCGTCCGCCGATGCCGAACTCCTCGGCGGCGAGGACGTCGTGAGGCTCGGGCACGCCGAGCGGGTCGGACGGGGCGCTGGATCGGTGGTTGTTGTGGCGATCTCGTTCTTGCACGTCCCTATGGTTCCACGGATATGGATCAGGCGACCCAGACGGAGGTCGAGGCGGCCGCGTTTCGCCGTCTCGTGCAGCATTTGCGCGAGCGGACCGACGTGCCGAACATCGATCTCATGGAGCTGGCCGGCTTCTGTCGCAACTGCCTGGCGCGCTGGTACCGGGAGGCTGCCGAGGAGCGCGCGGTCGACCTGCCCGACGCCGAGGCGCGGGCGACCATCTACGGAATGCCCTACGAGGAGTGGAAGGCTCGCTTCCAGGCCGACCGACCCGCCGGCTGATCGCGCTCGGCCTGCTGGCGACCGTCCTCGGCGCCGGCTGCGGCGCCGACACGGGCGGTGGGGACGAAACCCCGCCCGATCCGGTGCTGACCCCCGAGGCCGCGCGCGAGGCGCGCTCCGCCGCGGACCGCGAGGAGCGGGCCCAGGAGCGCTCGCAGGCGCGGGCGGTCGAGCTGCGCGGCGCCGGCGCGCCGGCGGAGGGTGAGGCCGACCCGACCGACGACCGCCCGAGTCCGGGCGCCCAGTCGGACGACGAGGTGCGCGCGGAGCTCCGCGAGGCGCGGGCGGCGCTGAGCGACTTCCGCGGCTACCTCACCTCCACCGCCTACCTGCCCACGGGGCCGCGAGCCCGGGTGGCGAGCGACGGCACGGCGGTGGCGCCCGAGGACGCGCCCGAGGTGGTCAAGCGCGTGATCCTCGCCGCCAACCAGATCGCGAAGTTCCCCTACCGCTGGGGCGGGGGCCACGGCGCCTGGCGTGACAACGGCTACGACTGCTCGGGATCGGTGTCGTTCGCGCTCGCCGGCGCCGGGCTGCTCGGCCGGCCGCTCACCTCAGGGGACTTCCTGGGCTACGGGCGGGACGGTCCCGGCAAGTGGATAACGATCTACACGAACCCGGGCCACATCTTCATGGTGGTGGCCGGCCTGCGGTTCGACACGAGCGGCCGCGGCCGCTCCGGCACGCGTTGGCAGGACGCTCCGCGCAGCACCGCCGGCTTCGCGGTTCGTCACGTGCCCGGGTTGTAGGGCGGGGCCTCGCCCCAGCCCCAGCGCGGCACCGGCGGGGTCTGCGCCGGCACCTCGACGCCTGGCTGCGAGTTGCGCAGGGCCAGCCGCGTGCCCCACTCGATGTATGCCACGAACGCGGAGCGGAACTCGGGATCGTCGGGAAGCGCGGCGCGGTCGGCCGCGTCGAGCATCAGCTCGACCCAGCGGCGGCGCTGCCGCTCGGTGAGCGCCCTGTCCAGGTGCTTGGCGACCATGTGCGCGTAGCCGCCGTGCTCATCGGTGTAGAGCGGCGGGCCGCCGAACACCTCGCCCAGCCAGACCGCCACGTGCTGCGGATGGCGCTCGTCCATGTTGCGGAACACGGGCTCGAGGACCGGGTCGCGCCTGACCTCGTCGTAGAAGGTGCGGGTGAGCCGCTCGAGCGCCTCGGCGCCGCCGGCCCACTCGAACAGCGTCGGGGGCTCGCTGATCATCGCGCCTCCAGCTCGTCGGGGATGAGCTCCACGCGCAGCTCCACACCGGCGCGCAGGAGCAGCACCTCCACACGAGCCCCGATCAGCTCGGCGACCATCAGCCGCTGGAGGTCCTCGACTCGCTCGAGCCTCCGGCCGTCCATCTCGACGATGAGGTCCTCGGGCCGTATCCCGGCGCGCGCGGCGGGGCTCTCGTCCATCACCTCCACCACCTCGATGCAGGTGTCGCCGTCGCGTCCGGCACGCGCTTGGGGAGGGAGCGGACGCGGCCCTCCGGCGATGCCCAGGTAGGCCCGGCGCACGCGCCCCTCTCGCATCAGGGCGGAGATCACCCGGCGGGTGCTCCCGTTCATCGGCACGGCCAGGCCGAGGCCCATGCCCGCCACGGCCGTGTTCACGCCAACCACGCGCCCGCGACTGTCGGCGAGCGCGCCGCCGGAGCTGCCGGGGTTCAGGGCGGCGTCGGTCTGGATCACGCTGTCGATCACGCGCGCAGCCCGGCGCGAGCGCGCCGGGAGCGAGCGGCCGAGGGCCGACACGACTCCCGCCGTGACCGAGCCGCTGAAGCCGTGGGGGTTGCCGATCGCCACCACGAGCTGGCCCACGCGGAGCGAGTCGGCGTCGCCCAGCTCGGCCTCCACGAAGCGGTCGCCGTCCGCGCGCACGACGGCGAGGTCCGAGAGCTGGTCCCGGCCGACGACCTCGAATCGGTCCTCGCGGCCGTCGGCGAATCCCGCCCGTCCCTGGCCGGAGGAGCGGCCGACCACGTGGGCGGAGGTGAGGAGGAAGCCGTCGGGGGTGAGCACCACGGCGCTGCCGGATCCCGCCGGAAGCTGGCCGCCGCGGCTGCGCCGCATCACGCGCAGGCTCGCGACCGAGGGCGTCAGGCGCTCCGCCACGGCCATCACGGCGCGCGAGTAAGCGTCGAGCGCCTCGGCGTCGCCCGGGTCCACCGGCGGCGGCTCGCCCACAGCGGTGACGGTCACGCCGCCTTCCTTCCGAAGGCCACGTCCACCTGACGCTCCTCGGTCCCGCGCACGAGGGCCAGCGTGAGCTTGGCGTCGGCCGCCGGGAGCCCGTCGAGCGCCGCGTACAGCGAGTCCACCCCTTCGAGCGGCTGCCCCCCAGCCGTCACGATCAGGTCGCCGCGCTCGACCCCCGCCTCGGCGGCGGGGCTGCCGGATTCGACCGCCCTCACGAGCAGGCCGTCGTGCTCGGGGAGCCCCACGGCGCGGCGCATCCGGCGCGCCACGCGCGGCGGCGCCACGGCCACGCCCAGCCGGCGCCGCTCAGGCGCCTCGCCGCCCGCGAGCGCCAGCGCGCGGCGCTTGATCTCGGCGCTCGCCGGAAGGGCGAGGATGAGCCCGCCGTCCAGACGCACCGCGTTGATTCCGAGCAGCCGGCCCGCGGTGTCCACCAGCGGACCGCCGGAGGAGCCGCGCGGCAACGGAGCGGTGTGCTCCACGGCGCCCTCGATGCGCCGGCCGCGGGGGAGCCGGAAGCGGCGCCCCGCGGCCGAGACGAAGCCGAGCGTAACCCGGAGCCCGCGACCGCCCGGGTTCGCGAGGGCGAGCACCGGCGTGCCGATCCCGGGCACCTCGCCCGGCTCCCAGCTCACCGGCTCGATGTCCCCGGTGTCCACGCTCAGGACCGCCAGGTCGAGGTCGGGGTCGGCCGCCGCTACCGCGCCGGTGACCCGCCGGCCGTCGGCGAAGGCCACCGTGACCTCCTCGCCGCGCAGGCCGTGGGCACAGGTGAGCACCTTGCCCGGCTCGATCACCACGCCCGATCCGAGCGCCCAGCCGCGCCCGAGGCCCACCACCGCTGGGCCGACGCTCTCGGCGGCCTCCGCGATCGTCTGCTGCATCTCCGCCAGGTCCGCCATCTCAGCCTCCATACTCACTTGCTAGTTGCAAGCGACTACCATACCGAAGCCCGTGCGATGCTGGCGAAGCAGCCGGCTCGCCCGGCTGCGCCCCATGCAATTACCATCAGCGACCGTGCCCGAGCCCGCCGCGTCACCCCTGGCAGCGGCCCTGGACAGCGTCGGCGATCGCTGGGCCCTGCTGCTCGTGGAGGCGCTGCTCGGCGGTCCGCGGCGCTTCGGGGACCTGCAGGAGGACCTCTCCGGCATCGCGCCCAACGTGCTCAGCGGGCGGCTGCGGCGGCTCGAGGCCGAGGGCGTCGTGGTGGCCGAGCCCTACTCCGAGCGCCCGCCGCGCTACGTGTACGAGCTCACAGCCGCCGGGCGCGAGCTGGCGGACGCCCTGCGACTGCTCGCCGATTGGGGCTCGCGGCACCGCGAGGGCGGCGAAACCCCGAGGCACGAGGTCTGCGGGACGCCCGTGGAGATGCGCCGCTGGTGTCCCACCTGTGCTCAGCCCGTCGGCGAGGACGAGGTCACGGACCTGCATTTCGCCTGAGGCGGAGCGCCCCTCGCCGGCCGGGCCGGGGGTGGTCAAGCTGATACCTTCGCCCGTCGTGGAGGATCCGCCCACACGCCGACTCGATCCCGACTCGGGCTCCTCGGGTGGCCGGCGGCCGCCGCGGCGGCCTGACCGGGAGGCCATCTACCGGCGCCGTCGCATCGCCGCCGTGGCCGGTGCCGTGGTCGCAATACTGCTGATCGTCCTGATCGCGACCGCAATCGGCGGCGGGGGCGACGACGAGCCGAGCAGCGACCCGGCGGACCTGGGCGTCCAGACCACGCCGGACAACCTCGGCGGGTCGTCCGGCACCGACACCGGCACGGACACCACCGATACGGAGACGGAGACCACGGAGACCCCGGTCACTCCGGCGGTCCCGGACAACGGCACCGGGACCCCGAGCGGCGGGACCGACGTGCCCGCCACGCCTCCCGCGACCACGCCCGCGCCGGCCGCCCCGGAGGGCGGCGAGGGCGGCGGCGCGGTCGCGCCCGAATCGCCCTAGTCCAATCGCCCTAGTGCTCGTCGCCTGACGGGCGCCTGCGGGCGCGCTTCGTCTCGCTGCGTCGCTTCTTCGACTCCACGCGCCGGTGCCGCGAGGAGGCGGTGGGCTTGGTGGCCCGCCGCGGGCGCTGGATCGCGAGCGCGGACTCGAGCTTCGCGCGCAGGCGACCCAGGGCCAGGTCGCGGTTGCGGGCCTGGCTGCGGGTGTCCTGAGCGCTGGCGCGCACGACTCGCCCGGCGCGGCTCTCGATGCGGCGCTTCTCCTCCTCGCCGAGCGTGGCGGACGCCTCTACGTCGAAGGACGCCTCCACTCGCGAGGCCGTCACGTTCGCGTGCTGGCCGCCCGGTCCGGACGAGCGGCTCGTGCGCAGCTCGATCTCGGAGAGCGGCACCACCACGCCGCGTCCGATGTTGAGTCCCTCCGCCATGCGCGGCCAGGGTACGCAGTGCGGAAGCACCCGGCTCGGCCGGGTGCGCACCGATGCCCTCTTAGACTGCGCCGCCATGCGCGCGGCCGTCGTGGGGCACGTGGAGTGGATCGAGTTCGCCGCCGTGCCCGCGATGCCGGACGCCGGGGACATCGTGCACGCCCGTGAGGTCTGGGAGGAGCCCGGCGGCGGCGGAGCAGTGGCCGCGGTGCAGCTCGCAAAGCTCGCCCACGAGGCCACCCTCTACACGGCGCTGGGCGACGACGAGCTCGGCCACCGCGCCAAGCGCGAGCTCGAGGCGCACGGCCTGCGAGTGGAGGCGACCTTCCGGCCCGAGCCCCAGCGGCGCGCGTTCGTCCACGTGGACGACGCCGGCGAGCGCACGATCACCGTGATCGGCGACCGGCTCGGCCCGCGCGCCGACGACCCGCTCCCGTGGCGATGAGCTGAGCGACACCGACGCCGTGTACTTCACGGCCGGTGACCAGGGGGCGGTGCACATGGCGCGCTCGGCGCGGGTGCTCGTGTCCACGGTTCGCGGCATCGACGTGCTCGCGGAGGCGGGGGTGGAGCTCGACGCGCTCGTCTCGAGCAGCGCCGACGCCGGCGAGCGCTACGAGACCGGCCGGCTCGACCCTGCGCCCCGGGCGGTGGTTCGCACGGCCGGCTCCGCCGGCGGCAGCTGGGAGACCGCCTCGGAGCGCGGCGAGTACGACGCCGTCCCGCTCCCGGGGCCGGTGCGCGATGCCTACGGCTGCGGCGACAGCTTCGCCGGCGGCCTCACCTACGGACTCGGCGCGAACCTGCCGCTGCCTGCCGCGCTCGAGCTGGGCGCTCGCTGCGGCGCCGCGTGCCTGACCGGCCGCGGCCCGTACGAGGGGCAGCTGCGGCAGTCCGGGCCATGAGCCAATCCGGCCCGGCGGCGGCCTGGGCGCTCGAGCAGGTCGAGGCGGTTCGCGACGACCCGGCTGCACGTCTGGAGCTCGTCACGACGACGTACCACGGCCCCTTCGGCCGCGCGCCGAGGCACCTGCCGTTCCGGCGGGCGGCCCTGTCGTTCATGCGCTGGCAGGCGAACCGGGGGGTGCTGGATCCGATCGGCGCACAGCCGCCGGGCAGCGCCTGGTGGCGCGCCGTCAACGAGCGCCTGCTGCGCGACGGCTGCGAGTCGGTCGCGTTCGCGGGCGGGATGGGAGGGGAGCCGTCGTCGCGGACGGTCGGCCTGTGGATGGAGTTCGTCGAAGCGCCGACGGCTCGCACCTGGTACCGGGCCCACAACGCGAGCATCGCCGCGGCGTACCTCGAGCACCGCGCCCTGGCCGAGAGCGAGAGCGCCCCGGAGCGCTTCTTCCTGAACGTGGTCCTCCTGCGGGTGCTCTACGCCCATGCTCTCGTGGCGGCGCCCCGCCTGTCGCTGGGGCGCTTCGCCCCGCTCGGCCGCGTGCTGGGGGACCCGCGACTCGGCATGGCCGGGGCCTTCCTGTCGCTCGGACGCGTCCTGCCGGACCGCTACCCGCTCGACCTCGACGTCGGCGAGTACGTCAACACGGAGCAGAGCCTCGGGCGACTGCTCGACTTCGGCGTGATCCAGCCGCGCCTCGCCCGCCTCTACGACTGGTCGGCGGCGGAGCTGGGCGAGGCTGAGCTGTGCGGCCTGATTCGCGACGGCTGGCCGGCTTACGCATGGCCGGAGGCGGAGCACGACGTGTGGGAGCTGCGCGACCCGTCGCTGCCGGTGCGGGTCATGCGGGTGGCCACCGCGGCCCGCTGAATCATCGGTGCGCAGCCGGCCGAGCCGGCTGCTTCCGCCAAGGAGCTAGTGGGCGGCGACGTTGCCGTCGTCGGGCTCGATCGGCAGGCCCCTCTCGACCCAGGCGAGCAGCCCGCCGGCGAGGTTGTAGGCCTCGAGGCCCGAGGCGCGGAACGCCTGCGCGGCCACCGCCGAGCGGTGGCCGCTTCTGCAGTAGAAGACCACCGGCGGGTCGCCGGCCAGCGAGCCCGCCTCCTCCGAGAGCCTGTCCATCTCGACGTGCCTGGCGCCGGCGATGCGGCCCTCGTCCCACTCGTAGGTCTCGCGCACGTCCACCAGCCGCGCCTCGCCCTTGCCGGCGAGCTCCGACGCCTGCTCGGGCGAGAGGTCCTCCTGGAGGTCTGCGAGCGATCCCACGGGCTCGCAAAGCTAGCGGGTCGTGCCCGCTTTGCTGGGTTAGAGTGCGACGACCATGGACCTGCGCGGCAAGACCGTTCTCATAACCGGCGCGGCACGCGGGATCGGCGCGGAATCGGCGCGCCAGCTCTCGGCGCGCGGCGCCCGGATCGCCCTCGTGGGCCTCGAGCCCGAGGAGCTCGCGCGTGTGGCGGAGCAGTGCGGCCCCGACGCGGCCGCGTTCGAGGCCGACGTCACCGACAGCGCGGCCCTCGCCGCCGTCGTGGAGTCGGTGGTCGAGCGCTTCGGCGGCATCGACGTGGTGATGGCGAACGCGGGGGTGGCACCCACCGGCTTCGTGCGCTCGATGGATCCGGAGGCCTTCGAGCGGACCATCGAGGTCAACCTCCTCGGGGTCTTTCGCACGGTTCGCGCCTGCCTGCCGCACGTGATCGAACGGCGCGGATACGTCCTCGTGATCGCGTCGCTCGCGGCGGCCAGCCACGGGCCTGGCATGGCCGCCTACTCTGCGAGCAAGGCGGGCGCGGAGGCCTTCGGGAACTCGCTGCGCGCCGAGCTGAAGCATCTCGGCGTGGACGTGGGCGTCGGCTACTTCGCCTTCCTCGACACGGACATGGTGCGCGGCGGGGATCGCCACCCGGTGTTCGGCAAGCTGAGGTCCGAGATACCCGGGCCCCTGGGCAAGACCCACCCGCTGTCGGACGCGGTTCGCAAAATCGTCGAGGGCATCGAGGGGCGCACGCGCACGGTCGTCTTCCCGGGCTGGATACGGGCGATGCTGCTGCTGCGGGGGATGCTCGGGCCGCTGCTCGAGCGGGGCTCCGGAGAGAGGACCGCCGAGATCGATGCGGCCTTCGCCCAGGACGTGGCCGAGCGCGGCTCGGACGCCGCCTCGGCACTGGTGGGCGCGGGCGGCCAGGCCGCCCGCCGCCGCGAGACCACCCGCACCTGATCCCTGCTCGGCGCGCTCAGCTCGCTCGGATCTCAGGGCAAGCGCGTACTGCAGCTGGGTAGGGAGCCTGTGGGCCCGGGCCCCCGCCGGCCTCGGATCTACCTTCCTGCCTAGTGGTTGCATAGCAACCACCATCCAGGAATGCAGGTCGTCCCTGACGCCATGCGACCGCTCGAATGTGACGGAAGGCGGACAGCACGGAGGCGACCAGCGGCGGCGGTATCGTCGTCGTGAAGCAATGGCCAAGCGCGACCCCCGCATGGTGCCGCTCGGATACGGCAAGTTCGTCCGCGCCGACCGTGTCTACGCGCTCGTCCCGCTGGAGGGATCGGAGCGCCGCGACGGTCGCCGCACCTACGTGCACGTGGACGGCCTGTCCGAGCCCGTCGTGGCCTCGCGCTCGGAGCGCGCCATCCTCGCCGACGTGGAGACAGCGCTGGCCGAGGCCGCAGGCCTGCCCCGGCGCCGGACGCGCGTCGTGACCACCGGGCAGGAGAGCCTGCTCTAGCCGGGGCGGGTCGCTACGGCCTGAGCGGATCGAGCTCGGCCAGGTAGGCCTTGAGCAGCGGGTTGATGATGCGCCAGTCGCCGCGCGCCACATGCTCCACCACGCCGGCGTGCTGGAGGCGCTTGAGCACGCGGTCGCGCACGCCCGGATGCAGCCGGCTCTGGGGCGGGTGGCCGGTGGCGAGGCCACGCGCCACCGCGAGCGCCTGGCGGTGCAGCCTCCTGATGCCCTCGACGGTCTGCTCCATCGTCGGGCGGTCACCGGCGATCGCGCGCTGGAACGCCAGCTCCACGAGGTCCGCGCTGATCGTCGTGGTCTCGAGCTGGACCGACATCAGGTGGGCCTGCTGCGCGACCAGCATCGTGGCCCGGGGGTGGCCGGCCCCGAGCTCGATCAGGCGGCCGAGTGCCGGGTCGGCGATCCGGCAGCCGTCGACGGCGTAGCGCTCGACCAGGCCCTTCCTCCACGCATCGTCGTCGATCGCCCCGAGCTCGTAGAACTCGCCGAAGCCGCTGAAGGCACGGTCGCTCGGGCCGAAGAGGTCCCGCATCACGTGCTCGACGCTACCCGCGAACAGGTAGCTGACGCTCGAGGTGCGCTGGAAGATGGCTCGCATGCGCTTGGTAACCGCATCGGGGTCCCCGTACGGCTTCCGCTCGGCCGCGACCTCCTGGAACTCGTCGAAGAACAGCACCAGCCGCCTGCGGTCCGCCTTGGCCACCGCTTCGGGGAGACGCAGCGCCGCGTCGAGGGCGCGCTGCGGCTCCTCGGCCGCCAGCCCCGGCGAGAGGGCGATCTCCACGCCCTCCCCGAGCTCCTGTCCCAGCTTCAGCACGGCGGTGGCCTGCGCCGCGGAGAGCGCCGCGCGCCCGGCCTTGCGGGTCGCTCGCACCAGGCGATGCGCCGCGGAGCGGTTCCTGATCACCTGGACCGCCAGCGTCTCCGCCAGCTCGGCGGCGTCACCCACGCGGAACAGGTCCACCTTGGCGATGTAGTGCCCGTCGGCCTGGCAGCGCGTGAGCACCGCGTCGCAGACGCTCGTCTTGCCGGTGCGCCTCGGCCCCGCCAGCCACAGGTGAAGGCCGTTCTCGAGCCGGCTGGTGAGCTCGTTCACGTCCTGCTCGCGCCCGATCATCTGACTCGCCGGGATCGGCTCGTTGGTCGGGAACAGCTCGGCGCTGGCCTGCCTCATCCTCCGAAGGATAGGCCTGTTACGCGATATCTATGTAAATATTGCGCACTCGGTGCGTAAGAAGTACGCAGAACCTGCGTAAAAGCGCTACAGCTCCTTCACCGCGGCGAGCACGGCCCCCACCGACTCCTTGGCGTCGCCGAACAGGAGGGCGGTGTTCTCGTTGTAGAAGAGCGGGTTGTCGATGCCGGCGAAGCCGGTGTTCATCGAGCGCTTGAGCACGATCACCTGGGCGGCCTTGTCCACGTCCAGGATCGGCATGCCGTAGATGGGGGAGCTCTCCACGTCGCGTGCCGCGGGGTTGGTCACGTCGTTGGCGCCGATCACGAGCGCCACGTCGGTCTGCGGGAACTCGGGGTTGATCTCGTCCATCTCCTTGAGATGGTCGTAGGGCACGTCGGCCTCCGCGAGCAGCACGTTCATGTGGCCCGGCATCCGCCCCGCGACGGGGTGGATTGCGTAGTCCACCCGGATCCCGCGCTTCTCGAGCTCGTCGGCCAGCTCGCGCACGGTGTGCTGGGCCTGGGCCACCGCCATCCCGTATCCGGGCGCCACCACGACCTTGCTGGCGTAGGCCAGCTGGATCGCCACGTCGGCGGCGTCGGTGGACCGGACGGGCTTCTGCTCGCCGTCGCCGTCGCCGCCCGTGGCCACGGCCACGCCGCCGAACCCGCCCGCGATGATGCTGGGTATCGACCGGTTCATGGCGTCGGCCATGAGGTTCGTGAGGATCGAGCCGGAGGCGCCGACGATGATGCCGCCCACGATCAGCGCCACGTTGTCGAGCGCGATGCCGGCCGCCGCGGCCGAGAGCCCGGTGAAGGCGTTGAGCAGCGAGATCACGACGGGCATGTCCGCGCCGCCGATCGGGAGCACGAACATGTTGCCGAGGATCGCCGCCGAGACCAGCAGGAGGATGAAGAGGCCCTCCGACTCAGAGCCGGCCGCGATCGCGACCGCGGAACCGATGGCCACGATCAGGAGCAGGCCGTTGATCAGCTGCTGCCCGGGCAGCTGGATCGGCCGCCCGGGAAGGATCTCCTGGAGCTTCGCGAAGGCGATGTTCGAGCCCCAGAACGAGATCGACCCGACGATGCCCGCGAAGACCAGCGGGATGATCACGTCGGTGGGCAGGTCGCCCCCCGAGTCGCGGAACTCCGCCCACGCGATCAGCGCCACCGCGCCGCCGCCGACGCCGTTGAACAGCGCCACCATCTGCGGCATCGCGGTCATCTTCACGCTGCGTGCCGCCGGCACGCCCACGGCCGTGCCGAGGACCATGCCGAGCGCGATCAGCCCGTAGTCGCCCACGCGCTCGTCGAGCAGAGTGGCCACGACGGCGACCGCCATGCCCGTCGCCGCGACGATGTTGCCGCGCCGCGCGCTGCTCGGATGGTTGAGCATCCGCAGGCCGATGATGAAGAGCGAGAACGCGACGATGTAACAGACCCGGATGAAGTCCGGGTCCTGGAGCGAGAAGGCGGCGGTCGTCAAGAGCGCGGGTCCTTCTTGGGCTCGGGCCGGCGCTTGAACATCTCGAGCATCCGGTCCGTCACGAGGAAGCCGCCGACCACGTTGATCGTGCCGAACGCGATCGCGATCACGCACAGGAGCTTGTTGAAGGCGCCGTCGGCCTCGCCGATGAGCAGCAGGCCCCCGAGCAGGACGATGCCGTGGATCGCGTTCGTGGCCGACATCAGCGGGGTGTGCAGCGTGTTCGGCACCTTCGAGATCACCTCGAGGCCCACGAAGCCCGCGAGCACCAGGATGGTCAGTTCGGTGATCAGGTCCATCAGCCGCCTCCGTCGCCTTCTTCGCACCCTCGTGCACGATCTCGCCGTCGCGGGTGATGCAGGCCCCAGCGATCACGTCGTCCTCGAAGTCGAGCGTCAGCTCGCCCTCCTTGACCATCAGCTCGAGCAGCGAGGTCACGTTGCGCGCGTAGAGGCTCGAGGCGTGGTCGGGCATCGTCGAGGCCAGGCCGATCGGGCCGACGATCGTCACGTCCTCCTTCACCACCGTCTGCCCCGGCTCGGTGAGCTCGCAGTTGCCGCCCGTCTCGGCGGCCAGGTCCACCACCACCGAGCCCGGCTTCATGTTCTTCACGGCCTGCTCGGTCACGAGCAGCGGCGCGCGCCGCCCCGGCACCGCCGCCGTGGAGATCACGGCGTCCATCTGGCCGATCACGTCGGCGAGCAGCTCGCGCTGGCGCTGCTGCTCCTCCTCCGTGAGCGCCCGGGCGTAGCCGCCCGCCGCCTCGGCGTCCTCGAGCCCCATGTCGAGCTCCACGAAGCGGGCGCCGAGCGACTCGATCTGCTCCTTCACCGCCGAGCGCACGTCGAATGCCTGCACCACGGCGCCGAGCCGGCGCGCGGTGGCGATCGCCTGGAGGCCAGCCACGCCCGCGCCGAGCACCAGCACCTTCGCGGGCCGGACGGTGCCCGCAGCGGTGGTGAGCATCGGGAAGAAGCGCGGCAGCTCCTGCGCCGCGATCAGCGCGGCGCGGTAGCCGGAGACGGTGGCCTGGGAGGACAGCGCGTCCATCGACTGGGCGCGCGTGATCCGCGGGATCGCCTCCATGGCGAAGCTCGTCACGCCGGCGTCGGCGAGCGCGCGCACCGCGCTGTCGCCGCCGAGCGGGTTCAGGAAGCCGATCAGCACCGACCCGCGCCCGAGCCGGCCGATCTCCTCGGCCGAGGGCGGGGCCACCTTGGCCACCACGTCGCCGCCGAATCCATCGCCGAGCGTGGCGCCGGCCTCCTCGTATGCGGCGTCCGTCTGGCCCGCCTGGGCGCCGGCCCCGGACTCGACGACCACGTCGATCCCGCCCTTGGCGAGTCGCTGAACCGCCTCGGGCACCAGCGCCACGCGACGCTCGCCCTGGGCCTGCTCCTTCGGTACGGAGACCTTCATGTGGGGGGCGTTCCGGCGGCCAGAGGGCGCGAAAGGGTAGTCGAGCGGTGCCCTGCGTGCGCCGCGACGCGAGAACCCGCCTAGACTGCGCGCCCGTGCGCCGCCTGCTGATCCTGGTGCTGGCCCTGTCGGCAACCCTGCCCGCCGCGGCGCATGCCGCGTCGCCCGCGGTGCCCGGCTGCGCCCTCGGCACGAGCGCGGCCGACCTCCGCGGGTTCGCCGCCGCATCGCTGGACCGCGCCGAGCGGCGCTACAAGAGCGCCAAGGCCAGGCGTGCCTTCTCGACGGGCGCCGCGGCCTACGTCTACGGGCTCGGCCCGCTGAGCGTCCGAAACACGGTGCCGCGCTTCCCGCGCAACCAGATCATCAGCATCGCGGAGCTGGTGGAGCCGGACGTGCGCACGGTGATCGCGCCCAACGTGGACACCACCTACACCGTCGGGCAGATCGACCTCTCCGACGGGCCGCGCGTGATCGACGTGCCCGACACCCGCGGCCGCTACTACGTGCTCCAGTTCATGGACGCCTACTCGAACACGTTCGCGTACGTCGGCCGGCGCACCACCGGCACGAAGCCGGGGTCGTACGTGCTCGTGCCTCCCGGGTACTCGGGGCCGCTCCCGGCGGGGGTCAAGCGGCTCCGCAGCCCGACGAACCTGATCTGGCTGATCGGCCGCACGCTCGTCAAGGATGCCGCCGACCTCGCTCCGGTCACCGAGCTGATGCGCGAGTACCGGCTCACGCCGCTGGCGGACTGGTCCGCCGGGCAGCGCGCCAACCCGATCCTGCTGCCGGCCTTCCCGCCCCAGCAGAACCGGCTCGTGCTGCCGAAGGGCCTTGCGTACCTCGACCAGCTGGGCGAGGCGCTGGCCGCGAATCCCCCGCCAGCGGCCGATGACTGCGCGCTGCGGGCGTTCCGCGCGGTTGGGATCGGGCCCGGGCTCACGCCGTCCACCCAGACGAGCGGCGCCGTGCGAGAGGCGCTCCTGGCGGGCACCAGGGCCGGCGCGCGGCTGGCCACGCGCGCGGTAGCCCGCGTGAACGCCTACAGCCGCGGCCGCAACAACGGCTGGCTCGTGTCGCTCGGCTACATCGGCGACTACGGCCGCAACTACCTCGGCCGGGCCGTGATCGCCAAGTTCGCGCTGGGGGCGAACACGGGGCCGGAGACCGTGTACCCGTCCGCCGTCACTGACAGCCGCGGGCGGCTCCTGAACGGCCGCCACCGCTACCGCATCCGGTTCGCGCGCGGGAAGCTGCCGCCGGCGGATGCGTTCTGGTCGCTCACGATGTACGAGAACGACGGCTACCTCCATCCCAACGCGTCGCGCCGCTACGCGATCGGCGACCGCACGCCGGGGCTCCGCCGCGGGGGCCGACGGTTCGCTCACGCTCGCCATCCAGCACGCGCGCCCCGCCGGCGCGGCGGGCGCGAACTGGCTGCCCGCGCCCCGCGGGCAGTTCCGCATGATCATGCGGATCTACGAGCCGCGACGGTCCGTTCTCAAGGGCCGCTGGCGCCCGCCGCCGGTGCTTCGCCTCCAGGCGCGCTAGCCCGACTGCCGGGCTGGCTAGACTCGACGCTCCGCTCCCGTGGAACAAAGGACAGTCGAGAAGAGGGACCGAGTCGTCGTCCGGTTCGCCGGCGACTCCGGCGATGGGATGCAGCTCACGGGGAGCCGCTTCACCGACGCCACCGCGATGGTCGGGAACGACCTCGCCACCCTGCCCGACTTCCCCGCCGAGATCCGCGCGCCCGCCGGCACCCCGCACGGCGTGTCCGCGTTCCAGATCCACTTCGCCTCGCGCGACATCCTCACGCCGGGCGACCACCCGAACGTGCTGGTGGCCATGAACCCGGCCGCCCTGATCACGAACCTCGCCAGCGTCGAGAAGGGCGGCATCGTGATCCTGAACGAGGACGGGTTCACGTCCCACAACCTGCGTAAGGCCGGCTACGACGCCGACCCGCTCGAGGACGACACGCTCGACGGCTATCAGGTGTTCCGCGTGCCGATGACGAGCATGACGGTGCGCGCGACAGAGGACATCGAGGGCATCACGGCACGCGACGCCGCCCGCTGCAAGAACCTCTTCGCGCTCGGCCTGGTTTCGTTCATGTACGGGCGACCGACCGAGCCGAGCGTCGACTGGATCACGAAGAAGTTCGAGGACGACCCGCCGGTGCGCGACGCCAACCTGGCCGCCTTCCGCGCGGGCTACAACTTCGGCGAGACGGCCGAGCTCATCGCGGTCACCTACGAGGTGGAGCCCGCGCCGGCCCCGCCCGGCACCTACCGCAACGTGAACGGCACCCAGGCGCTCGCCTACGGCCTGATCGCGGCCGGCGTGAAGTCCGGCCTGGGGCTCTTCTACGCGAGCTATCCGATCACGCCGGCATCCGAGCTGCTGCACGCGCTGTCGCGCTACGGCCGGCTGGGCGTGCGCACGATCCAGGCCGAGGACGAGATCGCGGCGGCCAGCATGGCCGTGGGGGCGGCCTTCGCGGGCCAGCTCGGGGTGACCGCCACGAGCGGGCCCGGGATGGACCTGAAGGCGGAGACGATCGGCCTGGCGGTGGCGATGGAGCTGCCGCTCGTGGTGATCGACGTGCAGCGCGCCGGGCCCTCCACGGGAATGCCCACGAAGACCGAGGCGGCGGACCTGCTCGCGGCGCTGTACGGGCGTCACGGCGAGTCGCCGCTGCCCGTGATCGCGCCATGCACGCCGTCGGACTGCTTCCACGCCGGGATCGAGGCGGCGCGCATCGCGATCCGTCACCGCACGCCGGTGATCCTGCTCTCCGACACCTTCCTCGCCAACTCCTCCGAGCCCTGGCTGCTGCCGGACGTGCACACGCTGCCCGACATCGACCCGGGCTTTGCCACCGGCCCGAACCAGGACGGCGCGTTCATGCCGTACCTGCGCGACGACCTGCTTGCGCGGCCCTGGGCGGTGCCCGGCACCCCGGGCCTGCGGCACCGGATCGGCGGGCTCGAGAAGGAGGACGGGACCGGCAACATCTCGTACCAGCCCGAGAACCACGACCACATGACCCGGCTGCGCGCGGAGCGGGTGGCGCGCGTGGAGGTGCCCGACCTCGAGGTGGACGATCCCGGACGGGCGTGCCTCGCTGCTCGTGCTCGGCTGGGGATCGAGCTACGGCGCCATCCAGGGCGGCGCGCGGCGCGTGCGCCGCGAGCAGGGCGTGAGCGTGGCCACGGCGCACATCCGCCACCTCAACCCGCTTCCGCCCAACCTGGGGGAGGTGCTGCGCTCCTACGAGCGCGTGCTCGTGCCCGAGATGAACATGGGCCAGCTCGTGAAGATCCTGCGCGCCGAGTTCCTCGTGGACTGCGAGAGCTACACCAAGGTCGACGGCCTGCCGATCTTCACGCGCGACGTGATCGCGGAGATCCTGACGCGCGTGGGCGGGTCGCCGAACGGGGGAGGGTCGTGAGCGGCAACGGCCACAAGGTCGACGGCCTCGGCTTCGGCCAGCCCGGCGAGGAGGCCGTCTCGGAGAACGCGGTGCCCGCCACGGCGCCGCTCACGAAGGCGGACTTCTCCTCCGACCAGGAGACGCGCTGGTGCCCGGGCTGCGGCGACTACGCGGTGCTCGCCTCGGTCCAGTCGTTCATGCCCGAGCTCGGCATCCCGCCGGACCGGATCGTGTTCGTGACCGGGATCGGCTGCGCGGGGCGCTTCGTCTACTACATGGACACCTACGGGATGCACGGCATCCACGGCCGCGCGCCCGCGCTGGCCACCGGCGTCGCCACCTCGCGGTCCGACCTGTCGGTGTGGGTGGTGAGCGGCGACGGCGACGCCCTGTCGATCGGCGGCAACCACCTGATCCACGCGCTGCGGCGCAACGTGCCGCTGAAGATCCTGCTCTTCAACAACCAGATCTACGGGCTCACCAAGGGCCAGTACTCGCCCACGAGCGAGGAGGGCAAGGTCACGAAGTCCACGCCCTTCGGCTCGCAGGACCATCCCTTCAACCCGGTGGCGCTCGCGCTGGGCGCCGAGGCGACCTTCGTGGCCCGGACCGTGGACACCGACAAGCCGCACCTGGCCGAGACGCTGCGGGCCGCGGCGGCGCACCGGGGCGCGTCGATCGTCGAGATCTACCAGAACTGCAACGTGTTCAACGACGGCGCGTTCGACGCGGTCCGCGCCAAGGGGCAGCGCGAGCTGAACCAGATCCGGCTGGAGCACGGCAAGCCGATTCGCTTCGGCGCCGACGGCGAGCGCGGCGTGGCTCGCGGGCCCGGACGGCCGCCTCGAGCTGGTGGAGGTGGCCGACGCGGGGGAGGACGCCCTGCTCGTGCACGACGCCCACCGCCAGGAGCCCGAGCCTGGCGTTCGAGCTGGCCCACCTGGCCACGCGCCCCACCGGCCCCACGCCGATCGGCGTGTTCCGCGACGTGGAGCGCCCGGTCTACGGCGAGGAGCTGGCGCTCGAGCTGGAGCAGACGCGCGCCGGCCTGGGGAT
>CAWDLI010000011.1:0-173905 GCA_963803245.1 uncultured Thermoleophilaceae bacterium | reverse complement strand
ACGGCCCTGCGATTCGATCTCGAGATCGCGGGCGTGATCGAGAACATGTCCGGCTTCACGACGCCGGAGGGTGAGCGCTTCACCATCTTCGGGGAGGGCGGCGGCCAGTTGCTGGCCGACGATCTCGACGTGCCCCTGCTCGGCAAGATCCCGCTCCAGGAGGAGCTCCGGGTGAGCGCCGACATCGGGCTGCCGCTCGTGATCGACGATCCCGACGCCCCGGCCTCCCAGGCCATCCTGCACGCGGCACGCGGCCTCATCGCCGCCACCCCGCAGGAGCTCGCCGTATTCCAGGCACCCTCGGGACCCCCCATCCCGGAGGTCACCGGCACGGCCCTGCCGATGGCGCCCTAGCCGGCCTTCTGCTTGAAGTACGCGGCGTTGATGTCCGTGAACTTCTGCCACTCGTCCGGCAGCTGGTCCTCGGCGAAGCACGCATCGACCGGGCACGCCTCGACGCAGGCGTCGCAGTCGATGCATTCCTCGGGATCGATGTAGAGCTGCACGACGTTCTCGTAGTCCGGCTCGTCGGGCGTGGGGTGGATGCAGTCCACCGGGCACACCTCGACGCACGAGTTGTCCTTCGTGTCGATGCAGGGCTCGGCGATCACATATGCCATAGGTGTCCTTCTAGTCCTTCTCGTCTCGGGTAGGGCCGTGGCGCGAGGAGCGGGGATTGTACCGGTGGGCCCCCTCGGGTCGTCACGGCTCCGAGTCTGAATAGGCTGGCCACGTGATCCTCCTCACCGGGGCAAGCGGCACGGTCGGCTCGGCGCTGCTGCGCCGGCTCACCGCGTCCGGAGAGCCCGTTCGCTGCCTGGTGCGGGACCCGCGCAGGCTGGGCGACGAGCGGGTCCGTGTGCAGATCGCGCTGGGCGACCTGGCCGACCCGCCGTCGTTCCGAAACGCGCTGCGCGGCGTCCACACCGTGATCCATCTGGCCGGTTCGATCCGGGACCAGCCGCGCGCCTCCATCGAGGAGCTGAACGCGGTCGCCACGCTGCGGCTGGTGCGCGCGGCCGAGCGTGCGGGCGCGAGGCGCTTCGTCTTCTTCTCGGCGCTCGGCGCCGAGCACCACTCGCGCACCCGGTTCTTCCGCGCGAAGGCGCTGGCCGCCGACGCCGTGGAGCGCGCCGAGCTCGAGACCGTCGTGTTCTCGCCGTCGATCGTCTACGCCCCGGGAGATCCCTGGATCACGCTGCTCGAGCGCTTCTCGTACCTGCCCGCGATCCCGGTGTCAGGCGCGGGACGCTCCCTCTACCAGCCGATCTGGGCCGAGGACGTGGCCAGCTGCGTCACGGCTGCCCTCAGCGGGAACGGCGGGCCTGGGCACCGCAGCTACGAGCTCGCCGGACCCCAGACGATCTCCTACGAGGAGATCGTGCGCGTGGCGCTGCGGGCGAACCACCGCCGCCGGCGGCTCGTGAACGTTCCGCTGCCGCTGGTGCGCGCCTCGCTGCGGGCACTCGGGCGCCTCACGGGGCCCAAGGCGTTCGCCACCTGGGAGGAGGCCGAGCTGATGGAGGAGCCGATGACGACACAGCGCGGCACCGCCGATGCGGAGTCGTTGGGTGTGAAGCCGCTCCCGATGGGCCGGGTGCTGGGCGGCTCCTGAACGACAGAGGACCCGGCCTAAGCCGGGCCCTCCGAAACTGCGCCCACCGGCCAGGTGCCGGTGGGGGGTCCGGCGCGCGAGGCCCCCGGATGGGGTCTTACATCATTCCGTCCATGCCTCCGGGCATTCCGCCGGGCATCCCGTTGCCGTCCTTGTCCGGGATCTCGGCGACGATCGCCTCGGTGGTGAGGATGTTCTTCGCGATCGACGCGGCGTTCTGGAGCGCCGAGCGGGTGACCATGGCCGGATCGATGACGCCGGCTGCCACGAGATCGACGATCTCGCCGCTGTCGGCGTTCAGGCCCTGGTTCTTGCCCTTGGCGTTCCGCACGTCGTTGACCACGACCGAGCCCTCGAGCCCGGCGTTGTTGGCCAGCTGACGGAGCGGCTCCTCGAGCGACCGGAACACGATCTTCGCGCCGGTGCGCTCGTCGCCCTCGAAGGCGTCAACCGTGATCGCCTTCTGAGCACCGAGCAGTGCGGTGCCGCCGCCGGGGACGATGCCCTCCTCGAGGGCTGCCCGGGTGGCCTGCAGCGCGTCCTCTACGCGGTGCTTCTTCTCCTTCATCTCCGTCTCGGTGGCTGCTCCGACCTTCACGACCGCCACACCGCCGGCCAGCTTGGCCAGCCGCTCCTGCAGCTTCTCGCGGTCGAAGTCCGAGTCGGTGCTCTCGATCTCGTTCTTGATCTGGTTGATGCGGCCCTTGATGGCCTCCGCGTCACCAGCGCCGTCCACGATCGTGGACGTGTCCTTCGTGACCACCACGCGGCGGGCACGGCCGAGCTGGGAGAGCTGCGTGTTCTCCAGCTTGAGGCCCATCTCCTCGGTGATCACCTCGCCGCCGGTGAGGATCGCGATGTCCTCGAGCATGCGCTTGCGGCGATCGCCGAAGCCCGGGGCCTTGACCGCGACGCCCGTGAAGGTGCCGCGGAGCTTGTTGACCACGAACGTGGCGAGCGTCTCGCCCTCCACGTCCTCGGCGATGACCAGGATCGGCTTACCCGACTGGATCACCTGCTCGAGGATCGGCAGGATGTCGCGCACCGAGCCGATCTTCTGGTTGGCGATGAGGATGAACGGATCCTCGAGCACGCCCTCCATGCGGTCCTGATCGGTGACCATGTAGGGCGAGATGTAGCCCTTGTCGAACTGCATGCCCTCGGTGAACTCGAGGTCCATGCCGAACGTCTGGCCCTCCTCGACGTTGACCACGCCGTCCTTGCCGACCCGGTCGATGGCGTCGGCGATCACGTCGCCGATCTCGTCGTCCGCGGCTGAGATGGCCGCGACCCGGGCGATCTGATCCTTGCCCGAGATCTCGTTCGACTGCTTTCCGATCGCCTCGACGACCTGATCGACCGCCTTCTCGATGCCGCGCTTGAGCGCCAGCGGGTTCGCGCCGGCGGCCACGTTCTTGAGGCCCTCGTGCACGATCGCCTGGGCCAGCACGGTCGCCGTCGTGGTGCCGTCGCCGGCCACGTCGTTGGTGGCGGTGGCCACCTCACGCACGAGCTGTGCGCCCTGGTTCTCGAACGGGTCCTCGATCTCGATCTCGCGAGCGATGGACACGCCGTCGTTGGTGATGGTGGGCGCGCCGAACTTCTTGTCGATTACCACGTAGCGGCCCTTGGGGCCGAGCGTGACCTTCACCGCGTTGGCTACCGCGTCTACGCCCGATTCGAGCGCGCGCCGAGCCTCGGCGTTGTACTTGAGCTCCTTGTGAGCCATATGTTCTCGTCTTCCTCCTGGATCCGGTCTAAGTCTCAGCCGACTTTTGCGAGCACGTCGGACTCGCGCAGAACGAGGAGGTCCTCGCCCTCCACGACGATCTCCGTGCCGCCGTACTTCGAGTAGAGGACCTCGTCACCCTCGGCCACGTCGAGCGGGATGCGCTTCTCGCCATCCTCGTCCCACCTGCCGTCTCCGGCCGCCAGGACCTTGCCGCGCTGCGGCTTCTCCTTGGCGGTATCCGGGAGAACGATGCCGCTGGCAGTGGTCTCCTCCTCCTCGATCGCCTTGACGATCACACGATCGCCCAGGGGCTTCAGCTTCATGCGCAGAACCTCCGTCTTGGGGTTCGATTGCAGATTCTTGGCACTCGAGCGCAGTGAGTGCCAGGGCTTGGCACTCTAGCACCCGGAGTGCCAAGCCCACAGGGGCCCGAAACGGCTAGTTCTGGGCGGGCGCGTCCGGGCGCAGGCGCTCGCGGATCTCCGACGGCCGGTCGGAGATCTGGGAGAACCGCACCACGGTCACATCGTCGTTCTGGTCCACCTTGCGCCCGTAGATCTGCTCGAGGAAGTGGACCATCTCGTCGAGCCGGCGGAACTCCGGGTTGTCGTGCTCGATGTCGCGCCGGGACAGCTCGCTGACCTTCTTGACGTCGACGCTGTCGATCACGGCCTCGAAGATGCGCTCGCGCGGCGAGTGCTGGAAGCCGACGGTGATCATCACCACCTCGCCCTTGCGGTACTTCTTCGCCTTGTTCCCCAGCCGGATCGTGGCCGTCTTGCGGCCCCGCTTGAGCTGATCGATGAAGACCGGGGAGTAGAAGTTGAGGACGAACACGCCGGGGCAGACTAGCGTTCGGGGGCCCGACCGGCTATCAGGGGCACGAAGCGCACCGAGGCGAGCGACTCCTCGACTCCGTCGCGTAGCCGCACGAGCACCTCGCGCCCGAGGCGGTCCACCGGGCACACGAGGCTGCCGCCCGGGGCGAGCTGGTCGAGCAGGGCCGGGGGCGGCTCGTCCGCCGCGGAGGCGGTCACGGAGATCCCCTCGAACGGGGCCCTGTCCGGGGCGCCGAGCGTGCCGTCGCCCTGTCGCACCTCGACGTTGTCGTAGCCGAGCTCGGCGAGCCGCTCGCGCGCCGCGCCCGCGAGGCTCGGGAAGCGCTCGATCGTGATCACCTCGGCGCAGAGCCGTGACAGCACCGCGGCCGCGTACCCCGAGCCCGTGCCCACCTCGAGCACGCGCTCGCCACCCCGGAGCTCGAGCGCCTGCGCCATGCAGGCCACGATCCACGGCTGCGAGATGGTCTGCCCCTCACCGATGCGGAGCGCCCCGTCCCGATAGGCGCGCCGGCGCAGGTCGGAGGGCACGAAGAGCTCCCGGGGCACCTCGGCCATGGCGGCCAGCACGCGCTCGTCGTGGATCCCGCGGGCGCTCAGCTGCCGGCGGACCATGCGCCGGCGTTCCTCAGTGGATGTAGTTCCTGAGTCTTCCGGGCTCATGGACGGTCACCTTTCCCCTGCCGAGGGTGACCAGGCCGGCTCGCTCGAGCGTGGCAAGGAAGCGACTGGCGCTCTCGCGCGAGGTGCCCGACAGCTGCGCGATCTCGGCCTGCGTGGCGCGGATCAGCACGTCGCGGTCGGACGCCCCCTCGGCCTGGCGCACCTTGGTCTGGGCGAGCAGCGTGCTCGCCACGCGACCGGCCACCGTCTGGAAGGACTGCTTCAGCAGCCGCTCGGTGGTGGTGCTGACGCGCTCGGCGAGGGCGGCGAGCAGCTTGAGCGCGAGGTCGGGGTTGCGGCGCACCAGCCGCTGAACGTCGGCGGCCAGCAGCGCCACCGCCGTGGTGTCCTCGATCGCCTCGGCCGTGGCCGACCGGGTCTCGCCGCGGAACATCGCAAGCTCGCCGAACAGGTCGCCTGCCCGGAACTCGGCCAGCGCCACCAGGCGCCCGTCCTGGTGCTCGCGGGTGAGCAGCACCGCCCCGTCGCGAACGAGGTAACAGGTGTCCCCGGCATCCCCCTCGCGGAACAGGATCTCGCCACGATCCCAGCGCCGCGGCACCGCCACCTGCGCGACCTCCTCGAGCTCGCGCTGCTCGAGTCCCGCGAAGACCTCCGTGTTCGAGAGGAGACGCGCGGTCTCCTCGGCCGTGGCCATGGGCGCATAATCTCAGGGTGGTGACCCTGACGCCATGGCGGTAGCGCCCGACCACATCGGAGAGCGGCAGCTTCACGAGGCCGCAGAGGCCATCGCGGGAACCGTGAGGGAGACGCCGGTGCTGCCCGCGGGGGAGCTGTCGCGGCGGCTCGGGGCGCGCGTAACGCTCAAGGCGGAGAACCTCCAGGTGACCGGCTCGTTCAAGGCGCGCGGCGCCACGAACGCGATCCGGCAGCTGTCGGACGCCGAGCTGGCCGCGGGCGTGGTGGCCGCCAGCGCCGGCAATCACGCACAGGCCGTGGCGTTCGCGGCCCGCTCGGCAGGCAGCCGTGCGCTGCTCGTGATGCCCGAGCGGGCGTCGCTCGCGAAGGTCGCGGCGGTGCGCCAGTACGGCGGCGAGGTGACCTTCGTCGACGGTGGCTACGACGAGGCGCAGTCGGAGGCGTCACGGCTCGCCGAGGAGCGCGGGATGCACGTGGTCCACGCGTTCGACTCCCCGGAGGTCGTGGCCGGGCAGGCGTCGGTGGGACTCGAGATCGCGCGCCAGGCGCCGGCCACGCGCGTGGTCGTCGTCCCGCTGGGTGGCGGCGGCCTGGCCGGCGGCATCGGCCTGGCCGTGGCCGCGGCGCTGCCGGACGCGCGCGTGGTGGGAGTGCAGGCCGCGGGGTGCGCTCCGTACATCGACTCGCTCGCGGCGCACCGGCCGATCGGCGCGCGGTCCGCCAACACGATCTGCGACGGCATCGCGGTCAAGCGGCCCGGGGACTACACGCTCCCGATCGTGGAGCGCTACGTGGACGAGGTCGTGACCGTGTCTGACGACGAGGTGGCCGAGGCGATGGTGCTGCTGCTGGAGCGCTCGAAGCTCGTGGTGGAGGGCGCGGGCGCGGTGGCCGTGGCGGCTCTGATGCACGGTCGCGTGCCGGCGCCGGAGGAGGGCGAGGTCTGCGCGGTTCTATCCGGCGGCAACGTCGACGCCTCGCTGCTGTCCGAGTGCATCCGCCTCGGCGAGACCGTGGCGCGGCGGCGGGTCGTGCTCTCCACCGTCGTGCCGGACCGTCCCGGCGCGCTCTCGAGCCTGCTCGCGGTGGTCGCGGAGCACGGCGGGAACGTCGTGGACGTGGAGCACCTCCGCGACGGCGTGGAGCTGCACGTGGGGGAGACGGCGATCAAGCTCGTGCTCCAGACGCGCGGACCAGAGAACAGCGACGAGATCCTCGAGGCCGCCCGGGCCGAGGGCTTCTCCGTGCGCGTCGAGCGCGACGCCTAGCCGCTCAGCGCTCGACGGTCGTCATGCCCTGAGCCGCGTAGCGGTCTCCGATCACCGCTCCGGGGGGCAGTGCCTGGTCGAGCGCCTCGATCTGCTGCGACGTGAGCTCCACGTCCTCGGCCGCCACGTTCTCCTCGAGGTACTTCTCGCGCTTGGTGCCCGGGATCGGCACCACGTCCTCGCCCTGATGGAGGAGCCACGCGAGCGCCAGCTGGGCCGGTGTGCACCCCACCTCTTCGGCCATCTCCGCCACGCGAGCCTGCAGCTCCAGGTTGTGCCGGCGGGCACCATCCTGGAAGCGCGGCAGGTGGCGCCGGAAGTCGTCGTCGGCCTCGATGTCGAGCGTGCCGGTGAGCTCTCCGCGGCCGAGCGGGCTGTAGGGCACGATGCCCACGCCCAGCTCGCGCGCGGCGGGGATGATCTCCTCCTCGATCTCGCGCGTGAAGAGCGACCACTCGCTCTGAAGCGCCGTGATCGGATGCGTGTCGTTCGCCGCGCGCAGTGTGTCGGCGCTGGCCTCGGAGAGCCCGAGGTGGCGCACCTTGCCTGCGCTCACGAGCTCGCCCATCGCGCCCACGCTCTCCTCGATCGGAACGTCCGGGTTGCGGCGATGCATGTAGTAGAGGTCGATGTGGTCCACGCCGAGCCGGCGCAGGGACGCGTCGCAGGCCTGGGGGATCCACTCGGGGCTGTTGTCGATCGAGCGGTTGCCGGAGTCGTCACGCCGGATCGCGAACTTGGTGGCCAGCTGCACCTCGTCGCGGCGGTCGGCGATGGCGCGTCCCATGAGTTGCTCGTTGTGGCCGCTGCCGTACATGTCGGAGGTGTCGAGGAACGTGACGCCCAGGTCGAGGGCACGCCGGATCGTCGCGATGGACTGATCCTCGTCGGTGGCCCCGTAGAACTCCGACATGCCCATGCAGCCGAGGCCGATGGCGGAGACCTCGAGGTCCCGGAGCGTGCGCTGTCTCATCTACTTCCTTCCCTCTCGCGGTTGAGCTCTTGTCAGGATGGCACGCGTGAACCTGCCGGCCATCGAGGGAGACCGCCTGCGACTGAGGCCGCTCAGCCCGGAGGATCTCGACCTGCTCGCGGAGATCGTGCAGGGGCCGGGGGTGAGCGAGTGGTGGAGCCCGCCGGACACGCCAGAGGCGGTTCGCGACGATCTGAGCAACGACGGCGCGGCGTTCGGCATCGAGGTCGAGGGCACGCTGGCGGGCTGGCTCGCGTTCAACGACGACACCGACCGCGACTGGCAGGCGCTCGGGTTGGACATCTTCCTGGCGCCCGCCTTCCAGGGGCGTGGGCTTGGCCCTGAGGCGCTGCGGACGCTCATCCGCTGGTTTGCGGCGGAGCGGGGCCGGAGGCGCTTCACCATCGACCCGGCCGTGCACAACGAGCGGGCGATAGCCGCCTACACAACCGTCGGCTTCCGGCCCGTGGGCGTGATGCGGCAGGTCGAGCGCGGCGCCGACGGCAGCTGGCACGACAACCTGCTGATGGACCTCCTGGTGGAGGAGCTCTAGCTCAAACGAGGGCGGACTCGCGTCTGCGGCGCCGGAACGCGTTCGTCCCGAGCCAGGCAGCGAGGGCCAGCAGGCCGAGGGGGAGGGCGAGCGCCAGCACGCGGATGAGCACTCCGGCCGTGCCGACCAGCATGTCCCCGGCGTCGTCGACGGCGTCGTCGAAGGCGCCGGCGGAGCCGGAGTCGCCCTTCCCGGTCACCAGCGACACCGTCACGGTCGCGTAGTTGGTGCTGAGCCGCAGGGAGCGGAGCTGCGAGCGCAGGCCGCGGATCTCGATCGCCACGAGGTCGAGCCGGCGGCGGAGGCCCTCGGCCGCCTCGTCCGTGTCGGCCAGCTCGAGACGGCGCAGCAGGCTGGCGCGCTCGGCGCGCGCCGAGACGAGCCGATCCTGGGCCGTCACGTGCTGCCGCGTGACGTCGCGGCCGGACTGGCTCTGCGAGCGCACCGTGGCCAGGCCGGCGAGATCGCGCAGCGCGGCGCGCAGCCGGACGGCGGGGATCCGCAGGTCGAACTCGCCGCCCGCGTTGTCCTCGCCGGTGCTGAGCGACGAGCTGAGCACGAAGCCGCCGTAGCGGTTGGTCACAGCGGTCACCTGCTCGCCGAGGCGCTCCATCCGGTCGGCGGGTGTGGCCAGCTCCAGCGACACCGAGCGCTCGATCTTGCGATCGCTGCGCCCTGGCGCGAAGCCGCCGGGCGGCACGGGGGCGGACCGGAAGGACTGGACCGCGTCGGCGGCCGGTGCACCCGGCTCGGCCTTCCCCGCGCCCGAGTCGAGAACGCGGCTCTGCGGCTCTGCGGGGGCCACTGACTCCGCCGCGCCGCCGCCGTCCGAGGAGGCCGCGCTGCTCGCGTCGTCGTCGCCTCCGCTGCCGGACCCGGAGTTCCCGTTGGGCAGCGCCACGACGGCCACGCACAGCGCCACGAGCAACAGCCCCGCGAAGCCGAGCGCGGGCGCCAGGCCCTGGAGGCGGGGAGGCCGCAGGCGCGCGATGCGCGTCCGGAGCGATCCGTCCCGTGCCGGGAAGCCCGCCTTCGCCCGCTCCCGGAGCAACTCGGAGAACTCCGCGTCGGGTCGCGGGGCGTCGGCGCTCAGCGCGACCGCGAGGTCCTGAAGCGCAGCCACCTCGGGACGCGGATCGCGCGGCGCCCCCTCGAGGGCTTCGTCGATCGCGCGCAGGTCTCGTTCAAGGGTGCTCTCAGGCGAGTTCATCGCAGGCCTTCCTCAGCTTCGTGACGGTTCGATGGAGACGGGTGCCCACGTTGGACTCGGTGGTGCCGAGCACGCCCGCGATCTCGGCGTTCGAGAGACCGCCCGCGAACTTGAGCGCCACCAGGTCGCGCTCGCGTGGGTCGAGGGTGGCGAGAGCGGCGCGCACGACGTCGCGCTTCAGCTCGAGCTCCGCCTGCTCGTCGGGACCGGGCAGCGTGCGGTCCTCGGGCTCGCTGTCGAGCGGCGCGTGGCGCTTGCGCCGGCGCAGCTCGTCGAGGGCGGCGTTGCGGGCGATGCCGAACAGCCATGCCTCGGTGCTGCCGCGCCCGGACCGGTAGCTGGAGCGCTTGCGGTAGGCGCGCTCGAACGCCTGGGCGGTCACGTCCTCAGCGGCGGAGCGGTCGCGCAGGAGGGAGGCCACGTACCCGTACACGCGCGTGAAGCAGCGCTCATAGAGCTCGGCGAAGGTCTCGGCCTCGGACGGCACGGCGAGCGGTGGGCCCCCCGCGATCGTCGCGCTGATGCCGGCTTCCATGTCGGTACTACGACCAGGTGGCCGATCCATCACACGGTTCCAGTGAAACATCTCATGCAGACCACCGCTTCAGGTTCCTCGCCGCACCGCCGATTAGACCTCTGGTGATACGGATCATCGTCCCTGTGGCGCTCTGCGCCGCGCTCGCCCTCGCCGTGGTCGGCCGTGCCGCCGCCGCGGATGAGGAGCCGATCGCCCAGTCCTGGGCGACCGTCAACGTCTGCGATCCCGCCTCCAACCAGGTGGGCGCCCGCGTCGGCGTGTCCGGCGACGGTGGCGACGAGATCATCTATGCCCGCTTTGCGCTCCAGTGGTACAGCGAGTCGCAGGGCGCGTGGCTGCCGGTGGACGGCGTGGCCGGCTCGCCCTGGCTCGAGGTCGGGAGCGCCGGCCAGACGGCTCAGCAGGCCGGGTACACCTTCCAGATCGACCAGCCGGCGGACGGGCGCACCAAGCAGCTTCGCGCCGTGGCCGACGTGCAGTGGCGCAACGGCGACCAGGTCGCCCGCTCGAGCCAGGCCGTCACACAGGCGGGCATGGCCAGCGACATCGGCGGCTCACAGGCCGCCTGCGCGATCTCCTGATCAGCGCTTCCTATGTGGCGTCGAACAGGCGCGGGTCGTTTGTGATCACGCCGTCCACGCCCAGTGCCTCGAATGCCTTGATCCGGCGGGCGTCGTCCACCGTCCACACGTAGACCTCGCCTCCGGCGGCGTGCACCGCATTCACGAGGCGGGCGCCGACGAGCAGGCGGTGGGCCATGATCGCCTCGCAGCCGCCGGCTCCGATTCGCGCGGCGGCCTGCCCGGGAAGCCGGGCGCGCATCCAGCGGATGACGCCGTAGGCGGGCAGCGCGAGCACGGAGCGTGTGTAGTCGCGCTTCACGCGCGGCACCGACCAGCCGCGGCGCAGCCCCGGGCGCAGCTCGCCCAGCCGCTCGAGGCTTTCCACGTACATGGTCGAGACGAGTGAGCGCTCGGCCAGGCCCCGCTCCACCAGGCCGTCCACCACCTCGCGCTCATAGCCGGGGAGCTTCAGGTCCACGTCCAGCTGCAGGTGCGCGTACTCGCTCCCGGCCAGGTGATCCAGGCCCTGCTCCAGCGACAGCGCATTGCGCCCGGTGGCGTCCTCGTAGTCGTGCGCCAGCACGAGCCGCCCGTCGCGAGCCTTCAGGATGTCGAACTCGATCATGTCCACGCCGTGCTCGAGCGCGGCCCTGAAGCTCTCGAAGGTGTTGCCCGGCGCCACGTGGTCGGCGCCCTTGTGGCCTACGCGGATCATGCCTGGCAGCTTGGGCACCAGTAGGTGGTCCGGTTGTCGTCGCCCTGCCCGCGGGCCTTGATGAGCGTGTCGCAGCGCCGGCACGGGCGGCCGTGACGCTCGAACACCCAGGGGTTGCGCTGCTGGAAGCCGCCCTCGGCGGATGCCCGCATGAGCGGCCGGATCCCCTCGACGATCTCGAGGGCGAGCGCGTCCGTGACCTCGCCGACCGGCCGCCAGGGGTTCACGCCCGCGAGGAAGCACGCCTCCGCCTTCCAGAGGTTGCCGATGCCGGCGAGGGTGCGCTGGTCGAGCAGCGCGTCGGCGATCCCGCGGGTCTGGTCGTCCTCGCGGAGCCGGCGGAGGAAGGCCTGCTCGTCGAAGTTGTCCGCCAGCACGTCCGGCCCCAGGTTCGCGAGCCGCTGGTCGAAGCGGGTGCGCGAGTCGGTCATCAGCTCGAGCACCGGCCCGTCGAACTGGACCACCTCGTGCTCAGGCGTGCGGATCACCAGCCAGGCGCGGCGAGGGCTGCGCCGCCAGCGCTGACCGCGCCGGTACACCGACCAGGCGCCGCCCATGCGGAGATGGGAGTGAAGCGTGAGGTCGCCCTCGAAGCGCAGGAACAGGTGCTTGCCGTGGGCGTCCACGGCGCGGACCCCGCGACCGTGCAGGCGCTCCGGCCAGCGATCCAGCGCGTGCCGGCGCTGCGGCGTCTCGATCGTCTCGATCGGCTTGCCGACGAGCGCGGCGCCTACCCGCCGCGCGGCATTGTGGATCGTGTCGCCCTCGGGCATACGGCTCGAATCTAGATACGCGTCACTGCCGGTGCTCGCGCAGGCCCTGCCGGTAGGGCAGGGCGGCGTCGAGGGAGCGGCAGGCAAGTCCGAAGGCGAGCAGGATCAGCACGAGCGCGGCGACGCCGTCCACGTGTCCGGCCGCGACCCCCGCCGCGAGCGCGGCTCCGGCCGGGCGCCAGACGCTCCAGTCGGGCTCCCACGGGGGCTCCGGCTCGGCGGGCCTGGGCGCGTCGATGTAGGCGACCAGTGGCACACACGCAGCATAGGCTGAGCGGCCGTGCGGATCGCCACCTGGAACGTGAACTCCCTGAAATTGAGGATGCCGCGCGTACTCAGGTTTGTCGAGCTGCACCAGCCCGATCTCCTCCTGCTGCAGGAGACGAAGAGTGAGCCCGACGGGTTCCCGCAGATGGAGCTCGAGGCCGCCGGCTACCAGGCGGTCCACCACAGCGCCGGGCGCTGGGCGGGCGTGGCGATCGCGGCGCCCGCCGGCGCCTCCGTCGCGGATGTCCGCGCGGGACTCGATGGCGCGCCCGCGCAGGAGGAGGCCCGCTGGCTCGAGGCGACTGTCGACGGGACCCGCGTGGTGTCGGTGTACGTGCCCAATGGCCGCGCCGTGGACACGCCGCCTTACGTGGACAAGCTGCACTTTCTCGACGCCATGGCGGAGCGCATCGGCGCGCTCGCCCACCGGCCGCTCGTGGTCGGCGGGGACTTCAACGTCTGCCCGACAGACCTCGACGTGTACGACCCGGTGGCCTTCCGTGACGAGACTCACGTGACGCCGGCAGAGCGCGAGCGATTCCGGGCGCTGCTCGACGCCGGCGTGACCGACGCCTACCGCTCGCTCGAATCCGAGGAGCCCGGCTACACGTGGTGGGATTACCGCCAAGGCCACTTCCAGAGCGGCCTGGGGCTGCGGATCGACGCCGTGCTCTTGTCGCCGCCGCTGGCGGCACGGCTCGAGTCTTGTGGGATCGACCGGAGCTTCCGGATGGGGCCCAAGCCGTCGGATCACGCTCCGTTGCTCGCCGAGCTGCGCGAATAAGTGTGACGACACTCCCAGTGGGCCTGCAGTGCGCGAGTTACAACATGTGCAATTCAGAGACAGGCCCCGCCGCAGAGGACTCGCACGGGCTCGCACAGCCACCCGCCCCCAGCGACAGGGCCCTCACAGGAGGTGGAGAGAATGCAATACGCCGCACACCTGCCCAACACCCGCTCATTGGTTGCCCCCGTACTCGCGCTCGCGATCGGCGCTGCCGGAGCGACCGGCATCTACGCCGCCCTCGACGAGAACGCCGGAACCGCCCAGCCGAGCCCGATCGTGGTCAAGCAGACCTCGCGGACTCCGGTCGCCAGCGGCCCCAACGAGGCGAGCGTGGCCGCGGCCATCGGTAGCCCGTCGGTGCCCGTCTCGTCCGCCGGCAAGGACGAGTCCTCAACCGCGGCCGCGATCGGCCGCCCCGTCTCCTCCGGTCCGGACGAGGCCTCGGTCGCGTCGGCCATCGGCGGCGCGCACTAGCTCCACCCCCGGGGGGCGCGGCGCACGAGCGCCCGCCCCCCGGCCTGCCGGCCTCAGCGGCCGCCGACCGCGCGCCGCAGTCTCTCGGCCGGCTCCTTCATCCCCAGGGTCACGAAGCTCTCTGTGGCCGTGTCGTACAGCTCGGCGGCTCTTTCCATGTCACCGGGGCCGCCTCGCCTGATGAGCGTGCGTGCCAGGTCGGCCTGTGTGCGCGCCAGCCAGGGCCGGAATCCCAGACGCTCGTTTGCCCCGAGCGCCTGCTCGAGGTGCTGCACGGCGTCATCCGAGCGCCCCATCACCAGAGCGAGAAGGCCCAGATAGCGGGCGGCCGAGCCGAGGTTGATCTCGGGGTGGGTGATCACGAAGTGGTCGCCATAGGGCAGGAGCGCCTCGTACAGGCGCGGGGCGTGCGCCGGGTCATCGAGGCGCTCGCAGACCTCGGCGAGCAGGCTCGCCCCGAAGAACCACTCGGAGCCGACCTCGAGCACGTGGAAGTCATCCGTGGCGATCCTCGCGAGCTCCGCCCTGGCGGTGTCCACCTCGTCGAGCTCGCTGTACGTGCTCACCAGCATGCACCGAAAGATGAAGTAGGTGGGGTATTCGGCGACGAAGCCCTCAAGCGACTCACGGACCTGGGCCAGGCCTCCCCGTTCGCGCCCGAGCGCCCACTCGTGAAAGTGACTCACATAGTGGAATGTCGCGTCGTCGGTGAGGTCTCCCTGCCCATCGGATCCGAGCGCGGCCTCGCGCTCGACGAGCCGCTCCGCCTCGTCGATGTGCCCGAACTGGAGCGCCCGCATGACCCCGGCCATCGTGAGCCCCCACAGCTGAAGGGGCTGGCGAAGCTCGTGGGCCACGGCCGCCACGGCGGCGAACTCGAGGTCAGCAGCCTCCAGGTCGCCTCGCACCATGAAGGCGCCGAAGGCGTGGAGGTGGCCCGCGAAGGCCTTCTCCATATCGCCCAGCTCCTCGGCGAGCAGGCACAGCTCCCTGGCCATGGAGAGCCAGCCGTCCGTGTCCCTCGGCCAGGAGATCGACGCATAGGTGCCTTCGATCGCGTAGGCCAGCGTTGCCGGGTCCCCGAGCTCGCGCGCGATCTCCACCGCCTCGGTCGTGAGAGCCTCTCGCCGCTCGGGCACGGGCCGGTCGCGCAACGCTCCGGCAAGCCGGGCGAGGAGCATCGCCCGCATCCCGCTGTTGGCGTCCGGCTGGGCCTCGAGGGCATCCTCGAGCAGGCCGATCAGCCGCTGATCCTTGCCCGCCCGGAACCAGACGTAGCGCCCGCCGTACCCCAGTGCGGCGCGGGCGAGCTGGTCGGCCGTTCCGAGCTTCCGGGCAAGGTCGGCCGCAAGTACGAAGGTCTCCTTCGCGGCACCGAAGGCGCCGCCCCTGGCCTCGGCGGCGCCCAGGGCCAGAAGCAGCTCGCATCGAGTGTCCTCGTCGTCCCGGCCGGAGAGCTCGAGCGTCTCGATGGCCAGGGTGTACAGGCGGATGGCCTCTTCGTAGGCGAGCAACCCGGCGGCGCGGTCTCCGGCGCGCCGTGCGTAGTCGACCGCGCGCGCAGCCGTGCCCGCGGGGGTGGCTTCAGCGAAGTGGTGCGCCAACTCCGCGAGGTGCGGCTCTTCGTTGCCGGCATGAAGTGCCTCGACGGCCTCGCCGGCCCGCGCATGCAGGCTCACTCGTCGTGAGGCCGTGAGCCCGTCGTAGAGGGTGTCGCGCACGAGGGCGTGGGAGAACCGCAGGCGACCGGGAGCCCCCGGGACCTCTCCCACGGCGCGGGCCTCCAGAGCCTCGTCGAGCAGCTCGAGTGCCTCTCGCGGCTCGCACTCGATCATTCGTGCGAGCGTGTCGATCGCGAACTCGCGGCCCAGCACGCAGGCCGTCGTCAGGGTCCGCCTGCTCTCCTCCGACAACCGTCGAATGCGACGGCCGATCACGTCGCGAACCCCCTGCGGCACGCCCACGTTTGCCGTCGCGTAGCTGTCGAATACCTGCTCCGCGACCAGGAGCCGAGTGACCTCGTCGACGAACAGCGCGTTGCCCTCCGTCTGGGCGTGGATGGCGGCGACGGTCGCCGGGTCGGCGGTCAGGCCTGTGGCCAGCTGGATGTACTCCGCCACGTCCGCCTCGGGCAGGCCGCCGAGCGTGATCCGCCTCGTGACACGCTCTGTTCCGAGCTCGGAAAGGGCCGAGGCGAGCGGATCGCGGAGGACCGGGTCCACGTCGCGGAAGACGCCCACGACGAGCAGGCGGCTGTCGCCGAGACCCCTCGCCACGAACTGGAGAAGCAGCAGCGAGGGCTCGTCCGCGGCGTGCAGGTCGTCGAGAACGATCACGATCGGCCGCTCCGCGGCTGCCCGCGTGAGGAACGACACCACGGCATCGAAGACGCGGAAGCGGGCGGCCTCCGGGTCGAGCACGGGCGGTTCCGGGATGTCGCGGAGCAGCTCACGCAGCTCCGGCAGGAACTGCGCGACGTCGCAAGCGCCAGTCCCGAGCTCCTCGCGCAGGCCGGCCGGGTCGCGCTCGCCGATGTAGGTGCGCAGGGCCTGAACCCAGGGCCAGTAGACCGGCGCGCCGCCGGCCTCCCAGCAGCGGCCGACGAGCACACGGGCATCACGCGCTCTGGCCTTCGTGACCAGCTCCTCGGCGAGGCGGCTCTTGCCGATGCCGGGCTCGCCGGCGAGCAGGAACAGGCGCCCGCGACCGGCAAAGGCGTCATCGAGGCCGGCGACCATCTCGGCGAGCTCGGACACGCGGCCGACAAGTGCGCTCCGGGAGGGCTCGGCCGCCGGCTCGGGAGTAGCAACGGAGGTGCCCGGATCAAGGGCGGGATCGTGGCGGAGGATCGCCCCCTCGAGCGCTTGGAGCTCCCGCCTGGGCTCGATTCCCAGCTCGTCCACCAGAACGCGGCGGCCCTCCCGGTAGACCTCGAGCGCCTCGGCCTGTCGTCCAGACCGGTACAGCGCGAGCATGAGCTGGCCGCGCAGGCGCTCGCGGAGCGGCTCGCGCTCCACCAGCGTCTGTAGCTCGGCGATCAGATCCTGGTGGCGCCCTACCTCCAGGTCGGCGGCGATCCGCTCCTCGATCGCCACCGAATGGAGCTCGTCGAGGCGCGCGATCTCGGCCTGCGCGAACGACTCGTAGGCGAGGTCTGCGAGCGGCGGCCCGCGCCAGAGAGCGAGCGCTTCTCGGAGGGTGTCTGACGCTGTGCCGGCGTCCCCGGCGGCCAGCGCGGTGCGCCCCTCGGCGATCAGGTCCTCGAAGCGGTGGAGGTCGAGCTGCCCCGGCTCGACGAGCAATTCGTAGCCCGGTGGACGGGTGACCAGGACGCGGCTCTCCGTGCCTCCGGGCCTGTCCGGCTCGAGGGTGCTTCGCAGACGCGAGATGGCGACCTGGAGCGCCCTCGGGCGCCCGGTGGGCCGCTCGTCGCTCCAGAGCTCCTCGACGAGACGGTCACTCGAGACCACCTCGTTGGCGTGGAGCAGGAGCAACCCCAGCAGGGCCCGCTGGCGCGCGCCGCCCAGCGCGATCCGGTCGTCACCGTCATGGGCCTCGAGCGGCCCGAGGATGCGGAAGTCCATCGCGAGTCCTAGTGCTGGTGCTGAACGTAACACGCTGGTCACCAGCCCGGGGATCAGCACCTAAGCTGCGGCCCCATGTCGACGGCGGCGAACTCCCGAAAGGGACTGGACATCAACGGTGTCGCCCATGTCGTCCTCAGGGTCAATCGCATCGAGGAGTGCATCGCCTTCTACGACCGGCTGATGCCGTTTCTGGGTCTTCAAGCCGTTCGCCCTCGGTCCCCGGAGTTCGTCTACTACGTCGGCGGCCGCACCGCGGTCGCCATTCGCCGCGCCGATCCAGAACACGCCGACGCTGCGTACGCGGAGACCGCACCCGGCATGGACCACCTGTGCTTCAGGGCCCGGCGTCGCGAAGACGTCGACGCCCTGTACGAATTTCTGCAGGACATCGGGGCGGACATGGTGCGCGCGCCGGAGGAGGGTCCCTGGGCGCCGGGCTACTACTCGCTCTCCTTCCGAGATCCGGAAGGCATCAGGCTCGAGCTCAACCACGTCCCCGGGATGGGCCTGCTCGCCGAGGGCGCCGCCTTCGACCCGGCCCCCGACCACCCTGTGTCAGGCCGGCCGCGGCGTTAGCCGGGCCGCCGGAACTCCGCCCGCCAGCGGGGCGGCGCCTCGTCGTCGCGGATCTCCTCGATTCGCACCGGCTCGAGGTCGCCGGTCGCGAACGCGTCGATCTCCGCTCTCGTGAGCGGCCACGGCGGACCCTGGACGGGCCCGCTCCGTTCGTCACGCGCGGTCGCGACCACGATGAGCGTGCCGCCGGGGGCGACCATCGCGGCGACGCCGGCGATCGCCTCCGCGCGGGGCGGGTCCGGGAGGGACTGGACCGTGAGGCTCTCGACGACGAGGTCGAACGCCGCCCGCCACTCGCCGGGCGGGTCGAGCAGGTCGGCCACGACGTAGCGGACGCTCGAGCCGGGAAAGCGCCGCCGGGCGGTCTCCACCGCCGTTGGGGCGACGTCGAATGCGACGGTGTCGAACCCGAAGCCGGCGATGTATTCGGCGTCGGCCCCGAGCCCGGCGCCGACCACGAGCGCCCGGCGCCCGCGACCGTCGGGCTCGCTCCTTCGTCCCCACTCGAGCAGCACCGGATGCGGCGCTTCGCGATCCCAGGGCACCACGGCCGCGCCGGCCTCCGCCGCGGAGTACAGACGCTCGAACCAGCCCGTCGGATCCTCCGCGGCCAGCGCATCGGCGGCCAGGCGGCGCGCGCTCTGGTCGGCGTCGATCGCGCGCCCCGAGCCCTAGGCGCTCAGCGTGAGCTTCCGCGGGCCCTGGCGGAATCCCAGCTCGATCAGCAGCGCGCCGGCCGGCGTGCCCACGACGGGCTCACCGTCGAAGCGCTCCACGCCAAGGCGGGCCACGCGGCCGCGGCGCACCGCCTCGGCCAGCGCCTCGAGCGCCGGCCGCAGCCATGACTCGTCCGGCTCGCGCAGGGGAAGGAGACCCTTGCCTCCACGCTCGACGTAGAGCACCGGCTCGGCGTCCAGGGTGACCACGTACGCGCCCGGGACGCGGGAGGGGCGTCGCGACGAGTCGTCGTCGCGACGGGGCCACTGCAGCGTCGCCCCGTAGGGATTCGCCGGATCGGTGGCGGCCAGCACCTGCGCGCCCGCCGGCTCGTCGGCCCGCAGGCTGCGCAGCCGCTCGATCGCCGCGGGCAGAGCGAACTGGGCGCCGCCCAGCCCCTCGACGAAGTAGCCGCGGCGCGCCGTGCCGAGCGTCTCCAGGTTCGCGAGCTCCCCGTACATCGCCGCGAAGCCGCCGGGGATGCCCTCGGCCAGCACGGTCTCCCTGGTCACGATCCCGTAGCGCTCGAGCAGCACCTCGGCCATGGCGCGCATGCGCGGCCCGTAGGCGGGAGCGCCGGCGAACAGCGGCGCGGTGAGCGACCAGCGGCCCTGCACCTGCGGCGCCCCCGGCCGGCGGCGGCGCGCGAAGCGGCGCCCGATCGCCGCGCTCGCGGCGGGCAAGCGTCAGGCGCGGGGCGCGCAGCGGCGCGAACGCGTCGTTGGTGACCTCGCCGGCCCAGACCAGGTCCCAGAGCGCCTCCTGGAGCTCGACCGGCTCGGCCTCGCCGAGGTCGGCGAGCAGGTCGGTCCAGAACGCGGCGCCCGTTTCCAGCCGCGCGCGGATCGCCGTCGTGGAGCGGCTCCGCCGGGCGCGTCGCCCTTGAACGGCGGCGGGCCGAGCCAGCGGACGTCCTCGCGGAAGTAGAGCGCCACGCTTGCCCGAGCGGCGGCCGAGCGAGCCGGCGCCGACCCACACGAGCTCGCCGCCGGCGCAGAGCTGATCCATCCACGCGGGCGAGTAGCTCGCCGACGCGCCGCGGGAGCACGTCGCGCTCCCACACCTCGGGCGCGAGCGCCAGGCCCTGAAGCGGCACCAGCTGCTCGCGCAGGCGGTCGACGCCGGCGCCGCCCGGGCGGCGCCGAGTCGACCCCCTGCCAGGCGGGCAGGAGTCGCGCCAGCGCGCGCTGCTCGGCCGGCTCCACCTCCTTGCGCAGCGAGGCGAGCGAGGCGCGCCGCAGCCGGCGCAGCACGTCGGAGTCGCACCACTCGCGCTCGCTGCCGCCGGGACGCAGCTCACCCGGATCAGCTGCCCGCCGGCGCGCTCGAGCTCGCTGCAGCACCGGCCCCAGGTCCACGCGTAGCGGTCGCTGAGGTCGCCGGTGGTGAACGGGCCGTGGGTGCGCGCGTAGCGGCGGATGAGCCGGTCGAGCGGATCGTCCACGTCCTCGAGGAAGGCGTCCGGCAGGCCGCCGGGCGGCACGGCGCCGAACGCGTCGCGGTAGAGCCCCGCGTCCTCGGAGGCGATCCAGCGCTCCTCGCCGCCGATGCGCATTCGCACGGCGCGCCGCTCGCTTCTCGAGCTCGCCCAGCATCCGCTTCGCGGACACCGCCCCGAGGCAGCGCGCCTGCGCCTCGTTCGCGGTCAGGTCGCCCACGCGCGCGCAGCACGTCGTGGAGCTCGTCGGCGTTCGCCGCCCGGGTGCGATCGCTGAGCCGCTGGAGGTCGGCCTCCACCTCGCCCGAGCGCGGCGGGATCGATCAGGTCGCGCAGCTCCTCCTGGCCGAGCAGCTCGCGCAGCAGGTCGCGGTCGAGGGCGAGCGCGGCGGCGCGGCGCTCGGCGTTGGGCGTGTCGCCCTCGTACATGTAGGTGGCCACGTAGTCGAAGAGCAGCGAGGAGGCGAACGGCGAGGCGCGCTGGGTCTCCACCTCCACCAGCGAGAGCTCGCGTGTGTGGAGCCCGCGCAGGAGCTCCTCCAGCCCGGGCAGGTCGAGCACGTCGCGCAGGCACTCGCGGTAGGTCTCGAGCACGATCGGGAACTGGCCGTAGCGCTTTGCCACCTCGAGCAGCGACTGCGCCTTCAGCCGCTGCTGCCAGAGCGGCGTGCGCTTACCGGGGTAGGCGCGCGGGAGCAGCAGCGCGCGCGCGGCGTTCTCGCGGAAGCGGGCGCCGAACAGCGCCGAGCCCGACAGCTCGCGCACCACCAGCTCCTCGAGCGCGTCGGGCTCGACCATCACGAGCTCGGCGCCGGGCGGCTCGTCGGCGTCGGGCAGGTGGACGATGATCCCGTCGTCCGACCAGATGGCGTCGGACTCGAGCCCGAACTCGTCGCGGATGCGCGCCGAGAGGGCCAGGCGCCCAGGCGGCGTGCACCCGGCCGCCGAAGGGGGAGAGCACGCAGAGTCGCCAGTCGCCGATCTCGTCGCGGAAGCGCTCCACCACGATCGTGCGGTCCGAGGGCACGACGCGCGTCGCGTCGCGCTGCTCGCGCAGGTAGCTCGACAGGTTGCGAGCGGCGCGCTCGTCGAGGTCGTACTCGGCCGCCAGCTCGGCCGGGTCGCGATCCACCGCCTCGCGGGAGAACTCGCCGATCGCCCGGCCCAGCTCCTTCGGGCGGCCGATCCCGTCCCCCTTCCAGAAGGGGATGGCTCCCGGTGCGCCGGGCGCCGGGGTCACGATCACCCGGTCGCGGGTGATCTCCTCGATCCGCCAGGTGCTGGCACCGAGCAGGAAGGTCTGGCCTGGGCGCGCCTCGTAGACCATCTCCTCGTCCAGCTCGCCGACCCGCCGGCCGTCCGGCAGGTGCACCCCGTACAGGCCGCGGTCCGGAATCGTGCCCGCGTTGGTCACGGCGAGCTGTAGCGCCCCGCGCCGCGCCCGGACCGTGTCCTCCACACGGTCCCACACGATCCGCGGCCGCAGCTCGGAGAACTCCTCGCTCGGGTAGCGGCCGTCGAGCATGTCGAGCACGCTGTCGAGCAGCTCGCGCGAGAGCTCGGAGAACGGGTAGGCGTGGCGCACCAGCTCGTGCAGCTCCGGCACGCGCCAGTCGTCGCCGGACGCCACCATGGCCACGATCTGCTGGGCGAGCACGTCCAGCGGGTTGCGCGGGATCACGGTCGTCTCGATGTCCCCGTCGCGCATCCGCTTGACCACGACCGCGCACTCGAGGAGGTCGGCCCGGAACTTGGGGAAGATCCGCCCCTCCGAGACCTCGCCCACGCCGTGCCCCGCTCGGCCGATGCGCTGCAGGCCCGCGGTGACCGACTTCGGCGACTCCACCTGGATCACGAGGTCGACCGCGCCCATGTCGATGCCCAGCTCGAGCGACGAGGTGGCCACGAGGCAGGGCAGCTCGCCCGACTTGAGGAGGTCCTCGACCACCAGGCGCTCCTCGCGCGCGAGCGACCCGTGGTGCGCGCGAGCGATGGCGGCAGGCTCGCCGTCCTCGCCCGCGAGCTCGTTGAGACGAACCGCCAGGCGCTCGGCGCCGCGGCGGCTGTTCACGAAGACGATCGTCGAGCGGTGCTGACTCGACCAGCTTGAGCAGCTCGGGGTAGATCGCCGGCCAGATCGAGCGCTGGGTGGCCGCCGGCTCCTCTGATGATCCGAGGCCGTGCCCGATCAGGTCGCCGCCGCCTGCGGCCGTGCCGACGGTCTCGATGGCCGGATGGCCGATGTCCGGCGCGTCCGGCTCGCGCATGCTCTCCACCGGGCACGTGGATCTTCAGGTCGAGCGGCTTGCGCACCCCGGCGTCCACCACCTCGCAGTCGCGGCCGGCGCCCACGAGGAAGCGTCCCACCTCCTCGAGCGGGCGCTGCGTGGCCGAAAGGCCGATCCGCTGCAGCGGGCGGCCCGCGAGGTGCTCGAGCCGCTCCAGGGTCAGGGCGAGGTGCGCGCCGCGCTTGGTGCGCGCCACGGCGTGGATCTCGTCCACGATCACGGCCTCGGTGTCCACCAGGAACTCGCGCGCCCGCGAGGTGAGCATCAGGTAGAGCGACTCCGGCGTGGTGATGAGCACGTCCGGCGGGTTGCGCAGCATCGCCTGGCGCTCCTTCTGCGGCGTGTCGCCGGTGCGGATCGCCACCGACACGTCCCCGCCGATTCCCTTGAGCGGCGCGCGGAGATTCTTCTCGACGTCGTAGGAGAGCGCCTTCAGCGGCGAGACGTAGACCAGCCGCGTGCGGCGCGGGTCGGAGGGCTCGGCCACCAGCCGGTCGAGTGCCCCAGAGGAACGCCGCGAGCGTCTTGCCGGAGCCCGTGGGGGCGGAGACGAGCACGTTGCTGCCCGCCGCGATCGCCGGCCAGGCCTGGCTCCTGTGCGGCGGTGGGACGCTCGAACGAGCGTGTGAACCAGGCACGTACCTGGGGTGTGAACGATGCGAGTGGGTCGGCGGCCACGCGACCACCGAGCGTACCGGGTGCTCTAGAGACCCTCGGGGTGGCGCACGGCGTAGCCGGCGGGAGAGCGCATCTGCGTCGACCAGCGGTTGCCGGTCTGGTTGCTCGAGCTTGTGTCGAAGCGCAGGCCGGCCACGACCATGTAGGCGTGGCCCGGGTTGCCCATCACCGTGACCCAGCGGCCGGAACCCGGCTTGCCGAAGGCGGCTACGCCGCATCGAGTCGAGCGCCACGTCGAGCAGGCCGGCGCCGTGCAGCGCGTAGCTCACGGAGCCCGAGCAGTCATAGCCGCTGTCGCGCCAGATGCCGTGCCCGCCCCCGTACTTGTACGGCGTCCTCGCGATGGCGTTGCCCGCCCGGATGATCTGGACGACGGCGCGCGGCGCCGACGCCGGGGGCACCGCCAGGCCGTCGGGCCCGATCGTGGCTCGCTTGGACGCGACCTTGACCTCCATTGGCGCCACGGCGTCGCCCTCGTACGGCCCCGCGATGGCGGCCGTGGGAAGTGCAGTGGCTGTGGCGGTGCAGACGAGCGCGAGCAGCGTCCGTTTCATCGGCGCGTTCTCCTTCGAGTCAGCTTGCGGCCAGGCGGGGATCAGCGGGGGGCGGCGAGCCCTGTAACGGCGATCCCCGGGTCTCCGAAACACGAAGTTTCAGAGACGCGGCGGTTTCTCAACTTGGTAGGACCGTACCCATCAGCACGGGAATGCCTGCATCTGCAACGAATCGCCCAGCGCCTAGAGGCCCTCGGGATGGCGCGCGACGTACCCGCGCGGCGAGCGCATCGTCTCGGTCCAGCGCGTGGTCCCTCGCTTGCGGGCGCTCGTGTCGAACCGGAGTCCCGCCACGATCATGTAGGCGTGGCCCGGGTTGGTGCGCACCGTCACCCACTCGCCACGGCCACGCTCGCCCCAGCTCGCGAACGCCGACGAGTCGAGCGCCGAGTCGAGCAGTCCGGCGCCGTGGAGGGCGTAGCTGATCGAGCCGGAGCAGTCGTAGCCGCTGTCGCGCCAGCGCCCGTGGCCGCCGCCGTACTTGTACGGCTTGCGCGCGATCTTGTTGCCGGCCGCGATGATCTCGACGACCTCGGCGGGAGCATCGGCCGGCGGCACGGCGAGGCCGTCGGCGCCGACGCTCGCTTCGCCCGTGGGCGCCGTGTACGGCTCCTGACCGTCCGTGGAGTTCACCGATTCGGCCGCGCGCCTGCGGACGAGGCGCTGGTCGGAGCGGGTGGCCACGCCGTCCACGGTCCTGCCCTCCTCCGACTCGAGGGCGCGCAGGCTCGACGCGGTGGCGGGGCCGAACTCGCCGTCCACGCCGGTCTCCTGACCCGCGCGGTCGAGGTAGCGCTGGAAGGCGCGCACGTCCTTGCCGCTCGTTCCCTCGCGCAGCGTGCGGGAGGCATACGGGGCGGCGATCGCCTCACCCGCGGGCAGGACGGCAACAAGCACGACAGCGGCGAACGCCGGAAGTGCGCGTCTCATGAACGGCGGTACTCCTTCTCTTCTCGCGCCTACGGGGTTAGCTGACGGGCTCGCGCTAGAAGAGATGCGCTACCGGGCTGATGCCCTGGATTCGCCCCGAAAACGTTGGGTCCCCCGCTCCCCGGCCATCGTGCGACCGGGAACTCGGCTGTTTCAGGTGGACCAAACCGTAGCGGGATTCCCGGTTGGCAGACCTGGCCGCGGGGTACGTGCCCCGTATGAGCCGACTTCGCGTGCGCCTTCTCGCCCTCGCCCTCGCGGCCGTGTTCGCGGTCGTGCCCGCGGCCTGCGGCGAGGACGAGGCGAACGACGCTCGCGACAAAGTGGAGGACGCAGCCGGCGACGTGAAGACCGAGGCGGAGGACCTGCAGGACTCGGTGGACTCCGAGGGCGAGCGCGACAAGCGCCTGGACAAGCTCGAGAAGAGGCTCGACGAGCTGCGCGACGACGGCAGTGCCCGCGCGGACGACGTCAAGCGCGAGATCGAGAGGCTGCGCGAGGAGCTCGGCCGCTAGGCGAGCTCACGGGCGCGGAGGAAGACCGCGTCCAGCATCTCCTCCGTGAGGCGGCCGGTGAAGGTGTTCTGCTGGCTCGGGTGGTAGGTGCCGAGCAGCACCGGCCCGTCCGCCACGAAGTGCTCCGCACCGTGCCCGAAGCGCGGCTTGGGGCGCAGGCCGATCAGCCGGCACGCGGCGTCCCAGGCGAACCCGCCGAGGCAGACGATCACTCGCGGACCGAGCAGCTCGAGCTCCTCTGCCGCGTACGGCAGGCAGTTGTCGCGCTCCGAGGGCAGCGGCTTGTTGGCGGGCGGCGCGCAGCGCACCGCCGCGGTCACGAACGCGCCGCTGAGACGCAGGCCGTCGTCGCGCGCGACCGACGTGGGCTGGTTGGCGAAGCCGGTCCGGTGCAGCGAGCCGAAGAGCCAGTCGCCCGAGCGGTCGCCGGTGAACACGCGGCCCGTGCGGTTGCCCCCGTGCGCGGCCGGCGCCAGGCCGAGCACGTAGACGCGCGCGCGGGGGTCGCCGAACCCGGGCAGCGGCCGGCCCCAGTAGTCCTCGTCGCGGAACGCGGCGCGCTTCTCGGCGGCCACCCGCTCCCGCCACTCCACGAGCCGCGGGCAACGTCGGCAGCCGGTCACGCGCCGCTCCAGCTCCTGCAGGTCGGCGGGGCCCAAGCCCCGGACCCTACCCTTGGCGGTCGTGGCGCTCTCCGTCCAGCTCGGCGTGCTCATGGCCGGGGTCACCGCCCTGGCTTCGATCGTCGGCTTCCTGCTCAAGCACCGCGGGGCCGTGGCGGCCCCGCCGGTCGAATGGAGCCGGCCGCTGAAGAGCACCGTCGGCCTGTTCCGCTCGCCGGTCTACGCGATCGGCTGCGTGGTCGCCACAACGTCGTGGGGCTTCCACGTGGCGGCGCTGGCCCTGGCCCCGATCTCGATCGTCCAGTCGGTGATCGCCGGCGGGCTCGTGCTGCTCACCGTGACCGCCGACCGCGTCTTCGGCCACTCGGTCACCCGGCGCGAGTGGCTCTGCGTGGGGCTCACCGCTGCGGGGCTGGCGTTCCTGGCCGCGACGCTCGAGGGCACGGCCGACTCGGCGCACGCGAGCCACTCGGTGGCCACGCTGTCGGCCTATATCGGCTTCGCGACCGTGGCCGGCCTGGCCCTGGTCCCGCTCGCGCGCCAGCGGGAGGGTCTCGTGCTGGCCGTGTCGGCGGGTCTGCTCTGGGGAGGCTCGGATGTGGCCATCAAGGCGATCAGCGACAACGCCGACCGCGGTCTTGCCGTCGTGCTCGACCCGCTGGCGCTCGTGATCTTCGCGCTCTCGATGATCGGGCTGCTCGTGTCGGCGAGGTCACTCCAGCTCGGGCCGGTGGTGGCCGTGATCGCGATCACGAGCGCCACGGCCAACGTGTTCACGATCGCCTCCGGGCCGCTCGTGTTCCGCGAGCCGCTGCCGGACGAGCCGCTCGGGCTGAGCGTGCGGCTGCTGGCCTTCGTGTTCGTGATCGCCGCGGCAGCGCTGATCCCCGCTCCCGGGGTCCGCGAGCCGTTGCGGACCTAGGTGTGGGTTACCGGGGGCCGAATGCGCGCGGCTCGGGGGGCTTGGGGACTTTTCGATGTATGCCAACGGAAAGTCCCCACACCCCCGGCGCGGCGCCTGCGCGGAGCGACGTACCCGGCTAGTCCTTCAGCTTCTTGCCGGTCGTGAAGAGGTACTGCGCCCACGCGTATGTGGGCACGGCCAGCGCCGCGGTCACGCCCAGCGAGAGCCAGACCGACACGTCCGACTCGCCGAGGAAGCCGAAGCGCACGGCGTTCACCAAGTAGAAGACGGGGTTCACGTGCGAGAGCTCGTGCCAGGGGGACGGCAGCACGTCGACGGAGTAGAAGACCCCGCCCACGAAGGCCAGCGGGAGGATCACGATGTTCGCGATGAAGGTCGTGTGGTCCCAGGTCTGAGCGTGGATCCCGACCACGAGGCCCAGCGCGGCGAAGAGCACCAGCCCGAGCGCGGCCGCGGCGATCAGGGCAAAGGGCCGCTCGACCGGAACGTCGACGAGCACGACCGCGAGCACGAGCAGCGAGCCGCCGATCGCGAGTGCCCTGAAGAGCCCGCCGACCGTGTAGCCGAGCGTCATCTGCCAGGGCCGCATGGGCGCGGAGAGCACGTCGTTGATGTAGCGGTCGAAGCGCGCCTGGAAGATGCTGGACGCGTTGTTCGCGTAGGCGGCCTGCACCATCGCCATCGTGATCAGGCCGGGCACGATGAACACCTCGTAGTCCACGGCGCCCACCTGATTGATGCGGCCTCCCAGCGAGAGCCCGAACACCAGGATGAACAGCAGCGACGAGACGACCGGGGCCAGCACCGTCTGCGTCCAGAGCTTGGACACGCGCAGCGTCTCGCGCCGGCAGAGCCAGACCATGCCGGTCACAGGTCGGCGCTCGCCGTGGCCATCGCCTTCACGTAGACGTCCGTGAGCCGGTCCTCGCCGAAGCGCTCGCTGAGGCCGTCGGCCGTGTCGCGCGCGATCAGGTGCCCGTCGCGGATCAGCCCGATCTCCTCGCACAGCTCCTCGGCCTCCTCGAGGTAGTGCGTGGTGAGCAGGATCGTGGTGCCCTCCGCGTGCAGGCGGCGGATGTAGCGCCAGAGCTCGGTGCGCAGCTCGAAGTCCACTCCGGCGGTGGGCTCGTCGAGGATCACGAGGCGCGGCCGGTGCATCAGCGCGCGGGCGAGCAGGAGGCGACGGCGCTGGCCGCCCGAGAGCTTCGGGGCGCGCGTGTCGCGCTTGCCCTGGAGCCCGAAGGCGCCGATCATCTCCTCGGCGCGCTCCTCGGCCTCGTCGCGCTCCATCCCGAAGTACCCGCCGTGGTACGTGAGCGTCTCGCGCACGGTGAGGAAGCGGTCGAGGTTGATGTCCTGCTCGGCCAGGCCGATCCACGACCGCGCGAGCAGTGTGTCGGCCGGCTCGCCGAACACGAGCACCTCGCCGGCGGTCACCCGGATCAGGTTGCACACGGCGCTGATGAGCGTGGTCTTTCCGGCCCCGTTGGGGCCGAGCAGGCCGAAGAAGGCCCCCGCCGGGATCTCGAGGTTGAAGTCCTCGACGGCGAGCGTGCCGTCGTCGTAGCGCTTGGTGAGGCCGCGCACTTCCAGCGCGGGCGGGTCGTCCCTGTACACCGCTTCGAATCTAGCGGGGGCGTGCGGCGGCGAAGCAGAACTGGATGCAGGCGAAGTAGAAGTCCCCGCGCTCGGCCAGCGCACGTTGCTCCTGGCCCCACGCCTTCGCGTCCTCGGGGTCCACGAGCCGCTGCGAGACCACGAACTGCTCCACGAAGTCCGCGAGCCACCCGCCGTACGTCTCATGCGACAGCTCGTCGGTCGCGAACGTGTGGCCCTCCATCCGCACCTGGTCGAACCCGGCGGCTCGCAGCTCGGAGCCCAGCCTTCGCGGCAGCGTGGGGTGAGTGAGATGCGAGTCCCAGCCGGCCAGCACCCGGGCCATGCGCTCCGGGTCCTCGGTGCGCATGGACACAGTGGACCAGTCCACGTCCCAGACCAGCACGCGCCCGCCTGGCCGGAGCACCCGGTGGATCTCCCGGAGCACGGCAGCCACGTCGGGCACGTATTCGAGCACCTGTACCGACAGCGCGGCGTCGAACTCCGCGTCGGCGACGGGCAGCGAGGTGGCGTCCGCCTCGTGGAAGGCCACGTTGGCGCGCCCCTCGCAGCGGCGCGCGGCCACGGCCAGGCTCGAGGAGCTCCCGTCCACGCCGACCACCGATCCCTCCGGACCCACCGCGTCCAGCAGCTCGGCCACGTAGAAGCCGGGCCCGCAGCCCACGTCGAGGATCCGTTCACCCGGCGCGGGAGCAAGCGCCTCGTGCACGAGGGCCCGCCGGCGGCGCATGTCGCGCTTGCGATAGACCTCGTCGAGCTGCTTCACCACTTGGTCGTCGAACTCCAGGCGGTTCATCGCGCTCAGCCCAGCGCTCGCCCGTACTGGCGCTCGTAGTACTCGCGGTACTCGCCCGAGCGGATCGGCCCCCACCAGGGCTCGTTGTCGCGATACCACTCGACCGTGCGGCGCAGCCCCTCGCCGAAGCGCACCTGCGCCTCCCAGCCGAGCTCCTCGCGCAGCTTCCCGGAGGACAGCGAGTAGCGGCGGTCGTGGCCGGGGCGGTCGGTCACGTGCTCGATCAGGGACTCGTCGGCGCCGGTCTGCTCGAGGATGCGCGTTACGACCTCGATGTTCTCGCATTCGTCCGGTCCGCCGACGTTGTACGCCTGGCCCGGGCGCCCGTGCTGGAGCACCGTGTGGATCCCCCGGCAGAAGTCCTCGACGTAGAGCCAGTTGCGGACCTGGCGGCCGTCGCCGTAGACCGGCAGCGAGTCACCGTTCAGGGCGTTGAGGATCATCAGCGGGATCAGCTTCTCAGGGTACTGCCGCGGGCCGTAGTTGTTCGAGCCGCGGCAGATCACCGCCTCGATCCCGTAGGTGTGCGCGTGCGCCGACACCAGCAGGTCGCCGGCCGCCTTGGTCGCCGAGTAGGGCGAGGACGGATCGAGCGGGGACTCCTCCGTGAAGGACCCCGACGCGATCGACCCGTACACCTCGTCGGTCGAGACCTGGAGGTAGCGCGTCACGCCGAGCTCGCGCGCCGCGTCGAGCAGCACGCCGGTGCCGATCACGTGCGTGCGCGCGAAGGCCTCCTGGTCGGCGATCGAGCGGTCCACGTGCGAGTCGGCGGCGAAGTTGAGCACGGCGTCCACGCCCTCCATCACCTCGCGCACCACCTTCGGGTCCTCGATCGCGCCGACCACCAGCGGCACGCCCTCCGGCAGGTTGTCGCGCCGGCCGGCGTAGGTGAGCTTGTCGAGCACCACCACGTCGTGCTCCTCCGCCACGAGCCGGACGTAGGTCGAGCCGATGAACCCCGCTGCGCCGGTCACGAGTAGCTTCATGCGCGCACCTCCCGCTCGGCGAGGTAGGCGTCCAGTCCCTCCTGCCAGGGCGGTAGCAGCGGGTCGCGCTCGGTGCCGAGCACCGAATTGGCGGGCCGCTTGGCGGGCAGCGGGTACTCCGCGGTGGTGATCGGCTCGAGCCGGCAGTCCACGCCGGCGCGCTCGAAGGCGGCGGCGGCCAGGTCGTACCAGGAGCACGATCCGGCGGCTGCCACGTGGTGGATCCCGTACTCCTCGCCCGAGGCGATCTCCACGAGAGCGCGGGCGAGGTGCCCGGTGTAGGTGGGAGAGCCGATCTGGTCGGCCACCACACGCGCCTCGTCGTTCTCACGGCCCACGCGCAGCATGGTGTCCACGAAGTTCTTGCCCCCGGCGCCGAACAGCCAGGACGAGCGGGCGATGTGGTGGCGGGGGTTGGCGGCGGCCGTGGCCTGCTCGCCGGCGAGCTTCGAGCGCCCGTAGCTGGACACCGGGCCGGTCGGGTCGGACTCGAGATAGGGCTCGCCCTTGCGCCCGTCGAAGACGTAGTCGCTCGAGACGTAGAGCACCGCCGGCGCGGCCTCGGCAACGATGCCGGCGGCCTCGCCGTTCACGAGCAGCGCCCGCTCGGGCTCGGACTCGGCCCCGTCGACGTTCGTGTACGCGGCGCAGTTGATCACCACGTCGGGCTCGGCCTCCTCGACCGCGGCACGCACGGCGGCGGCGTCGGTCACGTCCAGCTCGGCGCGCGTGAGCGCGATCGCGTCGTCGCCGAGCACGCGCACCACGTCCTGCCCGAGCATCCCGCCTGCGCCCACCACGAGCGCCCTCACAGGATCTGCACGTCCGCGTTGTCCCCGACCACGAAGCGGTAGGCCTTTGGCAGCGCCGGTCCGCGCCGGATGCGCACGTTCTTGCCGATCAGGCTGGCCTCGATGCGGTACTCGAGGTCGCTCACGGACGAGCCCGACAGCACGATCGAGTGCTCCAGCTCGGCGCGCTCGATCACCACGTCGTCCCCGATGGCGGTGTAGGGCCCGATGTAGGCGTCGGTGATCCGCGAGCCGCGCCCGATGATCGCGGGGCCGCGCACGGTGGCGCGCTCGAGCACGGCGCCCTCCTCGATCACCACGCGGCCCTCCACGCGCGAGTCCACCACGTCGCCGTCCACGCGCTCCTCGAGGTCGTCGAGGATCAGCCGGTTGGCCTCGAGCATGTCCTGCACCTGCCCGGTGTCCTTCCACCAGCCGTGGACGATGTGCGGGTCGACACGCTGTCCGCGCTCGACCATCGTCTGGATCGCGTCGGTGATCTCGAGCTCGTCGCGCCACGACGGCTCGATCGAGCGGGCCGCGTCGAAGATCGACGGGGTGAACATGTACACGCCGACGAGCGCCAGGTTCGTCTTCGGGTCCTTGGGCTTCTCCACCAGCCGGGCCACCCCGCCGTCGTCGTTCAGCTCGGCCACGCCGTAGCTCTCCGGGTCGGGCACCGGGGTCAGCAGGATCAGCGCGTCCGGGCTCTCGTTCCTGAAGCTGTTGACCAGCTCGACGATGCCGTCGCGCAGCAGGTTGTCGCCGAGGTACATGACGAAGGGCGACGAGCCGAGGAAGGGCTCCGCGGTGAGCACGGCGTGCGCGAGGCCCCTGGGCTCGTCCTGCTCGATGTACTCGATCTTCAGGCCGAAGTCCGAGCCGTCGCCGACCGCCGTCCGGATCTCGCCGCCGGTCTCGGGCGCGACGATGATCCCCACCTCGACGATCCCGGCGTCGGCCATCGCCTCGAGCCCGTAGAAGAGCACGGGCTTGTTCGCGACCGGCACGAGCTGCTTGGCGCTGGTGTGCGTGAGCGGGCGCAGACGCGTGCCCTTCCCGCCCGAAAGGATCAGGCCCTTCAGCTCATCCATCAGTAGGTGCCCCCGAGCTTGCGATGGTCCCAGGAGACCACACGTGAGGGAACGAAGCGCAGGCCGACCCGCTTCTGCGCCTGCGCGGCCACCATTGCCCGGACCTCGGGCCCGAGATCGCCGGCGTACCGGCCGAAGAGCGCCAGGCCGTAGTTCTCCACCTTCGCGGGGTCGCGCTCGAGGCTCACGTCGCACTCCAGCATGACGCCCCGGAGCTCGTGGTACTGCACGCCGTCCTCGATGCCGATGGTGGCGCGCGGGTCGCGCTCGAGGTTGCGCGCCTTCTGCGACTTGGCGTAGGTCCAGCCGATCAGCTCGTCGCCCTCCGGCACGTACCAGAGCGGGACCATGTGCGGCAGCCCGTGCGGGCCGACGGTCGCGCACTGCATGACCATCTGCTCGTCGACGAACGCGTGGCGCTCGTCATCGGACATCTCTATCTGCTCGCGTCGGGAGGGCACGGGTCGGCGGGCAGGGTACCCGCAGCGCCGCTCTGGCGGCGGAGGCATCGCCAGGGCCGGAACCGGGTAGGCCAATCGCAGTCTTCGCTCCGCCGACAGTCCAGGGAGGGTCTGATGAGCTCAGCAGGGTCACGTTCCACCACGGCAGTCGTTCTCGCGCTGGCCGCGCTTGGTGCCAGCGGCGCGGTTCCGGCCGGGGCCGCCACCGAGCGGACCACCCTCAACGCCTCCAAGGCGGCGAAGAAGGGTTGCCACACCCGCTATGCCGGGCGCTCGGCGCGCACCGGGACGCTGCGGGTGACGGCGGACGCGACGGGGCTCCTCCAGGCGCGCCTGAAGAGCCGCGGCGACTGGGACCTCGCGGTTTTCGACGCGAGGACCAAGCGCTACGTGGCCGGGTCCGCCGCCTTCGCCGGCCGTGAGCTCGCCGAGGGATTCGTGACCAAGGGACAGCGCCTGATCGTTCAGGGCTGCCGGTTCCGGGGCCGCGCGAGCCGTGCGCGCGTGGCCGTGTCCGTCATCGCGACGCCCGCGCGTGCCCGTGGGCGGACCCAGGTCGTGGAGGTGAGCACGCCCACCCGCGCCGACAAGAGCCGTCTTCAGGGGCTCGGACTGGATCTGACCGAGAGCGGCGACGCCGATTCGATCGACGTCGTGCTGGCCGGCGACGCCGACGCGCGCAAGCTCCGCGCGGCGAAGCTTCGCTACAGGGTGAAGATCGCCGACCTCGGCGCCCGGACACGCGCCAACCGGCGCGCCGACAAGCGCTACCGGATCAGGACCGCCGGAGTGGGCGGCAGCCGGTTGCCGAGCGGCAGGACCACCTATCGCCACCTCGCCGACTACGAGCTGGAGCTGAAGCAGCTGGCCGTGCACCACCCGAAGATGGTCCGCCCGTTCACGCTTCCCTACCGGACGCACCTCGGCCGCGACGTGGTCGGCATCGAGATAGCCAGGAACGCGTACCGGCTCGGGGACGGCAAGCCGATCTTCCTGAACATGGGAGTCCACCACGCCCGCGAGTGGCCGGCCGGCGAGCACGCGCTCGAGTGGGCGTATGACCTGCTCGACAACTACGGGCGCTCACGGCGAACGACGCGGCTGGTGGATGCCACCCGCAACATCGTGATCCCGATCGTCAACCCCGACGGCTTCAACATCTCGCGCGAGGCGCCGGACCTGCCGGCCGACGAGGAGTTCGGCCTGTTCTCGTACGAGATGAAGCGCAAGAACTGCTGGCCGGACCCGTCCAACCCGGGGCCCTGCGACGACAACCCCACCGCGGGCGCCGCCCTCGGCGTGGACCCGAACCGCAACTACGGCGGCCTCTGGGGCGGCCCCGGGGCGAGCACCAATCCGCTTGCCTCCGACTTCCGCGGGACCGGGCCGTTCTCCGAGCCCGAGAGCCAGAACATCCGCTGGCTCCACTCCGAGCGACAGATCACGAACCTGATCACGAACCACACCTACTCCAACCTGCTGCTGCGCCCGCCAGGCGTGGTGGACCAGGGCTTCCCGCTCGAGGAGCCGATGATGAAGGCCCTCGGTGCCCGGATGGCTGCCCACAACGGCTACGCGAACGGCCCGAGCTTCGGTCTGTACGACACCACCGGCGGCACCGAGGACTGGACGTTCTGGACCGCCGGCGGGCTCGGCTACACGTTCGAGATCGGCCCGACGGAGTTCCACCCTCCCTACCAGACAGGCGTCGTGGCCGAGTACCTCGGCCTGCCGCCGGCGGAGGGCGCCGGCAAGGGCGGCAACCGCGAGGCGTACTACGAGATGCTCGCCTCGACAGCCAGCGCCGACGACCACTCGCTCGTCACAGGCAAGGCGCCCAAGGGCTGGAAGCTCAGGGTCGCCAAGAGCTTCATGACCTCCACGTCCCCTGTGTGGGGCGACGACACGAGCACGATCATCGGCGACCCGCTGCTCTTCCCGGACAGGCTCGAGAGTGAGCTGACGTCGAAGGGCGGGCGCTTCGCGTGGCACATGAACGCGTCGACGCGTCCCGTGGTGGCCGGCCGCGACGGCCGCAACCCGACCGGCCCGCCGCAGGCGAGCATCCCGTTGGCGAACCCGGCCGGCCAGCCGGCCGAGAACACCGGCGACTACGCGGCCGGCAGCGAGGCGATCCCGTTCACGGTGCAGGGACCGCCCGCGGTGGACAACGGCCGGTTCACCGTCCACATCCAGTGGACGAACCCGGACACCGACTGGGACATCTACATCACCGACTCGACCGGTGAGGTCGTGACCCAGTCGGCGTCGTTCGGCGACACCAACGAGGACGCCACGCTCGTGGACCCGCCGCCCGGCCAATACACCGCCCACGTGCAGAACTACGACCAGGTGGACGGCCAGCCCTACGACGACTGGTCCGGCGGCGCGGTCAACTTCCGCAGCCCGACGCCGCGCACGGTCGGGCCGAAGGAGCCGTGGATCCTGACCTGCGAGGACCCGGAGGGCCGCCTGCGCGCGACACGCCGGGTGATCGTGGACCGCGGCGAGCGGGTCAACGTCGGCAGGGTGTGCTCCCGCTCGGGGGTGTACGCCGCCAAGAGGGGCAATTAGGGGACACGCCCTCTACCCGAGATGGGTAGTGACGATTGCGACTTCTTGTGCGAGGCTTCCGACGCGCTCGCCGGGGGACGCGCACGGACTGATGGAGGAGAGGAAGACCCGGTAGCGGGCGCGCCGCAGGGCGCGTCCGCAGCCGGCGCCCGGTCCTAGCCCTTGACGGCGCCCGCGAGCGCCTCGGCGGCCTCGAGCACGGCTGTCCGGGCCTCTTCGGGCTCGAGCACCACCGCGTCGCCGGCCTCCTTCAGCACCTCACGTGCCAGCCAGTCGTGTGAGGCGAAGGTGCGCTCCACGACCACGGCGCCGTCGGAGAGGTCCTCCACCACGCGGCGGTCCTCGCGCGCCCAGCGCGCGCGGTCGGCGGAGATCCAGATTCGAGCCGTGCTCGACGCCGGCACCTCGCCGGTCGAGAGCCAGCCGTGCACGTCGGGCTCGATGCCCTCGCGCGGCTCGAAGGTGTCGTCGAGCACGGTGGCCTCGCGGATGCGGTCGAGCCTGTACGAGCGCGACGCGTCCTTGTCGAGGTCGAAGCAGTGCACGTACCAGCCCTCCTGGCCGTTGGCGAGCTTGTAGGGCTCGATCGTGCGCTCGGTGAACTCGTCCTCGTTCTCCTTGTAGTACTCGATGCGAAGCAGGCGGCGGTCGGCGATAGCTTGCGAGACCACCCGGGCGATCGCCGAGTCGTCGCCCTTGGCGGTCGTGATGTGGAGCCCCTCGGCGGCGGGGTCCTGCCCGAGCGCGTCCACGATCTTCTGGCGCGCCGAGGCGAGCGAGCCCTCGGGGAGGTGCTCGCCGATCAGGTCGATGGCGGCCACGAGCGCCTTCGCCTCCAGCGGGAGGAGGCGGGCGGGCCGCGCGAAGTTGTCGCCGTATGGCTCGGGGTCCACCTCGATCTGGCCGCCCGTGATCTCCGCGTAGAGCACGTAGCTGCCGCCCCCGAAGTTCACGACGTTCAGCACGTCGATGTCCTGGCGCAGCTCCTGCTCCGAGATCTGGAGTCGCTCGCAAAGCTCGGCCACCTCGAGCTTGCGCGCGTCGCGGGCGGCGTCGATGAGGATGCCGGCCAGCGTCACGAGGCGCGCGAAGCGCTCGGGCCTGATCGGCGAGTCGTCGCGCTCGTCGGTGTCCTCCTGCGGCACGGCGGCGCGCCGCCGCCGCGACTTGCCGGCGATCTCGAGCGTGCCCGTGTGCCGTTCCACCACGAGCTCCAGCCGCTCGCGGGCCTCGGCGGCAAGCTCGTCGGGCTCCATGATGCGGGCCTGGTCGCCCAAGCCGAGCACCCAGGAGAGCAGCTGGCGCGACTCGGAGTACTCGGTCTCGAAGATCACGCCGTCGTCGGTGTGGGTGCTCTTGCCCGCGTGGCCGAAGTGCCGGAGGGCGAGCCAGTCGATGCGGTTGGAGAGCCAGATGCGCGCGGTGCCGACCGGGTCGCCCAGCTGCCAGTCGGTGCGGGTGGCGTACGAGCGCGGGTCGAAGTCCTCGGGGCGGTTGAAGTCGTGCTCGGCCTTGGAGGAGTAGCCCACCTTGCCGCGGATCCGCGAGACGCGGAACACGCGCACGTCGTCGCGCTCGTGCGAGTAGCCGATCAGGTAGAACTGCCCGCCGCGGAAGAGCAGGTGGAACGGATCCACCTTGCGCTTCTCCTCGGCGTCGCGACCGATCGTGTAGTAGTCGAAGAGGATCGTCTTGCGGCGGAAGATCGCGGTCTCGACCTTCGAGAGCCGCTGCGACAGCTCGCGACCGCCGCCGCCGGCCGTGACAGCCAGCGCGACCGAGCGCTCCTCGGGCGCGTCGAGCGGCGAGGGCTTGCCCCACGACAGCTGCTGCAGCGCCAGGCGCAGCGGCTCGGCGTACGCGAACTCGCCGTCGAGCAGGTAGAGCGACATGCGCAGGGCGCCGAGCTCCTCGTCGGTGAAGGCGATCGCATGGAGGTAGAAGTTCTCGGGCGGGAGCGAGTAGTTCTCGGCCTCGTAGTAGCCCTCCGCCGGCTTGTCGACCTTCAGCACGATCCCGAGCGACTCCAGCTCCGAGCGGTCCGCGTAGAAGCGCCGGGCGAAGGCCTCGTCGTTCATCTGCGAGTAGCCCTCCACGTCCGCCTTGATCTCGAGGGCGGAGACGGGCCGCCGCTCCGCCATCAGGAACGAGATCAGGGAGAGCTGCCGGATGAGCTTCTCGGTGTCCTTGGCCATTCGCGTCACGAGGATAAGCGGGAAACCGCGCGGCGCCCGCCCCCTACCCCGCTATTTGCGGGCTTGCGCCCCGAGAAACGCTGCTTTCTAAGCGGCTTCGCGCCGATTTTCGCCCTCGGCTGGGGCGAAGTAGGCGGATGCGGAGATGCCGCGGTCGAACGCCGACCAGGTGGCACCTTCGGCCAGGCTCTTCTGGATCCGGTCGAAGCTCCCGAGGTTCCCGCCCAGGTTGTCGATGAAGTGGACGAGCGTGGCCTCGCGCGTGCACGGGACCACCGGGCTGCCGTGCTCGAGCTTGCCGTGGTGGCTCAGGATGATGTGGAGCACGGCCTGTGCGGTGGCGGGCGGGAAGGCCTCGATGGCGTCCATCTCCGTGCGCACCCGGAAGTAGCCGAGCGGGATCTCGCCGAGCAGCTTGCCGGCGTCGGTGAGCTCGATCGCCTCTCCGGTCCAGGCGTAGGCCTCGAGCTTGCCGATGTCGTGCAGCAGGGCTCCGGTCACGGCCACGTCACGGTCGATCGCCGGAAAGGTGGCGGCGAGCGCGCTCACGCCCTGCGCCACCGACAGGCAGTGCTCGAGCAGTCCGTGACGGTAGGCCTGGTGGTAGTACTTCGCGGCAGGTGCCTCGTGCCAGCGCTCGCCGGCCTCGGTCGAGCGGTCGAGCAGCCGCCGCAGGAGCTCGCGCAGGTGCGCATGCTGGACGGTGTCCATCAGCGCCTCGAGATCGGCGGCCATCTGGTCGTAGGGGATGGGCGGCGCCTCGGTGAGGTCCACGATGTCGTACTCGCCCTCGGCGGCCGCGCGGACCGCCCGGACCGTGATGCCGGCGCCGTAGCGGGGATCGACGTTGAAGCGACCGGCCACGCGCACCACCGTGCCCGCCGCGCAGACGGGCTCGGCGTCCTTCACGCCGTCCCACATGACCGCCTCGATCGAGCCGCTGAGGTCCCCGAGCTGGAGCTTCAGGAAGGGCTCTCCGTTGCGCTTCTGGCGCAGGGTCCGGCCACGCACGACGAAGACCTCGTCCACGTCCTGGCCGTCCACGAAATCGCGGACGAAGCAGCGCGTGGGTATGAGCGTGGGCTGCTCCATCGGAAGAGCCAAGGTAGAACCGAACTCGGACGGGATAGCCTGCATGGCCGTGGAGTCGCCCCCGGCCCCGAAGACCTGACATGACCGTCCTCGTGGCAGGAGGGACCGGAGCGCTCGGAACCGCCGTCGTGCAGGAACTTCTCGACGCCGGGTACGGCTGCGAGCTCACCTGGATCGTGGACGTGGAGCGCGAGCGGATCGAGTCGGCGCTGGGCGATCGCGTGTCCCTCGTCCGCGCCGATCTCACCGATCCGGACGGCGGAGTGGCGGCGGCCGTGGCGGACGTGGACGACCTGGAGGCCGTGGTGAATCTCGTCGGGGGCTACAGCTCCGGGCCGCTGGTCCACGAGACCGACCCGGCCGACTTCCGGCGGATGATCGACCTGAACCTCACACCGGCCTTCCTTCTCGCGCGCGAGGCGATGCCGCGCCTGGTCGAGCGCGGGGGCGGCGCCTTCGTGGGGGTCTCCGCGCGCGCGGCGCTGCGGCCGTTCGCCGGCGCGGCCGGCTACATCGCGGGCAAGGCCGCCCTGCTCGCCTTCGTGCAGGCGCTCGACGCCGAGTACAAGAGCAAGGGAGTGCGCGCCAACGCGATCCTGCCGAGCGTGATCGATACGCCTGCCAACCGCGCGGCCCAGCCGGACGCGGACTACTCCAAGTGGGTCGATCCCAGCGCGATCGCGAAGGTGGTGCGCTTCCTCGTCTCGGATCACTCCGAGACCATGAGCGGCGCAGCCGTGCCCGTCTACGGCAAGGCCTAGTCGCCGCCGTAGTAGGCGAGCGCGCGTTTTCCCAGGCGCTTGGTGACGCCGGCGTTCTGAAGCGCGCCGATCGGCGCGCCGATGAGCGGTATCAGCCGGCCCGCGTAGTGCCTTGTCATCCGCTTGGCCATGTACCTGGCGAGCTTGAGGTGCAGTCCCGTCCGGTCGCCCGTGCGCAGCGCCCGCTCCGCGGCGGCCTGCGCCAGGCGCTTGCCCATGCCGTCGAGGGCCTGCCGGGCGTCCGCCGGGGTGGGGTAGAGCTCGAGCAGCGCGAGCAGCTCGGCCGGGCGCATCGGGTGCCGCGGGTCGTACCCGTGCGCGGCAGCGATGTAGAAGACCATCCGGCTCTGGATCCAGAGGAGCGCCACCAGGTCCGGGGCAGCCGTGAAGATGCCGCCCACTCCCAGGGCGCCGCCCTCTAGGCGCGCCACCCGCACGTGCTTGCGATAGGCGATCCGCGCGAGCTTCTTGGGGGTCTGCCCCACGCCGGCCACCCGCACCCACTCCTCGGCGGCCGGTCCGAACTTGTCCGCGGCGGCGAGCGCGATGTGCTCCGGGGCGCGATCCGGCTCGGACAGGATCCGGTCCCAGAGAGACTTCGGCGGGCGGCCCACTTGCTCCAGTTGGGACACTGCATCCATGCGCCCCAGTTTGGCGACCCGCACCCCGAGGTAGGAGATAGCCATGGCTACCGACACCACACCCCGGCAGGGGATTCTCAGTGAAGACATGCGGTCCGAGCGCGAGGAGCTGATCGCGCTCCTGACCAAGGCGTACTGGATGGAGCTCGAGACGGTGATGAGCTACATCACGAACTCGATCAACCCGGACGGCGTGCGCGCCCAGGAGATCATCGAGTCGCTCGACGAGGACATCACGGTGGAGCTCGGCCACGCCCGCCAGTTCGGCTCGCGGATCAAGGAGCTCTACGGCGTGGTGCCCGGCTCGCTCGACTTCAGCGCCGAGCAGTCCTACCTGCAGCCGCCCGACGAGCAGACCGACATCGTGCACGTGATCAAGGGCGTGATCCAGGCCGAGTCGGGCGCGATCGAGCACTACAACCGGATCATCGATTTCACCGAGGGCAAGGACCCGGTGACCCAGGACATGGTGATCGACATCCTCCGTGACGAGGAGGGTCACCGGCGGCTGTTCGAGGGCTTTCTGCGGGAGTACAAGGCGGAGGGGCTGGCCTAGCGCCTTTGCCTTGGCTCGCGGGGCCTGTCTCCGGCAGCGATCACCGTTCGAGCTCGCAAGCTCACTCGTCCGGTAACCGCCGCCGTCGCCACCCGCTCGACGAGCGAAGCGCCTCTCTTTTGGAAGGAGCGTGAGGGACGAGCGGCCCGGTGATCCGTCGGTCGTCGCATAGCGCTCCTCATGAGGGGCACGGAATTGGTCAGCCGTCGGTGCGGTCGAGCGGGTGGCGACGTTGCGACTTCTCGGGCGAGGACCGTCGTTTGGTCCTCGAACGAGGAGACGCGACGGAGACAGGACCCGCGAGCAGGCCTCAGCCGGCTAGGCGCAGGTCGAACCCGAACACGGCTCTCACGCCGCGTCGCACGCCGGGTCCGGCGTAGGTGACCGTGAGCTTGATGTCGTGGCAGGTGCCGATGCTCGCGGCGGTCTCGAGCGGCACCCTGAAGGACCAGCGGCGGCCCGCCTTCGAGTAGCTGAGCGGGCCGTTGCCGCAGATCCCGGTCAGCTGCAGCCTGCGGGTGGGCACGCCGAAGTCGATCGTCACACGGGTGCGCGCGCGCACCGGCAGGCGGCGCTTGGTGCTCGGCTGCGACGCCGGCGGCGTGCACGTCTTCGGCGAGGGGCGGCAGTACGGACCGCGGGTCGCGGTGAGCGTCGCGCCACCCGCGCGGATGATCGCCGGGGGCGGCCAGTCCGAGCTCACCCGCAGGCTGCAGGTCTCGCCGCCCTTGAACACGGCGGTGGCGGTCACGGTCTCGGACGCCCCGCGGGCGGCCGTTCGGATGGGAACGCGCTTCGCGCAGCGGTCGAGCGGCAGGTCCTCGGCGTCGCAGGTGCCCTCACAGGGACGCCAGTAGGCGCCCACGACATAGCGGCCGCGCGGCAGCGAGATGACCGTGCGTCCCGAGGCGCGCCGTTCCGCGACCACCTTGCCGGCGGCGTTGCGCACCACCACGAACGGAGTGGCGCCGCCCGCGTACGGGCCGCCGCTCTCGTCGAAGCGGGCGCTGAAGATGACACGTCCGTTTGCCGCGCCGGAGGCGTCGGCCGTCGGTGACTGGCCCGCGGCCGGGCCGGCGAAGGTGAGCGCCCCGATGATCGCGATCAGCACGACCACTCCCGGGGAGACGGCGGATCCCCTCATCAGGGGTCCATCCTAAGCACGATCCGCCCTTCTTCGCCAACCGCGTCGATGTCCATCGGTGCGCAGCCGGCCGAGCCGGCCGCTTCCGCAAGGCGGGACCCGGCCGAACCGGCCCCGCCCGCGGATGTCCCGTCGCTCAGCGGACGAAGCGTGGAGCCGGGGACGAAGCGGCGTCCCGGACGCTCCCACGGCGTCCGGGAGCCTTCATCAACGTGAGGGCGAGCAGCAGCGCCAGCCCGCTCAGCAGGAGCCACACGCCGGCCGCGATCAGCAGCCATGCGGATATCCCCGTGAGCGGGAGCGACCCCGCCACGTCGACGAGGGCGGCCGGGACGAGTCCCGCGCCTGAGGGCAGCGAGGCCCCGCCTTCGGCACGTAGCACCGCTGTGTCGCCGATCCCACCGGAACCGGGCTGCTCGGCGAGACCGCCCGATCCCTGCGTTCCGGCGGCACCGCTGCCGCCGGAAGACGAGCCGGCGGCACCCGAGGACACGCCCCGGAATGCCGCCGCACTCGTCTCGAGGGCCCGCCCCACGACCCCGAGAACGGGGGTGGTGACGGTCCCATCGGTCGTGGGCCCGGTGGCTGCCGCTGCCTCCCGGGCACCCCCGTCGAGGATCTCGGCCAGGGTCCCCACCCCGGCCTCGATGACCTCGTCCACGACCTCCGCGCCGTCGTCTCCGCCGGTTGTGTCCGGATCGTCCCCGTCGTCGCTCAGAACGCTGACGGGGGCTTCCGCCCCGACGGAGCCGACCTGCATGGCCCCTTCCGACGCGGTGGCTGTCTGTCCACCGTCTGCCGGCCCTGCCGACGGCGAGCCTCCGCCGCTGCCGTCGCTGGCCACGCGCACGGGCGCGCTTACAGCTTGTGATCCGACCTGGGCCCCTCCCGAGGACCCATCGAACGACTGCGCACCGCCGGTCGCTCCCGCGGCGCCGGGGTCATCGCCGTCGCTGAGCACGCGCACGGGGGCGTTCACCGACTGCGCGCCCACCTGGCGCTCCGGTCGAGTCGCCCGTGTCCTGGGCTCCGCCGGAGGCGTTCGAGGATGCGCCGTCGTCGCCACAGTCGCTTGCGATTCGCACGGGGGCGGCCACGTCGATCGATCCGACCTGTCCGGCGACGGCCGAATCCGTGGTGCTCTGATTTTCGCTCGGGGTTTGCGCCCACGCAGGCTGTGCCGCCAGCGCGAGCGCCAGTACAGCCCCGAGCACCGAAGTGCTGCGTTTCATCTGAACTGCTCCTTCTTCGAGTTCGAACGTCGTGCCGGGCGCGCAGGCCCGGCGTCATCGGCAGTCCGGGAGGACTAACCGGGGCGTTCGAGCGCGAAGACGAGCGGCAACGGCCGCCCGACCTCGTCGAAGCGAGGCAGCCGCGTCTTGAGCGCGGAGGCCGTCAGGCACAGGGCCATGAGAAGAACCGCCACAGCCCCGGCGGAGAACCCCGCGGACGCCACGCCGCCGCCGCTGGAGGCGCCGAACGTGGGACCGGCCGGCTGGGCGCCGGCGGGCTTGGATGAAGTGCTCGGAAGCTGCGCCTGCGGGGCCTTCCGGGGAGCCGGTCCCGTGGCGACCTCGTCCGAGGCCGTCGCGGCCACGCCAAGCGAGGCGCGCGAGGCGGGCATCTCAGGCGCCGAGGACCGCGGCGACGCGGCGGGCGGGCGCGCCTCGCGGCGCGTATGCGCGGCCGGCCGCTTGGCGGCGGCGGGCCTGGCGGCCGCGAGCAGGTCCTGACCGGTGGCCGCGGCCACGGTGGTCTCGGCCGCGGCGACGGTCCGCTCGACCTTGGCACCGAGCGCGGTGCCGGAGGTGGGCGCGACGGGAACCGGGTCCGCGGGGTTCACGGGCTCCACCGGGACCCCGCCGCCCAGCGCCTGCTGGGCGTCCGTGACCGTCCTGGTGACCGTCGCTCCGGTGTTCTCGACCACGCCGTTCACGGTCGCGACCGTCTGCCCGATGAGCTCTGCCGGGGTCGCCGCGCTGGCTCCCGCGGGCAGGAGGAGCAGCAGCAGGACCGCCGTCAGCGCTCCCGTTCGCGCGATCCTTTTTCCAGAGCCGGTCATGGGTTGCGTCTCCGCCCCCGCGCGGGGGTGGTTGCGATTGGTACCCACTCGGCGGCACGCCACGGCAACTGCGCAAGTTCGGTTCAGGGTTGGTGCCACAAGCCTGCCTGCGGCACACCGAGTTCGCCCTATTGGCGCGCGACCACGAGCTTCGTCTCGAACTCGAGCACCGCCTCCGCGGCCGCCTCCCAGGGCACCACTCGGCTGGTCACGCGCTCGGGCCGCAGGCGCCCCGCGGCCACGTGATCGAGGACGGTTGGCAGATCGGCGCGCGCCATCGCGCGGCCCACGTGGAGCTGGATCCCGTTCACGTACATCTGCAGCAGCGGGAGCGGTGTCTCGGCCTCGTACAGGATGCCCACGTGGGTGCACTCGCCGCCGCGCTCGGTGGAGCCGATGGCGGCCACGAGCCCCTCACGCGAGGCCGTGGAGTCGACAGTGACCGGGAACCGGCCGAGGTCCGCGGAAGGCGGTCCCTCCACCACCTCCGCGCCGAGGTCCGCGGCCACTGCGAGCCGCCCCTGATCCTCGTCCACGTAGGTCACCGACGCGGCGCCGAGAGCCAGAGCGGCGTCGACCGCGTAGAGGCCCACCGAGCGTGCGAGGCCGCCGAGCACCAGTACGGGCGCGCCTGGACGCCGGGCGAGCGGGCCGGCCACGGTGCGCCAGCCGTCCACCACGTTGTCGCTCGCGCTCGCAACGCTCACTGGCTCGAGGCCCTTCGGCAGCTCCACGAGCATCGCGTCGGCGAAGGGCACGCGCACCAGGTCCGCGAGCGCTCCGCCCCAGTCGCCTCCGACCATCCCGAAGCCGTACATGGACTGCGGCGGCACGCTCTCGCAGTCGCCCGTGCGGCCGCGCCTGCAGAAGTCGCAGGCGCCGCAGCTGATCTGGAACGGGACCGACACCACGTCCCCCACGCGATGGCCCGCCACCTCGTCGCCCACGGCCACCACCTCGCCGACCTGCTCGTGGCCGAGGGCGATCTCACCGGGGATCGGGGCGTGGCCCTGGATCATCAGGTGGTCCAGGTCGCAGATGGCGACAGCCAGCGGCCGTACGAGCGCCTCGCCCGGTCCGCCGAGCTCGGGGTCCGCGACGTCGCGCCACTCGACGCGCGAGTTCTCGATTTTCGTCAGCTGCTTCGCGAAAGGCTCCTCTCCTCCATCCCCGCGACCTTCCGGAGCAGAGCGTTGAGCTGCTTGCGCTCGTCCGCACTGAGCGCGCCGAAGACCTCCTTGCCCACCTCGCGGCCGATGCGCTGGCCCTGCTTCGCGGCCTCCTCGCCCTGCTCGGTGAGGTAGACGGCGCGCTTGCGCCGGTCGCTCGAGTGGGGCCGGCGCTCGGCCAGACCGCGCTCCTCGAGCCCGTCGAGCGTGGCCACCATCGTGCTCGGGTCCACGCCGGCGGCGTCGCCGATCGCCTGCTGGGTGATCCCGGGCTGGCGCTCCACCACGGCCAGCACGCCGAATTCGCGCGGGTGCAGCCCGAGCTCCGCCTCGAGTGCCTTGGCGAAGTGCTCCCTCGAGTGGCGGGCGACCCAGTTCAGGAGGAAGCCGGTGTACTGCGCCAGCGCCTCCGGCGGCCGCTCTGAGCCGATCATCCCGGCGCACTCTACTCCCCGCAAATTATTTGTGGGTCCAATCATTCGAGCGCCCTGAGTCGGCCCTCCAACCCCCCATGCGGGGGGAACTTCCCCCCAGCCGGGGGGAGCGAGCGGCGATCGAGTGGCGCGCGGGTCGCTCGTCGGGAACCTTCCCCCGCGTGCCCCGACACACGAACACAGCACTGCTCTTCCCCGGACAGGGGAGCCAGACCCGAGACATGCGCGAGATGGTGGAGCGCCACCGGCCCGACCTGATCGAGCGCGCACACGCGGAGGTTGGAGACGATCCCTTCGAGCGCGCCGGCGACGGCACGCGCTACAACCAGCCGGCGGTGTTCTGCGCCAGCCTGGCCGGGTGGGAGCGCCTCGGCCGCCCGGCGGCGGAGTTCGTGGCGGGCCACTCGCTCGGGGAGTTCGCGGCCCTCGTAGCGGCGGAAAGCCTGAGCGAGGCCGACGCACTCTGCCTGGTGGTGTTGCGCGGGCGGCTCATGGACGAGGCCGCCCGCGCAGATGGCGACGGCGGCATGCTCGCCGTGCTCGGGGAGCCCGAGGGCGCGGCCGCCGAGATCGCCGGGCGCCATCGCCTCACGGTGGCGAACGACAACGCCCCGACCGAGGTCGTGCTGTCGGGCAGCGGCCCCGACCTGGACCTCGCGTCGAGCGAAGCCCGTGAGGAGGGGCTGCGCTCGGTGCGCCTCTCGGTGGGCGGGGCCTTCCACTCTCCGGCGATGGCGCACGCCGAGCCGGCCTTCGCCGCGGCGCTCGCCGAGGTGGAGCTGCGGCCTCCGCGCACGATCGCGCTCTCGGGCCTGTCGGCGCGGCCGTTCGACGACATCCGCCGGCGGCTGCTCGACGGCCTGACGCGGCCGGTGCGCTGGCGCGAGACGCTGTTGGCGCTCCACGAGCTCGGCGCCCGGCGGTTCGTGGAGAGCGGACCCGGTCGCGTCCTCACCAAGCTCGTGCCGCGCACGCTCGCCGACGTGGAGGCAGTGAGCGCCGAGGACCTGGAGGCCGCCCGTGCCTGAGCTCGCCCTCCTCCAAGCACCCTTCCTCGAAGAGCCGGTCAGGCCGACGGCCACGGCCGGCATCGCGTCCGTGGGCACGAGCCTTCCGAAGACCGTCGTGGGCAACGGCGCGATCGCCGAGCGGCTCGGCGTGACCGAGGACTGGATCTTCAGTCGCACCGGCATCCGCGAGCGGCGCGTGGCCGCGGCCGGTGAGCGCTTCACCGACCTGGCCGCGGCCGCGGGCGACGAAGCCCTCCGCGGCGCCGGTCTCGACCCGGCCGAGCTCGACCTCGTGGTCGTGGCGACGATGAGCCAGGACGATCTCCTGCCCAACGCCGCCCCGCTCGTGGCCCGCGCGCTCGGCGCGTCCCGAGCCGGAGCGTTCGACGTGGGCGCGGCCTGCAGCGGGTTCCTCGCCGGCCTGGCGCTGGCCGCCGGCCAGGTGGAGGCCGGCAGGGCGCGCCACGTGCTGGTGATCGGCGCCGATCTGATGTCGCGCTTCGTCGACCCGGACGACCGCCGCACCGCGGCGCTGTTCGGCGACGGCGCCGGCGCGGTGGTGGTCAGTCCCACGAACGGCCCGGGCCGCATCGGTCCAGTGGCGCTCGGCGCGGACGGCTCCGCGGCCGACCTGATCCACGTGCGCCGTGCCTCCGGCCTCGTTCACATGGAGGGCCACGAGACCTTCCGGATGGCCGTGTCGCGGCTCGTCGAGGTGACCCGCGAGGCGGTCGAGGCCGCCGAGGTCACCCTGGACGACATCGACCTGTTCGTCTACCACCAGGCGAACGGCAGGATCATGCGCGCCGTGGCGGAGCGCCTCGAGCTGCCCGCCGAGCGCGTGGTGGACTGCATCGAGGGGTTGGCCAACACCTCGGCCGCCTCGATTCCCCTGGCTCTTCGCCGCGCGGAGGCCGAGGGCAGGCTCGTGGCCGGCCGGCGCGTGCTGCTGGCGGCCGTGGGCGCGGGGTTCACCTGGGGCGCCACCACCGTCGAGTGGGGTGCGTCATGACGCCGAACGGCTCAGCACTCGTCACGGGTGCCTCACGGGGCATCGGCGCGGCGGTGGCCCGCGCGCTGGCGGCCGACGGCTGGCGGGTCGGCATCAACTACCGCTCCGACGAGCAGGGCGCCGCGCGCGTGGCCCGCGAGATCGAGGCCGAGGGCGGCTTCGCCGCTCCGCTGGCCGGCGACGTGAGCGACCCCGCCACCGCCGAGCGGCTGCTCACCGAGCTGGAGGAGAGGTTCGGGCCGGTGCTGGTCCTCGTGAACAACGCCGGCGTGCGCGACGACGCCGTCGCCCTCCAGATCGACGACGAGGCCTGGTCGCGGGTGCTCGAGACAAATCTCAGCGGCGCGTTCCGGCTCACCCGCCGGGCGCTGCGCCCGATGATCAAGGAGCGGTTCGGCCGCGTGATCAACATCGCCTCCGTGGTCGGCCGGCGTGCCAACCCCGGCCAGGCCAACTACGCGGCCTCGAAGGCGGGGCTGATCGGGCTCACCGGCACGCTCGCGGCCGAGGTCGCGCGGCGCGGCGTGACCGTCAACGCCGTGGCACCCGGCTTCATCGAGACCGAGATGACGGAGGGCGTGGGCGGCGACCTGCTCGCCGCGGTGCCCGCGAGACGCGCCGGCACTCCCGAGGACGTGGCCGCATGCGTGCGCTTCCTGGCCTCACCCGAGGCCGGCTACGTGACCGGCACGACGCTGACCGTCGACGGCGGCCTGACCGCCTGACAACTGCGAACCGACCACGAGAGACACAGGAGGAAGAGATGTCGACAGCAGTCACACCCCAGAAGGTCCAGGACCGCATCATCGAGGCGATCGTCTCCTTCGGGCCCGAGCCCGAGGACGTGAAGCTCGAAGCGCGCTTCGAGGACCTCGACGTGGACTCGCTCGACCTGGCCGAGCTCGCGCAGATCGCAGAGGACGAGTTCGGCGTGAAGATCGAGTCGTCGGACGTCGAGGGCCTGAAGACCGTCGGCGATGCCGTCGAGCTCGTGTCCGCGCGCGCGTCATGAGCCGGCGCGTCGCGATAACCGGCGTCGGCGCCGTCACGCCTCTGGGCGTCGGCGCGCGGCGCCTCCACGAGGGCTGGAGCGACGGCGAGTCGGGCATCGAGGACGGCCTCGGCCGCGCCGGCGAGTTCGACCCGGTCGAGTTCATGTCGACCAAGGAGGCGCGCCGCACCGACCGCTTCACCCAGCTGTCGGTGGCGGCCTCTCAGGAGGCGCTCGAGCACGCCGGCTGGGACGACGGCCCGCCGTACGAGCCCGACCTCGTCGGTTGCGTGATCGGAACGGGCATCGGCGGCCTGGGGACGATCGAGGATGCCCACGACGTGCTCCGCGACAGCGGGCCCGGCCGTGTGTCTCCGCTGACCGTGCCGCTGATGATGGCCAACGCCGGCTCAGCCGCGCTCGCCATGCGCCACGGGCTCCAGGGGCCGGTGTACGGCGTGGTCTCGGCCTGCGCCGCGGGCGCCCACTCCATCGGCGCCGGGATGCGCATGATCCAGGCGGGCGACGCGGACGCCGCGATCGTCGGCGGCTCCGAGGCCGCCCTCACGTCACTCGCGAGCGCGGCCTTCGCCGCGATGGACGCGACCTCTACCAGCGGGATCTCGCGCCCCTTCGACGCGCGCCGCGACGGCTTCGTGATGGGCGAGGGCGCCGGTGTGCTCGTGCTCGAGGCGCTCGAGACCGCGGAGGAACGCGGCGCCGAGATCGTCGGCGAGCTGCTCGGCTACGCCGCCACCGCGGACGCGCATCACCTGACCGCCCCCGAGCCCGACGGACGTGGAGCGGCACGCGCCATCGAGCGGGCGCTCGCCGATGCCGGCGTGCCGCCGGAGCGGGTCGACTACGTGAACGCGCACGGCACCTCGACTCCCCTGAACGACCGCGCCGAGACCATGGCCCTCAAGGCCGCCCTGGGCGACAGCGCCGGCAGCGTGCCGGTGTCGTCCACGAAGTCGGCGATCGGCCACCTGCTGGGCGCCGCCGGGGCGGTGGAGGCGGTGGCCACGGTGCTCGCCCTGAACGAGCGTGTGGCGCCCCCGACGCTCGGCTACGGCGAGGTCGACGAGGACCTGGATCTCGACTACGTGCCCGACGGCCCGCGGCCGCTGCGCCCTGAGGGCAACGGCGATCGCCCCGCGGTCGGGATCTCGAACTCGTTCGGCTTCGGCGGGCACAACGCGGTGCTCTGCCTCGCGGGGGCCTCATGAGCATCGCCCTCGCCCCACCCCCAGTCGAGGAGAAGCTGACGCCGCTCGAGCGCCTCGAGGTGCTCTGCGATCCGGGCTCGCTCGAGGTCATCCGCTCCGAGGTGGCATCGCGCCACATGGGCGAGAAGACGCGTGCCGGCGACGGCGTGGTCGGCGGCGCCGGCCGCGTCGAGGGCCGGCCGGTGTTCTGCTACGCCCAGGACGCCGGCTACGTGGGCGGCTCCCTGGGCGAGGCCCACGCCGACACGATCGTCCGCGTGATCCGCCTGGCCGGCCGCGCGCAGGTGCCGGTCGTGGGCTTCGTGGAATCGGGCGGCGCCCGCATGCAGGAGGGCATGGCGGCGCTCGGCGGCTACGCCCGGATCTTCCGCGAGACCGTGGCGCTGTCGGGCCGTGTTCCGCAGATCTCCGTCGTGACAGGGCTCTCGGCAGGCGGCGGCGCCTATTCGCCGGCGCTGACCGACTTCGTCGTGATGACCCGCGCGGCGAGCATGTTCCTGACGGGGCCGGCGGTGGTGCGCGACGCGCTCGGCGAGGTCGTGTCCGCCGAGGAGCTGGGGGGCACCCGGGTGCACCAGCGCAACGGCGTCTGCAACCTGGTGGCCGAGACCGACGCCGAGGCCGCCCTGCTCACGCGCGAGCTTCTCTCGTACCTCCCCGAGCGTGCGGGTCGCGCTCCCGCCGGGCGGCCGGCGCGCGGCCCGCACGGGGAGCGCAATCCCGGCGCCATCGTGCCCACCGAGGCACGCGCCGTCTACGACGTGCGCGACGTGGCTCGCTGCGTGCTCGACGACGGGGCGCTCTTCGAGGTCAGCCCCGGCTGGGCGCGCAACATCGTGACCGGCTTCGGGCGCCTCGACGGCCGCTCCGTGGCCCTGATCGCCAACCAGCCGCGCTACCTCGGCGGCGTGCTCGACGCGGCATCCTCGGAGAAGGGCGCCGCCTTCGTGAAGAAGTGCGACGCGTTCGGGATCCCGCTCGTGGTGCTGGTGGACACGCCGGGGTACATGCCCGGCACCCGCCAGGAGGGCGCCGCGGTCATCCGGCACGGGGCATCGCTCGTGCACGCATTCGCGGAGGCCCGGGTACCAAAGCTGACAGTCGTCCTGCGAAAGGCATACGGAGGTGCGTTCATCACCATGAACTCCAAGGACCTCGGTGCGGACTTCGTGTTCGCCTGGCCCCAGCTCGGAGATCGGGGTGATGGGCGCGCGGCCGGCCGTGGGCATCATCCACCGCCGCGAGCTGGCCGGAGCGGAGGACCCCGAGGGCTCGCGAAGGCGGCTGGCGGACGACTACGCGGACACGCACCTTCGCCCGCAGGTGGCGGCGCGCGACGGCTTCGTGGACGAGCTGATCGCCCCCTCGGAGACGCGCGAGCGGCTCGCCTGGGCATTGGGGACGCTCCGATGATCCTCGCCGGCAAGCGCCTCCTCGTGACCGGTGTCGTGACCCGCGACTCGATCGCGTACCACGTGGCCGAGAGCGCCCAGCGTGCCGGCGCGGAGGTCATCCTCACGGGCTTCGGCCGCTCCCGGAGCATGACGGAGCGCGCTGCGGCGAGGCTTCCGCGCACGCCCGACGTGCTCGAGCTGGACGCCGATCGTCCCGAGGACTACGAGGAGCTCGCGGCAGCGCTGCGCGAGCGCTGGGGCGGCCTGGACGGCGCCCTCCACGCGATCGCCTTCGCGCCCGCAGACGCGCTCGGCGGCGACTTTCTCGCCACCCCGACGGAGAGCGCCGGAGCGGCGTTCACGACGAGCGCGTATTCGCTGAAGGCGCTGGCCGCGAGCCTGCTTCCGCTGTTCGAGGACGGTCACGCGGGCGGCTCGATCGTTGCGATGGACTTCGACGCCTCGGTGGCCTGGCCGGCCTACGACTGGATGGGAGTGGCGAAGGCCGCCCTCGAGGCCACCGGTCGCTATCTGGCGCGCGACCTGGGCGCGAGCGGCGTGCGCGTGAACCTCGTCTCGGCGGGTCCGCTCCGGACCCTTGCCGCCAGCGGCATCGACGGCTTCGAAGGACTGGCGGGCGCGTGGCCGGAACAGGCCCCGCTCGGCTGGGACGCGGCGGACCCCGGGCCGGTGGCCGACGCGGTCTGCTTCCTGCTGTCCGACCTCGCGCGCGCGATCACGGGCGAGATCCTCCACGTGGACGGCGGCTTCCACGCCATGGGAGCTCCGCTCGGAGCCGGTTCGCGCGAGCTCGAGGGGAGTCCGGCGTGAACGCGCCCAAGGAAGGCAGGCTGCTCCTCACCGGGGCCACCGGCTTCGTGGGCATGGAGGTGCTGGCGCGCTACCTCGAGCGCACCGAGCGCCGCGTGTCGGCGCTGGTCCGGGCCGAGAGCGACGAGGAGGCGGCGGCGCGGATCGACGGCGTGCTCCAAGAGCTCTTCGGAAGGCGGGCGCGCCGCTACGCGGGGCGGGTGGAGGCCGTGGCCGCGGATCTGACCGCGCCGGACCTCGGGCTCAGCCCGGCCGCCGCCGCGTCGCTGGCGGAGACGACCACCGACGTGATCCATGCGGCGGCCTCCGTCTCGTTCGCGCTCCCGCTCCCGGAGTCGCGCGCGATCAACGTGACCGGCACCGCCCGCGTGCTCGAGCTGGCCGAGCTCGCACAGGAGCGGGGTGGCCTGCGGCGGTTGGCCTACGTCTCCACGGCGTACGTGGCCGGCACGCACGAGGGCACGTTCACCGAGGGCGACGTCGACGTGGGCCAGGACTTCCGCAATCCCTACGAGCGCTCCAAGCTCGAGGCCGAGCAGCTCGTGCGCGAGAAGGGCGAGCGCCTGCCGGTCACGATCCTCCGGCCGAGCATCGTGGTGGGCGACCGCCGCAGCGGCTGGACCGCCTCGTTCAACGTCCTCTATCCACCGCTGCGGGCGTTCGCCCGGGGCCTCTACCCGGCCGTGCCCGCGGTGCGCTCCGCCCCCGTCGACGTGGTCTCGATCGACTACGTGGCCGACGCGATCTTCTCCGTCTGCGAGGGCGAGGACGGCGTCGGCGAGACCTACCACCTCACCGCCGGCCCGGGCGCGGCCACGGTCGGCGACCTTGTGGACCTGGCCACCGCCTACTTCAAGCGGCCGCTTCGCCTGCTCGACCCGGAGGCGTTCGAGCGCGAGGTGGTGCCCGAGGTGCGCAAGAACGGCAGCTCCGCTCAGCGCGCGGTGCTCGAGCGCAGCCGCGCCTACTTCCCCTACTTCCGCGTCGGGGTGCGCTTCGACGACCGCCGCGCACGCTCCCGGCTCGAGCCCGCCGGAATCAGCGTCGCACCGCTGCGGGACTACTTCAGGCCGCTGGTGGACCATGCCGTGGCAGCCCGCTGGGGCCGGCGCCGGATCACCCGCGCGCAGGCGATGGACCGGCTCACGCCCGTCTGAGGCGCCACTTCTGAGCGTCTCGGCGCGCCAAACCCGTGCAGTTGGCGCAACCGATGGCGGAACGCCCACCGCTGGGGAACAACTGTCCAATGACCGCGGACTGGGCGGGGGCCACGGCCGTGGTGCCCGATGCCTGAAACCATCGCCGGACGGCACCTGGAGAGCCCGCGCTTCCCCCTGCTCGTTCCGCTGCTGACCGCCGCGAACGTGCTCATCTGGGTCGCGGTGTCCCTGCAGCTCGCCCACTCGCTGGTCTGAGGGCCGCCTCACGTTAAGCGGCGGGGCTGCCGATACGACCGTGGAGGACGGATGTAGAGAAGTTCCGAGAACTCCGCCGTCCCCCTGAGAGGCTCCAATTGTCGGAAGCACCGACCTCCGCCGAAGCGGTCGATGCGAAGGTCTTGCTGAGTGTCCTGGCCCAGGTCAGGGAGGGCGACTTCACGGTCCGCATGCCCCTCGACTGGACGGGCGTGCCCGGCAAGGTCGCCGACGGCTTCAACGACGTGATCATCGCCAACCAGGCGCTCGAGGCGGAGTTGGCCCGGGTCAGCCGCGTGGTGGGCAAGCAGGGCGAGCTCTCGCAGCGCGTGGCGATCCGCGGCTCGACCCAGAGCTGGTCCGGAAGCGTCGAATCGGTGAACAGCCTCATCGACTCGCTGGTGCGCCCGACCGTCGAGATGCAGCGCGTGATCGGCGCGGTGGCCGGGGGCGACCTGAGCAAGAAGGTCTCGGCGGACGTCCGCGGCGAGATGCTCGACCTGAAGAACACCATCAACGCGATGGTCGACCAGCTCAACGGGTTCGTCTCCGAGCTCACGCGAGTCGCGCGCGAGGTCGGGACCGAGGGCAAGCTGGGCCAGGCCGCGGCTGTGACGATCGAGGTCGGTGGCGTCTGGAAGGACCTGACCGACAACGTCAACCTGATGGCCGGCAACCTGACCGGACAGGTCCGAAACATCGCCGAGGTCACGACGGCCGTGGCCAACGGCGACCTCAGCAAGAAGATCTCGATCGACGTGAAGGGCGAGTTCCTGGAGCTCAAGAACACCGTCAACGCGATGGTCGACCAGCTGAACGCGTTCGCCGGAGAGGTCACGCGAGTGGCCCGCGAGGTGGGCGTGGAGGGCAAGCTCGGCGGCCAGGCGCAGTCGAAGGAGGTCGCCGGCGTCTGGAAGGACCTCACCGACAACGTCAACCAGCTGGCGGCGAACCTCACCAACCAGGTGCGAGCGATCGCGGAGGTGGCGACCGCCGTGACGGAGGGTGACCTCACCCGGCAGGTCCGGGTCGAGGCGAGCGGAGAGGTGGCCATCCTCAAGGACACGCTCAACGAGATGATCCGCAACCTCCGCGAGACGACCAGGGAGAACGTCGAGCAGGACTGGCTGAAGACCGAACCGGGAGCGCTTCACCCGGATGCTCCAGGGCCAGCGCGACCTGGCGGAGGTGTCGAGCATGATCCTCTCCGAGCTCGCTCCGCTCGTGTCGGCGCAGCACGGAGTCTTCTACTCGATGACCGCCCCGCCGGACGGCGGCGAGCCCGTCCTGCAGTTCGAGGCGGGCTACGGCTTCGAGGAGCGAAAGCGCCTCGCAGCCCAGTTCCGGCTCGGTGAGGGCCTGGTCGGCCAGTGCGCCAAGGAGAAGAAGCGCATCCTCGTCACCGAGGTTCCCGGCGACTACGTGAGGATCAACTCGGGTCTCGGCACCGCTCCCCCGCTCAACATCATCGTCCTGCCGGTGCTCTTCGAGGGCTCGGTGCGCGCCGTGCTCGAGTTCGCCTCCTTCTCTCCCTTCAGCCCGACGCACCAGGCCTTTCTCGAGCAGCTCCCCGAGGGCATCGGCCTCGTGCTCAACACGATCGAGGCGGACACGCTCACCGAGAACCTGCTGAAGCAGTCCCAGTCACAGGCCGAGGAGCTCCGGTCACAGCAGGAGGAGCTGCGGGAGTCCAACGAGGACCTGGGAAAGCAGGCCGCGCTCCTCGCCGAGCAGAACATCGAGGCCGAGCGCAAGAACCAGGAGGTCGCGCAGTCCAAGGACCTGGTCGAGGAGAAGGCCGGCCAGCTGGCCGTCTCGTCGAGGTACAAGTCGGAGTTCATCGCGAACATGTCGCACGAGCTCCGCACCCCGCTCAACAGCCTGCTGATCCTCGCCGAGCAGCTCGAGGACAACCCGGACAACACCATGACCGACACGCAGGTCGAGTACGCGAGCGTGATCCGCGCGTCGGGCAAGGACCTGCTGGAGCTCCTCAACAGCATCCTCGACCTGGCGAAGGCCGAGTCCGGGACCGTCACGCCGGACATGGCCGTCGTGTCCATGGGGACGCTCTGCAGCACGCTCCGCCGCGAGTTCGAGCCGGTTGCGCAGGAGGCGGGGCTCGCCTACTCGGTGGAGCTCGAGCCGGCCGTGCCCGAGGACATCGTGACCGACCCGCAACGCCTGCGCCAGATCCTCAAGAACCTGCTCGCCAACGCCTTCAAGTTCACCGAGCGCGGCAAGGTGCACGTGCGCGTGGCGGTGGTCGAAAGCGGTTGGAGCGCCGACACGGAGACGCTGGTCGCGGCGCCGGCCGTGCTGGGCATCTCGGTCGGCGACACCGGGATCGGCCTCGGGGCGGACGAGCAGGCGCGGGTTTTCGAGGCCTTCGTCCAGGGCGACGGGACCACCGCGCGCCAGTTCGGCGGCACCGGCCTCGGACTGTCGATCAGCCGCGAGCTGGCGGGCCTGCTCGGCGGCGAGATCACCCTCGTCAGCACGCTGGGCGAGGGCAGCACGTTCACCGTCTATCTGCCGTTGAGCCAGCCGCCGAAGGCGGCGGGTCCGGAGGCTCCGCGTGAGCTCGTGGCCGCGAAGCCGGCTGAGCCCGCGGCTCCCGAGTATTCGCACAACGGCCTCGAGACCATCCCCTTCGAGGGGGCGAAGGTCCTCGTGGTAGACGACGACTTCCGCAATGTCTTCGCTCTGACCGCGCTCCTCGAGCGAGGGAACGCCGACGTCACCGTCGCCGAGAGCGGGGCGGAGGCCCTGGCGGCGCTCGAGCGGGCGCCCGACATCGACCTCGTGCTGATGGACATCATGATGCCCGGCATGGATGGCTATACGACCATCCGCGCCATACGGGCGATCGACCGCTTCCAGTCGCTCCCGATCATCGCCATCTCGGGCAAGGTCGTGCTCGGCGAGAGCCAGCGCTGCATCGATGCCGGCGCCAACGACTACGTGCCCAAGCCGGTCGACACCGGCGAGCTGGTGGCCGCCATCTCGCGCTGGCTGCCCGCCGCGGCGGGCGCATGAGCGCCACCGCGACACGCGTGTGAGATCGATGTGCCCGCGGCGGGGACGAGGTCGCCCGTTCCGATCCTGATGGTGGACGACAATCCCGCCAAGCGGCTCGCGCTCAAGGCGGTGCTGGCGCCACTCGGCTTCTCGATCGTCGAAGCCGACTCCGGGGTCGCCGCCCTGCGCTGTGTGATGGAGCAGGACTTCGCCGCCATCCTCATCGACGTGGTCATGCCGCTCATGGACGGCTTCGAGACGGCCGCGTCCATCCGTCAGCGCCGGCAGTCGGAGATGACGCCGATCATCTTCATCACCGCGCGCGGACAGGACGAGATCACCAACCCCGATCTCTACGCCGAGGGTGCGGTCGATTTCATCTTCGCCCCCGTACCGCCCCACGAGCTTCGAGCCAAGGTCTCGGTCTTCGCGAACCTCTTCCTCCAGGCACAGGGCCTGGCAGCGGAGGCTCGGGACGTGCGGATCTCTGCGGATCGGTTGAGGCAGGTATCCGGCGGAGCGCTGCTGACCGTCATGAACGGTCTCCTGGACCTCCCGGACGCCCGGGCCGGCGTCGACGAAGTCGAGTTCAACCCGCGCTCGATCGTGGAGGAGGTCGTGGACCTGCTCGCGGAAGCCGCGCGGACGAAGGGGCTCGACCTGCGCGCGGCGATCGAGGGACCCGTCCGCGCGACGGTCAGCGGCGACCCCGAGCGAGTCCGGCAGCTGCTGATCAACCTCATAGCCGACGCCATCACCTTCACTCAGACGGGCGAGATCGTGGCGCGGGTCACCGAGCCCGAGGCGGCCGATGGAGAGGACCCCGTCGTTCGCTTCGAGGTCTCCGCCAGCGGCGACGGTGTCGATCCCGACAAGCTGGTGGCGCTGATCGGCGCCGATTGCGGCGGTTCGAGCCGGCCGGGACAGGGAAGCCGGCTCTGGTTCACGATCGCCGCTCGCGGATCGCACAGCGCCGGGTGAGCCATGAAGATCCTGCTGGCCGATGATGACGCTGCTTCCCGGCTCATCGCCCGGGAGGCGGTGCGCGGCCTCGGCCACGAGTGCCACACGGTCAGCGACGGGACGCAGGCCTGGAACGCATTCAGGGCGGGCCGCCCCGACGTGGTCATCAGCGACTGGACGATGCCCGGGCAGACCGGGCTCGACCTGTGCCGCAACGTTCGCGCCCACACCGTCGGCGGCTACACCTACTTCATTCTCTGCACGGGGCACGACGGCCTCGACAAGGTCCTGGAGGGGATGAACGCCGGCGCCGACGACTATCTCCTCAAGCCGCTCAACTCGGAAGCGCTGCAGGCGCATCTGATCTCCGCGGCAAGGGTCACGTCGCTGCACCGTCAGCTCGGCGATCAGCGGACCGAGCTCGAGGCGCTCAACCAGGAGCTGACCGCCATCGGACTGCGGGACCCGCTCACCGGACTGGGCAACCGACGGGCCCTGGCCACGGATCTCGAGCAGCTGGAGGCGCGCGTGCGCCGCTACGGGCACCGCTACTGCCTGGCCCTCTTCGACGTCGATCAGTTCAAGGCCTACAACGACACCTACGGCCACCAGGCGGGAGACCAGGTGCTCCAGGCGGTCGCGGCGCAGCTCAGGGACCGGGCCCGCAGCGGAGACGCGCTCTACCGCTACGGCGGCGAGGAGTTCCTGTGCATCTTCCCCGAGCAGTCCCCGGCGATGGCGCGGCTGGCGGCCGACCGCATGCGGAGCGGTCTGGAAGCCCTGGCCATCACGCACGCCGGGAACGCGCCGGGCGTGCTCACCCTGAGCGCCGGCGTGGCGATGCTGGACGCCGGGGACACGCGATCGGTGGACGAAGTGCTCAAGGAGGCGGACGAGGCCCTCTACCGGGCCAAGCAACTCGGCCGCAACCGCGTGGAGTACGCGACCGAGCGCGCGCCTCAGCCCGTGCGGTAGAGGCGCGTGGTGAGCGGTGCGAATACCGCCGTGAGCGCCGCGGCCACGGCCAGCACGATCGCGATGTCGCCCCCGTCCGCGTTCCCCTGCATCAGGCCGCGGGAGGCGGTGGCGAGGATGGAGATCGGATTGACGTTCACGAACGCCTCGAGCCCCGCGGGCAGCGTGTCCGGCTCGACGAACACGTTGGACAGGAACGTGAGCGGGAAGATCCCCATGAAGCCCGCGTTCATGACCGCGTTCGGGGAACGCAGTGTCAGGCCGATCGTGGTGAACACCCAGGAGAGGCCGAAGGCGAAGACGATCACGAGCGCAAGCGCCGCGAGCACGCCGCCGGCCCCGCCCTCGGGATTGAAGCCGAGCAGCAGGCCGAGCAGGATGATCACGGTCCCCGCGACCAGATAGCGCACGCAGTCGCCGAGCAGGGATCCGAGGAGCGGCGCAGGTCGCCAGATCGGCAGCGAGCGGAAGCGATCCACGACGCCCTTCGTCAGGTCGGTGTTGAGCGCGACCCCGGAGTAGACCGTGGTGAACAGGACCGACATCACGAGGATGCCCGGAAGGATGTAATCGAGGTACTCGCCCGTCGAGCCGGCGATCGCGCCGCCGAAGATGTAGGTGAACATGAGCACGAACATCACCGGCGTGATCGTCACGTCGAGGAGCTGCTCGGGCACGTGCTTCACCTTGAGCATCCCGCGCCAGCCGAACGTCAGCGCGGCCGACGTGGCGCTCGCGCGGGGCGGGCGCGCGGTCGACGAGAGCGCCTTGCGAAGCGCCTCCTCCTCGGCCGACGGAGCGGTGGATCCCGGGAAGGTGGTGGAAGTGGCGCTCATGCCGCTTGCTCCTTCTGGAGGTCGTTTGCTTCCTCTTCGGCGTCCTCGGCGGGGTGACCGGTGAGGGCCAGGAATACCTCGTCCAGGCTCGGCTGGCCGAGCGAGAAGTCGGCCACGCGCACGCCTGAGCGCGTCAGCTCCGCCACGGCCTGCGCGGCGCGGTCGGCGTCGGCGCAGGAGACCGAGAGCGCGGACAGGTCGGGCTCGAGGGTCACCGTGCCGAGCATGCGGCCGAGGAACTGCTCGGCCTCGGGCCGCTGGTCCGGGTCGAGCAGGCGCACGTGGAGCGCTCCGGACCCGACCGACGCCTTGAGCTGGCCGGGGGTTCCCTCTGCGATCACCTTGCCGCGATCGATCACGGCGATCCCCTCGGCCAGCTGATCGGCCTCGTCGAGGTACTGGGTGCAGAGCAGGATCGTGGTGCCCTCGGCCACGAGCGCGCGAATGATGTCCCAGACCTGGTTGCGCGAGCGCGGGTCGAGCCCCGTGGTCGGCTCGTCGAGGAACATCAGCTGCGGGGTGACCACGATGCTCGCGGCGATGTCGAGCCGGCGGCGCATGCCGCCGGAGTAGTTCTTCGCGAGGCGGCCGGCCGCCTCGGACAGGCCGAACGCGTCGAGCAGCTCGGTGGCGCGCTCCTTCGCCGCGGGGCGCTTGAGTCCGAGCAGCCGGCCGAGCAGGATCAGGTTCTCACGGCCGGTCAGGTCCTCATCCACGGAGGCGAGCTGTCCCGTGAGGCTCACGAGCCCGCGCACGGCGTCCGACTCCTTGACGATGTCGTGGCCGAGCACGCTTGCCGTGCCCGCGTCCGGGCGCAGGAGCGTGGCGAGCATCCGGATCGTCGTGGTCTTGCCTGCGCCGTTGGGGCCGAGCACGCCGTAGACGGAGCCGGTGCGCACTGCGAGGTCCACGCCGTCGACGGCGAGCGTGTCGCCGAAGGACTTGACGAGGCCGTTGGCCTCGATCGCGAGCGGACTCTGGGAGGTCATCTGGCTCCTCGCCTGTCGGGTCTCGTCGTCATGCGTAGTGCATGAGACCGGCGCACGCGCCGAAACTCATCGCCCCGCAGCGTATGCGGGCACGAAGGCTCCATCAGTACGGCTAACCCCCCAATCCCTGGTGTGGGCCGCGGCGGGCTCGGGTAGGGCCCCACGCGAACCACCTACCAAGGAGGAAGGGTGAGAAAAGCCATCATCGGCGCCGCCGCCTGCATGGTCGCGGCCCTCTGCCTCGCTCCGTCCGCGCTCGCGGTCGACGAGGTCAACACCAAGAAGCTCCGCAAGGGGCTGACCACGGGCGGCATCCTGGAGCACATGCGGACCTTCCAGCGGCTGGCCAACGCAAACGCCGGCAATCGTGCTGCCAGCACACCCGGCTACGACGCCTCGCTCGCATACGCCGAGCGGCGGCTGAAGCGCGCCGGCTACAAGGTCACGCGCGACGAGTTCCCGTTCGCGCGCTGGGAGAAGCTCGGCCCGGCGACCCTGCAGCGGGAGGGCCAGCCGGCCTACGCGGAGGGCACCGCGGAGGCGCCCGGCGACTACCTCGTGGCCGAGTTCTCGGGCTCGGGAACGGTCACTGCGCCGCTCGTGACCACGAACGACATCGTCCTTGCGCCCGAGGGTGACCCCGGGAGCGGCACCAGCGGCTGCGAGGAGGCCGACTGGGGGGGCCAGAGCCTCACCGGGAAGATCGCCCTGGTGGAGCGTGGCACCTGCGGGTTCGTGGACAAGATCAACCTCGCCAAGCAACTGGGTGCGGCCGCGGTCCTGATCTTCAACGACGGCTATCCGGACCGCACGGAGCCACTCGAGATCGGCGCTCCGCCGTTCATCGGGATCCCCGTGGCGATGACCAGCTACGAGGTCGGCTCGGCGCTCTACACCGCCCTGCAGGCCGGTGCCGTGAACGTGACGTTCAACGTCCAGACGCTGACCGAGGAGGTCCCGCAGTACAACCTGATCGCCGACAGCAAGACCGGTGATCCGGAACGGACGATCGTCGTAGGCGGCCATCTCGACTCGGTCGACGAGGGGCCGGGCATCAACGACAACGGATCGGGATCGGGATCGATCATCGAGACGGCGGAGCAGGTGGCGAAGCTCAAGAAGAAGCCTCGCAACCGCATCCGTTTCGCGCTCTGGGGCGCGGAGGAGGCCGGGCTCGTGGGCTCGACCGCGTACGTGGCCGATCTGATCGAGTCGGGCGAGATCGACGATGTCGAGGCGAACCTCAACTTCGACATGCTCGCCTCGCCGAACTTCGTGCGCTTCGTGTACGACGGCGACAACTCGACCGGCGAGGGAGAGGTCGGACCGCCCGGATCGGCACAGATCGAGCAGGTGTTCCTGCGCTACTTCGCGTCGCAGGGGCTCGAGACGACGCCGACGGCGTTCGACGGGCGCTCCGACTATGGCCCGTTCATCGCGCCGGAGGCGCTGGTGCCGGCGGGCGGGCTGTTCTCGGGAGCCGAGGGCGTGAAGACGCCCGAGGAGGCCGCCGTCTACGGCGGTGCCGCCGGCTCCTGGTACGACCCGTGCTACCACCAGGCCTGCGACACGCTCGCCACGGTCCTGGGGCAGCCGCCGTTCCCGGATGCCGACGGGCTCGAGTCGGTCGAGGACGCTGCGCTGATGGACGGAAACGGCGCCGTCGGCCTCGGTCAGCTCGCTGACGCGGCCGCTCATGCGACCTGGACGCTGGCGCGCTCGAAGAGCCCGCTGGTGGGCCCGGCGCAGGCGAAGAAGGCACGCACCGCCAAGGTGATGAAGAAGGCGAAGCGCGCGGCCAAGCGCGCCAGCCGCCGCCACCAGTGGAAGGGCGGCCTGCGAGTTCGCTGAGGTCCATCGAACCGCGGACAGGGGGGCGGCCTCCGGGCCGCCCCTCAGCTGCCGGCGTCGAGCCGGCCCTGGTAGATCGTGACGAGCAGGCAGCTCTCGCCGGCCCGGACCTTCATGGTCCCGTACTGGCGCTTCACCTTCTTCAGGTTGCGCTGCGAGACCTTGATCCGGTGGCGCAGCGCGTCCGCGCGTTTGCGCTTGTGCGCCCGGCCGGCGCGCCGCACGGCGGTGCGCAGCTTCTTGATCGTTCGCCCGGTCTCCTTCGATTGCTTCAGCAGCTTGTTCCGCGCGCCCGTGGACTGGAAGCACGTGATCGCGTGCGTGTTCCGGATGGCGGTAAGCCGCGCCAGCTCGCCGACCGTGAGCGGAATCCTCGGCCACTTGCTTGCCAGTGCGCGAACGACCGCGGAGGCGGGTCGCCGGCGCGCCGAGTACGGGGCGTCGTCGGAGACGTTGGACACACCCTCGCTGTTGAACGGGCTGCTGGCGCCGAACTCCTCCGGCCACGTGTCGCGCGTGCTCACGAAGACCTGTGCGGCACCGGCCCGCAGGAGCGTCGGCAGGGAGTCCCGCAGGAAGGCAGCCTGCGCGGCCTCGCCACCGCGGTAGCGGGGGTCGTCCTGATAGGCGGTGTCCGCGGGGTACCCGTGCTCGGTCACCCACAGCGGGGCGCTTCCGCGCCCGTACGAAGTGAAGAAGTCGTGCCAGAAGGTCATCGTGCTCGTGAGCGAGCCGAGGCCGCCCCGGACGTGCACGTTGGCTATGTCGAACTTGGTCGCGGCCGCCGCGCCCGGCGTGGCGAACACGCGGGTCAGCCAATCCTTGGCGATGAGGCCCGAAACGCCCCCGAGGAGCACCTTGCTGGCCGGGGAGCGCGCCTTGATCCCGTCGTACGCGGCGGAAAGCATGCGCGCGTAGTCCTCGGGAGTGCCTCGGTAGAAGGCGCTCGAGTCGGGCTCGTTGAGGATCTCGAAGAGGCTGATCTCGCCGCGCGTGTGCTCCGCGATTTCGCCGGCGTAGCGTCCGTAGGCCGCGAAGTCGTCCGGCGCGCACAGCTCCGGGTCGCGGCCGTTGCACACCGAGAGAAACGAGGGCATGCCGATGAGGATCGCCTCGACCGGCATCGCGTAGCGCCTCGAGAGCTCCACCACGTCGTCCACTCCGCGCCAGTCGCGATACACGTGGTTGCGCCATGAGTACTGCTTGAACACCGCGTGCATCTCGATGTCGAGCCGGATGTGGCTTGCGCCCATCGCCTTCGCCTCGGCGAAGATCCGCTCCTTCTGGGCGTACGGCATGCCGTAGGCGTAGACCATCGAGTGCGCCGAGTAGGGGCTCCCGGGGGCGACCTGGGCGCTCGCCGCCGACGGCACGACGAGACAGAGCGCCACGAGGGCGAGAAGGCAGCGCAAGGCGCTTGTGGATGACGAGTGGCTGGAGATGGCGAGGGGCGGGTCGCTGTTGCTGATGCGAAGTCGCTCTGTCGTTCATCGACCATCCCGAAGGGCTTAGTGAGGACGCCGGCCGGGCGCTGGACGGCCCCGCGCGCGGCGATGCCGTTAGCCTCGGCCCGCACGCGATGGAAGCCGGGACCCCCCCGATCACCACGCCCTTCGGGGCCGACTCGACCGCCGCCGAGGTGGCCGAGGGAATCGACCTGGCCGGCAGGCGCGCGATCGTCACCGGCGGCGCGTCGGGCATCGGCGTGGAGACCGCGCGAGCGCTCGCCGGCACGGGAGCCGAGGTCACGCTCGCCGTGCGCAACACCGAGGCCGGCGCCCGAACGGCGGCGGACATCACGGCGACCACCGGCAACGCCGCGATCCATGTGCGGGCGCTCGACCTGGCCGACCACGGGTCGATCGAGGCGTTCGTCGCGGGCTGGGACGATCCGCTGCATCTGCTCGTCAACAACGCGGGGGTGATGGCCCTTCCCGAGCTCGAGCTCACGCCCGCGGGGCATGAGCTCCAATTCGCCACCAATCACCTCGGGCACTTCGCGCTCGCGCTCGGGCTGCACGACGCGCTGGCGGCCGCGGGCGGAGCGCGGATCGTCTCGGTCAGCTCGGGCGCCCATTTGCGCTCGCCGGTCGTCTTCGACGACATCCACTTCGCCTTCCGCCAGTACGACCCGCTGCTCGCCTACGGGCAGTCGAAGACCGCGAACGTGCTGTTCGCCGTGGGCGCCACCGCGCTCTGGGCCGGAGAGGGCATCACGTCCAACGCGCTCATGCCCGGCGCGATCCCGACCAACCTGCAGCGCCACATGGACCCGGACTACCTCGACCGCGCCCGCGCACGCGCGGGGAGCGCCCTTCCGGAGAAGTCACCGGAGCAGGGCGCCGCCACCTCCGTGCTGCTCGCGACCTCGCCGCAGCTGGAGGGGGTGGGTGGCCGCTACTTCGAGGACTGCAACGAAGCGAGGCTCCTGACCGGCCGCGATGACGGCGGACTCGGCGGCGTGGCTCCGTTCGCCCTCGACCCGGACAACGCCGACCGGCTGTGGGAGGAGTCGCTCCGCCAGGTTGGCCCCTGACCTGACGGGGTACCAGGATCAGATGGCAGACAAGGCAATAGAGGTGTATCTCAACGACCACCTGGCGGGCGCGATGCTGGGCAGCGACCTGGCGGAGCAGATCCGTGAGCGAAGCGAGGGAACTCCCTTCGGCGAGGTCATGGCCACGATCGCGGCGCAGATCGAGGAGGACCGGGAGACCCTCGTGGAACTGATGGAGCGGATGGACATCGGCCGCAATCCCGTCAAGCAGGCCACCACCTGGATCGCCGAGAAGGCCAGCCGGCCGAAGTTCAGCGGCCTCACCTCGGGTGACCCGGATGTCGGTTACTTCATGGCGCTGGAGAGCATGACGCTCGGCGTGACCGGGAAGCTGTCGCTCTGGGAGGCGCTCCGGCGAGTCGCGGGCAAGCATCCCGAGATCGCGGCCACGAACCTGGACGAGCTGATCGAGCGCGCACGCCGGCAGCGCGACACGCTCGAGGACGAGCGTCTCCGGGCCGCCGAGCGCGCGCTGGCGTGAACCGGCTGCATCACTGGTACTGCAACCGCGAGGCCTGGAAGCGCCACGTCCGCGAGGAGCTCGTGCCCCCCGCTATCGACGGCCTCGAGCTGGGGGATGAGGTGCTCGAGATCGGTCCCGGCTTCGGGCCCGCCTCCGAGGTGCTCGCCGGCCGGGTGCGGCAGCTGACGGCGCTCGAGATCGACACGGGCCTCGCGCGATCGCTGCGCGAACGGCTGGGCGACCGCGCGGAGATCGTGGAGGGAGACGCCACGGCGATGCCCTTCCCGGACGCGAGCTTCGATGCCGCCGTCTGCTTCACGATGCTCCATCACGTGCCGTCGGTCGAGGCCCAGGACCGGCTGTTCGCGGAGGTCCGGCGCGTGCTGCGGCCGGGTCGGGTGTTCGCCGGGACGGACAGCGTCGGAAGGGGCATCGGCTTCGCGCTCCTGCACGTCGGCGACACGAAGAACCTCATCACCCCCGCGCAGATGCCCGGACGGCTCGCGGCCGCCGGGTTCGAGGACGTGGCCGTGTCCGCGGACCGCGACAGCTACCGGTTCCGCGCGCTCACCGTGTAACGCCGCAGGTTGCGGTCGCGCGCGATCTGCCGCTGCGTGAACGTGATCGGCACCCACTTCCCGGCGGAGAACAGCCTGGTCTGGTCGCCCGAGTGCGGCGAGCGCGGATTCTCGGACTGCGAGTAGGTGAGGATCGTGGTGCCCTTCGGCCCGCGTCCCGTCAGCTCCACCTGCATCACGATGCTGGACCCCTCGATCACCTGCCCGTAGCGCACCGGCACGCCCTGGCCCTCGCTCTGGGCCTTCGGGTCGGTCACGGCCTCGATGTCCTGGTAGCAGCCGGTCGCGCACCCATGGAGCGGGATCCGGCGTCCATTCCGGCGCACGTACTGGGCCTGGCGCATGGTGGCGTCGAGCGGCAGTCCGTGGTCGCGCAGGTTCTTGACCGCAGCCCCGATGGCCGTGATGTTGTCGGCGCTCGGGTCGAGCACGCTCGGCGTCGTGAGCGGCCGCGTCACGTCGAACGGGTCGGAGAAGGTCGTGCCGGAGAGGCTCCACCAGACACTGAACAGCCAGGCTCCCTTGCTGTCGAGCCGTGTGTCGGCGTTCCACGCGCGGAGCACCGGGCAGGCCGCACGGACGTCCACCGGCTGCCCGCCCACCGCGATCGATGGATTGGCCTCACAGAGAGTGGCGAGCTGATCCTTGAGCAGGCGGCCGGCCTCGCTCACGTCGGTCTCCCAGAGCGAGCGCAGCCGCGCGAGGGTGTACTTGCGACCGGGCAGGCCGTCGGTTCCGGCCAGGCGCTCGGCGATCGTGCGCAGCCCATAGCGCGTGCGCAGGCCGAGCTCGGTGCCCTCGCTGCCGATGATCGGCGAGAAGCCCGTGAGCGGCTGCTCGGGGTTCGTGTACCAGTACGAGTCGTTCGAGTTCTGGACGTAGTCCCGCCGCTTCAGGATCGGCAGGTGGGAGGGCGCGAAGATGCCCGGCTCCACCGCACCGGGATCGCGAGCCCAGCCGCATGCCGAGCGGCTGCCGTCGAGAGTGATCACGCCGGCCACCTGGTACACGACCTTCGGCAGACCGTCGGGAATGCAGGTGTCGATCTTCTGGCGGCTGACCGCCGGCACCACGCTGTTGTCCTGGTAGAGCGCCACGCCGCGGGAGTCGGCGGCGATCGTGTTGACCCAGGGGACGCCCTGGCTGCGCGACTGGGCGCGGATGAGGTCGTCGACCGTGCGTGCGCGGTCGATGTCGAACCAGACGTTGACGAGGCGCATGTTGGTCGCGTTCACGTCACCGAGCGCGTACGCGTTGGTCGTGCCCCAGGAGAACCCCGCGTCCGGCACGTTCACGATCGGGCCGAAGCGCGAGTACCAGAACGTGTGGCTGCGGGTCGCGAGGCCGCCGCCGGGCTTGCGCGCCTTCACGCGCACCGTGCGGCTCGTCATCCGCTCGGTCTTCCCGTCGTATACGTAAGCCTTGGGATCGCCGGCCGCCAGCTGGAGGCGGAAGGGAGTGAAGCGCCAGCCCGTCGACACCGTGTGCGACCAGGCGACTCGGTCGTTGAAGCCGATGTTCACGACAGGGATCCCGTGCAGGCTGGCCCCCTGCACGTTCATCTTCCCCGGGAGCGTGAGCTGGAACTGGTAGAAGCGCTCGCCGCCGATCCAGGGGAAGTGCGGATTGCCGAGCAGCATCCCCCGGCCGCTCTCGGTGGCCTCGCTCCCCAGGCCCACCGCGTTCGAGCCGATCGGCTGGTCGCGCAGCGCCTTCCACCAGCGACCGGCTGCGAGCGGCGAGACGGCGGGACGCCGGGCGGCGGCCGTCGTTCCCGGGGGCTGCGTGGCCACCAGGTCGCCGATGAACACGCCGCCGCTGGCCAGGAGTCCCAGCTGGTAGTAGCGGCGCCAGAGATCGAGCGCGGTGATCCGCCCGACCCAGGCCTTGCCGCGGCAGCGGGGGTCGGGCAGGCGCTTCACGCCGCGCGAGCGGAGGTACGCGTTGTAGCCCGCCGCATACCCGCGGACCATCGCGCGGACCTGCGGCTTGGGACCCAGCGGCGGCTTCTTGGCCACGAGCTTCTCCACCACTCGCCGGTCCGCGATCTGCTTCCAGAAGAAGTCGGAGTCGATGTTCCGGTTGGAGCCCTTCGCCGACGCCACGGTCACTGCGTCGGGTCCGAAGAAGCGAGAACGCCGGGCGCGGACCGTCACGATCTCGTCGGCGAGCGTGCAGAGGTTGTCCTCGGCGTACGCGTAGCCGGCGCCGAACCCGAGCCCGCCCCAGTCGTGCGCGCGCACGTGAGGGATTCCGTAGCTGGTGCGGCTGATCTTCGCGCGATAGGCGTCCGCGGGGGCCGCCGCCACGGCGCTGGCGGTGATGGCGCCTGCAACGGTCAGGACACGGCGCAAGACGACTCCCTCACAGGAAACGCCGGCGAGTCTAATCCACGCCGTCCGGCGTGGAGCGGTGCTTCCAGTAGCCGAGGATGCTCATCGACCCGGCCACGGAGGGATGCTGCGCGGCGAGGTGCCGGCGAACGTCGCGCATGGCCAGGGCCTCTCCGCCGCCCCAGACCTGGCCGGGCTCGCCGGGGATCGCCAGACCGCGCAGCGCGTCGATCAGAAGCGTCGTCGTGCCGGGCGGGCGGCCGTCGCGTGTGACCCAGTGGACCTCGGCGTCGGCGGAGGTGACCGCCTCCTGGCGCTCGCCGTCATCGGCGACCTCGGCGATAGCGATGGCGCGCATCCCGGCCGGGAGCGACTCGAGGATCGCGAGCATCGCCGGCAGTCCCGTCTCGTCTGCGACCAGCAGGCTCCACGTGGCGACGGGATCCGGTGCCCAGTGGATACGCGGGCCGGCGAAGCCGACGGGGTCGCCCACGTGCGCTCGCTCGGCCCAGGCCGACGCGCGCCCCACGTCCCCGTGCAGGAAGAAGTCGACGTCGATCGTCGCGGACTCCGCGTCGGCGCGGCGAACCGTGAAGTTCCGCCAGTGCTGCCCGTGCGCTTCGGGCGGAAAGCGCCAGCCCGGTTCGGGGAGCACGAGCGCCTCGTCGCCGGCGGGCCAGCCGAGCGTCAGGATCTCGCCGGGCTGCTCGAGGCCCGGGTCGGAGAAGGCAGGCGCATGGAGTGTGAAGCAGGCCATGCTCGGAGTGACCCGCCGGATCGCCGCGACGGCGGCCACTCCCGTGTGGAGGGGGAACGCGCGCGGCGGCGCCACGGAGACCATAGTTAGGGCACCCTAACAATTCTGGCCTCCGTGGCGAGCGCCGCTCAGCTCACCGGCAGAAGACGCCCGTGCACTGCGGCGAGAGTCCGTTGCGGTAGGCGCGATTGCCACCGCCGTCGATCGTGCTCGGCACCGCGTCGATGCCGCGCCCGGCGTTGAACGAGGACGTGTTCCGCGCCAGTCGGTTCCCGTCCGATCCCTCGAGGACGAGGATCCCGTCGAACCCGCTGCGAAGGACCGTGTTCTCGGCGATCGCGTTCCCGTCGGAGCCGTCGAAGCCCTCGACTCCAAACGAGTCCAGCACGATCCCGACGCCGCCCACGTCTCGCACGTCGTTGCCGGAGACGGTGTTGGCGTCGGAGTCGAGCACCAGGATGCCGTCGCCTCCGCCCCTGACCCGGTTGCGCACGATCTTCGTCGCAGTGGTGCCGTTCTCCACCGAGATGCCGGCGTGCTCATTGCCGCTCAGGTCGTTCCCCACGACCAGGCAGCGCTCGCACACCAGCAGCACGACACCGCCGGTGTCGTCGTTCACGTGATCCGCGGCGAAGTTCCGGGCGATCACAGCCGACGCGGAGGACACGACGAGGATGCCGCTGTTCACGTTGCCCACGGTGCGGTTCCGAAGGACGCGCGCTCGCGGCGACTCGACGACGACGATGCCGTTCCACGCGTTGCGGCTGGTGTCGTTGCGCGTGATCTCCGGTCGCTTCGATCCGAGCACCACGATGCCGTCGGACTGGTAGGCCTCCACGTCGTTCGAGATCCGGTTCCCATCGATCTCCACGCCGTCGGAGCCGTCCACGAAGACGCCGGCGGACACGTCCTCGCCCTCGGCGCCGCCGGCGCCGACCTGCTTGATGGCGAGATCGCTCACGCGGGCGTGCGAGGCGTCGCGGAGCCCGACACCGTTCACCCGGAAGTCGCGGACCGCCCCGTTCTCGATGGTCACTCCCGCGTGCCCGTCCACGGCGATCCCCTCGCTGCCCGGCGCGTTCACGCCGTCCACCAGATGACCGCCGAGGTCGAGGGTCACCCGGTCCGCTCCGATCGTGAGCGCCGTGCCGGGGCAGTTCAAGAGGTCCCTCGAGAGCCGCGTGTCGTGGCTGATCACCTGTCCGCACCGGACCGGTGGGGAGCCGAAGCCCCCCGCCAGGGCCGGCGGCGCCGTCGAGGCGCCGATTGTCGCTGCGAGTGCGAGTGCGATGGTCCCGGTCTTGCGCATGCGGCCTCCGATCGATCTTGTGGCCGCATCCTCCGAGGCCCCCCTACCGGCCGGCTACCGAGCGGCTACCGTGCCGCTCTGGTGATCGAATTCGCCATCCTCGGCCCGCTCGAGGCGCGCCGCGCGGGCGAGCCCCTGAAGCTCGGCGGGCGCAACCAGAGGGCGGTGCTTGCGCTGCTCCTCCTCCAGGCGAACCGGGTCGTGTCGATCGAGCGGCTGGCCGAAGAGCTGTACGGCACCGACACGCCGGTGAGCGCGGTCACGCAGGTGCACCGCCAGGTGTCCGAGCTGCGCAGGGTGCTCGACGCGCAGGGTGCCTCCGACGAGTCCGTGATCGAGACGCGCCCGCCGGGCTATCTCATCCGGGTCGACTCCGACGGCCTCGACCTGCACCGCTTCGAGGGTCTGACGACCCGGGCCGCGGGGGCGATCGGGAGCGATCCGCGGGCCGCGGCGACGATGCTGCGCGAAGCGCTCTCGCTCTGGCGCGGCGCGCCGCTGGCCGACCTCGAGTTCGAGCCGTTCGCCCAGGCCCCGATCGCACGGCTCGAGGAGCTGCGGCTCGCCGCCGTCGAGCGCCGCATAGAGGCGGAGCTGGCGCTGGCTGGCCATGCCGAGGCCGTGCCCGAGCTGCGCGACCTCGCCGCCGAGCATCCGCTGCGCGAGCGGCTGCGCGAGCTGCTGATGCTCGCCCTGTACCGGTGCGGCCGTCAGGTCGAGGCACTGGAGGTCTACCGCGCAACGCGCGAGGAGCTTGTTCAGGCGTTCGGCGTGGAGCCGCGCCCGGAGCTGAGACGCCTGGAGGCGGCGATCCTGCGCCACGACCCCGAGCTGGCCACGCCGTCGCCCGAGCCGGTCGAGGCCAGGGAGCCCATGGGCGCCGTGCTCCTGGCCGGCCGCGATCCCGCCCACCTCGATCCGCTCGTCGCGGTTGCCGCGCCGCTGGCGGGCCAACCGCCCGGCGAGCTGGTCGTCGCGCTCCTGGTGGATGACGAGGCCCGTCTGCCGGAGGCCGTGACGGCGCTGGCCGCCGTCCGCGAGGTGAACGACCTGCCGGTGCGCACCGCTCCCTTCGTGACCGCCGGGGAGGGCGAGGACGTGCTCCATCTGATCGGCTCGAACGACGTGGGCCTCGTGCTCCTCGAGGGCACGGCGGAGCTCGCGGACGGCCCGCCCGGCGAGCTGGCCATCGTGCTCGAGCGCAGCCCGGCCGACGTCGCGCTGCTGTTCGCTCCCGCGTCCCCCGCACCGGAGGGCGGAGGCGTGCTCGTGCCCTTCGGCGGAGGCGAGCACGACTGGGCGGCCGTCGAGCTCGGGGCGTGGCTTGCGGCCGCGACGGGCGAGCGGCTGCGGCTGGCCGGTCCGCGGGCCGACCCGCGCCACCCGGGGCGCGATGCCAGCCGCCTGCTCGCCGACGCGTCCCTCGCGGTGCAGCGAACGATCGGGATCGCCGCCGAGCCCGCTCTCGTGGAGTCCGGGCCGGAGGGGCTGCTCAGCGCGGCGGCCGGGGCGAGCGCGGTGGTCGTGGGCCTCTCCCCGCGCTGGCGGCGCGAGGGCCTGGGCGACGCGCGCCGCGCGCTCGTGGCAGCCCCGCGCTGCCCCGTGCTGGTCGTGCACCGGGGGCTGCGGCCGAGCGGCATCGCTCCGCGCGAGGCCACCACACGGTTCACCTGGTCGCTCGCCGGTGGCTAGGCCGGCGCTCGCGTGGACGGTTCGCGTTACGGCGGTCGCGTGCGCATTCGCGGTGATGGGAGCGGGCGCCGCGGCAGCCGCGCCGGCGGCCCCGGCGCTCTCGCTCACCTGGGTGGGAGACATGTCGCTGTCGCGGCATCGCGGCCTGCCCCCCGAAGGCGGCAGGACCGTGTTCAGGTCGGTGGCCCGGCGGCTCCGTTCGAGCGAGATGACGGTCGGGAACCTCGAGGGCACGCTGGGCTCGGGCGGCGCGTCGAAGTGCGGGGGAGGGAGACCGAACTGCTTCGCCTTCCAGGCGCCGCCCTCGTACGCGGGCATCTTCCGGCGGGCCGGGTTCGACGTGATGAACCTGGCCAACAACCATGCGCTCGACTTCGGGCCGGCGGGCCAGCGCCAGACGATCGCCGCGCTGCGGCGCCGCGGGATCGCCCACACCGGGCGGCCCGGCCAGATCCGCGTCCGCCGGGTGGGTGAGACACGGGTCGCGCTGGTCGGCTTCGCGCCCTATCCGTGGGCGGCGCCGCTGCTGGATCCGGCCGCCGCGATGCGGCTGGTGCGACGGGCGCGGCGCCGCGCCGATGTGGTCGTGGTCCTGATGCACGCGGGTGCCGAGGGCTCCGGGCAGCTGCACACGCCGCGTATGCCCGAGTCCGCGTTCGGCGAGAACCGCGGTCACGTTCGCGCCTTCGCGCACGCCGTCGTCCGCGCGGGCGCGGACCTCGTCCTGGGCTCCGGCCCGCACGTGGTGCGCGGCATCGAGCGCTATCGCCGGCGGCTGATCGCCTACTCGCTCGGCAACTTCCTCGGCTATCGCACGCTCTCCACCGCCGGCGTGCTGTCACTCAGCGGGCTCCTGACCGTGCGACTGTCCCCGTCCGGCGTGCCGCTCGGAGGCCGCTGGTCCTCCATACGGCTCGACGGCGCCGGTGTGCCGCACCTCGATCGGAGCGGGGCGAGCGCGAGACTCGTGGCGCGGCTCGGGCGAGAGGACTTCGGACGCGCGAGGTATCCAATGCGGCCGAACGGGAGCCTCGGGCCCGGGCGCCCCTAGGCTGCCGGGCGCGGGCAGAGCGCCGCGAGGTCGAGCACCTGGTAGGCGCCCTGAACGAGGGCGCAGCCCACGCGCTCGGACCGCAGCTCCGGCGCCACGAAAGCCCCGAAGGCCGCGTAGGGCGCGGGCCCTCGCAGCAGCTGGGTCTCCAGTCGCCGGTATTCCGCGAGGCGGGGCCCGCCCGAGAGGGAGCGCGCCCGCTCGAGCTGTGCCCTGAACGCGCGGTCATCCCAGGTCACCGTGCCCAGGCCGCGGCCGAAGGCCGTGGTGTCCCCGACGGTCGCCTCCAGGAACGGCGCCGGATCGAGCTCCGGGGTCGAGCGCGTGACGAGCAGGAGGTCTGCCTGGAGCGTCTTCGGGTCCGTGCCGCTGAGGCAGTCGAGCGAGGGCTCGATCGCCACGTCGATCCGGAGCGGCCGCAGATTCGCCCGCACGATCTCCGCGATCTGCACGTTCGCGGGCTCGCCGCAGAAGTACAGGTTCGCGGTGGCGGGCCCGCGCCCGCCCATGAGGCGCCGCGCGCGGACGACATCCGGTCCGGACACCGGGTAGACCCGGTCCGGGGCCGGTCCCGGCACGGCCGGTGGGACGTAGCGGTCCGTCGGCTCCTCCTTCCAGACGCCGGCCAGCGCCTTCCTGTCGATGGCGTAGTTCACGGCCCGCCGGACGCGGGCGTCCCGGAACAGCGGGCGCCTGGTGTTGAAGGCGATCATGTCCACGCCCGGCGCCTGCGCGACGTGGTAGCGGGCCGAGCCGCTCGCTCCGGCGCGGCGATCGAGTGGGCCGCCGGGAGCGAGCGGGCCGTGGAGGTCGTAGTCCCACGGCACGACGTCGGCCCGCCCTCCGCGCGCGAGGGCCACGCCCTTGGCGGTGGGAACGCCGGTGAGGTAGACGATCCGCGAGGGCCGGCGTGGCCGGTCGCCGCGGTAGTTCGGGTTGCGTTCGAGCACGGTCTGGCCGGCCGTCTGCGAGCTCACGTAGTACGGGCCGGCCGAGGGGATCGTCCCGGGCACCTGGCCGGGGGCAGGTGTGCCGGCCGGGACCACGCAGAAGAGCGGCATCGCCAGACGCGAGAGCAGATCGCCCGCGGGCCGTTCGAGGGTGATGGAGAGCCGGTCGCCGCGGGCTGAGATCCCGCTGACGTGACGGGCCCGCCCCGCATTGAACGCGCGCGCGCCGACCACGTCGCCGATCACCTGGAGCGCGGCGGTCTCGGGTCCCAGCTTGGGCGACAGCGCGCGCTCGAGCGTGTGCCGGAACGCCCGCGCGTCCACGCTCGCTCCGGACGGCGGGGAGAAGCGCAGGCCCCTGCGTATCCGGAAGGTGTAGGTGCGACGGTCGGCCGACACCGCCGGCATCGCGGCGGCCGCCTCGGGCCGCAGCCGCTGCCCAGCCGCCCCGGCCGCGTCCGGGTAGTTCACGAGCTTGGCGCAGGTGGCGTAGAGGAGCTGGCTCGCGGCGGGGAACGGGCCGAACGCCGGATCCAGCTCGAGCCCGTCGTCGCTCAGGGCCACGCGTACCTCCGACCCGTCCGCGGGGAGCGCCGGCGGGGCCGGCTCGGCCGTCGTCCACAGGAGCCCGCCGCGGCTGCGCACGAGCTCGGGCGCGCCCGTGAGCGCAACGCTGCGCCTGCTTCCCGACCGGACGTCGAGACGGGTGAGGGCGCGCCCGCGCGAGTTCGCGATCCACAGTCCTCCCCTGCCGGTGCTGAGGCTCTCCGGGTCCTCTCCCGCGGGGAGCGTCTGCTCGACGCTGGCGTCGTCCCGGCTGAGCCGGAAGACCACGTCATCCGGGGTCACCGCGGCCCACACCGACCCGTCGGCCACGGTGAGGGCGGAGATCCAGCCGTGCAGCTTCGCCCGAGCGGCGATCCGGCTGGTCTCGGGATCGATCTTCTCGACGAGACCGTTCTCGCTGCTGGCGGCCCAGAGGGCACCGTCGGCGAAGGTGAGCAGGGTGGCGGTGATCGGCAGCGGAAAGCGCCGCCTGACGCGGCCGGTGCTCGCGTCCACGCGAACCACCTCGGCGCCGCGCGCAACCCAGACCGAACCCGCGCCGGCGGCGATCCCGGCCGGATCCGACACCCGGGCGCCGTGGGTCTCGACGGTCCAGCGAGCCGAGATCTTCCGCGTGCGCGTGTCCACCCGAACCAGCCCGGGGCCGCCGTCCTCGGTCACGTACAGGGACCGGCCGGCGAGCGCCGCGCCCCCCGGCGCGAACGGGAGCCGCACGCCGCCCACCGCCCTGCGGCGCACCACGTCGAGCTCCACTACGCGCTGGGCCCCGCCGAGCAGCGCCCAGGCGGAGCGCCCGCCGAAGAGCACGTCCAGCGGGCGCTCGGGCAGTGAGATGCGGTCGACCACGCGTTTTCGTGCCGGGTCGACGAGTGCGATGCCCTGGCCGCCCACGGCGAGCCGCGGCTCTGCCGGATCAGGGTCGTCCGCGCCGCCCGTCACGAGCGCCACGATGCCCGCGGCCACCGCGACAGCCACGGCCGCGACCGCGGCCACGGTTCGACGGCGGCTACGGCCGCGAAGGCGCTCGCCCGCGAGAGCGCCGCGGGCGGCGGCGATCAGCTCGGCGCCGCTGCCGAACCGGTCGGCCGGTTCCTTCGCGGTGGCCCTGGCGATGACGTCGTCGAACCCCTCCGGCAGGCCGGGCCTCAGATCGGCGAGCCGCGGCGGGCGCTCGTGCAGGTGCGCGTACACGACGGCGAGCTCGCTCTCCCGGTCGAAGGGCGGCGCGCCCGCGAGGCACTCGTACAGGACGCAGCCGAGCGAGTACACGTCCGCGCGCCCGTCGATCTGCTCGCCCTTGATCTGCTCGGGCGAGACGTAGGCGATCGTGCCCACGAAGGCGTGCTCCCCGGTCAGGCTGCTCACCGACGAGGCGTGCTTCACGAGCCCGAAGTCGCCCAGGTAGGCGTGCTCGCGCTCGTCGAGGAGCTCCACCAGGATGTTCGCCGGCTTGACGTCCCGGTGCACGAGCCCCTGCTGATGAGCCTCGTCAAGGGCCTCCGCGACCTGGGCCAGCAGACCGACGGCGCGCGCGGGCTCGAGCGGGCCTTCGCGCGCGAGCAGCTCGCGCAGGTCGCGCCCGTCGATGTAGCGCATCGCGAGGTACAGCTCGTCCTCGCTCTCGCCGAAGTCGAGGATCGGCACGACGTGCGGGTGGCTGAGGCTTGCCGCGATCGTGGACTCCCGCAGCAGGCGTTTCCGGAACCGCTCGTTCTGGGCGAGCTCGGGATCGAGCAGTTTCAGGGCGACCCGATCGGGAGTCCCTTCGCGCTCCGCGAGGTAGACGGCTCCGGTCGCGCCATCCCCCACCAACGAGACAAGTCGGTACCCGGCGACGATCGTGCCGATCGGCGGTTGCCCCCTCATCGGATGAGCCTAACCCCCTTTCCGTGCCACCGAGCGGGCCGCGCGCCACAGGCTCATTAACGGAATTTCCATCCCCTATTTGCTGGATGTCAATTCCGAAGAAATTGCGATATCCATGTCAATGACAGGAAGTCGCTGGGGCACTCGGTATTCTTAATGCAGCTCGTAACTCGCGGAGCCAGGCCCCCGCTACGCGATTCAAGGCGCCATCTTCTGCAGCAGTTCCCTGTCTGATAGATGACCTAGGCCATTGAGCGCGAAAGAGTGAGCTAGATGTCGGTTCGATCCGTCCACGGCCCTATGGACCGAGAGACACCGGCGTCCGTCGCGTGGGGGACCACGGCGGGCGCGGGCATGAGCTACGTGGACGCCGCGGCTGTCGTGGCGATCAGCGCGGCGGTCGTCACGCTCCTCGCGGTCACCGAGCCCAGCGACGCGCTCTGCTACCTGCTCGCCTTCCCGCTCTGGATCGTGGCCCGGGACCTCGGGGCGGGGGTGGGTGCGGCAGCCGGGCTGCTCGCGCTTCTGTTCGTGGTCGGCTTCGGAGCCGGCCAGGAGGGCGCGTTCGGCCCATTGGGTTATATCGCGCTGGCTGCGGTCCTTGCCGGCGTTGTCGCGGCCGGTGCGCAGGCGCAGCAGCCGAGCGGCACCGGCGCGGCCAGGCGCCCATCGGCACTGCTGAAGGTGCTCACCGCGCGCCCGGAGATCACGCGGCAGGCGGACGCTCTCAGCCGTCGCGAGCTCGAGGTGCTGGAGATGATCGCCACCGGTGCGAAGAACGCGGAGATCGCGGAGCGGTTCGTCATCTCCCAGAACACCGTCAAGTCCCACGTCGGCCAGATCCTGAAGAAGATGTCAGCGAAGAACCGCACGGAGGCCGCCTTCCGCTACGTCGAGCTCTACGGGGCGCCTCCATCGCCGGCCGGGGACCCGGCCGCCGCCAACGGCGCGACACACGAAGCGGATCAGATGAGCGCTGCGAGCGCGTTGACGGCGACGGTCGCTGCCCTGAACAAGAAGGACAAATTGGTCCTGGCGCTGCAGGACGGTCGAGACCTCGAGGTTCCCCTGCTCGAGCAGGTGCGCCACGGCGTTTCCGTCGGGGCCTCCGCGATCGTCTACTTCGATCAGCGCAGTCGCCTGGTGGGGTGGTATCTGCCCGAGGAGGAGATCGGTGTGGACCTGCGCGACTGGGCGCCCTAGGCGCCCGGACCGGCCGCCGCTCTACTCGAGAAGCCCGCGGCGCATTCCCTCGGCCACCGCCGCGGCCCTCTCCGAGACGCCCAGCTTCTCGTAGAGGTTCTGAAGGTGGGTCTTGACGGTGGAAGCCTCGATGTAGAGGCGCTCGGCGATCACGGGCGCGGAGTGGCCGTCGGCCACGAGGTTCAGCACCTCCTGCTCGCGAGCGGTGAGCTTGGTCTCAGTCTCCGAGCCGCGGATCCGTATCTGCTGGAGCACGTCTCCCTCGATGCGCGCGGAGAGGACCGTCTCCCCCCGCGACGTCGCGGCGATCGCGTTGCAGACCTCCTCCGCGGACGAGGTCTTGTCCAGGTACCCGGAGGCGCCGCCGGCCAGCAGGTCGTAGACCATCGAGCTCTCGGTGTGAGTGGAGAGGAAAAGCACCTTCGTCGGGATGCCGTCGCGCACCACAGCGTTCAGCACCTGGGATCCGTCGAGCTCGGGCATGCGCATGTCCACGAGCGCGACCTCCGGCTCGAGGCGACGGATCTCGTCGATCGCCACGCGTCCGTCCTCCGCGGTTCCCACCAGCTCGAGGTCGGGCCGGTGCCTGACGGCCTCCACCAGCGCGTCCCTGAACAACGGGTGGTCGTCGGCGATCAGGACGCGCGTTCTGCCGTTCACGAGAGCTCCTTGGAATCGTCGTGCTCGAAGGCCGGCAGCCAGACCTGGAGCGCTGTGCCGACGCCCGGCTGGCTCTCCACCTTCAGGCGCCCGCCGGTGATCTCGACCCGCTCCCGCATCGCCGGGAGTCCGAGGTGCCCGGGTCGCACGCGAAGCCCCTCCCCGGCGTCGAAGCCCCTTCCGTTGTCGAGGACCTTGAGGGAAAAGCCCTCGCCCTCGTCGTCGAGGTGCATCTCGACACGTGAGGCCTGTGCGTGGTTGCGGACGTTGGCCAGCGCCTCACGCCCCACCCGGTAGAGGAGGGTCCGAACCGCCGGGGTGGGACGTCGGGTGGTGCGGTCCTCCAGCTCGCACTCGAGCCCGTCCTCCGCGCTCGCGTGCTCGAGCGCGACCCTGAGCGCGACCCCGACTCCGCTCCGGTCGAGCTCAACAGGCTGAATCTCGAAGAGCACCCGCCGCAGGCGCTCGACCGCTTCCGCGGCGGCCTCTCTGAGCCCGTCGAGCTCCTGCGCGAGCTCGGGTCGGGTCGTGCGTGCCGCGAGCGTCTCGAGACGCATCCGCAGGGCGACCACGGCCTGCACCGAGTCGTCGTGCAGGTCCTCGGCGATCCGCTTGCGCTCCGCTTCGTGCGCGTTGATCAGCTGGCCCAGGAGCTTCCTGCGCTCCGCGTTCACGGACTCGAGCTCGGCGACCTTCTCCACCAGCTTGTCGTTGAGGAGCCGCAGCTGCTCACGATCGAACTCGCCGCTGACGAGCGGCTCCGGCATGGCCCGGGGGATCCGAGCACCTCGCCGACCATGTCCACGACCGTTGCCAGATCGGATGGCTTGGCGATGAAGTTGGACACGCCGCACGCCGCCGCCAGCCGGCGTACCTCGCCCTCCACGTAGTTCGCGGTGCAGAAGATGACCGGGATCGCGTCCGTGTCGGGCTGGCTCCGCAGCCGGCGAACGAACTCGTAGCCGTTCATGCCCGGCATCAGGATGTCCGTGATCACCAGGTCGGGCCGCTCCGCGCGCGCAAGCTCGAGCGCCTCCTCCCCCGTGGACGCCTCGTGCACCGAATAGCCGGCCCGACCGAGCAGAACGCCAAGCAGCTCTCGATCGGCGGCGCGGTCGTCGAGGACGACGATCGACTTCATGTCCTGCGTGTCGGTCAGCGGTGGGCTCACCCCCACGACGACCTCCGCGGCTCATGACCCATAGGGACCTGTCGTCCGTCCGCGGGCCGGCCCCAATAGTCCTTTAGGGTGATTCGCCGCCGATTTCAGGCCGCAGCCAGGTGCTTGTAGCTCTCCGGATGCTCGCGTAGGTAGCCGGCGAACGTCTGCGGAACGTGTCCGGTGACCGTGGTCACCGTGTCGGTGACTACGTCCATCTCGCCGGCGGCGATCGCGCCGAAGAAGCTGGCCCAGCCCTCGGCCTCCCAGTCCGAATCGCCGTCCGCCAGCCGGGAGGCCCTCGCCGCGTCGAGGGTGTCGCGGACATAGGCGATGCGCCGTCCGCTGGCCAGCTCCAGCTGATGGGCGATCTCGGTCATGGTCTGCGCCTCGGACCCGGTCACGTCATACGTGCGTCCCGCGTGATCCCCCTCCGTGAGCACGGCCACCGCGACGTCGGCCAGGTCTCCCCGCGAGACGCCGGCCACCCTCCCGTCGCCGGCCGGGTTCTGGACGACGCCGTCGGCCGAGCAGAGCGACGGAAGCAGGTCGAGCTGGTAGCTCGCACGGAGGACGGTGAAGGGCACGCCACTCCCGCGCACGTGCTCCTCGGCGTGGAAGTGCTCGCGGGCGTGGCTGTACGTTGCGTCCGCCGTCGCGCCGACCACCGAGACGTACACGATGCGCTTCACGCCGGCCGCGATCGCGGCGTCGATGGTCCTCACGTGCTGTTGCAAGAGGTCACGGCCGTCGCGAGCCGACACCAGGAACAGCGCCTCGACGCCGGCCAGAGCCCGAGCCAGCTCCCCGGGGTCACCCTGGGATACCTCCACCAGTCGCACGCCGAGCCCGTCCAGGCGCACGGCCACGGCTCTGCCGACCGCGCCGGTGGCACCGGCGACCGCGCACACGAGCCGCTCGTGCGGGGCGTCCATCTCCTCTGCGGGGGCTAGGGCGCCTCCACACCGGAGGCAGCCCTCGGCGCGCGCCTCGGTTCCATGCGCCGAGCCGGTGACCCAAACCGCGCCGCAGGAGGTGCACACCAGCCTGGCGTTAGTCACGGCCGTTGCGCAGGGGAGTGCGCGCCCGGCAACCGCGCGAGCGGTCTAAGACCGCAAATCGAACCCGATCCCCTGATCTGGGACATACCAGCCGGCCAGCCCACCACCGGGGCGATGATAAAGAACGACTTCGAGCCCCGGGCGCAGCAGCTCGCACATGCCCTCGGGCACGGACAGCCGTCGCTCGGAGCCGTCCTCGAGGCGCAGGCCCACCCATCCCCCCGCGGGAGGCAGCGCTGCCACCGTCTCGATCCGGCCGTGCTGCTGTCCGCTCGGCGGCATGCCGGGCGGCGGTCGTCCTAGCGCCACGTCAGACGACGGAGGCTGAGATCGAGCTGTGGACACATCGGCTCCTCACGTGGCGGTTTCGGCGCCGGCCTTCGCGAGGCGGTGCGCCTGTACCGGCCGGGGTTCCGGAGCCGGAAAGGATCGCCCACCGAGAGTCTGGGGCCGGGCGACTAACACATTTTACACCCGGGTGCAAGGTCAGACAAAAAGATGTGGACGAATGTCCTGAAGCAGGACGAAGGGGCGTGGAGCCGTCCCCGTACCCCCACACGGCCGAATTTGAAACCTGCTTCCGAGCCGCCGGAAGCGCGATTCGGCTCACCGAGGGCAGAAACCACCCGAAGAGACCAGCCCATTCATCCCTTAGGGGGATGGGCCTCCGGTACCTGGGCGTCGAAGCAAGTGTCATTGCACACTCTCGACGAGCGACGAGGTGCAATCCGAGGGGTTACTCCGCCGAACTCCCCGTGGCTCGTCGACAACAAGGAGGTCACGTGTCCGCTAAACGAGTATTCCCGCGCGTCGCGGGCGTCGCAGCCGCACTGGTCGCGCTGTTCGGCCTGTCTGCTGCAAGCGCTCTTGCTTGGTCCCCCGAGTGCGACGACCACAAGGGCGGGGCTCCGGAAAGGTCTGAACACTGGTCTCCGGAAAAGCCCAGTCATTGGACGCCCAAGCCCGACAAGCCCGACCATTGGAAGCCGGAGAAGCCCGACTACTGGAAGCCGCCCCCGGCCAAGCCGGCACAGCCGACTCCCGCACCGGTAGCGCCCCCGGTCGTTCCGACGCCGCCGGCAGCGCCGGTGGTTCCGGTGACACCGGTGACGCCCGCGACTCCGGCTCCGGCCACTCCGGTCACGCCGAAGGCACCGAAGCCGGCGACTCCGCCGGCCGAGACGCCGACCCCCCCGGTCGTTTCTCTCGGGGTTCCTGAAGTGCCCGAAGTGGCTCCCACGCCGGCCGTCCCGGAGCAGGGAATGGTCTTGGGCAAGAAGGGAAATCGCGAGGAGAAGGTCCTCGGCAAGGTCGGAACTCGGGAGGAAGAGGGCACCACGCCCACCACGCCCGTTGCTCTGGTGCAGTCCACCGAGTCCGAGAGCAATGAAGAGCTCGCTCAGACGGGATTCAACGTCCTGATCCTCTTCATTCTCGGAGGGCTGGCCGTTGCAGGATCCGGCCTCCTGTTCTGGCGCACCCGCGCCAACTGACGTGGCACCGGCTCGGCGCGGGGGAGACACGACCCCCGCGCCGGCGCCGGGCGCATCCCGGCGGCTGACCCGTATCGTCGCCGCCATTCTGCTCACCGCCGGTGTCCTGGCGGTGACGGAGTCGGCTCTCACGCTGGCATGGCAGGAGCCGATCACCGCCTTGGTCGCGCATCGCGAGCAGGCGGCACTCGAGGGCCAGCTGGACCAGCTGGCCGCATCTCCCCTGCGAAGCGTTCACACCGCGCACCAGGACCTTGCCGGCATTGCATCGCGGCTTGAGCGCAGAACAAGCACCGGGGACGCCCTCGGGCGGATCCGCATTCCGCGGCTCGACATCACCTTCGTCTTCGTGGCGGGCACCGGCTCGTCGAGCTTGAAGAAGGGCCCGGGTCACTACGACTCGACCGATCTTCCCGGTCAGGGAGGCACCGTCGGCCTCGCCGGTCACCGGACCACCTATCTGGCGCCGTTCAAGAAGCTGGACCGGCTGCGCAGGGGAGACGAGATCGCGCTGAGCATGCCCTACGGACGCTTCTCGTACAAAGTCGAGGCGTCGCACGTGGTCCTGCCCTCCCGGATAGCCGTCCTTCGTCAGACGGCCCGTGAGCGGCTGGTGCTCACGACCTGCACTCCGATGTTCAGCGCGGCGAAGCGGCTGGTGATCGTGGCCGCGAGACGGTCCTAGCAGGGGCGCCCTGTGCGGGTGCCGAACAGCGCCACGACCGTGAGGCCGTTCGAGTCGCCCTGCGGCGATGCCGCCACCACTCCGAGCCCGAAGTCGCGCCAGCCGCCGCGCAGGATGTTCTGGCGGTGGGCCCTGCTGCCCATCCAGGCGGTCACCAGCTGTCTGGGAGTGGCGGTTCCGCGCGAGGCAAAGAGGTTCTCGCCGGCGGTCCAGCAGCCCGCGGAGGGCTTGTAGCCGCTGGCGGCGACCCGGTCCATGTGGTCCCGGTGGCCGGCCGAATAGTGATCGAAGAAGCGGTGCGAGACCATGGTCCGCGCGTACTTGTTGGCCACGCCGGAGAGCTCGGGGTTCCAGCGCAGCTTGCGCAGCCCGCGTGCGGTCCGCTCGAGGTTGTGCAGGCACAGCATCGCCTTCTGGATCCGCCGGACGTCGCTGGTGGGTGTGCTGGCAGTCGCGCAGCCGACCTGCGAGGCGCGGGCCGGCTTGCTCTGCGTGCCGGCGGCGGCCGGAGAGGCGACCACGCACGCAAGAACGGTTGCGCCGAGCGCGACCCGTGCCGTCGAGCGAGCGAATGTGGATAGGCGGTGAAATGCCATGGGTTATCCGTCGGCGCGCTCAGAAGCTCCGAGCATCCGCCGGCAAGCCGAACCTGGGGGCGGACTCACGCCTCCCCCATTCGAAGGAGCAACCACTCCCCCGAACGTACGATTGGTCGCCGCCAGGTCCCCTCCCGGCGGCTGATCCGGGGCCTCATTTAGGAGGGCCCCGATGTAATGAGAAGGGTGTTTACCCGGACCGCCGCGTTTCTATGCGCGGGGTCGGACCGTCACCCGTTCGGGGCGCTCAGGGCGCCGGTCGCCAGACGGCGTCGCCGCCCACGGCCTCACAGGTGGCCGCGCCCTCCCCGGTGAGCGCGATCAGCTGCGCCTCGGCTGCCGCCGGGTCGGGCTCCACGAGGTCGGACGGGCGCAGCACGGCGGCCGCCTCGGCCGTCATCAGGCCGTCCGGGAAGGCGTCGAGCGCCTCGCGGGCGTCGGCCGGCGGCTGGCGCCGGTCGAGGGAGACGTCGAGGTTGGCGAGCGCCGTGTCGTAGGCCTCGAAGGGCTGGAAGCCCCCGACCTCCAGGCGCTCGCCGCCGGGGCGCTCGAAGATGACCGACGGCGCGGTGTAGCGGACGGGTCCGTCGCTCGTCGACGAGCGGTCCTGCGCGTGCGTCGGCGAGCCCTCGGCGGAGCGGGCGAGCGCCCGATCGGCCTCGTACGCCGCCACGATCTCGGGATCGTCGATGCGCGCCACGACGGCGTCGCCGTCGAGGTCGTGGACGCCGCCGAGCGCGTGGCGCAGGTCGTCATCCTCGTCGAGCAGCCGTGCCGTCGTGAAATGCATGAGCTGAAGCGCGCGCAGAGCACCCTCACCCAGAGCGGGATCGATCTCCCGCGCGGCCACGATCGCGCGACACGCCCGGGAGGTGGCCGCCACGCGCGTCTTCACCACGAACGCGAACGGCATCCCGAAGCGCCTCTGGAAGTGGCGGTGTCCGGTCGTCACGCGCGCCGGCGTGTATCCGCGCTTCTCATAGGCCTCCGCGCTCTCGCTCAGGCCGATCATCACGAGCCGCCATTCGACCTGGTCGCCGAAGCGCCAGGCGAGCCGCGCGTGCGCCGGCCGCGCCGAGTAGGCCCACGGGCAGGCGGGATCCGTGAAGTGAATCGCCGTTACGGAGGCCACGCACGCCCACGCTAGCGACGCCGCGGGGGTCCGTACGATCCCGGTTCAAGCCGAAGTTCGTCCCCCCGGCGCGAGTCGTGCGGGGCCATGGCGGGTACAGCCCAGGTGCAATGAACACAAACCTCACAGCACCACAACGCATGGGGCTCGCCCAGCACAGCGCACGCGTCGCACGAGCCCGACAGCACCAATCCGGTCTGAGCGCGCGGGTCGAGGAGCGGCTCGCCAACCTGTATCCGTTCCGTCCGCGCCGGTCCCGGCCCTAGCCCACGGTGAGGACCGGCCGAGCCCTCCGCGGGGCGAGCGCCGGCGCGGCTCTCTTCCTGTGGCTGGCGGGCTCGGCCTCGCTTGCGGAGCAAGCCCAAGCGGGGTCGCGATGCGCCGGCTCGGGCTGGCTCGGAGCATGGGCCACCTCGCCGGCCTACGGCGAGCCGCGCGCGTTCGAGGACCAGACGCTTCGGCTGGTCGTCAACCCGACCGCGGGCGGTCGGCTCGTGCGGGTGAGGGTCTCCAACCGCTTCGGCTCGTCGCCGCTGCGCCTGGGTGGGGTGACGATCGGGCGGCGGGCCGCGGGTGCGGCACTGGTGCCCGGCAGCCTCCGGCGGCTGAGCTTCGGCGGCCGGCGCGCGGCCACACTCGCAGCGGGAGCGACCGCGGCGAGCGACCCCGCGCGACTGCGCTTCGCGGCCTTCGAGGACCTCGCGGTCAGCATCCACGTGCGGCGGATGAGCCCCGGCGCCACGACTCACCCGTTCGCCTTTCAGACGTCCTTCGTCGCCGGCGGAAACCGCACCGGCGACCTCGCCCCTGGGGCCTTCTCGCAGACCACGACGTCATGGAGCCTTCTCGCGGGCGTGGACGTGCGCGCGCCCCTGCGCGCGGGGGCGGTCGTGGCATTCGGCGCGTCGTCGGTGGACGGGACCGGCTCACCGCGGGACGCCAATCACAGGTTCACCGACTCCCTCGCGAGGCGCCTGCAGCGGCGTCGCGGTCCGCGGCTCTCGGTGCTCAACGCGGGAATCGCCGGCAACCGCCTGCTCCTGGGTGCCGAGAACGCGTTCGGGCCGAGCCTGCTCAGCCGCGCCCGCGACGACGTGATCCGGCAGCCCGGCGCGAGCGACGTGATCCTCTGGCTCGGATCGGGCAATGACTTCCGGATCCCGCCCGCGCCGCCCGCGCGCGCGGTCATCCGAGGCCTGAAGACCCTGATAGCGCGCCTGCAGCGCCAGGGGCTCAACGTCATCGTCGCGACGATCTCGCCCTCCGCGGGCTCGGTGTTCCCCACCGCCGACGGGGTGGCCGCGATGAACGCCAAGGTGCACGAGGTGAACGCGTGGATCCGCTCCAGCAAGCTCCCGGACGCGGTGGCCGACCTGGCCGCCGTGCTCCGCGACCGCTCGAGACCCGACTTCCTGGCCCCCCGCTACGACAGCGGCGACGGGCAGCACCCGAACTCCGCCGGCTACCGGGCGGTCGCGCGCGCGATCGACCTGTCGACGCTCAGGGGGCCGTCGTGCGCGGGACGGCCCGCGGCCTAGGGCACTTCCGGGCCGGCCGCGGCCTGGCGCAGCGAGAACGGCGGGTAGCGGTCGGTCACGAGGATGAACGAGTAGCCCGCCACCCGGTTGTGCCAGCGGATCACGCCCTCGACGAACTCGAAGATCTCACGCGGGTAGCGGCCGGTGAACAGGATCACGAACCAGCTCCCGACCACGACGACCACCGTGGCGATCGAGAGGAAGAACAGGACGATGTAGTGGGGGATCGCGAGGAACCACTTGACCAGCGGCAGCCAGCGGTTCAGCTCCCGCGACGCGTCGGGATAGGGGAAGTCCAGCCGCACCGACTGGCGCTCGTCGGTCGACGGGTAGCGATCGTCCATCAGGGCGACGTACACGCAGACCCGGTTCGTGAAGCGCAGCAGCTCGAGGTTCCAGTCGAACCACCAGCGCGGGTACTTCTCACGGAACAGGATCATCAGCAGCGGTGGGATGAAGAGCAGGCCGATGCCGCCGATGGCGACGGTCGCGCCGGAGCCGCCGTCGTAGCCGCCGCCGCTGGAGTAGCCGCCGATGCTCGCCAGCACGATCGCGATCGGGATGACGGTGAAGACGCGAAAGGCCGTGGTGAGCCGATTCAGGTCCCGTTCCGGATAGTCGACCGAGAACCGCACCGGATGGTCGTCGTTCACGTGCTCGCTCCTTGCTCGAGATCCCTGACCGCGTTCAGACGCTAGCGCAGCTCCCGTCAGCGGCCTCGCTGGCGATGATTAGGCCGTGGAGGACTTCGAGATCGTCCTTGCCGCGCTCTTCGTCTCGGTCGCGGGATTGAACGCGATCGCGCGCTGGCTGTCGGTGCCGTATCCGATTCTCCTCGTGCTGGGCGGCCTGGCGCTCGGTCTGGTCCCGGGCATCACGGAGATCGAGCTGGAGCCCGATCTGGTGCTGGTGGTCTTCCTGCCGCCGCTGCTCTACGCGGCCGCGTTCTTCTCGGACCTGCGCGCGCTGCGCGACGACGCCCGCTCGATCACGCTGGCGGCGATCGGCCTGGTGCTCTTGACGATGGGCGCCGTCGCAGTCGTCGCGCATGAGGTGATCGGGATGTCGTGGCCGCTGGCCTTCGCGCTCGGCGCGATCGTGTCGCCCACCGACCCGGTGGCCGCCACGGCGATCATGCGCCAGCTCGGCGCCCCGCGCCGGCTCGTGAACGTCATCGAGGGCGAGAGCCTCGTGAACGACGCGACCGCGCTCGTGGCCTACCGGGTGGCCGTGGCCGCCGCCGTGGGAGGCACCTTCTCCGCGCTCGACGCGGGGCTCGAGTTCCTGCTGTCGGCCGCCGGCGGAATCGCGATCGGCGTGGTTGTCGGCTTCGTGGTCAGCGAGATCCGGCGCCGGATCGACGACGCTCCGACCGAGATCACGATCTCGCTGCTCACGGCCTATGCCGCGTTCATCCCGGCCGACGAGCTCGGCTTGTCGGGGGTGCTCGCGGCCGTCACCGCCGGCATCTATCTCGGCTGGCTCGCTCCCGAGCTGATCACGCCTGAGACCCGCCTCCAGAGCACGGCGGTCTGGGAGATCCTCGTCTTCATCCTGAACGCCACGCTGTTCATCCTGATCGGGCTGCAGCTGCCGGTGATCATGGAGGGCCTCGACGGGTACACGACGGGCGAGCTGGCCGGCTACGCAGCGCTCGTGTGCGCCACCGTGATCGCCGCCCGCTTCGTCTTCACGTTCACGATGCCGTACGTGGTCCGGGCCCTCGATCGCCGGCCCGGGCAGCTGGAGCGGCGCGTGGGCGCGCGCCCGCGGATCGTGTCCGCCTGGTCGGGGATGCGCGGAGCGGTCTCGCTCGCCGCGGCGCTGGCGCTGCCGCTGGAGACCGACGCCGGCGCGCCGCTCCCGGAGCGGGACCTGATCCTCTTCATCACCTTCGCGCTGATCCTCGTGACGGTGGTGGGCCAGGGGCTGACGCTGCCATACCTGATCCGGTTCCTGGGCGTGCAGGAGGACGGCAGCGCGGAGGAGGCCGAGGAGATGCGGGCACGGTGGATCTCCTCGCGAGCGGCCCTGGAGCGGCTGGAGGAGCTGGCGGTCGAGGAGTGGACGCTCGACGACACGGTCGACCGGCTCCGGCGCCTCCACGAGTTCCGCCAGCGTCGCGTGAAGGTGAGAGCCGGGAAGATCGACGACGAGGACGGCATCGAGGATCGCTCACTCGCCTACCAGCGCCTGATGCACGAGCTCTACACAGCGCAGCGGCGAGCACTCGTCGAGCTCCGCAACAGCGGCGAGATCTCCAGCGACGTGATGCACCGCGTCGAGCGGGAGCTCGACCTGGAGGAGTCCCGCCTGGAGATCTGACCGCGCCCTGTACGACTGTCGGGCCTCACGCCCGGGGGGTGGGCGCGAAACCAGACAGAGTGCTAGCGGTCGAACCTGTCGAGCCGGTCCTCGAGCCGCTGCAGCTCGTCCGCGAACTCGCGCCCGTCGATTCCGATGCGCTGGCCGCAGGAGCAGCGGACCGTGGCGCTGGACCGAACCTGCCCGACCGTGGTGGGGATGCTGTGGCCGCACTCCGGGCAGTCCAGGTCCAGGAGCAGATCGTGATCGTTCAATTCCATTCGAGCCATCGACAGACGTATTTCACGTCTGCGCGAGAAGGCCTTCATCGATCCGGAATCGAAACGAGACCGGTTTCAGTCGCCGGCGCCGAGCTGCCGGGCCAGCCATGCGCTGAGCACCGCTCCGGCGGTCGCCAGGCCGAGGGTGCCGGGGAAGACGCCCGGGCGCAGGTGCCGGCGGGCGAGGACGACCGCTGCCGCGTCGATGCCGTCGACCACGGCCGATGCTTCGAGCCAGCCGCGCGTGGGCGCTTCGCGGTCCAAGGCGACGTGGAGCCCGAGGCCGACTCCGAGGTCGCGCGCACCGACCATGCGCACGAAGAGGCGTGTCCCGCCCTCGGAGCCGCCGGCGCCGATCATCGTGCGGGCCAGGAGGCCTGGCGCAAGTAGTGACACGACGCCGAAGGCAATCCGTCCGCGCGCGAGGGCGAGCGCCAGGTCCCGTTCCTCCATCGCGCGATCCTACGAGATCGACAGCGGGCGCTCAGGCGATACTCCCGGCGTGACCGACCCGGACCGACGCAGGCGGAGCCGTTCCGGCCAAATCCGCGACGCGGTGGCCTGGGGCATAGCCCTGGGTGCGGCGTCGGGCGCTGTGCTGGGCGACGCGATCGACGGAGTGGGGGCCGGCCTCGGCGCCGTGATCGGGGCCGCCGTCTACGCACCCGCCGAGGTGCTCACGACGCTGAGCAGGGGAGGGGCCCAGATCAAGCCGCTCTGGCAGCGCATCTTCAGCAGCGCTCTGCTGATGGCGCTGTTCGGCTGGCTGCTGGGCCTGATCTACGGCCCCGACGAGGCCCTGCTCACCGCGATCATCAGCGGCGCGCTACTCGGTCTGCTCGGTCTGCGCCCGCTCAAGGCGGCCCTCGGCCTCGGAGTCGGCGTTGCCCTGGGCGTCCTGTTCGAGGTGCTCGACGCCGGCATCGACTCCGCGCTGGTCGCGGCGGCGGTGGCGGTCGTCTACCGCGTGGTCGCCGCGATCGTCTACCGCGATCGGCCCCTCGTCCGCGTGATGGCCGAGGAGGTGCCGGCGGCGGAGCTGCGCTACGTCGTGCCCTTCGAGGCGCGCTCGCGGTACGTGGGCGCCGACTACGTCGAGCAGCTCGCGAAGGTCCGCGGTGGCACGTTCCGCCGCAATCCCCCCGACGTCGGGATCATCGCCTCGCTCGACAGCCTCGACGGGCCCACCTTCGACGCGGGCCGGGTGCATCCGCTGATCCGCGAGTTCTACGAGCACACCAGCCGGTTCAAGCTCTCGATCATTCCCGAGTGGCGCCGCTGGATGAAGCCCGGGTACGAGCTCTTCAAGCTGCTGGTCGCGCAGCCGCTCGGGCAGGCCACGATCCCGTCCAACATCGAAGAGGCCCAGCGGGGCATGATCAGCACGATCGACACGATCGCCCTGGACGGCAACGAGGAGATCGACATCCGGGGCTGGATCCGGACCTACGCGGACTCGGGCAAGCCGATCTACGTGGGCATCTACACGACCTTCAGGCACGAGGACCGCGGCTATGTGAGCGTCGGCTTCCCGATCCCGAGCGCCAACTTCACCGCCACCCTCCTTCCCGAGAACGCCGGGAAGCACGACTTCGTGCTGACGTCGCGAAGCGAGCTGCCGTTTCCGGGTCACTACCTGAGCTCCGTCGACAGCGAGAGGGACGCCCTCACCGTCATCAAGCTGCTCTATTTCCAGGAGCGCATCTTCGTCTACGTCGACGAAGGCGAGCTGAGGACGGCCCACAGCTTCTCTCTGGCCGGACAGCGATTCCTCACGCTGCACTACGAGATCGAACGTCTTGCCGGCGCTCCAGGATCGCCACCCAGTCGAGGCGGAGCAGAAGCACGAGGGCGATCAGGCTGACGAGTTGGAGTGCGAGCCCGAGGGGAGAGGTGAGTCCGTCGACGACGTGGTCGCCGATGGACCCCTTGATCGCGTGGGCGCCGGTCACGTAGAGGCTGTAGGAGACGACGCGTCCGGCGAAGAACGAAAGCGTCAGAGGCAGCAGGCGGACCGACATCAGCCCTGCGCCCACGAAAAGCTGGCCGCTCGGGACGGGCGACAGGGCAAACAGCCCCAGCCCGGCGGCGGTTCGCGCTCGGTTTGCCTCCAGGTAACGCTGTGCGGCCGCAAGGCTTTCGCGTCTCTTCCCGGACAGTCGCGGGCGAAGGCGCCTGGTCGCGGTCGCCAGGACGAGTCGTCCGGAGGCCGCTGCGATTGCGCCCGCCGCGATCAACGGCACCGGGGCGAGATCGAAGTTCAGGGTGAACGCGACCAGCACCGCGCTGGTCGGTGGTCCGAACGCCGGCAGCAGGTTGAGCGCGAAGACCACGCCTGCAAGTGCCAGGTAATCCCAGAACATCAGTCCGGGGGAACGACGAGCAGCGGCACAGGGGACCCGTGCGCGAGCCCGGCCGCGACGCTTCCGAGCAGTGCGGCGCCCACCGCAGAGCGGCCTCGCGAGCCGACCACGATCGACGCCGCGCCGTGAGCGCTCGCGCTCTCGACGAGCGTGTTGCGGACGTTCCCTCTCTCCTTGAGCACCTCGGCACGAGCCTGAAGGCCGACCTCGCCGGCCAGCGCGGCCCCCTCTGCCGCCGTGCGCTCGGCTCTCCCGGCGAGGTCCTGATCCATCCGTTCGGCCCCGACGGCCGCGACGGCCGCGGGCACGCCGATCCGGCCGGCTGCCGCCACGGCCTCCCACGACGTCCACACGGTCTCGACGATGGCCGCTCGTCCGCCGAACAGCGTGCCCGCGACCTCGATCGCGCGCCGGGCGTGCTCGGAGCCGTCGTAGGCGATGACCACAGGCCCGTCAGGGGGGGTTCCCTCCGAGTTCGGCACGATCAGCAGGGGCCGCTTGGACCGGTGGAGCAGCCCTCTCGAAACGCTCCCGAGTAGCGCCGACTTGACCGCGCCAAGGCCCTCGGTTCCGATCACGATCGCCGCCGCGTCGTGCTCCTCGGCGAGTTGCAACAGAGCGGGCCACACCTTCGGCCTCCCGCGGACCGACACCGCCTGCGCCTCGAACCCCACGCTCTTCGCGAGCTGCGCGCCATCCTTGCTGACGCCCTCCGCGCGGTCCGTTTCGCCGGCATCGAACTCGTCGGCGGCCTCGCGCATGGTGCCGGTCAGCTCATCGGCCTCGGCGTGCAGCAGCAGACCGGCCAGGGGCTCCCACACGTAGGCGACGACGGCTGGACGAGGTCCCAGCAGGGCGCCGGCGCCGCGTATGGCCGCTGCGGCGTCTTCGTAGCCGTCGAAGCCGATCAGGACAGGCCGCCGCTGTTGGTGGCTCATGGCGGTCGAGCCTACGGCTCGTTCCTGGGTGCGGCCTCCGGGGACTTCCGCGGCACCCGTCCGTGCGAACTACGGTTCATGGACCGTCGGATGCGCGAGCGGTACGCTGGCCGCGACGTGCCGGACCCTGGTGGCGACATGGCCCCCGCCCAGGGGGGAAGCCGGCTCAGCGAACGGGAGCTGCTCCGGCTGCTCGACGTTGGGCGGACCCTCGTGGCGGAGCTCGACCTCGAGTCGGTTCTGGATCTCGTTCTGCGCACCGCGCGCGAGCTCACCAGCGCCCGCTACGCCGCGGTCGGCGTTCTCGACGAGACGAAGGAGGAGCTCGCACGGTTCCTCTTCGTCGGCATCGACGAGGAGCAGCGGCGCCGCATCGGCCCGCTACCACGGGGACATGGGGTGCTCGGCGAGTTGATCCGTCATCCCGAGCCGCTGCGCCTGCACGATGTGACGGCGCATCCACGCTCGTACGGATTCCCGCCACAGCACCCGCCGATGCGGACGTTCCTGGGCGTCCCGATCCGCGTTCGTGGCGTCGTCTTCGGCAACCTCTACCTCACCGACAAGGAAGGGGGCGTGGACTTCGACGAGCGCGACGAGGAATCCGCAATCGTGCTGTCCGACTGGGCGGCGATCGCAATCGACAACGCTCGCCTCTACACGAGCCTGCAGAGCAGGCATGGGGAGCTCGAGCGCGCGGTGCGTGGCCTCGAGGCGACCGCCGTCATAGCTCGATCGGTCGGTGCCGAGACCGACCTCGAACGGGTGTTGGAGCTGGTCGTGAAGCGCGGCCGGGCGCTTCTGGAGGCGCGCTCCCTGGTGGTGGTGCTCGAGCAGGGCGGACGCGCACGGGTCGCAGCCGCGGCAGGCGAGGCCGGTGCCGAGCTCGTCGGACACGAGCTTGCGACGACCGACACGGTCGCAGGGTCCGCGCTGAACGCGGGCGTCTCGGAGCGCATCGCCGATCTGGCCAGCCGGGTGGGGCACGGGCTTGGAGAGCTCGCGCCCGGGGCGACGGCCGCGTTGGTCGCGCCGCTGTCGTTTCGTGCCGGCACGCGCGGTCTCCTGATCGCGTTCGACCGTCTCAGGAGTGGTCCGGGCTTCGACGCCGACGACGAGCACATCCTGAGCTCGTTCGCCGCGAGCGCCGCCATCGCCATCGCCACAGCCCAGTCGGTCGAGGACGACCGCCGGCGCAATTCCGTCGAGGCCTCCGAGCAGGAGCGGCGCCGGTGGGCCCGCGAGCTCCACGACGAGACGTTGCAGGAGCTGGGGGCCCTCAAGCTGCGGCTCGAGGGCGCCCGCCAATCCGAGCGCCCGGAGGCAATCGTCGCCGCCGTCGACCAGGCGATCGAGCAGATCCAGCTCTCGATAAGCGGGCTCCAGGGGTTGATCACGGAGCTGCGCCCGGCGGCGCTCGACGAGCTTGGGACAGGACCGGCGCTGGACGCGCTGATCAAGCGCACCGCCGCCACCTCCGGGCTCGACATCGAGGCGCGAATCGATCTCGCGTACGACCGGGGGCGCAGCCCGGCACGGCACGTGCCGGAGCTCGAGAGTGCCGTCTACCGGATCGTCCAGGAGTCGCTCACGAACGTGATCAAGCACGCCGAGGCGGAGCACGTCGAGATAGCGGTTGTCGAGGACGGCCAGGTGACGGTGTCGGTGCGCGACGACGGGCGCGGGTTCGACCCGAGCCTGCGTGCTGACGGATTCGGTCTGCTCGGCATGCGCGAGCGCGTCTCCCTGGTGGGCGGTGAGCTCCGCGTGGACTCGGAGCCCGGGGGTGGGACCACCGTCACGGCGTCGTTGCCCGCCCAGCACGTGGATTCGGACGCGGAAGGGCCGCGACGCGCACTTCCACGTTGACGCCCCTCCGGGCGCCAGCGAGCTCGGTCGGCTGAGTCGTGAGGTAGGGCGCGAGGTGTCGTCCGGCTACCTTGCTCGGAGGCCACCACAGCGCATGCTCCGACACCCGTCCAGCGTCGCCACGACCGCCCGCGACCTCGGCTCGGAGGTAGAGCGGGCCGGTACCGGTCAAGAGCAGTCCGCGAAGCACGGGTCGAAACGGGCGCGGCTCGAGATCCCTGCCCAGGCGAGCTGCGATCGCCTCGGCCGCCGCGTCGGCCTGCTGCGCGGCCACACCTCCCTGCTTGATCGGGCAGGTTGTGGCATCGCCCGCCGCGTACACGTCCTCGAGCCCGCGCACGCGACCGTGCAGGTCGACCGGGATGAACCCATCGCGATCGTGGGGAAGACCCCGGATCGCCGGCCCCTTCAGGCCGGGGAGGCTGACCACTCTGTCGGCAACCAGCGCCGGGCCCGGAGCGGTCACGAGCTCGCCCGGGCGCCCCTCGAGCGGCACCCTGTCCGTCAGGACCTCGATGCCGCTGTCCTCGAGCAGCTCACGTACCGCGGCGGACGCCTTCGCCCCGAACACGTCGAGCGGCTCCGACTCGTGCGTGACGAGCCGGAGCTGAACATTCCGCAGCCCGCGCTCGGCGACGTGAGCCGCGGTGAGAAGCGCGAGCTCGTAGAGCGGCAGCGGCCAGGACGCTCCTGCGGGCACGGCGAAGGCCACGTGAGTGATCTGCCGCTTGTCGAGCTCACGCAGGACGGTGCGGAAGCGGCTGGTGTAGGCGGGACCCTTGATCGAGACGCTCCCCGGGATCGCGGTGGTCGCGCGGGCCCCCACGGCGACCAGCAGGTGGTCGTAGCCGAAGCTCCGGCCGTCCCAGGTGACGATGCGCCGCTCCCCGGGATCGACGGAGTCGATGCCGGCGAGGTGCAGCACAGCGCCCTGCTCATGCGCGATCCGGGTCAGGTCGAAGCGGTGGGAGGCTCCCAGGCCGAACGGCTCGCCCACGGCGAGCGGCCGATAGCTGAATTGGGGCGTGTCCGCCACCAGCTCGACCGATGCCAGGTCGCCCGCAAGGGAGCGAAGGGCGAGCAGCGCCTCGAGCGCCGCCACTCCACCTCCCACGATGATCACGCGGCGCTTGGCTCCGTTGGCCATGGCTCAAGGCTCGTCCACCGCACGGGGGGCGGCATCCGGGGGAACAGCGCGACCGTCTCAGTGGTTACCCGCAGTGGCTCCGGGCCCCGGTTAGGGTCGCCGCCATGAGCGGATTTCGGGTGGTCATCTGTGGAGGGGGCATCGCGGCGGTCGAGGGGCTACTGCGCCTGCGAAGGCTGGTTGGCGACGGGGTGGAGATCACGATGGTCTCTCCGGAGGGCGAGCTGCGCTATCGGCCGCTCGCCGTGAAGGAGCCGTTCGCCGGAGGGGCCGTGGGCCGCTACCCGCTGGCCCAAATCGCGGGCGACGCCGGCGCCGCCCTCGTCGAGGACGCGGTCGAGTGGGTCGACGGCGACGGTCAGGTCGTGCACACCCGCGACGGACAGAGCCTTCCGTATGACGCCCTGCTGGTTGCCGTCGGCGCCCGCTCGGTGCCGGCCTTCGAACACGTGACCACCTTCGACGACGCCCACGCAGAGGACACCTTCCTGGGGATCGTCCAAGACATCGAGGAGGGCTACAACAAGCGGATCGCCCTGGTCGTGCCCGAGGGACCGGCCTGGTCGTTGCCCGTCTATGAGCTGGCGCTGCAGACCGCCGACAGGGCCGTCGCCTCCGGCTTCGACGACGTCACGGTCACCGTCGTGACTCCCGAGGAAGCTCCGCTCGAGGCCTTCGGTGCCTCGGTCGCGGGCGTCGTGAGGACTACGCTCGAGGAGGCCGGGGTGCGGCTGATCACGGGCTCGCGCGCCGAGGTGCCGACCAACCGGCAGCTGATCGTCCACCCGGGCGGGCGTGAGCTCGAGCCCGGGACCATCGTGTCCCTACCGCGTCTGCGGGGACGCACGATCCGCGGGCTGCCGGGCGATCAGGACGGCTTCATCCCGATCGACGAGCGCTGCCGGGTCGTCGGCATGGGGGAACACGTCTTCGCGGCCGGCGACGCCGCGGACTTCCCGGTCAAGCAGGGTGGGCTCGGAGCCCAGCAGGCCGACGTCGCCGCATCCGGCATCGCGGCGCTCGCGGGCGACCATCGAGCCCGAGCGCTTCGAGCCCGTCCTCCGCGGCGCGCTCATCTCGGGCGAGCGCCGCAGGCTCTACCTCCAGGCGCGACTGGAGCCCGGGGCCGTCGTGGACTCTGAGGTGCTGGACGAGCCCCCGTGGGACGCGGACGACAAGGTCGTGGCCGAGGAGCTCGGTCGGTACCTGCGCAAGCTAGACGCCTAGCAGGGCCGCGAGGACAAGCATCAGCGCTGCCCCGAGAGCCGAGCCGAGGAGGGCCTTCCAGCGGCCGCCAGGTGCGAGCGTCTGCGGCAGCAGCTCGACGAAGACGAGGGCGAGCATCGCCCCGGCCGCAAACGCGAACGAGAGCGGCAGCAGCCCCGTGATCTGCTCCACCGCCAGGTAGGCGATCACGGCCCCGACGGGCTGTGGCGCGCTCGTGAGCACGGCCGCCCAGAACTGCTGGGCGCGCCCGAACCCCGCCCCCTGCATGGGGATCGACACGCTCGTGCCCTCCGGGATGTTCTGGAGGGCGATCGCTAGGAATACGAACAGCGCAAGGCCCTCCGTGTCGGAGGCGAAGGCCGTGCCGATCGCGAAGCCCTCCGGCAGGCTGTGCACGAGCAGCACGGCGAACACGAGGACCGAGCGGCGCACCCCCGCGCCGCGAAGCCCGGCGATGTGTGGGTCACGGTGAGCGAGGAAGCGGCGGCTCGCCAGGAGGAAGAGCACGCCCACCACTAGCCCGGTGCCCACCTCTGCCGCGGAGCCCTCGTCGAGGGCGGGGAGGATCAGGCCCACCACCGACGCGACGCTCATCAGCCCGATGGCAAGCCCCCACAGGAACGGCCGGAACGCCTCTGCTCGCTCGCCGAGCATGAAAACCGGGACGGCGCCGAGCCCGGTGGCGAGCGCGGTGGCTCCACCGGCCAGCGCAAGCACGGCGAGGTCCACCGGGGTGCCTAGCGGTCGATCAGGTCGTTGTCGAGCGCGTAGCGCACGAGCTCTGCGCGCGTCGAGAGGCCGAGCTTCTGCTGTATGTGCGCTCTGTGGGTCTCGACGGTCCTGACGCTGAGGTAGAGCTGCTCCGCGATCTCGTTGTTGGTGTGGCCGAGCGCGATCAGGCGCAGGACGTCGAGCTCGCGCTCGGTCAGGTCGCCGGGCGGACCGCTCGGTGTGGGGGTCGCGGCCATCCGCGCGCCGAGCTCGGGGTTGAGCCAGGTGCCGCCGGTGGCGGCCGCGCGGATGGCCTGGACGAGCTCGGTTCCCGCGGACTGCTTGAGCACGTAGCCGCGAGCGCCCGCCTGGAGCGCCTCGCGAGCGAACGCCGGGTCCTCCTGCATGGTCAGAACCACGACGGCGGTCTCCGGGGAGGCGTCGGCCACGTCCGGGATCGCGTCGAGGCTCGAGCCGCCCGGCATGTTGAGGTCGAGCACGAGCACGGTCGGCTTGTGGCCCAGCACGTAGCGCTGGGCGGTCTCCACGTCACCGGCTTCGGCCAGGACCTCGATGTCGCTCTCGTTCTCCAGCAGCATGCGCAGTCCGGAGCGCACGACCGGATGGTCGTCGGCCAGCACGATCGTGATCTGTTCCTCCACGGCGTTCGGCTCGCTCACCACGGCGACCCTACCCCTGGCCGGGTTTCCAGCATGCTGTGAGTATCCGGTCGAGCGGCAGCTGGTTCATCCGGCCAACGCCGCGCTCCATCCCCGTAGTTTCCCGTAGCCCGGCGCATGCGCATCCTCGTCGCAAACAGCGGCTCGAGCAGCCTCAAGCTGCGGCTGGTCGATGCCGCCGGCGAGATAGCCGCAGCGGCCGATCTCCCGCCGCCCGGGGACCCGCTCGACATCGAGCCGATGCGCGCATTTCTCCGGGACGCGGAGGGAGTGGATGCGATCGGCCACCGCGTCGTCCATGGAGGGCACGAGTTCACCGAGCCGGCCCTCCTCGACGACTCGGGCGTCCGGCGCCTCTCGGCGTTGGGCGATCTTGCCCCGCTTCACAACGGGCCGGCGCTGCGGGTCCTCTCCTTGTTTCGGGAGCTCGTCCCGGACGTGCGGCAGGTGGCCTGCTTCGACACGACCTTCCACACGGGAATGCCCGAGGGGGCGGCGCTATACGCGCTGCCGGCGGACCTGATCGAGCGCCACGGGCTGCGCCGCTTCGGGTTTCACGGGATCAGCCACGCGTGGGCGTCGCGGCGCGCGCCGGAGCTGCTCGGCCGGCCGCCGGCCGGCCTGCGGCTCGTGACGTGCCACCTCGGGGCAGGCGCGTCGCTCGCAGCCGTGCTGGGAGGTCGATCCATCGACACCACGATGGGCTTCACCCCGAACGAGGGACTCGTCATGGCCACCCGGTCGGGCTCTGTCGACCCAGGGATGCTGCTCTGGCTCGTGCGCGACGCGGGAATGGCGCCGGACGAGCTCGAGCGGGTGCTGGAGCACGAATCGGGTCTGCGCGGTCTCTCGGGCACCTCCGGAGACATGCGGGAGGTGCTCGCGGCCGCCGAGCACGAGGAGCGGGCCCGGACGGCGCTGTCGGTCTACCTACACCGCCTGCGTGCCGGCATCGCGGCGATGGCGGCGGCGATGGAGGGCATCGACGCGCTCGTATTCACGGGCGGGGTCGGCGAGCACTCTCCGGCGGTCAGGGAGCGTACGTGCACCGGCCTGGGGTTCCTCGGCGTCCGCCTCGACGGAGCGCTCAACTCGGGACCGCGACCAGGTGACGCCGACGTGGCGGAGTCGGCATCGCCGGTCCGGGTGCTGGTGATCGAGAGCCGTGAGGAGCTCGAGATCGCGCGCTCTGTCCGCTCAGTCCTTGGGCGCTAGCTTGGGGGCGATCCCGCGTGTCGGTCCTTGGCCAGCTCAGTCGCAACCACGGCAAGCTGGTCGCAGCACGACGCCGATGAAGGGCGACAGGGGCCTCCAGTAGCGCAGGAACCCAGCCCGGGCCGAGCGCCCCGGGCAGGACGGAGTGCTCGATTCGGGTGTCGTCGAATGCAGGCAGCAGACGGTCAATGAGCATCGCGTGACCGACCCTAGGGTCGGGCGTTCGGCCGTACGTCCGGGAAACGCCGCAGATCGCTCGCGGGGTTTCCGGCCCGGCGGTTCAGCCGGGCCAGGTCCAGTCGCGCACGTCCGGGCTGTCGTCGCCGGTCTCGCGCGTGTAGGCGCGGTGGCGCAGGCGCTCGTCGACCATCGCCTGGCGTACCTCCGCCGCTCGCGCGCCCAGGCCGGGTGTCCGGTCGATGACGTCCATGACGAGGTGGAACCGGTCCATGTCGTTCAGCATGACCATGTCGAACGGGGTGGTCGTGGTGCCCTCCTCCTTGTAGCCGCGCACGTGAAGCCCCTCGTGGTTGGACCGGCGGTAGGTGAGGCGGTGGATCAGCCAGGGGTAGCCGTGGTAGGCGAAGATCACCGGCCGGTCCTTGGTGAAGAGGGCGTCGAAGTCGGCATCCGGCATCCCGTGCGGGTGCTCGCCGTCGGTCTGGAGCCGCATCAGGTCCACCACGTTGATCACGCGCACCCGCAGCTCCGGGAGGTGCTCGCGCAGCAAGCTCGCCGCCGCGAGCGTCTCGACGGTGGGGATGTCGCCGGCGCAGGCGAGCACCACGTCGGGCTCGGCGTCACCGCCGTCGCTGCTCGCCCAGTCCCAGGTCCCGATGCCGCGCGCGCAGTGCACGACTGCCTCCTCCATCGACAGGTAGTCGAGCGAAGGCTGCTTGCCGGCGACGATCACGTTCACGTAGTCGCGGCTCCGAAGACAGTGGTCCGCCACGGAGAGGAGGCAGTTGGCATCCGGCGGGAGGTAAACGCGGATCAGCTCGGCCTTCTTGTTCACCACGTGGTCGATGAAGCCGGGATCCTGGTGCGAGAAACCGTTGTGATCCTGGCGCCATACATGCGAGGAGAGGAGGTAGTTGAGCGATGCGACCGGCCGTCGCCATGGGATCCCGCGCGTGACCTTCAGCCACTTGGCGTGCTGGTTGAACATCGAGTCGACGATGTGGATGAACGCCTCGTAGCAGTTGAAGAGCCCGTGGCGGCCGGTGAGCAGATAGCCCTCGAGCCAGCCCTGGCACATGTGCTCGCTCAACACCTCGATCACGCGGCCGTCGGGCGACAGGTGGTCGTCGCCGGATTCGGTCTCGGCCGCCCACTGGCGATCCGTCACCTCGAACACGGCGTCCAGGCGGTTGGAGGCGGTCTCATCCGGGCCGAAGAGACGGAAGTTGCGGCTGGTGTCGTTGAGCCGCATCACATCGCGCAGGTAGCCCCCGAGCACCCGCGTCGCCTCGCTGGTGCTCTGCCCCGGCGCCTTGACCTCCACCGCGTAGTCGCGGAACTCGGGCAGCCCGAGGTCGCGTAGCAGGAGGCCTCCATTGGCATGTGGGTTGGCTCCCATCCGCCGCTCGCCGGCAGGCGGCAGGCCCGCCAGCCCGGGCAGGAGCGCCCCGGTCTCGTCGAAGAGCTCCTCAGGTCGATAGCTGCGCAGCCACTCCTCGAGCTGGGCCAGGTGCTCCGGGTTGGTCCGCACCTTCGACAGCGGGACCTGATGGGACCGGAAGGTGCCCTCCGCCGGCAGCCCGTCCACCACCTTGGGGCCGGTCCATCCCTTCGGCGTGCGCAGGACGATCATCGGCCAGCGTGGCCGAGCCGCTTGTCCGGCGGCCGCCTCCTCCCGGATGCGCCGGATGTCGGTCACCGCCTCGTCGAGTGCGTCGGCCATCCGGCGGTGCATGTCCTCCGGATCGCTGCCCTCGACGAACAGCGGGCGGTGGCCGTACCCGGTGAGCAGAGCCTCGAGCTCCGCATGCGGGATGCGGGCGAGCACCGTGGGATTGGCGATCTTGTAGCCGTTCAGGTGAAGGACGGGAAGCACGGCGCCGTCGCTCGCCGGATTGACGAACTTGTTGGAATGCCAGCTCGCGGCCAGTGGGCCCGTCTCCGCCTCGCCGTCGCCCACCACGCAGCAGACCAGAAGGTCCGGGTTGTCGAACGCCGCCCCGTACGCGTGCGTGAGCGCGTATCCGAGCTCGCCACCCTCGTGGATCGAGCCCGGGGTCTCCGGAGCCACGTGGCTCGGCACCCCGCCCGGGAACGAGAACTGGCGAAACAGCCGCCGCAGGCCCTCCTCATCGCGCCCGATGGAGGGATAGACCTCCGTGTAGGTGCCTTCGAGGTAGGTGTTAGCGACGATGCCCGGCCCGCCGTGCCCGGGTCCGGCCACGTAGATCGCGTTCAGGCCGTGCTTCCGGATCGCTCGGTTCATATGCGCGTAGACGAAGTTCAGGCCGGGGGTGGTGCCCCAGTGGCCGAGCAGGCGCGCCTTCACGTCCGCGGGCTCGAGCGGCCGGCGCAGCAGCGGGTTGTCGAGGAGATAGATCTGCCCGACAGAGAGGTAGTTGGCAGCGCGCCAGTAGGCGTTCAGCAGCTCTAGCTCGGAGCGCTCCATGCGGGCTCCGGTATAGCGCAGGAGCGACCGGCCCGTGGCGTAGCGCGGTATCCGTCTGCGGCCAACTACGGAGACGAATTGGGGAACAGCGCCGATGACCGGGGAACGCCCGCGCGTGAAGCTTCCTCCATGACTTCAGCGCTTCTCCCAGATCACGCGACCTCCCATTCGGCCGCCGACGACATCTTCGAGCGTGAAGTCAGCGACTTCATGACGCCGGGCTGCCTGACCATCTCGGAGGACGCGAGCGTGGCGGACGCCGCCGAGGCGATGGCGGTTCACCGCGTTCACGCGATCCTCGTGCTCGGGGCGGCGAACGGCACCCCGCTCGGTTGGATAACGGTGCGCGGGCTGCTCGGCTGGCTCGGCCGCGACCGTCGGCTGGCGAGCGCTCGCGACGCGGTCACCGAGCCGGTGACGGCCATCGCGCCGCACGAAAGTCTGCGCGTCGCCCTGTACGCGCTGTCGACCGCAGGGACCACGCGGCTGCTCGTGCGCCAGCGGCCACATCAGCTGCCCCAGGGAGTGCTCACAGACTTCGACCTCGCCGTGGCGGCGGGGCGCTGACCCAGGCCCGGAGGAGGGCGACATGTACCGCAAGATCATCGTTGGATACGACGGCAGGCCAGCTTCGGACGACGCCCTGGCGTTCGCCAAGCTGATCTCGGGTGCCACCGGCGCGGAGCTGATCGTCGCCGGTGTCTTCCAGTTCGATCCGCTGTGGGGCGGCCGCGACCCGGCGTTCCAGGAGGCCGAGCGTGAGTACGCCCGCGCCGTCGAGCGCGCCGCTGAGTCGGTCGGCGCGGTGGCGGAGGCCATACCGAGCAGCTCGCCGGCCCGCGGGCTTCACGAGCTCGCCGAGGAGAGCGGCGCCGATCTGGTGGTGGTGGGCTCCAGCAGCAGCGGCAAGCTCGGGCAGGTGCTCGGCGGCAACGTCGCGCTCACCCTTCTGCACGGGTCGCCGTGTTCGGTGGCCGTGGCTCCGCGCGGGTTCGCGGAGAGCGCCCCGGGAGCGATCAAGGAGATCACGGTCGGTTTCGACGGCACTACGGAGTCGCTCGCGGCCTTGCACGACACGGTCGATCTGGCGCGTGCCAGCGGCGCCGTGCTCAACGTGGTCACCGTGGCAGAGCCACCGCCGATCGGCTACGGCAAGGGCGGCGGACCGAACCAGGGCTGGCACGAGCTCAAGGACGAGATCGAGAAGGAGATGAAAGCCCGGCTCGACGAGGTACTCGCCGACCTGCCGGACGACGTGCGGGCAAAGGGCGTGCTGGTCGTCGCCGATGTCGCCAACGGGCTGGCCGAGGCCGCGACCGAGGACGGCGGACTGCTCGTGCTCGGCTCGCGTGGCTATGGACCGCTGCGGCGCGTGTTGCTCGGATCCGTTTCCAGAGAGCTCCTGCGCTCCGCACCCTGCGCGGTGGTAGTCCACCCGCGCAGCGCAACGGATGGAGCGCAGGCCGGGCGGCACACCGCCGAGGCCGAGAGCGTTTCGTGAGCGCCGAGCCCGACGTCGGGCCGGTCGTCCTCTGCTACGACGGCTCGGAGGGCTCGGCACACGCGATCCAGACCGCGGCCGCCCTGTCGATTCAGGGGCACGCCCTGGTGTGTCACACCTGGGCCGGGCTCTCCAACGTGATGTTCCGCGGGACGCTCGACCCTGCCCCGGCGCCGCTCGCCAAGGCAATCGACGACCTTGACCGGCTGGATCGCGAGGAGGCGGAGCGGCGTGCCGGGGAGGGCGCCGCGCTCGCACGGCGCGCCGGCTTCGACGCCGTGCCGTTCGCGGTCAAGGAGGGACGCAAGACGTGGCGCACGCTGGTCGAGACGGCGGCCGAGCACCGGGCGCGCTTGACCGTGATCGGTGCACACGGCTGCTCCGGGGTGAGCCGAGCGGTGCTCGGCAGCGTCTCGAGCTCGGTCCTCACCCACTCGCAGACACCGGTCCTGGTGGTGCCGGATGCCGGCCCGGAACAGCTCGAGCGGAAGGCGCTCCTGCTCTGTTACGACGGCTCGGAGGGTGCGCGCCGAGCGATCGAACTCGCCGGAGAGCTCTTCCCCGGCCGCCATGCGACGGTCGTCGCGCTCTGGCAGTCGTGGGTCGAGCACGCTCCCAAGCTGGGCGCAGTGGGACCGGTGGCAGGGATGAGAGCCGAGCTCGACGAGATCGCCGAGATGCAGGCGCAGGAGACCGCCGCCGAAGGTGTGGCCGTCGCCCTCGAGGCCGGCTTGGTCGCTGACCCGCTCCCATCGCGGGTGACCGGGGCGCCGATCTGGAGGGGCGTCATAGACGCCGCACTGGAACGGGGCGCAGCGGCGATCGTCATGGGTTCTCGCGGTCTCACGGGGATCTCTTCGGCGCTCGGAAGCGTCTCGCACGGGGTGGTCCACCACAGCCACCTTCCTGTCCTGGTGGTTCCACCCGCTCCGGCTTAGGCAGTCGGGTGCCTCGGGTCCACGGTGAGCTCGCCGCTCGCCGCGGCTCGCACGGTGTGGCCGAGGGCGCTGGGGATCCCCGCGGCGGGCAGGTCCATCAGAAGCTCCACCACGCCGGCGTCCCTGGCCGTCACACGCACGTCCGCGAGCTCGTGGAACACCTCGAGCATCGCCCGGTTGCTGTCGAGCACCGTCGCGTTGAAGCGCTTGACGCCCTCCTCGCGGGCGCGGTCCGTGAGCTCATGGAGCAGCTCCGTTCCGAGCCCGCGCCCCTGCCAGTCGTCAACGACCGTGACCGCGACTTCCGCGACGGCGGCGTCGGGAGCGGAGCGGATGAAGCGCGCCACGCCCAGGCCATCCCCCGTCCTCGGGTCGGAGGCGACCAGCGCTTCGTGCGTGTGGTGGTCGACCTCGGTCAGGTAGTGCAGCTGGCTTTCACCGAGCTCCTTCACCGGGGAGAAGAAGCGGCGGTAGCGCGATTCCGGGCTCAGGCGGTGGAAGACATCGAGCAGCCACTGTTTGTCCTCGGCACGGATCGGTCTGATGACCACACGGTCCCCGCTCCAGAGCGTGGCCTCGTGCTCTCGCATGGTCCGTAGTTTCCCCCCGCGCATCCGCGGCCCCAAACGGATGCCGGGCCCTGCCGGTCGCGGCAGCCTGCAGGTATGCATCGAACGGCGCCTCACCTGACACCCGTCCCGTCCGTTCACGTCGACTCCGAGGCCGTGGTCCGTGGGCACGATCTGACCCGTCGCTTCGGCGAGGGCGCCGGCGCGGTGGACGCCCTGCGCGGCGTCAGCGTCGACTTCGAGCCGGGCACGTTCACCGCGATCATGGGCCCGTCGGGCTCTGGCAAGTCGACGCTTATGCACATCCTCGCCGGGCTGGACCGGGCCACGAGCGGCTGGGTCGAGATCGCCGGCACCCGCATCGACACGCTGTCGGACCGCGAGCTCACGCTGCTTCGGCGCAGCCAGATCGGTTTCATCTTCCAGAGCTACAACCTGCTGCCGGTACTGAGCGCAGAGCAGAACATCCTGCTCCCGATCCGGATAGGCGGCGAGCAGCCGGACAAGGCCTGGCTCGAGACCCTGATCGACACGGTCGGCCTCCAGGACCGCCGCGACCATCTCCCGAACGAGTTGTCCGGGGGACAGGCCCAGCGGGTCGCCGTCGCGCGAGCGCTCATCAGCCGACCGGCAGTGGTGTTCGCCGACGAACCGACCGGCAACCTCGACTCCAAGGCCGGCCGTGGAGTCCTCGAGCTGTTGCGCCGAGCGGTCGACGAGTTCGGGCAGACGATCGTGATGGTCACCCACGACGCGGCGGCCGCGGCGATCGCCGACTCGGTCCTGTTCCTGGCCGACGGGCGCATCGTCGATCGCCTGCGGCGGCCCTCACAGGGCGAGATCCTCGACCACCTGAAGAACCTGGCGTGATCGGTCTGGTGCTGAAGGAGCTCGGCCAGCGCAAGCTGCGCGCGGGGCTCACAGCGGTCGCGGTGCTGCTGGGCGTAGCGATGATCGCCGGCACCTACGTGCTGACCGACCAGATCCGCAGCGGGTTCAGCGAGCTGACCCGCGCCACCTACAGCGGCGTGGACGTCGAGGTGGCACCCAAGGACTCGTTCACCAGCCAGTTCAGCGAAGCCCGGCCGTTGAATGAGTCCCTGATCGACACGATCGCCGCCGTCCCCGGCGTGCGCAAGGCCGAGGGCGACCTATGGGCGGCCGGCGCGCTCGTGATCGACGGCAAGCTGAAGAAGTCGACAGGTGGTGGCGGAACGATCATCGCGACCGCCTCCTCCGAGCCGTTCAAGCCGGTCTCGAACGTGCGCGGCCGGATGCCGCAGCGCTCGGGCGAGGTGGCGCTCCTGCGCGACACCGCCGACAAGCACGGGCTCGAACCCGGTGACCGGCTTGGGATCGCCACGCGCCACGGCGTCGTCGCGGTCACCGTCGTCGGCTCCTACACAGTCGGGAACGCCGATGCCGGCGGCACCGATGTCGTGTCGGCGCCACTCGCCGACATCCAGCGCTGGTTCGACCGTGAGGGGGAGGTCACCACCATCAACGTGGCCGCCGCCGACGCCGTCGCCCCCGAGCAGCTCGCGGACCGGATCCACGCCGTGGTGCCGAAGGGGTTGCAGGTGCGCACCGGCGAGGACGCGGCCGACGAGAACGCCGCCGAGATCAACGACCAGATCGGCGGCTTCCTCACGCCCGCGCTGCTCACCTTCGCCGGCGCCGCGCTGCTGGTGGGCGCATTCATCATCTTCAACACCTTCACGATCACGGTCGCCGAGCGCACCCGCGAGTTCGCGCTGCTGCGGACGCTCGGCGCCACTCGCCGTCAGGTGCTCGGAGCGGTCGCGCTCGAGGCGCTCTTCCTGGGCCTTACGGCCTCGCTCCTCGGGCTCGGGCTCGGGCTGGTGTTCGCCAAGGCGCTCGCGTCGCTGTTCGAGGCGGTGGGGCTCGGGATCCCGACCGGTGGCCTGGAGCTTGCCCCGCGGACGATTGCAGTCGCGCTCCTGGTAGGTGTCGGGGTCACGCAACTCGCGGCGCTCGCCCCTGCTCGCCGCGCTACCCGTGTCGCTCCGATGCAGGCGCTCCAGGGTTCGGCGCAGACTGCGGGTCCCCGCCGGCGCTGGGCGCCCGCGATCGCGTTCATCGTCGCCCTGGCCGGCGTGGGCACGCTCGCCGCGGGCCTCTTCAGCTCGGGGCCCGCCGCCAGCCGGCTGTCCGTGATGGCGGTCGGCGTCGTGCTGCTCTTCATCGGCGTTGCGCTCAGCGCCCGCTGGTTCGTCCGCCCGCTCGCCGGCGCGATCGGCTGGCCGCTCCAGCGCCTGTTCGCCGAGCCCGGACTGCTTGCGCGTGAGAACGCGATGCGCAACCCCGGCCGGACCGCCACGACCGCCGCGGCCCTCATGGTCGGGCTCGGGCTGGTCGTCTTCGTCGCGGTCTTCGCGAACGGGATCAAGGCGTCGTTCGACGACACCGTCAACCGCGTCGTCAGCGCCGACCTCGTGGTCCGCTCAGAGACCATGGGCCCGATCCCCGCTGGTGCCGGGCGCGCCGTGGCCGGCTCCGCCGATGTCGCGACCGAGGCGAGCGTCTTGATCGATCAGGTCAAGGTCGACGGGAAGGGCTCGAGCGTCCTCACAGACATCATCAACGGCGTCGACCCCGCCGCCCTGGCGCGGCTCTACAGCGTCGACTGGGTACGCGGCGACGACTCGGTGATCGGGCGCCTGCGAGGCGACAGCGCGCTCGTCGAGGAGCAGTTCGCCAAGGCCCACCACGTCGGCGTCGGCGACTCCTACCGGATCGAGACACCTTCTGGAGGCAGGGCCCGGCTGCGCGTCCTCGGCATCTATCAAGACCCACAGCTGCTCCAGGGCTCGATCGTCCCGGCCACCCTGTTCGCGCGGGTCTCGGCCGCGCGCGACCCGTGGATCATCTTCGCCGACCTCCGCGAGGGCGTTCCGGCCGCCACCGCCGAGCGTCACATCGAAGCTGTGCTCGAGGCATTCCCGACCACTGCCGTCGAGTCGCGCGCGGACTACGCGGACGCGGTCAGCGCCCAGCTCGACCAGTTCGTCTACCTCCTCTACGCGCTGCTCGCGATGAGCGTCGTGATCTCACTGTTCGGGATCGCCAACTCGCTCTTCCTGTCGATCCACGAGCGCACGCAGGAGTTCGGGCTGCTCCGCGCCGTCGGAGCCACGTCCGGCCAGGTGCGGCGGATGGTCCGCTACGAGAGCGTGATCACCGCGGTCATCGGCGGCCTGCTCGGTACCGCCGTGGGGCTGCTGTTCGCCTTCCTCGTGACCCAATCGCTGGGCGACCTCGGTCTGGGCTTCGTGCCGCCGATCGGACAGCTCGCCGTCTTCCTCCTGCTCGCCATCGTGGTCGGCGTGCTCGCGGCCGTGCTTCCGGCGCGTCGTGGCTCGCGACTGCAGGTGCTGGAGGCGCTCCGCGCCGAGTAGCTGCCGTTCGTGTAAGAACAGAGGCGGAGCATGTCTGCCTGGGAGATAGTGAATCTGCGCGATATCGAGGACTCAGCTCAGGGGGAGGGAGTCGAGGCGCGCTTGCGCGAAAGCACCTGGGCTCGCGAGACCTCGGCGTCAGCCTCTTCGTCGAAGGGGGCCCGACGGGATCCGCCTGATCGCCATCGGCGGACCGAAGCCCGAGGGCGGCGACGGAGTCAGGTCGGACGTCTCGTGGCCGGAGCGGTAGCTGCTCAGCTCGGTGCGCCGCCCAGCCGGTCCAGGGCCGCTCTGACCCTGGGGACCCACCAGTCGAGCTCCTCGTGGGCCCAGGTCGTCTCCACCGGGTCCGGGTGCACGAGCGCCGAGTGCCCGAGCACCCAGCCGTACTGGACGAGGCCGGAGAACATGCCCAGCTCGAGCTCACGCTCGTCGAGGTCGCCCTCGGCCTCGACGAAGTCCGCCTCCAGCTGATCGCGGGTGGCGTCCACGCGCCACGCGTCCTGCAGCAGGAACCACGCGAACTCGACCGTCGGCGTGCCGGCCGTGGCGAGGTCCCAGTCGAGCAGCACGAGCTGTCCGTCGCGGAAGCCGAGGTTGTCGTCGCGCAGGTCGCCGTGGAGCAGCGTCAGCGGGGCGGCGTCGCGCAGCGCGCGGGCGAGCGGTCCCGCGTCGGCCGCCGCCGCGAGCACCGGCGCGGCCACGTCGGCCGGGCAGACGGAGGAGAACGCCTCCCAGGCCAGGTCGAACTGCTTGGGCAGGAGGTCGGGTCCGTCACGCTCGGCTTCCACCACCGCGCGGCCCGACATCCCGATGCGGGCCTCGAGCGTCGCGCAGCCGGCCGGCGGCCGGCCGCGGAAGCGGTGATGCAGCCCGGCTGCCGCCAGGAGCACGGAGCGCGCCTCCTCACGTGTGAGGGTCCGGGTGGAGTCGAGCAGCCACGGCGAGACGTCGCGCATCGCGACCCACCACGCGCCGTCGTCCCGCACGGCGTCGACGATCCCGGTGTCGAGGAGGTCGGCGACCTCGGCGAAGACCCCCTGCTGCCAGAGCTGCCCGGTCCGTCCATCGTCCGCGGTGACCCGCCCGAGCCAGTCGGCCCCGGGCGCCGAGCGCTTGAGCACGAGGAGCTCCTCGCCAACACGCACCCGTTGCAGCGCGGCCCCGGAGTTGCCGCCGTGCTCCATGTCCGTCGCCGATCCATCGGCGCCCAGGGCCGACAGAACGCCGGCGGGCACGTCGGTCTGCGCCGAGCTGTCGGCCTGCGGGCGAGCCGAGTAGCTCCATAGGCCGACGAGCCGTCCCGCGTCGTCCGTGCGCAGGTACCAGCGCCGGCGATCGTGCTCCTCCGTGCCGGTGCGCCGCCACTCGAATGTCAGCGCGAGCCCCGTCGGGAAGCTGTCGCAGTCCCAGCTGAGCAGCTCGCCGGGCCCCGGCCGCTCGAGGTGGTCCACCGCCTGGCGGCCCGACAGCTCGACCTGTCCGAGCTGCGAGCTCGAGCGCAGGGTGAAGCCGTCGTCGATGCGATCGCTCAGCTGCTCCCAGCTGCCGTCCGCGACCGCTTGGCGTACGAGCTCCTCGAGGGTCACGTGAGGGCCGCCACCAGGTCGCGGTGGGCGAACACGACGGCCGGGTGGTCCTGCAGCGCGCGGAGGTAGCGGGCGCCGAACGCCGTGGTCGCGTCCGGCTCCACGAGCAGGTCGCGCGTGCGGGCCAGCGCGGCCGAGCGCCGCGCCTCGTCGCCCTTGGCGCGCGCCTCGTCGAGCTCGGTGATCAGCTCGCTCAGTGTGGTCAGCCAGCTGAAGCGGAGGTCCTCGGTGGCGGCTTGGAGCGTCTCGCTCGCGCTCATCCGGCCGGAGAAGCGCTCGGCCGCCTTGCGCTGCTCGTCGAGCAGCTCCCGGTGCAGCTCAATGAGCGCACGGCGTGCGGACTCGTCGTCGGTCACGCTATGGCGAGGGCCGGAATCGAACCGGCGACACCACGATTTTCAGTGGTGGACCGAGGTGCGGAAGCAGGGTACGTGTGGAGGCACCAGACGAAGATGTCCCTGCAAATCGGTCCAATCCGCACCGGCTCCTGTTTCGCGCCACACCGGGGATCTGGGGGCTCGTGGACGCCAGGTGGACGTTGAGGGCGACGACGCGCCCGGCCACCTCAGAACGAGCCGCCCGGCCAAGGAGCGCCCGCGTAGCGCTCGATCACCGGTCCCGGTGGCGACGGGACGTCGCTGAAGAGGTCGGTCTCGACGATCGTGCCCGGAAAGAGGCGGGCGAAGGGGTCGTCGGCGAAGCGGCTCGGGTCGCGTGCCACCGTCATCGCCCCGGCGCAGCGGCTCGCGTCGAGGGCGAACGTGGTCAGGCACACGAGGTCGGCTCCGAGCAGCGGAACCCACCACGCAAGCGCGTCCCTGCGCGCCTGCTGCAGCTCGGGCTCGTCGAAGCGCAGGGCCGCGTCCGGCTCGGACGAGGCGCACACGTGGGCGTACGCGCCCGGGACCGGCTCGGCTGCCAGGCAGCGAGCGTCGATTCGCAGGCGCCGGCCCTCGCCCTTCGGGCCGGCGCGAAGCCGCTCGCCGTCAAAGGTCACGTAGGCGAACGGCGCACTCACGCCGGGGCCAGGCTCGCCTTCGCGAACCCCGCGCTGAAGGCGCGACACCAGATCAGGACGCTGCGGTGGCGACCCAGGTCGATGTCCGCGGGGATGTCGTACTGCTGGTTTCCTCTGTTGCCCTTGAGCGCGCCGAGGTCGCGCGCGCCGTCGGCGTCGCCGTCGGAGCCGTCGCCCGGGACGAGGCGAACGCGCAGGTCCGGGCCGGCCGACGTGGAGAAGCGGGTGAGCGTGAGCTTGCGCTCGCCCCCCCGCACCCGCACCACGGTCGCCCGGCCGCTCGACTCGTGCTCGAGCGACTCGACGCTACCGCCGGCCAGCCGCACGTTGCCGGTGCCCGGCCGCGCCGTCGCGACCCGCTCATCCACCACGCGGTCGCGCAGCGTCGACAGGCCAAGGTAGCCGCCCACCACCACCGCGCTGACCAAGAAGCCGCCGAGCACAGGCACCCGCAGGGACGGCGACTTCACGGCGATGGCCAGGCATGAGGCGCCGAAGAGCGCCCCCCAGAGAGCGGTCAGGGCCATGCTCACCTTGAAGGAGTCCGTGATCACGCCACCGGCCACCCACACGCCGAGCACGAAGAGCGCCGCCGCGAGCGGTGCCGCGAGCCAGCGCAAGCGGGTCTTCCTCGATCGCTCCATTCTGGATTCCATGGGTTTCAGTCGCACGTGCGAACGGGCCGTTACGCGGCGGGCGGCTCCCAGTCGGGCCGCACGTCGATGCTGACCTGGCGCATGTCCCGCCTCAGCTCCTCCATCGTCGCCCGCCCCCAGTACCAGTAGCCGTTGTAGGCCGCGTGGATCGTGAGGTCGGGGCGGAGTGTGAAGGTCATGGGGCGGTACGGCTGGTGGACCGTATCGGTGGCCTCCAGGAGGTCGAGCCTCGGCAGCCAGCTTCGGTCTGCGTCCGACAGGAAGGTGAAGCGCGCGCCGAGCCCGGCGCGGAAGGCCGACTGCACCTCCGGAGGGTCGGTCGAGACCACCACGATGCGGGCGTACGCGACCTCGAACTCCGACTGGATGCGGCAGAGCTCGCGCATGTAGCGCTGCTCCTTGGGGCACCACCACCCGCGAGAGGTGAAGAGCGCCAGCGGGTCCCCGCCGGCGAGCTCCGCGAGCCTGCGTGCGCGCCCGGTGTGGTCCCGCAGGTCGAGGTCGGGGAAGGGCCGGCCGGGGGAGAGGTCCATGCCTGCCCCTACGCGGCTAGCGGTCCTTGCGCCAGCCGCGGAAGGCCTCGAGCAAGCCCCTGCGCATGTCCGGGGGGAGGGAATCCTCGCGCAGCTCGCCGAGCGTCGCAATCGTGTCGCGCATCTGCTCGAGGTAGTTCACGCAGTAGGGGCATTCCTCGAGGTGAGCGTCGAACCGCGACCGGTCGCGGGCGGGCAGGGTGCCCTCGAGGTAATCGCTGATCACCTCCACGAGCTCCTTGCAGGGCATCTCGTCGAGCTGGAGCGGGTCTGGCACGGGCATTCATTGGCGAGTCTCCCAGAGGGCGTGAGGCGTTACACGCACTCCGGCCACCGCCTGTCTGGTAATCACCGTAACGCCAGACCTGCGACCGATGACTGAGGCCTAACTCGATCCGGAGGTACGCGCATGAGCACCGTCTCGACCGAAGCCCACGACCACGCTGTCTCGAGTCGCGAGTCCACGCCGATCGCCGACTACGGGCTGCTCGCCGACTGCAACTCGGCGGCCCTCGTGGACCGCTCGGGCTCGGTCGACTGGCTCTGCCTTCCGCGCTATGACAGCGACGCGGTGTTCACCCGCATCCTCGATCCGGACGCCGGGCACTGGTCCATCAGGCCCGCCGGCGAGTTCACGGCCGAGCGCCGCTACCTGCCCGGGACCCTGGTGGTGGAGACCATCTTCGAGACCGACGGCGGGACCGTCCGCCTGACGGACGCGATGGCGTTCGCCGACGGGCAGCGCGGGCACGACCTGGGTCACGACGCCCCACACGAGCTGCTGCGCTCCATTGAGGCCGTGAGCGGCAGCGTCGAGCTCGCGATGGAGCTCGCCCCCCGCCCACAGTACGGGCTCGTCATGCCACTCGTTCGGCTCGAGCCGAGCGGCGCCCGGACCTTCGGCACCGGACGCGTCGCGCTCGGCGCCGCCGTGGACCTCCAGGTGGAGGACTCGACCATCCGGGCCTCGTTCACGCTCGCCGAGGGCGAGTCTCAGGGATTCTCGCTGCGCTGGGCGGCGCCCGAGCAGCGCGCGGGTGCGGAGCCCACGCCGGCCGACCGGGTCCGCGAGCGGATCGACGACACCGTGGAGGGCTGGCGGTCCTGGGAGGCGGAGCACGACATCTACGAGGGACCGCACCGCGAGCTCGTGCGGCTCAGCTCGCGCGTTCTGAAGGGGCTCAGCTACCGCCCGACCGGGGCGATCGTGGCGGCCCCGACCACCTCCCTGCCGGAGACCGTGGGCGGCGAGCGCAACTGGGACTACCGCTTCTCCTGGATCCGCGACTCGAGCCTGACGATCGAGGCTCTCTACATCGGCACCTGCTCCGACGAGGCCGAGGAGTTCGTGTCCTTCATGACGAGCTCGGCGGGCGGGCGGGCGGGCGACGGCTCGCTCCAGATCATGTACGGCATCGGCGGCGAGCATGACCTGTCCGAGCGGGAGCTCCCTCACCTGAGCGGCTGGCGCGACTCGACGCCCGTGCGGGTGGGGAACGGCGCCTGGGACCAGGTGCAGCTCGACGTATACGGCGAGCTGCTCAACTCCCTCTGGCTCTATCGCGAGAAGCTCGGCGAGCTTCATCCCGAGATCCAGGCCTTCGTGGCCGACCTCGCCGACACCGCCGCCGCGCGCTGGGAGGAGACCGACTCGGGCATGTGGGAGATGCGCGGCGACCCGCGGCACCACCTGTCTTCGAAGGTGCTCTGCTGGACCGCGCTCGACCGCGCCGTCCGGCTGGCCCCCCAGCTCGGCGAGCACGCCAAGGCCGAGGAGTGGGAGGCGGAGCGCGACCGGATCCGCGACGCGATCCTGGAGCGGGGCTGGAGCGAGAAGCGCCAGGCCTACGCGCAGTCGTTCGACTCCGACGAGCTGGACGCGGCGCAGCTCCTGATGCCGATCCTCGGCTTCCTCCCCGCGACCGACGAGCGGATGCGCTCGACCATCGAGGCGATCGCCGAGGATCTGACCGAGGACGGGCTGGTCCTCCGCTACCGCAACGATGAAGGCCTCAACGCCGACGGCCTGACCGGCGAGGAGGGCACGTTCGTGATCTGCTCCTTCTGGCTCGTGTCCTGCCTGGCGAAGGCCGGGGAGATCGACCGCGCCGAGCGGCTCTTCGACCAACTGGCCGGCTACGCGAATGACCTGGGGCTGCTGGCTGAGGAGATCGATACGAACAACGACGAGCTGCTCGGCAACTTCCCCCAAGCCTTCAGCCACATCGGGCTGATCACGGCGGCGTGGGAGATCGACAAGGCACGCGGGGCCGCCACGTGAGCAGCGACTACGACGTCATCGTCATCGGCGCGGGGCCCGCCGGCGAGCACTGCGCGGGCCAGCTGGCCGACGGCGGCCTGCGAGTCGCGCTCGTGGAGAACCACCTGCTGGGCGGCGAGTGCGACTACTGGGCCTGCATCCCGTCCAAGACGCTCCTGCGTCCCGGAGAGGCGTTGCAGGCGGCCCGTGAGGCCCCCGGAGCTGCGCAGGCGGTCAGCGGCGGGCTCGACGCGGCCGCCGTATTCGAGTGGCGCGACTTCATGACCGCCGGCTGGGACGACTCGGGCAAGGAGGCGTGGCCACGCTCGAAGGGAATCGACATCGTGCGCGGGTCGGGTTCGATCGCCGGGCTCGGACGGGTTGCGGTGGACGGCTCGGAGCTGTCCTGTACACACATCGTGCTGGCCACGGGGTCGGAGCCGATCATCCCTCCCGTGCCGGGCCTCGACCAGCTCGAGGACGTGTGGACCAACCGCGAGGTCACCGCGCTGACCGAGGTGCCGTCGCGCATGCTCGTGCTCGGAGCCGGGCCCGTCGGGGTGGAGATGGCTCAGGCGGTGTTTCGCCTGGGCGCATCGGTGGCCGTGATCGAGGGCATGGATCACCTCCTCCCGCGCGAGCCCAAGCCGCTGGGCGAGGCGCTCGGCGAGGCGCTCGCCGCCGAGGGTTTGGAGCTGCACTTCGGCCAGCATGCCTCCGCCGCTCGTCGCGACGGCGACGACTACGTGCTCGAGTTCCCCGACGGCAAGGAGCTCCGCGGCGACCGCCTGCTGGTGGCCACCGGCCGCCGGCCTCGGGTCGAGGGAGTGGGCCTGGAGAACGTGGGCGTCACGCCCGAGCGGCGCGGTGTGCCCGTGGACGACCGGATGAGCGTGACCGACGGCGTCTGGGCGATCGGCGACGTGACCGGCATATGGCCGCTCACGTACGTGGGCAAGTACCAGGGGCGGATCGCGGCGGCGAACATCCTGGGTCGTCCGCGCGCGGCCAACTACTCCGCCGTGCCGCGCGTGGTGTTCACGGACCCGCAGGCCGCATCGGTCGGCGACGCGGAAGGGTCGGTGACAGCGACGGTGCCGATGTCGGATGTTCCCCGTACGTCCACGTACACGCGCGCGTACGCGGAGAAGAACGGCTTCCTCACGCTGGTGTCGGACGGCGAGCGCCTGACCGGCGCGTACGCTCTCGGGCCGGAGGCGGGCGAGTGGCTGCAGCAGGCAACGCTCGGGATCCGCGCGCGCGTGCCGCTGGACGTGATGGACGACGTGATCCAGCCGTTCCCGACCTTCTCCGAGTCTTTCCTGTACGCGATGGAGGAGCTCGGAGCCAAGGTCCCGGCGGCCGCGTAGTCCTGCATGTCGAACCTCGCCGCGTCCGTGGGCTGGGGGCTCGTGGTCGGGGGGAGTCTCGTCGTTGGCGCGGCCGTCGCCGCGCTGCTTCGCCTTCCCGCGCGCGCCGCCGCGATAGTCACGGCGTTCGGCGGTGGCGTCCTGCTCGCGGCGGTGGCTCTCGAGCTCGTGCCCGAGGCCGATGCGGAGGCGGGCGTTCCGCTGACGGCGATGGGCCTCGTGGCCGGAACGGCCATCTACGTCGCTGCCGACGTCTGGCTCAACCGCGACGAGGACATGATGATGATGCGCCGCTCCGGTCACGCCGCCGCCGCCGGACGCGCGATGACGATGCCGTCGGCGAAGGCCGAGGCCGCTCGCGGGGAGTCGATCGCCGCCGGACTGTTCGTCGACGGGGTGCCAGAGTCCCTGGCGCTGGGCCTCACGATCGCCGAGGGGGAGCTCGGCGTCGCGCTGCTGGCCGGCATCGTGATCGGGAACGTCGTGGAGGCCTACGGCGCCGCCCAGCCGATCGTCGCCGGCGGACATACCAAGCGCTTCGCGATCACCCTCATGGCAGTGATCGGCGTGGCCCTCGCACTCGCGACCGTGCTCGGCGGGACCGTGCTCGCCGACGCCAGCGGCGAGCTCGTGGGCACGGCGCAGGCCGTGGCCGCTGGGGCGGTGCTGGCGGTGATCACGATCGCGATCGTTCCGCACGCGTTCGACGAGGTGAGCAGCACAGTCGCCTCGGCCACCGTGCTCGGCTTCCTCGCCGGCTATCTGCTGAGCTGACCAACCCCAATCGCCGTCGCCGTGTAACGGACGGGGGGCAGTGTCGGACTACTCACCCGCCCGTGTCACCCGCAAATACCGAAACACAGCCCCTCGGAGGGGTCGAGTTGCTGCTCGACGAGGCTCGCGAACGGACGCTCTCACTGGTGGTGCCCGTCGCCGAGGAGGACCTGAACCGGGTCCACGACCCGCTAATGAGCCCCCTGGTCTGGGACCTCGGCCACATCGCCGCCTTCGAGGATCTCTGGCTCGCGGTGCGCGGCGCCGGCCTCGAGCCCGTGCGGTGCGACCTGATGCGGGTTTACGACGCAGACGAGACGCCTCGGCCCGATCGCGGCGAGCTGCCGTATCTGCGGCTGCCCGAGGCGCTCGAGTACATGGAGCAGGTGCGTACCCGCGCGCTGGGCGTGATAAAGCGAGGGGAGCCGCTGCTGCACGAGCTGGTCGTCCAGCACGAGTGCCAGCACGACGAGACCATGCTGCAGACGCTGCAGCTCGCCGAGCCGGGGGTTTTCGCCCCTGAACGTCGCGACCCGCGGGGCGCCGCCCGCGAGGGGACGCTCTCGATCGAGGCGGGACCGTTCACGCTGGGTGCCGAGAGCGACGGCTTCGTCTACGACAACGAGCGCCCGGCGCACGTAGTCGAGCTGCCGGCCTTCGAGATCGATGCGGCTCCTGTCACGAACGACGCCTACGCGGCGTTCGTCGACGAAGGCGGATACGAGCGGCGCGAGCTCTGGAGCACTGCCGGCTGGACCTGGCGCGAGCGCGAAGGCGCCGAGCGCCCGCTCTACTGGACCAGCGACGGGCGCGTGCGCCGCTTTGACCGCGTCCTGTCGCTCGAGCCCGAGCTGCCCGTGATGCACGTTTCCTGGTTCGAGGCCGACGCCTACGCCCGCTGGGCCAGCAAGCGGCTCCCGAGCGAGGCCGAGTGGGAGAAGGTCGCCAAGCTCCACGGCGGCGCGTTCGGGAACCTAGACCAGCTCGACTTCGGTCCCGGCCCGGCCGGGCCGTTCGTCGGCGACTGCTGGGAGTGGACCGCCACCGACTTCGGCGGCTATCCCGGCTTCCGAGCGCACCCCTACCACGAGTACTCCGAGGTCTTCTTCGACTGCGGCTACAAGGTGCTGCGCGGCGGCTCGTGGGCCACCCGTCCACGCGTCGCGGGCGCGACCTTCCGCAACTGGGACCACCCACAGCGGCGGCAGATCTTCGCCGGGTTCAGGTGCGCAGCATGAGCCTAGTCGCGGAGGCCGATGTCCGCATCGACTCCTTTGAAGTGCGAGAGACCATGGCCGACGACGTCCTCGCCGGGCTCAGACGCGAGCTCAAGGAGCTTCCGCCCAAGTACTTCTACGACGCCCGTGGCTCCGCACTGTTCGATCGCATCACCACGCTGCCCGAGTACTACCCCACGCGCTGCGAGCGCGCGATCCTGAACCGGCATGCCCCGGCGATCGTGGAGGGCGCCCGCGAGCTGGTGGAGCTCGGCTCCGGCATGGCGTCGAAGACCCGAGCGCTCCTGTACGCGATGGCCGGGGCCGGCTCGCTGCGCCGCTACGTCCCGTTCGACTGCGATGAGTCGGTGGTGGAGGCGTGCGCGATCGAGCTGGTCGAGCTATACCCCGGCCTGCGGGTCCACGGCGTGGTGGGCGACTTCGAGCGTCATCTCGAGCGCGTCCCGGAGGGGGAGCGACGCCTGTTCGCCTTCCTGGGCGGGACGATCGGCAACCTCTACCCAGACGAGCGCGAGCGCTTCCTCGCCAGGTTGCGCGACCTGATGCTACCCGGCGACCGGCTCGTGATCGGCACCGATCTCGTGAAGGACCGCGACGTGCTCGAGGCCGCCTACAACGACAGCGAGGGCGTTACCGCGGAGTTCAACCGCAACATCCTGCGGGTGGTGAACGAGGGCCTCGGGGCGGACTTCGACGCCGAGGCGTTCGAGCACGTAGCGTTCTTCGACGACGCCAACTCCTGGATCGAGATGCGCCTGCGCGCGAACGGCGCCCAGCGGGTGCTGGTCGACGGCGCCAACCTTGAGCTGACCTTCGCCGACGGCGAGGAGATCCGCACGGAGATCAGCGCCAAGTTCACCGTCGACGCGGTCGAGCGCGAGCTGACCGATGCGGGGCTGCGCCTCGACGACTTCTTCACCGACGGCGGCGACCTGTTCGGACTGGCCTTCGCCTCGCTGCCCTAGAACGACCGTAACGCCGCCGCTTCACGCGGGACTCAAGGGGCAATGAGTGCAACCGCCTCCCTCCCCCGCCCTGTGAACTCCCCGTTCGTGGTCCATCACGACGAGTTCGCGGAAGTCCTCGGAGAAGCGCCGCGGCTGGTCCGTGTAGCGGAAATCGATGCCCACGAGGGCCCCGTCTACGTCCCCGGCCAGGACGCGCTCTACTTCACGACGCTCCCGGAGTTCGACCGCCGTGGCGTACCCCACGTGGATATCGCCCGGCTGACGTCCGACGGTGAGTCGAGCGTGGTCCGGACTGACGCGAACGCCGCCAACGGCATGACCCTCGGCCGCGACGGGCGGCTGCTCGTCTGCGAGCAGGGCACCCCGACCACGTCCGCCCGGATCACGGCGTTTGACCCCCACAGCGGATCGGTCGAGACGATCGTCGACAACTGGTACGACCTGCGGCTGAACTCGCCAAACGACGTCGTCCAGGCGAGCGACGGCGCGATCTGGTTCACCGATCCGACGTACGGCTTCCTCCAGGAGTTCCGGCCGCAATCCGTGGTGGGCGACCGGGTCTACCGCTTCGACCCGGACTCGGAACGCCTGTGCGTGGTGGCGGACTCGCTCGACAAGCCGAACGGCCTCGCCCTCTCGCCCGATGGGCGCACGCTCTACGTGACCGACAGCGGCGCCAACCAGGAACTGGACAGCTTTTACGTGGATCGGGCCCATCGGGTCGTCGCCTTCGACGTAGCGCCCTTGAGCGCCACCCTCAGGAACGAGCGCGTCTTCGCCGACATCGAGCCCGGCTTCCCGGACGGCATCAAGTGCGACGCAGAGGGTCGCGTCTACGTGTCGTCGTTCAGCGGCGTCCAGGTCTTCGCCTCCGACGGCGCTCGGCTGGGGGAGATCGCCCTGGCCGGCGCCGTGAACTTCTGCTTCGGCGGCCCGAGCCGCAACGTCCTTTACATCACGGCGGACGACGCGATCTGGGCCGCCGTGCTCCAAGCGACCGGGCCCGAGCGGCCCAAGGAGGCCTGACCGCCATGCCCGCAGTGCGGACCCGCAAGATCATCGACGAGGCCGGCGCCGGGGCCGTGCTCGACGCCGCCGAGCGGAAGGCGCTCGCCGACGGCCACCGCGTGGTGATCGCGGTGGTCGACCCGTGGGGCGAGCTCGTGGCGTTCCGGCGCACCCCGGACGCCCAGGTCGCCAGCTCACGCGTGGCCCTGGACAAGGCGCGCACAGCCGCGATCTTCGTGCGGCCCAGCCGCGAGATCGAGGAGCAGGTCACCAACGGCCGACTGGGCGCCCTGGCGCTCCACGGCGCCTCCGCGCTCACCGGCGGCATCCCGCTGAAGGTCGACAGCGAGACCGTTGGCGCGATCGGCACGAGCGGCGAGACCCCCGACGAGGACGAGTCCGTGTCGATCGCAGGCGCCGCGGCCGATTTCTCCGTTGCCGAGGTGCCCGCGCTCACTCAGGAGGGCGCGAAGCAGGCCGTGGAGGCGATCGGCGCCGAGGCGACGCGCCGCGGCGTGGCGCCCGTGGTGTCCGCGGTCGACGCTGGGGGAGCGCTCATCTACCTGCACCGTCCCGACGATGCCCAGGTCGCGAGCGTCGACGTGACCACCGACAAGGCCCGGACCGCCGCGATCTACCGGCGGCCGAGCAAGGACTTCGAGGACCAGGCCTCCGGCGGTCGCCCCTCGGCGCTCCACCTGGCGCGCGCCGTGCCGCTGCAAGGCGGCGAGCCGATCGTCCACGACGGCTACGTGATCGGCGCGGTGGGCGTGAGCGGAGCCACCTCGGCCGACGAGGACCGCGAGCTCGCCCTGATCGGCGCCGAGGCGGCGGCGGGCGACGGCGTGAAGGTCGGCGCCTGATGGCCACCGCGACCGCCACCCCTGCCACGCGGCTCCCGGGTCCGCCCGAGCTGCTGCCCGGGCGACCCGACGCGATTGTCGACCTCCAGACCGACGAGGGCGCGGCCCTCGTCGGCGGGCAGTGGCGCTACTCGGACGCGCGGGTCGAGGAGATCGACTTCGTCGAGCTCGGCTCGCCGGAGGACCCGCTCGGCCCGGGCAAGGTGCCGAACCGCACCTACGACGTGGAGCCGCACGCCGAGGGCGTCGACTTCGACGACTCGGGCTGGGAGTCGCTGGCACCGGCAGACACGATGCGCCGGCTGGCGAACGGCCGGGTCTGCTTCAACTGGTACCGGATCGAGGTCATGCTGCCCGAGCGGATCGGCGAGCTCGACCCGACCGGCGCAACGGTCGTCTTCGAGGTCGTGATCGACGACTACGCGGAGGTCTGGGTGAACGGCGAGCTGCCGCTCGCGCTCGGCGGATCGGCGGGCAGGTGGTCGGCGGGTTCAACGCGCCCAACCGCGTGGTGCTGACCCGCGACGCCCGCCCGGGAGAGCGGTTCCAGATCGCCGTCTTCGGAATCAACGGGCCGATCTCCACGTCGCCGCGCAACTACATCTGGATGCGCACCGCGACGCTGGACCTCTACGCACCCGATCGGGCCTCGTTCGAGCAGCCCGCCGAGCTGCTGTCGAGCGCACCTCGCCGGCTCTCGACGACCTCGTGCCGGCCGACGCCGCCTCGAGCGGGTCGCCGGCGGCTTCGAGTTCACCGAGGGTCCGGTCTGGTCGCCGGACGGCGCGCTGCTGTTCAGCTCGCCGAACACGAACGCGATCTACCGCCTCGATCCGGACCTGGGCCAGGTCACGGTGTTCCGCTCGAAGAGCGGCTACACCGGCCTCGACATCGGGCGCTTCCACCAGCCGGGCTCCAACGGCCTGACGTTCGACCCGGACGGCCGGCTCGTGATCTGCCAGCACGGCAACCGCCGGATCCTGCGTGTGAACCCGCACGGCGACACCACCGTGCTGGCCGACTCGTTCGAGGGCAGGCGGCTGAACAGCCCGAACGACGTCGTCGGCCCGCTCGGACGGCAGCTCTGCTTCACCGACCCGCCGTTCGGGCTGCCCGGCATGTTCGACGATCCCGACAGGGAGCTGGACTTCAGCGGGGTGTTCCGGGTTCGCCCGCCGGCGATGTTGCGGTCACCGACGCTCGCTCGAGGGGCCAAATGGCATCGCGTTCTCGCCCGACGAGCGGTCGCTCTACGTCGGCAACTGGGACCTGGAGCACAAGGTCGTCATGCGCTACGAGCTGGACGCTCCGGCGAGGTGCTCGACCGCCGATCCTGTTCGACATGACCGACGCGCCCGGCGAGGACGCGATCGACGGCATCAAGGTCGACCTGGAGGGCCACCTCTACGTCTGCGGCCCCGGCGGCGTGTGGGTGCTCTCGCCCGCGGGCGAGCGGCTCGGCCTGCTCGAGCTGCCCGAGGACCCACACAACCTGGCCTTCGGCGGGTCGGACTCGCGCGACCTCTACGTCACCGCGCTGACCAGCGTCTACTGCCTCCGTACCGCCATCCCCGGCATCACGCCATTCACAGAGAGGAGCACTCCTTGAGCAAGGGACTCGAACCCGGGGCGACCCTGCCCGACTTCACCCTGCCCGACGAGAACGGGAACCGCCACAGGCTGTCGACCCTCCAGGGCGACGACGTGCTGGTGCTTCACCTGAGCCGCGGCGAGCACTGCCCGCGCGAGCGCATGCACCACCGCGAGCTGCTCCGCTTCCACGAGTGGTGCGACGTGGGCTTCGGCCAGCTGGTGACGATCATGCCGAACACCATGCACGACGTCTACCGGATGAAGAGCGCGACCGGCGCCCACTGGACCTTCCTGGCCGACGAGGACCTGGAGGTCCGGACGGCGCTCGAGATCGACGAGTACACAGATACCCACCACGACTACGCCGTGGTGCCGCACACCCTGATCCTCTCCCCCGGCCTTCGGATCGAGAGGGTTTACGTGGGCTACTGGTTCTGGGGCCGCCCGTCGCCGGAGCAGCTGTGGCTGGACCTGCAGGACGTCCACAAGCGGATCAAGGCGGACTTCGATCCGACGCTGCCGGCAGCCAGGGAGGCATTCGAGCGGTCACGCCAGATGGGCGCGGTCGCATGAGTAGTCATACGTGATGCTGTAGCGCCTTCCCCAGGACGGCTGCCTGGACGAGACGCGGCAGGCCACGTTCTCCACCGCTCGCTGTTCCTTCGCGCGAGGAGCGATAGTCCTCCTGTGAGCAACCCAAGTGGTTCTGTCGAACTACGAGCTGCTGTCAGTCGAGTCTCGTCCCACGGCGGAGACGTGGGACGCGTTCGTCCGCGACGTACTAATCAGGCCGTGGCTATCGGAGTACCGCACCCAGACGCCCTGGGACTCTGGCGTCATGGAGATCTCGCAAGCGGAGTTGACCTACTTGCTCGATGCGGCGCGGACCTTCACGGGAGCCACACGTGGAGATGATCGGGTCGTGGCTGTTTGGGGCCGATCCCGATCAGACTCGGGCAGCAAGCGCGATCGGGCGCGCCAGGCCGGATTGATTCCCGGTCCCGCAACCTGGTCCGAGGCTGGCCGGGACCGAGGGCAAGGCTGGCCGAGACCGAGGGCACTTCGTGGCCCGCGCCGCCGGGGGAGGAATGGACCTGAACCTCTTCCCCCAGGCCGTCGGCCTTAAACCGCGGGACCTCGAAGCAGGGAGGGTTGTGGCGGGCGATGGAGCGGTATGCCACGGGCCATCCGGGGACTCCACTCTTCCTCCGACCCTCGTACGGTGGGCCGACCTGGATCCCGGAGGCGCGATCGACTATGCGCTCAATGGTCGAAGGCCGGTTGTGGTGGAAGCGGTTTGAGAACCGCGGCTGAATTTGAGCAAGAGGACCGGTAATGGGTGCCCATCCGCTCCGCGGAGCCACGGTGTTTCCTCTCGACGCATCAGTCGTCGAATCGTGCTTGTCCCCTGACCATCCGGTGGATGAGGCCTTCGGCTAGGCGTTTCGCACCTCGCTCGCGTCGTTGCCGCGAGCTACCCGACCCTCGGCCCTGTCAGGAGTGATCGGCCATGTTGCGGAGTCTGTGATCGAGGTGGTTCTCCACGACCTCGGCTATCAGCCACTCTGGCACTTCGCCGGCCCGCGACGCCATGGGATCGACCTGGCGATGTTGTCGCCTGCCATGGATCGAGTCATCGTCTTCGAGGTCAAGGGAACGCTAAGGCCCCGGCGCCTCCCCCCGCTATCGCGCGCGGAACTCCAGCAGCTCAGCGCGGCCTGGATCGACAAGAAGGACAACCCCGGGATGGCGAGCCTCGAACTCGAGAGCAGGGACGTCTACGGTGGGATGGCCGTCGTTCAGTTCGCGGATCGCTGCTCTCGCATCGGCTTGACCTCCGACTTCGAGTCACTCCACGCGATCCAATCGACTGAACAGCTTCTGGACCTTGAGTGGCTCGACGCGGGGCGCGACCGGCGCCAGCACCCGCTTCGGGGGAGCCGCACAGAGCTAGCCCCGCCCTAGCCGGCGTGGCCGTTGGGACTGCGGTCGATCAGCTCGTACGCGATCCCGGTGGCCACCGCGTATACCGCATGGTGGAACGCATCGATCGCGATCTCCTCCTTCGCCCAGAACACCGACGGGGGAGCGATCTCCAGCGCTGGCAGGGTCACCTGTGCCGCCCCGTAGATCGCCGCGCCGTGTGCCGCGGTGGCACTCTTGGCGGGCATCCCGGTCGCGCCCAGGAGGCCGCGTAGCACTCCCCAGGAGGTCCCATAGCCCCAGTGCGATAGGTCGTTGAAGCGCGCCTGGGCCACGCCGTCCTCGAACTCCTTGATCCCGAGCATCTTGGCGGTGGCCCGGGCCGGGGCCGACGAGGGGGCGCGGCCGCGGAGCTTCGCTTCGAGCGTCGACGAGATCGTCATTGCGGCTGTGCCGGCGAAGCCGGCCACGAGGCCCTTCCCGATCGAGCTCGCGACGGTGTTCACGGTATGGGTCTTCACGAGGCCACCTCCTCCAGGGAGCCCGCGCCGTTTCCGGCCCGCTCGGCTTTCGCAACGCGTCCTGCTCCGAGACGCTCCAGCAGGTGGTCGCCCACCCGCAGCGCGTTCGCCATCGCCGTGAGCGCCGGGTTCACAGCCGACGACGACGGGAAGAAGCTCGTGTCGACGACGTAGAGGTTGTCGAGGTCGTGCGCCTTGCAGTCACGATCGAGCACGGACGAGCCGGGGTCGTCACCGAAGCGCACGGTCCCGCACTGGTGGGCGATGCCGGCCAGCGGGATGCGCTGATCAAGGACCGAGAACCGCGGGATCATCCGCTCCGAGGCGCCGATGTGGCTGAGCAGGCCCTTCAGCTTGCCCAAGAGCCGCCGGTGCCCCTCCTCGTTGTGGTAGGTCTTCGAGAGGTGGATCGTGCTCTCGCGGTCGACCGTGATGCGGTTGTCCGGGTTGGGCAGATCCTCGGTCGTGAGCCAGAAGTCGATGGCGTGCTTGGCCATGTAGTCGAGTGCCAGCCCGGGGGCGAACCAGGGCGCTCCCGCGCGCAGGATGTTGCGGTCCGACTTGCCGAGCATCTGGATGTGCCCGAGCGGCAGCTCGGAGTCGGGCGCGCCCCAGTAGTAGTCGTTGACGCCCAGGGTCTTCTGGAACCTCGTGTCGTTCGGCGTCTGCGAGATGGCGATCACCCCCGAGTTGATGTGGGCCATGTAGTTGCGGCCCACCTGGTCGGACGAGTTGGCCAGCCCGCTCGGGTGCCGGTCGTTGGCCGAGCGCAGCAGCAGCGCCGGCGACTCGGCGGCGCCGCAGGCCACGACCACCATGCCGCCGCTGTAGGTCTCGGTCGCGCCGCGGCGGTCCACCACCACGCCGGTCACGACGCCGCCCGAGGCGTCGGTCTCGAGCCGCACGACCTTGGAGTGCGTCTTCAGCGTGACGTTGTCGTGCTCGAGCGCCGGCCTCACGCAGAGCACGTGGGCGTCGGCCTTGCCGTCGGTCACACAGGGGAAGCCGTCGAAGCGGTCGCAGCGGACGCAGCGGCCGGCCTCGGGATCGGCCTCGTTCATGTCCACGCCCACGGGCAAGTGGAACGGGTTGTGACCGCTCTTGACGAGGTCGTCGTGGAGCTGCTGAATGCGCGGCTCGTGCGACACGGCCGGGTACGGGAACGGGCCCGAGCGCGGCGGCTCGGTGGGGTCTTCGCCGGCCTCGCCGTGGACGAGGTAGAGGCGCTCGGCCTCGGTGTAGTAAGGCTCGAGCTCCGAGTAGTCGATCGGCCACGCGGGCGAGACGCCGCCGTAGTGGCGGACCTCGCCGAAGTCGCGCTCGCGCAACCGGAAGAGGATCGCCCCGTAGAACTTGGTGTTGCCGCCCACGTAGTACTGGGCATGGGGCCGGAAGCGCTCGCCGTTCTTGTCGACCCACTCGTCGGACGTCACGTAGCGCTCCTTGCCGAACACCTCCTTCGAGTCCCAGTTCTCCTGCTCGCGCGGCAGGTACCCGCCGCGCTCGAGCAGCAGGACGCGCTTGCCGGAGGGCGCCAGCCTTTGGGCGAGCGTTCCGCCGCCCGCGCCGGTGCCGATGATGATCACGTCGTAGTGCTCGGAGCTCATGGTTGCGAGTCCTCCATCCTCAAACGAGGGCGATCGGGGACGTCCAGGCGCCGGTGGCGCCGCGCAGCTTCGGGTGGGTCAGGATCAGCGCGAACTCGCGCACGCCGTCGGCGGCGAGCTCGCTCGTGTCGAGGTTCTCGACGATGAAGACGCCGTGCCTGGCGTTCAGGATCTGGGGGACCTCGAACGGGCGCTCGGGATCCTCGGGGGGCACCGGCCCGAAGCTCCAGGTGTCGCAGCCGGCGAGCGCGACGCCGCGCGCGGCAATCCACTCCGCCAGCTCGCAGCCCGGCCCGGGCTCGCCCTCCACGTACGCATCGGGGTCCTCCCAGCGGGCGCCCCAGCCGGTATGGAACAGCACGGCGTCGCCCAGCTCGGGGTCGATGTCCGCGACCGCGTCCACGCCGATCACGTCGCCCGGGCCCAGCTCGGCCACGTTCACGAGCCAGCCGCGCGTCACGATCTGCGGCACGGTCTCGATGCCGAGCTTCCTCACGCCCGCCACATCGGCCAGCTCCGCGACCGACCAGCCGTTGTAGCCGCGGTCGCTCATCTGAAGGTGGCTGAGCGCGTCGAGATGGGTGCCGAGCTGCATCGTGGCCGACACCTGCTCGGTGATCCAGTTCACGTCGTTCCTCCCCACGCCACCGTCCGCGTTGGAGTGGTGGGCCGTGGTCACGAGTGTCTGGCGGAAATAGCGGCCTGGGAACACCGGAATCCCCTCGTGGAGCTCCCTCCCCAGGTCGTAGAGCCGGCCCTCGCGGACGAGGCTCAGCGCCCGCAGGCGCTTGGCCTCGTCCACGTGGTTCAGCATCCCGAGCTGGTCGTCGGCCCCGAAGGGCGACGGCCACCAGCGGGTCTCCTCCGGGGCGGTCGCCGTCACTCGGACGACCAGGGGGTGGAGAAGCTGGGGAAGAGCGTAAGGCCGCCGTCCACGAAGATGGTCTGGCCGGTGATGTACGCGGCGTCCTCGCTGGCGAGGAAGGCGGTGACGCCGGCCATCTCGTCCGCGTCGCCGGCCCGCTGCATCGGGATGTGCTCCTCCACCTGCCGGCGCTTCTCGGGATCGTCGATCCAGGCGCGGTTGATCGGGGTAACGGTGGCGCCCGGGCCCACGCCGTTCACGCGTATTCCGCGCGCCGCGTACTCCAGAGCGAGCGTGCGCGTGAGGTTCTGCATGCCGCCCTTGCTCGTCGAATAGCCGAGGTAGCCCGGCTTCGGGATCAGCTGGTGGACGCTCGAGATGTTGATGATCACGCCCGGCTTCTCCTCGGCGAGGAAGTGCCGGATCGCCTCGCGGGCGCACAGGAAGGAGCCGCGCAGGTTGACCGCAAGCACCTTGTCGAAGTCGGCGCTCGAGAGCTCCTCGGTCGGACGCGAGATCTGGATGCCGGCGTTGTTGACCAGCACGTCGAGCCCGTCGAGCTGCCCGACGGCGTCGCCGACCATGGCCACGACGTCGTCCTCCTTGGACACGTCGCCCCCCACGAGCACGTCGCGCACGCCCTCGCGCTGCACCTTGGCCACGCAGGCATGCACCTGGTCCTCGGTGTCCTGGGCCTCCTCGGCGTCGCGCAGGTAGTTGATCGCCACGTTCGCGCCGTACTCCGCGAACCGCACGGCGATCGACTGTCCGATTCCGGAGCTTCCTCCGGTCACGAGCACGTTCTTGTCCCGGAGGCCCCGCAAACCGGGGGTTCTCTCGACGGTGGGTGCGGCCTCTGGCATCTGAGTGACTCCTCTGGGTCGGTGGGCCTTGCACCCGTAGTGCGCGCGGCGGCGCAGGCGTTACAGGGCCGGCGGCTCGCTCGCGAGCGAGCCGGGGTAGCGCGGGTCGTGGAACAGCTTGGCCGTGCGCGGGCGCGGCATCGAGACCTGGCGCCACAGGACGCCGAGGACCAGCCCGGCGGCCATCGGCGCCCCCAGGTAGACCCAGAGGTCGGCGAGGTCGCCGAAGGCCAGCGCAGGCCCCTCGCTGCGGGCCGGGTTCAGGCTGGCGCCGGTCGACGGCGAGCCCAGCCAGGTGATCGCGGCCAGAACCGGGACGATCGCGAGCGGGGTCCAGCGGGCCAGCCGCTGCGCGGAGGTGAACGCGAAGATCACGCCCAGCAGGACGGCGGTCATCCCCGCCTCGAGGGCGGCCGCGGCCGCCGTGGACACCTCGGGGTGCGTGACGGCGCCGCCAATCGAGTCGGTCACGGACCCGGCAGCAGCAGCCGCGCCGCAAACGCGCCGGCAACGCCGCCGAGGAGCTGGGCCGCGACGTAGCCCAGCAGGTCGTGGCGGCTCACCTGGCCGAGCGCCCAGAACCCTGCGGTGACCGCGGGGTTGAGGTGGGCGCCGGAGAGCCGGCCGAGAGGCGATACCGCGATCAGACCCACGCACGGGGCCACCAGGACCCCGACCACCAGGAAGCCCGCGCCCCTGCCGGGGAGGACGTCCGCCAGAGGCGAGCCGTCCCCGAGCGCAAGGCTCACCGCCACGACGACCGCGAGCACCAGCAGCGCGGTACCTGCGGCCTCGGCGGCCCAGATGCGCCAGTGGTAGCCCGGCTGCGCGGGCACTCGCTCAGGCCGCGGCGAGAGCCGCGCCCGCCACCACCTCGGCGCCGGCCTCGGTGAGCACGAAGGTCTTCTCCGCCTTCGCGCCGGTCACGGACGGGTTCCAGGCGAAGGCCTGCCCGGCCAGGATCGGATCGCGCGTGTAGGGCGTCGCGATCGTCTCGCGTGACGCGTAGCCGCTGGTGCCGCCCTGGTGATGGAGGCGCCACTCGTCGGGGAAACCGGCCTCGGCGTAGAAGCGACGGCAGTCCGCGAACGCATCGGCGAGCGTGCGCCCGGGCCGAGTGGCCTCGTCGCGCATGCGCGCGAGGATCTCGTCACAGGCCGCTTGGCGGCGGGCGATCTCGGGGTCCGGCTCCTCGAACCAGACGATCCGGGTGAGGTTCGCGTAGAGCCCGCCGCGCTGCGCGGAGGCCACGAGCATCACCCGCCGCTCGATCGTCGACGTCGTGGGAAGCGGATGGCGGTGGCGAAGAATGCGCTCGTGGGTGGCGGCCAGCAGCACGGTCGGCACGAGGCCGCGGTCGCGGCACTCCTCGGCTAGCGCCGCCGCCGCCTCGTGCTCGGTCATGCCTGGAGCCACCCGCTCGCCCGCCTCGGCGAGGGCGGTGGTGAGGTCAGCGCCGACCGCGCGAAGGCGATCAACCGCGTCGGAGTCGAGCACGCGCCGCAGCGCGCCAATCTCGTCACTCAGATCGGTGACGCCTGCCAACGGCAGGTCGGCGGCGAGCGCCGCGTCGCCCACGAGCTCCGCTAGCGCGGCGTCAGGGCCCTCGTGCCAGGCGTACTCGAGCACCTCGAAGCCGGGCGCCTCCTCGGCGCGCATGCGCGGCGCCTCGATCGTGGGCGCGAGCACCCACTCGCCACGGGAGGTCACCACCACATCGGCGACCCCGACGGGCGAGGCGTACTCCACCCGGCTGTTGCCGCCGCCGGTGTACCAGGCGAAGTTCTCCGGCCGCCGGAGCAACACGGCGCCGAACCCGTGCCGGTCCATCAGCTGGCGCAGGTCGCCCCGCATCACATGACTCCAATCGGGGTGCTCGAGGGCTGCGGCTCGGGCTCCGGGCTCCCGGCCGAAGAGCCCCGCCGCAGCAGCGTGAGGCCGGTGATCGGGAAGATCAGCACCGACAGGAGGCCGGCGCCGATCAGCGCGGCGCTCCCCGCCGCATCGATCAGGTCGAGCTCCATCCCGATCGTCGTCGCCGCGACGATGAAGGGCAGAGAGGTGGCCTGCAGCAGCCCCGCCACCGCCGCTCGCCGTGAGTCGATCGCGCGGCGGTAGATCAGGGCGGGCACGCCTCGCACCAGCAGGAGCGCCGCCAGGAACACCGGCAGCATCGCCAGGTTGGTGGCGTCGGACACCAGTGCGTCGAGGTCGAAGCGTACGCCGGTCGTCACGAAGAAGACGGGGATGAAGAAGCCGAACCCCATGGCCTCGAGCTTTAACCGGAACTCGGGGTGGGTCATCACCTCGTCGCGGTCGACCAGCGAGATGATCGCGCCGGCGATGAACGTGCCGAGGATCACCTCGAGCCCGAGATTGCGAGGCGATCGCCGCGAAGCCGACGAACAGGACCACCGCGGCACGTACGCGGATCTGCGCCGTCGTGTCCTGGAGACGCAGCAGGTCGGCGCGGATCTTCATCGAGCCCTCCGCGCCGCGGACGACGATGAAGATCACCGCGGACAGCAGCGCCAAGCCGCCGATCAGGAGCAGCGTGGAGCCGATCCCACCCTCGCCTGAGAAGAACACCGACAGCAGGATGATCGCCCCGAAGTCGGCGATGGAGCCGGCGGCCACCACGAGCTGGCCGAAGGTGGACGAGATCTCGCCGGCGTCCTTGAGCACCGGAATGATCACGCCGAGCGAGGTGGCGGACAGGATGATCGCCACGAGCAAGGGCGTCTCGATCAATCCGGCGGCCTTCAGGCCCAGCGACACGGCGATCGCGATCCCGAACGAGACCACGAACCCGATGGCGGGCAGCCGCAGGGTCTGGCCGTGCAGCTTTTCGAACTCGATCTCGAGACCGGCCAGGAAGAGCAGGAAGGCGAGCCCGATCACGGCCATGACCTCCACCGCCTCGTCGACCTCGACTATGCCGAGGAGCGCGGGGCCGATCACGATCCCGGCCACGATCTCAAGCACGACGGACGGGAGGCGGACCTTGGGGAAGAGCCCGAGCAGGAACGGCGAGGCAAACGCAGCGGCCACCACGAGCAGCAGGTCGGTGAACTCGGGCATCAGGGTCTCGTCCCGTCGCGCGCCCCGGCGTTACGGTTGCCCGACCCTCTAGGCCGGGAGGGTCTGCTCGACGGCCTGGAAGTGGCTCTCGATGGCAGCGCGGACGCGTGTGCGGGCGCGGTGCAGGAGAACGCGCTGGTTCGCGTCGGTCAGCTCCAGCGCGCCACGCACCTCCTCCGAGGGCCAGCCCTGGACGTCGCGCATCGTGATCACCGCGCGCTGGGCGGCGGGGAGACGATCGATCGCGTCGAGAATGACCTCGCGCGTCTCCCCCGCCAGGAGTCCTTCCTCCGGGGTTTCCCAGCGGGTCGGCCCGAGGGCCCAGTGGTCCGGGTAGAGGGCGTGGTCGGGCGGGAGGAAGCGGTCGGCGTCGAGCAGGGCCCCGTCGTCGTCCGGGTCCGAGCCGTTCAGGGATGAGAAGGGCATCGTGCGCCGCTCCCGCGCGCCGCGCGTCTGGGCGGTGTTCACGAGGATGCGGAAGACCCACGTCTTCAGCGAGGAGCGCGACTCGAAGCGGTCCACTCCGCGGAGCACGCCGAGCCATGTCTCCTGCACGACCTCCTCCGCCACGGCGCGGGAGGGCACGTAGGTCATTGCCAGACGCAGAAGCGAGGGACCGTAGGCCTCGATCAGCGTCGTGAACGCGCTCTCGTCGCCGGCGCGCAGGGCGTGGACCAGCTCGGTCTCGTCGTGAGGGCTAGTCGTCGGCATTGACGCTCACGAGGTCGATGCCGAGGCTGCGGAGCCGCTCGAGGACGCCGTGGAGTCCGGCCTGATCCGCCGAGCCGACGAGGACGGTTTGGCCCTTGCGCCGCTCGAGGGCCATGCCCTGGAACTCTGAGCCGAAGCGCTCGCCGAGACGGCCCTTGACGACTATGCGGTACCGGGGAGGCTGGTCGCTCGTGAGCTGCATCGGAGGCAGCATCCCCCCCGGCGGGGTGGGCTGTCATCACCCGCCGGCGATCTCACCCCGGGTGATTCTTCGCCCCAGCTCCGTCAGCACCACCGCCAGCACGAGCGCGCCACCGTAGAAGAGCTGCTGCACGAAGCTCTCGACGCCGAGCAGCTGGAGGCCGGTGACGCCGGTGACCAGGAAGTAGACCGCCACGATGGCGCCCCACGCGTTGAAGCGCCCGGGCGCGATGCTCGTGGCGCCAAGGAACGCCGCGGCGAACGCGGGCAGCAGGAAGCTCGCCCCCGACGAGGGATCGGCGGCCCCGTTGGTCCCCGCGTAGAGCACACCGGCGAGCGCGCTGATGGTGCCGCAGGCAACGAACGCTCCGAGGCGCGCTCGAGCCACGCGCACCCCGCTCAACCGCGCGACGCTTCTCCCCCGGCCGACGAACAGGAGCCGGCGTCCCCCGGGCGTGAACTCGAGCGCGTACCAAACGATCGTGCACAGCGCCAGCGCGTAGTAGAACGCGAGCGGCAGGCCGAGCAGCTCCCAACCCACGACCGGGTCGATCAGGGACTGGGAGATGCCGCCGATCGTGTTCGAGTCGCTCATCCACAGCACCACCCCCGAGATGAAGGCGCCGGAGCCGAGCGTCGTGATGAAGGAGTCGACCTCGAGCAGCGCCACCAGGGCGCCGTTGGCCGCGCCTACGAACGCCCCGGCGGCGAGCGCCGCCAGCACCGCCCACCCCACGGGCCAGCCTTCCTGCACGTTCAGCACCGCGACGAGCATGGCCGCGAGCGAGACCACCGACGCGATCGAAAGGTCGTAGTCACCCGCGGTGAGAGGGAGCAGCAGGCCCAGTGTCACCACGGCGAGCACGGCTTGCGAGCCGAGGATCGTGCGCAGGTTCGCCGTGGTGAGGAACGTGTCGGGCTCGAGCGCCCCGAATGCGACCGCCACCAGGAGCCAGGCGACGGGCAGGGCTAGGCGCTGAGCGAGCATTGCTCGGCGATCCTCTCCTTTGTCACCTGCTCGCCGGAGAGCTCGGTCCCGATCCGGCCCTCGGAGAACACGAGGACACGGTCGCAGAGCGATGCCAGCTGCTCGTGGTCGGTGCTCGCGCACACCACGCCCACTCCCTTGGAGGCGAGCGCGCGAATCGCCGCCGCGATCTCGACCCGGGCGCCCACATCGACGCCTACCGTCGGCTCGTCCAGCAGCAGCAGCGGCGATTCAGTATGGATCCACTTCGCGAGCAGAGCCTTCTGCTGGTTGCCGCCGCTGAGGGCGCCGAAGCGCAGGCGGGGCCCGCTCGGACTCACGCCGTGGCGCTTCAGCAGACGGGCCACATCGCCGAGCAGCCGCCGGCGGTCCAGCCGCAGGCCGCGGAAGTAGCGGTCCAGCACCGGCAGGCTGACGTTGGCCGCCACCGACAGCGCGCTCGCCGCGCCGTCGCGCTGGCGGTCGCCTGGAAGGAGCCCAATGCCCGCCCGCAGCGCGCGATCGGGGGTCATCGAGGGAAGGTCGTGCTCCTCTCGGAGTCGTACGCGGCCGGAGAGTGCCGGTCGCGCGCCGAAGAGGAGGTAGGGCAGTTCCTCGAAGCCGGACCCACCCGCGCCGGTGACGCCCACCACCTCGCCCCGGCCGACGGCCATCGACACGTCGCGCAACGTCGCCCCGGAGAGCCCGCCGATCGCGATCGGTGCGCCGGCTTCCGCGGGCCGATCTCGCCGTGGCGCCGGAGGATCGAGCGCGCGGCCTACCACCAGCTCGACGAGGCCCGCGCTTCCCGCGACCGAAGGATCGACGGTGCCCACGGTTCGGCCGTCCCGGAGGACCGTCACGCGATCGGCGAAGCGAACCACCTCACCGAGCTCGTGGGAGACCAGCAGGATGCTCGATCCACCCGCCACGATCTCGCGCAGCAACGTGAGCAGGCCCTCGCGCTGGGTGGGTGGGAGAAGAGCCGTTGGCTCGTCGAGCACGAGCAGGCTCGGAACGTCCCGAACGGCGCGGACGATCGCCAGCAGGGCCTGATCCGCGGGGGTGAGGTCGGCCACCTGCGACCGCGGGTCGATGGTCACCCCGTAGCGGGCGAAAGCTTCCGTGGCACGCGCCCGCTCCTTCGGCCACGAGATACGCGCCGCGACCCGCCGGCCGGGCAGGTCGTCGAGCAGGAGGTTCTCGACGACGCTGAGCGACGGGATCAGGCCCAGGTCCTGGTGGACGAAGCGCACGCCTATCTCGCGAAGCCAACCGACCCGGAAGGGGGGCTTGAGCCGCCGGCCGGCCACGGTGAGCTCTGCCCCCGGGCCGGGCACGTGGTAGCCCGCCAGGACCTTCACGAGGGTCGACTTTCCCGAGCCGTTCTGCCCGAGCAGGGCGTGGATTTCCCCGCGACGCACCGAGATGCCCGCGTCGTCGAGCGCTCGCGTTGCGCCGAAGCTCATCGAGACGTGCCGTACCTCGAGAGCCTCGGCTACCTCTTCACCCCCCAGAGCTCGCGGTATCCGTCCACGTAGGCCCTGCCGTAGCCGCGGTCGAAGCGCGGCGGGCTCCCCGCCTGGTCCACGTTGCGATCGTCGAAGACCCGGAGCGGGGTACGCTCGCTCGGCACCGGCGGCACGCCCGCGATCACGCGGAAGGCCTGGTCCATGCTCGCCCAACCGACCCAGGCTAGGTCCTCGCCCACGTCCATCTCGACCACGTCTCCGTCCTGAAGCATCTTCAGGACGAACGGAGTGCCGTTGAAGGTCGAAATGTCGACCCGGCCGTCGGCGCCTCCTGCTCGGAGCGCTGGTAGCACGAACTGAGACATGCTGTCGTACACGGGGATTACGTAGTCGATCTTTGGATCGCGCACCAGGGCCGACTGAACCTCGGTCCGGATATCCGTGGCCCAGGCGGCGATCGGGACGTCCACGAAGCGCAGCTCGCACGCTGGGCAATGTCGCTTGAACTCCTGCCTGAGTCCGTGCACGAGCGGCGCGGTGGAGCGCGCGTCGTTCGACGTGATCACGAGCACGTCGGCGCTCCCGCGGCTCGCCGCGATCACCCAGTCGGCTTCGAGCCTTCCCGCCTGCTCGAACGGGGCGGGCACGCAGGTCGTGATCGGCGCGTTTCCCTCCGTTCCTTCAGGGCAGGGCTCGCCCTCCCCGGTCGTGCGCAGAGAGATCACCGGGATATCGGCCTCCCGTGCCTCGGCCAGCGCGGGGCCGGCGAGCTGGGGGTCCTGTGCCAGCAGCAGGATGGCGTCGGCCTTGCGGGCGATCGCGGTTCGGATGCCCTGAGCCCACTGCGACGGCTTGCCCTGATTCGGGAACACGACCAGGTCGGCTCCCACCTCGTCGGCCGCCTGTTCCATGCCCTGCTCCACGGCCGTGATGAAGGGAACCTCGCTGGTGATCGGGATCTCGTAGATCAGCTTCCCGCTGGCCTTCGACGAGGCGTCGAAGGCCTGCCCGGGCATGGTGAACTCGGGCAGTCGCCTGAATCGCGCGAGCTGCTGCTGCGCGGCGGTCACGCCTGCGGCGTCGGTTCGGGCCCCGCCTGTGCCATCGCTGTCGTCATCCCCGCACGCCGCGCCGGCGACGGAGAGGCAGAGACAGACGGAGGCGGCCCCGCCGAGCCGCGCTGCTGATCGACCAAGCGCCATGCGGCTTACAGCAGGCCGTGCTCCCGCGCGCAGACCACGGCCTCGTCCCGAGTGCCCACGCGCAGCTTGCGGAAGATCCCTCGCATGTGGGTCTTCACGGTGTTGCGCGAGACGAAGAGCGCCTCGCCGATCTCGCGTTGTGACAGCTCGCCCGGCAGCAGCCGCAGCACGACGAGCTCCCTTTCGGTGAGCTCGTCCACCGGCGCGTCCCGTCGGGCGGCCCCGTCACGCGCAGCTGTTCCGAGCCTGCGCTCGGCCCGCGCGAGCATCGCCTCGAGGATCCCCGGGTCGGGACAGTCCGCCACCGCGGCGCGGGCGGCGCGCAGTGTCGACCGGGCGGCATCCGAGTCGCCGAGCAGCTGGAGCGTCTCGGCCCGCGAGAGGAGGGCAAAGGCGATCTCGACGGCGGCCACTCCGCGCCGTGAGAGATCCACGCCGCGCGCGACTGTGCTGCCGGCGTCCTCGAGCTGCCCGTTCTGCTCGAGAGCGCGGCCGCGTACAACGCGGGCCATCGTCGTAGCCCAGTGGTCGGTCAGGCCGCGGTCCCTCGCGAGGTCTAGCGCCCGGCGCGCCACCCCGTCAGCCCGCGCAATGTCGCCGTCCTCGGCGTGGATCGCGGCGAGACCCCCGGAGGCATGGATGGCCGCGAGGTGGTTGCCGGCCGCCGTGGCCTCCTGGATCGAGTTCTCGAGCTCCGCCGCGGCCTCGTCGAGTTTCCCGCTCCAGAAGAGGGCGATCCCGAGGACCGGACAGCCCACCGGGCGCCAGGGAGTCTCTCCTTCCTCCACGGAGCGTCGTCCGGCCTCTACCGCGCGGCCCACGTCACCGCTCATGTAGCGGTGGATCTCGCGCAGGCTGGCGACGCCGGCGTGGAGCGTTGCCGTGCCGTCGCCGTCCGTCGTGGAGGGGATCGCGCGCTCGCCGGCCTCGATCCAGCGGTCCACCTCGTCGAGGCGGCCCGTGTTCACGGCGATCCAGGCCTTAGTCAGGCACAGGCTCGCGTCGGCGAGCACGGCGTCGTCCCCGAGCGCGGCGAGCCAGCCGGCCACCGTCTCTATTCGTCCGCGCTGGAGGAGGTCGTACCAGTGGAGCGTGATCAGCTCGCTCGCCTCGTCCACATCTCCCGCGGCGGTTGCGTGCCGGATCGCCTCGGATGTGAGCCCGCGCTCGCGACACCAGGTGTGGGCACGCCGGTGCAACGTCGCCACCAGCTCGGGCTCGGCGCGGTCGAGCTCGTGGCGAAGCAGCTCGGCGAAGAGCTGGTGATAGCGGTACCACTCGCGCTTCGTGTCGAGAGGCAGCAGGAAGAGGTTGGAGCGATCGAGCTCCGCGAGCGTGTCCGCGGAGCCCTCCTCGCCCGTCACGGCGTCGCACAGCGATTCGCACAGGCGCTCGAGGACGGAGGTCCGCAGCAGGAACCGGCGGATCTCCTCGGGCTGCCCCTCGAGCACCTCGGCCCCCAGGTAGTCCACGATCTGGCGATCGTCTCCCGCGAACGACGAGATGAAAGCGTGAGCATCGTCGCGGTTGCGGAGTGACAGCGCCGCAAGCTGCAGCCCGGCCGCCCAGCCCTCTGTCCGATCGCGCAGGCGCGCCACGTCGTGCCCGTCGAGGTCCAGGCCGAACGTTCGTCCGAGCAGTGCCCCGGCCTCCTCGTCCGTGAAGCAGAGGTCCGCGGCGCGTATGTCGAGCATCTCGCCTCGGGCGCGAAGCCGCCCGAGCGGCAGCGGCGGATCGTGGCGGCTGGCCAACGCGAGCTGGACGTTGGCGGGAAGGTGCTCGAGCAGATAGCCGATCGATTCGTGGACCGCCTCGTTCGTGATCGCGTGGTAGTCGTCGAGCACGACCACGACCGGGCGCCCGTTCGCGGCCAGGTCGTTGATGAGCGAGGGCAGGACGACCTCGGTCAACGGCGTCGGCGCCGAGAGCGCCGGGAGCGCCTCCTCGCCGATCTCCGGATCGATCGTGCGCAGCGCAGCGATCACGCACTCGTAGAACCGCACCGGATCGTTGTCGCTGGAATCGAGCGACACCCACGCGAACGGACGCTCCTCTTGCGGCGCGGCGTGCCACTCGCTGAGGAGCGTCGTCTTGCCGGACCCGGCCGGAGCGCCAAGCAGGGCGAGCTTCACCGGGGTGGCGGTGATCGCCTCTATCAGCCGCTCGCGTGGCACCAGATGGGGACGGCCGCCCGGTATCTGGACTTTCGTCGTCGCTATCACGGCGGGCGAGCGCCGCGAGCGAAGGGGCTCCTGGGGGGTCAGGATTCGGGCCACGATTCCCTGTCGAACCCCGGGCCAGTGTGGGTGCCCGGGCGGGAGCCTGACTGTACCCGTGTGCTGCGCCTTGTGCTCGCGCAACTATGGCGAGGGCCAGAATCGAACTGGCGACACCACGATATTCGTCAGGGTGTCACTCCGTGGACGTCTCGTGGACGTTTCGCGAAGCCCGGCGGCGCGCGGTGAAGAACACACGACTGCGGAGTTGATGTCGATCCTCAGTCGCGAAGCGAAATGGCGAGGGCCGGAATCGAACCGGCGACACCACGATTTTCAGTCGTGTGCTCTACCAACTGAGCTACCTCGCCGCGGCGCGACGATGGTAGCGGCGGGACCCTCCCGCACGCTCCCAAAAAGGCAATCGGCCGCCCGGGAGGCTTCCTTTACACTCCGCCGCTGCATGCGGCCGCCCGTGCGCATCCTCGTTCTGCTCGTCTGCCTGCTCGCATTCGCGGGATTCTCCGGTTGCGGCAGCGACGACGCGGCCGGTCCGCTCGACGGCACGCTCAGCTACCTGCCGGACGACGCGCCGTTCGCCGTGGCCGTCGACACGGACGTGGACGGAGACCAGTACCAGGCGCTGAACGCCCTCTTCGACAAGTTCCCGCTCGGTGACGCGGTCAGGGAGATCGTGCTCCGGACGCTCGCCAAGGAGGCCACCGGCGTCGACCTCCAGAAGGACGTGGTGCCTCTGCTCGGCAACCCCTTCGTGGTGGGGGCGGCGGACGCCTCGTCGTTCCTGAGCGGCACGGACGGCGACGGCTTCGTCGCAGCCATCCAGGTGTCGGACGAGGACAAGCTCAACAGCCTGCTCGAGAGCACCGACGCGACCGAGAAGGGCGAGCAGTCCGGCGCCAAGATCTACGACGCCTCGGGCACCCAGTTCGCGGTGGACGGCGACACGGTCGTCTTCGCCGGCTCGCGGAAGCTGCTGGACGAGGCGCTGGCTCGCCACGACGGCGACGACACGCTGGACGAGGACACGTTCAACAGCAACCTCGAGGACGTGGGCGACGACGGGATCGCCCAGGGCTACGTGAACGTCCAGTCGCTCCTGGCGGGCAGCGAGGGCGCCCGCGACGCCCGCAAGGTCAAGTGGGTCGGAGCGATCGAGGGCATCGGCCTCAACGCGTCCGTCGAGGACGACGCGATCGCCATCGACTTCAAGATCCGCACCGATCCGAGCGGCCTCACCGAAGAGGACCTGCCGATCGCGGCCGGCCCCGAGGCTCCCCCGGTCGTGGAGCGGCCGGGTGAGATCGGCGTCGGCGTCCGCGACCTCGGCCAGATCGTGAGCTTCGTCGAGACCGTGGCCCAGGCGGTGGCCCCGTCCGGCTATGGCGACTACGCGGCGGCGAAGACCCAGATCGAGGCTCGGCTCGACGTGGACGTCGAGAAGGACATCCTCGATCAGCTCTCGGGCGACATCTCCGCCAGCATCTCGCTCGACGGCAAGTTCGGCGTGCGCGTAGAGCCGAAGGATCCCGCCGCATTCGAGCGCACGCTCGGCAAGATCGCCCCCGCGTTACCGACCCTCGCGGAGGGCCTGGGCCTCGACGACGTGACGCTCGTGCGGCCCAAGGCGGGCGAGGACTTCTACGCACTCGCCACCGCCGGACGGCAACAGCATCGTGTTCGGCGTCAAGAGCGGCGTGTTCGTGATCACCAACGACCCGGACCGCGCCGACAGCCTGGCCCTCGACGAGCCGACCCCGGCCGCGGGCCAGGAGGGCGCGATCGTGCTCCAGGCGGACGCCGCGGAGATCGCGCTCAAGATCCTCGAGCAGCTCGGCGACCAGATCCCGGTCCCGGAGCAGCTCCGGCCAGCGCTCGTCGCGCCGCTGGACCTGCTGACCGGTTCGCTGAAGGCCGACACGAGCGGCGTGAGCGGCACCCTCAAGCTCAGCTTCGACAAGTAGGGCGGGGCATAAAAAAGCCCCGCCCCCACCGGACCAGCCGGTGGGGACGGGGCGCGGCGGCTAGGGCCGCAGCTTGAGGGGTTGACCCGGCCCAATCGGGCCGTGCTTCTGGCATCGGCGGATTGGCCGGGTCCTTTAGCCGCGGGTGGCTGCCCCTCGTTCTGGTGTCGAGCGCGCGGCCTACGAGGAGGCCATGCGGCTGAGGAGCTCGAGCGCGCCGCGCTTGTTCAGCGGCTCGTTGAGGTTGCCGCACTTGGGCGACTGCACGCACGACGGGCAGCCCGAGGTGCAGGTGCACTCCGAGATCAGGCGCAGCGCGTCGTCCACCAGCCCCTCGAAGCGCTCGTAGCCGGCCCTCGTGAGGCCCACGCCGCCGGGATGGCCGTCGTAGATGAAGATCGTGGCGCGCCCCGTCTGGAGGTGAAAGGCGGTGGACAGGCCACCGATGTCCCAGCGGTCGCACATCGCGATCAGCGGCAGCACCGCGATCTGGGAGTGCTCCGCCGCGTGGAGCGAGCCCTGGAGCGCGTCGAGCGCGAAGTCGTCCTGAAGCAGGGTGTCGGGCAGCTCGTACCAGAGCGCCTGGGTCACGAACTCCTGCTCCGGAAGCTCGAGCGCCAGCAGGTCGAGCACGCGATTGTCGGTCACGTGCTTGCGCTGGTAGCCGACCACCTGCTCGGTCACGGACACGATCCCGAACGAGAGCTCCACGCCGCAGCACTCGCGCCGCTCGCGCGTCTCCTCGATGTAGGTCTCGGACTCCTTCTTGGCCTGCGTGTACCACTCGCCGCGGAACGGGCTGACCACCGCGGTGCCCGGAGGCGAGATCGAGGTCCTCGACCTCGTAGGCCGCGCCCATGTGGAGGTACACCGCGCCCTGGATGAACGGCCGAGTGCGCCCGCGACGCCTCGACGTTTCCGATCAGCTCGCCGCCCGAGGCGTCCACGATCGCCACCGAATCGGTCGACGCCGAGCGCAGGGCGATCGATGCCGCCGGGTAGCCCGACCCGCGCGGGAGATAGCGGCCGGCGCGCTCGCGCAGCCGGCCGACGCTCACGAGCCGCCGCGCCTGCGCCTCCCAACCGCTCCCGAACACGGCCGCGTCCTCGCCCGTCAGCGGCAGCTCGTAGGCGGCGGCGGCGAGGTGGGCGAGGAAGATCTCCTCGGACTCGTGGTCGAGGATCGCCTGCTCCACGGGCCGGTCGAGGAACTCGTCCGGGTGGCGGCAGAAGAACTGGTCGAGCGCGTCCTCGCCGGCCACGTACATCGCCAGGCCGGGAGCGCGGCGGCCGGCGCGCCCCCACATCTGGCGGAGGCTCGCGACGGTGCCGGGGAAGGTCACGCAGAGGGCGGCGTCGAGCTCGCCGATGTCGATCCCCAGCTCGAGGGCGTTCGTGGCCACCACCGCGAGCAGCTCGCCCTCGGCCAGCCGGCGCTCGAGCTCGCGCCGCTGCGCCGGGGTGTAGCCGGCGCGGTAGGGCGCGATCCGCTCGGCCAGGTCGGCCCGGCCGGCGGCCTCCAATCGCTGATGGGCGAAGCGTTGGATCAGCTCCACGCCGCGGCGCGAGTTGAGGAAGCAGATCGTGCGCACGTCGTGCTGCACGAGATCGGCGAGCAGGTCGGCCGCCTCGGAGAGCGCTGAACCGCGCTGGCCGAGCGCCTCGTTCACGAGCGGCGGGTTCCACATCGCGATCCGCCGCTCCGCGCGCGGCGATCCGTCGCGGTCCACGAGGGTGAAGTCGAGTCCGGTGAGCCGCTCCGCAAGCTCGCGCGGGTTGGCGATCGTGGCGCTCGTGAGCAGGAAGCGCGGCTCGCTGCCATAGGCGCGCGCCAGCCTGCGCAGCCGGCGGAGCACGTTGGCCACGTGGGAGCCGAACACGCCGCGGTACACGTGGGCCTCGTCCACCACGACCCACGCGAGGTTCGCCAGCACATCGCCCCAGGTGCGGTGGTTCGGAAGCACCCCCATGTGGAGCATGTCCGGGTTCGTGAGGATGAGATTCGAGCGCCGCCGGATCGCGGCGCGCTCATCCTTCGGCGTGTCGCCGTCGTAGATCGCCTGACGGAGGAACTTCGCGCCCAGTCGCGCCAGTCCGCGCGCCTGGTCCTGGGCGAGCGCCTTGGTCGGGTAGAGATAGAGCGCGCGGGCGCCGGGGTCGCTCGCGAGCGTGTCGAGCACCGGCAGGTTGAACGCGAGCGACTTGCCGCTGGCCGTGCCCGTGGTCACGATCGTGTGGCCGTGGCGGGCCGCCTCGAGGGTCTCGGCCTGGTGCGACCAGAGCGTCTCGATCCCGGAGAGGGACTCGAGTAGAGCCGGGTGGAGGTCGTCCGGGACGGGCGTGCGCGACCCGGCCAGAGCACCCTCGCGGGCGGTGCGCACGAGCTCCTCGTCGCGCCCCTTCTCCAGCACCGGCTCCCAGGCGTAGGTCGTGGGAGCGGAGGACACGGACTGCCATAGTACGCGCGGCTTGATCCGCCTCCACCACCACTCCGAATTCCCCCTGGAACTGCTGCTGGAGCGCAAGCGGGAGCCGGTCACGGTGGTGCTCCCCACGCGCGAGGTGGCCGACACGATCGAGCCGATCGTCGAGAGCCTGCTGGGGCTCCCGGAGCTCGTGGACCAGGTGCTCGTGGTGGACGCCGCCTCCGAGGACGGCACCGCGGACCTGGCCGAGCGCCTCGGCGCGGAAGTGCACCAGGAGGCCGATCTGATGCCGGAGCTGGGACCGCCGCTCGGCAAGGGCGACGCGATGTGGCGGGCGCTGTCGGTGGCCGGCGGCGAGCTGATCGCCTACATGGACTCGGACACGCGCCGCTTCTCGCCCCACTTCGCGACCGGGATGCTCGGCCCGTTGCTCCTGAACCCGGGCGCGCGCTTCGTGAAGGGCACGTTCAGGCGTCCGTTCGCGACCCCAGGCGGCCAGGAGCTGCCCGCGGACGGCGGGAGGGTCACGGAGCTCATGGCGCGCCCGCTCCTGTCCGCCTTCTACCCCGAGCTGGCCGGCTTCGCCCAGCCGCTGGCGGGCGAGGTGGCGGCGCGGCGCGAGCTCCTCCACAGGCTTCCCTTTGCCACCGGCTACGCGGTCGAGACGGCGATGCTGCTGGACGCCCACGAGCTGCTCGGCGGCACGGAGGGCATGGTCGAGGTGGACCTGGACGTGCGCCGCAACAGCCACAAGCCGCTGGCAGAGCTGGGGCCGATGGCCGACGAGGTGCTGCGGGTGGTGGCGGACCGCCTGCGGCGGGACGGGCGGCTGCTCGACGCCGGCCGCCCGCTCGTGGCGCGCCCGGCCTTCGCCAGCCTGCGCATCGCCGCCTGAGCGTGGCCATCCGCTGCGTCTACACGGACCTCGACGGCACGCTGCTCGGCCGTGGCGCGTCCCTGTTCAGGGACGCCGAGGGGAGCTTCACGCTGCTCGCCGCGCGGGCACTCGAGGCCTGCCATCGCGCGGGGGCGGAGGTGGTCATCAAGTCGGGGCGCAGGCGCGCGCAGGTGATGGAGGACGCGCGCCTGCTCGGCCAGAGCGCGTACATCTTCGAGATGGGGTCAGGCCTCGTGGTCGACGGCGAGCTCACCTGGCTCACCGGCGAGTGGGAGCCGGGGACGGAGAGCGTGCACGCCCAGATCGCCGCCTCCGGAGCTCCCGCCGTGCTCCTCGACGAGTTCCCGGGGCTGATCGAGCCGCACGCCCCCTGGCACCTCGAGCGCGAGGTCTCGCACCTGTTCCGCGGCCTCGTGGACGAGGGCGCGGCCAACGCGCTGCTCGCGGAGCGCGGCCACGCCGGGCTGCGGCTCGTGGACAACGGGACGATCGGTCGCGACGAGACGGCGCTCGACCTGCCGGGCACCCCGCGCGCCTACCACCTGATCCCGGGGGTCACATCCAAGGCCGCGGCCGTGGAGCGGCACATGCGCGCCCGCGGGTACGCGCCCGAGGAGTGCATCGCCGTAGGCGACTCCGTGGAGGACCTCGGCGTGGCGGAGGTCGTGGGACGGTTCTTTCTCGTTGCGAATGCGGAGCTCGGCGGCACGCCGGCGCCCGGCAACGTGGAGCGCACCGAAGCCGCGATGGGCGAGGGCTTCTACGAGGCGGTGGTGAGGGCGCTGGCCGAGTCGCGGTAGGTATTAGGGTGCGCACATGGACGAGTTCGCGGAGCAGGTCGTCAACGCGCTCAACGACCTGACCGGGAGGCACGAGGGTCACCGCGCGGCGCACGCCAAGGGCACGCTGATGGCCGGCACGTTCACGCCGGCCGGCGCCGGGCTCACGACGGCGGCGCACATGTCGGGCGACCCGGTGCCCGTGACCGTGCGCTTCTCGAACGGGAGCGGCAACCCGCACGCGGCGGACTACGCGCAGGAGGGCCGCGGGATGGCGGTCAAGTTCTACCTGCCGGACGGCTCGCGCACCGACGTCGTCACGATCGACCAGCCCTGCTTCTTCGCGCGCACGCCCGAGGACTTCCTCGAGTTCGCGCGGGTGCGCAAGCCCGATCCGGAGACCGGCGAGCCGGACATGGCGAAGGTCGGCGCGTACCTCGGCGATCACCCCGAGGCGCTGCCCAACATCCAGCACTTCCTGTCGAGCACACCGCCGGAGAGCTACGTGACCTGCGCGTACAACTCGCTGCACTCGTTCCGCTGGACCGGCGCCGACGGCAACTCGCGCTTCGTCCGCTATCGCTTCGAGCCCGAGGCCGGCGAGAGCAGGATCGACGCGGAGGACGCGAAGGGCCGCGGCCGCGAGTACCTGCAGGAGGACATCGTGACCCGGGCCGGCGCCGCGTTCCGGATGCTCGTGGTGGTCGCGGAGGAGGGCGACCCTGTTGACGACCCGACCGCCGAGTGGCCGGCCGAGCGCGAGCGCGTCGAGGTGGGGCGGCTCGAGCTGACCGGACCGGAGACCGGGCGCGAGAAGGACGGGGACGTGCTCGTGTTCGACCCGATCCGGGTCACGGACGGCATCGAGACCAGCGACGACCCGATCCTGCACTTCCGCTCGCGCGCCTACCGGACCTCGGTCGGGCGGCGCAGCGCGACGGAGCAGCCCGCCGGTGCCTAGAGCCGTCACACGCCGGGGACTCCTCGGCACCGCGGCCGCCACCGGCGCCGGCGCGGCGGCCCTTCCCACGGCGGCCGAGGCGCGCAAGCCTCGCCACCCCAGGAAGGTCGACGTGGCCGTGGTCGGCGCGGGCCTGTCCGGCCTCAGCGCCGCGCGGGCACTGCGCAAGCAGGGCCACTCGGTGATCGTGCTCGAGGCGCGCGACCGGGTCGGCGGGCGCACCTGGACGAAGCAGGTGCGCGGCATCCCCGTGGACGTCGGCGGCCAGTGGATCGGGCCGCAGCAGAAGCGGATCGCCGCTCTGGCCAAGGCGGTAGGCGTCAAGACCTTCCCCACCTACAACACCGGCCTGAACGTGTACGACCGGGCGGGAGCGCTGAAGACCTACACCGGGGCGATCCCGCCGGCGGAGCCGGCCGCGATAGGCGACATCGCGGTGGCCCTGGTGGCGCTTGACCGGATGGCCGGTCAGGTGCCGCTCGACGCCCCCTGGAAGGCGCCGCTGGCGCGCGAATGGGACGGGCAGACGCTCGAGACCTGGAAGCTCGCGAACATGAAGACCGACGAGGGGCGGCTGCTGCTGGACCTCTCGATCCAGGCGGTGTTCGCGGGCGAGCCGCGCGACGTCTCGCTGTTGCACGTCCTCTTCTACGTCCACTCCGCCGGCAGCTTCGACAACCTCATCAACACCGCCAACGGGGCTCAGGAGAGCCGCTTCGTGGGCGGCTCCCAGCTCGTCTCGCGCAAGGTGGCCGCCGCCCTCGGGTCGCGAGTGGTGCTCCATTCGCCGGTGCGGCGGATCGTCCACGGGCGCCGCGGCGTGCGGATCGAGTCCGATCGCGTGGACGTGGACGCGCGCTACTGCGTGGTCACCGTCCCGCCCGCGCTCGCCGCGCGCATCGATTACCAGCCCGGCCTGCCGGGCCGTCGCGACCAGCTCACGCAGCGGATGCCGATGGGCTCGGTGCTCAAGTGCCACGCGGTCTACGACAAGCCGTTCTGGCGCGACGACGGGCGCACCGGCCAGGCCACGAGCGACACCGGGCCCGTGAAGGTGACGTACGACAACTCGCCCCCCACCGGCGGCAAGGGCGTGCTGCTGGGGTTCATAGAGGGGGAGGAGGCGCGCCTGTGGAGCCGGCGCTCCGCGGCCAAGCGCAGAGCAGCGGTGCTCGCCCAGTTCGCGCGCTGGTTCGGCCCTGAGGCGAAGGCGCCGCGCGCGTACGTCGAGCAGAACTGGATGGAGGAGGCCTGGAGCCGCGGGTGCTACGGCGCCTGGGCGCCGCCCGGCGTGCTGCTCGACTACGGCCCGGCGCTGCGCGAGCCGGTGGGACGGATCCACTGGGCCGGCACGGAGACCGCCTCCGAGTGGTGCGGGTACATGGACGGCGCCGTGAGCTCCGGCGAGCGCGTGGCCGCCGAGCTCGGCAAGCTGCTCTAGCCGGCGACCTCGGCCACCAGCGCCGCCCCGGCATGCTCGAGCTCCTCGAGCGTCGTGGCCTCCGTGACCGAGGCCAGGTCGAGGATGCGCTCGGCGAACGGGTCGAGCCGGCTGCGCCCGACCACGGCGTGGCACGCGACCCCGTTCTGGCGGCAGCGGGTGGCCACCTCGCCGGCGATCTTGCCCTGAAGGCTCTGCTCGTCGAGGCTGCCCTCGCCGGTCACCACGAAGGTGGCCGCGCGCATCAGGTCGTCGAAGCCCAGGGCGTCCAGCACGAAGGCGGCGCCGGGCACGAGCCGCGCTCCGCGCGCCGCCCAGAGCCCGCCCGAGAGGCCTCCAGCGGCTCCGGTCATCGGCTCGCCGGTGGGATCGCGCGGCCAGCCCCCGGCCAGCTTCTTCAGGCGGCCCTCCAGACGCCGGACGGTCGCGGCGTCCGCTCCCTTCTGCGGGGCGAATACCCGCGGGGCGGCCTCGAACGGCGTGCGCACGTCGCAGACCACCTCGAGCTGCACCTTCACGCCCGCCTCGTCGAGCGCCTCGAGCGCGCCCGCTCCGCCGTCGGTGGTGGCCGACCCCCCCACGGTCACGATCACGTGCTCCGCGCCCGCGGCGGCCGCCGCGGCGATCAGCTCGCCGGTACCGCGCGTGCTCGACCGCCAGGCGTCGCGGTCGGCCTCCGCCACGAGGGCCAGGCCACTGGCCCGCGCCATCTCCACCAGTGCGCTCCGGCCGCCGCGGAGCAGGGCGAACTCGGCGCTCACCGGGCGTCCGAGCGGATCGCTCACCGTGACGCTGCGGCGCTCGCCATCGAGCGTGGCCAGAAGCGCGTCCATCGTGCCCTCGCCGCCGTCGGCCACCGGGAGCTCCACGGCCTCGCGCCCCGCCGAGCGCAGGCCCGCGGCGAGGGCGGCCGCCACCTCGGCGGCAGAGAACGTGCCCTTGAAGCTGTCGGGGGCTACGAGCGCCGGGCCGCTCACAGCTCGGCGCGGAAGGCCTGCTCGGCCGCGTCGCCGTGCACCGCGAAGACGATGCGCTCGAGGGCGCCCTCGTGCTCGCGCGCGGCGCCCACCATGATCCGCGCCGCCTCCTCCAGCGGGAAGCCGCCCACGCCGGTTCCGAAGGCCACGAGCGCGAGCGAGCGGCAGCCGAGCCGCTCCGCCGCCGCGAGCGTCGAGCGGGTGGCGCGGTCGACGATCTCCGCCGAGGTGGGGCCCCCGAGCTCCATCGTGGCCGCGTGGATCACCCAGCGCGCGGGCATGGCGCCCGCGCCGGTCTCCACCGCCTCGCCGAGCCCGATCGGGGCCAGCTCGTTCGACTCGCGCTGGATCTCCGGCCCGCCGGCGCGCGCGATGGCGCCGGCCACCCCACCGCCGTGCGCGAGCTGCGTGTTGGCGGCGTTCGCGATGGCGTCCACCTCCAGCTTGGTCACATCGGCCTGCGCCACCTCGAGCCGCGCCACGCGGCATATCCTGCCCGACGGATGAGATTCATGCTCGCCATCTACTCCGACGAGACGTCGTGGTGGCAGGACACGCCTCCGGACGAGATGGAGGCGACCCTGGCCGCGTACGGCGCCTTCGCGGAGGAGGCTCGGGCGTCCGGGGTGCTGGTGGGGGAGGCGGGCCTCGAGCCGCCGACGGGCGCCAAGACGGTCCGGACGAGGAGCGGCGCGACCGTCGTCACCGACGGGCCCTTCGCCGAGAGCAAGGAGCAGCTCGGCGGCTACTACGTGCTGGACTGCGCGTCGATCGACGAAGCCGCGGAGTGGGCCGCCAAGCTGCCGATCGGCGACGACGGATGCGTCGAGATTCGCGCGATCATCGAGTAGCTGTCGATCTCGGGGCCTCCCGTTCGTCGTTAGGGTGAGCGCGGCGATCGGCGCAGCGCACGAACACAGGAGGTTCGACCCATGAAGTACCTGCTCACGCTGTTCGGTGACGAGTCCCGCTGGAGCGAGGCCACGCCGGAGCAGCAGGCCGAGAGCATGAAGGCCTGGGACAACTTCACGAACGCCACGATCGAGGCGGGCGTGCACCTGGGTGGCGAGGGCCTTCAGCCGAGTTCCACCGCCACCACGGTCGGGATCCCGGAGAGCGGCGATCCGATAGTCAGCGACGGTCCGTTCGCCGAGACCAAGGAGCAGCTCGCCGGCTACTACCTGCTCGACTGCAAGGACCTCGACGACGCTCTGGCCTGGGCCAAGCGGATTCCCATGCCGGGCGGAAGCGTCGAGGTGCGGCCGGTCATGGACTACGAGGCCAGAGGCTCCGAGGCCCACACGAACGAGGCGGGGGCCGCCCGGTAGGCGCCTCCGCGGACGACGTCGACCGCCTGTTCCGGCGCGAGTCGGGACGGGCGGTCGCCACCCTCATACGGGTGCTCGGCGACTTCGACCTCGCCGAGGAGGCGGTGCAGGATGCCTTCGTGGTGGCGCTCGAGCGCTGGCCGCGTGACGGGCTGCCGGCCAATCCCGCCGGCTGGATCGTGCGCACCGCCCGCAATCGGGCGATCGACGTCCTGCGGCGCAGCCGGACCCACGAGCGCAAGCTCGAGGAGCTGATGGCGCTCGACCGCGGAGGGGCCGGGGAGGAGGACGACGACTTGAGCTCGATACCGGACGACCGCCTGCGGCTGTTCTTCACCTGCTGCCACCCGGCGCTCGCGACCGAGGCCCAGGTGGCCCTCACGCTTCGGATGCTCGGCGGCCTCTCCACCCCGGAGGTGGCGCGCGCCTTCCTCGTGGCGGAGACCACGATGGCCCAGCGGCTGGTTCGCGCCAAGCGCAAGATCCGCGCTGCCGGGATCCCGTATGCGGTTCCGGCCGACGCCGACCTGCCGGAGCGCCTGCGCTCGGTGCTCGCCGCCCTCTATCTCATCTTCAACGAGGGCTACCTGGCCACGAGCGCGGACACGCTGGTGAGGCGCGAGCTCTGCGACGAGGCAATCCGCCTGGCGCGCGTGCTCACGCAGCTGATGCCCGACGAGAGCGAGGCGCTCGGCGTGCTGGCGCTGATGCTCCTGCATCACTCGCGCCGCGACGCGCGCGTGGACGAGCACGGGCAGCTGGTGCTCCTCGAGGACCAGGACCGCGCGCTCTGGCACCACGACGAGATCGGCGAGGGCCAGGCCCTCGCCGGCCGGGCCGGGGTGGCCGGCCCCTATTCGCTCCAGGCCCAGATCGCCGCCGAGAACTCGGCCGAGACGACCGACTGGGCGCGGGTGGCGTCCCTCTACGAGCAGCTGATCGCCCTCTGGCCCGGACCGGTGGTGCAGCTCAACCGCGCCGTGGCGGTGGCGTTCGCCGAGGGGCCCGAACGCGGCCTCGTCCTGGTCGATGAGCTCGAGGCCGGGGGCCGGCTCGACGAGTACCACCTCCTGCACGCCACCCGCGCGGACCTCCTGCGGCGGCTCGGCCGCCGCGACGAGGCCGCCGTGGCGTACCGGCGCGCGCTCGACCTGGCGGCGAATCCTCTGGAGCGCTCCTTCCTCGAGCGCAGGCTGCGCGAGCTGGCGGGGCCTAACGCCTGACCGCGACGCGGCGGCGGATCAGCTTCGAGCGGTTGCCTCCCGCGTCGCGGGCCCGCAGGCCGACGAGCACGGTGGGGTGCCGGCCGCGCTTCAGGGCTCTGCGCGCGGCCCGTCGCGAGCGGCGGGTGAGCTTCACCTTCAGCCGCACCCGCTGTCCGGCCGCGGCCGGCCGCCGCAGAGACCGGAGGCGATAGGAGCGCTTGCCGACCCGCAGTGTCCCGCCGGCGGCGAGCGCGCATGCCTCGGAGCAGCGGCCGTAGGCCACGGCCCCGCCGAGCCGCAGCACGCGCTGGCGCCCCTGCACGCGGGTGCGCAGGCGGGGCGGAGTCACGTCGCGGGCCGGGGGCGCCGGCCCCACCCGGGGGTCGATGCGCAGGAGCTTGCCGAGCAGCGTGCCCAGGTTCTGGGCGTTGTCGTGGATGTCGTTGCCCCCGCCGCCGTCGCCGGTGGCCAGGTACAGGAAGCCGTCGGGCCCGAATTGCAGCTGGCCGCCGTTGTGGTTGTCCTCTGAGGAGTGCTCGATCGTGAGCACCAGGCGCCGGCTGGCCGGATCGGCCCGGTCCGCGTCGCTCGAGCGCCTGTATTCCTCGATGCGGATGTCGCCGCCCGGCGCCGTGAAGTAGATGTAGAAGCGGCCGGAGGTCGCGTAGTCGGGCGCGAACGCCATCGAGAGCAGGCCGCGCTCGCCTCCGGTCAGGACCCGGCTCGATATGTCCAGGAAGGGGGTGCCGAGCGCGGCTCCGCCCCGCACCACCCTGATCGCGCCTCCCTGCTGCACCACGAACAGGCGGGTCGTGTCGCCCGGGGGCGAGGTCACGTAGGTCGGCAGGGTGTAGGTGCCCGCCACGGCCGTGCGGGCCAGCGTGCCCGCCGTGCTACCGGCGGTGAGCCGGGAGACGGTGCCGTCGTCCTGGTCCACGACGTACAGGCGCCCGGCGGAATCCTGGCCGAACGACCCCAGCTGGCCGCTGGGGAGCATCAGGCCGGTGCTCTGGTCGTCGGGGGCCAGGCGGTTCAGCGCGAGCGACCGGACCAGGCCGTCGTAGTAGTCGGCGAAGAGGTAGCGGCCCACCAGTCCGGTGAGTGACGGATCGCGCACCACGTAGCCGCCGATGACGGCGGCGCCGCCGACCGTCGAGTAGTCGGAGAGCGGCATGATCGTGCCGGTCACCGGGCATCGTGGTCCGCCCGGGCCGGGGCCGCGGCCCTCGAAGCACGGCCAGCCGAAGTTTCCTCCGCGCGCGGCGGCCAGGGTCGTCCAGTCGAGCTCCTCGAGAGCGCCCTGGCCCACGTCCCCGATGACGAGGTCTCCGTTCGCCCGGTCGAACGAGAAGCGGTAGGGGTTGCGCAGGCCGTAGGAGAAGATCTCGGGCCGCGCACCGGCGCGCCCCACGAACGGGTTGTCGCCCGGGATCAGGTAGCTGGTGCCCGCCTGTGCCTGCGCCGCCGCGGGGACCAGCAGTCCCAGCGCCACGGCGAGAGCGGCGGCTCTAGCCGCGAAGCTGCGCGATGTCGCACTCACTCGGATCCTTATCGGTGCGCCAGCGCAGGAACTTGGCACCGTGACGGATCCGTTGCCCGGTGATGTGGTCGAACGCGATCTCGCATACGAGCTCCGGGCGCAGCCCCTCCCACACGAGCTCCTCGTCGGACTTCCACCGGCTCGGCTCGCCGGACCCGCGCTCGCCGGTCCGGTAGGGCTCGAGGAGGCCGAGCAGCTCGCGCTTCTGGTTCGCCCGGAATCCGGAGGTGTGGCCGACCACGTGCAGATCGCCGTCGTCGTCGTAGAGGCCGAGGATCAGCGAGCCGACGGTGCCCTCCTCCTTGCCGAACCGGAAGGCGGCCACGACCACGTCGGCCGTACGAACCCGCTTGACCTTGACCATCCCCTTGCGCTCGCCCGGGAGGTACGGCGCGCCGCCCTCCTTGGCCACCACGCCCTCGGACAGTCCCGTGAGCCACTTGCCCGCGTCCTTGCGGTCCGCCGCCACCGGCGTGAGCTGCACCGGGTCGGCGACCACGGCGGCCAGGCGCTCGCGGCGCTCGTCGTAGGGGAGGTCCAGCAGCAGCTGGTCGCCCTCGGCCAGGAGATCGAACGCCACCAGCGAGGCCGGCGTCTCGCCGGCCAGGCGCTCCACCCGCGATGCCGCGGGATGGATCCGCTGCGACAGGAGATCGAACTCCTGCACGCCGTCCACCTCGATGAGCATCTCGCCGTCGAGCACCAGCCGCTTGCCCGGGAGGGCGAGCACCTGCTCCACGATCTCGGGGAAGTAGCGGTTCATCGGGCGGCCGTTGCGACTCTGCAGGTGGACGTCTTCGCCGTCCCGGAACACGATCGTGCGAAAGCCGTCCCACTTCGGCTCATAGCGCCAGCCGTCGCCCTCCGGGAGCTCTGCCTTGGAGCGCGCGAGCTGCGGCTTGAGGGGCGGCTTGAGGGGGAGGGCCACGGCCTGAACCGTACTGACGCACGGCCGGTAGGATCTTCACGATGTCTCAGGAACAGGCCACAGTCGCCGAGGAGGAGTACCTCCAGATCATGTACTGGCTCCAGGAGGCCGGCCTGCCGATCACCGGAGCCAACATCGCGCGAGCCATGCAGGTGTCCGCGCCCACGGTGCACGAGATGATCGGCCGCCTGGAGGCCGACGGGTACGTGACGCGCGACCCGGACAAGTCGCTCGAGTTCACCGAGACCGGCATGGAGCACGCGGCCCAGATCGTCCGCCGGCACCGGCTGATCGAGCGCTTCCTCACCGACGTGTTCGACATTCCCTGGGACCAGGTCCACGAGGAGGCCGAGCGCCTCGAGCACTGGATGTCGCCGGTCGTCGAGGAGCGCATGCTGCGCGCCATCGGCGACGCCAAGACCTGTCCGCACGGCCATCCGATCTTCGAGGGCGCCCGTGAGATGGGTGTGCCGCTCGCCGACGTGGAGGAGGGGGCGAAGGTGCGCGTGCTTCGCTTCGAGAACGAGGCCGAGGACCTGCTCCACTACCTGATGGACAGCGGCCTGACGCCGGGGCTCGAGGGCACGCTTGCCCACTCGGGCGACGAGGTCGCGATCGAGGTCGAAGGCGGCCGCATGGCGATCACGCGCAGCGTCGCGGAGACGGTGTCGGTGGTCGCGGACCCGTCGCCGCCGGCCCGCGTCGCCCTGCCGGACCAGCTCGTGCTCGGGCGCGAGCGCTACGGCCGCTGACCTTGCCCTAGGCCTCGGGCCGTGTTAGGTTCGCGCCGTCGCGCGACCTGGCGCATGGGCTCGAACAAGGAGGTCCCCGTGAGTACGCGCGCAGTGTGGCTGACCGCAGCGGTCGCCGCCGTGATGTTGGCCCTGCCCGCGTTCGCGCTGGCCCACCTCGAGCGGCCCTCGTACTGGCCCGACCCGGGCCCCGACTTCACGGTCAAGCCGCCGGCCGGCGGCGAGGTGCCGACACCGCGCTCGCTCAAGTCGGCGGTGCGCGGCGGCGGACGGGGCGACGTGCTGGTCGTCTGCCAGGGCAGGAAGGGGTGGAAGTCGCTTCAGTATCTGCGCGAGTCGGTGCGCGAGGCCCAGAAGAACGGGTATCGCCTCCGCCCGAGCCAGCCCAAGAGCAAGCTCTCGAGGCACGAGGCGCACTCGCTCCTCGACATCAACGCCGCGCTGGCACGCAAGTGTCACTACGACTCCGTCCAGCGGGCGGTCAGGGATGCGGGCAACAACGACCGAATCCTGATCCTGCCCGGCCGCTATACCGAACCGGAGTCCCGCAGCGCCCCCTTGAACGACCCGGTCTGCAACCCCAGCCTGCTCCAGGAAGACGCCAGCGGGGACCTCACCCCGAGCTACGAGTACCAGGTCACATGCCCCAACGACCAGAACCTCATCCATGTGCAGGGGCGTGCGGTGGCAGGCGATCCGGTAGCGCCGCCGCTCTCGGACCGCCGTGGGATCCCGGCGCAGGAGCTGGGCGCATGCGTGCGCTGCAATCTGCAGATCGAGGGAACCGGCCCGAAGCCGGAGGACGTGATCATGGATGCGGGCACGGACTATGAGGGCAAGGGGCCGGCGGCGAAGCCCGGCGGGTACGCCAAGCACGTCGTCCTGCGAGTGGACCGCGCTGACGGCTTCGTCGGGCGGAACTTCCTCGTACGAGGAGCCCAGGAGCACGCCTTCTACAACGAGGAGGTCGACGGCGTCCTGCTCGACCGCGTGAAGTTCTACTGGGGTGCCGACTACGGCCACCTGTCCTTCACCTCGGATCACAACCTCGTCATGAACTGCGAGGGACTCGGCTCGGGCGACGCGGTCGTGTATCCGGGTGCCGCTCCAGAGACCGGCTCACAGGCGACCGACTTCTATCCGGACGCGCCCCGTCCCAACACGATCGTCACGAAGTGCGACCTGCACGGCTCCGCCCTGGGCTACTCAGGCTCGATGGGCAACGCGGTCCGCATCACCAACAACCACATCTACGGCAACTCCACGGGGATCTCGAGCGACACCCTCTCGGCCGCCGGCCATCCCGGCTTCCCGGCCGACAGCTCGGAGATCGACCACAACTACATCTACGGGAACAACCTCGACCTCTACAGGGACGACGCGCCGGTCGACCCGCTGGTGGGAGTGCCGATCGGGACCGGGATCCTCTACGCGGGCATGAACGACGCCCGCGTCCACGACAACTGGATCTTCGACAACTGGCGCGACGGCGCGATGCTGTTCGCCGTTCCGGACGTGGCCACCAACGGCGGCGGCGCCGAGGGCGACATCTTCCCCGGCGTGTCCTGCCCGGGCGCGCCCGCAAACGGGCTCTCGACCTCGTGCGGCAACCAGTTCTTCCGCAACCGCGTGGGCAGGGCGCCGAAGGGCTTCCGCTACCCGGATGCGATCGACCTGTTCGGCAACGTATACGCCCACGACGACGCGAGGCCGGCAAAGCCCAACGGCAACGACTTCTGGTGGAGTGAGTTCTTCGGGCAGAACGTCGGGAACTGCTGGTACGGGAACACGGGCTGGGACGGCACCGCGGCCACGGTCACCGGTCCGGGCCAGGCCGGACGCCTTCCGGGGAATCCGCCCCAGGTCCTGCCGTCGGACTGCGCCACCAGCGTCGGCAACAACGACATCGCCAAGATCGTCTACATGCTCGACTGCGCGAACGGTCCCGATGAAGACACCGGGCCGACGGACTGCGACTGGTGGAGCCTGCCGCCCAAGCCCGGCACGACTACTGCGCACGGCTCGCTTCTGAGCGGGGCCGGCGCCGCGCGGTTCGAGGAGTCGCGCACGGCCGATGCCCTGAGGAAACGGGTCGCCGAGCTGTATCCGTGACGCGCCTGGGTCGCGGCGGGTGGGTCGTGCTCGCTCTCCTCGCCGCCGGGATCGCGCTGCCGGCGTGCGGAGCGGACAACGACGGTGCAGGCGCCAAGAAGGGCGAGCCGGTCGACATCCAGGGCGTCGGTCTGATGACTGGAAACTCCACGGCCCAGTTCGCCAACTGCCGCGACTGGCGCCGGGGATCGGTGGAGCAGCGCTACGCGACGATCGAGGACATCCGCGGGCAGCTCACCCCACAGAGCTCCCGAACCGCCGCGTCCGACTTCTCCGATGAGGCGGCATACAGGGTCTTCCAGCACGCGTGCGCTGCCGGCTTCTCGGACAAGCTCCGGCTCTACAAGCTCTACGCCCATGCCCAGGCGTTCGCAGCAATCACCAAGGACGCCGGCGAGGACTTGGTGCCCTAGCCGGACTCCAGGAGCGCCTCCCGGCGGCGGGCGTGCAGGTCGTAATAGAGGAGGGTCGAGAAGAGCGCCACGAACGGCGCCGTGATCGTCTCGGTGGCCATCGTGCCGACGAGGGACCACACCGCGCGGTTCGAGCTGTCGGCCAGGGCGTCGAACGGCGCCACGAGCAGCAGAGCCGGCAGGATCGCGGCGAGGTTGGCCATCACGATCAGCCCGAAGGTGCGCCACCACGAGCCGCGGACCAGCTCCCCGGAGCGATCGAGCGCGCCCGTGCCCCGGGCCGCCTCGATCACGACGGTCTGAGGAACGAAGTACCAGCGCACCGCGAGATAGATGCCCGGCAGCACGAGCAGCACCAGGCCGATCGCGATCCCGACGCCCATGAGCACGACGGCGAAGAAGATCGGCGCGAACGACTCGAGTCCGGCCAGGATCCCGGCGCGAGCCCGTGGTCGCTCTCCCGACGCGAGGTCGTTGAGGGCGTGGATGCAGATCGCCGTGATCAGCGGTGCCACCACGAGGAAGCTCACGAGAGTCGGGATCACGGTCTCGACCGCGGTGGGCGACGAGTCGTACCCGCTCGTCAGCTCCTCCATCCCGAACCCGTCGACGACCAGGTGCACGGGCACCACCACTGCCGCGGACAGCGCCAGGAAGGTTGGCGCGTTGCGGAAGTAGACACTCAGCGAGTCGGCGAAGAGGGCGGAGATGTCGCGGGGTCGAGCGAGCTCGAGCCGGGTCACGCCCGCGGGCCGACGACGCTCTCGGCTACATCCGAGCGTGCGGCGGCGATGCGCGCGATCCCATCCTCGATCAGGTCCGGCGTTACCCCCGAGTAGGCGATGCGAAGCGCGCTGTCGCCGCCCTCGAGCAGGAAGTCCGTGCCCTTCACGAAGACCACGCCGCGCTCGGTGGCGGCCTTCTCGATCGCCGCCACATCGGTCCCGTCGGGCAGGTCGACCCAGAGGAAGTAGCCCCCCTCGGGCGACACGAAGCGGGCGTCCGGCAGGTGGCGCTCGAGCGCCGCCGCGGTCGCGTCACGACGCTCGCGCAGGGCTGCCTTGACCGTTGCGATCGAGCCGTCGATCGCTCCCGACTCGCAGAACTCCCCCACGATCGCCTGGGCGACCATGCTGGGCGAGATGTAGGTGCTCGTCGCGAGCTTGCGGATCGCGCCGATCGTGTCGGCCGGCCCGACCAGATAGCCCACGCGTATCCCGGGGCACACCGTCTTCGAGAACGAGGAGGCGTAGACGACGCTCCCGTGCTCGTCGAGCGACAGCATGGTCGGCAGGGCCTCGCCCTCGAAGCGCAGCTCCACGTACGGGTCGTCCTCGAAGATCGTGAACTCGTACTCGGCCGCCAGCTCGAGCAGGCGCCGCCGCTTGTCCAGCGACAGCGTGCAGCCGGCGGGGTTCTGGAAGTTCGGGATGATGTGGGCCAGCCGCGGGCGCGCGCCTGCCTGGAGCGCCTTCTCGACAGCGCCCACGTCGATCCCGTCGGCCTCGAGCGGAATCGCGAGGATGTCGGCGCCGAGGTTCCGGAGCGCGAGAAGCGTGCGGTCGTAGCTCGGGGCCTCGACCACCACGAGGTCCCCGGGGCCGACCCGCTGCTGGAACAGGAAGGCGTCGGCCTGCATCGAGCCGTTGGTGGCGATCACCTGATCCGGCTCCACGCCGTGCTTCTCGGCTATCCAGGCGACGAGGCGCGGGTAGCCGGCGGAGGTCCCGTACGAGAACGCCCCCGCGGGGTCGCGCTCGAAGGCGCGCTGGGCGGCCGCGCGAAGCTCGTCCACGGCGATGATGTCGAGAGACGGAGCTCCCCGCGCGAGCGAGATGTTCGTGGCGGCGGACATGTCCGGCCACGATAACGACGCTCGTGGTTAGGCGACGGCTCGGGCGTACAGGATGACGTTGTCGCGGTAGCCGGTATCCGGCGAGAACGGCCCGCCGCAGGTGACAAGGACCAGCATCGGGCGCTTCGCGTCCCCGTACACGGAGCCCGCTGGGAAGTGGCTCTTCTCGATCTGGCGGCGGCGCACGACGGCGAAGCGGCGGGTGACCCCGCGGCTGTCGCGGACGATGATCCGGCTCCCGCGCGTTTGCTGGAGCAGGCTGTAGAAGAGGGCCGGGCCCTCCTTCGAGTCCACGTGGCTCACGATGACCGCGCGGCCCAGCTCACCGGGCCGCGGCCCGGCCGCGAACCACCCGGCGCGCCCGGGCGGAGGGATCTGCAGCCGGCCGTGCTCGACGCCCATGCGCTCGACCGGTCCCGAGCTGCCGGCGGCGGGGATGGAGATGCTCTTGGGCACGCCGGGGCGGCGCTCCGAGGCGGCGGACGACTGCCGCGGCTGCGGCGCCGGCGGTAGCTGAACCTTGGCGCGGGACTGGCGCGGGTCGAGCGTGAGCGCGGCCATCAGCGACCCGACGGTCGGCGACTTCACCTGCTCGGGTTGGGGCGACAGACCGATCGAATCGTCCTCCGGCGCGAACCAGGCCGCCGCCCCTCCAGCGAGGACGGCGGACGCGATGATCGACAGGAGGAGGCCGAGGGCCGGCCGGATGCGCCTAGTGGCGCCCACCGCGACGCGCTGCGATGAGGCCTGTCACGACCAGGGCGGCTCCCGACACGACCAGGAAGTTCACCTTGTGCGGACGGTCGGCCACGGTGGCGGTTGCGGGCCGGGAGGAGGTGCTGCTGCTCCAGGTCCGCACGCCGGTGGTCTCGGGCTCCGGTGCGGGGTCGGTGGGCTGCTCCATCTCGGGAGCCTCCTCCACGACCTCCACTGCGTCGACGATCGTCTCCTCGGCGCTGTGATCGGGTGCGGGTGGCTCGACGACCTCGTCGGGCTCGACGACCGTCTCGGCGACGGGCTCGGCCACGGTCTCCTGGACCGGCTCGGGCTCAGGCGCGGGGACGAACGTCGCGGGCGGCTCGGGGGCGGTCACCGGCTCGGCGATCCAGGACCCGGTCCACGGCTCGTCGATCTCCGGTGCCACCGGCTCCGCCTTGGCCGGCTCGGGCGTGGCCGAGGGCACGGGCGGGTAGGGCTTCGGGGCGGGCCCTTCGGGCCAGGGCGACAGCGGCCGCTCGGTCTCGGGCGCAGGGGCGTCCGCCACCGGCGGGAACGTGAACACCAGCGGCTTGTAGGGGCCCTTGTCCAGCTCCGGGGAGTTGGCGTCGGCGGCCGGCTCGGCCTCCGCGCTCGGCACGGCCTCGGTGGCCGGCTCCGGATCAGGGCGGATGAAGCGCGGGGAGGACGGCGGCGCCGGCACGGCGGGGCCCGCCTCGGGGTCCTTGCGCGCGAAGCGACCGGTCGGGGCCTTGGCCGGACCCGCGGTCCAGCGCTCGCCGGGCGGCGGCGCCCAGAGCGCGGGCGCGGGCGGGGCGTCATCGGACTCGCCGTGATGGCCGTTGGCCGATGCCTCGGGATCGGAGCCGTTCGTACCGTTGTCCGCGTGGAACCCGTTGCCGGAAGCATCCACGGCGGCCGGGGCCGCGGCGGCGATCTCGAGCGGCGCCGGCGCAACGGGGGCCGTGCGCATCGGCGGCAGGGCCGGCAGAGAGGGAAGCGGCGGCAGCGGAGGCGGAGTGGCCGCGGCGATCACCACGGGCGCGGCGGGAGCCTCCTGAGTGGCTTCCTCCTGCTCGTCCTTCTCGGCGGCCACCGGGGGGCCGGCTGCGACCGAAGACGGGGTGGGCGGACCGGCGCTGCCCGCCGGCGTGGACACCTGGAGCGCGCCGCGCGAGCGCATCCGGCGCGCCAGCACGAACGAGGCGCCGCCGAGCGAACCGCCGATGAGGGCGGAGCCGAAGATCAGCAGCCAGGCGCCGTCGGACGTCGCTCCGCCCAGGCCGGTGGCCGGTGCGGTCACGGGTCCGGCCGAGCCGTCCTCCGTGAGGACGATCTGGGCCGGCATGCCCGCGCTGCCGACGACGAACCCGCTCGCGGCGGTGCCGGTGACGGCGCGCACCTGCGCCTTGACGAGGGGCCCACCCTCGCCGCCGGGACGCGTGACCGCCACGGAGTGACGGCCGGGCGGCAGGGCGAGGTAGCCGGTGTCGTCGCCGAGGCCCACGCCCGTGGCGACGACCTTGCCGTCCACGCGGACGTCGGCCTTGCCGACCTCGGACGCCACGTGGACCGCGCGAAGGGTGGCCTTCCCGGGCTCCACGCCGTCGTCCTGGTACACGAGCAGGTCGACGCCGTTGTCGCCTCCCACCGCGACGACGGTGTGCTTGCCGGGGCCGAGGCGGACGATCTCACTGGCGATTGGCGAAGACTGGCCGTTCAGGATAAGCCGGAGGCGGGTTTGTCCTGGACGAAAGACCTGGTAGCCACTGGGCTTTGCGAAGGCGCTCGGAAGCTGCGGACTGCCCTTCTCAACCAGCAGGGACGCGGGTCCGGCGCCTGCGACGGCGTGCAAGAAACGGACCTGAGTCTGGTCCGACTGCGCCTGAGAAGGCATAGTCGGTATTACGATCGAGGTAAGAGCAGCTGCTCCGAACGTTGCGCCCTTCTTGGCTGTGCTTCGCTTCATCTAGTCATGCTAACCCGGGAAAGAGAAATCGGGAGATCGCTCCAGAAGGCCGATCAACAGGATCGCGCCCTACTGGACCTCTCACTACGCCGCAAGGTCAAGGACGACGTCGTGGCCGCCGTGCTCCGTTTGCAGCCGGAAGAGGTGGTTCACCACCGCGCGGCCGCTCTCGACCGGCTGGCCGCCGACCTCGGCATCTACGACGACGCCGAACGCGCCAGGTTGTCCGACATCCTGGCCGAGCTTCCCGACGAGGAGTGGCCGGACGAGGGGGCCGAAGCCACCACCGAGCCTGCGCCGCCTTCCGAGCCTCCGGCGCCTCCCGAGCCTCCGCAGCCTTCGACTCCCGCGCCCAGCGCTGCCGAGAAGCCCTCGCGCAGCCGCCGCCCGCTGCTGGCGGCGATCGTGATCGTGGTTGGCGCCCTGCTCGGCGGGCTGATCGGACTGCTGCTCTTCGGCGGCGACTCGGACGACGACGCGAAGACGCCCGCGGCCCAGGCGCCGGCGGCCCCGCCCGCCAAGAGCGCGCAGCTCACCGCGCTCGCGCCGGACTTCCCGGCGCAGGGCACCGCGAGGATCGAGGGGTCCGGGGCGGACAGCCGGCTCGTACTGTCCCTGCGCGACCTGCCGCCGCGCGAGGAGGCGTACGCGGTCTGGCTCTACAACGACCTGACCGACGCCGTGCTCGTGGACCGCGTGGTGGGCGGCTCGCTCGACGTGAACAAGCGCCTGCCGGCGGATCCGAGTAACTACAAGTTCATCGACGTCTCGCGCGAGCCGATCGACGACAACCCGAACCACAGCGGCGCGAGCCTGATGCGCGTGCCGATCGCCGAGCTGACCAAGTAGCGCTCGGGCCAGCCCCGTATTAGGCTCGCCCGAGCGGAAGGCGGCTCCTTCTCTTCGTGGTGATCGCGGCCGGCGTTGTGTCGGGTTGTGCCGTGGCGGTCCCCGAGGAGCCGACGGACGTGTCGGCGTCCGGGGTGACGCTGAACGCGCGGGTGTCCACGAGCTCCGGCGGAGAGGTGACCTACTGGTTCCGGTACGGCACCAGCCCCGCCTACGGGAGCGAGACGACGCACCGTACGGTCGAGATGGCCGACGACAGCAGCCGCCCGGTATCCGAGCCGATCCCGATCACGGCCGGGACCGAGTACCACTGGCAGGTCTGCACCCAGGACGAGCAGGAGGACCCGCCGCGCACCAACTGCAGCAAGGACCAGAACCTCTACGTCGGCCCCACCGACTGCAAGCCGATCACGCGCAACACCTGGGTCACGGCGAACCCGTGCTCCTCTCTCGCCATCGGCGCGAACGACATCTCGGTGCACCTCCGGGGGAATAGCGTCGGGAGCATCAGGAACGAAGGGTTCGATGGCGTCACGATCGAGGGCGGCGTAACGCGCGGGGTCTATCTCACCGACGCACGTGAGAACCAGATTCGGAACATGCGCGTCTCCGTCGAGCCCGGAGTCATCAGCAACGCGATCAACGTCCTTGGGGACTCGGCCGGGACGGTGCTCGCAGACAACACCGCTTACTCCGACGCCATAGCCATGAACCTCGCATCGGATGACCTTCGCGTGCTCCGGAACACCGTGTCGGGCTATGGGATGACCATCACGGACAAGCGTGCGCCGCTCTGGGTGCGCGGTGCGAACAACCGGATCGAGGGCAACACGGCGACGTTGTTCGCCGCGGAAGGCATGGGACGAGGCCTCGCTGAGGCGTCGATCCTGATCTGGGGTGACGGGGCCTTCCTCGTCGGGAACACCACGAACAACAGCCCCCTGGCCGGGCTGGTGGTGGCCGCCGATGACGCAGTGCTGATCGGCAACACAGCGAACGCGAACAGCCTCGGCTTCGGAACGTATGGACGTGGCATCGAGGTTCGCTCGAGCGCCGCCTCGCTCGGCGACAACACCGCCAACGACAACGACGGGCTGGGCATCGCCGCCCCGGCCGGCGTGACCGACCTGGGCGGCAACCGCGCCCATGGCAACTCCGACCCCCAGCAGTGCTCGGGCGTCGTCTGCCAGCCGTAGCGCGCTAGACGCGAGCGCCCAGCACTTCGATCGCGATCTCCGCCACCTGGGTGGGGTTGCGGCCCACCCGTACGCCCTTCGCCTCGAGCGCCTCGGCCTTGGCCTGGGCGGTGCCCGCGGAGCCGGACACGATCGCGCCCGCGTGCCCCATCGTCTTGCCGGGCGGGGCGGTGAAGCCCGCGATGTAGGCCACCACAGGCTTGCTCACGTGCTCGGCGATGTACTCCGCCGCGCGCTCCTCGGCGTCCCCGCCGATCTCGCCCGAGAGCACGATCAGCTCCGTCTCCGGATCGGCCTCGAACAACTCGATGATGTCGATGAAGCTCGAGCCCGGCACGGGGTCGCCGCCGATGCCGACGATCGAGCTGTTCCCGAATCCGCTCTGGGCCAGCTCGTTTCCGATCTGGTAGGTGAGGGTGCCGGAGCGGGACACCACGCCGACGTTCCCCTCGCGGAAGAAGGACGCCGGGATGATCCCCACGTTCGCCTTGCCGGGGGAGAGGATGCCGGGGCAGTTGGGGCCGACGAGCCGCACGTTCGGGTTGCGCGCGAGGTGGTTGTAGACCTTCAGCTCGTCGTGGGCCGGGATGCCCTCCGTGATCGTCACGATCAGCTCGATGCCGGCGTCCTCGGCCTCGAGGATCGAGTCGGCCGCGAAGCGCGGCGGCACGAACACCATCGCGGTGTTGGCTCCCGTCTCCGCCACCGCCTGGTGGAAGGTGTCGAACACGGGGATGCCCTCCACGTCCCGGCCGCCCTTGCCGGGCGTGACCCCCGACACGACCTGGGTGCCGTAGGAGCGGTTGTTCAGCGAGTGGAACGTGCCCTCGCGCCCGGTGATGCCCGACACGCACAGGCGCGTGTCCTTGTCGACGAGCACGGCCATCAGCCGGCCAGCTCCACCACTCGGTTCGCGGCGTCCAGCATCGTGGACTCCGTGTGCACGTTCGGGAGGTTCGCCTCGGCGAGCAGCCGCCGGCCCTCCACGTCGTTCGTGCCGTCGAGCCGGACCACGAACGGCACCTTCGGCTCGATCTGGGCGAAGGCCTCGATCAGGCCGCGGGCCACCTCGTCGCAACGCGTGATGCCGCCGAAGATGTTGAACAGGACCGCCTTCACCTGCGGGTTGGAGAGGATGACCTCCACCGCGCTCGTGATCGCCTCGGCCTTCGAGCCGCCGCCGGCGTCGAGGAAGTTCGCCGGTCGCCCGCCCGCCTGCGCCACCACGTCGAGGGTCGACATCACGAGGCCGGCGCCGTTGCCGAGGATCCCGATGTCACCGTCGAGCGCCACGTAGGTCAGGCCACGCTCCCTGGCCATCCGCTCCTGCGGGTCCTCGCCCTCGACGTTGCGGAAGGCGTCTGCGTCGGGGTGGCGGTAGAGCGCGTTGTCGTCGAGGGTCACCTTCGCGTCGAGCGCGACCACCTCGCGCGCCTTGGTCACGAGCAGCGGATTGACCTCGACCAGCATCGCGTCCTCGGCCACGAAGGTGTCGTAGAGCCTCGCGAGCATGGCCCCGACCGGGCGGATCACGTCGGCGGCGATTCCCGCTTCGTAGGCCAGCCGGCGGCCGTGGAAGTCCTGGAAGCCGATCAGCGGGTCCACGTGGAGCTTGGCCATCGCCGTGGGGTCCTCCTCGACGATCGCCTCCACGTCCATGCCGCCCATGCGCGAGAGCATGGCCATCGGCTTCTTCGCCCCGCGGTCGAACACGATCGCGGCGTAGTACTCCTCGTCGATGTCGGAGGCGCTCTCCACGTAGAGCTCGTGCACGGTCAGCCCGCGGATGTCCATCCCGAGGATCGCCTTCGCGTGCGTCTCGGCCTCCGAGCGATCGCCTGCAAGCTTGATCCCGCCGGCCTTCCCGCGCCCGCCGATCTGCACCTGCGCCTTGATGACGACGGGATAGCCCAGTTCCTGAGCCGCTTCCACCGCCTCGGGGACCGAAGTGGCATGCCGGCCGTCCGGCACGGGCACGCCGTGCTTGGAGAACAGCTGCTTGCCCTGATATTCGAGGAGGTCCATGAGGTAGATAGAGTGCTGCGCCGCGCGCCAGACGGCGGCTGACCCTATCGCAAGGCCAAATGGCACTTCCCAAAGACGTCAAATTCGTCACTTTCGACTCGTACGGCACCCTCATCGACTGGGAAACGGGGGTCTACGAGGCATTCCAGACGGAGGCCGACCGCGACGGGTTCACGATCGACCGCGACGTGCTCGTGCCGCGCTTCATCGAGGTCCAGCGCGAGATCCAGCGCGGGTCCTACGAGCTCTACGCCGAGGTTCTGCGCCGCACGGCGGTGCGGGTCGCGGCCGAGCTGGGCTGGGACCTGGAGCCCTCGCGCTCGAACTTTCTGCCCGACAGCGTGCCGCGCTGGATGCCGTTCCGGGAGACCAACGCCCAGCTCGAGCGCTTCGGGAAGAAGTACGAGACCGGCATCCTCTCGAACATCGACGACAAGCTCCTCGGTGCCACGCGCAGGCACTTCCGCACGGACTTCGACCTCGTGGTCACCGCGCAGCAGGTGCGCAGCTACAAGCCGGATCCCGCCCACTTCAAGGAGTGCCAGCGCCGCATCGCCGGGCTGAAGAAGAACTGGGTTCACATCGCGTCGGGCTACCCGACGGACGTGGAGCCCTGCATCAAGCTGAAGATCCCCGTGATCTGGGTCAACCGCCACGGTGAGGTGGTCGAGGGCGGTAAGAAGCCCGACGCCGAGGTCAAGACCTTCCGCGACGCGGGCAAGCTGCTCAAGGCCGCCTAGCCGCGGCGTAGGCGCATGCGGGCGGTCTCGGTCCACCGCGATGCGCTCGTCGTGACGAGCCGGATGTGGCAGACCAACGCCACGGCGCTGCGTTCCGGGGGCGAGGCGGTGCTGATCGACGCTCCCTACTTCCCGGACGAGCTCGACGCGCTGCCGCCCCTGCTCACGCAGGCCGGCTTCGAGCCGGACGGCCTGCTCGCCACCCACGGCGACTTCGACCACCTGCTCGGCCGGCTGGCCTTCCCGGCCCTCGCCCTGGCGGTGGGGGAGCCGACGGCCCTGCGGCTTCGCGCCGAGCCCGGGGCCGCCCAGCGGGAGCTCCGCGACCACGACGACGAGCACTACGTGGCGCGCCCGGCGCCGCTCAGCCTGGGCGCCGTGCAGTCCCTTCCGGTTCCGGGCCGGGTGGATCTCGGCGGGAGCGAGCTCGAGCTGCACCCCGCTGAGGGGCACACCGCCGATGGCTGCGCGGTGTTCGCCCGGACCGCCGGCCTGCTCGTGGTGGGCGACTATCTCTCGGACGTGGAGCTGCCCATGATCTCGCCGGGCGGCTCACTCGCCGATTACCGCGCCACGCTGGCCCGGCTGGCGCCGCTCGTGGCCGAGGCGGAGACCGTGGTTCCCGGCCACGGATCGCCGCACGACCGTGAGACCGCGTTACGGATCCTCGACGAGGACGTGGACTACCTCGACGCGCTCGAGCGCGGGGAGGAGCGGCCGCCGCTGCCCGAGTCCCGTGCGAGCAAGGCGCAGCGGCAGCTTCACTCCGAGAACCTGCGGCAGGTCGGCTAAGCGCCGGCTGCGGCTATCTCCTCCTGGAAGATCCCGATCGAGCGGCCAAGACCCTCGCCGAGCACCGCGGGCACGATGCCCAGGTTCTGGACGATGAGGCTCGCCCGGGTGTTCATGCGCTCGAACTCCTCGTCCATCTGGAGCGAGGCCACCTGGTCGCGGCTCCCGCGCAGTAGTGCGAAGCCATCGAGATCACCTCCGTGCGGAGTCAGCAGCGCCACCTCGAACGACTCGATCTTTCCGTCCTCCTGGAGCTTCCCCCAGTACGCGACGGCCTCGTTGAAGACCTCGAGACCCCTCGCCTCGCGGCCGGGGAAGTTGGCTCCCCATCCGATGAAGATCCCTGCTTCGGCCATTTGCTTCCTCCCTTTCGGGGTGCTGCAGCGAGTCCGCAGCGTCGGCCGACTCTAGACCCGCCCTGGGGGCCGGGGCAAGCACTCCGGAGGGCTCAGCGGACCACCCAGCGCACGGCCCCGGATTCGCAGGCCTGGAACTGCGTGGACCCTCGGTAGAAGCGGGCTGTGAGCCACACGTGGCCCTCGGCGGACTTCCGGTCGGCCCCGAGCCTTCCGCGCATGACGACGGATATGCGCTTGAGCTCGCCCCCGGGGTCGGTCTGGTCCGCCTTCTCGCGCACCACGAAGCGGCGGCCGCGCTGCTCGAAGCTGCCGTTTCCGCCGCGGGAGGGACCCCAGTGGACCTCCCACGGGTGGCGCCCGCGGCAGACTGCGGGGAGCCGTACGGCCACCGAGCTGACCGTGCCGTCGTCGAGGCCGAGGCGCAGGGGCTCCCCGCTCGCGGTCACCCCCTCCAGCTCCGTGCCGTTCGCGTCCAGGAACGGGATGTCGATCGATCCGGCCCGCACCGTCAGGGCAATGACGGTCACGACGGCGAGGGTCACGATCAGCACCAGCCGTGGGCGCTCCTGGGTCCGCATCGGGATCGCATCGGCAGCCGCTCAGCCGTTCTTGACCGAGGCCGGATCGCCCTCGGCGGCGGGTTGGGGCTGGTGAGGAGCGGTGGGGGACCATAGACTCGCGCCCGTGCCCCGCAGAGCGCCCGCCGCCCTCTCTGCCCTCGCCGTGCTGGTGTTCGCCGCGCCCGCGGCGGCGCAGGCACCCCCGACGACGATCCCGGGCGAGCCCGGGCCGGGGCTGACCACCGCGTGCGGCGGACGCGCGATCGCGCCGGACCGGGTCATCGCCGGCGAGTTCGGCACGAACGTCAACAAGGACTACATCCTGCTGCCCTTCGACGTGCCGCGCGGGACCACCGCGGTGCGCGTCAAGTACTGCTGGGACCGGCCCGAGAGCGGCACGATGCGCCATACGCTCGACCTCGGCCTGTACGGGCCGCGGCAGAGCGCCTCGAAGCTGTGGGGCGAGTCCGAGTTCCGCGGCTGGGGCGGGTCGAGCCATCCCGACGTGACGCTGTCGGCGGAGGGCTTCTCCACCGAGGCCCAGTACACGGCCAGCCCGCGCGTGGAGGTGCCCGGCAAGACCACGCGCGGCTTCATCCCGGGACGGATCAAGCCCGGCGAGTGGGCGGTGGAGCTCGGAGTGGGCGCGGTGATCGCCCAGGAGCAGGGCGACGCCGACGGCAAGGTCAAGTGGCGGGTGGAGATCGAGCTCTCCGAGGATCCCGCGTTCAACGACGAGCCGTACCAGAAGGCCCCCTACGACAAGGCCCCCGCCAGGGACCACGCGGGTTGGTACGCCGGTGACATGCACGTGCACGCCGAGCACTCGAACTACGGCGCGGCCACCATGACCGACACCTTCGACTACGCCTTCAAGCCGCTCGCCCAGGGCGGGGCGGGACTCGACTTCATGACGCTCTCCGACTACGTGTCGGGCTACCCGGCGTGGAACGAGATCGGGCGATACCAGTCGCTCCACCCGAACAACCTGGTGATCCGCAGCGACGAGGTGATCACCTACAAGGGCCACACGAACAACCACGCCAGCGCCAAGTTCGTGGACTACCGGACCACCCCGGTCTACGAACGCGTGGCGGGGGGCTCACTCAAGCTTCTGAGCGGCGGACGCGACCCCAGGGACATCTTCCGCGAGGTCCACCTCGCCGGCGGCTGGACCCAGATCAACCACCCGCAGATCTTCCCGCCCACCACGCCGGCCTCCGCGGCCGCGTGCCGCGGTTGCTTCTGGGAGTACTCGGACGCGCAGACCGACTACTCGCAGCTCGACGCGCTCGAGATCGCCACCGGACCCTGGAACTTCGGCGGCAATCCCAACCCGTTCACCACGCTGGCGATCACGGAGTACGAGCGCCTGCTCGGGCTGGGCCACAAGATCGCCGCGGTCGGCTCCAGCGACTCCCACGACGCCGGCGACGTGAGCGGCGGCCTGGAGGCGCCCATCGGGCAGGCCACGACCGTCGTGCGGGCCCGCGAGCTGTCGGAGACCGGCATCCGCTGCGGCGTTCAGGCTCGCCACACCTACGTGAAGGTCACCGGCAACGACGGACCCGACCTGCGCTACTCGGCCCGGCCGTGGGGCAACACGGTCGACCGGGCGATCGTGGGCGACGTGGTCCACGCATGGGGCGCCAAGTTCCGCGCCCGCGTGCTTGGCGGGGCCGGGTTCAGCCTGCGGGTGATCGAGGACGGCGTGACTGTCGAGACCGTTCCCATCGCCGACGACGACTTCGTGCACGAGTTCCACGGCGTCGGCAACGGGCGCTGGCGCATCCAGATCATGAACGACCGCCTGATCGAGACGGTGTCGAGCCCGATCTGGATCGAGCCGGGCTACGGGCCCTGGAGCTGGGTCGAGCGCGCGCGCTGCCGCGGCGGCCAGTAGCCGCCGCGGCGAGAGCGCGAGTTCCTCAGGCGGCCGGCGGGGGCGAGATGGCCACGCTGAACGGGTTGTTCGGTCCCGCCATGAGCGCGTTCAGGAGCGGCGTGGCGAGGCCGCAGCCCGTCAGCGACGGGATCGTCGTGGTGCCGTTGAACGTGAACCCGTTCACCAGGTCCAGCGGTCCGCTGTAGTGGAGCGGAAGCACCACCGGTGCGCTGGTGCGGCAGTTGCCGCCCACCAGGTTCAGAGGCAGCAGCGGCGACTTCAGCTTCCGGATGTGGATGACGAACGGCGACTGGCCGTCGATGGTCGTGGTCCCTCCGAGCACCACCCGTGCCGTGGCGGGCCCGGACTCGACCAGCTCGAGCGTGGCGTCGGCCGGAACGCCCAGCACCGTGAAGCGAGTGGTGAAGCGCGGAACGGCCACGTGACCGGTCAGCTGCTGGCTCGTCGTCTCGAGCACGCCGTTGAAGGTGGAGCCCGCCGGCAGGGTCACGTCCTGCTTCAGCTTCGCCACGGTCAGGTTGCCCTTGACCGTCCAGTTGGTGAACGGGATCTCTGCCGCCTGTGCGGTCGGTGCGGCCCAGCCGATCACGGCGAGGGCTGCTACGAGGGTGACCGCGCGGCGAGCGGTCTTGAATCGATCTGGCATGGCACCGCCTCCCTGGGTGCTCGGGTCTCTGGGTCGTCATCCCCCGAGCGCGCGGAGTTGAAACGGCACGCTCGGCGCTGTCAGTCGGGCACGGGCTCCGGGTAGCGGCCCGCCGGCGCCCTGGTCGCGGCCACGGGGTCGTCCACGCGCAGCACCAGGAGGGCGGAGGCCGCCATGCCGGCGAACAGCACGAAGCCGAGCGCGCCGAAGCCCAGCAGCTCGATCACGAGCCCGCCGCCGGCGGCTCCGAGCACGTAGCCGAGCTGGGCGCTCGCCGTGCGCGCGCCCATCATGCTCCCCGGGTTGCCGGGCAGCTGGACCAGGCCGAGCGAGCTCGAGCCGGCTGAGCGGACGGCGGCGAAGAAGGCGGTCACGCACACCAGCGCGACCGTGATTCCCACGGCCGGGGTCCAGTTGAGCAGCGGCACGAGGATCACGCCCATCCCCAGCGCAGCAAGGGCGATCAGCGGACGGCGCGGATACAGGGCGGTGAGGCGGCTCGTGTTCGTGGAGCGTGACGAGGAACACCACCGACCCGATCGGCAGCAGCAACCCGACGGTGGCCTCGCCGAGGCCGTAGCTCTTGATGTAGAAGGCCCCGGCGTAGGTGATCTCGGCGGTCCAGGCCGAGTAGGCCACCAGCTCGGCGAGCGTCCAGCGCCGCGCCGAGGACTCGCGGAAGACGCCTGTTAGCCCCTCGCGCACCCCGGTGCCTGCGGTGGCCCTGCCGGGCGGAGCCATCAGCCCGGCCACCAGCGCGAGCGCGCCGATCGCGGCGGGCACGACGAACGAGAGCCGCCAGGACCCCTCCTCGGCGAGAAACCCGATCACCGGGGTGCCCACGATCCAGGCGGCCGCCTGCGAGCCCACCACCCAGCCCATCGCCCACTCCACCCGGTCGCCGCTGAAGTAGGAGGCCACGCCCGCGAAGCCCGCCGAGAGCGTGCAGGCCACGCCGGCTCCGGTGACCAGGCCTGCGAGGTAGAACCACCCGAGCGAGGGAGCCGCGGCCGCCAAGCCGGCGCCGAGCATTCCGAGCGCCCCCCCGGCGGCGATCAGCGGCCCGACTCCCCAACGGTCGATGACCGGCCCGATCACCAGCGACACCGCCACGGCCGTGCCGGCCAGCACCGAGCGGGCCAGGCCGACCTCGCCGAGCGAGGCGTCGAACTCCCTGCCGATCTCCACCAGGAGCGGCGCCAGCACCACGATCGATGCCTGGGTGGCCGCTGTGGCGAGCACCAGCGGCAGCAGGCGGCGGCGCTCGCTCACTGCGGAGCGGATCCCGCCGTTCGGAGGCTCCGCCCGGGGCTGCGCTCGCCGAGTGCGAAGCGCGGCTCCGGCGCAGCGCGGCCGCCCAGCACGGAGGCCACGTGCTCGGCCAGCGCGGGACCGTGCTTGAAGCCGTGTCCCGAGCCGCCTCCGAGCAGCCACACGCCCGGCTGGCCGGGGTGGGCGGCGAACAGGAAGTTGGAGTCGGACGTGAGGCTGTAGTGGCAGGCGGGGGCGGAGGCCACCGGCGCATCCGCCAGCCCGGGGAAGCGCATGGCCAGGTAGTCGCGGGCCTCGCGGACGGCCTGCTCGGTGGCCTCGAGCGGGCGGGCGTCGGGATCGGCGGACGGGCCGTCGACGTCGTGGGCGACCTTGAATCCGTGCGGCTCGACGGCTGCGTGCCCGTACCAGGGCCCATCGAAGTCCACCCATCCGGCGCCGGCCCAGTCGGGACCGGCCTCGAAGAGGGTGAGCTGCTGGAGGGTCACGCGCAGGGATACGAGCTCCGGGAAGAGCCGGGCCAGCCAGGCGCCGCATGCCCACACCACGGCATCGGCCTCGAGCACCCGATCGCCGACCCGCACCGCGCCACCCTCCGGGGCGGCCTCGCCAAGCTCCAGGCGCGCCCCGTTCTCCTGCGCGCGCTCCGCCAGCGCACGGACGCCCCGGGCCGCGTGCAGCACCCCGGCCTCGGGCTCGTAGAGCACGTGGGCCAGGCCGGCGGGGGAGAGGCCCGGCAGAAGCCGCCGTGCCTCCTCCGGCGCCATCCGGTCCACGGGGATGCCCTCCGCGCGCAACACTCGCTCGCTATCGGCCTCCCACCCGTCCGCGCGCCGTGCGAGCCAGGCCACGCCGGTCTCCTCGAGCACGCCGCCTCCGAGCTCGAGCCACAGGTCGCGGGCGCGCCGGGCGAGCCGCGTGTAGAGCACGTCCTCGCCGTGCGAGCAGCGCAAGAGGCGGGTCTCGCCGCCGGACTCGGCGCGCGCATGGCCGGGGCCGAGCTTGTCCACGAGCGTGACCTCCCAGCCCTCGCGGGCCAGCCGGTCCGCCAACGAGGCCCCGAAGCTGCCCGCCCCCACCACGACGGCCGCCGGCACGGCAGCGGCTACTTGATTACGGCGATCGTGTCTCCGGTGGTCACCGAGCCACCCTCGGAGATCCCGAGCTGCTCGACGGTCCCGGAGATGGGCGCGGTGATCTCGTTCTCCATCTTCATGGCCTCGATCACGCAGATGAGCGCACCCTCGTCCACGGCCGCGCCCTGCTTGACGGCGACCTTCAGAACGGTGCCCTGGATCGGCGAGATGAGCTCGCCGGGCGCTCCGCCTCCTCCGCCGCTCTTGCGCTCGCGCCGCGGCGCCTGCTTCGCCGCGGCCGCGGTGGCCCCGTTCACGCCGTTCGCCTCGCCGATCACGCGCACGTCGAAGCGCCTGCCCGACACCTCCACCGCGTACTCGCGCGTGACCTTCTCATCGGCGTCCTCGGCGGCGCCCTTCTCGGCGGCAGGGAAGGCCAGCTCCTTGAGCCACTTCTTGTCCTCCACGAGATCGCGGCAGGTCTCGCCGCGCTGCCACTGCTCGGTCTGGAGCAGCGCCTGGTGGAAGGGGATCAGCGTCTTGAGGCCGCCGATCTCGAACTCGCCGAGGGCACGCAGCATCCGGCGCGTGGAGGCCTCGCGATCCACGTCCCAGACGATCAGCTTGCCGATCATCGGGTCGTAGAGCGGCAGCACCTCGTACCCGGCCTCGGCGCCGGAGTCGACCCGCACGAACGGGCCGGAGGGCTCGCGGTAGCTCTCGATCCGCCCAGGGGCGGGAGCGAAGTTCTTGGAGGCGTCCTCGGCGTTGATCCGGCACTCGATCGCGTGGCCGCGGATCACCACGTCGTCCTGGCCGTAGGCGAGCGGCTCGCCGGCCGCGATCTTGAGTTGCTCGCGCACGATGTCGATGCCGGTGACCATCTCGGTCACGCAGTGCTCGACCTGCACGCGCGTGTTCATCTCGAGGAAGAAATACTCGCCGTCGGCCAGCAGGCCCTCGATCGTTCCCGCCGAGCGGTAGCCGACCGCGCGAGCCGCCTCGGTGCCGATCTGGCCGATCCGCTCGCGCAGCTCGGGGTCCACCGCCGGTGCCGGGCTCTCCTCGATCACCTTCTGATGGCGGCGCTGAACGGAGCAGTCGCGCTCGAACAGGTGGATCACGTTCCCGTGGGAGTCGGCGAGCACCTGCACCTCCACGTGGCGCGGGTCGGGCAGGTAGCGCTCCACGTACACGGTGGCATCCGAGAAGAACTTCTCACCCTCGCGCGACGCGCCCTCGAAGGCCTCCTCGAGCTTGTCCTCCGACTCGGCCACGCGGAAGCCCTTGCCCCCGCCGCCACCGGCGGCCTTGATCGCCACCGGGTAACCGACCGACTCGTCGATGACCTTGCGCGCGTCGTCCACCGAGTCGACGGGGTCGGTGGTGCCGGGCACGATCGGCACGCCGGCGGCCTTCATCAGCTCGCGGGCGCGCGTCTTCGAGCCCATGGCGTCGATCGCGTCCGCCGGCGGCCCGATGAACACGATGCCGGCCTCCTCGCAGGCGCGTGCGAACGCGGCGTTCTCAGCCAGGAAGCCGTAGCCGGGGTGGATCGCCTCGGCACCGGACTGCTTGGCGGCCTCGAGGATCTTCTCCACGTTCAGGTAGCTCTCGGTCGCGGGGCCGGGGCCGAGCAGATACGCCTCGTCGGCCCGCCGCGCGTGTGGGGCGTCGCGATCGGGCTCGGAGTACACGGCCACGCTGGCCACGCCGAGCTCTTCGAGGCAGCGCATCACGCGGATGGCGATCTCGCCCCTGTTCGCGACCAGGACCTTGCCGAACATAGGGCGGGTAGGTTACTGGCGTGGTTCGCCGCCACCTGCTAGTCGGTCTCGCGGCCGTGATCGTCGCTCTCGCCGCACCGACGGTGGCGCACGCGGCGTTCCGCTTCGACCGCTGTGGCGGCTACGGCTACCAGTGCGCGCGCCTCTCGGTGCCGCTCGACCACTCCGGTGCGGTGCCGGGCAGGCTCTCGCTGCGCGTTCAGCGGCTGCGCTCGCGGATCCAGCCCGCTCGCGGCGCCGTGTTCGTGCTCGCCGGCGGCCCCGGGCAGTCGGCCACCGCGGCCTTCGCTGGCGACGGGGCCGGGCTGCTCTACGCCGCGCACCGGAGCCGCGACGCGATCGTCTTCGACCAGCGTGGCACCGGGCTCTCCGGAGCGCTCCGGTGTCGCTCGCTGGAGGAGGCCAACCTGCTCGACGCCACCACCGCGGCCGCCCGCTGCGCGACCTCTCTCGGGCCGAGGCGAGCCTTCTACACGAGCGCCGACACGGTCGAGGACATGGAGGCGATCCGGCGCGAGCTCGGCGTCGAGCGGATCGTGCTCTTCGGAACGTCGTACGGCACCAAGGTGGCGCTGGAATACGCGCTCCGCTATCCGGCGCGGGTGGAGCGGCTCGTGCTCGACTCGGTGGTCGAGGCGGCCGGCCCCGACCCGTTCTATCGCGACACGTTCGCGGCCGTGCCGCGGGCGCTGAGCGCGCTCTGCCGCACCGCCTGCCGGCCCTTCACGCGCGATCCGCTGACCGATCTCAGCCAGCTCGTGGAACGCCTGAGCGGCGGCCCGCTCAGCGGCCGCCTCGTGGACGAGAAGGGACGGGCCCGTCGCTCGAGCCTGACGAGGACCGACGTGTTCGGCGTGCTCCTCGCCGGGGACTTCGATCCGGCTCTGCGGGCCGGGTTCCCGGGCGCAGTGCGCTCGGCGCTGCGCGGCGACGCGGCGTCCATGCTGCGTCTGCGCCGGCGCGCGTTCCGCGTGGACGGCGAGGCGCCGCCCGCCCGCCTGCTGAGCGCGGGCCTGTATGCCGCCACCACCTGTGAGGAGACGACGTTCCCGTGGCCCAGGACGTCCCCGCCCGACCCCGTGGCGCGGCACCGCCAGGCGGCCCTCGCGCTCGCCGCGCTCCCGGCGGCCACCTTCTCTCCGTTCGACCGCGGCACCGTGCTGCGCACGGACCTGCTGGCCCTCTGTGCCGGCTGGCCCGCGGCACGGCCGTCCGTCGCTCTCGGCCCCGGGCCGCTGCCGAACGTCCCGGTGCTCCTGCTCGAGGGCGAGGACGACCTGCGCACCCCCGTGGAGGGAGCCCGGCGCGTGGCGGCCCTGTTCCCCCAGGCCCGGCTCGTGATCTCCGCCGCCACCGGCCACTCCGCGCTCGGCTCGGATCCGAGCGTCTGCGCACGCCGGGCGTTCGACCGCTTCTTCCGCGGCGGGCAGGTGCCGTCGCGCTGCCCCAAGGTGCGCCGCTTCTTCGCGCCCCAGCCGCCGGCCCCCACGCGCCTGGCCCGGGTGGATCCCCTGCGCGGCGTGCGCGGCGCCCGCGGGCGCGCCCTCGCCACCGTCGGCCTGACCCTGCGCGACGTGCTCGAGGACGCGGTGACAGAGCTGATCTTCGCGCCGGACGACCCCGACCTCGCCCGGGGCGGCGGCCTGCGGCACGGCAGCTACCGCATCGGCGGCGGCGGGACGCTCGTGCTGAGCGAGGTGGCCTACGTGCCGGGCGTGAGGATCACCGGGAGGATCCGCAGGTTCGGCGAGCGCCGCCAGAACGGCCTGCTGCGGCTCACCGGGCCGGGCTCGCCGGCCGGGCTGCTGCGCGTGACCGGCGGGCGCGTGGAGGGCCGGCTGGGCGGCCGCCGCGTGAGGGCCCGCTTCGGCCAGGTGGCCGCCTCGCCCGCGGCGGCCGTGGCGGCGGCGCGGCCGTCGGGCGCTTTCTGAGGGCGTTTACGCAGGGCCGGGCGTCTACCGCGGCTGGGTAGAGAGGTGGTGGGCCGGGGCCGCTGTGTCGACTAGATGCTCCCGGCGCACACCTAGTTGACACAGCGACCCGATTCGCGACCGGGACGCAGAAAGAAGAGCCCTACCCAGCTGCAGTAGACCTGGCGAGGTTCCGTCGCCGACGTGGAG
>CAWDLI010000010.1:0-68072 GCA_963803245.1 uncultured Thermoleophilaceae bacterium | reverse complement strand
AGTGCCCCAGCTCGTGGCCAATCGTGAACCGCCGACGCGGCGGCCACTGACGCGCCTCGCCCGCGTTCACCCAGATCTCGGCCGCGGCGGGCAGCAGCAGGCCTGAGAGCACTGCATCGGATGGCAACGCCGGCACCCCTGGCGCGGTCCGCAGATCCTCCACATCCCGCACGTGCAGCCCGAACCACGTGTCGGCGATGTGCTCGACCGGCACCGGCAGGCTCTTGCCGTCCCAGATCCACTCCGGTATCTCGGCCAGCACCCGCTCGGCGTGCTGCTCGACCTGCGATTGCATCGGCTCCGATCGTAAGCCCTCAGAGCATCGCGGCGCCGAGGCGGTCGACCAGACGGTGGAGCGTCCGCTCGGCTCCTCCCGACCATCGCGCGAGCCCGCGGGGCATCGCCTGCAGGTCGCCGTCAGCCCGTTCTCGGAGCAGTCGGTCTCCGCGGATCACGCGGCCCAGTCGCTCGGTCAACGGCCTGTCGCCTACGCGCAGCGCGTAGCGATAGAGAAGGAGTAGTTCGTTCATGAGGATGAGGTCGGAGCGGGGCCCCGGAACTGACGTTCGATCAGCCGCCGCGGAAGAGTCGATCGACCTCGTCCCAGTCCTCTGGCGCAGGAGGCGCCCCGACCAGCTCAGAGTCCGCATCCACCGGAGCCGAGCTGCGAGCGAACACCGCGCCGGCCGGTGACCGCCTCGGCAGCCCCGGCGGCGGGCATCTGCCCGGCTTTGCGCAGCGCCTCTTTGCCGGTTCCGATGATTCGGCCGAGCGCGTCGAGCACGGAGTCCGACACTCCGGACGCCGGCAGCAGGCCCTGCTCCATCTGGTGGTAGTAGGCGCCGACCTTGTCGCTCTGCCCCTCGGCACCGAGCCGCGCGGCCAGCTCTGCCACGAGGTCCGCCCGCTTGAGTCGAGCCCGGTTTCGCAGCTGCGGCAGCAGTGAGGGCCACATCCCGCTCTGACCCGCGAGCGAGCGTTGCACCGACTCCGCCACACGCGACGCGGGCGAGGCCCGGAAGGCCTCGGCATCGAACTGCCGACGCGGCGCTCGCTCCAGAAACGCGTCGATCAACCCGGCCAGCTCGGCCCGGTCCCGACCAGCCACCTGTGACAGGTACTCGGTCGGGTCGGCTGGGTAGGCCTCCTTGTACGCCTCGAAGAGTCTCTGCACGTCCGCCATGGCTCAGCCCGAAGTATCGCCTTCGTCGAGGAGCTCCCGGACGCGCTTCAGGAACCGGGACGCGATCTGGTGCACGTTGTCCTCTCGCATTCCGTCCGCCGATCTCCGCCGCGGCCTGAGAGGCCGAGAGTTCGGTCCGAAGATGTGGAGGTCGATCGCTCGCCGGTGCTGCTCGTTCTCGATCTCGCGGTAGGCCTGCTTGATGCACTCGGAGGCGTGGAGCGCCTCGCCCGAGAACTCCTCGGACGGCTCGTCGCCCCAGACCTCGTCCTCGCCGGCGTGCTCGGTCGCGAGCTTCTCGGTCTGCGGCTTGCGCTTGCGCGCCTCCAGGTGGTCGGCGATGCGCCGCGACAGGATCGTGTGCAGCCACGCCCTGAACTCCCCGACCGACTTGCCGTCGAACGCCGACGCGATCGCGCTGAACATCGCCTCGGAGGCCACGTCCTCGACGTCGGAGGGCGGCAGCTTCAGACGCGCGCGGTTCACCAGCACGTCCCAGTACCCGTACACCAGCACCCCGAGCGCCGGCTTCATGGCCTCGTGGCGCCCCGCTCTCGCGCGCGGCGCGCAGGTAGTCCACGAGCTGCTCATCGCTCAGCTCGCTCAGTTGATGCTCGGAGAAGCTCCTCGAACGCGGTCAATGAGAGGTGAGTCCGCCAGGGACGACCGAACCTGACAAACCAAAGGCGATCGTCGTCCGAGGGGCGGATGGAACGGCCTCGTTGTCAGGCAGTGGCCACCGCCGGCCGACTAGCCACCCATGACCACGATCACCTCGCAGCTCACACTCGCCGCACCGCAGGTCGCAGGACCGCTCGCCGTCTTCCCCGTGCTCGGACAGCACCGGCAACCTCGCCTACCGCTCGTTCGCCCGCGCCATCGACCACGGCGCGTTCGTGAAGGAGCTCGACGGGGGCGCCAGCGTCGGCAACCTCCATCTCGAGAACCCCACCGACCTCGCTCTGCTCGTCTACGAGGGCGAGGAGGTGCTCGGCGCGCAGCAGAACCGCAGCTTCGACGCCTCCTTCCTCGTGGCCGCGGGCGGGCGCGTGGACGTGCCCGTGAGCTGTGTCGAGCAGGGCCGCTGGGACGGCCGCCGGCACGGCGAGCACTTCGACCCCGCGCCGCATGCGGCCGATCCCGAGCTGCGGCGCACCAAGCGCCAGGCGGTCAACCGCCGCGCGGCCGCGGGCGCCGCCCCGCGTGCCGACCAGGGCGAGGTGTGGCGCGAGGTCGGGTCGCGGCTCCAGCGCCACGCCGTGGCCTCGGCGAGCGACTCGCTGAACGACGTCTACGAAGGCCGGCGCCCCGACCTGCACCTGCTCGCCGGCGCCGTCCAGCCCGGTGCCCGGACAGCTCGGCGCCGTGGCCACGGTCGCCGGCCGCCCGGTGGCGCTCGACCTCGTGAGCCGAGCCGACGTCTTCGCCGATCTCCTCCCGCGACTTGCCCAGGGGTACGCGCTGGAGGCGCTCGGGGCGCAGGACGCCGAGCCCGACGAGCAGGCGGCTGTCGCCTTCGTCGGCGAGGCGCTCCACGCGCCCCGGGCGCCCCAGCCCACGCCCGGCATGGGCCGGGCGTTCGGCATCGTCGCGCCCGGGCGTGGTCGGCGGGGGCCTGACGGCCGGCGACGAGTTGGTCCAGCTCTGCGCGTTCCCGGAGGAACGTGCCCCCGAAGGCAGGATCGCCCGTCCGGCCCGGCGCCGGAGGTTCAGGTAGGCCGGAGGTGGAGCTGCCGCGGCTCTACGTGAACCACATCGCCTCGCTGGACTGGCTCGTGGCTCTCGAGTTCGGGCTCGTCGACGACGGTCAGCCGAGCGAGAGCTGGCGCATGGTGGGGGAGCAGTTCGGCTATCTCACCGCAGGCGACCGGACGCTCGGGTTCCGCGTGGTCGAGTTCAGCGAGTTCGATCCCGAGCTCCTGCCGATCTGGGACGGCCCGCGCTTCCACGTGCCGCAGCTCGGCCTCACCGACGCGCCCGCCGGGGAGATCGCGATGGCCGCCCGCGCCCTCCTCGGCGAGCGCTCGACCTTCAATCGCATCCTGTTCCAGGAGGCCACGCGCGCGGAGGACCCCAACCGCGCCTTCTCGCTCTGGCTCGCCTGCCTGACCTGCGGCGACAACATGGCGCACTTCGGCCTCGGCTACACGCTCTACGAGCTCGGCCGCTTCCGAGAGGCCTACCGCCACCTGCGCTACTACGCGACGATCGCCCCGAGCCATCCGTGGAACCTGTGCTGGTACGGCAAGGCGGCGGAGGCGATCGGCGAGCTGGCCGAGGCGCGGACGGCGTACGAGCGCACGATCGCGCTCGATGACGACGATGATGGCGCTGCGGAGGAGGCCCGGGAGCGGCTCGCCGGCCTCGAGCTCTACGGGTAGCGTGACCGAGCGGGACGCTGCCGCTCAAGAAGTTTCCGCAGGCAGCCGACGAAGCTCCTATGCGACGGACCATGGCAAGGGTTGAGCTGGATCCTGAACGCGGCCGAGCGGCTGCAGCCGAGTTGAAGGAGCTCGGCGTGAAGGGAATCCTCGTCAAGGCAGCCGAGCAGGGTTACATCACGGAGCTCGCATGCAAGATGCCCGAATGCTTCTGCCCCGAGGAGCTTGGAGGCGCGTGCTACTTCGAGCCGGTCACCGCCGAGTTGAGCGACTGGATGCCTACCCACGAGCACTTCCCGCTCTCCAAGAGAGAGGGCGGCAAGGAAGCCGTGGACAACGCCATCCTGGCGCACCGCCTCTGTAATCGCATCGACTACTCGATAACGTGTCGGCCGTTCGCACGCGAGCGATCTCGAGAGGATCAGGAAGGCCCGTGAGGACGCGATCCGCCGTAACGCGGACTAGCCGTTCAGGTCGCTCGACGGTCACCAGCTCAACCCCCGCCTCACGCATCTCCTCGAGCGCCCGCTCCACATCGCCCGGCTGGGCCTCGATCCCGCGCACCGCATCCGTCACGACCTTCACGCCAAACCCCAGCTCCCGCGCATCCAGCGCCGTGGCACGCACGCAGTAGTCAGTGGCCAGGCCGCCGACCACCAGCGAGTCAACCCCGCGCGACCGCAACCGCGCCTCAAAGTCCGTCCCGTCAAACGCCGAGTAGCCCTCGACGTCGGCCCGATCGCCGGCGTCCACCACCTCGTCGATCCGCGACGCGATCGAGCCCCGGGTGCAGCTCGGCGCCCGGGTGCCCTGCACGCAATGCGGCGGCCACGGCCCGCCCTGCGCAACAAACGACTGATGATCCGGCGGGTGCCAGTCGCGCGTCGCGAACACCACATCGAACTGACCGGCCAAAGAATTCAACGGCCCAACAACCGCATCCCCATCCGGCACCGCCAGCGCCCCACCAGCCGTGAAGTCGTTCTGCACGTCGACGATGACGAGCGCCTCGGCCAGGGCTAGCCGGCCTCCACCGCGTACTTCTTCTGCTTCACGCCCTTGGCCCGGCGCCCCGCGTCGAGCTCCACCTTGCGCAGCCGCACCGCGTCGGGCGTGACCTCCACGGCCTCGTCCTCGCGGATGAACTCCAGCGCCTGGTCCAGCGACAGCCGGTGCGCCGGCACCAGCTTGATCGTGTCGTCCGAGCCGGCCGCGCGCACGTTCGTCTGCTTCTTCTCGCGGATGGCGTTCACGTCGAGGTCGTCCTGGCGGGCGTTCTCGCCGATCACCATTCCCTCGTAGACCTCCTCGCCCGGCCCCACGAAGAGCTGGCCGCGCTCCTGCAGCTTCACCAGCGCGAACGAGCCCGTCCGGCCGCGGCGGTCGGCCACCAGCGACCCCGAGGGCCGCGTGCGGATGTCGCCCTGCCACGGCTCGTAGCCCTCGAACAGCGAGTGGATGATTCCCGAGCCGCGGGTCTCGGTGAGAAATTCAGTCCGGAAGCCGATCAGGCCGCGCGTGGGCACGAGGAACTCGATCCGCACCCAGCCGGTGCCGTGGTTGACCATTCCCTCCATCCGCCCGCGGCGCAGCGCCATCATCTGCGTGACGACTCCGAGGAAGTCCTCGGGCACGTCGATCGACAGCCGCTCGATCGGCTCGTGCACCGCGCCGTCCACCTCGCGAATGACCACGCGCGGCTTGCCCACCGTCAGCTCGAAGCCCTCGCGGCGCATCGACTCGATGAGAACGGCCAGCTGCAGCTCGCCGCGGCCCTGCACCTCCCACGTGTCCTTGCGCTCCGTCTCGAGCACGCGGATGGCCACGTTGCCCACCAGCTCCGCCTGGAGGCGGTCCTCGATCTGGCGCGCGGTCAGGCGCGAGCCCGACTGCCCGGCGAGCGGAGAGTTGTTGATCCCCACCGTCACCCCCAGCGCCGGCTCCTCCACCGCGATAACCGGGAGCGGCCGGGGGTCATCCGGATCCGCGATCGTCTCGCCGATCGTGATCTCGGGAATGCCGGCGAGGGCGATGATCTCGCCGGGCCCCGCCTCGTCGGCCGGCACTCGCTGGAGGCCGGAGTTCACGTACAGCTCAGCCGCCTTCAGGTTCTCCACGGTGCCGTCGCGGCGGCACCACGCCACCTGCTGCCCGCGCGTGATCGTCCCCTGGTGCACCCGGCACAGCGCCAGGCGCCCCACGTAGGCGTCGGCGTCCAGGTTGGTCACGCGCGCCTGAAGCGGGTGCCCCTCCTCATACACGGGCGCGGGCACGCGCGAGATCAGCAGCTCCAGCAGCGGCCGCAGGTCCTTGCCCTCCACCTCGGGATCCAACGAAGCCCAGCCGGCCTTGGCGTTCGTGTAGGCGATCGGGAACTCGATCTGCTCCTCGTCGGCGTCGAGGTCGAGGAACAGCTCGTACACCTCGTTGACCACCTCGCCCACGCGGGCGTCGGGGCGGTCCACCTTGTTCACGCACAGCACGACCGGCAGCCGCGCCTCCAGTGCCTTGCGCAGCACGAAGCGCGTCTGGGGCAGCGGCCCCTCGGACGCGTCCACCAGCAGCATCACCCCGTCGACCATCGTCAGGCCGCGCTCCACCTCGCCGCCGAAGTCGGCGTGGCCGGGGGTGTCGACCAGGTTGATCTTCACCGGGGTGCCGTCCGCGGGCTTGTAGACCACGGCGGCGTTCTTCGCCAGGATCGTGATCCCGCGCTCGCGCTCCTGGTCCATCGAGTCCATGACCCGGTCGGTGAGCGCCTCGTGCTCGGCGAACACGCCGGTCTGGCGCAGCACCGCGTCCACGAGCGTGGTCTTGCCGTGGTCGACGTGGGCGATGATCGCGACGTTGCGTATGTCGGAGCGTTCGGGCACGACCCACTAGGTTCGCAGGCCGGGCCCGGAGCAGCCGGGGCGGGCGGCCCCGTCAGCGCTTCTTGCGCGAGCCCCTCTTGCGCTTGGACGAACCGCCGCCGCGCGCAGCCTCCACCCGCTTGACGACCGACTTCGCCGCGTTCTCCGCCGTGCTGGCCGCCGCCTTGGCCATTTCGGTCACGTTCTCGACGGTGCCGCGGGCGGGGCCCTTCAGCTCCCGAGCACTCTTCTTGGCGGCGTTGCGCTTGCGCGTCGCGGCGCCCTTCTTTGCCGACGCACTGCGCTGCGCCTTGGTCCGGGCCATGGGTTCCTCCCCGTGGATGAGTGAACGCCGAGTATCCCCTACACGCGCTGCGAGGAGCGGTGAGCGCGCCACGGACTCGATGTTCGAGCCGATCCAGTCACGGTCCTCCCAGTGCTCGGCGTGGCTGCCGAGCTGGCCGGCGGCGCGATCGAGCCAGTAGGCGACGACCAGCAACTCGAGCATCCGCGGGTCGGCATCCATCCCCACTCGCGCGCAGTACTCGCGCGCGAGCGCGTCGCCTCCGCCACGTGCCCACGGCACCAGCTCCCGCACCAGTGTCGGGCCCCACTCCAGGTCCAGCGGCCGCCCGCGGGACGTCAGGATCAGATGGAGGAGGTCGAGCAGTGCCAGCCGGCCCGGGCCGGCCCCGTCCCAGTCGACGACGCCGGCCAGCCGCCCGCCCTCGACGAGCAGGTTCTCGCTGAAGAAGTCCCCGTGCCCGAACCCGCGGGGCACGCCCTCGAGCGCGGCATCGAGACGCCGCCCCGTCTCGTGCACGATCGTGGCCTCGGCCTCCCCGCAGACGCGCGCCACCACCGCGGCCGCCTCGGCCATCGACGCGGGGGGTCCGCCGCTCACCGAGTGCAGGGCCACCAGGAAGTCGACGCACTCCGCGAGCAGGTCGCCGGGGAGGGGGGCCGTCGGCGACGTTCCCGGTAGAAGCGGCTCGACCGCCCAGTCGGCGATCCCCGTCCTTCCTGAAGCGCTCGGCCAGGGCACGCGGCCCGAAAGGGTCTCCGGCGGGCCTCCAGCCCGAAGCGCCTCGAGGGCAGCAACCTGTGACTGAATCTGGCGGCTCCCCGGCCCCACCGCCACCCGGACCAGCCTGTGATCGGCGAAGGCGTGCATCTGCCCCCCGCGCGCGGACAGCCGGCGCGGCGTCAGCGGCGAGCCGATCGCCGCCCCGGCATCCTCGAGCGCCGCCGCGGCGAGCGAGTCCCCGGCCTCCGCTCGGCGTCCGAAGACGAGGGCGCACTGCGGCATGTATTCGACGGCCGACCCCCGAGCGGGGAGGCTCCCCGCCCCCCGGAACGCGTGGCCGACATCCCACGTGACGATCTCGGTCAGCGGGTATCCGCGCCGGCGCAGCGCGCGGGCGGCCATGAGCGCGGCGAGACGCACCCGCCCGCTGGCGCTCGACCGTTTGGCGACACGGGCGGGCACCGACCCGCGCGTCCACCCGGGGCGCCCGAGGCTCACGACGGCGACCGGGGCGCCTCCCTGCAGCTCCTCGGCACCGGCTGACGATCTCCACGTCCGGCGAGAGGCTCACGAGCTCGGCGCCGCCGGCACGAAGTGCCGCGGCCAGACGAGCGTCCGCCACCCGGAAGCGTCGGGCGGCCGCCGGGAGCATGCATAGCCAGGCCTCCGCGGCGTGGCCGACGTCCGCGGGGCCGGCCACCCTAGAAGTCGTCGTCTCCCATGACGAAGTACCAGCTGTCCCGCTCGAGCGGATCGATCCCGGACGGCATGTCCTCGACGTAGACCCGCAGCCGCTTGTCCTCGCTGCGAGACACGAACCCGAACGAGCGCAGCCGCTTGCCGAGGAGCCCGAGCGACCCGAGGCAGAGGAACGTGACGCCGATCGCCCCCTCGCGGCGGGCGTCGGCCAGGAACCCGGCCAGCAGCGCGTCGATCACCGGCTTCGAGTCGAGGCACGCGATGTCGAAGATGTGCCGGACGTCGTCCTTGACCCTGTAGACGACGTAGCCGGCGACCCGCCCACCGGCGTCGACGGCGGCGAAGATCTCGTAGTCCGACGGCTGCCCGGTGTCGAGCTCGTACTTCCAGTTGAGGTGGTCGGCGCTCCGCTCACCGGTGAGCGTGTGCCGGCGCCACGTGGCCTCCCACACGTCGCTGAAGCGGTCGTCGAAGGAGCCGGGCTTCTCGAACGACAGCGCGCGGTCGCGGCGCATTCGCCGCTCCCGGGCCGCCAGGCGCAGGGCGGGGTCGGCGGTGACCGTCGCCGCAGCCGACAGCAGCCGTGCCGCACGGCGACGCCGGACGTAGAGGTCGACGACCAGGCGGGACCGCAGCACCTTCACGAACCGGGTCAGCCCGCCGACGTCTTCGTACCCGACGCGCTTGACGATCGGCTCCGACAACTCGTTCGGGCAGCCGTAGGCGCACAGCATTCCCTGCTCGCCGAGCACCTTGAGAGTGGCGCGCTGCAGCGAGAGCGCCGGACCGAAGCCGCGGTAGGCGGGGTCGATGGCGAAGTCCGCGCTGATCGCCGCCGGCACTGGCTCGCCGCCGACCCTAAGCCGGGTCGGCAGCAGGGCCGCCATACCCACGACGCGCCCCGACGCCGGTTCGCGCGCGAGAAAGAGCAAGGGCGGGCCGTGGGGGCTCCGGTCGTAGTACTTGGCGAAGCGCGCCGCGCCGGGGGAGTCCGGGAGGTGGCCGGCAAGCCGGAGGACGTCCGCCCTGTCCGCCCGCACGTCACCCGGAGCCACGACACAGCGCCCGGTCTGGGGCCGGCCGCGCTCCTCAGCACCCGGCTTATGGCCGAGCTGTGCAACCGGAGGGTCGCCGTCGTGGTACGTCATCTTTCTCCCCGCGGCCGCGTCGCCGACGCCCACGCGGCCAGTTGTAAACGAGGCTACTCCTCCCGGCCTCCTCGCGCCGCGATCTGGTGGGGTGTACGGTGCTCCCGCGTGTCACACAACGAACGCGACTTCGCAGGCAAGGTGGCCGTTGTGACGGGCGCGGGCTCCGGAATCGGGCGCTCCACCGCCCTTCTCCTCAGCCGCCTCGGCGCCAAGGTGCACGTGGCCGACCTCGACGAGGCGAGCGCGACGGCCGTCGCGGGGGAGATGCCGGGTGAGACGCGGGTGCACCGCGTCGACGTGAGCAACCCGGACTCGGTCGAGGAGCTCGCGCGGCGGGTCTTCGACGAGGACCACGCCGTCGACGTGCTCCACAACAACGCCGGCGTGGGCCACGCCGGCAAGGTCGACGAGACGCCGCTCTCGGAGTGGCAGCGGGTGCTCGGCGTGAACCTCATGGGGGTCGTGCACGGGGTGCACTTCTTCGTTCCGAGGATGCTGGCCCAGGGGCGGCCGGCGCACATCGTGAACACGGCGTCGATGGCCGGGCTCGTCGCGATCGCCGAGATGGGTCCCTACGCGACCTCGAAGCACGCGGTGGTGGGCCTCTCCGAGTCGCTCAACTCGGAGCTCTCGCCGCGCGGCATCCACGTCAGCGCGATCTGCCCGGGGATCATCAACACGCCGATCATCGCGGCCTCCCACCTCGAGGCGGACATGGCCGGCGAGCGCGATCGTATCCAGCGCTTCTACCAGCGCTTCGGCGCGTCACCCGACGTGGTGGCGGACGCGGTGGTGGACGCGATCCGCAAGGACAAGCTGATCCGCGTGGTCCCGCGCAGCCACGGCGCGTTCCAGTGGGGACTGCGGCGCCTCTCGCCACGGCTCGCGCAGCCGCTCGGCCGGCTCGGTCAGCGGATGACCACCAGCAAGAAGGGCTAGCGGCGATGGACGTCAGGAGCGCGGGCGACCGCATGTGGCCGCTCCTGAACCGGCTCATCAAGGTCCACGTGTTCGCCTACCGCTCCAGCGGCGGCCGCGTCGGCCATCGCCTGCCGGGCCTGCCGCAGATGCTGCTGCTCGACCACGTCGGGGCGAAGAGCGGGACAAAGCGGACGAGCCCGCTCGTGTACGCGACCGACGGCGAGAACATCGTGCTCGTGGCCTCCAAGGGAGGGCATCCCAGCCACCCGGCCTGGTTCCACAACCTCAAGGCGAACCCGGACACGACGGTCCAGGTCGGCTCCGAGCGCAGGAACGTCCGGGCCCATGTGGCCACCCCGGCAGAGCGAAAGCGGCTCTGGCCGAAGGCGGTCGCGGTCTACTCCGACTTCGACCTCTACCAGCAGCGGACCGACCGCGAGATTCCGATCATGGTCCTCGAGCCGCGCTGACTACGGCCGCCGCGGCCGCCGCGGAAGCCTGCGCGGCGGATCCGGCGCCCGCGCGCGGCGCGCCTCCTCGCGCTCCCGCTCCTGGTCCTCGCTCAGGCCGACCTCGAAGAACACGAGCAGGAGGGCGCCGCCGAAACCGGCCATCGAAAGGCCGATGAGCAGCACATCGCCGGTCAGCCCATCGACCAACACCGCGCAGACGGCGCCGGCCACCACGAGCGCCACGCACGTCCCGTACGCCCAGAGGCGCTGGCGGCGGGTCACCGCGGCACCAGCGTGAAGGAGAGGTCGACCACCGGAGCCTCAGCGAGCGCGGCATGCAGCTCGCTCTCGGTCTCGGAGCGCCCGGTCAGGCGCCGGCCGGTGCAGCGCACGGTCAGCTCGCCGGACGCGAACGGCCATGGGTCCACCGCGTGGCGCCCGCCGGGCAGCGGCTCGAGCCGGACGAGGTCCTCTGCCTCGTAGTCGTCCCAGCGCAGGCAGAGCCCGAGCGACAGTCCGTCCCAGGCGAACAGCAGCCGCTGGTTCACCCTGGCCTGCTCGTAGTCGGCGCCCAGCAGCGCGAGCAGGCGCTCCTGCCAGGCGCGCTCGCGCGCGAGGTACTCGCGCACGGCGCCGGCCTCCGGCGGCGGCAGCCGGCCGAGGTCGCGAAGCTCGTACAGCGCCGTGCCGTGCATCGAGACGAGCAGCGCCGCGTAGGCGCTCTGCGACAACAGCTTCGAGGGTGCCGCCGACCACAGCCGCAGGTGCTCCTCGAGCGGCATCTCCATGAACGACAGCGGCCTGCCCTCGGTCGGATGCAGGCGCGGCGCCAGATCCCACTCGGCCATGCCCACGTCGTGCTGCTCGGCCGCGAGGCAGACCTCCTCGTTCGGCTGGGGCACGTCGAAGCGCTCATTCCCCCACGCGCGGGCGAGCTGACCGGAGAGCCAGGCGTGCGAGGCCTGCCCGATCGCCACCACGTCGTCGCCGTCCGGGCGGATGAGCATCCGCCCATTGTCCCTAGCGGACGGTGAGCGGGCCTTCCATCCCGGCCTGCCGGTGGCCGGGGACCGAGCAGTAGAAGCTGTAGGTGCCCGGCTTCAGGGTCGCGCTGACCGTCGAGGTGGCTCCGCCCTCGACCACCTTGCCCTGCTCGTCCACGCCGCCGCCGTCGATCGAGATGTCGTGCGGCACCGGCGAGTCGTTCTTCATGTCGATCGTGACCGGCCCGGCCTTCGCCTGGAGCCTTGCCTTGTCGAACTTCAGCGCGCCGGAGGGGTCGGCGGCAAGCGAGAGCGTCTCACCCGCCTTGGCCGGCGCGGTCTCGGCAGCGGGCTCGGCTTCCTCGGCCTCCGCGGCCAGCGCCTCCTTCTCCTCGTCGGCCTCGCGGATCCCCTCGATGATGGCCGTGGCGATCGTGGTTATGACGAGCGACATCGAGATGGCCGCGACGAGCGACGCCTGGCGGCGGCCTTTGGGGAAGTCCTCGCGCCGGATCCCGACGATCGATACACCGACGGCCCAGAGCGCCAGTGCCGCTCCGCAGACGTGGTACGCGTTTATCGAGCCGATGAGCAGGGAACTGCCCACGGGCAAACGGTAACCCAAAAAGCGCCAATCCACCGTGATGGGTGAGCCGACCGCCCTTCGCTAGATACTCGCGGAGGTGGCCCAACCGCTGCGAACGGGACTCCAGGAGGCGCTCAAGGTCGCGCGCGGGCACACCGCCACGCACGAGCACCTGCGCTCCAGGCTGGTCGCGCTCTTCCTCGCCACGGTGATCGTCGACGCAATCGCGAGCCTGCTGATCCTCGGCTTCGAGCGCAACGAGCCTCGCACCGGCATCGCCAATCTCGGCGACTCGATCTTCTGGACGAGCACCCAGCTACTGACCGTGTCGTCGCAGCTGCCCAACCCGATCTCCACGCCCGCGCGTGTACTGGACGTGTTCCTTCAGGCCTGGGCGATCTCCGTGGTCGCGATGCTCGCCGGCTCCTTCGGCGCGTTCTTCCACAGGCGCGGCCTGGAGCGCGATCCGATCAGGGAAAGCGCTGGCTGAACCGGCCCACGTCGCCGAAGCGGATCTCGAACCACACGCAGGTGCCGGACTCGGCCGGCCTGACTCCCCAGGCATCGGCGAGCTGATCCACCATGCGCAGGCCCCAGCCGCCCACATCGCGCGGCAAGGGGGAGACGACATCGCGGTCGAAGCCCTTCCCGGGGTCGGCCACCTCGACGCGCACGTGCCGCGGTGACATCTCGAACTCCAGCTCCAGCCCCTCCTCGGGCCCCACCCCGGCGTGGCGCACGGCGTTGGTGACCAGCTCGCTCACCAGCAGCAGCACGTCGTCGCGCACGGCGTCGGGCAGCCTTCCGTTACGCGCGAGCACCGCCCGTCTGGCTCTCGCGGCGGCTTCCCTGCCGCCGTCGAGCTGAACGGCGAACCGCTCGCCGGATTCCGTCATGCCGGCTCCTGCTCGCTGCCAGCGCCACGTCGTTCCGCGACCTCACGCGCCCAGCATGCCCGCTGAGCGGCGGCCTCCGGCGACAGGCCGCCGCTCAGTGCGGCGGCGGTGTCGAGCCAGGCCAGGGCGAGCTCCACGTCGCCCATCAGCTGATAGGCCTCAGCGCGGTCGAAGGCGTCGGCGATGCGCTCGCGATCGTCCAGCTTGCGTCTGACCTGTGCTTCCCAGGACGAAGCCGCCAGGGCGGTCGAGCGTTGCGGCGCGGACGAGGACAAGGTGGGCTCCTAACGTTCCCGTGCGGCGCCGATCGGTGAATCGACGCCCTTGCCCGACCGAGTTCCTAGAGCCGGAGAATCGCCTGCCGAGTGCTTGGGCAAGGCTTCCGAGAAGCGTATCATCAGGATCGGTTTCCCTCGGCTAGACTGACCTGTCTCCGAATCGGGATGAGTTACCGAGAAACCGAACATCTCCGAGTATTGATCGCGAACGAACGGCGCGATCGGCTGGCCCTCGTCGCGCCGATCGTCACCTCTTTGGGGCACGAGGTGATCGCTCGCGAGATCGAGGTCAACGACGTCGGAGCCGTGACCGTGAGGGAGCGGCCGGACGTCGCGCTCGTCGGCCTCGGCGACGAGCTCGGTCCACGCCCTGACCCTGATCGAGAAGATCGTTCAGGAGGCCTCCTGCCCGGTGATCCTGCTCATCCACGAGCCGGATCCAGGGTTCGTGAAGGAGGCATCGAAGCGCGGCATCTTCGCCTACATCACCGACGGCGATGCCGTCGATTGGCAGAGCTCGATCGACATCGTCCTGCGCCGCTTCACCGAGTTCCACGACCTCGAGGGAGCGTTCGGCAGGCGAGCCGTGACCGAGCGGGCGAAGGGCATTCTCATGGAGCGCCACTCGGTCGACGAGGCGGCTGCCTTCGCCCTGCTGCGACAGCACGCTCGCGCCGGCAACCGCAAGCTGGTCGACATCGCAGGCGCCGTGGTCGACGGCCACGCGCTGCTGCCCAAGCAGGACGAGCCGGCCTAGGTGGCCGGCTCCCAGCTCTCGCTGGTCGAGTTCCCCGCCGATGACCCGGACCGGGCACGTCGCTTCTGGTCCGGCCTGCTCGGCTCGGAGCTCGAGCCTCGCGCGCGTGATCAAGGAGAGGGCTGGCAGACGGGCTCGGCCCCGGCGGTGGGCGTCCACGCCCGTGGCCGCGGACCGGGCGACTCGTTCTCGCTGCCCTACTTCGCCGTCTCCGAGCTGGCCGAGGCGGTGCGCCGAGTGGAGGAGCTCGGCGGGAGCATCGTCCACCCGGGCGATCGCTGGGTGATCTGCAAGGACTCCGAGGGCAACCCCTTCGGGCTCGCGCTCAGCGCCTGACCGGCCCTCGAACCGGCTGGGGCAAACGCGCCATTTGGTCGCCCGTCCGGGGGACGTGTTGCGTCGTTCCGGCGGGCGGTGTACGGTGCCACCGAACAAAAGTCGACTGTTGGCCCGATAATGACCGATATAGAGAACAGGGGCGCCCCGAATGGGGGCCTCCCTTTGCGGTCATCCGCATCTCGCGTTCGATGCGGAACCACGTACGCGCGTCTTTGCGCATGCGACTCAGCCCAGCGCAATCCGCGCACGACAAGGAGACGGCGATGCCAGCGAATCCCCTGAGAAGCCTGTACGCGATGAGGCGCCGGGAGCTCGCGGCGCAGTCCCTGCTCGAGGACGGACTGTCCCGGCGCGAGGTGCTCAGGCGAGGCGCGATGGCGGGCGCGGGCGTGGTGGTCGGCCCCACCCTGCTGGCGGCGTGCGGTGACGACGACGACAACGGCGGCGGGGGCGGCGGTGGCGGTGGCGGCTCCTCCGACGAGATCAACCTCCTCAGCTGGGAGGGCTACCAGGCGGACGCGTGGCTCAAGGAGTTCACGAAGAAGACCGGCATCAAGGTGAACGTGACCAACGTGGGGTCACCCGCGGAGATGTTCGCGAAGGTGAAGGCGAGTCCCGGTCAGTTCGACATCATCTACAACACGGCCGGCTGGTACGACCAGTACGTCCAGTCGGACCTGATCATCCCGATCGACGAGTCGAAGGTCCCGAACGTCAAGGAGATCTCGGACGCGTTCCCGTGGCGCGACGCGACCTCGGTCAAGGGAACCAACTACGGGATCCTCTACACCTGGGGAGCCCAGCCGCTCGGCTGGAACGAGGCGGAGGTTCCGGGCGACTACGACATCAGCCAGTACGTCGACGACAAGGGCGTCCCGGCCGACTGGAACATCTTCTGGGACGAGCAGTTCAAGGGGAAGGTGACGATCTTCGACGATCCCACCTCGGTGGAGCCGATGATCCCGCTCGCCCTCGGGATCAAGAACCCCTACAAGTTGAGCGACGCGGACTTCGAGAAGTTCCGCCAGCGCCTCCTCGAGCTCCGCCCGCAGGTGAAGAAGCTCACAAGCGGGTTCGACGACCAGACGAACACGTTCGTCACGGGCGAGGCGATCATCGGCTACGTGAACCACGACCTCGTGATCGTCGAGGCGGCCAAGAAGGGCGTCATCATCGGGGCGAACCACAAGGTGCCGCAGGGCGTGCCGGCGTGGTCCGACAACGCGACGCTCACCAAGGAGGGCGGCGCCAACAAGCAGGACGCCGCCTACGAGTTCATCAACGAGTCGATCTCGCTGCCCTGGCAGGCACGCCTGGTCAAGACGACGGGCAACAGCGGCACGCTGAGCTACGACCAGGCGATCGACCAGGGCCTCACGGAGAAGGAGCTCGCGCCCACGCTGATCCCCGCGACTCGCGAGGGCGACGCGTTCTTCGGCGTGCTGAGCTTCTTCGAGGCGGTCGAGGACCTCGACAAGCGCCTGGAGGTCTGGAACGAGTTCAAGCTCGGGATCGGGACGTGAGCCAAACCTCGGAGCGGCCGTTCATCTACGACCCGTTCGACCTGCCGACGCAGGAGGACCCGTACGAGCACTACACGACGATGCGGGACCGCTATCCCGCGTACCACAACCCTGAACGCGACTTCTGGACGTTCTCCCGCTTCGAGGACGTCCAGGCCGCGTCCCGCGACTGGCAGACGTACTCGAACACGCGCGGCGTGGAGCTGGACGAGACCCAGGACTTCTACCCGAACACCTTCGGGCCCGGGATCGTCCTCACCTACGACCCGCCGGACCACACGCGGATCCGCAAGGTGGTGCACAAGTGGTTCACGCCGAAGGGGGTGAAGGAGCTCGAGGAGCGGATCCGCGGCTACGTGCAGGGCATGCTCGACGACCTCGAGAAAGCCGGCACGGTGGACCTGGCGGAGCAGTTCGCCTGGCGGCTCCCGGTCACCACGACCAGCAGCATCCTCGGCTTTCCGGCGTCGGACCACCGCTGGCTCGAGGGCCTCATGTACGACTTCGAGGCACGGCAGTCCGAGCCTGACCAATCAGATTTGTTCGAGATCCCGGACAGCGCACGCGAGGCCGCGGGGGAGATCGCCGAGTACATCAACGCTCAGATCGAGCTGCGGCGAAAGGACCCGAAGGACGACCTCCTCAGCGTCATGGTCGCCGCCGAGAAGGAGGGCGTGCTCAACTGGGACGAGCCGCGCGGGCTCACGTTCATCCTCGTGCTGGCGGGCATCGACACGACGGCGTGCCTGATCTCCAACGGCCTCCACCGGTTGGCCGAGCTTCCCGATCGGCGCGCGCAGTGGCTCGCGCAGCCCGAGCTTCTCCCGCCGGCCATCGAGGAGCTGATTCGCTGGGAGTCGCCGATCCCCGGCCTCGCCCGGATCACCACGCGCGAGGTGGAGATCCACGGGGAGACCATTCCCGAGGGCGGTCGCGTGTGGCTGTGTTACGCCGCGGCGAACCGAGACGAGCGCAGGTACGAGAACCCGGACGTGCTCGACTTCGATCGCACGCCCAAGCGGCACATCGCGTTCGGGGAGGGGATCCACCACTGCATCGGCGCGCCGCTGGCCCGGCTCGAGTCCAGGGTCGCGTTCGAGGAGTTCTGGCGGCGCTTCCCGGACTACGAGATCGTGGGTCCCAACGAGCGCCTCCACCAGCACACGACGCGCGGCTGGGCGCTGCTGACGGGGAAGGTGGCCTAGGGCAGGGAGTCCGCGCGATGGAACTGCGGGTCTTCCAGTCGATGTGGGGCATGGAGCAGCTCGGCGGCGGGAAGGAGGAGCCGACGCTCGAGGAGAAGGTCGACCGGATCGCCGCCGCCGGGTTCGCGGGCGCGGAGGTCGAGTTCGACGACCTCGAGACGGCGCGCGAGACCACGAGCCTGCTCGCGGAGCGCGGGCTCGACTGGACGGCGGAATGCTTCCCGTCGACCGTGGACGAGCTCTCCGAGACGATCGAACGGATCGTCGAGCTCGGACCCGAGCGCTGCACTCACATAAACCTGCAGCCCAACGTCAAGCCGCACACGGTCCTCGAGTGCATCCCGTACATCCTCGGGTGGCAGCGGCTGGCCGCCGAGGCGGGCATGGACGTCCTCTTCGAGACGCACCGAGACCGGATGACCACCGATCTCTTCTTCACCCTCCAGCTGATCGACGCGGTGCCGGACATGAGGCTCACCGCGGATTTGTCGCACTACCTGGTAGGGCGCGAGTTCCACTGGCCGGTGGACGAGGGGAACCACGCGCTCATCCACCGGATCCTGGCGCGCTCCTGGGCCTTTCACGGGCGGGTGGCCTCCCGCGAGCAGGTGCAGGTGCAGGTCAGCTTTCCCCACCACCTGCCCCTGGTGGACCTGTTCCTCGGCTGGTGGGAGGAGGGCTTCCGGCTGTGGCGGGCGCAGGCGCCCGCGGACGCGAGACTCGTGTTCACGCCCGAGCTCGGTCCTCCCGAGTGGTACGCGATGACCGGCCCGGACGGCCGGGAGATGTCCGACCGCTGGGAGGAATCGCTCCAGCTGAAGGGCCTGGTGGAGGACGTCTGGCAGCGCCTGGACGCGGAGGCGGCGTGACGGCGGCGGAGCTCCGCGCCGCCGGGCGCGACAACTACCTCTGGCCGCTCGTGGAGCGCGCCGAGGTGGAGACGGGCAACACGCTGATCCTCGCCGAGGGGGAGGGCGTGCACGTGACGACGATCGAGGGCGACCGCTACCTCGACCTGATGAGCACGGTGTCGCGCGCATCGAGCCTCGGCTACACGCAGGAGCCGATCGCACGGGCCGTGTACGAGCAGCTCGGCCGGCTCCACTACGGCGGTTGCGGAGCGTCCCAGGCCGACGTGACGATCGAGCTGGCCGCGCGGCTGGCCGAGCTCGCGCCGGGCGCCCTGTCCGCCGTGGCGTTCACCGGCAGCGGGTCCGAGGCCAACGAGGTCGCGTTCAAGCTCGCGCGGGTCTACCACCAGGCTCGCGGCGTCAAGCCGCGAGCCCACAAGGTGATCGCCCGCTCCACCGAGTACCACGGCGCCGTGGGCGGCGCCACCTCGGCGAGCGACTGGCTCGGAGTTCGCCATCCGTTCGAGCCCGGCGCGCCGGGCTTCTCCCGGGTGGCCGCGCCCACGAGCTACCGGTCGCCGTTCCCGGTCGAGGGGGAGGAGCTGGGCGAGCTCTGCGCCGATCTCCTCGAGCGCGAGATCCTCGAGCAGGGCCCCGAGCTCGTGGCCGCGTTCATCCTCGAGCCGGTGATGCAGGCCAACGGGGTGCAGATCCCGCCGCCCGGCTACATGAAGCGCGTGCGCGAGATCTGCACCCGCCACGAGGTGCTCTTCATCGCCGACGAGGTGATCACCGGCTTCGGCCGCACCGGCCAGTGGTTCGGTGTGAACCACTGGGAGATCGAGCCGGACATCATGACCATGGCCAAGGGGATCACCGGGGGCTACATCCCGCTGGGGGCCACGATGGTCACCGCCGAGATCGCCGAGGCGATCGACTTCATCCCCGACATCCACACCTACTGCGGGCACCCCGCGGCCACCGCCGCCGCGCTCGCCGCGATCCGCATCTACGACGAGGAGGGCCTGGTCGACCGCGCTCGCGATCAGGGGGCGTCGCTGCTCGCCGCGCTCGAGCGCGTGCTCGACCTCGAGATCGTGGGCGAGGTGCGCGGCATCGGCATGTGGGCGGCCGTGGACTTCACGAGCGACCGCGCCACCCGCGCGGCCCCGGATCCGGAGGTGCTGAAGCGGGTGGTGGCGCGGGCGCGCGAGCTGGGCGTGCTGGTCAGCCGCAACGGCAGCTGCATCGAGGTGGCGCCGCCGCTCGTGATCCCTCAGGACACCATGGAGGACGGGATCGCGAGCTTCGAGACGGCGATCCGCGACGTGGCCTCAGCGTAGGAGCCGGGACACCCGCACACGCAGGACGCTGTCGCCGCTGTGATTGCGGTTGCCGTCCAGCGGCTCGCGTGAGATGTCGATGTAGCGGTAATTGGCGGGGTCGAGTGGCAGCCGCGTCCGCAGCGCGAAGTCGCCGCGGGCCACGCGTGCCACCCCGACCGCGTCCGAGGCCGCGTTGTAGAGCCACACCACGTAGGCCTCGTCGAGCGGCGGAAGCCCCCGCACGCGCAGCTCGAGCCGGGCGCCGGGGCCGCGTCCCAAGATCCGGGCGGCCCCCTTTGCGTGGACGCTCGCGATGACCGGGCTCAGGGGCACCGCGCCGGTCCAGGCCGACCCGGTCCGGCCCTGGTCGCCGTCCCCGTGCGAGCAGCCCGCGAACAGGATGAGGAAAATCGCAAATAGCGCTCGATTGTGTCCGGGGGCCGTCACCTGTTCGCGGACGAGACTTAGCATGGGGCGGGCTTTGCCGCTGATGAGGAGACTGGCGCTCGTGGGAGCGAGCGCGATGGTCTGCTTGGCCGTCGCGTCCCCTGCGGCGTATGCCGAGCCGGTCACGCAGGCCCGCTTTCTGCATGCCGTTCCGATGGCCGCGCCGGCCGTGCTGATCGTCCATGGGCACCCACCCCGCCTCCCGTCCTCCTACGGGAACCCGAGCCCCTACCACGCCTGCCACCCGGGCCCGGCCAAGGTGGAGCTCAAGGTGAGGGGGCAGAAGAAGCCGGCCGCGACCGCGAGCATCGATATCGGGCGCGGCCGCTACACGGTGATAGCGGTGCCCGAAGGCAAGGGTGTGGGCCTGCGCGTCTTCAAGGACGGCAACGCCGTTCCGGGGAAGGCCCGCATGCGGACGATCAACGCCGCCGCCGAGCTCGGCCGGAGCGACATGCGCGTGGACGGGCAGGCCATCGCCCAGATGCGTCCCGACTCGGCGACCGGCTACGCGTCGGTGCCACCCGGCCGCCACGACCTGGCGGTCACCAGGAGGGGCGGCGCGGGGGGTGCCCTCGCGACGGCCAGCAACGTGCCGCTGGCGGCCGGGAGCGCGAACACGGCGATAGTCGTCGGCACGCGCGGCGAGCCCGCACAGGTTGTAATGGTCTCCGACCAGACCGCGGGTCCGAGCGTCGCGCCGGCGACGGGGTTCGTCGATGACCTCGAGGACGGCGGCGGCTGGCTCGCGGTCGTCGCCGCGGCCATCATGGCCGGCTGTCTCGGTGGGACCGCCTACCTGCTGGCCGCTCGGCGACGCGGCGACGCGGCGCCGCTGCCGGCGGCAGGCCTCCCGGAGCTGCCGATGGCTCCTGCTGTCCGCCCGGCAGAGCCGGTTTGGGCCCCACCCCCTCGGCGTGACGCTCATCTCGAGTACGCACCCGACCGGACCTGGGTGGTCACGGCGGTGGCCGCCGTGACGGCGGGCTCGCTGGGCCGGCTGCTCTACAAGGCCGGTCGTCGTCGCCGTGGCAACTGAGGCCGGCCCTCGGCCGGGCCACCTGCTGTTGTCGATCCTCCTCCCGGCGCTGCTCGCGGGCTCGTTCACCGCGTATCTCGTCCTGCCGGAGCGCGGGCGCGGGTCGCCGCCGGCCCCGGTGGCGAAGCCGCCCGCGGCGCTGCCGCAGGTCGATCTGCGGCCGGCATCGCGGTCGCGCCGCCCGGCGCGACCGCTCGGCATATCCATTCCCGCCGCCGGCGTGCAGGGTCCGGTGGACTCCATTCGCGCGGTGGGCGGTCAGCTCGAGATACCCCCGCCCGGCAGGGCGGGCTGGTTCGAGGGCGGACCGCGCCCGGGGGAGCCGGGCCGGGCCGTGATCGTGAGTCACGTGGACTCGCAGGCAGGGCCGGCGCTGTTCGCCAGCCTGCGAACGCTGCGGCAGCGCACGCGCATCCTGGTGGAGGATCGCCGCGGCGGCATTCACCGGTTCCGGCTCGTGCGCCGCGTTCAGATCGCGAAGACCCGGTTCAGGCGCGACCTGATCTATGCCCCGACGCCGCGGCCGACGCTCGTGCTCGTCACCTGTGGCGGGCCGTTCACGCAGGGGGAGGGCTACCGGGACAACGTCATCCTCTACGCGCGCGCGGGCTGAGCCATCAGCACGCGCACGCCGCGCTTGGGGGTGAAGGTGATCCCCTTGCGCACGCCCTTCTCGGGGCGCCGGCCGGCGGGCGCCAGGTCGGTCCGCTCGAGCACGCGGCGGATCACCACGGCCATCTCGAAGCTGGCGAAGCTCGCGCCCAGGCAGCGCCGGGTGCCGCCGCCGAACGGCAGCCATGTGTAGGTGTCGGGCGCGTCGTCGCCCAGGAAGCGCTCGGGCCGGTACTCGCGCGGCTGCGGGTAGCGGTCGCGCCGCCGGTGGATCGCCGCGATCGACGGATTGATCTCGATGCCCACCGGGATCTCGAAGCGGCCCAGCGGGAACGGCTCGTCGCGGACCACGCGGCCCACGCCCGCGATCACCGGCTTCAGCCGCAGCGTCTCCTTCACCACCGCGTCGAGATAGGCGCGGTCGCCCGCGCGGGCGCGCGCGAGAACGTCGGGGTTGCGCAGCAGCAGCTCGAACGCCCAGGCGAGCCCGGTGGCCGTGGTCTCGTGCCCGGCCACGAGCAGGGTGACGAGCTCGTCGCGCAGCTCCACGTCGGTCATCGCCTGGCCGTCCTCGTCGCGGGCGAGCAGCAGCATCGAGAACACGTCCTCGCGCTCCGCCAGGTCCGGGGCATCGCGGCGCCGGGCGATCTCCTCGTAGATCAGCTCGTCCACCGCGCCGCGGCGGTCGGCGAAGCGCTGCCCCGCCCCGCTGCCGAAGCGACCGCCGGAGAGCGCGAGGGCGATCAGTCCCAGGCGCGAGGAGGTGGGGTCGATCATCGCGCGGATCCGGCGCTTGAGCTCCTCGAGGCGGGGGCCCTCGTCCACGCCGAACACCGCGCGCAGGATCACGTCGAGGGTGAGCGAGCGCAGTGACGGCAGGAGCGTGAACTCCCGGCCCACGGGCCACGAGTCGATCGCCCTGTCGGCCGCCTCGGTCATGACGCGCTCGTACGCGCGCATCCGCTCGCCGTGGAACGGCGGCAGCAGCAGCTTGCGCTCGCGCAGATGCTCCGCGCCGTCGAGCAGCAGCACCGAGCGCGCGCCCACCACGGGACCGAGCACGGCGTTCGCCTCGCCGGCGCGCAGCCGGTCGGGCGAGCCGCGGAACACCTGCTTGGCGATCTCCGGGTCGAACACCATCACGAAGCACGGGTCGAACAGGCTCCGGAAGGTCACCACGTCGCCATAGCGGCGCCGGCAGCCGTCGATGAAGCGCGAGGGCTGGAAGATGAACCCGGCCGTCTGCATCCAGCGCGGGAGACGCGGCCCGGGGGGCAGCCCGGTGATCGGCTCGCTGTGCATCCGGCCGACAGCTTGGCAGGGCGCGGCCGCGCGGCTAGCGTGCCTGGACGACCCAGATGGCCACCTCACCGCCCTTCGACGCCCTCGACTTCCTCTACATGCCGAGCAGCGACGTGGCCCGCGACCTCGCGTTCTTCACAGAGGTGCTGGGCGCCGAGCCCGTCTTCGCGATCGAGGCGTTCGGCACCCGGGTCGCGCAGGTGAAGCTCACCGAGGCCGGTCCGCGTCTCATGCTCGCCGGCCACCTCGAGGGCGACGCGCCCGTGCTGGTGCACCGGGTGGCCGACCTCGAGGCGGCGCTCACCGCGCTGGAGGCTCGCGGGGCGCGGATCGAGGCGCGCTTCGGGATCCCGCACGGACCCTGCGCCTCGCTCCACGCCCCCGGCGGCCAGCGGCTGGCCGTCTACGAGCTGACCCGGCCCGAGGCGGACGAGCGCCTGGCGGGCCGGCTGGACTTCAGCGCGGACGACGCGTGAAGGGCGGGTCGTAGACCGACGCGAGCCGCGCGAGCGTGAGGGCGCCGAGCATCAGGCCGAAGTCGCGCAACGCGATGTCGTAGTAGCCCGAGTAGGTGAGCAGGTTGAGGATGATGCCGCCCAGCCATGCGGCCACCACGTAGGCGCCGTAGCGGGGCTTGAGCGCCACCGCGATCCCGGCCACGATCTCGATCGCGCCGACCACGTACATGAAGTCCTGCCCGCTTCCCGGCGCGATGTCGTTGATCCACGGGGCGAGGTAGACGGGCCAGTCGACGAGCACGTTGAAGAACTTGTCGAGGCCGAAGGCGATCGGCGCGACGGTGAACGCGAGCCGGAGGAGGGCGAACGCCTGGTAGCGCGGGTCGGCCCAGCGCGCTCCCTGCTCCGCATGTCCGTTCGGCGAGGGCACGCCGGCGCCGTGATCCGGCAGCAGTACGTCGGTGGTTGCTGACATCTCCAGGTCTCCTGTCTGTTGGTGGCCGCCTAAATGCGGCGTCAGGAGAGTTGGCGTCAGCGGGTCACGAGTTCTTACGCTCGCCCTGCACGAGCGCGAGCAGGCTCTCGTGGTCCTCGCCGCACGCGGGGCACCCCTGGAGATGGGCGCGCATGCCGGGAACGGCGGCGTCGGCGTCCGCGCCGGCCAGCTCGGCCTCGACGTAGCGGTCGAGCTCGGCGAAGCACTCGTCGCAGGTCAGCTCGGGGCCGGCGGGACCGAGGATTCGAGCGAGTCGCTCGCGGTCGCTCATACCGGGTGGCCCTCCGCGGCCAGGCGGCGGCGCAGCTTGTGCCGCGCGTCGTGGAGCGTCTTGTAGACGGCGCCGCGCGTGCTGCCGAGCCGCTCGGTGAGCACGTCGATGGGCACGTCGTTCAGCGTGATCGCCACCAGGACCTCGCGCTGGTGCGGCGTGAGCTCCTCTTCGATGGCCACGCGCACCGCGCCGAGGAGCTCGGACGTCTCCGCGTCCTCGCCCGGTCCGCTCGACAGGTCGGCGATCAGGTCCCAGCGCTCGCTGTCGAGCGAGACCTGGCGCTCCTGCCACAACCGCCGGCGCGTCCTGACGCCGGCCTCGAGCAGCGCGAACTTGTAGGCCCAGGTGGTGAAGCGGCTGTCGCCGCGAAAGCCGTCGAGCTTCGCGAGCACGGCCACCAGCGCGTCGTCGGCGCTCTGGTGGGCAAGATCCTCCGCGTCGGCCGCCGGGGCGCGCCGGCGCACCTCGAAGCGCGCGGCGCGCAGAAGGAGCTCGTGCAGCTCCGCCACGGCGCGATCGCGCTCGCTCCCGGTCGAGCGAAGGCGCACCAGCCACTCGCGCGACTCCGGATCGAGGGTCGCGAGGACAGCGCTGGCTGCAGGACGGGACACGGACAGCGGCACGCTATCCGTGATCGGTCTCAGCGCAAGGGAGGTGGCGCCCACACCATCCTTGGCGTCGGGCGCGGCGAATTTCTTACCGGCGGCCGCGGCGCGGCTTCTCGGTGCGCGGCTTGGGCGGGTGCGCTGCGCGCTCCTTGGCCGTCATCTTCCGGACGGTGAGCTTTCCCTGGTCGATCTGCTCCCGCATGTGCGCGAGCTTCTCGTCGCGCTTTGCGGCGTCGCGTTCCTTCTGCGTCTTCACTTAGCCCTTCCGCTAGCTGCCATGGCACTCCTCCCACCTAAGAGATTACCCAGCGGAGCGGAGCACTACGCGATCACGGCTCTTTTACCTGGCACTCACGTACCGGCGGGACGCTTCCCGTCCACCTTCCCGACGAGGAGACGAACTTTGCGCAAAGTCCGTAAAGTCGTCGCTCGTTCCGGGCTGAACAGGGGTACAAGGAGGTACGCGAATGTCCGGCAGCAGACTGACGACGCTCGATGCGTCGTTCCTCGAGCTCGAAAGCTCATCGGCGCACATGCACGTGGGGTGGGCGGCCCGCTTTGCGCCGCAACCCGGTCGTGACGCGCCTCGCTTCGACGAGATGCGCGATCACGTGGCCCGTCGCATGAGTCGCGCGCCGCGCTATCGCCAGAAGCTCGCGCCGGTGCCGCTCTCGCTCCACGACCCTGTCTGGGTCGACGACAGCCAGTTCGCGGTCGACCGCCACGTGCACCACAGCCGCTCCCGCGACCTCGGTGAGCTGGTGGACGACGTGATGTCCGAGCAGCTCGGCCGCGACCGGCCGCTGTGGGAGCTGTGGATCGCCGACGACCTTCCGGACGGGCGCGTGGGAGTGATCGGCAAGGCCCACCACGCGATGGTCGACGGCCTCGCCGCCGTGGAGCTTGCCTCGCTGCTCGTGGATCCCACGCCCGAGGCCGCTCAGTCGGAACCCGACCGCTGGCTGCCGGCTCGGACCCCGGACGGAGTGGCCCTGGTGGTCGACGCGATCGCGGATCGCGCCGGCGACGCGCTCGGACTCGTGCGCTGGCCCCTCGAGATGACGCTCCACCCGCGCCGGCTCGCCGGCCTGGCCGGCGGCGCGCTGCCGAGCGTGCGGGCGCTCGCAGACTCGCTGCGCGCGGCCACCCCGGGCACCTGCCTCAACGAGCCGACCTCGCCACACCGGCACCTCGCGCGGGCGCGCCGCCCGCTCGCCGACCTGCGCCAGATCAAGGACCGCTTCGGCGCGACGGTCAACGACGTGGTGCTCGCAGCCGTGGCCGGCGCCGTGCGTGCCTTCCTCCTGTCCCGCGGGGACCCGCCGGTGCGGCTGAAGACGATGGTGCCGGTGAGCGTGCGCGGCGAGAGCGGGGCCGGAGACCTCGGCAACCAGATCTCGTTCGTGTTCGTGGACCTGCCCTGCGACGAGGCCGATCCTCTCCTGCGCCTCACCTGGGTGATGGACGAGATGGGCAAGCGCAAGCGCGACGGCCGGCCGGAGGGGGCGGACCGCGTGATGAAGGTGCTCGAGTACGCGCCGCGGACGCTGCAGCACGCGATCTCCCATCTCGTGGCGGGCCCGCGCGCGTTCAACCTCACCGTGTCGAACATCCCGGGTCCGCCGGTGCCGCTTTACATGCTCGGGTGCGAGCTCGAGGAGGTCTATCCGGTGGTGCCGATCACGGACCGGCACGCGCTGTCGATCGGGATGACGACGATCGCGGATCAGGCGTTCTTCGGCGTCTACGCCGACTGCGACGCGCTGCCGGACGCGGACCTGCTCGCGGAGCTGCTGGACGAGTCGGTGGGCGAGCTGCTGGAGCTGGCCGGGGGGCCTGTGCCGGTACCTGCCTAGACTCGCCGCTGTGAGTTACGGCGGGACCCATGAAGCGGTGATAGTCGGTGCGGTGCGCACGCCCGTCGGGCGCCACGGCGGGCAGCTCAGCTCGGTGCGCCCGGACGACCTGGGCGCCCACCCGCTGCGAGCGCTCACCGAGCGTGCCGGCGTGCCCGCCTCGGAGGTCGAGGACGTGTACTTCGGCTGCGCGAACCAGGCGGGCGAGGACAATCGCGACGTCGCGCGGATGTCGCTGATCCTGGCCGACTACCCGCTCGAGGTGGGCGGCGCGACCGTCAACCGGCTGTGCGGCTCAGGGCTCGAGGCGGTGGCCCAGGCCGCCCGCGCGGTGATGCTCGGCGAGGCCGACGTGTACGTGGGCGGCGGCGTGGAGTCGATGAGCCGCGCGCCGCTCGTGATGCAGAAGGGGGAGAAGGCGTTCCAGTCCGGCAACCGGACGGCCTGGGACTCGACGCTCGGCTGGCGCATGACCAACCCCGAGATGGAGCGCCGCGGCCACACCGACACGCTCGGGATGACCGCCGAGAACCTGGCCGAGGAGCGCGAGATCCCGCGCGTGCGCCAGGACCGGTTCGCCCTCCACAGCCACGAGAAGGCCGTGACCGCGATCGACGCGGGACGCTTCGACGACGAGACGATCGCCGTGACGGTGCGCGGCCGCAAGGGCGACACGGTGGTGGAGACCGACGAGGGCCCGCGCCGCGACGGCACGCTGGAGGCGCTCGCCAAGCTCAAGCCGGTCTTCAAGGAGGACGGCACCGTCACGGCCGGCAACTCGAGCCCGCTGAACGACGGAGCCGCGGCCGTGATGGTCACGAGCGCCGAGTACGCGAAGGCGCACGGGCTGCGACCGCTCGCCAAGGTGCGCTCGGTGGCGATCGCCGGCGTGCCGCCGCGGATCATGGGCATCGGCCCGGTGCCGGCCACGAAGAAGGCGCTCGAGCGCGCCGGCGTGACCCTCGCGGACATCGACCTGATCGAGCTGAACGAGGCGTTCGCGGCCCAGTCGCTGGCGGTGACCGACGAGTGGGGCATCGACGCCGAGGACGAGCGCCTCAACGCGAACGGCGGGGCCATCGCGCTCGGCCACCCGCTCGGGTGCTCGGGCGCCCGGCTCCTGACGACCATGGTCCACGAGCTCCAGCGCCGCGACGACGCTCAGCTCGGCCTGGCCACGATGTGCATCGGCGTGGGCCAGGGCATCGCCATGGTCGTCGAGAAGACCGGCTAGCCGCCGGCTCGGCGCGGACGGCCTACGGGTCGCCCAAGCGCGCGTGCACCCAGTCCATGATCGTGTCGAGGTAGTCGGGCGCCTCGGCAGGATCGGTGTTGGGCGTCGTCTTGCTGGTCACCACGTGCGTGGCGCAGCTGCCCGGGTCGTCGGCGGGGCTCACGCACAGGCGCAGGTTGCGCGACCTGTTGCCCGCCCCGAGCCCTGCGATCGCGTTGCGGATCAGCTCGTGCGAGCAGTCGGCCGAGCCCATGGTCGTCGTCGAGCCGTCGGCCAGCGTGCACGTCATCGGCGTGTCGCCGCACACGTTCGGGTCGGCGCGGCTCCAGGTGTGGAGGAACGGCACCCTGAGATCCCCGCGGGCGATCAGGAGGTCGGGCTGGTTCTTCGGCCGCGTGAGGCCCGGGTGCAGACGAGCGGCGATCGCGTCGATCGCCCGCCCGTCCGCGTCGTCACCGCACGTGTTCTGCTCGGCGCGCGCAATCTCCCACTGCCGGTTCACGCTGCCCGAGTCGGCGATCGCCCCCGCCGGCGAAACGCCCTCCTCCTGCATTCCGTAGGCCACGGAGTAGACCCCGGCCGAGCCGGCGCTGGTGCCGTGCAGGATGACCTTGCCGGTCGGGTACTGCTCCTTGGCGAACGCGATCGCGGCCTTGGTGGCGAAGAGCCCGTTCACGGTGCGCGGTTCGCCGTCGGGCGTCGTGTTCGGGTTGTTCGGATCCGTCTGGTCGCCGCCGCTGTAGATGTCGTGGTTGCACATCGACACCGAGACGATCCGGAAGCCGGCGGCGTCGGAGCGCACGAGGCCGGTGAGCGCGTTGTTGTTCACGAAACCGATCGACGTCGCGGCGGTCTCCTCGGACTTGTTGCCCGCCGAGGGCTGCGGGTCGCCGTTCGCGTCGAAGAAGCCCACGCCGCCGCCGCGCATGCGGACCCAGAGCGGCCGCGACTCGGTGTTCGAGGAGCCGACCTTGGTCCCGATCACGAAGGTCTGGTACCCGTTGATGCTGCACGGGTAGGCGAGGTTGCGGTAGTGATCCCACTTCCATCCGCCGCTCGTGGACGAGGCCACGAACTCGATCTGGCCGGTCTTCCCGGGGCTCGCCAGGGGGACGCACCCCGCGAGCGTCAGCGCGACCGCGCCGAGCGCCAGCATCGACAGCAGTCGGGTGATTCGGTTCATTCGGGTCCTCTCTCGGGGGCGGTGGGCCGACGGGTGATGATCGGCACAACCCAGAGTGCCCCGGAAAGTTGTGGCGAGCCGCAGTCGAGGCCAAATCCCATATTCGCCCGCGAGGCCATTCACCGCGTGCGCCACACCGGCGAGGCCCCCGCGGTGACCCTGCACGCCTACTCGCCGCCGCTCGACCGAGTCGGCACCTACGAGGTCGCCGCCGACGGCGCCCTGCTGCGCCACCCGCGCGCCGCCGACGTGCCGCTCGAAGCCGTCGCCTGAGCCCTACGAGCGCCCGCTGCGCCGGTCGTCGGTCGCGCGCTGCTCGTCCTCGAGCTTGCGCCACGCCTCGAGCCGGTCCTCGTCCACCACGCCGCGCACCGCGCACCCGGGCTCCGTGTCGTGCCGGCAGTCCGAGAAGCGGCACCCGGCGGCCAGCTCGTCGATGTCGGCGAACGCCGTGCCCGTGCCGTCCCAGACGTTCACCCGGCGGATGCCGGGAGTGTCGATCAGCAGCGCGCCGGTGGGGAGGGGGATCAGCTCGCGGACCACGGTCGTGTGCCGTCCCCGTCCGTCGCCGGCCCGCACGGGCTGAGTGGCCTGCCGCTCGTGTCCGAGCAGCGCGTTGACGAGCGTCGACTTGCCCGCGCCGGAGACCCCGAGGAGGACCGAGGTGAGGCCCGGCTCGAGCTCGCCGACGAGCGGCGGCAGGCCGGAGTGGTCGGGCACGCTCACGGCGTAGGCGGTGTCGAGGCCGAGCTGACGGGCCACGTTCGCGGCCAGGGGCTCGGCGTCGGTCTCGAGGTCGGCCTTGGTCAGCACGAGCACCGGGCGCACGCCGCCGGCGGTGGCGAGCGCCAGGATGCGCTCCGTGCGGCGCAGGTTCGGGTCGGGCAGCGCCTCGACCACGAGCGCGACGTCCACGTTCGCGGCCAGCGTCTGGGGGCGGGAGTGCGTGTCCACGCCGGCGCGCACGATGGCGCCGCGGCGCTCGAGCACCTCCGCGATGACGCCGTCGCCGTCGAGCGCGACCCAGTCGCCCGTGACCGGGGGGCCGTCCTCGCGATCGATCGCCCGCGTCCTGGCCGTGGCGAGCGTGGCCTCGCCGTCCAGGCCCCCGACGACCCAGTGGCCGCGATGCTGAGCGAGCACCCGGCCCGGAGTCAGGCCGGGCTGGCCGAGCTCGGCGAGCTCGTCCTTCAGGTCAGGGCGCCTGCCGAGGACGGCGGGGGGCGATTCCACAGTGCGAAAGGTATTCACGCCCGCGCCTACCGGGCCGAGCGCAGCTCCAGCAGGACGATCTCGGGCGGAGCCCGGAAGCGCCCCGGGAGCGTGCTCGTGCCGACCCCGCGGCTCACGAACAGGTGGCGTCCCTCCTCGATCACGTGGCCGCCGCCGTAACGGGTGCCGAAGTGCGACGGGGTCACGAAGTTGCGCAGGAGCGGCACGTTCACCTGGTTGCCGTGGGTGTGGCCGGACAGCGTGAGCGCCACGCGGTCGGGGATGAACGGGAACAGGTCGGGGTCGTGGCTGAGGGCGAGCACGGGCTCGTCCTCGGGGATCGGCGCGAAGGTGCGCCCGATCGACGGCTCGCGCTCGCGCAGGTCGGCGAGCCCCGCCACCCACAGCGGGCCGGTCTTCACCGCGCGGTTCTCGAGCACGCGGATGCCCGCGGCGGCGAGCGCGGCGCCCATCGCCCGGCCGTGCACCCACCAGTCGTGGTTCCCGAGCACGGCGAACACGCCCAGCGGCGCCGAGAGCGCTGCGAGCGACTGGGCCACCGGCTCCGGCGCCACGCGCCGGCCGCCGAGCACCCGCGGGGAGGCGTAGTCCCCGAGCAGCACGATCAGGTCGGGGTCCTCGCGGTTGAGCCAGGACACGAGCCGCGTGACCTGCGCGATCGGCACGTGCGGCGCCCCCGCGTGGAGGTCGGCCATCACGCCCACGCGCATGCCGTCCACGGCGGCCGGCCAGAACGGCAGCTCGAGCACGTGGAACGAGAGGCCCACGCGGCGCGGCTCCCACCAGAAGGTGCGATAGCCGAGCGCCGCCGCGCCGGCACCCACGGCGAGCGGCAGCAGCGGGATCACGCGGCGGCCACCGGCGTGCGCGGCTTGATCGTGGCCACCGCCACGCCGGCGATCACGATCGCCACCCCGGTGAGCTGCACCGCCGAGGGCGCCTCCGACAGCAGCACCGCGCCGAGGAACACCGTCGCCACAGGCTGGAGCATGAGCAGGATCGAGGTCAGGACGGCGGGCAGCCGCGGCAGCGAGACGGAGATCAGCATCCAGCCGAGCACCTGGGAGGACAGGGCGAGCAGCACGAGCCAGGCCTGGGCCTCGAGGTCCGGCACCCAGTCGAGGTCGCCCACCGCCATGCCCGCCGATCGCTGAGAACACGCCGGCGCTCAGCGTGGCGTCGAACAGCGGTCCGGCGGGGCGGCGGATGTCCGAGTTCCCCTGGCGCAGGATCAGCAGGAAGAGGGCGTAGCTCAGCGCCGTGAGCGTTCCGTAGATCACGCCGAGCAGCGGGTCCTCCCCGTACGCGCCCGCGCCCACGGCGCCCGAGATCAGGACGACGCCCACGAACACCACCGGGATCGCCATGAGCGAGCGCCGCTCCGGGCGCTCGCCCAGCCAGGCCCAGGCCATCAGGCCCACGAGCACCACCTGCACGTTGGCGAGAACCGTGGCGAGGCCGGCGCCCACGGCCTCGATCGAGTGGTGCCAGAAGGTGAGGTCGGCTGCCAGGCACACCCCTGCCACCAGCGCGAGCACGTGGTCGCGGCGGAGCCACGGGGCCGTACCTGCGCCGCTCGTGCCAGGCCAGCAGGGCCGAGCAGCGGAAGGGCGTAGAAGCAGCGGAAGACGGCCGCGGTGGAGGGCGACACTTCGGCCAGCCGCACGAGGATCGCCGAGAAGGCGATCACCAGGGCACCCAGGGCGCCCGCCAGCTCGGGCCGATCCATCATGCGGCCGTCGAGAGTAGATGGCGCCGGTGTATGCCGGGTATGGTCTGGCGGTGGACCGGAGCACCGCCCTCTGGACGCTCGTCCTCTTCTTCGGAGCGTCCATCATGTTCGCCGCGATCAAGAGCGCGACGGAGGACGAGGGCGCGGGCGTGGCGCTCGCCGCCCAGGTGGGGGCGGGGCTGCTGCTGGTCGGCGCGATCATCGTGTTCGTCCGGCGCAGGCAGTGAAGCCGGTCGAAGACCAGACGATCCTGGTGACCGGCTCGACCGACGGCCACGGCCGGCGCGTGGCCGAGGAGCTCGCGAGCCACGGGGCGAACGTGATCGTGCACGGCCGCGACCCGGAGAAGACGCGCTCGGTGGCTCGGCCGTCGGCGCCGAGCGGGCGCTCGTGGGGGACCTGGCATCGCTCGACGAGGTGCGCCGGCTGGCGGGGCGCGTGGGCCGGCTCGACACGCTCGTGAACAACGCGGGGATCGTCAGCGCCGAGCGGCGCACCAGCCTCGACGGCCATGAGCTCACGTTCGCCGTCAACTACCTCTCCCACTTCCTGCTCACCGCGCTCCTGCTCGAGGGGCTCGTCGAGCCCGCCCGGATCGTGAACGTCGCCTCGATCGGGCAGCACCCGCTCGACTTCGACGATCCGATGTACGAGCGCGACTACGACGGCTACGGCGCGTACGCGCGCAGCAAGCTGGCGCAGGTCATCTGGACGTTCGATCTCGCCGACCGCCTGGGCGACCGCGAGGTGACCGTGAACGCCCTCCATCCCGCCACGCTCATGGACACCAAGATGGTGCGCGACACGCTCGGCCGGCCGCACACGACTCGGTCGACCAGGGAGCGCGCGCGACGCTGCGGCTGATCACCGATCCCGACCTCGACGGCGTCAGCGGGCGCTTCTTCAACGGGCTCGGCGAGGCGCGCGCCGACGACCAAGCCTACGACCCGGAGGCCCGCCGCCGGCTCTGGGAGCTGAGCGAGCGGCTCACCGCGTGACGCGCTGGGTCGTGGACGGCATGAACGTGATCGGGTCGCGCCCGGACGGCTGGTGGCGCGACCGCCGCGGCGCCATGCGCCGGCTCGTGGAGGAGCTGGGCTCGCTGGCGAGCACGAGCGGCGAGCCCGTCACGGTGGTGCTCGACGGCGGGCCCTTCGACCTCGACGGCGGCCCGGTGGACGTGCGCTTCGCGTCGCGCCGCGGGCCCAACGCCGCCGACGACGACATTGCCGCGCTGGTGGCCGCCGACTCTTCGCCGCGCGACCTGAGCGTGGTCACATCCGACGCCGCACTCCAGCGGCGCGTGCGCGAGCACGGCGCCGCCGTGGAGGGCGCGGGGGCATTCCGCAGGCGGCTCGACGAGCTCGGTGGCTGACCCGAGCTACCGCATCGCGCTGCTCGACTGGCTCGCCTGCGCGGCGGGTGGGGCGGAGGAGCGGGCGGCACGCGCGGCGGGCGCTCTCGACGATCCGGTGGCGGCGGCCGCCACGGCCGGCCACGTGCTCGACTTCGACGACACCTACCTCCCGGGGATCGCGCACCTGAGCGCGCCGACCGCGCCGGTGGCGCTAGCGCTGGCCGCGACGGTGGGGGACGCGCTCGACGCGTACGCCGCGGGGTTCGAGGCGATGGGCGCCCTTTCCCGCGCGAGCCATCCCGCGCTGTACGACCGCGGCCTGCATCCGACCGCCGTCTGCGGCGGCGTGGGCGCTGCGGTCGTGGCCGGGCGCCTGCTCGGGCTGGAGCCGGAGGCCGCGCGCTCGGCCGTGGCGCTGGCACTGCTGGGCGCGGGCGGCCTGCGGGCCGCGTTCGGGTCGGACGGGAAGGCGCTGCAGGTCGGCTGGGCCGCCGCGGCCGGCGTGCGCGCCGCGCGGCTCGCGGCCACGGGGGCGCTCGTGCCGCTCGATGCGGCCGCGACGCGGGTTCGCCGAGTCCACCGGCGGGCGCTACGCCGAGCCGGATCCGTCCGAGCCGGCGATCGAGCGCAACTGGATCAAGGCGTGGCCCTGCTGCCTCCAGACGCACGGCTCGATCGAGGCCGCCGAGCGGGTCCGCGAGGCGGGCGGCGAGCCGGCGGTGGTGGTGGTGCACCCGGTGTCCCTCCAGGCGGCGGCGGTGGGCCCCGAGCCGGCCGACGGCCTGCAGGCGAAGTTCTCGATCCCGTACCTGATCGCCTACACGCTGCTCAACGGTCCGCCCACGATCGAGAGCTTCCGCGACGTGGATGCCGCCGCGGTGCGGCGCGCCACGGCGATCGAGGTGCGCAGCGACCGCGGGCTGCTCGAGTCGGAGGCCGTGCTGCTCGACGCAGGGGGCGAGGAGCTCGCTCGCGTGAAGGCGGCGCTGGGCTCGCCCGAGCGTCCGCTCGACGAAGCGGGGCTCGAGCGGAAGGTGGCGGAGCTGGCGGGCGACCGCCTGGCCGGGGCGCTCGACGATCCGGCGCGCCCGGCGGCCGAGGTGCTGGGGCTTGCGGGCCTCGCGGCCTAGCCGGCGCCGGAGACCGGAGTAGGCTGCGCCGGCCGGACCTTGCCCACGGCGACGGAGGGACTCATGGCCGAAGAAGTGCAGATCGCTGGCGCGAACTCGAACGCGAAGATCAGGAACCCCTGGGGTGTGCTCGGGCTGACGCTGATCACGATCGGCATCTACTTCTTCTTCTGGTGGTACTACATCAACCGGGAGATGAAGGACCTCGGCCAGGCGCGCGGGGTGGACCTGGGGCAGAACCCCGTCAACTCGGTCCTGGCCGTCACGATCGGCTGGATAGTCATCATCCCGGCGATCGTCTCCGAATGGACGACGAGCGGACGGATCCAGCGCTCCCAGGAGGCGGTCGGGATCGACCGGCCCGCGAGCGGACCGGTGATCTTCATCCTGCTGTTCCTGATCTCACCTGTGGGCCTCTGGTACATGCAGAGCGAGCTCAACAAGGTCTGGAACGCGCAGCAGGGCGGCGGCGAGCCGCAGGCGAGCATCCCGCCACCGGCGGGTGAGCCGGCGCCTCCGGTCGAGTCGCGCCCCGAGGTGCCCGGGCAATAGCAGCTAGGCCGACGCGGCGGCGAGCTCAGGCTCTGCCGGCACGCTCACCCGCTCGGTGATCACGGCGCGTGCGCCGCGGGACGGCACCACCGTCACGTGCTGCACGCGCGGGCGCTCCGGGCGGGCCGACGGGGCGCGCAGGCGAACGCGCCGCAGCACCTCTCGCAGCACCACGCGCATCTCGACCTGGGCGAACGACGCGCCTATGCAGCGCCGCACGCCTCCGCCGAATGGGATCCACGCATACGACTCGGGCTGGCCCTCGATGAAGCGCTCGGGCCTGAACTCCTCCGGCTCCGGATAGAGGTCGGGCCGCGCCTGCACCGCGGCGATCGCCGGCAGGACGAGCGTGCCCGCGGGGAGCGTGTAGCCGCCGACCTCGGTCGGCTTCGTGAGCTTCCGCGCCACGTCCATGATCACCGGGCGCACGCGCAGGGTCTCCTTCACGACGGCGTCGAGGTACTCGTCGTCGTCGAGCGAGCCGAGCAGCTTGTCCATCACCCGCGGGGTGCGCATCAGGCGCTCGAAGGCCCAGGAGAGGCCGGTGGCCGTGGTCTCGTGCCCGGCGGTGAGCAGCGTCATGAGCTCGTCCCGCAGCTCGACGTCGGACATCGGGCTGCCGTCCTCGTGACGGGCATCGAGGAGCAGGGACAGCACGTCCTCGCCGGGCCCGGACTCGCGCCGGTCGGCGATCTCGGCATAGATCAGCTCGTCCACGGCGGCGAGCGCCTTGCGGAACTTGGCCGCCGGCGAGAGGCCGCCGAGGTCGCGCTCCATGAAGGGGATCCAGGTGAGGACGCTGGTGGTCTCGGCGAGCCGCGGGATGCGCGTCCGCAGGAGGTCCATGCGCTCGTCGTCGCGCACGCCGAACACCGCGCGCAGGATCACCTCGAGCGTGATCGCCTGCATGCGCGGGCGCAGCGCCAGCTCGCGGCCGACCGGCCAGCGGTCCACCTCGTGCGCGGTCGCCTCCGCCATCACCTCGGCGTAGCGGCGGACGCTCTCGCCGTGGAAGGCGGGCAGGAGCAGCTTGCGCTGGCTCATGTGGCGGCCCTCGTCGAGCGTGAGCAGCGAGTTCTCGCCGAGGGCGTCGCCGAGGGCCAGGGCGTTCGCCTCGCCCGCGTGGAAGGTCGAGGGCTCGCCGGCGAACACCCGCTTGATCTCCGCCGGGTCGGCCACGTAGACCACCCGGCCGAAGATCGGGAAGTGCGAGGTGAACACGTCGCCGTAGCGGCGCCAGCGGGCGACCATGAAGCCATACGGGTCGGTGGTCACGCGAATGGCCTGAAGCATGCGCGGAAGCCGCGGTCCGGGGGGCGAGTGCACGGAAGGGTTGTACCGCGTCGGGCGGGCGGGCGCCAGGGCCTGATGCCGGCGGCGCTGTGTCAACTAGAGGCCCTATACGGGCACCCAGGTGACACAGCGACCCGGTTCGCAGGCGCCTCAGCCCAAGAACTGCCGAATGGCCGCGTGCGTCTCGCGCGGCGACTCGAGCTGGGGCACGTGCCCGCACTCGAGCTCGAGGTGCTTGGCCGCCGGCAGGCAGTCCTCCACGTGCTTCATGAAGGCGATCGGCACCAGCGTGTCGTTGCGTCCCCAGACGAACAGCGAGCGTGGGGCGAGCTCGGCCATCCGGGTCCAGAAGCCGTTCTCGCCGTGCGGCTCGTCGAGGTAGATGCTCCGCGCCGCCGCGTAGAACGCCGCGCGGCCGCGCGGCGTGAGGTAAGCGCGCAGGAACTCGTCGACGCCGGCGTCGGCCCAGCCGCCCTGCGCGCCCACGAAGCGGCGAACGATCCCCTCCACGATCGGCCGCGGCGCGAACTGGAGCAGCCCCAGTTCGGGGCGCAGGGCCTTGACGATCGGGGCCCAGCGGCGATCGCGCAGCCAGGCGAGCGCCGGGCTCAGGAGCACGAGGCTCTCCACGCGCTGCTCGTCCATCAGACCGGCTTCGATCACCACGCGGCCGCCCATGCTGTTGCCCACGAGGTGGGCCTTCTCGAGATCGAGCGCGTCCATCAGCTCGAACACCGACCGGGCGAAGTAGGGCGCGTTGTAGGGGGCTCCTATCGGCTTGTCGGACTCGCCGAACCCCGGCAGGTCCACGGCCACCACTCGGTAATGCTCGGCCAGCGCCGCGACGGTGGGGAGGAAGGACGCCTTGGTGCCGCCGAGGCCGTGGGCGCAGATCAGCGTCTTCTTCCCGGCTCCGGCGGAGAGGATCGAGAGCCGGCCGGACTTGCGCGTGCGCACCGACTCGAAGGTGAGCCGCGACTCCTCGGTGGCGCCGCTCGTGGCGGCCAGGAACCCCACGCCCACGTGGAGGCTGCCGCGGATGCGGAGCTTCCCGCGGCGGAAGGCGCTCATCCCGCCGCGCACGTCGGCCGCGATCTGGCGCCAGGTGGTGCTGTCGGCGGTGAGGGTCGCGTCGGGTTGGGTGCCGTCGCGCGGCGGCTGAAGGCTGAGCTTCCGGCGCGTGAGCACGGCGTCCCAGACGCGGTCGCCGTCGACCTGGAGCCGTACGCGCGCCTCGCCGCCGGGCAGGTCGATCGCGTCCGGGTCGTAGCGCTCCGTGAGCGCGCCGATGCCGGCGCTGGGCGCCTCGGGAGATGAACCTACCGCTGCGACGGCCATGGGCCCATCGAATACCAGGTCTATGGGTCGGACAAACACCGAGATCAGAGGCCGGCACGTTGCGAAGCAAATCAAATTGTTTGGCTTTTTGCTGCCGGGGAAGTGTGGGTCTGGAGTGAGGGGCCTTCGGGCGGGACCACCGATGGAGGAGAGACCGATGAGCTGGGCAAGGCGAGGCTTGGTGCTTCTGGTCGCGTTGACGTGCGCGGCCGGCGTGGTGGCGGGCTGCGGTGACGACGACGGTGGCGGGGGCGGCGCCGGCGAGCCGGCGACGCTGAACGTGGGCGTGATCCCGATCGCGGACGTGGCCCCGCTCTACCTGGGCATCGACAAGGGCTTCTTCAAGGACGAGAAGCTCACCATCAAGCCCCAGCTGGCCGAGGGCGGCGCGGCAATCACGCCGGCCGTGCTGAGCGGAGACTTCCAGATCGGCTTCTCCAACACGATCTCGCTGCTGATCGCCGCATCCAAGGACCTCCCCGTCCAGATCATCAGCCAGGGAGTGCTCGGTGGGAAGGACGAGTCGGAGGCCTGGGCCGACCTGCTCGTGCTGAAGGACGGCCCGATCAAGGACGGCAGCGACCTCGAGGGCAAGACCATCGCGGTCAACACCCTCAACAACATCTGCGAGGTGACGATCAAGGCATCGCTCGAGAAGGACGGGGTGGCGGTGGAAGAGCTGAAGTTCACCGAGGTTCCATTCCCCGACATGAACGCCGCGCTCGAGCAGGAGCGCGTCGACGGGGCATGCGTGGTCGAGCCCTTCGTGAGCCAGGGCAAGGCCGGCGCGGCCAAGGGCATCAACCCCTTCTACGTGAGGACGGCGCCGGACCTCACCGTCGCCACCTACTTCACCTCGACGCAGTACGCCGAGGAGAACGCCGATGTGGTGGATCGCTTCACGCGCGCAATCAACAAGTCGCTCGAGTACGCCCAGTCGAACCCGGACGAGGTGCGCAAGGTGCTGCTCGATTACACCGAGATCCCGCCCGAGGCGGCTGAGCAGATCAAGCTCCCCATCTGGCGGACCGACCTGAGCGAGCCCACCATCGAGCTCCTGTCGGAGCTGAGTGAGAAGTACGGGCTGATCGAGGAGCAGCCCGACCTGGACGAGCTGATCCGGCGGTGAGCAGGGCGCGGTCGGCGGGTGTCTGGGGCATCCCGGAGCGGGCTCTCCCCTGGCTGAGCGTGGCCGGGGCGCTGGTGCTGTTCGACCTGCTCCCGAGGATCGGCGTGCTGCCGCGCAACCACTTCCCGCCCATGAGCGAGACGCTCGAGGCGTTCGCCGATCAGCTCACCACGGGCCGGTTCTGGGATGCCGTGCTGAGCACGGTCCAGGGCTGGGCGCTCGGCCTCGGGATCGCGACCGCCCTGGCCATCCCACTCGGCATCGTGATCGGCTCGAGCCACCTGCTCTACCGCGCGTCGCGCGGCCTGATCGAGTTCCTGCGGCCGATCCCATCGGTGGCGCTCATCCCGCTCGCCATCCTCGCCTTTGGGACAGGCATGCAGAGCAAGGTGTTCCTCGCCGCGTTCGCGTCGTTCTGGCAGCTGCTCGTGGCCACCCTCTACGGCGTGCAGGACGTGGATCCGGTGGCCACCGACACCGCGCGCTCGTTCGGCTTCTCGCGGGCTCAGCGCCTGTTCCGCGTGACCCTCCCCAGCGCGGTGCCCTACATCGCGACGGGCCTTCGGATCGCCTCGGCGGTGGCGCTGATCCTGTCGGTGACCGCGGAGCTCGTGATCGGGGCGGCCGGCCTCGGGCGGTCGATCAACCTCGCGCGCTCGGGTGGCAACGAGGAGCTGATGTACGCGCTCATCCTCGCGACCGGCGTGCTCGGCCTCGTCCTCAACCAGGTGTTCGTCCAGGTCGAGCGCCGGGTCCTGCACTGGCACCCCTCGCAGCGCGTGGACAGGGCGGCCGCATGACGGGCGGGAGGCGCTGGCTGGCCACGGGCCTCGAGGTGGCCGTGCCGTTGCTCGCGCTCGGCCTCTGGGCCCTGCTCTCGGCGGGCAGCGACACTTACTACCTCCCGCCGCTCACGGAGATCTTCGAGGCGTTCGCCGACAACTGGCTGTTCGAGCGGATCGGGAGCGACGCCGTGCCGAGCCTGCTGCGGATGGGGGCCGGCTACTCGATCGCCTGCGTGCTCGGAATCGCGTTCGGCCTGTTTCTCGGCATCCACCCACGCGCCCGCCGGGCCGCCGCTCCGATCGTCGAGTTCCTGCGTGCCATCCCTCCGCCGGCGCTCCTGCCGTTCGCGATCCTCGTGATCGGCGTGGGCGCCTCGATGAAGATCTTCATCATCGCGTTCGTCTGCCTCTGGCCCGTGCTGCTCAACACGATCGACGGGGTGGCCGGTGTGGACCTCACGCTGCGTGAGACCGCGCGTGCCTACCGGATCCGGACGGGCGACCGGCTCCGGAGGATCCTGCTGCCGGCCGCCGCGCCGCAGATCTTCGCCGGCATGCGCACGAGTATCTCGCTCGCGCTGATCCTGATGGTGATCAGCGAGATGGTGGCGAGCACCAACGGCATCGGCTACTTCGTCCTGGAGTCGCAGCGGCAATTTGACATCACCGAGATGTGGTCGGGCATCCTGCTGCTCGGAATCCTGGGCTATCTGCTCAATGCGATCTTCACGCTGGTCGAGCGGCGGGTGCTCCGCTGGCATCGTGGGGCGCGGGCGAGCGCGCTGAGCTGACGAGGAGAGGCCGATGCTGCGAGTGGACCACCTGAGCAAGACCTACGGCGAGGGCGACGATGCCGTGGAGGCCATCGGCGATCTCGACTTCGAGGTCCAGGAGGGCGAGTTCGTCTGCATCGTCGGTCCGTCCGGCTGCGGGAAGACGACGCTGCTCAAGTGCATGTCCGGGCTGCTGCCGCCGTCTGGCGGGCAGGTGCTGCTCCACGACGAGCCGGTCGACGGTCCGCCCGAGCGGATGGCGCTGGTCTTCCAGGAGTACAGCCGCTCGCTCTTCCCGTGGATGAGCGTGCGCCAGAACGTGGCCTTTCCGCTGCGCTCGAAGAAGCTCGACAAGGCCGAGGCCGCCCAGCTCGTGGAGCAGGCCGTGGACTCGGTCGATCTCACCGGCTTCGTCGACCGCTATCCGTGGGAGCTGTCCGGCGGGATGCAGCAGCGGGTCGCGATCGCGCGGGCTCTCGCCTACCAGCCGGAGATCATGCTGATGGACGAGCCGTTCGCTTCGGTGGACGCCCAGACTCGCGCGGACCTCGAGGACCTGCTCCTCCGTGTGCGCGAGCGCTACGGAGTGACAGTGGTGTTCGTGACGCACGACATCGACGAGTCGGTCTACCTCGGAGACCGCATCGTCGTCCTCACGCCTGCACCCACGCGCGTGCAGGAGGCGCTCGAGGTGGACCTGCCGCAGCCGCGCGACCAGGTGCAGACGAAGGAGCTTCCGGAGTTCGCGCGCCTGCGCGCGCACGTCTACCGGTCGATCAAGCGCCGGGAGAGCGAACCCGAGGAGACCACGGCCGCTCCTCGACCTTGAATACCTCGAGGCCGCGGGCGCGATAGTTCGGGAGCGCCGCGGGGGAGTCGAGCGAGCAGGTGGTGAGCCAGACCCGTGGCCCGAGCTCGAAGCCTCGGCGCAGGGCCATCGTGAGCGCGTGGCCGCCGAGCCCGCGGCCGTGGTAGCCACCCAGCAGGCCGAAGATGGCGACCTTGGTCGATTTGGGCTCCGGCTCGAGCTCGAAGTAGCCGATCGCCGTCCCGCGCAGCTCCACGACGTGCGTCTCCACGCGATCGGCCCAGGCGCGCCACTGGCGGTCGCTCCAGCCGAGCCTGTCGATCCAGCTGTAGTCCGTGCCCACCCGCGAGTACAGGTCGCGGTTGCGGGTGAAGTCCTCGGTCACGCGCGTGACCAGGCCCGACGGCGCCGGTCCCGCCGGTGGGCGAATCGCCTCCGCATCCCCGATCTCGAGGTAGGTGATGGTGATCGAGTCGGGCTGCGGGGCGTCGTGGGCCGCGTGCACGGAGGACGATTATGGCGGCGGGCTTGCGATGGCGGTGCGCAGGCGCGATGCTCGCTCCCTTTTCCACAACGAGGAGGTGTCCGTCATGTACGCACGAGTGGCGAGGTGGGAGGGGGCCGACGCCGATGCTCTGCGCGCCAGTGCCGACGAGATCAACTCGCGCGCGGCCTCGGGTCCGCCCGAGGGTGTGCCCAGCACTGGTTTTCTCCTGCTCATCGACCCCGACGGGGGACGGGCGATCGCCATCGGCCTGTTCGAGACCGAGGAGGACCGCGCCACCGGAGACGCGACCCTGAACTCGATGAGCCCGCCCGGCGATGGAATGGGCACCCGCGCGGCGGTCGAGATGTACGAGGTGGCCGTCGACGTGAAGGCCTAAGTAGCGCACCCGTCACACACGCAACCCACCGGTCCGCCGGGGCCGCCTACGGTCGGCGCATGCTCTCGGAGGGCGGCCAGGCGACGGTGGAGTGGACGGGGCTGCTGCTGCTCGTCTGCCTGATCGCAGGCGGCGCCGTGGCCGTGGCGCCGGCCGTCGACGGACGCTCGTTCGGCGGCTTCCTGGCGCACCGCTTCGTCTGCTCGGTGCGGGGCCACTGCCGGGACGGGCAGGTCGCGCTGGCGCGCGCCTACGGTGCGGCCGACGCGGCACTCGTGCGCGAGCACGCCCCCGGGCTCGTGTACGAGCCGGGCGAGCGACAGCTGCCGGTCGACTACCTGCGTTGCCGCAGACGCGCCTGCGCCGAAGCGCCGGATGACCGCGACCTCGACGCCCACCGCAGCCGGACGGGCGAGCGCGCGACCGTGTTCACGCGCGTCCTGCGGCGTGGCGGCAGCACCTACGTCCAGTACTGGCTCTACTTCCCCGACTCGAACTCCACCTGGGCGGGCTCGGACGAGATCTGGGAGCGGAATCGTCTGCTGCCGCTGATCGGCAGGGTGCTGGGCGGCAGCGGCGAGTACCCGGGCTTCCACCTGGACGACTGGGAGGGCGCCCAGGTCCGGATCGACCCGGACGGGCGCGTATGGGCGCGCGCCAGCTCGCACGGCCACTACCAGGGCTGCAAGCAGGCGATCTGCCACAACCGCTGGATGCGAGCGGGCGGTTGGACGCGCGTCTCGCGCGGGAGCCATGCGGGCCACATCCCCGGTCGGCTGTGGGCGCTGGACCCTCCGCACCTGCGCTTCAGGCCCGCGCTGCCCGGGGTGGATCTGCGCGAGCGCACCTCCACCCCAGAGGGCCTGCGCCTGATCCCGCTGGAGGGCCGCGACCGCCGCGGGTACCGCCGGCGCGATGGCGGAATCGAGCCGCCGTGGGGAAAGGAGGTGTACCTGGACCCCGAGAGTGGGCACTCCTGAGCGCCGAGTCCGGCCGTGCGGGCTTAGACTGCTCAGGTGGATCTGAGCGCAGGAGAAAATTCTCGCGCTCGGGGTGCCGGCACGCAGGTGGATCGCCCGGGGGCCGGACGCCTGCAGTGGACACGGAGCGAGGCACTCCGAAACTGGCTGCACCTGGGCGTCCTGTGGACGTTCGCCATGGCCCAGCCGTTGTTCGAGGTCCTCGCCGACAGCCCCGAGTTCTTCGTGGCGCGGGGCAACGGGGCGACCGACATAGTGGTCCTTGCGTTTGCCCTGGTGCTCGTTCCCCCGACGCTCCTCCTGGCCATCGAAGTGCTCGCCTCGGCGCTCGGTTCTGCGGCACGCAGCACCGTGCACCTGGTGTTCGTGGCGGGTCTCGGCGCCGCCTCGGCATTGCGGCTGCTCGAGGCGGCGGTGGGAGATCACGGGGTCGCGTTGGTTCCCGTCGCGATTGCACTGGGCGTCGTCGGTTCGCTGCTGTACGAGCGCGCCGACTTTGTGCGCTCGATGCTCACCGTTCTCAGTCCGGTGCCCGCGGTCTTCCTGGCCCTCTTCCTCTTGGTCTCCCCGGTCTCCGACCTCGTCCTACCGAGCGGTGGCTCCCGGGCCGAGGCCGGCGTCGCGAGCCGGGCCGGGCCGGTCGTGATGCTCGTGTTCGACGAGCTGTCGGTTGCATCGCTGATGGACGCTCGACACCGCATCGATCGAGCGAGATACCCAAACTTGGCCGCGCTTTCCGACGATGCCACCTGGTACCGGAATGCGACAACGGTTGCGGATCTGACGCCCCGGGCCGTGCCGGCCCTCGTTACGGGGATTCATCCCGAGGAGGGCAGGCTGCCGGTGGCAAGCGACTATCCGCGGAGCCTCTTCACAATGCTCGGAGAGCGTTACGGGTTCGAAGTCACCGAGCCCATCACCGACATCTGTCCCGAACGTCTGTGTGGGTCGGAACGTCGGCCATCACTTGGTGCGCGCCTGCGGAGCCTTGCCTCTGACCTAAGCGTGGTGTCGCTGCACGGCCTCCTGCCAGAAGACCTCCGTCGCGGCCTACCGGCCGTCGACCGAAGCTTCGAGGACTTCCGCAATGAGGGTTCGGCTGCCGAGCTGATCAGGTGGGTCCGCGGAAACCCGAACCGCGATGCGGTCGGGCTGCGAGCGCGCCAGTTCGAACACTTCCTGCGGCAGATCGGCCCGGAGCCGGATCGCCCGACGCTCCATTTCCTGCATGTGTTGCTTCCGCACATCCCCTGGGAGTATCTGCCCAGCGGCCAGCGTTACCCCGCGGAACGGAATCCTCCCGGCCTCGAGGATCGGTGGACGGAGCAGGAAGAACCCGTTCGGCAGGCGTACCAGCGCTACCTGCTGCAGCTCGTCTACACGGACCGCCTCGTCGGGCGTTTGCTCGACCGGCTGCGAGAAGCAGGTCTGTACGACCGTTCGCTCGTGGTCGTCACTGCGGACCACGGCGTCAGCTTTGACCCCGGGGGCTATCGACGGTATGTCACTCGTAGCAACGTCGGCGCGATCGCCGGCGTGCCGCTGCTGGTGAAGGGACCCCGGCAGCGTCGTGGCGAGACCGACGATTCCGGTGCACGGACGATCGACGTGTTGCCGACGATCGCCGATCACCTGGGGATCTCCTTGCCGTGGCGGCTCGACGGTCGATCGCTCCTACGTGTACGGCCTCCACTCCGAAGCGTGCAGGTTGCGCACGACGGAGGTCCTGTGAACCTCTCTCTGACGAGCTATCGACGGCATCGGAACGCGGAGGTCGATCGGATGCTCAACCTCTTCAAACCTGGGATCCCTGGGCTGTACGCCCGTCCGGGAGACGAGCTTGTCGGTCGCCGTGTGGATGAGCTGCCGGTGCGTCGTGCCTCCACCCCGAGTGTTGAGATTGACGACGCCGACGTCCTGAGGCACACCAGCCCGACGCGAAGAATCGTGCCCGCTTTCCTGACGGGCTCGATCTCCGGTAACGGCTCGGCGACCCGCCGGCTCGCCGTGGCCGTGAACGGGCGGGTGAGAGCAGTCACCGAGAGCTATCCCGACGGGGACCGGACCCGGTTTTCCTGTCTTGTCGATCCGCGGGGCTTCAGGTCCGGTGAGAACACGGTCGAGGTGCTCTCGGTCGGCGGCTCGGGCTCCGAAATCCTGCTGACGCGCCTCGGGGGTATCGAGCCCGTCGGCTCTGCTGCCCGATACCGGCTCATCGAACGCATGGGAGATGTCGTGATCCGCCGCTCCTCGGGAAGCCCTCTAACGGTTGGCAGCGACGCGGCCGGCTTCGTCGAGGGCATCGCAGTCGAGGGCGACGAACTGATTCTGTCCGGATGGTCGGCCACGGAGCGGGGGCCGGCCAGGGAGGTGATCGCCTTCCGCCACGGCCGATTCCTGGGTGCGGCGCGCACTTCCCTGTCGCGCCCCGATGTGGCTGACGGCCTCGGTCGACGCGCGCGACGCTCTGGATTCAGGATGGTCACGTCGATCGGAGCCGCCCCAAACGGTCGCGAGGCCTCCACGCGAGGGATTCGCGTCTTCGGCGTATTCGGCGATCGTGCATTCGGGCTTCGCCGGGCCGGAAGCCTCTGACAGGAGGCCACTGCCCGGAGCGCGTGGCGATGAAGTTGCACGGCGCACCGTCGTGGACGAATAGGCTTGAACAGCGCATGAATCCGGCATACGCGTCGTTCCGTCGACCGCCCCAGCGGGCAGCCGAGCCGTCATGAAGGTCGGGCTCGTTCTCGGCGCGGGCGGCGTGCTCGGCGGCGCGTGGCTCACCGGGGGCCTCAATGCGCTCGCCCGCGAGACGAGCTGGGATCCGGGCAGCGCCGACTTCGTCGTCGGCACGTCGGCCGGGTCCATGGTCGGGGCCCTCGTGGCCGCCGGAGTGCCGCCGTGGTTCATGGTCGCCCACTCGCGCGGCGAGACCTTCAGCGGCGTGCTCGACGCCGACGGCCGTCCGGCCGCCGAGGCCGACCGCGCCGCCGGGGCGGTGTTCCGGGTGCACCGGGGTCTCCCCGGCCTCGGCCCGGGCTCGCTGCGCATGACCGCCACCGCGCTCTCGAACCCGCTCCGCCACCCGCCGCTCACGCTTGTGGCCGGCTGGCTCCCGGCGGGGGTGATCTCCACCGACTCGCTCAAGGACGTGGTGCGCCGGGCGGTGCCCGGGCGCTGGGTCGAGCACCCCAACTACTGGGCCGTCACGTGCGACTACGGCAGCGGCAAGCGCGTGCCCTTCGGCAGGGCCGACGCGCCGGCGGCGGACATCGCCGACGCCGTCGCCGCCTCGTGTGCCATCCCCGGCTTCTACCGCCCGGTCCGCATCGGGGGCCGCCGCTACGTGGACGGCGGCATCTGCTCGGCGTCGAACCTCGACCTGCTCGCCGGGCGCGGGCTCGACCTCGTCATCTGCCTCAACCCGCTGTCGTCGATCGACGATCCGCGCTCCGCCAACCCGCTCGACTGGCCGTCGCAGCTGAGCCGCGCGGCCAACCGCAGGCGGCTCACGCACGAGGCGCGCAAGGTGCGCGGATACGGCACCAAGGTGGTGCTCATCGAGCCCACCGCGCCCGACCTGCGCGCGATGGGGAGGAACCTCATGAGCCCCGACCGCCGCGACGAGGTCATCGCGACGGCGGAGCAGACGGTGACCGAGCAGCTGCGCTCGGCGAGCGTGCGCGCCCGCCTTGAGGGCCTGCCCGAGGGCGAGCCATACAAGCTCGCCCGGCCCGCCGGCCCGCCGTCCGAGTGGCCGGCGATCGGTCCGGCCGCCGCGCGGAGGGCCGCGTGAGCAGCGCGGGCACCTCCCGGCGCGGGTCGCACCGCGGATCCAGCAACGGCGGGGCGCCCGAGGCGAAGCCGGCGAGCAGCCCCGCCACCGCGGCGGCCGGCGCCGTCAGCCTGGTGTCGTCGCTTGCCGGAGCCGCCGGCCGCGCCATCGGAGCGGTGGCCGAGCAGGCCCAGCGGCGCGTGCCGACCGCCGATCTCGACGAGCGCGACCCCGACTACATCCGCGACACGCTGCCGCGTCTGTGGCTGCTCTCGAGCCTCTACTTCCGGTCCGAGGTGCGCGGCCTCGAGCGCATCCCCGAGCACGGTCCGGTGCTGCTCGTGGGCAACCACTCCGGCGGGAACCTGACCGTCGACACGGGCGTGTTCACGCTCGCCTTCAGCACCTACTTCGGCGTCGAGCGCCGCTTCTACCAGCTGGCCCACAACCTCGTGCTCTCGATGCCCGGGCTGGGCTTCCTGCGCAAGTACGGCACGGTCGCAGCCAATCCCGCGAACGCCGCGAAGGCGCTCGAGTCCGGCGCGGCGCTGCTGGTGTACCCGGGCGGCGACTACGAGGTGCACCGGCCGACCTGGGAGTCCGGGCGCGTGGACTTCGACGGTCGCAAGGGGTTCCTGCGGCTCGCGCTGAAGCACGACGTGCCGATCGTCCCCGTGGTGTCGGTCGGCGGCCAGGAGACCGCGCTCTTCCTCACCCGCGGCGAGGGGCTCGCGCGGCTGCTCCGGCTCGACAAGATGTTCCGGCTCAAGGTGTTGCCGATCTCCGTAGCGCTGCCCTGGGTGCTGAACGTGGGCGACATGCTCGGCCACGTGCCCCTGCCGGCGAAGATCACGATCGACGTGCTCGAGCCGATCGACCTGCGCGAGGAGTTCGGCGAGGACCCGGACCTCGGCGAGGTCTACGACGATGTGCTCGGCCGCATGCAGGCGGCGCTCACGGCACTCCAGGCGGAACGGCGCCTGCCCGTGCTCGGCTGATGCGAGTCGAGCGCTCGCGCACGATCGACGCCCCCCGCGACCTGATCTGGGAGCGGGTGCGGGACCCCGCCTCGTACCCGCGCTTCGTGGACGGCATCACCCGCTGCGATCCGAAGGGCCATGCCGACCCCGTGGACGGTCAGGGACCGCCGGCCACGGATCGGGAGCCCGGCCTCGGCTCGCGCTTCTCGATGCGCATGAAGGTGGGGTCGGCGGACGTGGGCGGGATCGTCGAGCTGGTCGAGTTCGACGAGCCGGGCGACCTCAGCTGGACCAACGTCACCGGCATCGACCAGCGCGGGCGCTGGCGCCTCCGGGAGACCTCGGACGGGCGCACCCGCGTGACGCTGCGGCTGTCCTACGACGCCCCGGGCGGAGTCTTGGGCATGATCTCGGATCGCGTGTCCGCTCCGATGGTCGGACGCAACTTCGAGCGGACGCTCGAGAACCTGCAACGTGAGTTCGAAGGAGGAGACAAGGAATTGGCCGAGCCAGGGAAGGGCCTAACCGGCCGCATCGGGTACGCCCTCGGTAGCGCGAAGGTGCTGGCGGAGGCCGGCGTGATCCGGCCGATCCGGCCGGACAAGCTCGTGAAGGTGCTGACCACGCTGGCCCGCTTCGGTCGCAGCCCGGCAGCCGGAACGATCTCCCTGGCGGCCCGCTATCCCGACGAGACGATGATCGTGGACGAGCTCGGCACGCTCACGTTCGGCGAGGTGCACCAGCGCACCAACGCCCTGGCCCACGCCCTCTCGGACGCGGGGCTCAAGGAGGGCGACGCCGTGGGGATCATGTGCCGCAATCACCGCGGCTTCATCGAGTCGACCGTGGCGGTCTCGAAGCTCGGCTGCGACGCGCTCTACCTCAACACCGCCTTCGCCGGTCCCCAGCTGGCCGAGGTCGTCAAGCGCGAGAAGCCGGTCGCGATCATCTACGACGAGGAGTTCGCGGACCTGCTCGCGGAGGCGGGCAAGCGGCGCAAGCGCTTCGTGGCCTGGCACGACTCCGAGCGCACCGCCGATCCGACGCTCGAGGGGCTGATCGAGAATGGCGAGCGCCGCGACGTGGTGGCGCCCTCACGCGAGGGCCGCGTGGTCATCCTCACGTCCGGCACCACGGGCACGCCGAAGGGGGCGTCGCGCGGCAATCCGCAGACGCTCGACCCCGCCGTCTCCCTGCTCGACCGGATCCCGCTGCGGACGCGCCAGACGGTGCATATCGCCGCGCCGCTGTTCCACTCCTGGGGCTTCGCGCACTACACGCTCGGGCTCATCCTCGGCAGCACCTACGTACTGCGCCGCAAGTTCGACCCGGAGGCCTGCCTGGCCGAGGTGGCCCGCACGCGCGCCGAGGTGCTGGCGGTGGTGCCGGTGATGATGCAGCGCATCCTCGAGCTGCCCGAGGACGTGCGCCGCAAGTACGACGTCTCGTCGCTGAAGGTGGTGGCCGCGAGCGGCTCGGCGCTGCCCGGCGATCTCGCCACCGAGTGGATGAACGAGTTCGGCGACAACCTCTACAACCTCTACGGCTCGACCGAGGTGGCCTGGGCGTCGATCGCCACGCCGGCGCACATGCGCGCCGCCCCGGGCACGGCGGGCACGCCGCCGCGAGGCACGATCGTCCGTCTCTACGACGAGCGCGGCAACCCCACGCCGACCGGCGAGACCGGGCGCATCTTCGTGGGCAACGAGATGCTCTTCGAGGGGTACACGGGCGGCGGCTCGAAGGACGTGATCGACGGCCTCATGGCCACCGGCGACGTAGGGCGCTTCGACCCCGACGGGCGGCTGTTCGTGGAGGGCCGCGACGACGAGATGATCGTGTCCGGGGGCGAGAACGTCTTCCCCGCAGAGATCGAGGATGCGCTGGCCCGCCACCCCTCGGTCTGCGAGGCCGCGGCGATCGGCGTCGAGGACAAGGACTTCGGGCAGCGCCTGCGGGCGTTCGTCGTGCTGGATCAGGGCGCGGAGACGACGGAGGACGACCTGAAGGACCACGTGAAGCGCAATCTCGCTCGCTACAAGGTGCCGCGCGAGATCGTGTTCATGGACGAGCTTCCGCGCAACGCCACCGGCAAGGTGCTGAAGCGCGAATTGAAGGGCCATAGCGTCACCCGCTCCGGGTAGGCTGCCCCCGCCGCCACATCCAGAGTGGGCAGGGCCACTCGTCTGAGGTAACAAAGGAGACAGATGGACGCTCTGGTGATCGTGGTCATTGTCGTGGCGGTGCTCATGGGCCTGATCGGACTCGGCGTCGTGGCCGGGAGCGGTCGGACCAGGCGAATGGACGAGCGGCGCATCCACGCGGAGGAGGTCAGGCGCGAGGCCGATTTCCACGACGCCCGGGCCGAGCAGGCACGGGCGGAGGCGGAGGAGCGCATGGCGCGCGCCCGCCGCGAGGAGGCCGCCGCCCGCGAGGACATGGCACGCGCGGAGGAGCACGGCCGCGAGGCGGCCGAGGGGCGGCACGCGGCCGCCGAGGTGGACCCCGACGAGGAGACCCCGCAGCGCACCCGCCGCTTCGAGCGTCGCCCCGAGGGGGAGGAGGCGCCACCCGAGGCGGCGGCGGAGGACTCGACGGAGCATCTGCAGGGACCGCGCGACGAGCGCTGAGCATTTCGGGGCCCGGTCGCGCGATCCGGGCCGGTTAGGGTGCAGCCCGTGAGGATGAGCTGGCGTGCGGCGACCCTCGTTGCGGTCGCGGCCACTTTCGCGCTCCCGGTGGGGGCCCAGGCTGCCGGTCGCTGTGGCGACCATCCCTGGTGCGACCGCTCGAAGTCCGCCGACGCGCGGGCGGGGCTGCTGCTCCCGCAGCTCACGCTCGACGAGAAGCTCGAGCTCATGGGCGGGGACGTGGACGGGATACTCCACCCCGAGACCAGCTCGAGCACCGTCAACGGCATCGCGCGCCTCGACGTGCCCCCGCTGACCGTGAACGACGGTCCGGGCGGCATCAGGCAGGGGATCGGGCCCGAGAGCAGGCCGGCCACCGCGCTGCCCGCTCCGCTGGCGCTCGGGGCGAGCTTCGACCTCGACCTGGCGGCCCGCTACGCGCGCGTGATCGCGGCAGAGGCCAAGGCGCGCGGCCACGACCTCGTGCTCGGACCGACCGTCAATCTCGTGCGCGACCCGCGCGGTGGGCGCACCTTCGAGAGCTACGGCGAGGACCCGCGGCTGCTGAGCGACTTCGCGGTCGCCTGGATCCGCGCCCTGCAGGGCGCCGGCGTGATCGGCGACGTCAAGCACTACGCCGCGAACAACCAGGAGACCGGTCGCTTCACCGTCGACGAGATCATCGACGAGCGCACGCTGCGGGAGATCTACCTCCCGCATTTCGAGGCAGCGGTGAAGCGCGCGCACGTCGGCACGGTGATGACCGCCTACAACAAGGTGAACGGCGCCTACATGGGTGCCAACCGCCCGCTCATCCGGGACACGCTGTTCAGTTCCTTCGGCTTCGACGGCTTCGTGCTCTCGGACTTCTTCGCCGGCGGCGACACCGTCGGCTCGGCGCTGGCCGGCCAGAGCCTGGCTCTCCCGCAGCCGCAGTACTACGAGCCGTCGCTGCTGCGTGCCGCGATCGCGCAGGGCCGCCTCACCACCGCCACGATCGACGATCTGGTGCGCCGGTATCTGCGCGTGATGTTCCGCTTCGGGGTGTTCGACCGGGCGGCCTATCCGCGCGACGGAGCGATCCCGGTCAAGCGCCACGGACGGGTGGCCCGGCTGGTCGAGAACCGCGCCATCGTGCTGCTCCGCAACCGCCGCTCGCTGCTGCCGCTGAACGCGCGCCGGCTCGACTCGGTGGCCGTGATCGGCAAGTCGGCGAACGCGTACCAGCGCCCGAACGCGGCGTCGAGCGGCGGCGTCGCGCCGTTCTATTCGGTCACCGCCCTCCAGGGCCTGAAGCGCGCGGCGCGCGGACGCTTCCAGGTGCGCTACGACGACGGCAGCGACCGCGAGCGTGCCGTGCGGGTCGCCCGCCGGGCAGACGTGGCGGTGGTGGCGGCCGCGCCCGACGTGCTGTCCGGGGAGTTCTCGGACCGCCCCTGCATCGACCTCGACTGCGCTCCGAAGCCGCCGCTCCAGAACCGTCTCATCCGCGCGGTGGCCGCCGCGAACCCGCGGACGGTGGTCGTGCTCCAGTCACCCGGCCCGGTCACGATGCCGTGGGCCCGCCGGGTGGGGGCGATCGTGGAGGCGTGGTGGCCCGGCGAGGAGGGCGGCAACGCGATCGCCGACGTGCTCCTCGGCAAGGTCAACCCGTCCGGCAAGCTCCCCGTGACCTATCCGCGCGCCCTCGGCGACGTGCCGGCGCGCACGAAGAGGCAGTTCCCCGGCATCGAGGGCCGCGCCGTCTACTCCGAGGGCGTGCTGGTCGGGTATCGCTGGTATGACCGGCGCGGCATCAAGCCGCTCTACCCGTTCGGCCACGGGCTCTCGTACACGAGCTTCCACTACCGCGACCTGGCGGTCCGCGAGCTACGCGGCGCCTCGCCCGGCGGCGCCGCTCGCGTGCGCGTGAGCCTGAGGGTGGCGAACGTGGGCCCGCGCAAGGGCGCCGAGGTCGTCCAGCTCTATCTCGGCCTCCCGCGGCCCACGCCCGGCGTCGTGCAGCCGCCCAAGGCGCTCAAGCGCTTCCGCAGGGTGGAGATCCCGAGCGGGCGCAGCCGCGACCTGACCTTCGTGCTCGAGGACCGCGACTTCTCGTTCTGGGACGCGGAACGGAACCGCTGGCGAGTGGCGCCCGGCTGCTATCGGGTGCTGGTGGGGAGCTCCTCGCGCGACATCCGCCTGCAGGACGTGGTGGCCCGTCGCGGCGCGGGCTGCGCGCGGCCTTAGGCGAAGCGGGCGAGGCTGCGACCGGGCGGGCCGCGCGTCGGACGTCGACTGCGGCTGGGTAGGGAGGTGATGGGTTACACGCGAGTGGTCTCCCGCCACGCTCCCGCCGACCGCGAGGCGGCCGGCGTCGCTGTGTCAACTAGATGCCCTATACGGACCCCTAGTTGACGCAGCGGCTCGCGCCGCAAGCGCCGGCGCACAAGCGACCGCCTGAATGTGACGGGCCACCCGCAGCACCGCCTACCCAGCCGCACTAGACGCTGGACCCGAGGAGCCGCCGGAACTAAGCGCCCGTGCGCGCGGCCAGCTCGATCAAGAGCCGGGCGCCGAAGCCCGAGGCGCCCTTGCCCACGTAGGGGCGTGACATTCCCCAGGCGGTGCCGGCCACGTCCAGGTGCGCCCAGGGCACGTCGCCCACGAACTGGCCCAGGAACTGGGCGGCGTAGTTGGAGCCGGCCACTCGCGCGTCCGATGAGTTGGTGAGGTCCGCGAACTTGCCCTTGGTCAGCTCGAAGAACTCGGGGTGGAGCGGCATCCGCCAGCAGATCTCCCCAGTCGTCTCGCCCGCGCCCGCGACGTCCGCGCACCAGCCGTCGTCGTTGGAGTAGAGGCCCGCGTAGGTGTGCCCGAGCGCGACGAGGATCGCGCCGGTGAGGGTCGCGAGATCCACGATCCGCTCGGCGCCCTGGTCCACGGCGTAACAGAGGGCGTCGGCCAGGATCAGCCGTCCCTCGGCGTCGGTGTTGTTGACCTCGATCGTCTTGCCGTTCATGGCGGTGACGATGTCGCCGGGCTTGACGGCGTGGCCGCTCGGCATGTTCTCCGTGGACGGCACGACGGCGGTGAGCGTGACCGGGAGGCCGAGCCGGGCGATGCCCGCCACCGCCTCGATCACGGCGGCGCCGCCCGACATGTCGAACTTCATCTCCTGCATCTTCGACGAGGGCTTGATCGAGATCCCGCCGGTGTCGAAGGTCACGGCCTTGCCCACGTAGCTCAGGTGCGGCCCCACCGCGTTCTTGGACCGGTACCGCATCACGATCAGGCGCGGTTCCACGTGGGTGCCCTGCGCCACCGAGGCGAAGGCGCCCATGCCGTGCGCCACGATCGCCTCGCGGTCGAGCAGCTCGACCTCGAGCGTCTCGTGATCGTCGGCGATCTCTCGCGCGCGCTCGGCGAGGAAGCTCGGGGTGGCCACGTTGGCCGGCAGGTTCTGGAGGTCGCGAGCGTCGTTGGCCGACTCGGCGGCCACGCGGGCGCGCTTCAGCACCGGCTCGTCGGGCGCGTCGCCGGTGATCTCGAGCGACTCGAGCACTTGGGCGTCGTTGGAGTCCCGCTCGGACTTGAAGCGGTCGAAGGTGTAGAGGCTCAGGAGGGTGCCCTCCACGAGGCCGCCCGCCACGCCGTCGCCGGGGGGCGCGTCCCAGGAGAGCGACACCGCGCCCAGCTCCCTCGCCCTGCCGGCAGCCGCCGCGGCGGCCACCCGCGCGCGCTCCGCGTCCAGCTCGGAGCGGTCGCCCAGACCGGCGATCAGAACCCGGCGGCGGCCCCCTCCGGGCGCGTCCTCGTGGGTGACCGCGACCTTGCGCAACCCGGGCTTGGCCTCGCCCAGCTCCACGAGCGCCTGGAGCGCCGGATCGGCCAGCGACTCGCCCTCGAAAAGAGGCACCACGCGCGTGTCGGCGGCGGTTTCCTCCGGGGAGCCGGCGCGGGATGAGACGTGGATCGGAGCCAAGAGCGGCCCGAGTCTAGAGGGCCGCAGGTATCGTTGTCAGCCCCCCGCCAGCCGTCAAGGAGAGCCACACCGATGCCCAAGACCGTCATCCTCGGAGCCGCCCGTACGCCTTTCGGCAAGCTCGGAGGCGGCCTGTCCAGCCTCGACGCCACCGAGCTCGGCGGCACGGCGATCGCCGCGGCGCTCGAGCGCGCCGAGGTGGCGCCCGAGCAGGTGCAGCACGTGGTGTTCGGGCAGGTGCTCCAGGCCGGCCAGGGCCAGATCCCCAGCCGTCAGGCCCAGATCAAGGGCGGGATCCCCAAGGAGGTCTCCTCGGAGACCGTGAACAAGGTCTGCGCCTCCGGACTGCGCGCCGGCGGCATCGTGGACCAGGCGGTTCGCGCCGGCGACCTCGAGGTGGCCGTGGCGGGCGGCATGGAGTCGATGTCGAACGCCCCCTACCTGCTGAAGGGCGCCCGCTTCGGCTTCCGGATGGGGGATGCCAAGGCGATCGACGCGATGATGCACGACGGGCTGACCAACCCGTTCAGCGGCAAGGGCATGGGCGAAGAGGCCGACGAGGTGGGCGACGAGCTCGAGGTCACGCGCGCCGACATGGACAAGTTCGCGCTGCGCAGCCACGAGCTCGCGATCCAGGCCACCGACGAGGGGCGCCTGCCCGAGGAGATCGTGGCGGTCACGGTCAAGTCGAGGAAGGGCGAGACCACCGTCGAGGTGGACGAGGCCCCGCGCCGCGAGAGCACGCTGGAGTCGCTGGCCGGCCTGAAGGGCGCCTTCCACAAGGACGGGTCCCACACCGCGGGCAACGCCCCTGGAGTGAACGACGGCGCCGGCGCGATCGTCTACGCCAGCGACGAGTGGGCGAAGGCCAACGGACGCCCGGCGCTTGCCACGATCGTCGGCCAGGCTGCGGTGGCCGATGACTTCGCGTACCTCGCCCGGACGCCCGCCAACGCCGCCAAGAAGGCGCTCGACCAGGCCGGTCTCAGCGTCGACGACGTGGATCTGTTCGAGATCAACGAGGCGTTCGCCTCGGTCGCGCTCAACTCCATGCGGATGCTCGGAGTGGACGAGTCGAAGGTGAACGTGAACGGTGGCGCGATCGCGCTCGGCCACCCGATCGGCGCGAGCGGCGCCCGCATCCTCATGACGCTGGTGAACGAGCTGCGCCGCCGCGGCGGCGGGCTCGGCGTGGCGGCGATCTGCTCGGGCGGCGGCCAGGGCGACGCGGTGATCGTCGAGGTCAACGGCTCCTAGCCGCCGTGGCGCAGGAGGACGTGGAGGCCATCAGGGCCGTCTACGCCGAGTGGGGGCGCGGCAACTGGCGGCCGAGGTTCGACGTCTACGACGCCGAGATGGAGTGGGGGTGGTCCGACGACTTCCCCGGGCTGGCCGGCGTCTATCACGACCCCGCCGACCGGAACGAGCGGCTCTACGAGTGGCTGAGCCCCTGGGAGGACTGGCGCTGCGAGGCCCAGGACTACGTGGTCCAAGGCGACTACGTGGTTGTCCTCACCCGCTACCGCGGGCGCGGCAAGGGCAGCGGCGCGATCGTCGACGAGGAGGGCGCCCACGTCTGGAAGATGCGTGACGGCAAGGCGGTCCAGCTCGTGGTGTTTGCGGACCGCGCGAAGGCGCTGGCGGCGGCGGGAATGGCCTAGGCGAGCCCCGCCGCGGCGAGCCCTTCCTCGCGCGTCCGGAACCAGCGGTAGGTCACCACCCGCCCGTCGCGGAGGCCGAACACGTGCGTGAACGTCTCGTCGATCGGCACGCCGCTGGCTCGCCCGGTCGCCCTGAGCCGCGCGACCACGAGCAGGCCGTTCGGTCCCTCGTCGATCTCGAGGATCTCGAGGGACTCGTAGTTGAACTGCTCGTAGAGGTTCTGCAGCCCCTCCCGCATCGAGTCGAGGCCCCTGCGCACGCCACTCTCGATCGCGTACTCGGGGTTCACCATCTCGATGTCGGGACGCGAAGCTCGCCATCGCCGTCTCGATGTCGCCGGCCGCGAGGGCCGCGTAGGCCCGGCGGATGCCCTTCTCCAGATCCGGGTCCACGCGGCTCAGCGTACCCTCGGCCCATGGCCGATTCGCGCGCAGCCGCCTTCTTCGACCTCGACAAGACGCTGATCGAGGGGTCGAGCGCGATCCACTTCGGGCGCGCCGCCTACAGGGCCGGAATGATCTCCCGCCGCCAGATCCTCAGCGACGCCTGGGCGAACATCCACTTCCGCCTGAACGGCTCGACCGACGAGGGCACCGAGGAGCTGAAGCAGCGGATCCTCGACGCCATAGCGGGCTGGCGGGTGGTGGACCTGGCGCGCCTCGGGCCCGACGTGCTCGCCGGCGTCCTGCCGCTGCTCTACCGCGAGATGCTCGACGAGGCGTACTCGCACCAGGACGCCGGACGGCCGGTGTTCATCGTCACCGCGGCGTCGCAGGAATTGGCCGACACGCTGGCGCGCGTGCTGGTGTTCGACGGAGGGATCGGAATGCGCTCCGAGGTCGAGGACGGCGTCTACACCGGCCGGTCGGCGGGCCCCTTCACCTACCGCGAGGGCAAGGCGGACGCGATCCGCCAGCTCGCCGCGGAGCGCGGCATCGACCTCTCCGAGTCCTACGCCTACTCCGACTCGGAGTCAGACCTGCCGATGCTGCGGGCGGTCGGGCATCCGGTGGCGGTGAACCCGGACGCCCACCTCGCGCGGGTGGCACGCGAGGAGCACTGGCGGGTCATGCGCTTCGACAAGCTCGGGCGTCGCCTGAAGGTCGGCGGGGCAGTGGGCGCGCTCGCGCTCATTGGCGGGGGTGGGGGCTACCTGGTCGCACGGGCTCGTCCGCGGCGGCGTCGTCTCCGGCTTCGCTGAGCGCGGCGCGGGCCTCGTCCTCCGTGCGGTAGATCCGCCACCCCACGACCTTCCCGTCGCGACCCTGGGCCACCTGCCAGCCCACCTGCTCGACCGACATTCCGCTGCCCGCCCCGGTGCCCAGGAAGCGGACCTTGACGAGCACGGTGTCGCCGAACGCCTCGGTGCTCTCGACTTCCGGGGTCCAATCGGGGAACACGCTCAGCATCTCGTCGAGGAACTGGCGGACGCCCGCGTGGCCGCAGTACAGCTTGGCCTCCGACTCCTGGATCAGCGACGTGAACTCCACGTCCGGATCCATCAGGTCGAGAAAGCCGTCGAAGTCGCGGCGGGCCAGTGCCGCGAATGCCTCGCGCGCCAGCCCCTCGCTGTCCATGCTGCTCACGACCTGAGTATGCCGTCCTAGACTGTCGGGAGCGATGAGCGTGGAGCCGAGGGCCATGACCGACGCCGAGCGCTGGTTCCGCGAGCGCTATGCGGCCACGCCCGAGCGCGACGCGCTCTTCACGACGCTCTCCGGCGAGGAGGTCCAGCCGCTCTACACCGAGGACGACGTATCGGCCTCCGAGCGGATCGGACTGCCGGGCGAGTTCCCGTTCACGCGCGGCGTGTACCCGTCGATGTATCGCGGGCGGCTCTGGACGATGCGCCAGTTCGCCGGCTTCGGCACCGCCGAGGAGACCAACGAGCGCTTCCGCTACCTGCTCGACCACGGCCAGACGGGGCTGTCCACGGCGTTCGACATGCCGTCGCTGATGGGGCACGACTCCGACCACCCGCGCTCGCTCGGCGAGGTCGGCCGCGAGGGCGTGGCGGTGGACACGCTCGACGACATGGAGACGCTCTTCGGCGGCATCCCGCTGGGCGAGGTCTCGACGTCGATGACGATCAACGCCCCGGCAGCGGTGATGCTGGCCTTCTACGTGGTGGCGGCCGAGCGCCAGGGCGTGCCCGCCGAGCAGCTGGCGGGCACGATCCAGACGGACATCCTCAAGGAGTACATCGCCCAGAAGGAGTGGTGCTTCCCGATCGACCCTGCGATGCGGCTGGTCACGGACATGGTCGAGTTCTGCTCCGAGCGGATGCCTCGCTGGCACCCGATCTCGATCTCCGGCTACCACATCCGCGAGGCCGGCTCGACGGCCCAGCAGGAGCTCGCGTTCACGCTCAAGGACGGCTTCACCTACATCGAGCACGCGCTGGAGCGGGGCCTCGACGTGGATGCCTTCGCGCCGCGCCTGTCGTTCTTCTTCAACGCCCACATCGACTTCTTCGAGGAGATCGCCAAGTACCGCGCGGCACGGCGAATATGGGCGCGTGAGCTGCGTGATCGCTACGGCGCTCGCGACGACCGCAGCCTGCTGATGCGCTTCCACACCCAGACCGCCGGGGTGTCGCTCACGGCGCAGCAGCCGCTCAACAACATCGTGCGCACCACCACCGAGGCGCTGTCGGCCGTGCTGGGCGGCACGCAGTCGCTGCACACGAACAGCTTCGACGAGGCGCTGGCGTTGCCCACCGAGGGTGCCGTGCGCGTGGCGCTCCGCACCCAGCAGATCATCGCCCACGAGACCGGCGTCACCAACACGATCGACCCGCTCGGCGGCTCCTACTTCGTGGAGTCGCTGACCGACCGGATCGAGGAGGCCGCCTACGAGTACTTCGCCAAGATCGACCAGCTCGGCGGCATGGTCGAGGCGATCAAGCAGAACTACCCGCAGCGCGAGATCGCCGACGCGTCGTTCCGCCTCCAGGAGGAGATCGAGCGCGGCGACCGGATCGTGGTCGGCGTGAACCGCTACGAGACGCTCGACGACGCCCACACGGACACGCTCCGGATCCCGGAGGAGCTCGAGCGCAAGCAGATCGACCGAGTGCAGGGCGTGCGCGCCCGCCGCGACGGGCAGGCGGTCGAGCGGACCCTGGCCGAGCTCCGCGAGGCGGCCGCCACGAACCGCAACCTGATGGAGCCGCTGCTCGACGCGGCGCGTGCCCACGCGAGCGAGGGCGAGATCGTGCAGTCGCTCCAGAGCGTGTTCGGCACGTACACGGAAACGCCCGTCTTCTAGGACGGGCGTCCACTGGGATCGGGCCCGCTAAGCCGGGATCCCGTTCGCGTCGACGGGTGAGGCACAGGGGCCCCCGCAGCGTGGCGCGGGGGTCTCTCTACTTGCCGCCGTGGCGTACCCCAAGCCGCTCATCTCGACCTGTCTGGCAGCGCTTGCGCTTGCGCTGCCGTCGAGCGCGATCGCGGCCACCGAGAGCGGCGACGCCGGTGACCTCCCCGGCACGGCGCAGGACCTGGCGAGCGCGCCGGTCGACACGATCGATGGCAGCATCGCGACGGGCACGGATCAGGACCTCTACCGCGTGTGCCTCGCCGGCGCCGGCTCGTTCTCGGCCACCACCGTAGGCGGCACCGAGCTCGACACGCAGCTGTTCCTCTTCGACGCCGCCGGGCACGGCGTGTACGGGAACGACGACTCGCAGGCCACGCGCCAGTCCACGCTCCCGGACCTGCACGAGCTCACGCCCACGGCGCCGGGCGTGTACCTGCTGGCGGTCACTCCCTACAACCGCGACCCGCGGAGCGCCGCGGGCGCGATCTTCGGCAGCGGCGGGGTGCTCGCGCCCAGCGGTCCGGGAGCGGCGCAGCCGCTGTCCGGCTGGACCGGGCGCATCGGCCTGCCTGGCGACTACCGGATCGTCCTCACGGGCACGACCGGCTGCGCGCCGCCCGTCGACGCCACGGCGCCGGCGATCACTCTCCGGACTCCGATCGAGGGCGCGGTGTACCTGCTCGGCGAGGGGGTGCTCGCCGACTACGAGTGCGCCGACGAGCCGCTCGGATCCGGGCTCACGTCATGCGCCGGCGACGTCGCCGACGGCGCTCCGGTCGACACCTCCGCCGTGGGGGCGGGGAGCTTCGGCGTCCAGGCCACCGACGCGGCCGGGAACCACTCGTCCGCGAACGCGTCCTACCGCGTGATCTACGACTTCCGCGGGTTCCTCTGGCCGGTCCGCAACCGGCCGGCGGTCAACCGGGCGCGCGCCGGCCGGGTGGTGCTGGTGCGCTTCTCGCTGGGCGGGTACCGCGGCCGCCACGTGCTTGCCGCCGGCTACCCGCAGGTTGCCGAGGTGGAGTGCGGCTCGGGCGCCGAGCCGGCGAGCGGGGAGCCCGCGAGTCTCATCCGCCGGCGCTGGGCGCTGCACCGCAGCCACCGCGGCCATGGCTACAGCCTGGCCTGGAGAACGCGGCGCTCGTGGGCGGGCAGCTGTCGCCAGCTGCTGCTCGGGCTGGCCGACGGAACGGTGCGCCGAGCCGACTACCGCTTCAAGCGATAGCGCCAAACGCTAGGGTTCCCCCCGCTGTGAGGCACCTCGTCTTTCTCGCCGTTCTCTACGTGCTGGTGGCGGCGCTCATCCTGCCCACCTCGCTGTTCGCCGAGGACGCGGTTCCGACGGCGGAGCAGGTCGCTCCGGCGCAGACGGTGCCGACCACCCCGGAGCCGCCGGTCACGGCACCCGCGCCGGCCCCGGCTCCCGCTCCGGCCCCTGCACCTGCGCCCGCGCCCACCGCGGCGCCGGCGCCCACCGCCACGGTGCCCGAGCCCGCCCCGGCGGAGCCCGAGGTGGCGAAGATCGACGAGAAGCCCGCGGCGCCCCCGAAGGCCAACGCCGCCGCCTCGGCCAACGTGACGATCAAGGACTTCGATTTCGCCCCGGCCTCCGTGACGGTCAACCAGGGCGACACCGTCACGTGGACGAACCAGGGCCCCACCGGCCACTCGGCCACCGGCGACGGGTTCGACACGGGCATCATGGACGCCGGCCAGAGCGGCTCGCACACCTTCGATAGCGCGGGCACCTTCTCGTACATCTGCACGCCGCACCCCAACATGAAGGGCACGGTGATCGTGCAGGCCGCCCAGACCGGTGGCGAGGACCCGGGTACGGACGACGGAACCTCGCCTGGAACCGGCGCCGAGACGGACGCGGCCGACGGACCCTCGCTCCCGTCCACGGGAATGGACGCACTCGCCCTCGGACTCCTCGGGCTCCTCATGCTGAGCCTCGGAGTGGGCGTCCGGCGTCGCTCGGCTGCGGAGGCCCCGCAGCCCGCCGGCCGCATCGGCTGGTGAGCAGCCAGCGCAAGATTCGCGTGGTCGTGGCAAAGCCCGGCCTCGACGGGCACGACCGCGGCGCCAAGATCATCGCCCGCGCCCTGCGCGACGCCGGCATGGAGGTCATCTACACCGGCCTGCACCAGACGCCCGAGCAGATCGTGGAGACCGTGATCCAGGAGGACGCCGACGCCGTCGGGCTGTCGATCCTGTCGGGCGCCCACATGACGCTCGTCCCGCGGATCGCCTCGAAGCTGAAGGAGGCGGGCGCCGACGACGTGGTGCTCGTGGTGGGCGGGACGATCCCGAGCGAGGACATCCCGGAGCTGAAGGAGCTGGGCGTGGCCGAGGTGTTCACACCCGGCGCCCCGGTCCAGGGGATCGTGGACTACATCCGCTCGGCGGTCCCAGCTGTAGGTCTTGGCCGGCCGTCCGCCTCCCGCTTTCGCCGTAAGCGCCGTGCTCGCCGCGCGCCGCCGCATCAACTCCCTGGCCGACCGGCTGCTGCCGCCTCAGGCGGCGCTGTTCGACCAGTCGGTGGGGCTCGCCCGCACCCAGATGATCGGCACCGTCGCCGAGCTCGGCGTGGCCGACGAGCTGGCCAAGGGACCCGCGACCGCCGAGGAGCTGGCCGGGCGGCTGGGCGTGGACGCCGACGCCCTCCACCGCGTGCTGCGCGCGCTCGAGTTCAGCGACGTCGTCCACCTCGACGCCGAGGGGCGCTTCTCGCTCGGCCGCATGGGCCAGGCGCTCCGCAGCGACCATCCGAACAGCGTGCGCGACTGGGCGCGCTACTTCGCCTCCAAGTCCAACGCGGCCGCCTGGGCCGACCTGACCGAGACGGTCCGGACCGGGAAGGCCGCCTTCCCGCGCGTGCACGGGCGCTCGGTCTGGCAGTGGTTCGCCGAGCACCCCGAGGAGGAGCGCGCGTTCGCCGGCGGCATGCAGGCCGCGACCGAGGTCGACGCCCCCTTCATCGTGAACGGCTATCCGTGGCCCGAGCGCGGCGTGATCTGCGACGTCGCGGGTGGCGTGGGCACGCTGCTCGCCGCGATCCTCGACTCGCGCCCGGGACTGCGCGGTGTGCTGGTGGACGGTCCCGGCGTGCTCGCCGAGGCCGAGGGCCGGCTCGCGGGCCGTGGCCTGCGCGAGCGCGTGGAGCTCTCGGAGGGCGACATCTTCCGGTCGGTCGACGCCAGCGCCGACGTCTACGTGATGAAGAACATCCTCCACGACTGGGACGACCAGGCCAGCGCGACGATCCTGAAGAGCGTCCGCGCGGCGATGCCCGCGGGGTCGCGGCTGGTGGTGATCGAGTACCTCCAGGAGCGCAACCGGCCGCACGTGGTGGCCTCGCTCTCGGACATCCAGATGATGAACGTCTGCGACGACGGCCGAGAGCGCTCCGCCGAGGAGCTCCAGGCCCTGCTGAAGGGCGCCGGGCTGCGTCCGGGCGCCGTTCACCGCACCGGCGGGCCGGCGCTGGTCGAGGGACTGGCCTAGCGCCCTACGCGACGGGGCCCCCGGCGGGGGAGCCCTCGAGCTCGGCGATCCGCTCGGCCGCCTCGCGGAGGCTCTTCACGAGGTCCTCGCCGATCTCCTCGGCCCACTCGGCCTCGATCTCGCCGAAGATCCGCCGTCCGGTGAGGGCGGCGTCACGGCCGCGCGCGGTGAGCCTGATGATCTTGGCGCGCCCGTCATCGGGGCATGCGGCGCGCTCCAGGTAGCCGAGACGCTCGAGCTCGGCCACCGCTTCGCCCACGGCCTGCTTGGTGAAGCCCGCGGACTCGGCCAGGTCGGTCAGGCGCGAGCCGTTCTCCATGTCGATGAAGCCGAACACGCAGCCGTGCCCCTCGCGCACGTCGCCGAAGCCGGCGTCGGCCATGCGGGCGAAGAGCTTCTGGACCGCGGCGTTCTTGACGCCGTTGAGAAGGGCGGGTATCGGCCGCTGCTGAAGCGTGAGGTCGGTCACAGATTAGTAAGGCAGGTTGACAATATGATCAGGTCGCTTTATAAACCTGCCTACTAAGGCTACCTGATCGACTGGAGGTCCCTGATGGAACGCAAGTGGTGGACGCTGATCGTGGTCAGCGTCGCGACCTTCATGCTGTTGCTGGACATCACCGTCGTCAACACCGCGTTGCCGGCGATCTCAGAGGACCTCGACGCGAGCTTCACCGACCTCCAGTGGGTCATCGACGCGTACACGCTGTCGCTCGCGGCCCTGGTGCTCACCGCGGGCGTGCTCGCCGACCGGCTCGGCCGCCGGCGCGTGTTCGCGGCGGGACTCGGAATATTCACCGTCGCGTCGGCCCTCGCCGGCATGGCGCCGGATCCGACGTTCCTCAACCTGTCGCGCGCGCTCCAGGGCGTGGGCGGCGCGATCATGTTCGCCGTCTCGCTCGCGCTGGTGGCCCAGGAGTTCAAGCCGGGCCGCGACCGCGGCGTGGCGATGGGCGTGTACGGCGCGACCATCGGAGTGGCGGTGGCGTTCGGCCCGCTGGTGGGCGGCGCCCTGGTGGAGGGGATCGGCTGGGAGTCGATCTTCTTCCTGAACGTGCCGATCGGCATCGCGGCGCTGGTGGTGACCTACGCGAAGCTGCGCGAGACGCGCGACCCCGACGCATCGCGCATCGACTGGGCCGGGCTGGTCACGTTCTCCACCGCGCTGTTCCTGCTCGTCTTCGGCCTGATCCGCGGGAACGAGGAGGGCTGGGGCTCGACGATGATCGTCTCGCTGCTGGCCGGCGCGGGCGTGCTGCTCGCGGTGTTCATCGCGATCGAGGCGCGGGTGAAGGAGCCGATGCTGCCGCTTCACCTGTTCAAGAAGCCCGCCTTCACCGGCGTGCAGCTGGCGGCGCTTGCGGTGTCTGCCTCGATGTTCTCGCTGTTCCTGTACCTGACGTTCTACCTCCAGGGCTACCTCGGGCATGAGCCGCTCGAGGCCGGGCTTGCGCTACCTGCCGCTGACCGTGGTGAACTTCTTCGTCGCCGCGGCCACCGGAGCGGCGATGGCGAAGGTGCAGGCGCGCTACCTCCTGAGCGCGGGCCTGGCGATCACCGGGCTCGGCCTGCTTCTGATGGGCGGGCTCGATCCCAGCCAGGACTGGACCGCGCTGCTGGCGGGCTTCATCCTCGCCGGCGCGGGCGTCGGGATGATCAACCCGGTGATCGCGGACGTGGCGGTGTCGGTCGTGCCCAAGGAGCATGCGGGGATGGCGTCCGGGATCAACGACACGTTCCGCCAGGTCGGCATCGCGATCGGCATCGCGGCCTGGGGAGCGATCTTCCTGGGACGTGGCGCGGCGAAGGTCGAGGAGCTGGCGGCGGGCACCAGCGCCGCCACGGGCGACAACCCGCGGCACCTGATCGAGGCCGTGTCCTCGGGCAACCTCGACGGCGCGCTCGCGTCGGTGCCCCCGGGCAGCCGCGATGACCGTCACGGACGCCGCCCAGCAGGGATTCCTCGCCGGGATCAACGACATCCTGATGCTCGGCGGGATCCTGGCCATCGCGGGCGCCGTGGCGTCGCTCTGGCTGGTCCGTGAGAAGGACATCGAGCGCGGCGAGCTGCCGGTGGCCGAGCGTGTCGAGACCGGTGTGGTCCCGGAGCCCGTGCCGGCATAGGCCGCAGACATAGGTCCGTCGCATCGAGGAGCCGGCCCCGGCGGGGCCGGCTCCTCGCGTTTAGCGGCACACGATGCGGGATAACAGGGGCGATTGACTCGTCAGTCAACGAACTCGATAGAATGGCCGCCGCCTGCGGGCACCCGCCATCCAGCCCGCTCCGCAACGACGAAGGAGAAGCTTTCCAGTGAAGATCTGCGTCCTCGTTAAGGAGGTTCCAGACGCCGCCGTCGAGAAGCGCATGGACCCGAGTTCCAAGCGCCTCGATCGCTCCGGCGAGAGGAACCTGAACCCGTTCGACACCCACGCGATCGAGGCTGCCATGCAGATTCGCGAGGGCGGCGCCGTGGACGTCGACGAGATCGTCGCCGTGACCATGGGGCCCGAGTCGGCCTTCCGCGCGCTGCACAAGGCGGTGTCGCTCGGCGCCGATCGCTCGGTGCACCTCACCGACGACGCGCTGTCCGGGTCGGACGTGTGCGCCACCGGCTACGCGCTCGCCAAGGTGCTCGAGTCCGAGTCGCCCGACCTGGTGCTGCTCGGCCAGCAGTCGGACGACGGCGAGTGCTACACGATCGGCGCGGTGGTGGCCGATCACCTCAAGATGCCGTCGCTCACCCAGGTGATCAAGATCGACGTGCAGGACGGCTCGCTCCGCTGCGAGCGCCAGGCCGAGTACGGCTACGACACCGTGGACGTGCAGCTGCCCGCGGTGATCTCCGTCGGCGACGCCATCAACGAGCCGCGCTACCCCTCGCTCAAGGCGATCATGGGCGCGAAGAAGAAGCAGCTCGACAAGCGCGCCGCCGGCGACGTGGGCATCGAGGCCGGCCGGGTCGGCGAAGAGGGCTCGCGCACCTCGGTGATCGGGATCAACCCGCCGCCCGCCAAGCAGGCCGGCGAGATCATCGAGGACGAGGACACGAACGAGACCGTCGAGAAGATCGTCAGTTGGCTCGAGGAAAGGAAGCTGTTGGCATGAGCGTCCTCACGTACGCACTTCATTACGAGGGCGAGATCAACAAGAACTCGCTCGGGGCCGTCAGCGAGGGCGCCAAGCTCGCCTCCGAGCTCGGCGGCGAGGCCGGCGTGGTCGTGGTCGGCGGTGACGACCTCACCGACGAGCTGCTCGGCACGCTCGGCAACTACGGCGCGAAGAAGGTCTACCGCGTCAAGGGGCCCGAGGGCCTCGGTGCGCCGGTGGTCGACGCGATGGCCAAGATCATCCAGGACGAGGGCTACAAGTACGCGCTCTTCGGAGGCGGACTGCTCGGGTTCGAGATCGGCGCAGGCCTCACCGCCCGCCTCGGCGCCGGCGTGACCATGGAGGTCACCGCGGTGAAGGTGGACGGCGGCAAGCTCGTGGCAGAGCGGCCGATCCTCCAGGACTCGGCCATCGTGGACGTGGGCTATGTGGGCGAGCCGGGAATCATCATCGGCCGCCTGAACGCCTTCGACGCGAAGGAGACCGGCGGCGGCCCGGCCGAGGTGGTGGACGTGGACGTCCAGCTCGAGGAGCACTCCACCAAGGCCACGATGGTCCAGCGCGGCGAGCAGCGCGGCGCCGACGTGAACATCGAGGACGCCGACATCCTCGTGGCCGGCGGCCGCGGGCTCGGCAAGGCCGAGGGCTTCGAGCTCTGCGAGCAGCTGGCCGAGGCGCTCGGCGGTGCCGTGGCCGCCACCCGCGCGGTCGTGGACGCCGGCTGGTACCCGTACGCCGCGCAGATCGGGCAGACCGGCAAGACCGTCGCGCCCAAGCTCTACCTCGCCGCCGGGATCTCCGGCGCCATCCAGCACAAGGTGGGCATGCAGAGCTCGGAGAACATCGTCGCGATCAACAAGGACCCGAACGCGCCGATCTTCGAGTTCTCGGACCTCGGCGTGGTGGGCGACCTCAACAAGATCGTGCCGAAGCTCACCGAGGCAGTGAAGGCAAAGAAGGGCTAGCCGAGTGCCCACCGCCCCGATCGAGTTCCCGCCGCCCGTCGACTCCGAGAAGGAGTTCATCGGCGCTCCCACCGATCCGGAGGACGAGCGGATCGAGGTGGGCGTGGCGATCGTGGGCGGCGGTCCCGCCGGACTGGCGTGCGCCATCCGGCTGTCGCAGCTCCTGGCCGAGGACGAGGCGCTGCTCGAGTCGCTCGGAGAGGTGCCGATCGCGCTGGTGGAGAAGGGCAAGGGGCCGGGCTCGCACCTGCTGTCGGGAGCGATGATGAACCCGACGGCGATGAAGAAGCTGTTCCCGGACCTGCCCGAGGACCAGTGGCCCACGTACGGCACGGTCGAGAAGGACACCGTCTACCTGCTGCCCAACCGCAAGCGGGCGATCCCCCTCAAGCCCACGCCGCCGCCGTTCCGCAACCACGGCAACCACGTGACCTCCGTCGCCCAGCTCGGCCGCTGGCTCGCCGAGCAGGCCGAGGAGGCCGGCGTGTACATCCTCGGCGAGACCGCCGCGGCCAAGCTGCTCGTGGAGGACGGACGGGTCGTGGGCGTGCGCAGCGGTGACAAGGGCCGCGGCCGCGACAGCCAGGAGCTCTCGAACTTCGAGCCCGGCGCGGACCTGATCGCCAAGGCCACCGTGCTGGCCGAGGGCACGCAGGGCCACCTCACCGGTGCTGCCATCCGGCACTTCGACCTCGGCTCCGAGGACCCGCAGCAGTGGGAGCTCGGGGTCAAGGAGGTGTGGGAGGTCGAGCAGCCGCTCGACCGGGTGATCCACACGATGGGCTGGCCGCTCAAGTTCGCCTCCAAGTACCGCGAGTTCGGCGGCTCGTTCATCTACCCGATGGGCGAGGACAAGGTCTCGATGGGGCTCGTGGTCGGGCTCGACTACCGCGACGCGCGCTTCTCGGTGCACGACGCTCTCCAGGAGCTCAAGAGCCACCCGCTCGTGTCCAAGATCATCGATGGCGGCAAGCGCGTGGGCTGGGGTGCCAAGACGATCCCCTCAGGCGGCTACTGGGCGATGCCGCGCCAGCTCTGGGCCCCCGGAATGATCCTCGCCGGCGACGGCGCCGGCATGGTGAACATCCCCAAGCTCAAGGGCGTACACCTCGCGATGCACGCGGGCATGTTCGCCGCCGAGTCGATCTACGAGCGGCTCAAGTCCGGCTCCACCGACGACCTCTCGAACTACACCGAGAAGGTCAAGGGCTCCGAGATCGAGACGGACATCCGCCGCTCCCGCAACA
>CAWDLI010000009.1:0-29544 GCA_963803245.1 uncultured Thermoleophilaceae bacterium | reverse complement strand
CAGGTGGCGGCGTACTACACCTTCGACCTCTTCGGGCTTACCGAGCTGCGCGACTCCACGCTCGCGAACGTGATCTTCACGCTGGCGATCATCGCCGTGATGACCACGATCTGCGTGCTCGGCACCGAGCTCTCGGCGCTGGTCCAGCGGGTCATGATCCTGTTCCAGGTCGGGGCCCTGCTGCTGTTCGCGGTGGTCGCCCTGATCAAGGGCGGAGCGCTCACGCCCGAGCTGTCCTGGTTCTCACCGTTCGCGGTCGACTCGAGCTCAGCGCTGGTGGTGGGGCTGCTCACCGGAGTGTTCATCTACTGGGGCTGGGAGAGCGCGGTCAACCTGAACGAGGAGACCGAGGGCGAGGCCACGGCGCCGGGTCTGGCAGCCGTGCTCTCCACGGTGATCCTGCTCGTGACCTATGTGGTGACCACCGTCGCGGTGGTGTCCTTCGCGGGCCTCGACCGCATCGCCGAGTTCGAGGACGACGCCGGGATCTTCGGCGCGCTGGCCACCGACGTGCTCGGCTCTCCGCTGGACAAGCTCGTGGTGATCGCGGTCGTCCTGTCGGCGCTGTCGTCCACGCAGACGACGATCCTGCCCGCCTCGCGCACCACGCTGTCGATGGCGCGCCAGGGCGCGTTCCCGGAGGCGTTCGGGCGCGTGCACCCGCGCTTCCTCACCCCGCACGTGTCCACGATCACGATCGGGGTGATCGCCTCGGTCTGGTTCGGCGTGCTGTTCCCGCTGTCCGAGAACTTCGTCTACGACTCGCTCACGTCGCTGGCGTTCATGATCGCGTTCTACTACGCGCTCACGGGCTTCGCCTGCGCGATCTACCACCGCCGCGAGCTCACCAAGTCGGTGAAGAACTTCTTCTTCATCGGAGTCGGGCCCGTGGTGGGAGGCCTGATCCTCACCTACCTGTTCTTCAAGGCGATCGACGAGTACCGGGATCCCGCCGCTTCCTACTCCGGCAGCGAGGTCTTCGGCACCGCCGTGCCGGTGGTGCTGGGCGTCGGGTTGCTGCTGTTGGGGGTGGTGCTGATGATCATCTGGCGGCTCACCGGCCACGACGAGTACTTCGGCCGTCACCGTGAGGTCGTGGACCCCGACGTGGCAGCCGGCCGCAAGATGGGCGTGGCGGCGGTGCCGGAGGAGGCGATCTGATGGGCGCGATCGTGCTGGGATACGACGCTTCGCCCGGAGCCAGGTCGGCGCTCGAGTGCGCCGTGGACCTGGCCCGCGAGCACGGCGACGAGCTGGTGATCGCCTACGGGGTGGCCCCGCCCGGCGGCGTCGGCGAGGAGTGGAAGGAGAACCGTGCCGCTCTGGAGGATCAGGCGCGGGCGCATACGGCGGAGGCGCTGGCGGAGGCGGAGAAGGCCGGCCTGACCGCCAGCGTCGAGCTGGTGCCGGAGCGCCCGGCGGCCGCGCTGGTGGCGGTGGCCGATGCCCGCGACGCGCGCTTCATCGTGGTGGGCACGTGGGGCGAGAGCCCGCTCAGGGGCGCGATCCTGGGCTCCACGCCGCACAAGCTGCTGCACCTTTCCCACCGCCCGGTTGTGGTGGTTACCGGCAGCCTGATATCCCGTAGCCGATGCTGAAGGAGTTCCGCGAGTTCATCCTCCGCGGCAACCTCGTCGACCTCGCGATCGCGGTCGTGATCGGCACGGCCTTCGCCGTGGTCATCGCGGCGTTCGTCACGGACCTGGTTACGCCGCTGATCGCCGCCGTCGGGGGCGAGCCGAGCTTCGACGACCTCACCTTCACGATCAACGGCAGCGAGTTCCGCTACGGCCACTTCATCAACGCGCTGCTCACGTTCGTGATCATCGCCGCCGTCGTGTTCTTCCTCGTCGTGAAGCCGGTCAACGCCCTGATGGCGCGGATGAAGACGGGCGAGGACGTGGAGGAGCCCACGCACAAGTGCCCGGAGTGCCGCAGCGACATCCCGGTGTCCGCGCGCCGCTGCGCGTTCTGCACCGCGGAGGTCCAGCCGGCAGCCTGAGGGCCGTGTGTAGGCTGCGTCGCCGTGGCCACCTACGACCTCATCCGCGAGCTGCCGGTCGAGATCGAGGGCCACCAGCTGAAGGGGCTCGAGTTCCCCTACTCGCCGGAGTTCGTGCGGGCGACCACCCAGATCGAGCTCCACGGAGCCGGCGAGGTGGGCGTGGGCGAGGACGTGACCTACGACGGCCTCGACCACGTGGCCTTCCAGGCCGAGGGCGGGTCGCTGCCGCTGGCCGGCTCGTACACGCTCGAGTCGTTCTTCGCCAAGCTCGACGGGCTCGACCTATGGCCATCCCCGCCCGTGCGCGAGCCGTCGATCCTCTACCGGCGCTGGGCCTTCGAGTCGGCTGCGCTGGACCTGGCGCTGCGCCAGGCGGGCCGCTCGCTCGCCGACGTGCTCGGCCGCGAGGCGCGCCCGGTCAACTTCGTGGTGTCGATGCGCCTGACGGGCGGCGGCGACGAGGGGCCCGAGACCGCCGACAGGCTGCTGTCGCTGCTCGAGCGCTACCCGGGCACCCGCTTCAAGCTCGACCCCACGAACACGTGGACGCAGGAGCTCGTGGACGAGCTCGCGGCCACCGGCGCGGTGGACACGCTGGACCTGAAGGGCTTCTACCGCGGCACGCCGGTGGACGTGGTCACCGACCCGGAGCTCTACCGGATGGTGGTGGAGGGCTTCCCCGAGGCGTGGATCGAGGACCCCGACGTGACCGGCGAGACGCGGCCGATCCTCGACGCCGTCAGCGACCGCGTGACCTGGGACGCCCCGATCCACACGATCGCCGACATCGAGGAGCGCCCGTGGCGCCCGAAGACGATCAACATCAAGCCCTCTCGCGTCGGACCGCTTCACGAGCTGTTCGGGCTCTACGACTGGGCCGAGCGCGAGGGCGTGTCGGTCTACGGCGGCGGCCAGAGCGAGCTGGGCGTGGGCCGCCACCACATCCAGTACCTCGCCTCGATCTTCCACCCGGACACTCCCAACGACACGGCGCCGGGCGCCTACAACGAGCCGGAGCTGCGTGGCGACCTGCCCACCAGCCCGCTCGAGCCGCGAATCGCGGCCACCGGCTTCCGCCGCGACGATCAGCCCTGACGAAAGAGAGAACGATGCCCGCCGAGAGATTCGTGGCTGCCCTCAACGACCAGATCGAGCGCGAGTTCGCCGCTTCGCAGCAGTACCTGGCCGCCGCCGTCTACTACGAGGACGAGACGCTCCCGCGGCTCGCGCGGCTCTTCTACGACCAGTCGGTCGAGGAGCGCGGCCACGCGCTCATGATGGCCAAGTACCTGCTCGACCTCGGCGTCCGGCCGCGGGTGCCCGGCGTGACCGCCCCGCGCGGCGACTTCGCCGACTTCGTAGAGCCGATCGCGATCGCGCTCGAGCAGGAGCAGAAGGTCACCGACCAGATCTCCGAGCTCGCGTCGATCGCTCGCGAGGAGCGCGACTTCGTCAGCGAGCAGTTCGTGCAGTGGTTCCTGAAGGAGCAGGTGGAGGAGATCGACCTGATGTCCACCCTGCTGACCACCGGCGAGCGCGCCCGTGAGCGCCCACTCGACATCGAGGAGTTCATCGCCAGGGAGGGCATCGGCGGCGACGAGGCCGACGACGCCTCGGCGCCCGCGCCAGCGGGTGGCTGACCTCGAGCTCCACACGCTCGCGCCGGGCGGTCAGACGGTCGACGAGATGGCCGCCCGCGTGGCGGCCTTCCTATCCGAGGCGCGGCGCTCGCTCGACCTCGCCCTCTACGACGTGCGCCTGCCCGGCCCGGCGGGCGACCTGGTGGCCGGGGCGCTGCGCGACGCGGCGGCGCGCGGGGTGGCCGTACGGATCGCCTACAACGCCGACCACGACGAGCGGATGTTCCCGCCGCCGCCGAGCACGGCCCCCGAGCTGATCGAGGCGCTGCCGTTCCCCACGGCCGGCATCCCCGGCATTCCCGACCTGATGCACCACAAGTACGTGGTGTGCGACGGCGAGTCGGTCTGGACCGGGTCCACCAACTGGACCACTGACTCCTGGACGCTCCAGGAGAACCTCGTGACGGTGATGCGCTCGACCGAGCTGGCGGCCGCGTTCACCGCCAACTTCGAGGAGCTCTGGAGCACGCGCGACGTGAGCCGCACCGGCCGCCCCGAGCCGGGGCGCGCCCAGCTCGGCGGGCATCCCGCGCGCGCCTGGTTCACTCCGGGCCACGGCGAGGACCTCTCGCACCGGATCGCGGCCGCGATCGGCCGCGCGCGCCGGCGCGTGCGGATCGCCTCGCCCGTGATCACCGCCGGTCCCGTGATCGGCACGCTCGCCGAGGTGGCGGCCGAGGGGCGGGTGGACCTGCGCGGCGTGATGGACCGCACCCAGATGAGCGAGGTGTTCCGGCAGTGGCGCGCGAACCCGCGCTCGGCCTGGAAGGTGCCGATCGTCGGGTCGTTCCTGCGCACGGCCGACTTTCGCGGCAAGCCCTCCACCCGCTACGCGCCCGAGAGCCCCCACGACTTCATGCACGCGAAGGTCACGGTGGCCGACGACGTGGTGTTCGCCGGCTCGTTCAATCTCTCGCGCTCCGGCGAGATGAACGCCGAGAACGTGCTCGAGCTGCACGATCCCGAGCTTGCTGAGCGGCTCGCCGGGTTCATCGACGAGATCCGCGAGCGCTACGAGCCGATGCCTATCCCGGACGACGCGCCTGGCGGTGCGTCGCCTCCTGCATCGTCCGCAGCACCTCCGCCGGGTCGTCGGTGAGCGTGAGCAGGTCCATGTCCTCGGGGGAGATCTTCCCGTCGCGGGAGCATCGCTCGCGGATCCAGTCCACGAGCCCGCGCCAGTAGTCGCAGCCCACGAGGATCACCGGGAAGTGGCGCACCTTCCCGGTCTGGATGAGCGTGAGCGACTCGAAGGTCTCGTCGAGCGTGCCGAACCCGCCGGGGAACACCACGAACCCGCTGGCGTAGCGGACGAACATGACCTTGCGGGTGAAGAAGTAGTGGAACTCGAGGCCCAGCTCCACGTACTCGTTCAGCCCCTGCTCGAAGGGCAGCTCGATGTTGAGCCCGATCGACTGCGCCCCGGATTCCCTGGCGCCCAGGTTGGCGGCCTCCATGATGCCCGGCCCGCCGCCCGTGATGATCGAGAAGCCGGCGTCACCGAGCATCCGCGAGGTCTCGCGCGCGAGGGCGTACTCGGGGTGCTCGGGCGGGGTGCGCGCGGAGCCGAACACCGACACCGCGGCGCCCACGTGGCCGAGCGCCTCGAAGCCCATCCGCAGCTCGTCGAGCACTCGGCCGAGGCGGTCGTCGTCCGTCAGCTGCGACTCGACGTCCGCCTGCTCGGCGGAGATGATCTCCTCGTCGAGGGTGGCGGGTACGCGCGGCTCGGCGTCGGCCATCGGCGGGGCTAGAGCGCCAGCGAGAGCGGCTGCTCGAGCAGCTCCCTCACGCGGGCCAGGAACTGCGCGCCGTCGGCTCCGTAGAGGATGCGGTGGTCGCAGACGAGCGTGAGCGTCATCTGATCGCGTGCCACCACCCGCCCGCGCTCGTCCACCGCCGGCTTCTTCGCGAGCGCGCCCACGGTGAGGATCGCTGCCTGGGGCGGGTTGATGATCGCCGTGAAGCGCTCGATCCCGTACATGCCGAGGTTCGAGACGGTGAAGGTGCCGCCCGAGAGCTCCGGCGGGGTCACCTGCTTGTCGCGCACGCGCTCGATCACCCGGCGCGCGTCGCGGGCGATCGCGCCGAGCGACTTCTGGTCGGCGTCGAAGATCGTGGGCACCACGAGCGCGTCCTGAGCGGCCACCGCCACGCCCACGTTCACGTTGTCGTACAGCTCGAACTTGCCGTCGCGGTAGGCGCCGTTCACCTTGGGGTGCTCGCGCAGCGCGGTGGCGGCGGCCTTCACGACCATGTCGTTGTAGGAGGGGGCGGGCTCGGCCACCTCCTTCAGGCGCTCGCGCAGCGCCACGGCGCCGGTCATGTCCACGTCGAGCGTGAGCGCGAAGTCGGGCGCGGTGGCCTTCGACTCGGCCATCCGCCGGGTCACGGTCTGCTGGAGGCGCGTGAGCTCGTGCATCTCCACCTGGCCCTTGGCGCCGGCCTCGCCGCGGGCGGGCTCCTTGGCCGGCTCGGGCGCGCGCTCCTCCTCGGGCTGCTCCTGCGCCTCGGCCGGAGCGGCCTTGGCGCCGCCGTCGCCGGCGGCCGCCTGGACGTCGGCCTTCACGATCCGCCCGCCCGGTCCCGAGCCCTCGAGCCGGCCAGCTCCACGCCGAGCTCGCGGGCCATCCGCCGCGCGATCGGCGAGGCCTTCACGCGCTCGCCGTCGCCGGCGCCGTTGCTCCGGCTGGGCCGCTCCTCGGTGGCCGTGGCGGTCTGGCGCTCGGGCTCGTCGGCCTGCTGCTCTGCCTCCTCGGCCTCGGGCTTGTCCTCCTCGGGCTTGTCCTCCTCGGCCTCGGCCTCCGGCTCGCTGGGCTCCTCGTCCTTCTCGTCCGCCCCCTTCGCCTCGCCGGCCTCGCCGATGCGGGCGATCACCTCGCCGATCGCGAGCGTGTCGCCCTCCTTCGCAAGCACCTCGATCAGGACGCCGTCGGAGTCGGCCTCGTAGGTCATGTTGGCCTTGTCGGTCTCGATCTCCACGAGCGGCGCGCCGCGCTTGACCTCGCCGCCCTCCTCCACGAGCCACTTGAGCACCGTGCCCTCCTCCATGGAGTCGGACAGGCGCGGCATCGTGACGTCGCTGGCCATCAGACGTCCCGGAACGTTGCGAGGGCCGCGTGAACCACGTGCTCCGCGTGCGGGAACGCGGCCTGCTCGAGCGGCTTCGAGTAGGGCATCGGCACGTCGGCGCCGGTCACGCGCTGGACGGGGGCGTCGAGCCAGTCGAAGGCCTGCTCCTGGATCAGGGCGGCCAGGTTGGCGCCCACCCCGCCGTGCGGCCAGCCCTCCTCCACGATCACGGCCCTGTTCGTCTTCTTCACGGAGTCGAGGATGGTGTCGAGGTCGAGCGGGCGCAGCGTGCGCGGGTCGATCACCTCGGCGTCGATCTCGTGCTCCTCGGCCAGCGTCTCGGCCGCCTTGAGGGCGGTCACGGCCATGCGCGAGATCCCGACCACGGTCACATCCTCGCCCTCGCGCCTGACGGCAGCCTCGCCGAAGCGCATCGGGCCGCCGTTGTCGGGCACCTCCCCGCGCTGGCCGTAGAGCGTCTCGTGCTCGATGAAGACCACGGGGTTGTCGTCGCGGATCGCCGCCTTGAGCAGGCCCTTGGCGTCCGCGGCGGTGGACGGCACGGCCACGAGGATGCCGGGCACGTGGAGGAAGAAGGCCTCGAAGTTGTGTGAGTGAGTGGGCCCGAGCTGGTGCCCAGCGCCCTGCGGCATGCGCACCACGAGCGGCACCTTGGCCTGGCCGCCGAACATGTAGTGGATCGCGGCGGCGTGGTTCACGATCTGGTCCATCGCGAGCAGCGCGAAGTTCACGGTCATGATCTCCACCACCGGCCGCAGCCCCGCCATCGCGGAGCCCACGCCCATGCCGACGATCGTGTTCTCCGAGATCGGCGTGTCGCGCACGCGCTTCTCGCCGAACTCCTCGAGCAGCCCGGCGGTCACCTTGAAGGCGCCCTGGAAGACACCCACGTCCTCGCCCATGATGAAGACGCTCTCGTCGGCCTCCATCTCCTCGCGCAGCGCCTGGTTGAGCGCCTCGCGGTAGCGCATCACTGGCATCAGTCCGCGCCGCCTTCCTCTTCCGGCTCGTCGGCCCCGGGCTCGCCCTCGCCCTGATCGGCCTTGCGGCTCCTGCGCCTGCGCTCCTGCGCGTCGCCGACCGACGCGTAGGCGGCGCCCTTCTCGGCCAGCTCGTGCGGCAGGGCCCCGGCCTCGCGCTCGCGCTCGCCGCGGTGCGGCTCGGGCGAGCGCTCGTCCACGGTCCACCAACCGGGCACGTCGCCGCCGTAGATGTACACGTGGTCGTACAGCGAGTCGAGGTCGGGGAAGGGCGAGCCGTCGGCGAACTTCACGGACTCGTCCACGGCCTCGATGGCCTCCTGGTCGAGCGCCTCGACGTCCTTGTCCTTGAGCACGCCGTCGTCTACGAGCCGCTTCGAGAACGAGGCGATCGGGTCGCGCTTGCGCCACTCCTCGACCTCCTCCTTCGTGCGGTACTCCTCGGGGTCGGCCATGGAGTGGCCTCGGTAGCGGTAGGTCACGGCCTCCACCAGCTGCGGCTTGCGCTCCTCGCGCGCGCAGTGGAGCGCGTCCGAGATCACGGAGTGCACGTCGAGCACGTCCATGCCGTCGCACTTCCTGCCGGGCACGCCGAAGCCCTCGGACTTGCGCGAGAGGTCGGTCACGGCCGAGTGGCGGTGGAGCGCGGTGCCCATGCCGAACTGGTTGTTGATGATCAGGAAGACCACAGGCAGCTTCCAGAGCGCGGCGAGGTTCATGGTCTCGCCGAACGTGCCCTGGTTGGTGGCGCCGTCGCCCATCATCGAGAGGATCACGTCCTCGGTGCCCTGGTAGTCGGCGGCGAGCGCCACGCCCGCGGAGAGCGGCAGCGTGCCGCCGACGATGCCGTAGCCGCCGAGGAAGCGCCGGTCGCCGTCGAATAGGTGCATGGAGCCGCCGCGGCCGCCCGAGGTGCCGTCCTTGCGGCCGAACAGCTCGGCCATGACGTTGTTGGGATGGGTGCCGCGGGCGAGCGCCTGGCCGTGCTCGCGGTAGGTCGACATCAGGTAGTCGGTCTCGCGCAGCGCCTGGGTGCCCCCGACGATGGTGGCCTCCTCGCCGATGGACAGGTGGAGGAAGCCGCCGACCTTCGCCTTGGCATACATCTCGCCCGCGCGCTCCTCGAAGCGGCGGATGAGCAGCATCTTGCTCAGGATCAGGCGGCACGTATCCGCGTCCGGGAGCGAGTGGGTGCGGCTCTCCACCTCGCCGTTGTCTGACTTCTTGCGACTGCCGGCTTCCCTTGTGGACATCGAATCGGACTGTACCCGGTGCCCCCCACACTCCAGTCCTGCGGCCCGGATCGCCCCCAGATGGGGGGAGAGCTACCCGAGCGCCGCGGCGGCCTCCTCGAGCCGGTCGTCCCCGAAGAACAGCCGGTCTCCGACGGCGACCGTCGGCACTCCGCGAACGCCGAGCGCGTAGGCCTCGGCCGTGGCGTCCCTGAGCCGGTCCTTGATGGACTGGGTCTCGATCGCCTTGAGCAGTGCGTTCGGGTGGAGTTCGCAGGCCGCGCCGGCGATTACCACGTTGTCGAGGTCGGACAGGTCCCTGCCGGCGGCGAAAGCCTGCCGGAAGGCGGCCAGCGAGAAGGCGACCGCGCGACCGATCTGCTGGGCGAAGGTGGCCGCCCGCATGGCCCTGAGCGAGTTCCCCGGCCACGGGTCCGGCCAGCGGATCGGCATCAGCCCGTAGCGCTCGGCGCGGCGCTCGACCTCTGCCATGCCCTCGGCGCGGGCGTCGGTCATCGCCCACGAGCCGCCACCGCTCTGCTGCCAGATGCCGCCGAGCAGGATCGGCTGCCAGACCGGCGTGACCGGCAGGACCTCGGTCACGCGCTCCGCCGCCAGGTAGGCATAGGGGGAGGCGAGGTCGTAGTAGAAGACCGGCTGCATTCGCGGCCAGAACCTACTAGCGCGACGCTCAGGCCCCCACGACGATCACGCGGATGACCGGGGAGCGACCCGTGACGAACGGATAGCCGCCTTCGGCCGGCAAGAGCGCTCGCAGCCGGTAAGGAACCCGGCCCCGCGTGCCCCCGAAGCGATAGGCGAAGGCCCAGCGTCCGCGGCCGTCGGCCCGGGTGGTCGAGAACGTGCGGAATCGTCCACTGAAGTAGGCCTGCACCTCGATCAGCTTCCCGGCGGGCGGCAGCGGGCCCGTGCGGACCAGACCGGTCAGCTGAACCGCCTGCCCGTTTCGCAGGCGCGCCGGCCGCGCTCGGATCGAGGTGACGGCGGGCACGCGCAGCTCGAAGTCTCCGGTCGCCCCGCGGATGCGCCGCGTACCCGCGTAGCGGAAGCGGACCACCTTGTTCCGAGTCGCCCGGACGACGTAGGTGAACCGGCCGCATGCCGTCGGTCCGGGCGAGACCCTCCGGAACGAGGCCCACCGCATCGCCGGGCGAGTCGGAGGACACCTGCACCGTCGCCCCGCCGAGCGCCTGGCCGTGCGCGTCTGTCAGGCGGCCCTGCAGCCTCAGCCTCGTCGCGTGAAGGGCCGTCGCGCGAGCGTCCACGCGGACCACCTGCTTGCCCCCGCGCCTGAGCGTCCGCCGCCGCCCGATGCTGAGACGGGTCGCGGAGCGCGCGGGCAGGTCAATCGTGGCACGCGTTCCGTTCGCACGCCGGTCGGTCGACGCCTCGTTCCCCGCCCGGTCGCGGGCCCTTGCGCGGAAGTCGAATGTGCCGGACCGGAAGCGCTCGTCGTCGACGTAGCCCACGAGCGATCGGCCCTCGCGGGCGGTGGCCAGCGAGTGCCAGACGTTGCCTCCTCGCTCCCTGATCTCGATCTCTCCCGTGTCGAGGCCCGAGAGCCGGTCGTCCACCCCAACGGCCACTCGCAGCGGGTCCGCGTCGCTCTGAGGCTCGAAGCTGAGTCGCGGCGCCTCGCGGTCGAGGCGCAGCACCACGGGCTCGGAGGCGCTCAGCGCGTACGCCTGGTTGCCGGCCTCGTCCTCGAGCCAGACCTGGATCGTGTGCTCGCCCGACTCGCCCAGGGCGATCCCGCTCAAGGCTCCCGGGTTGCCGGCCACGGCTCCGGTCGTGCAGGTCACCGACCCGCACAGCCGGTACCAGGTCCGCGCGATCGGGGCGTGCAACTCGGGCGTTCCGTCCCAGCGAACGCCGAAGCCGTCGGACCGCCGCCAGGCGTCCCCGCCGATGACCGCCGGGCGCACTCGCCCCGGCGGCTCGTTGTCCACGCGCACGGCAAAACGCGCGGAGGTGACGTTTCCGGCGGCGTCCTGTGATCCGACGGTCAGCTGATGCTGGCCCGAGGCGACGCCGAGGGTGTCCACGTCGAGCGGGCCGCCGTGATCGGCGCAGGGCTGCGGGCTCGTGTAGCGGCACGCCCACTGCGTCGTGAGCGTCTTCGAGCCCAGCGTGGCCCAGGTCTTCGCGATCCCTGTGGTGTCCTTGCCGCTGACCGTTATCCGCTGGACCGCGCGCACCCAGCGCCCCGACACGAGCGCTCCGGCGGCCGCCACCGTGGGTGTCGTCGGGTCGTCGATCGTGACGACCGTGGATGCCGTGTGGAAGGCCGCACCCGGCTGACAGGTCGCAGCGGCGCAGACGATCGTCTGTTGCAGCGACGTGGTGCCCGCCGGCACGCCCCAGACCAGGGTCTCGCTGCCGATGTCCAGACCCGCGACCGCGCAGCTGCTGTGCGCCTGCAGGCCGAAGATGAGGCTCTTGCTGGGATACGCCTGCATCATCGTGCCCCAGTCGCAGTTGCCGCGCGCGAAGCGCCCGCCCCAGCGGAGCGCGGTGATCAGCGTGCCGGCCGGGGCCTGGAACACGTGTGACGAGAGCGTCAGCCGGGCCCCCGTGGGGGTCGTGATGCGATTGCTGATGCCCCGGGTGGCGATGCCCCCGCTGGGGCAGGCCGCGTACGCGCTTCCCGCGATCGTGGTGGCGGGTGCCCATGCCTCACTCCCGAACGGGCTGGCGAGCGCGGCGTCGCACGACACCACCGTGTAGGGCCGGGCCTCGGCGACCGTGGGCGAGACGAGCGCGGCCATCGCCCATGCCCAGGCAATCGACGCCGTATGCAGGCGTCTGCACCGAAGTGCCGCCAATGTGAGCCTCCCTGTCGCAGCAGTCGTTTACGTGGTCGTGCCGGTGCAAGTGCGCCGGTGACCAGATTCGTCCCCCCGTCGACAAGAAGCGGTAGCTCGACGAGAGACTGCTGCCCAGGAGTTATGTGAACTTAATACAAAACCGCCGAATGTGTGAAGACACTGACGGTTTTTCAGCCACTGCTCAGCCGTGGATCAGCCACCCATCCGTCGCCCGTGCCGCCTCCATGACGGCCTCGGCGAATGACGGATGGGCGTGGATCATGCGCGCGACCTCGGGATACCCGCCCTCGAGCTCGCGTGCGTTCACGAGCTCCTGGATCAGGTCCGCTGCCTTGACCGAGACGATCGAGGCACCGAGCAGCTCGCCGTACTTGGCGTCGCCCACGATCTTGACCATCCCGCCGCGGTCGCCGTAGACGGTCGGCGCGCCGACGGCGCCCATCGGGACCTTGCCGACGACGACCTCGTGGCCGGCCTCCTTGGCCTCGGCCTCGGTGAGCCCGAACGAGGCCACCTGCGGGTGGCAGAAGGTCACGGCGGGCACGTAGGCGTAGTCGATCGGGTGCACGTCCATGCCGGTGGAGTCCTCCACGGCGATGATCCCCTCGTCGGAGGCCTTGTGGGCCAGCGCCGGACCGGGGACCATGTCGCCGATCGCCCACACGCCCTCGCGTGATGTGCGCAGCCGGCCGTCGACCTTGATCAGCCCGCGCTCGTCGCGCTCGATGCCCGCCTCGTCCAGGCCGAGGCCCTCCACGTCGGGCCCGCGGCCCGCGGCGATCACCAGATAGTCGAACTCGGCGGTCTCGCCGTTGAAGGTCACGGACACCGACGAGTCGGAGGCCTCGACGCCCTCGACCTTCGCGCCGGTCTCGATGCGCACGTTCTGCTTGGCCACCTCGCGGGCGCAGGCCTTCGCGATCTCCGGCTCCTCGAGCGGGAGGATCTGATCCAGCGCCTCGAGCAGCACCACCTCGGTGCCGAGCCGCCCCAGTGCCGAGGCGATCTCGGTGCCGGACGCGCCGGCGCCGATCACGCACAGCCGCTTGGGCTGCTCGTTCAGCAGCCACATGCCGGCGGTGTCGAGGATCCGCTTGCCGAACTGCAGGTCGAGGATCGGCTTGGCCACCGAGCCGCAGGCGAGGATCACGCGGTCGGTCTGGATCTCGGTGCCGTCGAACTGCCCGCCGATCTTCACGTTGCCGTCGTCGGTGACGGAGCCGAAGCCCTCGATCAGCTCGATCTCGTTCTTCTTGAAGAGCCCGGCCACCCCGCCGGTGAGCGTCTTGATCACCTTGTCGCGGTGCTTGACGGCACCGCCGTACTCCACGGTGGCGCCGTCGACCTTGATCCCGAACGAGCCGGCGTGCTGGACCTCGGAGAAGACCTCGGCCACGCGCAGGATCGCCTTGGCCGGGATGCAGGCCTCGTTGAGGCAGCGCCCGCCGGTGTTGCCCTTCTCGACCACGGCGGTCTTGAGACCGAGCTGGGCGGCCCGGATCGCGGCCACGTAGCCGCCCGGGCCAGAGCCGATCACGATGCAGTCGTAGCGCTCCTCAGGCATGGCCGATGAGGTTATAGGCGCCCGCTTGTTGGCGAAGCACGCGGCTCGGCCGCGTGCGCACGGATGTCATTGGCAGCGGTGGCCGCATCCCTCTATAGCCTGCCTTGTTAAGGAGGAGACGATGAGGCGGGGATTGATAACGCTGCTGACCGCGGCGCTGGTGCTCACGTGCGCCCTGCCCGCGGAGGCCGCCAAGCGCAAGGTGCCGCGCGGCTTCTACGGGGTCATGTGGAACCGCGCCGCCGCGTCCGTGCCCGAGGAGCTGCACGCCGCGCAGTTCGGGCGAATGGCGCGGGCGGGCGTCGAGTCGGTGCGCACCGTGTTCTACTGGTCGGCAGCCCAGCCCACGGCCGGCCAGCCCCCCAGCTTCGCCGCCACCGACCGCGTGGTGGCCCTGGCGGCCGCGCGCCGGATCGACGTGCTCCCCGTCGTGATCTACACGCCCGCCTGGGCCGCCCAGTACCCCGGCAAGGTGGGCTCGCCCCCGGCGCTCCCGTCCGACTACGCCGCCTACCTCACCGCGCTGGTGGGCCGCTACGGCCCGAAGGGCACCTTCTGGGTCGAGAACCCGGCGCTTCCGAAGGTGCCTATCCGGCGCTGGCAGATCTGGAACGAGCCGAACTTCGACGACTATTGGCACGTGGAGGGAGGCGACTCGTGGGTGCCCGGCTACGCGGCGTTGCTCAAGGCGTCGTACACGGCCATCAAGAGCGCCGACCGGGGAGCCACCGTGGTCATGGCCGGCCTCTCGAACTTCCCGTGGAACTACCTGGCGGACATCTACAGGGCGGGTGCGAAGAACTCCTTCGACGCCGTGGCGGTCAACCCGTTCACCAGCTACCTGCCCAACGTCATCAGGATCGTGAGGAAGACCCGAGCCTTCCTGCGCAAGCACGGGCAGCAGCGCAAGCCCGTGTGGGTCACGGAGATCACCTGGCCCGCCTCGAAGGGCCAGGCCCCTGGGCACAAGCGCCTGTTCTGGGAGAAGCGCTGGGAGACGACTCCCAAGGGCATGGCCTCACAGGTGCGGGACATCTACAGGCTCGTGGTGAAGATGCGCAAGCGCGAGCGGATCGCGCGGCTCTACTGGTACACGTGGGGCACCTCCTACACCGGCAACGACCTGTTCGACTACGGCGGCCTCCTGCGCTGGGACGGCACCGCCTTCAAAACCACGCCCGCGCTCGCCGCGTACACGAAGAGCGCGCGACTGCATCAGGGCTGCGCGAAGACCTCGGGCGGACTCTGTAAGCGCTAGGCGCCCGGGCGCGGCGGCATCTGGATGCGCGCCATCGCCTTCACGAGCAGCCAGAAGAGCGCGCCGGCCAGCGCGATGATCGACAGGGCGAGCGCCGCCGCGGCCAGGTTCACAGCGGTGAGGAGCGCAAGCGCTCCGAGCACGATCGTCACGGCCAGCAGCGCCTGAAACCCGAGCACCGCCCAGTAGCGCACCCGCCACATCCCCACGCCCACGATGGTGAGGATGAGCGCGCCCAGCAGGGTGCTCGCCGTCTTGCCGCCCTCGTCGGGGTCGTAGCTCGCGATCAGCGCCACGAGGTTCGCGACGATCAACAGCGCGGTGACCGCCACCGCGAGGGTCACCGCCCCGGGCCGCTCGCCGGGCGCCAGCGGCACGAGGGCCGCGCGCGCCTCCTCGTCCCGCTTGCGCGAGCGCGAGTAGCCGCGCTCGAGCGCCTGCGTCACGTCCGGCGTGGCGGCGGTCTCGGCGCGTGCCGCCTGGCGCGCCTTGCGCCGCTTGCGCGAGTGCTTGTCGGCCATCAGGCGGGCACGCCCTCGAGCCTGCTGCGCAGCGCCGTGGCCACGGCGGCAGGGTCGGGCGCGTCGCGCAGGACCCGCACCACGGCGATCCGGCTCGCCCCGGCGCCCGCCACCGCGTCCACGTTCTCGAGATCGATGCCGCCGATCGCGAACCAGGGGCGCTCGCCGGCGGTGGCGGCCGCATGGCGCACGTACTCAAGCCCGGCGGCCGGGCGGCCCTCCTTCGTGGGCGTCTCGTACACGGGGCCCACGCTGATCTCGTCGGCGTCGCCCGCCAGCGCGCGCTCGAGCTGGTCGGGCGAGTGGGTGGAGAGGCCCACGAGCACGTCGGGCCCCACCTGTTCGCGCACCGTCTCGACCGGCTGGTCGTCCTGGCCCACGTGCACCCCGTCGGCGCCGGCCCGCAGCGCCAGGTCGGGCCGGTCGTTCAGCCAGAAGAGCGCGCCGTGCTCGTCGCAGAGGCGCCGGAACAGCACGGCGGCCTCGAGCAGCTCCTCGTCCGACGCGCGCTTGTCGCGCAGCTGCACCATGTCCACGCCGCCGGCGAGTGCCGCGCCGACCACGGGCCCGATGCCCGGGCTCAGATCGGTGATGAAGTAGAGCCGGGAACGCGCGAGCAGCTCCCGGCGATCACTCATGGGTTGAAGTATCGCGACTTCAGATACCGCTGAACGGTCTTGAAGGCCGGCCGCGGCTTGGAGTCGGGGCTCACGAGCCCCGCGTCGAAGCGCGTCTCCTCCGCCGTCGCGGGCGCCAGCCACTGGTAGATGTAGAGGCGCTTGATGCGGCTGCGGTACGTCTTGGCGAGGCTGAACATCCGCTTGGTGGCCGAGTTGGCGCGCGACTCGCTCTTCTTGAAGAGCGTCCGGCCGTCGGGCAGCACGAACTTCACGATGCCGCCGGTCTCGGTGAGCCACACCTTGCCCTTGACCGCCTTCATCAGGCGCTTGGTGCCGCCGAGCCGCTGGCCCTTGCGCTTGTTCGTGTCCCTGTAGTTGTGGAGGCCCCAGATCTTGGGCTTGGTGGCCGTCTTCTTGAACGTCTTGAGCCAGCTCTCCATGTTGCTCTCGTCGATCACGTCGGCGGCGACGATGGTGCAGCCACGGCAGTACTTGCGCACGATGTTGTAGTACTGCGCCGCCCGCTTGGGGTGCTTCCAGGTGGGCTGGCTGCGGTGATTGGCCTCGTTCCACGGGCTGTACACCTTGATCTGCGGGTAGCGCTTCCGGAACGCGCGGAACGCCTTCGTGTACTGACGCGTGGTCGGCAGCTTGCAGGGCTTCTTTGGGCACTTCGAGCCCTCGGCGTGGCCGAACGAGATGAGCGGCTCCACGCCGGCCGTCTCCGCGGCGTCGAGCCACTGGTCGAAGAAGTCGCGCGGGTGCCTGTCCTTAACGACGTTCCAGGGCACGAAGAAGCGCGAGCGCTTGATGTTCAGCTTCAGGAAGTTCGGGTCGGCGAACGTGCTCGGGATCTGGTCGCCCACCCCCACGAGCACCGCGGCGCCGGAGCGCTCGGGCGAGGAGCCGGCCATGCTGCAGGCGGTTAGTGCGCAGACGGCGACGAGGACTGCGAGACAGCGGTTCATCGGGCTCCAGTGAACGGGGGCGTTCCGGTCTTCATCGGCTCACAGCCTTCGTTGCCCAACTGACTTGTCCTGCGCTGGACGCGCGGAACTGCCGCTTGGACGCTCGGGAGACCTTGATCCGGGCTTTGTAGTAGCCGCGCACGTTCTTGACCGTGAGCGAGCGCAAGTTGGTGTAGGCGCCCTTGCCGGTGCGCGACTGGATCTGCACGGTGGCTCCACGGCCTCCGGGCCGCGCGGCGCCCCAGACCTCGACCGCGGTCGTGCCGAGCCGGCGCACGAACAGCGGCAGCCGGTAGGCGGCGTAGACGCCGGGCTTCGGCTTGCCGTCCGCGAAGCGCAGGCCACCCTGCCAGAGGCCGCGGTCCGACGGCTCGAAGATCGGCGTGTCGATCATCTGGTACTGGGCGTGGCTTGCCACGCGCGGGTTGCGGTAGGCGATCCATTCGGAGCGCGACATGAAGTCGGGGATGCGCGAGAGCCGCGCACCGAAGATGTTGTCCGGCGGGTCGGACTGGAAGTCGAACTCGGTGTTCCAGACGCTCATGCGCCCGCCGCCGATGCGCCCCTTGCGCCGAGCGATGTCGAGCGCCCGCGTGATCCGCCCGTAGGACCGGATCGTGGCGTCGTCCGGCGTGGGCTCCTTCGAGAGCGGCCCTGCCGGCCGCGTGTACGGGTGGTAGGCGAAGCCGTTCACGCCCGTGATCTTGCGATAGCCGTTGCAGCCGCGCAGGCGTGCCGTGCGTCCGCGGTAGGCGCGCCAGCTCGAGTCGAGGCAGAAGAGCTCGCGCAGGAAGCGGATCGGCTGCATCGTGTTCTTGCGGAAGAGGTTGCGCTTGCCGATCGGGAGCAGCTCGCCGAAGAGGATGCGGTCGCCGCCGTGCCCGGAGCGCTTGAGCCCGCTCACGCCCGCCCGCAGCAGCGAGCGGTAGAGGCGCGGCGAGTAGGGCACGTGCGCCTTCGTGGCCTGCGGGAACAGGAAGCCCGGGTGGTTCGGCTCGTTCCAGAGCGTCCAGAGGTCGACCGACGCGAAGCGCCTGCCGGCGGCCTCGGCGAAGCGCCCGAACTCGGTGGCGCTCGGGCGATCGACCCCGAAGGTGTCGCCGCGCTTCTTGGTGGCGAAGCCGGGCACCGTCGGGCTCAGCGCGAGCATCACGCGGAAGCCGGCGGCCTGCGCGTCCGACACGGCCGTGGCGAATGCCGGGAAGCCGGGGTAGTCGGCCGGGTCGCTGCCGTCGAAGCCCGCCGGCTTGCGCGCCGTCCTCGGGGCGACCTCCGACCAGGTGAGCTGGATCTTGATCGCGTCCACGCCGAGCGCGCGGAGCTCGGCGAGCGTGGCGTCGCGCGTGGCGGGGCTGACGCCCACCAGCTGCTGGTCGGCCTGGAAGATCGAGAGCTGCTTGGTGCTCGCCTCGCTCGCGGCGGGGAGGAGCGCCAGCAGCAGGAGGGAGAGCGTAATCGTCTTGAATCGCATGTATGTGAGCTGGGACGGGTCGGGTCAGAGCGTCGTGTAGCGCGACCGCCTGCACTTCCGTGCCCAGTACGGTCACCCTCGTCAACACACCGGACGCGCACGGTTGCGGTGTGACGCAGATCGTGTCGCCTGACACGACTGCTAGCGTGCGACGAGGCCCCTAACGGGTAGCAGATCGCGAATCGACCATGGGAATCGGCACCTCAATCTTCCTCATCGCCGTGGGCGCAATCCTGCGCTACGCGGTGACCGCGTCCGTGCAGGGCGTGGAATTGGAGACCGTCGGGCTGATCCTCCTGATCGTCGGGGTCATCGGGCTCGTGATCTCGCTCGCGGTGACGTTCATGGGGGTGGACCGGCGCTCGCCGGACGAGACCCCCACGCGGCGATACGATTGACCGCGTAGGTACGGGAGCTCGGTGGACCGGGCTGAGAGGGTGGCTGCGGCGCCGCCGACCGTGGAACCTGAACCGGGTAATGCCGGCGAAGGGAAGGTGATTCACTCGCCGCGGAGCAGACGCTACGACGCCGTCGTGATCGGCGCGGGCCTTGTGGGACTCGCCTGCGCGTGGAGCGCCGGCCGGCGCGGGCTGTCCGTGCTCGTCGTCGATCGTGCATCCGAGGCGGCTGCCGGCTCGTCGGGAGTCGCCGCCGGCATGCTCGCTCCGGTGACCGAGGCCGACTTCGGCGAGCACGTGGGGCTGGCGCTCGGCCTGGCGGCCCGCGAGCGCTGGCCGTCGTTCGCCGCTCGCCTGGAGGAGCAGACCGGCCTGCCGACCGGGTTCCGGGAGAGCGGAGCGCTGGTCGTGGCCGCTGACCGCGACGACGTGGAGGAGCTGCGCCGCCTGCACGAGCTGCATGTGGCGCTCGGGCTCGACTCCGAGTGGCTGACGCCCTCGCGCTGCCGGCGCCTCGAGCCGTGGCTGTCGCCGCGGATCGCAGGCGGCCTGCACGCCCCCGGCGACGCCCAGGCCGACCCGCGCGCGACCGCACAGGCGCTCGCCGCGGCCGTCGACGAGATCGCGTTCGACTTCGACGTCGCCTCGATCGAGCACGACGGTGACCGGGTGACCGGGGTGACCGGCCCCGGCGGCACGATCGCATGCGAGCACGTGGTGGTGGCAGCCGGCGCATGGTCGCCCGCGCTGGCACCGGGGCAGGAGCTGCCGGTCCGGCCCGTGAAGGGTCAGATCCTCGAGCTGCGCACGCGCGGTGCCGGCGGCGAGCCGCTCGCCCGGATCGTGCGCACCCCGCGCTGCTACCTGGTCGGGCGCGGCGACGGGCGCGTGGTGCTCGGGGCGACGATGGAGGAGCAGGGCTTCGACACCGCGGTGACGGCGGGCGGCGTGCACCGGCTGCTCGAGCACGCGTGGGAGGTGGTTCCCGAGACCGCCGAGCTCGAGCTCGTGCGCGCCGTGGCGGGCCTGCGGCCCGGCACTCCGGACAACCTGCCGGTGATCGGCCCTGGCGACCTGCGGGGACTCGTGTGGGCCACCGGCCACTGGCGCAACGGCGTCCTGCTGGCGCCGCTCACCGGCGAGGTGGTGGCCGAGCTGCTCGCCGGCGGCAACCTCCCCGAGGTGGCGGCGGGACTCGGTGCGGACCGCTTCGCGAGGGCGGGTGCCACCGCATGACCTCAGTACGGATCAACGGCGAGTCGCGGCGGCTGCCCGACGGGGCGACGGTGGAGGCTGCGGTGCGCGAGTCCGGCGTGGAGCCCGGCGGCCGCGGCGTGGCCGTGGCCGTGGACGGCGAGGTGGTGCCGCGCGGGCAGTGGGAGAGCACCCGGCTGCGCGACGGGCAGGAGCTCGAGGTGCTTCACGCCGTGCAGGGCGGCGACGGCAGCGACGCCGCCTTCCAGATAGCCGGCCGCGAGCTGCGCTCGCGCCTGGTGCTTGGCACCGGAGGCTTCCGCAATCTCGGCGTGATGGCCGAGGCCGCCCGGGCGTCGGGGGCGGAGCTGGCGACGGTCGCGATGCGCAGGGTGGATCCATCGGCCCCCGGGTCGATCCTCGAGACGCTCGAGACGGCGGGCTGCGAGGTGCTGCCGAACACCGCCGGCTGCTTCACCGCGCGCGAGGCCGTCACAACCGCGCGCCTGGCGCGCGAGGCGCTCGGCACCGACTGGGTGAAGCTCGAGGTGATCGGGGACGACAAGACGCTCTTGCCCGATCCGGCCGAGCTGCTCGAGGCCGCCGAGATCCTGGTGGGCGAGGGCTTCACCGTGCTCCCGTATACGAACGACGACCCGATCCTCGCGCGCCGGCTCGAGGACGCGGGCTGCGCCGCCGTGATGCCGCTCGGATCGCCGATCGGGAGCGGGATGGGAATCAACAACCCGTACAACCTCCGCCTGATCGTCGAGCAGGCGCGCGTGCCGGTGATCCTCGACGCGGGCGTGGGCACCGCCTCCGACGCCGCACTCGCGATGGAGGCCGGCTGCGACGCGGTTCTGCTGGCCAGCGCGATCTCCCGCGCCGCCGACCCGGTGGCCATGGCGGGAGCCATGCGCAAGGCCGTGGAGGCCGGGTTCGAGGCCCGCGCGGCCGGCCGCATCCCGCGCCGCCTCTACGCCAAGGCGTCGTCGCCCGAGGAGGGCGTGGCAGAGCTGACGCCGTGAACGAGCTCGAGCGCGGCGTGATCGACCAGCTGGCCGAGAGCTGGAGAGCGGGCTGGGCGGGCCACGGCTTCGAGGCCTGCTGCACGCCCGACGTGAGCTACGAGGACCCCGTGGCCACGGACCCGCTGCGCGGCGTGGACGCGCTGGAGCGTCATGCGCTCATGCTGCGCGAGGCGTTTCCGGACCTGAGCATCGAGGCCACCGCGCCGGCGCTGGTGCGTGGCGAGCACATCTGCGTTCCCTGGCGCGCGCTCGGAACCCACCGCCACGACCTGGGCGCCATGCTGCCGGCCACCGAGCGCTTCGTGACGCTTCACGGCCTGCACTACATCGAGCTCACGGACGGAGCCGTGCGCCGCGTACGCGGGTTCTTCGACCTCTACGACGCCGCGACGCAGCTCGGCGTGCTCCCCGCGCGCGGCGGCCTGGGGGAGACCGCGCTGCTGCTGCTGCGCGGTTTTGGCCTGCGCCGGCGCCCGGGACCTACGTCCTAGATCTCGGCGCGATCCTCAAGTTCGCGCCAACCATGCCGACTGGTCAGCATGCCTCAAGGAGCCGCCCAGGTCGGGCAGGTGAGGGACCAGCGATCCTTACCGCGAGGCTCGCAGCCCCCCACGCACGGCCGTCCACCTCCGCTCAGGAGGGTGTCCAGCACGTGGCGCTACCTCCCCCACGCGGTCGCCGTGACCTTCGCGACGGTGGTGCTCCCCCTACTGCTCGTAGAACTCGTGGAGGTCTTCACCGGCGAGCGCTCCATCCCGCTCTCGATCCTGATGGCGGTGGCCCTCTCCGCCGCGATCGCCAGCGCCGGCTCGTGGCTCTGGCAGCGCCGGCCCGCGAGCCGCGACATCCTCTTCGGCGACCTCATGGTGTGGGGTTTCCTGCGCCGCGTGCGCGCCGAGCGCCGCCTCAGCGAGGTCACCCGGCTGCTCGGAACGGATCCGCTCTCGGCGGACGGCGTCAGCTCCCCGGCGGACAACCGGATACAGATCCTGGAGCGGCTGGCCAGCTCGCTCGACGCCCGCGATCCGTTCATGCTCGGCCATTCACGGCGTGTGGCTCGCAGCGCCGAGATGGTGGCGGAGCGGATGGGGCTCTCGTCGGAGCTGGTCAGGAAGGTGCAGATAGCCGCCTCCGTACACGACGCCGGCAAGATCAACACGCCGGAGCGCATCCTCAACAAGCCGAGCGCTCTCGACGACGCGGAGTTCGAGGTCATCAAGCGCCACCCGGGCGACGGCGCCGACATGCTCGCGCCGATCGGTGACCCGGAGGTAGTCGCGATGGTGCTCCACCACCACGAGCGGCTCGACGGCAGCGGCTATCCGGACGGGCTCGCGGGCGAGGAGATCCCGGTGGGCGCGCGCATCATCGCGGTGGCCGACACGTTCGACGCGATCACCTCCGTGCGGCCCTATCGGGCGCCGCGCAAGCAGCAGGCCGCGCTCAGGATCCTGAAGCAGGAATCCGGCTCCAGTCAGACGCGCCTCCCGCGAAGGTCGCCGCCAGCCCGGACCGGGGGCCGGTGGAGCCTCGACACGGCCACACGGCGGCCGCACGGCCGGCCGAGGATCGGCCCGGCGCGGGCCGCGACGACCGGTCGCGCACACCGAAGGGATCCGAGGACACCGACCGGCAGCGCCCGGCGCCCGCGCCCGGCGGCGCGCCCGAGGAGTCCGCTCCGATCGTGAACGACACGCCCTCCGGTACCAACCAGCCGTCCACCGGCAGTCAGCCGGCCGGTGGCGGCGGATCGGAAGGCGGGAACGTGGAGAGCGTCCGCGGGCTGCCTCAGGCGCTCCTCGACCTGTTGCCCGGCAACGGGGGCGGGGCGCCGACGCTGCCGCCGGCGCCCCGGCTTCCGGAGGTCCCTCGCATTCCGGACCTGCCCGCGGCGCCCGGCGTCTAGCGGGGCCCCCGCGCCTACTTCTTGACGACGACGGTGCCGTCCATGCCGGGGTGCACCGAGCAGACGTACTTGATCGTGCCGGGCGTGGTGAACTTCTGCGTGAAGGTGTCGCCGCCCGACATGGCGCCAGGGTCGCCGGACTGGAACGCGGGTCCTGGGCCGGACTCCTTGGTCACGTCATGGCCCACCGAGTCGTCGTTCGTCCAGGTGACGGATCCGCCCTTCGGCACCGAGACCTCCTGCGGGGAGAAGGCGATGTCCTTCATCGAAACGGGCACGGCGCCTGCGGTCGCGCCGCCGGACGTGTCCTCCGGCTCGCTGGCGGCGGTGTCCGCCGGCTGCTCGGCCGTGGGCGTCGGAGCGGCGGAGCCCGAGTCGTCGCTGTCGTCGTCGCCGCCGCAGCCGGCCGCCACCAGGCCGAGCGCGAGACAGGCGCAGATCGTCGCAAGCAATGTCTTCATGGATCTCCTCGTCGTGAGCAGGGCTGGCGCGTATTGTGGCGAGCCCGGTGACGAAACCTCGAGGTGACTCAGGACACGAGCAGCTCGAGTAGCGCCTTCTGGGCGTGCAGGCGGTTCTCAGCCTGGTCCCACACCGCCGAGCGCTCGCCGTACAGCACGCCCTCGCTGATCTCCTCGCCCGGGTGGGCGGGGAGGCAGTGGAGCGCCACGGCGTCGTCGCGCGCCTGAGCCAGCAGCGCCTCGTCCAGGCGGTAGGGCGCGAGCAGCGCGCGCTTTCCCTCGGCCTCGGCCTCGTCGCCCATGCTCACCCACACGTCCGCGTACACCGCGTGCGCGTCCCGCACCGCGTCGCCCGGCTCGACATGCGGCAGCCCGTCCAGCGACAGCTCGGGAGGCGAGGCCACCTCCACCTCCACCCCCGCGATCGCGCCCAGGGTGCGGAGCGAGCGCGCCACGTTGTTGCCGTCGCCCACGTAGGCGAGCTTGAGCCCGTCGAGCCGCCCGAAGCGCTCGCGCAGGGTCACCAGGTCGGCCAGCGCCTGACAGGGATGGTGCTCGCGCGTGAGCATGTTCACCACCGGGATCGAGGCGTGCTCGGCAAGCTCCTCGAGCGCGGCCTGCGGCCCGGTTCGCACGCCCACCGCGTGGACCATCCGTGACAGGACGAGCGCGAGGTCGCGCAGCGACTCGCCGCGCGCCACCTGGAGCTCATCGGGGCGCAGGATCAGCGGATGGCCGCCCAGCTCGTGCACGCCCACGTCGAACGAAAGGCGGGTGCGGGTGGAGGGGCGCTCGAACACGAGCGCCACGCTCTTCCCCTCGAGCGCGCGCGACGCGAGCCGGTCCCGCTTTAGCTCCAGCGCGCGTTCGACGAGCTGCGTCAGCTCGTCCCTCGTAAGCTCCTCACCGGTCAGGAAGTGGCGCGTCAATGCAAGTCCTCAGCTGGAACCTCTACCACGGTCGGGACTTCCCGCCCGACCCGGGTCTCCTCACCTGGCGCTCGCGGCTGCTCCGCCTGACCGAGCGCGACGCCACTCACGCGCAGGTCAACCGCCCGCTCCTGCCCGAGTTCGCGCTCCTGCTCGACCGCTGGGAATGGAGCGTCGCGCTCCTCCAGGAGGCGCCCCCGCGCTGGTTCGATGCGCTTGCGCGGCGCACCCGCTCGCACGCCGCGCTGGCGCTCACGTCCCGGAACCTCCTGCCCGCGCTGCAGTGGCGGCTGGCGGATCTCAACCCCGACCTGCTCGCCTCGAGCGACGGCGGCTCCAACCAGATCCTGGTGCGTCATCCCGGGAGCATCGTCGAGAGCCGGCGGATGCGGCTGGCCGAGCGTCCCGAGCGCCGGCGGATGTTGTGGGCGCGCGTGGAGCTGCCCGAGGGGCGCCTGTGCGTGGCGAACCTGCACGCGAGCGCCGGCCTGCCGGCGGCGGCTGCTGCGGAGGTGGAGCGCGCCGCGGAGAGGGCGCTCGAGTGGGCGGCGGGCGACCCGCTCGTGTTCGGAGGGGACCTGAACCTCCGCCCGCGCCAGAGCCCCGGGGCGTTCGTGGCGCTGCGCGAGCGGTTCGGTCTCGGCGACCCCACTGCGCCCGGCGCGATCGACCATCTGCTCACGCGCGGACTGGAGGTGATCGAGCGTCCGCGCCGCCTCGACGCCGCCGAGCGCGAGGTCCGGGAGCGCGATGGCCGGCGCATCCGCCTCTCCGATCACGCGCCCGTGCTCGCCCGGTTCGGGCTGCCATAGTCCAGTGCGAGCTAGGAGCGACTCCCACAAGGAGGCACGAGTGTGATGGCCGAGCGACGGAGCAGCACCACGAGGAAGAGCACCACCGCCAGGAAGAGCACCACCGCGAAGAAGAGCGGCGGCACCGCCCGCACGCGGAAGGCCACGCCGGCGGCGGCGAGCGCGAAGACCACGCGATCGTCGTCTCAGCGAAGCGCCGCCGCACGCAAGGGCGGTCAGGCGCGCGGCCGCCAGCAGCGCGCGCAGAAGGGCGCCGCGAAGGCAGCCGAAGCCGCCACCAAGCCGGCCGCCGATGGCGCCGACGTCTCGGCCAAGACCGTCGCCGAGCTGCGCGACGCGCTGCGCCAGAACCTGATCCGGCCGCTCGACATGATGCTCATCACGCGCGAGCGGATCGAGCAGGTGCTGAGCGAGGCGGTGGAGCGCGGTCAGGTGACCGTGGACGGCGCCCAGGGGATCGCGTCCAAGATCGTGGAGCGCGGTCGCAAGCAGACGAACGACGTGCTCCAGGACCTCGAGCAGCTGATGGACCGCAGCCGCGACGGGATCGACGAGGCCACGTCCGACGCCCGGCGCGCTGCCACCGACGCCGCACGCGATGCCGCCAAGCAGGTGTCCGGGGCGCGCAAGAGCGCAACCCGCGCGGCCTCGCCGGCGCTTGCCCAAGCCGACCGCCTGCGCCGCGCCGCGGGGGTGGGGCCCAGCTTTCCGATCACCGCCTTCGACGACCTCACGGCGGCCCAGGTCCAGGGACGGCTGACCGACCTGTCCCCGGCGGAGCTGCGCAAGGTGCGCGACTACGAGCGCCGCAACGCGAACCGCAAGACGGTCCTCAACGCCATCGAGACGAAGCTCGGGTGACGCGACTCCAGCGCGGCGAGGAGCTCGAGCTCCAGGTCGACGCGCTCGCCTACGGTGGGGCCGGGGTGGCCCGCACCGACGGCTACGTGGTGTTCGTGCGCGGCGGCATGCCCGGCGATCTGGTGCGAGCGCGCGTGACCAAGGCGAAGCGCTCCTTCGCCGAGGCCGACTCGGTGGAGCTGCTCACCTCCGGCCCGGACCGGGTGCAGCCCTCCGCGCCGCACCCGGGGGCGCCCTGGCAGGTGCTCTCCTACGAGCGCCAGCTCGCGGAGAAGGAGGACCAGGTGCGCGACGCGCTCCGGCGCATCGGCGGCTTCGAGGATCCCCCCGTGGAGCCGATCGTCGCGGCCGAGGAGCGCGAGGGCTACCGCAACAAGCTCGAGTACTCGTTCGGCGAGGACGAGGAGGGCGAGCTCGTGCTCGGCTTCCACCGCGCGGGCCGCTTCGACCTGATCGACGACGTGACCGAGGACGTGCTCGCCTCAGAGCGGGTCAACGACCTGCGCGAGTCCGTGAAGGCCTGGTGCCGCGCCGAGGGCCTGTCGACGTGGGACCGGCGCAACCAGAGCGGGATGCTGCGCAACCTCGTGGTTCGCGAGGGCCGGCGCACCGGCCAGCTGCAGGCGCGGCTGGTCACGAGCCCCGGCGAGTTCCGGGACGCGGAGTTCGCCGCCGCGGTGCCCGCCGACTCGGTGCTGTGGACCCGTGCCGCCGGTGTGGCCGAGACCACGCGCGACGGTGAGACGAAGGTGCTGAGAGGGAAGGCGAAGCTCGAGGAGCAGCTGAGCGGCCTGACCTTCCGGATCTCCCCCGACGCGTTCTTCCAGACGAACACGGAGATGGCGGAGCGCCTGTACGCCACCGCCGCGGAGCTGGCCGGGCTGACCGGCAAGGAGCGCGTGCTGGACCTCTTCTGCGGCATCGGCACGATCGCCCTGACGTTGGCGCTCGACGCCGGCGAGGTGTGGGGCGTCGAGCTGGTGGAGGAGGCCGTGGCCGACGCGATCGAGAACGCCCGGCTCAACGGGGTGGACAACGCCCAGTTCTTCGCCGGCGACGTGCGCACCGCCATGCGCCCGCTGCTCGAGCGCTCCGGCAAGCCCGACGTGGTGGTGGTGGACCCGCCGCGCGCCGGGCTGTCGCAGAAGGTCGTGCGCCGCGTGCTCGAGGCGGAGGCCGAGCGTGTGGTCTACGTGTCCTGCAACCCGACGACGCTCGCGCCGAACGCCAGGCAGATGGTCGACGCCGGCTACGTGCTCGAGACCGTCAGGCCCGTGGACATGTTCCCGCAGACGCCGCACATCGAGTGCGTCGCGCTGCTGCGCCGCCAGGCCGCCTAGCCCGGCTCATCCAGCTCCTCCACCGACACCTGCTCGGTGGCGTGGACGGTGCAGAGGAAGCGGCCGTCCGAGTCGAGCGAAGCCTGGATCTCCTGGTCGGTGAGCTGGACCCCGCACTCGGCGCAGGTCCGCTCGATCACCGGGTCGAGGCTGTGCTCCTCAAGGTCCATGGCGCCAGCGTACCGAGGTCTAGCTCGTCACCGCCTTCGCCTCGCTGGCCACCACGTGCTGCACCGGCAGCCCGGTCGCGGCGCGGGCCTTCCGCGGCAGGTCCACGTGCAGCCACTTCGAGACCTTGAGCGGCAGCGTCGAGACGATCAGCTCGTCGTAGTCCGTGAAGTGACACTCGTCGCATACGGCCGCCAGCGGGTCGGCGTCGCCGACCTTGGCATCGCGCACGTCGAGGCCCTCCTGGCGCAGCTCCTCCACGAACGCCTTCCGATGCCCCTCCGCCTCCGACTCGCCGGCGTGCATGTCGGCCGCCCATGCGATCCCGTGGGCCGTGGCCGGCACCAGCAGGGTGAACTCGCACGGCCCGTGCACGGCGCGCGTCCTGAGCGCGTCGAGGAGCTCGGGCGACTCGGCGGTGCGGTTCGCCACGACGAGGATCCTGGCCTTCTCGGCCATATGAGACCTCCCTCTCGATTGGCAGAGCGAGCGTAGCGCTCCGCCGCGGCCTTGAGGATGCTTTCCGCTAGTAGGGCGGGAAGTCCTCGTACCAGTCGCCGAGCGAGCGGAACGCGCGCCAGAACTCGCGCTTGACGCGCTCGTCGTCGAGCGAGCCGTCGATGTCCGGCACGTAGAGGGCGTCGCACGCGGGCGTGAGGCGCTGGATCGCGCCCTCTTCCGGCCCCAGCTGGGCGCCGAGCGGCACGCCGAGGCCGTTCAGCTCCTCCAGCGCCTCCTCGCCCATCACGACCACGATGCGGGGCTGCACGATGGCCAGCTCGTCGAGCACCCGCGCCCGGCACTCGGGCGCGGACAGGTCGGTGTCGCCGACCGGGCATTTCACGAAAACCGTGCCGTACACGGTCAGCGGGTCGATGCCGAGCCGCTTGAAGCTCTTCATCAGCGCGCCGCCGGCGCGGCCGTAGAACGCCACGCCCTCCTCGACCTCCGAAGGCATCGGCGCGAACTTGAGGAGCATGATGTCCGCCTGCGGGTGGCCGGACCCGAGCACCGGCATCAGGTTCCCGCGCGGGCAGTGATCGCAGCTCTGGATGGCGCGCGTGAGCTGGTTCAGCTCGCGGATCGCCCGCTCGAGGTACTTCTCCTTGATCTCGTCGTCGGTAGCGGGCACCTGGGCAGAGACTTTTGACGGCCCGGCGCCCCCTCCTCTTGTGTGCATCATCTCCTGCGTCCCTTGGGGCCCTTCGTCTGGATGAACTTGAGGGCCTGCACGTACAGCAGCGACTGGCGTTTGCGCACGATGTCCGCGTCGCGGAGGGACTCCAGGAACTCCTCGGGACCGTCGAAGTCGCGCATCCGGATCTTCACCGACCCGAGCCCCTGGGCCACGTGGCTGTCGGAGCCGGCCCCGGCCACGATCCGGTACTTGGCGGCGAAGCGCGCGGCCTCCTCGTTGAACGCCGAGAACGCCACCCGCGGGTTGAACACCTCGATGGCGTCGATGTCCTCCACGACCGCCAGCAGGTGCTCGTAGTCGGGCACCGCGTGCATCCGGTCGAACGGGTGCGGCACGTACACGAGCCCGCCCTGGCGCCGGATCTCCGCGATCGTCTCGGCGAGCGTCATACCGCGCGGGATCTTCTCCTCGATGAAGAGCCCGATCACCTCGCCCTGGTCCGCGGTCTTCACCTCCTCGGCCACGATCACCTTGATCCCGTCGGCCCGCTCGCGCGCCTCGAGAGCGCCCGACACCTCGTTGTGGTCGGTGATCGCGATCGCGCCGAGACCGACGCGCTTGGCCGTGTCCAGAAGCGTGTCCACGGACGTCGCGCAGTCGGGCGAGTGGTCGGTGTGCATGTGGAGATCCACGTCCACAAAGTCACGCTCGGCGAGCCGCTTGCGCAGATCGGCACGGCCGTTCGTCGGATGGCGACGGGCCGCGATCTCGGCGTACAGCTCCTCGAAGCGGTCCGCCACGCGCGACCATGCGAGCTCGGGGTGCGCGCGCCCGATCCGCTCGGCGAACTCGCCGCGCAGGTCCGGCTCCGAGATCAGGCGCTCCAGCTGACCGGCGAGCGTGAGCGCGTCGCGCGGCTCGAAGAGCAGGCCCAGCTCACCGTCGCGCAGCGCCTCCTCGTACTGCGGCAGCCGCGCCACCACCGGCACCGCGCCGCCGGCCAGCGCGCGCAGCACCATCTGCGGCGCGGGCGCCGTGCCCGCCGAGGCCGCCACCGCGATCTCTGCGCGCGCGAGGTGCTGCGCCTCCGAGCCGTCGCCCGGAC
>CAWDLI010000008.1:0-234718 GCA_963803245.1 uncultured Thermoleophilaceae bacterium | reverse complement strand
GCACGAAGGCGGGCTGCTCGAGCTTCGGCTCCACGTGCTTCGAGAGCAGCTCGTCCACGAGCTTCGCCCAGGTCGCGCCCGGGTCGACGTCGATCCCGCGCTCCTTGGCGGCTGCCACCAGCTCGTCGCGGTCGCGCAGGGCGAGCACGTCGAGGCCTGTCTCCTCGCGGATGGCGTCGGCCAGCCTCACGCGGCGCCAGGGCGTCGAGAAGTCGATCGGCCCGTCGTAGCCGACCTCGCCGGCGACGTACGAGATCAGCTCCTCCAGCCTGGTCGCGATGTCGTTGTAGTCCGCGTAGGCCTCGTACCACTCGAGCATCGTGAACTCGGGGTTGTGCTTGTGGGACACGCCCTCGTTGCGGAAGTCCTTGCCGATCTCGTACACGCGCTCGAGCCCGCCGACGATCAGCCGCTTGAGATAGAGCTCGTCCGCGATCCGCAGGTACAGCTCGCGATCCAGCGCGTTGTGGTGGGTCACGAACGGCTGCGCCAGCGCGCCGCCGTAGAGCGGCTGGAGGATCGGGGTCTCGACCTCCAGGAAGCCGCGCTCGTCCAGCCATCGCCGAATGGCGCGCACCACCTTGCTGCGGAGGATGAAGAGCTCGCGCACCTCCTCGTTGGCGATCAGGTCGAGCTCGCGGTGGCGGTAGCGGGTCTCCACGTCCTCGAGCCCGTGGAACTTGTCGGGCGGGGGCCTCAGCGACTTGGCCAGCAGCTTCCACCCGGTCGCGCGCAGGCTGAGCTCGCCCCGCCTCGACTTGAAGGCGGTGCCGTCCACTCCGATCAGGTCGCCGAGATCGAGCGACGTGAGGGTCTCGAACGACTCGTCGCCGAGCACGTCCTTGCGCGCGTGGACCTGGAGGCGGCCCGAGCGGTCCACCACATCGAGGAAGGCGGCGCCGCCGTGCCCGCGGCGCGCCGCGAGCCGGCCGGCCACGCGATATGCGCTCTCGGTCTCCTCCCCGTCCTCGAGGCCCGCGTGCTCCGCGTGCACGCGCTCGATCGGAACGACGCCCTCGAACTGGTGCGGGAAGGGGTCGATCCCGTCGGCGCGCAGGCGTTCGAGCTTCGCGCGACGGTCGTCCACGCGCGGGAACTCTACGCGCGCCGAGGGCGCTTGCAGGCTACGCGCGTTCGATCTTGGTGATCTTGAGCTTGCGCGCCGGGCCGCGCGGCACGGCAACCGACACGGTCTCGCCGCGCTTGTGCCCGATCAGCGCCTTGCCGACGGGCGACTCGTTCGAGAGCTTGCTCTCGGCGGGGTCCGCCTCGGCCGAGCCCACGATCCGAAACTTCGACGACTTGTCCGTCTTCTGGTCCTTCACGTGCACGGTCACGCCAACACCGACCACGTCGGTGTCCACGTGCTTCTCGTCGATGATCCGGGCGCCGCGGAGCTTGTCCTCGAGATCGCCGATCTGCTTCTCGAGCATGGCCTGCTCGTTCTTGGCGTCGTCGTACTCGGCGTTCTCCGAGATGTCGCCGAACTCACGGGCTTCCTTGATGCGCTGGGCAACCTCGCGCCTGCGCTCGGTGCGCAGGTGCTCGATCTTCGTCTTGAGCTCTTCGAGCCCTTGGGGTGTGAGGACTGTCTCTCGCGCTGCCATAGAAAAACCCTCCGTTGACGCGCATCCGGCGCGACGCTCTGTGAGCTGGAGGGACGGAGCAGTGTAGCAATCGTTGCCAGTTGCCTTCCGGGCTTGCCGCCCCGGCGGGACTATCCGGAGAACTCCCTCGCGAGGCGTCGCAGCCGTTCGGTTTCGCGTCGTATCTGGGGGCTTCTCAGGCCCGGATCGCGCCCCAATTCGTCGATGCGGTCGGCGATCGCCAGCATCTCGCCGGCCGGTCCCGAGGGCGCTTGCGCGCCGGTCGCGGGGGTGGGTGCGAGCCGTCGCAGGATCGGCGGGAGCACCGTGGTCAGGACCAGGACCACGAGGCAGATGGCGATCAGCTGGGGACTGCCGTCGTCGTCGAATTCGGCAAGGCCGCTGACCAGAGCGAGCATCGCGGTCGTGTCCAGCGCCGCGGCAATGAGTGAGATGGCCACCAGCGCACGCACCGTCTCGCTGTCACCTTGGCGGCGGGCGCCCAGGACGAGGCAGGCGTGCGAACCGGCCACCGCGAGGAGTCCGGCGCATCCGAACGCGCGCCAGAGGCCGTCGGCCTCTTCGTCGATCCAGAGGCCGCCGGCGAGCAGGGCGAATGCCACGACCGACGCGGTCGCAGCGGCAGTGCCGAGGAGCTCGAACTGCCTTGAAGAGCGCAGCCGGGCCGAGGCTCCCGAGGCGCCCGTGGCGCTGAAGAGGGCGAATCCGAGGGGTATCGGCAGTCGCAGCCGAAGCTGAATGCTCAGCTTCAGCTGAGCGCGGAGGCGGGCGCGGGCGCCCGCACGAGATTCAGCAGCGCTGCGCGCGCGTCATCGGTGGTCGGCGCGGTGACCAGCGCGTGGCGCTCCCGCTTCGTAAGGCCCAGGGTGTCCGCGTACCAGGGGTAGAACTTGCGCAGGTAGCGGCCGGCGCGCTCGCGCCCGAGGTGCTCCTCGGCGCACCCGATGACCCACTCGAGCTCGTCCAGCACCTCCTGGGGCTCGGGTTCGCCCTCGTAGCGCCCCAGCAGGCGCGCGAACAGCCACGGATTGCCGAACGAGCCGCGCGCGAGCATCACGGCCTCGGCGCCGCTCTCCTCGAATGCATGGAGAGCGTGCTCGGCCGAGGAGAGCCCGCCGGTCACGACGACCGGGGTGTGGAGCTGCTCCACGAGCTCCCGCGCGAGCGCGTAGTCCGGGCGCCCGGAGTGCTGCTGCGACGCGTGCCGCGGGTGGAATCCGATGCCCACCACCCCGGCCTCCTCCACGAGGCGCCGGGCCAGGTGGACGCCGTCGCGCTCTCCGGGCCGCAGGCCGGGTCGCAGCTTCACCGTCACCGGCAGGCCGGAGCCCTCGCCGGCGGCGCGTGCCACGGCCACCGCGCGGTCGGGATCGGCGAGAAGGGCCGCGCCGGCGCCGGTCTTGCAGACCTTCTTGACCGGGCAGCCCATGTTCAGGTCGATCAGGTCGGCGCCCGCCTCGGCCACCATGGCCGCCGCGCGGCGCATCACGTCAGGGTCCTGCCCGAACAGCTGCAGCGACATCGGGTGCTCGTCGGGATGGATCCGCAGGAACTCGTCGACCGTGCGCTTGTTGCCGTAGGCGAGCCCGAAGCTCGACACCATCTCCGAGGTCACGAGGCCGGCGCCGAAGCGCTTGGCCTGGAGGCGCACGAACCAGTTGCCGATGCCCGCGAGCGGCGCCAGCACGACGCGATTCGCGAGCCGGTGGCCGCCGAGCGTCCAGGGGTCGGTGAGGGCGGGCATGTGGTGGGAGACGGTAGCGCCGGCCTAAGCCGCCAGCAGGGCTCGGAGGTCTTCCACCAGGCGGGCCCGGTCGCCCGCGAGCTGCCGCCAGGTGACCCTGATGACCCTCCAGCCTGCCGCCTGGAGGACCCGGTCACGCTCGCGGTCGGCCTCGAAGGCCGCCGGGGTGGCGTGGGCGGCGCGACCGTCGAGCTCCGCGATGAGCCTTGGCTCGGCCCACGCGCAATCCACCTCGAGCCCGAGCACCAGCGTGTTCACCAGCGGCCGCGGGAGACCGGCGTCGTCGAGCAGGTCGAGGAAGCGCTCCTCGAGCTCGCTCCGCGTGACGGTGGCGCCGGAAGCGCGCAGGGCGAGCGCCGCGCGAACCGCCGCCGCCCCGGCGCGGCGCGGGTGGCGGTCGAGGAGGGCGGGAAGCGAGAGCCGGTCGGCGAGACGCAGGTAATCCGCCTCGTTGAGAGCCCGCTCGACCTGGCGGGTGTCGAGCACGGCGGCGAGGTCGAAGAGCGTGCGCGGGACGGTCGTGACGGGGATGCCGTGGAGGACGGTGGTCTCGTCGGGGGGAAGGCTGACTCGGTGGAAGCGCATCCCGCGTCGATGCCGCCGGTTCCGGGCCACGGTCACGTCCACCACCGATCCGCCGCTCGGGCGAAGGCGCCAGAGAGCGGCGGCGGCACGGTGGCTCAGCGCCGCGCCAGGACCGCCTGCAAGTACGGCAGCGAGCCACCGACCCTCGCGTGTGACGGCAACATGCCCCACCGCGTAGACACCTCGGTGCAAATCGTGGAGGCGACCGCACCCGCGGTGCCAGTCGATCTCGTGACGAGTGAGCCCGAGACGTGCGAGTTGTCGCCGGGCAACCACACCGTGCTGTCGTGCCGCGAGGGTCGCCATGGCTTGATCCGCGTCACGTTTGACCGATATAGGCGGCTCAACGTGACCCGGCTCTCCCATTCGCCCAGGATCGCGGGGCGGGTGTTACGCGTGGGCGCGCTGGTGTTGCGAGTTAGTCGCGGTTGCGCTCGAAGACGAGCTTCAGGCCGGTGAGGGTCAGGAGGTCGTCCACCTCGTCGACCTGGTCGCAGAAGGGGACGATCGACTGGGCGAACCCGCCGGTGGCGATCGCCGTGGCCTCCTCGCCCGAGCTCCTCGCGCAGCCGGCCGAGGATGGCGTCCACCTGGCCGGCGTAGCCGTAGACCACACCCGACTGGATCGCCTCGGCCGTGCCCTTGCCGATCGCGTGGCGCGGGGCCTCGATGTCCACCCGGGGCAGCCGCGCCGCCCGGGCGGCGAGCGCCTCGAGCGAGACCTCGATCCCGGGCGAGATCACGCCGCCCAGGTACTCGCCGTCCCCGGAGACCACGTCGTAGTTGATGGCCGTGCCGAAGTCGACCGCGATGCACGCCGCGCCCACGCGGTCGTAGGCGGCCACCGCGTTCACCAGGCGGTCGGCGCCCAGCTCCAGCGGGTTGTCGATCCGGATCGGCATCCCGGTGCGCAGCCACGGGCCCACGAGCACCCCGTTGCCGTCGAGGTAGCGCGCGATCAGCTGGTCGTACTCGTGCGCGAGCGACGGCACGACCGACGAGACGATCGCCGCGTTCACGTCGCGGAGCCGGAGCTCGCGGAGGCCGAGCAGGCTCGAGACGCCGGCGGCCAGCTCGTCGGCGGTGGCGAAGCGCACCGTCGCGAAGCGCCAGTGCTCCACCAGCTCGTCCGCGTCGAACATCCCGACGTGGGTCTGCGTGTTGCCGACGTCGATGGCTAGGAGCACGGCGCGATTATCGCTAGGCCTCGAGCGGGGCGCCCATCGCGTGGAAGCCGCCGTCCACGTGCAGGATCTCCGCGTCCACCGCTCGGGACAGGTCGGACAGCAGGAAGCACACCGCGTCGGCCACCGGCGACGGGTCCTCCGGGTCCCAGCCGAGCGGAGCCTGCGAGCCCCACAGCCCGGCGAGCCGCTCGAAGCCGGGGATGCCGCCGGCCGCGGGTGTGGAGACCGGGCCGGCGGCCACGAGGTTCACGCGCACGCCCTGGCGCGCCGAGGTCACGGGCCAGGTAGCGGCTCACGGACTCGAGCGCCGCCTTCGACACGCCCATCCAGTCGTACACGGGCCAGGCCACGGCGGCGTCGAAGGTCAGGCCGACCACGCTCCCGCCGGACTCCATTAACGGGGCCAGCGACGTCGCCAGCGCCTTGAAGGAGAACGCGCTCGTCCGGAAGGCCACCTCGGCCGACTCCGGCGGAGTGTCGAGGAAGCCGCCGCCCAGCGCGTCCGCGGGCGCGAAGGCGACCGCGTGGAGAACGCCGTCGACCCCTCCCCAGCGCGACCGCAGCTCGGTGGCGAGCGCCGCGAAGTCCTCCTCGCTGTTCACGTCCAGCTCGAGCACGTCGGGCGGCTCCGGCAGCTTCGCCGCGGCGCGCTCGGTCAGCCGGCGCGCCCGCCCGAACGTGGTGAGCACCACCTCGGCTCCGTGCTGCTGAGCCCGCTCGGCGACCGCGAAGGCGATGCTGCCGCGCGTGAGCACCCCGGTGATCACGAGGCGCTTGCCCTCGAGCAGCGCCGCGCTCACGGCGCCTCGATGCAGAGCACGGCGTTGTGGCCGCCGAAGCCGAACGAGTTCGAGATGCCCACGACCGGGCCGTCGCCGCCCGTGAGCGGCCGGGCCTTGCGCGGCACGTAGTCGAGGTCGAGGCCCTCGTCCGGCTCCTCGTAGTCGAGCGTGGGCGGCGCGATCCGGTCGCGCAGCGCGAGCAGCGTGGCGACCGCCTCCACCGCGCCGGCGGCCCCGAGCAGGTGCCCGATCGCCGACTTGATCGAGCTGACCGGCACCGACCCGGCGCGCTCGCCGAGCGCCGCCTTGATCGCCTCGGTCTCGGCGCGGTCGTTCAGCGGCGTCGAGGTGCCGTGGGCGTTCACGTACGCCACGTCCGCGGCGTCCACGCCGGCGTCCTCCAGCGCAAGCTCGATGGCGCGCGCGGCGCCGCGGCCCTCGGGCTCCGGCGCGGTCAGGTGGTAGGCGTCCGAGGTCGAGGCATAGCCCGTGATCCGGCCGAGGATGCGCGCGCCGCGCTCGCGCGCGGACTCCTCCTCCTCGAGCACCATCACGCCGGCGCCCTCGCCGAGCACGAACCCGTCGCGGCGCCGGTCGAAGGGGCGCGAGACGCCGATCTTCGAGAGCGCCTCCATCTTGCTGAACCCGGCGATCGTCAGCGGGGTGAGGGTGGACTCCGTTCCGCCCGCCACGGCGCGGTCGGCGTCGCCGTAGGCGATCAGGCGCGCGGCGATCCCCAGCGCGTGCGCGCCGGCCGAGCACGCCGACACGGTGCCGAACGACTGCCCGCGCAGGCCGTGCTTCATGGAGACCACGCCGCTCGCGGCGTTGGCCATCAGGATCGGGATGCCGAGCGGCGAGACCCGCTCGGCCCCGCGCTCCTGCATGATCGTGTGCTGCTCCTCGATCGTCGTGATGCCGCCGATGCCCGTGCCGATGATGCTCGCGGCGCGATCGGCGTCGCCGGGCACGCCGTCATCCCAGCCGGCGTCGGCGATCGCCTCGCCGGCCGCGGTGAGCGCCAGCTGGGTGAAGCGGTCGGAGCGGCGTACCTCCTTGACCGAGAGGTGCTCCTTGGGCTCGAACTCGTCGCAGCGCCCGAGCCCGTCCTCGATGCCCGAGCGGCCGGCGCTCCAGCGCTCGTGGAGCGTGCGCGCCCCCACGCCGAGCGGCGTGACCGCCCCGACGCCGGTGATCGCGACGCTGCGGCTCACGAGAGCTTCGACATCACCAGGTCCACGGCCTGGCGAACGGTCTTCATGTTCTCCAGGTCCTCGGCGCCCAGCTTGACGCCGTATTCGTCCTCCACGATCTGGGCGAGCTCGACGATGTCGAGCGAATCCACGTCGAGGGACTCGAACGTGGAGTCGGGACCGATCTGGTCGGCCTCCGCGCCGAACTCCTCGAGCGCCGTGAACACCCGCTGCTCGAGCTCTTCCCGGGTCACTGTGGTCGACATGCGTTCCTCCTCTTCAGTTGCATCTCAGGCGGTAAGTCCGCCGTCCACCGTAAGCATCGTTCCGGTCACGTAAGCGGCCTCCTCCGAGGCCAGGAAGCGCACGCAGGCGGCCACCTCCTCGGGGGTGCCAACGCGGCGTGCCGGCACCAACTCAAGCAGGCGCTCGTCCACGTCGGCGGTCATGTCGGTCTGCACGAATCCCGGGGCCACGGCGTTGACGGTGACCGACCGGCGAGCCACCTCGGCCGCGACCGTCTTGGTGAGCGCCACGAGCCCCGCCTTGGAGGCCGCGTAGTTGGCCTGGCCCGGGCTCGCCCGCTGGCCGACCACCGACGCCACGTTGATCACCCTGCCCCACCGCGTGCGGATCATCGTGCGCAGGGCGCGGCGCGTCATGCGGAAGGCGGCCGAGAGGTTCGTGTCGATCACGCGCTGCCACTCCTCGTCGTCCATCGCGGGCGACAGGTTGTCCGCACGCACCCCCGCGTTGTTCACGAGCACGAGCACGGGCCCCAGCTCCTCCTCGACGCGCTTGAAGAGCGCGTCGGCGGTATCCGGGTCCGTCACGTCCCCGGGCAGGGCGAGCGCGCGGCCGCCGGCCTTCTCGATCGCGCTCACCACCTCCTCGGCGGCGGCCGCGTCGGATCGGTAGTTCACGCCGACGGGCCAGCCCTCCGCGGCCAAGGCCTTCGCGATCGCCGCGCCGATGCCCCGCGACGCTCCCGTCACGAGCGCCGCTCCGTCTCTCCCAAGTGGCACTGATCGGGAGTATCACCAATCGTCGTTGTGACCGGCGCTCGCAGCTGGAAGAGTCCCCCCTCCCATGGTCCGGCTCGTGCGCGCCCCCTGGTCCACCAACGTCGAGCGAGTCGCGCTCGCGCTCGCGCACAAGGGCGTGGAGGTCGAGTCGGTTGTGATCGACTACTCGGACCGCACCAAGGCGATCGAGCTGTCGGGCCAGGGGCTCGTGCCGGTGCTCGACGACGACGGGACGGTCGTGGCGGACTCGCGCCGCATCCTGCGCCATCTCGAGGCCACGCGGCCGGACCCGCCGCTGTTCCCGAGCGACCCCTGCCGGCGCGCCGGGCTCGAGGTGTTCATGGAGTGGTTCGACGAGGTCTGGAAGGGCCCGCCGAACGCGATCGCGGACGCGCTCGACGACGGCACGGCCGACCTGGACGAGGTGGCCCGGCTCACCGCGCGGATGGACGCCTGGCAGGACGTGTTCGAGGACTTCCTCGCGGGCCCGGACTACCTCCTGGGCGAGTTTTCGGCCGCCGACTGCCTCGCCTATCCGTTCCTGAGGTACGGCGCGCTGCCCGAGTCGCCCGACGACGAGACGTTCCACCACGTGCTGATCGAGCACCTCACGGTGCAGGGCCGGCCGAAGCTGGCGGCCTGGATCGAGCGCATGGACGAGCGCCCGCGGGTCTGAGAACCCCCTTCTCAGCCGCTCAAGCCCAGCCGCTCCGCCCGCCGCACTGCCTCCGTGCGGTTGCGCACGCGCAGCTTGCGGTAGAGCGCGCTCGTGTGCTCCTTCACCGTGTGCGGGGAGAGGAAGAGCAGGTCCGCGATCTCCTTGTTCGTCTTCCCCGACGCCATGAGCGCCAGCACCTCGCGCTCGCGCTCGGACAGGAGGGTCGAGGGCTGCTCGGCGCGCGCGGTGAACACTGTCTGCCCGCGGCCCACCATCAGCACGGCCTTCGCCACGTCGTGCGCCGGCGAGTCCTTGGACACGAAGCCCGATGCGCCGGCGGCGCGTGCCGCCTGGGGCGAGATCCAGCCCGCCCCCGAGATCAGGAGCACGCGCGTGGACGGCGACTCGCGCCGGATCGCCTCGCTCAGCTCGGCCCCGGAGGCCTCGCCGAGGAACAGGTCCACGAGCGCCACGTGCGGCTCGTAGCGCCGCGCCAGGTCGAGCGCCTCCTCCACGTTGGTGGCCGTCAGGCAGCGCTCCACCCACGGCTGCTCGGTGAGCAGCAGCCGGAAGCCCCAGTGGACCACGTCATGGTCGTCCACGACCAGCACGCGCAGGTTGCGCTCGGGGCTCAACTGCCGTCGTCCTTCACGTGCGCCACCAGGCGCACGCGCCAGTGCCCGGGCGGCTCCGGGCCGAACTCGACGACGCCACCGGACTGAAGCGCCTCCACGGCAGCCAGCCGCAGCCCCATGCCGGTGCCCCGCGCGTCGGCCAGGGCGCCGTCGTTGCGCACCTCGAGCACGAAGGTCCCGTCGAGCTGTCCGATCTTGATGTCGACCACGCTGGGGTTGGCGTGCTTGTCCGCGTTGCGCAGGGCCTCGGCGAGCACCGACTGGGCGAGCGACTCGAGCTGTCCCGGCACCTCCACCCCGGGCTGCCACTCGACCTCGAGCGGCATCTCCTTGTAACGGCCGCCGAGCCGGTCGAGCTCGCCGCGGAGCGTCACGCCGGTGTCCACCGCGGCGGGCGCGAGCGGCCGCTCGAGCGCGTCGCGGAGATCGGCGAGCGCGGCCTGCATCTCATCCGCGCAGCGGCGCCGCGTCTCGTCGCTCAACCCGGTCTCCGACCCGAGTGCCAGCGAGACGCCGAAGAGCCGCTGAACCACGCCCTCGTGGATCTCGCGCGCGAGGTCGATGCGCGCCTGGAGCAGCCGCGCGCGCCCCTGCTGGTTGGTCGCGATGCGAACGCTCGCGGCGAGCGCGGCGGTCTTCCCGATCGTCCACATGGCGCTGCGCTCGTCGTCGTTGAGCTCGAAGGGCTCGCCACCACGGTCCGCGAAGATCACACCCAGCCAGCGCCCGCCCGCCGACACCGGCGTGCAGGTGAGCGTGGTGAGCTGCGCGAAGTCGGCGTAGCGCGTGGGCACCCAGCGCTCGAGGTGGTCGGACACCTGCACCACCCGGTCCTTCGACAGGGCCATCTGGGCGATCGGCGTCTCCTCGAGGCTCCCGTACACGCCGGCCAGCAGGTCGGCGTCGAGCCCGTGGCTGCCCACCGGCACCACCAGCCGGCGCGCGTCGTCGTAGAGCATCAGCCCCGCGCGCCTCATCGACGCCTGACGGCAGAGCGCCTCGCAGAGACGGTCGTAGAAGCCGCGGCCGCCGGGACGCGGGCGGTCGTCGAGCTCGGAGATCAGCTCGACGATCACGTCGAGCGCGTCGGTCCGGGGGAAGGAGCCTGCGTCCGACATCGCGTTGGTTTCTACAGAGCGACGTGGCCCGGCGTTACGCCGGGTCGTGTCAGGGGGCCTGTAGCGAGAGCCGCAGCGTCTGCTCCGAGGTGAGCGAGACCATGCGGCGGTAGTCGCACGCGAGGCAGTGGCACTCCACCTGGCCCTCGAAGTCGTCGACCATCAGCGACCACTCGACGTCGCTCGACAGGCACGCGCGGCAGGCGAGCGCCGCCTCGACGAGGCAGAGCTCGTCATTGCCGCGGAAGCTGGCCAGTTCGAGGGTCTGATCCATGCGAAGCAGCGTCGCGGAAACCCCGCTGAAATGAATGAAATGCAGGAGAAAACCCCCCGGGTGGGGGGTCGGTTCCTACAGGCGGTCGATCTGGTGCACGCGCTGACTCGCCACGGTGGCCAGGAAGTCACGGAGCGGCGCGCCGTCCGGCAGTCGCAGGTCGGCGTCCAACTCGAGCAGTGGCTCGAGCACGAAGCGCCGGGTGGTGATCTCCGGGTGCGGGAGCACGAGCCGCTCGGAGCGATGCTCGAGCGAGCCGAGCAGGAGCAGGTCCACGTCCACGGGACGCGGTCCGTGCCGGGGCCCGCCGGGCTCGCGGCCCAGCTCGAGCTCGACCTCCTTGCAGACGGCGAGCAGGGCCTCCGGATCGAGGTCGGTCTCGACCCGCACGCAGGCGTTCAGGAAGTCCGGCTGGTCGAGCACCTCCCCCTGCGGAGCGGTCTCGTAGACGGACGAGGTCCCGGTCACCGCCACCCCGCGGCGCTCGAGGCTCGCGCGGGCGGTGCGCAGCTTCGCAAGCCGGTCGCCCTCGTTCGAGCCGAGCCCGAGGTAACCGGTCAAGCCTCCTTCCAGACCTCCACCGAGACCTCGTCCACCGGCAGCGGGATCGGCGGCTCCGGCTTGGCCGCCTTGACGCGCACGGACTCGGCGCCGAAGCGGTCCATCAGCCTGTCCGCCACGGCCGCGCAGAGGCGCTCGAGCGTGTGGTACGAGCGCTCCTGAGCGGCGAGGGCCACCTGCTCGCAGACCTCGGCGTAGTCGACGGTGTCCTCCACCCGGTCGGTGACCGTGGCGTCGCACTCGTACAGCTCGAAGACGATGTCGAACACGAGCCGCTGGCCGAGCTCGCGCTCCTCCCTGCTCACCCCATGGCGGGTGTAGAGCGAGAGGCCGCTCACCTCGATCGTGACGGCCGGCCCGGCGCGGTCGCGGGCGTCGTCGAGGTCGGCGTCGTCGATGTCCTCGAAGTCGTCGTCCGGCTCGAGCGGATCCGGCTCCCAGGTCATCGGCGCACCGTAGCAGCGGCCACCGCGAGGGCATCGACCACCGGACCCACGTCGTGCACCCGGAAGACACTGGCTCCGCGCTCGAGGGCCAGCACGTTGGTGGCGATGGTCCCGGGCAGCCGCTCCTCGGCCGGCTTCCCGCCCGCGAGCTTGCCAAGGAAGCTCTTCCGCGAGGTGCCCACGACCACGGGCCGGCCGATGGCCACGATCTCCTCCAGGCGGCGGAGCAGCTCCAGGTTGTGCTCCACGTTCTTGCCGAATCCGATCCCGGGATCGAGCCAGATCCGCTCCTCGTCCACGCCCGCGGCGACGGCGAACGCGAGCCGCTCCTCGAGGAACGCCTTCACCTCGGAGACCACGTCCGCGTAGCTCGGGTCGTGATGCATGGTCCGGGGCTCGCCGCGCATGTGCACGAGGCAGCAGCCGGCGCTGGCCTCCGCCACGAGCTCCGCCATGCCGGGGTCGAAGCGAAAGGCGGAGACGTCGTTGACGATCGTCGCGCCGGCGGCCAGGGCTCCGCGCGCGACGGCGAGCTTCGTGGTGTCCACGGACACCCGCTCCCCGGCGGCCGCCAGGGCCTCCACAACCGGGAGCACGCGGGCGAGCTCCTCGGCCTCCCCCACGGGCTCGGCGCCCGGGCGCGAGGACTCGCCTCCCACGTCCAGGAGAGCGGCCCCCTCGCGCGCCAGGCGCAGCCCGTGCTCCACGGCGGCCTCGCGGTCGAGGTACAGCCCGCCGTCCGAGAACGAGTCGGGCGTGGCGTTCACGATTCCCATCACTGTCGGGCCGGCCATGCACCGCAGTATCCCGACCGCCCGAGGCGTACAGTCGTGCTCCATGAGCGGCCCGCGGGTAAAGGCGTGCCTGAACGGAGCGCGCGAGGCCGCGGAGCATCCTCGCCTGCCGCTCACGCCCATCGAGCTAGCCGCCGAGGCGAGGGCCGCCGTGGCGGCCGGCGCCTTCGCCGTCCACGTCCACCCGCGCGACGGCGAGGGACGTGAGACGCTGGACGCCCGCGACGTCGAGGCCGCACTGGCGGCGATCCGCGCGACCTGCCCGGGGGTGCCCGTGGGCGTCAGCACCGGACTCTGGATCGCGGACGACGACCCCGAGCTGCGACTGCGGCTCGTGACCGAGTGGGGTGACCTGTTCGACAAGCCCGACTTCGCGTCGCTGAACCTCTCCGAGGAGGGAGCCGGCCCCCTGGCCGCCTGCCTGCACGAGGCGGGGGTGGGCGTCGAGGCCGGGCTCGGGGCCGTGGCCGACGCCGAGCTGCTGGCGTCCGGCGAGCTGGACGGCGAGCTCGTGCGGGTGCTGGTGGAGCCGCAGGCGCCGGACGGGACCGAGGCGGTGCGCACCGCGGCCGCGATCGACGCCGCGCTCGATGCGGGCGGGGTGCGGGGCGAGCGCTTGCACCACGGCTACGGGCCGGCCACGTGGGATGTCATCCGCGCGGCAGCGGCCGGCGGCCGCAGCGTGCGCGCGGGACTCGAGGACTCGACGACGCTCCCGGAGGGGACCCGCGCCGAGGGCAACGCCGACCTTGTCGCGGCCGCCGTGCGGCTGGTCGCGGGTTGAGCGCCTCGCTCGAGCCGGCGGTGCTCGCCATCGCGAGCCTGGCGGCGGAGCACGCCGACCGGGCGGAGCGCGAGCGCAGGCTCGCGCCCGAGGTGGTGGATGCGCTGCGAGCGGCGGACCTCTTCCGTCTCTGCGTGCCGCGCGCGCTCGGGGGCGCGGAAGCGTCGCCGCTCGCCCTGGTCGAGACCGTGGAGACGCTCGCGCGAGCCGACGCGAGCGCCGGCTGGTGCCTCGCCGTGACCGCCACCAGCGGCCTCGTGGCCGCCTACCTCGACGAGGAGGCGGCTCGTGAGATCTATGGCAGCGCCGGAGTGGCGGCGGGCGGCGTGTTCGCCCCGCGCGGGCGCGCGCTGGGCGCGGGTGACCGGCTCGAGGTCAGCGGGCGCTGGGCGTTCGCCAGCGGCAGCCCGTTCTGCGACTGGCTGATGGGCGGCTGCCTCACGGAGCTGGACGGCCGGCCGGTGGAGCCGCGACTCGTCCTGTTCCCGCGCGAGGACGTGGAGATCATCGACACGTGGACCGTCTCGGGGCTGTGCGGAACCGGCAGCCACGACATCGCCGTCGAGGGCCTCTCTGTGCCGGTGGCGCGCTCGGCCGCGGTGATCGGGGCCGCGCCGCGGGTGGAGGGCGCGCTGTACGCCTTCCCGCTGTTCGGGCTGCTCGCCGCGGCGATCGCCGGCGTGACGCTTGGCGTCGCACGCGCCGCCATGGACGACCTGCTGGCGCTGGCGGCGGCCAAGCAGCCGGAGGGCAGCCGCCGGAAGCTTGCCGAGCGCTCCACAGTGCAGTCCGAGGTCGCGCGAGCCGAGGCGACCCTGCGGGCGGCGCGCGGCCTGCTCGTGCAGTCCCTCGAGCGCGGCTACGAGCGGGCGGAGGAGGGCGAGGGGATCGACACCGAGGTCCGGATGTCCGTGCGCCTGGCCTCCACGCACGCCGCGCGCAGCGCCGCCGCGGTGGTGGACGCCTGCTACGAGCTCGGCGGAGGCAGCTCGATCTACGCCACGAGCCCGCTGCAGCGCCGCTTTCGCGACGTGCACGCCGCAACGCAGCACATGCTCGTGTCGCGCTCCACGCTCGAGCTGACCGGGCGGCTGCTGCTCGGCCTCCCCAGCGACGTCTCGCAGCTCTAGCGGGCGTCCGGCGGGCGCATGCCCGAGCAGATCACGCGCATCCAGTCGATGCGCCCGTCCCGCTCGGACAGGTATGCCTGCTGCTCCACGAGAAACGGACCGTCCTCGTTGTGGCCCGCGAACCGGTAGCCCACCCGCTCCCGGTCCGCCACCGTGTCGCTGTCGATCGACAGCACCTCGTCCACCTCGTCCGAGTCCTCGAACCAGGAACGCAGGACGTCCTCGATCACCGCGCTCGGATCGCCGGCCGCCCAGGAGCGGCGCGGGGTGAGTCCGGCGAAGTCGATCTCGGGGTGAAGCAGCGCCCGCACGCCCTCGAAGTCCTTCGCCGCAAGCGCCTCGGCGAAGCGCGTTCCCAAGGTAGCCACCGGCCCAAGTCTGCCGAACGGAGGTCGCGGATGACGCTGCATACACTCGACCGGTGCCCGCCATCGAGCTCCGCCAGGTCGTCAAGCGCTTCGGCGACATCACCGCGGTCGACCACCTCGACCTGGACGTTCCGCGTGGAATCTGCCTCGGTCTGCTCGGCCCGAACGGGGCCGGGAAGTCCACGACCATGCGTCTGCTCACCGGCCAGGCGATCGCCGACGAGGGCGAGCTGCGGGTGCTCGGCCACGAGCTGCCCGGCGAGTCCAAGGAGGCGCGGGCGAAGATGGGCGTGGTCCCCCAGCTCGACAACCTCGACGTGGACGTCACGGTGGAGGAGAACCTCGCGGTGTTCGCCCGCCTCTACCGGGTGAAGGACGTGCGCGCGGCGGTGGACCGCTCGCTTGCGCTCGCCAGGCTGGTGGACCGCCGCAAGGAGGCGGTCGACAAGCTGTCGGGCGGCATGCGCCGCCGCCTGCTGCTCGCGCGCGGACTCGTGCATTCCCCCAAGCTGCTGCTCCTGGACGAGCCGACGGTGGGCCTCGACCCACAGATCCGCACCGAGCTCTGGACGCTGATCGACGGCCTCCGCGGGGAGGGGGCCACGATCCTCATGTCCACGCACTACATCGAGGAGGCCCAGCGCCTGGCCGACGAGGTGGCCGTGATGGCTCACGGCAAGGTGATCGCCCGCGGCGGCCCAGCCGAGCTCATCCTCGAGCACGCCGGACGGGAGACCGCCGAGGTCTACGGACCTCCGGCCCGCCTTGCCGAGGTGCGCGCCAAGGCGTCCGCCCAGGGCCTGGCCGTGCGACCCGCCGGCCCGGCCGTGGCGATCGTGGGCTCCGAGAAGGCCACCGACGGCGCCGTGCCGGAGGACGCGGTCCGGCGCGCGGCCTCGCTCGAGGACGTGTTCGTGCTGCTCACCGGGGAGGAGGCGGAATGAGCGAAGCGGCCCTGGAGACCGCCCCTCGCCCCATGAGGCGCCTCGACCCGGCCGCGATCGGCGGCATCATGAGCCGCGAGGTCGCGAACTTCCGGACGTTCTGGAAGTCCACCACCTTCTCGAGCGTGCTCGAGCCGGTGATCTACCTGCTCGCGTTCGGGCTCGGGCTGGGCGCCACCGTCGTCGACGAGGTCGACGGCATGGAGTACGTCCAGTTCGTGGGCACCGGGATGGTGGCCACGGCGGTGATCTTCTCGAGCGCCCTGCCGGCCATGTTCGGCACCTTCGTCAAGCACCGCTTCCAGCGCACCTACGACGCGATCCTCGCGGCGCCGGTCGACGTGGAGGAGCTGGTCACGGCGGAGATGCTCTGGATCGCGCTCCGCTCCGGGTTCTACGGCAGCTTCCCGCTCATCGTGACCATGGCGTTCGGCCTCGACCCGTCTTGGGGCATGCTGCTCGTCCCGTTCTTCGCGTTCGTGACCGCACTCGGCTTCGCGGGATTCGGCATCGCCGTGGCGGCCACCGTGTCCAAGATCGACCAGTTCAGCTACGTCACGACGCTGTTCGTGACGCCGCTGTTCCTGGTCGCGGGCACCTTCTTCCCGATCGACCAGCTCCCGCAGGGCCTCCAGGTGGCGGCCCAGTTCAACCCGCTTCACCAGCTCGTCGAGCTCGTGCGCCACGCCTGCTTCGGGTTCGAAGCCACGGACCTGCTGCGGATCGGCGCGCTCATGGTCTTCGCCGTGGTCCTGTGGCGGGTGGCCGTGGCGCGGCTGGAAAAGCGACTGATCGACTAGCCCGTCGTGCCCGCCCGGTTCCAAGCGGTCGTGTTCGACAACGACGGGCTGCTCCTCGACACCGAGGAGGCCTGGACGCGCGCCGAGGAGACCCTCTTCGAGCGCCGCGGGCGTACCTTCACGATCGAGCACAAGCGCTGGATCATCGGCTCCTCGAGAACCACCGCGGCGGGAAAGCTCGAGGTCATGCTCGACCTCCCGGGCGAGGGTGAGTCGCTGATGGACGAGCTTCACGACCTGGTGATGGAGGAGGCGCTGGCCGGGGTGCCGCCCCGCCCCGGCGCGCTCGAGCTGCTCGACGCGCTCGCGGGCGCGGGCATCCCACTGGCGCTCGCGTCGAACTCCTCGCGTGAGTTCGTGGAGCGGACCCTGGAGCGCGCCGGCCTGATCGACGGACGCTTCCGGCACGTGATCACGGCCGACGACGTGGCGAACCCCAAGCCCGCGCCCGACCTCTACCTGGCGGCGTGCGCCGCGCTGGGCGTGGCGGTCGACGACGCCGCCGCCCTCGAGGACTCCCCGCCGGGGGTCGCCTCGGCCGCCGCGGCGGGCCTCTACGTGATCGCGATCCCCTACTTCCCGGACCAGACCCTGGCGGGGGCCTCGCTCACCGCGGGCTCGCTCGCCGATCCCGAGGTCTGGAAGGCACTCGGACTGCACCAATGACGAGGGCGCATCGGGCGATCGCTGAGACGCTCGATGCATGTCCCCCGTGGGAGCTCTGGGCTGGGGCGCGGCCATCCGGCTGCTGCGCTGGCTGCCGATGATCGCCGGCCTCGTCGCGCTGGACCAGATCGGCGGCACCAAGGGCCTCGTGATCGGGGTGGTCGTCGCGATCGACGTGGCCGCGCTGTCGGTCACGGCCCACAAGTGGCTCACCGAGCGCTCCGACCTGATGGTGCCGGAGCCGAGCTGGCGCGAGGCGCTTCTCGTGTGGGCCAACATTTCCGTGCTCCTGACGGTTCATGTGGCGCTCGGCGACCCCGGCGGTACCGCCGGCCGCATCACGGCGGTGCTGTGCGGCCTTGCGCTCGGCTCGCTCGCGAGCGAGCTCGTGGCCGTCCGGGGAGCCTCCGCGGGCCCCGCCGGACTGCTCCGCTAGCCCACCGCTCTCCTCAGCCTCGACCATGGTCGAGGGCGAGACCCAAATTCGGATGAGACGCTCGGTCCATGGAGACGACACGACCGATCGCATGGGGAGCGGCCATTCGCTGGCTGCGCTGGGCACCGATGATCGCCGGGCTTATCGCGTTCGACGCGATCACCGGCGTGGACGCCTGGCTGGGCGCCGTGGCAGTCGGCATTGACGTCGGCCTGCTCTGCTGGCTCGTGTACCGCGGGCTCACCAAGGAGATCGACCACCCGAAGCCGCCGATCACGTGGCTCGAGGGGCTGTTCGTCGGCTCGCTCACCTGCTCGCTGCTCGGCATGCAGGTGGCCATCACCGATCCCGGCGGAGTGACCGGTCGCGGCTTTGCGGTGCTGAGCGCCCTGGCTCTCGGCACCCTGCTGACCGAGATGGTCGAGTCCCGCCGCGCCCTGGAGGCCGCCCGCAGGCCGGCCATCCGCCGCGCGTCGCGCATGTTCGTCGCCAGCTAACCGGCCGTCGCGGGCGAGATACTCGCCCGCGTGTCCAGTGAGCATCTGGAGATCGTGCGGCGCGGGCTCGAGGCCTTCAACGACCGCGATCTCGACGCGCTGATGGCGCTCTGCACCGAGGACGTCGAATGGCGCCTGTTCGGAGGCTTCGTGGACCTGATGGGAACCGAAGTCTCAGGTCGTGACGCGGTGCGGAGCTTCTTCAGCGACTGGATCGAGAACCTCGGAGGCCGAGGCGAGCCCGAGGCTCTGCTCGAAGCCGGCGACCGCGTCGTGTTCGTACTGCGCCTTTCGAGCGCGGGCGGTGCGAGCGGAGCGCCGTCGACCCAGCGACTGGGTCAGGTCTTCAGCTTCCGCGACGGCCGGATAAGCGCGGTCGACAACTACTGGGACGCGGACGAGGCCCTTAAGGCCGCCGGGCTGGCGGACTAGCCGACCGCCTCCGACCGTCCCGCCCTAGGACTTCTTGTCGGACCGCATCTCAGCGGTCCCGCCTGCAAGGCCGGGGCGCGGCAGCGGCACCGAGCCGCGCTCGGGGCGCCGCTCCGGCACCTCCGGAGCGGGCGGCAGCACGGGCACCGGCTCCTCGTCGCGCCCGAAGACCTCTTCCTCGGGCTTGCCGGCGAGGAGGTCGATGAACTGCTCGCGCTCGATCGTCTCGCGCTTGAGCAGGATCTCGGACACCACGTCGAGCTTCTCGCGGTGCACGCCGAGGATGTCGCGCGCCGACTGGTGCGCCTCCTCGACGATGCGCCTGATCTCGTCGTCGATCTCGCGGGCGATCTCGTCCGAGTAGTCGGGCTCGGAGGAGAACTCGCGTCCGAGGAAGGGCTGGCCGTGATCGTGGCCGAACACGCGCGGGCCGAGCTTCTCGGACATGCCGAAGCGCATGACCATCTGCTTGGCGGTGGCCGTGACCTTCTCGAGGTCGTTCGACGCGCCGGTGGTCACCTCGTCGAAGACGATCTCCTCGGCGGCTCGCCCGCCCAGCGTCATCGCCATCGTGTCCGACAGCTCCGCGCGCGTGGTGAGGAACTTGTCCTCGGTCGGCAGCGAGATCGTGTAGCCGAGCGCCTGGCCGCGTGAGATCACGGAGATCTTGTGGACCGGGTCGGTGTGGTCGAGGTAGTGCGCCACGAGCGCATGGCCCATCTCGTGGTAGGCGGTGATGCGGCGCTCCTTCTCGGACATCACGCGGGTCTTCTTCTCGGGCCCGGCGATCACGCGCATGATCCCCTCCTCCAGCTGGAGGTGGTCGATCTCGCGCTTGCCCTGTCGCGCCGCGAGCAGGGCGGCCTCGTTGACGAGGTTCTGAAGGTCGGCGCCCGTGAAGCCCGGGGTCTGGCCGGCGAGCGTGTCGAGCTCGATCGCCTTGGCGAGCGGCTTGCCGCGGGTGTGGACCTCGAGGATCTTCGTGCGGCCCTTGCGGTCGGGACGGTCAACGACGATCTGGCGGTCGAAGCGGCCCGGGCGCAGCAGCGCCGGGTCGAGGATGTCCGGCCGGTTGGTGGCCGCGATGAGGATGATGTTGTCCTTCATCTCGAAGCCGTCCATCTCGACGAGCAGCTGGTTGAGCGTCTGCTCGCGCTCGTCGTGGCCGCCGCCCAGTCCGGCGCCGCGGTGGCGCCCGACGGCGTCGATCTCGTCCATGAAGATGATGCAGGGGGAGTTCTGCTTGGCCTGCTCGAAGAGGTCACGCACGCGCGAGGCGCCCACGCCGACGAACATCTCGACGAAGTCCGAGCCGGAGATCGAGAAGAACGGCACTCCCGCCTCGCCGGCAACGGCGCGCGCCAGCAGCGTCTTGCCGGTCCCAGGCGGCCCGTAGAGCAGCACCCCCTTGGGGATGCGCGCTCCGAGCGCCTGGAACTTCTTCGGGTTCTCAAGGAACTCCTTGATCTCCTGGAGCTCCTCCACCGCCTCGTCCACCCCGGCCACGTCGCGGAACGTGATCTTCGGCGAGTCCACCGACATTCGCTTGGCGCGCGACTTCCCGAAGGACATGACCTTCGATCCGCCGCCCTGCATCTGGTTGATGATGAACAGCCAGAACAGCAGGAAGATCACGAACGGCAGGATGTACGTGAGGGCCGTGAGCCAGCCCGAGCCGCCCTTGGCCTTGACGTCGATCGGGATGTCCTCGGCGCGCAGCTGGTTGACGAGGTTCTGCTCGGTGTTGTCCGGATAGGCGGTCTGGTACTTCTTGCCGCCGCGCTTGAGCTCGACGTCGATCCGGTTGTTCTTCGTGTTGAGGGTGACCGACTTGACCGCGTTGTCCTCGACCTGGCTGAGGAACTGCGAGTAGTTGGGATCAGGCGTCCGGTCTCCCGGGCTGATGAGCCGCTGGGCGAAGAACGCCAGCACCACCACGATCAGGATGGGAAAAGCGGCGCTCTTGAAAAATCTGCTCACGACGGGCCTCTCGTATCTCCTCTACGCACCCGGGCCGGGTTCTTCTCAGCGAGGAGATCAGCCTCAGGGTGAAACGCAAGCCTAGCAAGGGGGTATCAATCCCTTACGCCGTTTTCGGCAGCCGGAAGCGACTCCTTCAGTCTTCCAACACAGCCACGTACGGCAGGTTGCGAAAGCGCTCCACGTGGTCGAGGCCGTAGCCGATCGCGAACCGGTTCGGAATCTCGAATCCGACGTAGCGGATCGGGAGGTCCACCTTGCGCCGCTCGGGCTTGGTGAGGAGCGCGCAGACCTCGAGTGAGGCCGGGTTGCGGGCCTGGAGCGTGCGCATCAGGTAGTGCAGGGTGAGCCCGGAATCCACGATGTCCTCCACGATCAGGACCTCGCGTCCTTCGATCGACGCGTCCAGGTCCTTGAGGATCCGGACTACCCCCGAGGAGTCGGTGGACGAGCCGTATGAGGAGACGGCCATGAAGTCCACCTCGCACTCCGTCTTAAGGTGGCGCATGAGGTCCGAGAGGAAGAACACCGCGCCCTTGAGGACGCCCACGAGCAGCAGCTCGCGTCCTTCGTAGTCACGCGAGATCTCCTCGGCCAGCTCGCGCACGCGGAGCGTGAGCTCCTCGGGCTGCACCAGGATCTCGCCGATGCCGGTCTGGTCCATCCGCCCGCGAGTCTAGGCGTCGGGCCGCGCGGGCCTCAGCCGACCGCGCGGGCGCTGAGGCCCACGGTGACCTCCTCGTCGTCGCGCGCGGCGAATCGCTCGTCGACCGCGAGGCCGGCCACCCACACGATCGCGCCTTCCGCCTCGACCACCGGCAGCTCCGAGCGCAGGGCGCGCGGAACCTTGCGGTCGGTGAACAGGTCCTGGAGCGACTTGGTGCCGCCGAGGCCGAGCGGGCGCATTCCGTCGCCCTCGCGCCAGGAGCGCACCACGAGGCGGCCGCCGACCGCGGCAGGTGACACCGACACCTCGCCCTCAGCCCCGAGCACTGCCTGCACCTCCCAGGAGCCGAAGCGCGCGCTCCCGGGCACGAACAGCTCCACCGGCTCCGGCTCGGGCCGCTCCCCGCCGGCCATGGCAAACCTCACCGTGCCGTACTCCGCGACCGCCTGGAGGCCGCCGCCGAGGTCGAGCGACTTCGTGCCGTCGCTCCCCATGCTGAGCACGTCGTCCACCTCCCTGCGCGACAGCGCGCGCGACGAGCCGGCGGCGCCCTCTGCGAGCCTGCGAAGCACCAGCCGGCGCAACGCGGCGGGCAGCTGCTCGAGCGCCGCGAGCGGCACGGCCGGGCCGCCACCCACCGCCGTGAGCGCCTCCGAGGCCGCGAGCTCGAGGATCTCCGCCTCCTCCCGCAGCTGCCGGGCGGTCTCGCCGATCGTGAGCTCCGCCGTCGGGCTGAGCTGCTTCAGGGCGGGGATCACATCGTGTCTCACGCGGGCACGCGCGAAGCGGGTGTCGGTGTTGGACGGGTCCTCGCGCCACTGGAGGTAGCGGTCACGCAGGTACTCGCGAACCTCCTCGCGGGTCACCTCGAGCAGTGGCCTGACCAGCCGCCCGCGCCGCGCGTCCATGCCCCTCAGAGCGTGGCTCCCGGGTGATACGGCGAGCCGGTAGAGCACCGTCTCGGCCTGATCGCTCGCCGTGTGCGCGGCGGCGAAGTCCCCGGGAGTGGCGGCCGCCGCGAGCGCGTAGCGCGCATCGCGCGCCTGGGCCTGCAGGTTGCCGGACGGCGGGATCTCCACCTGCTCGACAGTGAGGGGCACCTCGAGCCGCTCACAGAGGCGCCGGCAGAACTCCTCGTCGCCGCCGGCGCCGGGCCGCAGGCCGTAGTTCACGTGGAGCGCCGACACCTTGGCGCCGATGCGAACCGCCACGTCGAGCAGGCAGACGGAGTCGCCACCGCCCGAGAGGAGCACCAGGAGCGGCTCACCCCGGCGGACCAGGCCGCTTTCGCGTGCGCTGTCGAGCGGCCGGCCGCTCATCTCACCTTGGGGCTCGCCCTGCAGAGCTGGTGCGGCTCGTCGAAGCCCTTCAGCTTCACCTGCCCGATCGGCTCGAAGCGCAGATGCGACGAGGGGCGCACGGCATCGAGAACCGAACCCGTGAGCAGCACCTCGCCGCCGCGGGCGCGCGCCACGACGCGCGAGGCGAGATTGACCTCACGGCCGAAGTAGTCGCCGTCGCGGTAGAGCGTGCGCCCGTAGTGGATGCCGATTCGCGGCTCGGGCCGCTCCTCGAACATGGCCGAGAAGCCCACGGCCCAGTCCACGAGGGCCTGCACGTCCTGGCCCACGACCATCACCTCGTCGCCGATCGTCTTCACGACGCGGGCGCCGTCGGGCAGCGTGTTGGTCACGCCCTCCACGAAGCGCTCGACCGAGGAGAGCGCCTCCTCCTCACCCTCCTCCTCGGTGAAGCGCGTGTAGCCGGCCAGGTCCGCGAAGGCAATGGCCACGCGGATCCTGCCGAGGTCCACGTCCTCGCCCTCCATGTCCGTCTCCATGTGACCGACCACGTCCTGCTCGACGAAGTGCTGCAGGAAGCGCCGGTGCACGTAGTCCATGAGCGGGGACGAGAGCGGCAGGAGGTCGCGCGCCAGCCCCTCCATCTCCTCGGCCATCTCGAGCCCCGGCACCCCCTCGCGCATGAGCGGCTCGTGCACGTAGAGGTGGAACAGCCGCACCTCGGCGTCCGCGATCTGGGAGAGCGCCTGGCCGTAGACGCGGCAGAGTTGCAGGAACGCCACGAGCGGAAAGCCGGAGCCCAGAACCGAGGCCACGTACTGGACCACCTGCGTGTCGTCCTCGCTCATGTGCTCGAGGCCCTCGGCGGGGAGGCCGAGTCCGGCCCAGAAGCGCTCGATCAGCGCCGGCTCGAGCCCGGTGAGCTCGGCGACCTGCTTGAGGGTGCGCGGCGGCCGCTCGTCGGCGAACAGCCCCTCGATAAAGCCGTACGCGAGCCGGCCCTGCTTTCCGGCCTCGCGAATCTGCTTGAGGGTGTGGCCGCGCTCGCGCATCCGAGCGACGATGCGCGCGTGCGAGACCGCGGCGGGCGGCCACTCGCGCGAGCCGTTCAGGTTGGGGATCACACCGCTCTCTGCCCAGCGCTTGAGCGTTGCGGAGGTCACGCCGACGCGCTCCGCCGCTTGCTTGAGAGTGAGGGTCTTCTCGGGATCCACGGCCTGGTCCGGTCGGGTGGGAGGGGCGAACTCCGAGTCTTACAAGAACAGCATCGGTGCGCAGCCGCGCGGGCCTCCGGTCAGGGATAGACTCGCCGCGAATCGTCCATATATCGGGGCGCAGCCGGCCAGCCGGCTGCTTCCGCAGCGGGGAGCGTGGAGGGAACTTGAACTACTTCGTGACCGGGGCCACCGGCTTCATCGGGCGCCACCTGGTGGCCGAGCTCCTCAAGCGCGAGGGCACCATCTACGTGCTGGTGCGCGAGGGCTCGCGCGGCAAGCTCGACGCGCTCGTCCAGCGCCTCGAGGCCCCCGAGGGACGGATCGTGGCCGTGAGCGGCGACCTCGCCAAGCCCGGCCTGGGAGTCGAGGGCTTCGACGAGCCGGTCGACCACCTCTTCCACCTCGCCGCGGTCTACGACGTGGAGGCCGACGAGGAGTCGTCGGAGCGCGCGAACGTGGACGGCACGCGCCACGTGATCGAGTTCGCGAACGCCCACCAGGTGGGCCGCTTCCATCACACGAGCTCGATCGCCGTGGCCGGCGAGTACCGCGGCGTGTTCCAGGAGGACATGTTCGACGAGGGGCAGCGCCTGCCCCACCACTACCACCGCACGAAGTACGAGTCCGAGCGCCTGGTGCGCGACGGCGTGCAGGCGAAGACGCTCGTATTCCGTCCCGGGATCGTCGTCGGCCACTCGGAGACCGGCGAGATGGACAAGATCGACGGGCCCTACTACTTCTTCAAGCTGCTCCAGCGGCTGCGCCACGCCCTTCCCGAGTGGGTGCCGCTGGCGGGGCCGCAGGGCGGGGACACGAACATCGTGCCGGTCGACTTCGTGGCGCGGGCGATGGACCACATCTCCCACATCCCGGACGACGATCTCCCCGGGGACACGTTCCACCTCGTCAACCCGGAGCCGATGACGGTGGGCGAGACGCTCAACGAGTTCGCGAAGGCCGCCCACGCGCCGCAGCTTGCGATGCGCGTGGACAGCAACGTGACGAACGCCATCCCCAAGCCCGTGCGGGCGGGGCTGATGGCGCTCCCCACGGTCAAGCGGATCCGGAACCAGGTCTACCACGACCTCGGGATCCCGCCGGCGGCGATGGAGAACCGCGACTTCCACTGCAAGTTCGACGCCCGCGACGCGCAGCGCGCGCTCACGGGCACCGGCATCGCCGTTCCGCCCCTGGGCACGTACGCCCCGGTGCTGTGGGACTACTGGGAGCGCAACCTCGACCCGGACCTGTTCCGCGAGCGCAGCCTGGCGAGCTCGATCAAGGGGAAGCGGATCCTCATCACCGGCGCCTCGAGCGGAATCGGCCTCGAGACCGCGGTGAAGATCGGCGAGGCCGGCGGCGAGGTGATCCTCGTCTCGCGCACGCGCGAGAAGCTCGAGGAGGTGGCCAAGCAGGTGGAGGACGCGGGCGGCACCGCCCACGTGCACCCGGCGGACCTCTCCGACCTCGACGAGGTCGACCGCCTGGCGGCCGAGGTGCTCGAGCAGCACGGTGGCGTGGACGTGCTCGTGAACAACGCGGGCCGCTCGATCCGGCGCTCGGTGAAGGCGTCCTACGACCGCTTCCACGACTACGAGCGCACGATGCAGCTGAACTACTTCGGCGCTCTCAAGCTGATCCTCGCGTTCCTGCCGGGGATGCGCGAGCGGCGCTCCGGGCACATCGTGAACGTGTCCTCGATCGGGGTGCAGACCAACACCCCGCGCTTCTCCGCCTACGTGGCGTCGAAGTCGGCGCTCGACGCGTTCTCACGCTGCGTGGCTCCCGAGGTGATCGGCGACAACGTCAACTTCACCACGGTGTTCATGCCGCTCGTGCGCACCCCGATGATCGCACCCACCGACATCTACAAGGCCTTCCCCACGCTCACCCCGGAGGAGGCGGCGCAGATGCTCTGCGACGCGATGATCGACAAGCCGAAGCGGATGGCCTCGCGGCTCGGGACGATGGGCGAGATCCTCTACTCGATCTCGCCGAAGACGGTGGACATCATTCTCAACACCGCCTACAACCTCTTCCCCGACTCGCACGCGGCCAAGAAGAAGACCGAGCTCGTGGCGGGCGAGGCCGAGCAGAAGCCGGACCAGGAGATGTCGTCGGAGGCCGTGGCCATGGCCTACCTGCTGCGCGGGGTGCACTTCTAGGGAAAGGGGCGTCATGAAGCGTCTGTGGACAGTTGCGGCGGTTCTCGCGACGGCGGCGCTGGCGATCAGCGCGGCGCCGGCCACGGCCGACCGCGGGGGCGGCCTCTGGGGCGTCTACGACAGGGCCCTTCGCTCCGCGAAGTACATCGACCTGACCCACACGATCACGCCGGGCATCCCGGTCTGGTCGGGCTTCGGGCCGTCGGTGTTCTCGCCGAGCCTCAACCCGGCCACCGGCCAGCCCTACACGTACGCGAACGACGGCTTCGAGGCGACCTCGTACCGGCTGTCCACCGACCAGCTCGGGACCCAGCTCGACCCGCCCGCGCACTGGGCACCCGAGTTCGCGGCCATCGACGAGCTGCCACCGACGTTCGCGGTGCGGCCGCTGGTGGTGATCTCGATCGTCAAGCAGGTGAGGCGCGACCCCAACCACCACCTGCAGGTGAGGGACATCCGCAACTTCGAGCGCAAGCACGGGCGCATTCCGCGCGGCAGCGTGGTCTTCGTTCGCTCGGACTGGTCGAAGGCCTGGCCGGACCCGGCGCTCGCGACGCTCACGAAGTTCCCCGGGGTGTCGCTCGACGCGCTCAAGTTCCTGCACCTCGAGCGCCACATCCTGTTCCACGGCCACGAGCCGCTGGACACGGACTCCACACCCACGCTCGAAGGCGAGTTCTGGCTGATGCACAACGGGTTCGCGCAGGCCGAGGGCGTGGCCGACCTCTCCGGCGTGCCGGCCACCGGCTGCCTCGTGGAGATCGGCTTCCCGCGCTTCGGCGGCGGCCTGGGCGGCTACGCCCGCTACATCGCGATCTGCCCGCCCGGCACCAAGCGCGGGGTGCGGATCGGGCAGGTGCCGGAAGCGCCGCTTCAGGAATACGACAACCCGCTGCACTGGGATCCGCAGCAGGGAATGCGAGTTCGCTGACAGGGGTTGCGGGGACCCGCCGGTTGTGATTACTTAGTAATCCCTGAGCGCCGCTCCCCGGGAATGACTCTCGGGGAGCGGCGGGTTTACCCGCTCAGGCGAACGCCGACCCGCGCTTGACCAGGTTCGAGTAGACGGTCTGCTGGATCGTCTCCCGCACCCGCTCGGAGAGCTCGAACACGAGCGCCCGATCGTCCACGGCTCCGTCCGGATAGCCGGCGGTCTCGATCGGGTCGCAGAACTCGATCCGCCATTTCGAGGGGAGCGGCACGAGGCCGAGCGGGCCGAGCAGGGGGAAGGTCGGCGTGACAGGGAAGAAGGGCGCGCCGATCAGCCGGGCGAGCTGCGGCACCTCGGCGATCTTCGGGTAGATCTCCTCGCTCCCCACGACGGCCACCGGCACGATCGGCGCGCCGGTGCGCAGGGCCAGCTCCACGAATCCGCCGCGGCCGAAGCGCTGGAGGCGGTAGCGCTCGGAGAACGGCTTGCCGGTGCCCTTGGCGCCCTCGGGGAACACCGCCACGAGCTGGTCCTGCTCGAGCAGGCGCAGCGCGTTGTAGGGAGAGGCCACCACACCGCCGAGCCGGCGAATCGCCGTGGAGATCCAGGGCAGCTCGAAGGCCCAGTCGAGCACGAGGAAGCGCGGGTGCCGCGGAAGCGGGTGCTCGCGCCGCAGCGCGAGGGCCATCATCGTCGCGTCCCACGGCAGGATCCCGGCGTGGTTGGCCACGAGCAGCACGCGCCCGTGCGAGGGCACCCGGCGCGCACCCTCGACCTCCACCCGCCACCAGCGCTCGTAGAGGAACGCGAACAGCGGCTCGAGCACATCGGTGAAGGCCTCGTCGTAGCCCCACTCGTCGTCCGAGTAGTCGCCCTCGAGCCGGCGCAGCCCCAGTTGGAGCGCCTCGCGCGCATCGCGCGGGAGGGCCAGCGCGCCGCGTCCGAACGCCTCCGGAAGCTCCACGCCAGCCTCGAGTCCCTCGCGCAGCAGGCGCATGAAGGAGATGGCGGTGCCCACGCCGCGCCCGTGCCGAGGGCGCGGCGGCGGCGGGTCGTGCGGCTGGCGCGGGGGCGCCGTCCGCTCGCGCTGGGCGCTCATGCGGCCGCCGCCCGGACCGGCGGGGCGATGCTCATCCCCGCACGCGTGCGCGCCCAGTCGTGCACCGCGGCCTCCGTGGAGAAGCGCGGCCGGAAGCCCACCTCGCGCACGAGCCGAGTGACGTCCACCCCGCGGCCGTGGCGCAGGAGCCGGCGGAAGTCCTCGGACAGGGGCGTCATCCCCGCGCGCCGGGCCGCCGAGGTGGCCGGGCCGAAGAGCGGGCCGGCCAGCGGCAGGGGCGCGCGCCGGGCGAGCCTGATCATGCGGGCCAGGCCGATCGTGCCCTCGCCCGCCACGTTCACGGCACCGCGCACGGGCCTGGCCACGGCGGCGGCGAGCGCGTCGAGCCCGTCGCGCTCGTGCACCACCTGGAGCCGCGGGTCGAAGCCGAGGTAGGTGGGGCAGGCCGGCAGCGACAGGTAGCGGGTGATCTGCGAGTCCACCGAGGGGCCGATCGCCGGCTGGTAGCGGAGCATCGTGCAGACCACCTCGGGATGGCGCCGCGAGTAGGTCTCGAAGTAGTTCTCGATCTCGGCGACGTCGCGCTGGAAGCGCGAGCGCAGCGGGAACAGGCGGGTCATCTCCTCGGTGAAGAACTGCGGCGCGTGCGGCTCCGCTCCGTAGATCCCGGCGGAGCCGCGCACGACGATGGTGCGCACGGTGGGCGCCTTCTCGAGCGCCGCGAGCAGCTGGAGCGAGCCGATCACGTTCACGTCGTGCATGGCCTGGGCAGAGAGCCCGTGGCCGGGCTGCCGCACGATCTGGTTGTGCACGACCGTGTCGACCTCGAGCGGCGGGATCAGCTTCGCGATCACCGGGTTGCGGATGTCGGCGTCGAGCACCTCGGTGCGCTCGAGCGCGATCTTCGGCGGTCGCGTGTCGAGGCCCGCCACCAGCTCGACGGTGGGATCGCGCTCGAGGCGAGCGGCCAGCTCGGCGCCCAGGTGGCTGCCGACGCCGGTGATCAGCACCCGGCGGCCGGCCATCAGCCGCCGCGTTTGGCGGGCGGCTTGCGCTTCGCGGTCGAGCGCTTGGCCGTTCCCGTCTTGGCGGTCCGTGCGGCCGGCTTGCGCCGCGCCGGGAGACGCTCCTCGATCGCGTCGAGCCGGCGACCGATCGAGCGCAGCTCGGCCTTCAGCTCGCGGAGGTCCTCATAGGTGGCCGGCCGGCGCGTGTCGATGGCCTCGGCCACCGCCTTGCGGCTGCGGGCGATCCGCTGCTCGGCGCCCTTGCGCACGCCGCCCACGGTGTCCGTCAGGTCGTCGAGAGCGCCCTGAGCCGCGTCGCGGCTCCTGCTCGCGGAGCCGAGTGTGGTCTCGACCGTGCGCTCCACCGCCTCGCGCAGCGCGTCCGGCAGCTCCTTCGGGTTCGTCGGTCGTCGCGCCATGGCCGCTGAGTCTCCCAGGCGCCCGTCTATCGTGCGCGCCCGTGCCGCTCGAGCATCGCGTCAGCCCCATCCACCTGCGACCCGCCACCGACCTCGCGGAGCGGGTGCTCCTGCCAGGGGATCCGCATCGCGCGCTGGCCGTGGCCCAGGAGCTGCTCGACGGACCTCTGATGTTCAACCATGCGCGCGGGCTCTGGGGCTACACGGGCGTCGCGGACGACGGCGAGCCGCTGTCGATCCAGTCCACGGGCATGGGCGGTCCTAGCGCGGCGATCGTGTGCGAGGAGCTGATCGCGCTGGGCGCGCGGCGGCTGATCCGGATCGGCACCTGCGGCGCGCTGCGCGAGGACGTCGAGCTAGGCGCCCTGCTGGCGGCGCGCGAGGCGCTGCCGGCGGACGGCGCGAGCGCCGCGCTGGGCGCCGACGGGTCCGTTGCCGCGAGCCCGCTCCTCGTGGAGCGGCTGGTGGCAGCCGGGGCCACGCCGGTGACGGTGGTGACCACGGACCTCTTCTACGACGGCCGCGCCGGCGGTACCGAGGACTGGGTGCGCCGCGGCGCCGCGGCGGTGGAGATGGAGACCGCCACGCTCCTGCGCCTCGCGGAGCTGCGCGGAGTGGAGGCGGCCGCGGTGCTCGGCGTGACCGACGTGCCGGGCCCGGACGGGTCGCGGCGGGCGGAGCCGGAGGAGATCGAGGCGATCGGCCTGCGCGTGGGCCGCGCCGGCTACGAGGCGCTCAGGATTCGCTGACGGTGAGGCGTTCCTGCGCGCGCGACACCGGAGGGTGGTCCGGGTCGATCGAGGCGCGCAGGGAGGCGACGTCGCGGGCGATCTCGTCGAGCCGCCCCTCGATCGCGGTGAGCCGGGTCTCGGAACCGTCGGGGCGCGTGCGCTCCTCGAGGCGGTCCATGGCGTCCTCGATGCCCTCGAGGCGCTGCGAGAGCGAGCGCAGCCGGCGTGTCACACGCTCGATGTCGGCGGCCGATGGCAGGTTGAGCGCCCCCATCGCGGCCTCCTGGGCCTGCACGGCCTTCTCGCGGGCCTCGAAGGCGCGCGCGATGGTGGCGTTCACCACCGGATTCCCGATCAGCTCCTCGGCGATCTTCCCGAGCGCTTCCTCCCCCTGCCGGGAGAGGCGGTCGACGATGCTCTCGTCGTGCTCGGGGGCGGCCATCGGCGGCAGGGTAGCCGATCGTCTCGCACGGGTCGCCAAACAGGCATATCTAACCCTCGACTCGACGGTTAGGTAGTGCATGCTGGCCTGCACCCGCTTACGGGCTGCAGCGGGCGACTGAAGTTCTCGCGCGCGCCGGTCGATAGAGGGACTTGATTCCTGCGTCCATCGCCCGCGCAGCGGCATGCCGGCGGTGACGCTCGTCAGAGCCCCAGACTTGGCTTCGCAGAGCAGAAAACCAGCCCTCGACTCGAGGTCCGCCAGGCGCGGAGTCCGAGGCCTGCTCGCAGCGCCCGTGAAGCTGCCCGTGGCCGTGCTGTCGATGCTGACGGCCGTGGCCGCCGCGCTCACCGCGCTCACGATCCCCGTCGCCGCACAGACTCAGACGGCTCAGACGCCGCCCGTGCAGATCGGCCCCGGCGCGCAGACCACCCCGGTGCCGCCGCCGGCCGCCCCCGCCCCCGCCGTCACGACTCAGGCCGCTCCGGCACCACAGCCCGCGGCGCCGCAGGCAGCCGCGCCGGCCCCGGCGGAGACGACGGCGGCCGAGCCCGCGGCGCCCGAGACCTCGACCACCGAGACCACGGCCACCGAGACGGCCCCGGCCGAGAAGCCCGAGCAGGCGCCGCGCTCCACCGGCGGCGCCCCCCAGGAGCGCACCGGCAGCGGCCAGCGCGTGCGGCAGCCGCGCGAGCGCGTCAAGCGGATCGCCTCGCGCGTGAAGAGGAAGGCGACGCGGGATGAGGGCGACTCGCGCCAGAAGGACACGCCGCTGCGGAACTCGGACGGCTCCCCCACCCGCTCCAACCCGACCTTCATGGACACGCTTCCGGGTCCGTCGTCCGCCTCCGGCGTTCCCAACTTCATCATCCGGAAGTTCAGGGTGCCGCCGTTCCTGCTGCCGATCTACCAGGCCGCCGGGATCGAGTACGGGATCCGCTGGGAGGTGCTGGCCGCGATCAACGAGATCGAGACCGACTACGGCCGCAACCTCAACGTCTCCTCCGCGGGCGCCCTCGGGTGGATGCAGTTCATGCCCTCGACCTGGCGGATGTATGGCACCGACGCCAACGAGGACGGGCGCAAGGACCCCTACAACCCGGTCGACGCGATCTTCGCGGCCGCCCGCTACCTCTCGGCCGCCGGCTACGAGGACGACGTCCGCCGCGCGATCTTCGCCTACAACCACGCCGACTGGTACGTCGACTCCGTCCTGCTCAGGACACGCCTGATCGCCGGCGTCCCGGCAGACCTGATCGGATCGCTCACCGGACTCACCGAAGGCCGCTTCCCCGTATACGCCAGGGCACGCTACGCCGACGACCTCGCCGAGCGCGAGATCCTGAAGCGCGCGAAGTCGGGCGAGAACGCCGCCAACCTGGTGGAGTCGAGCGACGGCCGGCGCAGCATCGGAATCTTCACCCGCCTCGGCGCCCCGGTGGTGGCCGTGAACGACGGCCAGATCAAGAAGCTCGGCGAGAGCCGGAAGCTAGGGCGCTACGTCGTGCTCCAGGACGTGTACGGCAACCGCTACACCTACGCGCACCTCGGCTCGCTCTCGAGCTTCTACCCCGTCCCGAAGACCGACCCGCGTGCATCGCGGCGCGACGCCCGCGCCCTCCGCGCCCACGAGCTGGAGGACCCCAAGCCGAGCGCGCCCGCTTCCGCGGGCAGCCAGCCCGAGCTCGCGGTCCGCGACCACGTGATCCCCTCGGACCCGGACTCGGTGGCCTCGCTGCCCGTCAAGGAGCGTCTCTTCGCGCACCCGGACCGGCCGGGAGCGCGGGATGCCGGCGGCCTCGAGCAGATCGCCGACTCCAAGCTGACCAAGAAGGCCGGCTTCGAGACCTTCGACGCCTACTTCTCACGGCCGTTCGGCCTGGACCCCTCGAAGGTGCGCCTGCGCCGGCTGCGCAAGGGCTCGCACGTGATCGGCGGCACGGTGCTCGGCCGCGTGGGCCGTCCGGACTCCGGCGGCGCCGCGCGCCTCAACTTCTCGATCCGGCCGGCCGGCCGCGGCGCACCGCTGATCGACCCGAAGCCGATCCTCGACGGCTGGAAGCTGCTCGAGGCCACCGCCATCTACCGCGCCTCCGGACGCAACGTCCTCTACGGCGGCAAGGGCGGCTCCGCCTCGATCGGGCAGATCCTGCTCTGGCCCAAGCGGCTGCTCGAGCGCCGCGTGCTCTCGGATGAGCGCATCGAGCTCTACGGCTGCGGGCGCGACGACGTCCGCTCCGGCCAGATCGACCGGCGCGTGCTCGCCACGCTCGAGTACCTGGCCGAGTCGGGCCTCAAGCCCACTGTCACCTCGCTCAAGTGCGGCCACGGCCTGTACACCTCCTCCGGGAACGTCTCGGAGCACAGCTCAGGTAGCGCGGTGGACATCGCGAAGATCAACGGCATCCCGATCCTCGGCCACCAGGAGGCCGGCGGCATCACCGAGCAGGCCGTGCGCAGGCTCATGCGCCTCCAGGGCACCATGCAGCCGCACCAGGTGATCTCGCTCTTCGAGATCGGCGGGCCCACGATGGCGATGGCCGATCACGCCGACCACATCCACGTTGGATTCAAGCCGCTGTTCGGCCCGAACCGGAAGCTCGGACGGCAGGCGATGCAGGTCCTGAAGCCGGGTCAGTGGTCCGATCTGATCACCCGCCTCGGTGAGATAGATAATCCCGTCGTGCCCACCAAGCCCTCCAAGTACGCCCTCCCGGTGCATAAGCGCCACCGGGCGAGCGACGCCCACTCGGGCGAGTAGCGCCACGGCGGCGCCGCCCGAGAAGCAGGCGACCTTCGGGTTCGCCCAGCTCGAGTTCGGCTTCCTGCTGGGGCCGCCGGACGGCCGCTACCTCGCGCGCGCGTCCGCCGACGGTCCGCTGGAGGCGGTGCTCGTGCTCACCACGCTCGGCGCTCCCGAGCGCCGGCGCTGGCGCGGCAAGCGCGGGCGCGACCTCGAGACCGCCGAACCGGAGTCGGTGCCCACCACGCGCGTGACGGTGGTGCGACCGGAGCCGTTTCCCTCGCGCGCGGAGGCGGACGACTGGCTCGCGCGGCTGCGCTCCTCGGGCGCAGAGGCGGAGCTAGACGCGGCGTTCGCCCTGCTCAACCGGGCTCTCCACGCCTGGCGCGCGGCCGCGGGCGACCCCTACGCCGGCGACGTGGTCCTGCACCGCGCGCTCGTGGCGCGCATCGGCCTGGGCGACGGCGAGTCTGTCGCCGACGGGCGCTTCGCGGAGGCGTGGGAGCTGCCCCCGCCCGGGGCCCGGCGCACTCGCCGCTCCATGGAGGCGCCCGAGGAGCGCTTCGCAGCGCTGCTCGCCGGGCACGCCTCCCCGCTCGTGGCCGAGGAGCTCGTGCTGCGCGCCCGGGCGGACCTCGACGCGGGTCGCACGCGGCAGGCTGCGCTCCAGGCGCGCGTGGCGCTCGAGTCGCTGCTGGCGGAGCTCGATCCGCCGGCCGCGGAGGGGCTCGAGGATCAGCGCCGGCTCGTGGCGGACGCGGCGAACCTCGCCCTGCGCGGCGAGGTCACGGCCCCGGTGGCCGCAGGCCTCGGCGACGCGATCAGGGCGATGGAGACCTGCTGCCGCCGCGTGCGCCTCGGCGGGTGACACCCGAACGATTGGCGAGATCTTCACGCCGCGCTGAAGCTTCTGCGCTGGAGTACCGATGAGTGGCATCCATGCCCACTCCCCCGCGCCGCCCGAGACCCCCCACGATTCCAAGGGCGGCGCTCACCATCGCTCCGCCCCCGTCACGGCCGCGCCCCTCCGGGCGCGCCTGGATCAACGGCCGCGAGGTGGGTGGGCCGCCCGGCGGCATCGCGCATCTCGAGCGCAGCTACGACTGAGGCTCTCTAGGAGCGACCGCTCAGCCGCGCGTGGAGAGCGGCGGCGCGCAGGCTGAAGCCCTGCACCGGCCACGTGTACACGTGGGGCGCGCCGGCGGGACGCTCGGCGACGGTCCATTCGCCGACCCGCGCGGTCAGGATCCTGTGCCGGGCGCGCGGGACGATCCTGATCGGGCCTGCGACCGGCTGCGGTGGAGCGATGAACGCTATGCCGCGGCCCTTCGACTCGTGGATGTCGCTGATCGGCATCGACAGCTCCCACGCCATGTGTGTCTGGTAGGAGCGATTGACGGTCGCCGGACCGAAGAGGCTGATGTATCCGGGTCCCAGCCGGTCCACCGCGCGCTCGAGCTCCCGGTGGAGCCGTGAGCGCTCGATCGACTCGGTGGCCTCCGAGCGCGCGACGGCGAGGTGCGTCCGCGCCTCGGGGGCAGCGCCCGCCACGAGCACGGCCGCCGCGACGAGGCCGGCGATCGAGGCCGGCCGCCGGCCGGCTCCGAGCTGCACGAGCAGACCGACGCCCACGCCACCGAGGACGGCCACGAGCGCGACCGCCGGGAGGACGTAGCGGGCGTTGCCCGAGAACCCCGCCTCCGTCATCGCAACGTAGAGCGCCACGTTGGCCGCGGCCGCTCCGGCCAGGACCGTGACCGTGCCCGGGCGGGCCGGCCGGGGCAGGCGCACGCGGGCGCCCAGCAGCGCCAGACCCGCCAGCGCGGTGGCCGCGATCGCCGACAGCTCGAGCACGAGCCAGGCCTGATCTTGCGCCACGTCGAGAGCCGCCCGCCACGGCTCGGGCCGGAGCGACAGGCTCCAGGAGGGCTCGCTGCGGGCCTGGGTGAAGGCGGAGAACGGATCCCCCGAGCCCCACCACGACGGGAGGAGCCAGGCCGCGGCGATCCCCGCCAGTGCCGCGACGACCAGGACGCGGCTCCCCGGCCGGCGGAGGAACAGGTAAGCGGCGTAGATGAGCAGGAACCCGAACAGCTCCGGACGCAGGAGGCACGCCAGAGCCCCGGCCACGAGGGCGGCGTTCCCGTGCCCGTCGAGATGCCGGTCGACCGCGAGCAGCGCGAGGCCGACCGCCAGCGGGGCCTCGTTCCCGTGGACCATGTAGCGGATCCACTCCGGTGTCAGAGCGAGCGCGAGGACCGCCACGGCGCCCGCGGCGCTGCGGCGGATGAGGGGTCCTCCGGCGAGCCGGCCGGCCAGGCGGAAGGCCATCAGCAGGGCGAAGAGGCCTCCGGCGCGCGCCACCAGGACCCACAGGGCCGGCGGGATCCGTTCGTCCAGCGCCGACAACGGCGCGAACACCGTCGTGAGCGCGACCGGAAGCGGCTTCCACGACGGCCCGCCGGTGGTGTCGAGCGCGAGGTGGCCGATCTCGCGACCCCAGACGAGCCACGCCCACGGGTCGTAGCTCGGCTCGGACGGCCCCAGCAGGGACAGCGCCGCCAGGAGCAGGCAGGCAGCGGCCGGTCGCGCCATGGGTGGCACGGTAGGCACCCGCGGAGAGCCGGTTGTGAAGGCCTCGCGTAGATCATGTGAACCGCGCGCTACCGTGGCGCGCAATGGGCACGACCGTGGCGCGACAGCCGGGCGAAGGGGACGCCTACTGGCTGCTCGGAGGCCTCTACGAGGTCAAGGTCGCGGGCACGGAGTCCGGCGGCACGCTCACGCTGGTCGAGATGCACCTTCCGGCCGGGCTCGGGCCGCCGCCGCACTGCCATCCCAGCGATGAGTCGGTGTACGTCCTGGAGGGCCGGATCCGCTACCACATCGAGGGCGAGAGCTTCGACGGCGTCCCCGGCACGTCGTTCCACGTTCCCGAGGGCACGCTCGAGAACTTCGAGCCGGTCGAGAAGAGCCGGCTTCTCGTGATCTACACCCCGGGGGGCATCGAGGGCTTCTTCGACGAGGCGGGCGAGCCCGCTCAGCGGCGCGAGCTGCCGCCGCCACCAACGGAGCCGCCGGACATCAAGCGCCTCATCGAGATCGGTGAGCGTCACGGGATGCGGATAGCGCCGCCCGCTCCGGCCTGAGCTACGCTGGCCGCATGGCTCGCTCGGCCGCGGCGGCGCTCCTGGCGCTCTCCGGGACGCTCGCACTTGCGGCCCCCGGCTTCGCGGACACCCAGAAGGTGAAGGACCCGCATGGGGACGGTCACTCGGGCTGCGAGATCTACACGGCCACCGCGGGCCACGCGAAGGGCGGGCGCCTGAAGCACACGATCACCGTGGCCGACAGGATCAAGTCGAAGGTCCTGGCGCCGATCTTCCTGATCTTCGGGAGGAAGAACGAGGTGGGTGGCGCGCCGCGCGCCACCCTGTCGTCGAGCTCGAGCGGGGTCAGGACCTCGCTCAGCAAGAACAGGCGCACCGTCAGCTACACGATCAAGGCGTCGAAGCTGAGATCGGAGTCCGGGATCTCCAAGCGCCAGAGGTCGTACTACTGGGTGGCCAACGGCTGCTTCGCGAATCCGGACTGGGCGCCCGGCACCCGCAAGGGCGGCCCGAAGCTGAAGGCGCACCGCTTCAGGTCGTAGCCGCGGTCACGAGCCGGCACATCAGGTCGGAGGCGCGTGCGTCGTCGAGCCCCTGCTCCCGCGCGAGGGACTGCCAGGTCGTGAAGGCGAGCGCGTGCCCGATCCCGGCCACCACGCGCTCCCGAGCGCGCCCGCGGAGGCGGCGACCCGCCATGAGGACGTCGCGTGCGGCGGCGAGGTACTCGTAGTAGCTGCTGAACTGGCGCTTGACGGTGGGCACCAACGCCTGGTCGCGGACGAGGTTCTCGATCATGCGCTCGGTGCTCCGGTATGAGGCGTACAGCTCGGCGAGGGCACTCGCCAGCCGCTCGTCCGGATCGCCGATCGCGGCCCAGCGGGCGAGATCCGGCACGGGGTGTGCCGCCCTCCAGTGCGAGCTGCAGGCCCTGAACAGGGCCGCCTCGTCCGGAAAGTGCCGGTAGACGGTCGAGCGCCGAACACCGGCGTGCTCCGCCACGGCGCTGATCGACGTGCGTGCCGGTCCGACCGTTCCATGCAGCTCCACGGCGCTCTCGGTGATGCGCAGACGGGTCTCCGCCTCGAGCTCGGCGCGGCGCTTCTTCCGGTAGGGGCGCTTTTCGTCGGTCATGGGTGTCCACTCAATCTTGACAGACGGAGGAGATGGCGTTAGGTTCGCGCGACACTGATGTCCACCGAAAGAGAGGACCCCCATGCGTATGACCACCACCCCCAAGATCGTCGGGCCGGACGACGGCAAGGCCGGATTCCTCGGCAGCATCGGCGTCCGCTTCATGATCGACGGCGCCGAGTCGGGTGGCGGCTTCTCGCTGGTCGAGCACCCCATGTCGCCGCGCGCGCTCGCCGCTCCGCTCCACCGGCACACCCGTGAGGACGAGTACAGCTACGTCCTCGAGGGGCGAATGGGCGCGCTGCTCGGGAACGACGTGGTGGAGGCCGGTCCGGGCGACCTGGTCTTCAAGCCGCGCGACCAGTGGCACACCTTCTGGAACGCCGGCGACGAGCCGGCGCGGATCCTGGAGATCATCGCTCCCGCCGGCTTCGAGGTGTTCTTCGACGAGCTGGTCGAGATGGGTGGCGCGGTGAACGCCGATCCGCAGGCTCTCGCGGAGCTCTCCGCCCGCTACGGGCTCGAGATGGATCCCACGAGCATCCCCGGTCTGCTCGAGCGCTTCGAGCTGCGGATGGGCGAGCCGAGCTAGCCCCAGGCGCTCGGAACGAGGACCACGCGCCAGCCGTCGGGGTCCTCGAACGTGACGGCGTGCACGCCGTCCCACCACGGGTTCTCGGCGGCGACCGGCTCGCTGCCCAGGGCGCGCAGGCGGTCAGCCGCCCGATCGCGCGCGCCCGCGTCGCCGAGATAGAACACGAGCAGGTTCTCGGCACTCGGAGCGCGACCGGGGCTGCCGCCGGCGTGACTGAGGAACTCGAGCTGGAGCTCGCGTCCCGGCAGCCCGAGGATGGCGCCGCTGTAGCCGTCGTGGTCCTCGAACTCGCCGATCCGCTCGAGGCCGAGCCCGTCGACGTAGAACCGGAGCACGGCATCCAGCCGATCGGTGGGCCGGGCCACCCGGATGGCGGAAGCGCCGCGGGCCACGTTCTCCATGCCGGCGAGGGTATTGGGCCACCCCGAAGGCGTCTCTAATGTCACCCGAATGGAAATCGGGGTCGGGCTTCCGAACGCCGTGCGCGGGATCGACCGCGCTGGCGGCCGCCGCGGCGGTGACCGAGCGGATCCGCCTGACCACCGACATCCTCCTCGCGCCGCTCCACGAAAACACGGCTCTGTTTGCGAAGCAGGCCGCGACGATCCATCACCTGTCCGGTGGACGGCTCGTGCTCGGCCTCGGCATAGGAGCGCGGACCGACGACTACGAGCTCTCGGCGTGGACTTCCACAGGCGCGGCCGGCTCTTCGACGAGCAGCTGGTCCGGCTGAAGAGCATCTGGGCGGGCGAGGGCGGCGTCGGCCCGGAGCCTCCGAACGGCCGACCCGGGCTCCTGATCGGCGGCGGTAGCGACCACGCCTACCGGCGCGCGGCCGAGCACGGGGACGGCTGGACCTATGGCGGCGGGCCCCCTGAGGTCTTCCGGGAGGCGGTCGACAAGCTGCGCGATGCCTGGCGGGCGGCCGGCCGCGAGGGCGAGCCACGCAAGGTCGCGCTCTTCTACTTCTGTCTCGGCGACGACGCCGAGCGCGTGGCGGAGGAGAACCTCGGCCACTACTACGCGTGGCTCGGGGAGTACGCGAGGAGCGTGGCCGAGTCGGCCGCCAAGAACCCGGAGGCGGTGCGCGACCGCCTGGCCGCCTTCGAGCAGGCCGGTGCTGACGAGGTCATCTGCTTCCCCGCCTCCACCGACCCCGCGCAGGTCGACCTGCTGGCGAGCGCGGCGGGCCTCGGCTAGCTGTCACAGCCGGGCATGGCATCTCGTCTCAGGGGTAAACCCTCAACGAGAGGAGACGTCATGAAGGTCCTCGTCGCAGGCGCCACCGGAGCACTCGGCAGGCAGCTCGTCCCGCGGCTCGTGACAGGCGGTCACGAGGTGGTGGGCACGACGCGCGACCCGTCCAAGCGCGAGGCCGTGTTCGCGCTTGGCGCGACTCCCGTCGTGATGGACGCGCTCGATCCCGACGCCGTGGCCGGCGCGGTCGCCGGGGCGGAGCCCGAGGTGATCGTCCATGAGCTGACGGCGCTCTCGGGCTCGCTCGACCTGCGCCACTTCGAGCGTGACTTCGCGCTGACCAACCGGCTCCGCACCGAGGCGACCGACCACCTGCTCGCGGCCGGGCGGGCGGTGGACGTGCGGAGGTTCGTGATCCAGAGCTACGCCGGGTGGCCGTTCGCCCGCACCGGTGGCGCGGTGAAGACCGAGGAGGACCCCCTTGACCCCACCCCGGCCGACGCGATGCGCTCGGGGCTCGATGCCATCCGCCACCTGGAGGACGCGGTGACGGGCGCCGACTGGACCGAGGGCGTGGTGCTTCGCTACGGCGGCTTCTACGGCCCCGGCACCTCGCTGTCCGCAGATGGAGAGCACCTGGAGGCAATCCGGCGGCGGAAGTTCCCCGTGGTGGGGAACGGCGGCGGAGTCTGGTCCTTCGTGCACATCGAGGACGCCGCGGAGGCCACGGCGATCGCCGTGGAGCGCGGCCGCCGCGGGATCTACAACATCGTGGACGACGACCCCGCTCCCGTCGCGGAATGGCTGCCGGCCGCCGCGGCGACGGTGGGCGCGAAGCCGCCGCGGCACGTTCCGCGGCTGGTGGGCCGGCTGCTCGCCGGCGAGGCTGCCACGGTCATGATGACCGAGGTGCGAGGAGCCTCGAACGCCAAGGCCAAGAGCGAGCTGGGCTGGCGGCCGCGGCACCCCAGCTGGCGGGAGGGATTCGCCGAGGTGGCCGCGTGAGCGAGCCCCATGCTCAGCTGCTCGACGAGCTCCGGCCGGTGGCGTTCGCCATCGCCTACCGGATGCTCGGGAGCGTGGCCGAGGCGGAGGACGTGGTGCAGGAGGCCCTGCTCCGCGTCCTCCGCGCGCTCGAGGGCGGGGAGCGGATCGAGTCGCCGCGCGCGTACGTGGCGACCGTGACCACTCGCCTCGCGATCGACCAGCTGCGCTCCGCGCGGGTGCGCCGGGAGAGCTACGTGGGCGAGTGGCTGCCCGAGCCGTTGCTCACGGACCCGGACGACGACCCGGCCCGCCAGGCCGAGATGGCCGACTCGCTCTCACTCGCCTTCCTGGTGCTGCTCGAGAGCCTGTCTCCCGAGCAGCGCGCCGTGCTGCTGCTGCGCGACGTGTTCGACTACGGCTACGGCGAGATCGCCGCGATCGTCGGCAAGAGCGAGGACAACACCCGCCAGCTGGCGACTCGGGCGCGCAGGCAGGTCGAGGAGGGCCGGCCGCGCTTCGAGGCCTCGCGCGAGCAGCGCGACGAGCTCGCCGGCCGCTTCTTCGCGGCTGCTCGCGAGGGCGATCTCGGCGGGCTCGAGGCCCTGCTCGCCCACGACGTTGTCCTACACGGCGACGGCGGTGGCAAGGCGCCCGCGCTCGCCCGTGCGGTCCAGGGGAGGACGCGCGTGGCGCGGACGCTCATGGCCTGGATGAAGCAGGGCGCGAAGATCGCCGGCGCCTCGCTTCGCGAGGTCGAGGTGAACGGCCAGCCGGGCGCGCTCCTGCTCGACGGCGAGCAGCGCGTGGTCAGCGTGATGGCGCTCGACATCGCCGACGGCCGGATCCAGGGCGTGCGGTCGATCGTCAATCCCGACAAGCTCGGCCACGTCGGCCCCGTGGCGGACCTCAGGGAGCTGCTGAAGCGGAGGTGAGGCGGCAGGCGAGCTGCCCCCGTCCCCGGACCGGGTGCTGCCTACCGCCGCTTTGCCGCCTGCGCCGCGGCTCGTTGCGCCTTCTGCTCGGCGACCCTGACCTTGGCGTCGGCGTTGGACTGCTCGACGAGCTCCCTGCCACCGGCCCAGCCGAACGCCCAGACCACGAGCGCAGCCGCGAAGGCGATGTTCCAGGCGGTCACGGCCAGCTGCTGGCCGAGCGAGTACGCGGTGGCGGTGGCGGCGTCGGTCTCGCCGCCGAGGGCGGCCACGTTGGCGGCCTGGTTGACGCCGACGCCGCCGGGCGTGACCGAGACCATGTTGGCGATCGAGTTTCCGCCCATCACCGACATCACCGTGTGGAATGTGACCGCGATCCCGTAGCCGGCCAGGAACACGGCGATCACGCCGAGCTTGGCCAACCACGCGCAGAACGACGGCAGGAACGTTCGGTCCCGTGGGACTGGCGCTGTTCGTGGGAGCGGTTCTGCTGGTGGTCCGCGGGCAATCGGTGGCCCGCGCGGCGATACCCGCCGCAAGCCCACTTCCGGCGCCGACCGGTCCGTAGCGTCGGACCGCTCCGTTAAGTTCGTTCGCGGGTTCTCACGGTGACGATGCCTCCGCTCTCAGCGTTGCTCCGGACCGGCCTTCTCGCGGCTCTCTGTCTGTCGGTCGTCGTGGCCACGACGGCTAGCGCGACTCCGGGGACCACGCCCGGCACCAAGGAGCACGTGCGGGGCAAGGTCAAGCGCCATTGGGACCGCCAGCTCCACACGGGCACGGACAGGTTCCTGCTCGGCTACCGGATCGTCCGGTGCGGCAACCAGGCCTGTGTGGTCCGCTGGCACGACCGCCGCTTCGACGCCGACCACACCACCTTCACCGAGTACAAGGGCACCGATGCGTGCTACGCGCCGAAGGTCCGCGTCCGCTGCTTCCGGCGCCACGAAGCTCCGGTCGCCACAGGGCCCTAGGCGCCGAGCTCCTCCAGCGCCTCGAGCACCGCCTCGTCGTGAGTCTTCGGCGACACCTTGGGGAGCACCCACGCCACCTTGCCCGACTCGTCGACGATGAAGGTCGCGCGTAGCGCGCCCCAGAACTTCTTGACGCCGTAGGCGTCGCACACCGCGCCGTCGCCGTCCGCCAGCAGGGTGAAATCCAGCGAGTGCTTGTCGTGGAACTTCTTCACCCGCGACACCGGGTCGGGCGAGATGCCGAGCACCCGGACCCCCAGCTGTCCATAGTCCGCCGAGTGGTCGCGCACGCCGCAGGCCTGCTTCGTGCAGCCGGGTGTGCTCGCCTTGGGATAGAAGTAGAGCACGACCTTCTGGCCGCGCAGCGAGGAGAGCGTGGCCTCCTCGCCGTCCTGGTCGGGCAGCGTGAAGTCCGGCGCCCGGTCTCCCTCGCCGATCACTCCTCGGGCAGCGCCGCCAGCACCGCGTCCAGCTCGTGGACCACGTCGCCGTCCAGCTTCAGCACGGCCTCGTCGTCGAACGGGGTCGGGCCGGCGGTCACGAGCGCCACCTGACCCCCGGCCCTCAGCGTCACCTCCGGCAGCGCGGCCACGGGGTAGACCTCCAGGGAGGACCCCACGCACAGCAGCAGGTCGGCATCGGCGCAGAGCTCCTCGGCCTCGCCCAGCGCCTCCTCGGGGAGCATCTCCCCGAACAGCACGACGTCGGGCTTCAGCGGCGCGATGCAGGCGGGGCACTCCGGCGCCTCGTCGGGGGCCTGGCGCAGCTGCTCCACCACCTGCTCGATCTGCTGCTTGCCACCGCACTCCATGCACACGCTCCGTTCGATCGAGCCGTGCACCTCGATCAGCCGCTCGGTGCCGGCCGCTCCGTGCAGGCGATCGATGTTCTGGGTGATCACGCCGCGCAGCAGACCGCGCTCCTCGAGCGTGACGAGCGCCATGTGGGCATCGTTCGGGCGCTTGTCCACCAGCGACACGAACCGCTGGCCGTAGAACTGCCAGAACCGATCCGGGTCGCTCCGCCACGCGTCGATGTGCGCGACCTCCATCGGGTCGACGTTCTCCCAGAGCCCCGTGCCGGGCGTGCGGAAGTCCGGGATCCCCGACGGCACGGAGATCCCGGCCCCGGTCAGGGCGACGGCGCTGGAGCTCTCGAGAAGGAGGTCGGCCAGGCGAGCCGCGTCGACCGCGGTGGTCACTTCCCCTGGAACTTCGGCCTCCGCTTCCCGAGGAAGGCGCCGATGCCCTCCTTGGCGTCCTCCGACCCGAAGACCTCGCCGAAGGCAGCGCCCTCGACGGCGAGCCCCTCGTCGAGATCGGGGCGATGCGACACCTTCTTGATCTGGCCGACGGCTAGCGGCGCCTGGCCCGCGAGCTTGTGCGCCCACGACAGGGCCGTGTCGATCAGCTCGTGGTCCGGCACGACCTGGGTCGCGAGGCCCACCCGGTACGCCTCGTATGCGTCGATCGGGTCCCCGACCAGGTTCATCTCGAGGGCCTTCGACTCGCCCACCAGCCGCGGCAGCCGCTGGGTGCCGCCGAAGCCCGGGATGATCCCGAGGTTGATCTCCGGCTGGCCGAACGTCGCGGACTCGGCGGCGATCCGGAAGTCGCAGGCCATCGCGAGCTCGCAGCCACCGCCGAACGCGATCGAGTTGACCGCCGCGATCGTGACCGTCGGCGACGACTCCATCCCGCGCATGAACGCGTGCGCGGACTCCACCAGCTCGCGGCCCTCGCCGTCGGGCGACATCTTGGTGAACTCCTTGATGTCGGCACCCGCCGAGAAGGTGAAGATGTTCGAGGAGGCGATCACGAGCGCGCGCAGCTTCCCGTCCACCTCCTGCCAGAGCGAGATCAGGTCCTTCACCGCCTGCGGCGACAGGGGATTGGCCGGCGGCCGGTTGAGCCACGCGATTCCCACGTCGCCGCGGGTCTCGAGCAGCACGGTTTCGCGCTGGTCGCCCGCGTCGGGCTGCGGATAGGGGAAGAAGCCCTGTCCGGACTTCTTGCCGTGCCGGCCCTGAGCCACCAGCCGGCGCAGGACGGTCGGCGGGGTGTAGCCCTCGCCCCACTCCGCCTCGGCGCGCTCGAGCGCCTCGAGCATCGTGTCGAGGCCGGCCTCGTCCGCGCGTGAGAACGGTCCCGGCAGGATCCCGGCGCCCATCATCATCCCGATCTCGATGTCCTTCGCGGAGGCCACGCCCTCCTCGAGGACGAGGCACGACTCCACCAGGGTCTTGAGACCCATGCGCTCGACGATGGTGTCGAGCCCGCTGCTAGTTGCCGTGCTCATAGAAACCCTTTCCGGTCTTCTGCCCGAGGTCTCCGGCCTCCACCAGCGCCTTCATCCGCTGTGAGACGAAGAAGCGGTCGCCGTACGAGTCGCGCAGGTGCTCGGCCACGTGGTAGACGGTGTCCAGCCCGAGCAGGTCGGTGAGGAAGAAGGGGCCCATCGGGACGGTGCCCGAGTCCTTGATGACCTTGTCGACGTCCTTGACGTCGAGGTCCTCCTCCTCGGTCACGCGCCAGACCTCGGAGACCGCGGAGTTGAGGATGCGATTGACGACGAAGCCGGGGGCCTCGCCGCAGCGCACCGCCGTCTTGCGGATCGACATGACGAAGTTGGTCGCCGTCTCGAGCGTCTCCTCGGAGGTCTCCTCGCCCTCGATCACCTCGATCAGGCGCATCATCGACGCGGGGTAGAAGAAGTGGAAGCCCACGACCTTGTCGGGGCGCAGCGTCGCCTCGCCCATCTCGGTGATGGATAGCGACGAGGTGTTGGAGGAGAGGATCGCGTGGCCCGGGGTGACGGCGTCGAGCTCGGCGAACACGCTCTGCTTGATCTCCATCCGCTCGGGAACCGCCTCGATGACGAAGTCCACGTCCCCGAACTCGTCGTAGTCCAGCGTCCCGGTGATGCGGCCGAGGATCTCCTCGAGCTGGGCATCGGCCTGCTCCTGGGTGATCTTCTCCTTGGCCACGAGTCCCCCGAGCTGGCCCTGGGTGACCTGCCGGGCCTTCTCGAGACCGGCGTCCACGAACTCCTGTTTCACGTCCTTGAGGACCACCGGCGTGCCAGATGACGCGATGACCTGGGCGATCTCTCCACCCATGGTCCCGGCGCCGACCACGGCGGCTTTGAACACGAACACTTAGTTCCTCCTGCGTTGCGGAAGCGACCCGCCAGGCTATCGGAGCCCGGCTTCCTCCTCCGCCTCCACCGCGAAGCGGCGCACCGTCCGGCGCAGCGCGTCCCGGAGGGCGCGCCGGATGAAGAGGGCGTCGGCGAGCCCGCGGAAGGGGCCCCCTGCGCCCAGCTCGTACTCGAGCGTCAGCTCCACGATCGACCCGCCGTCGGCAGGGCCGGGCGCGACCGCGAAGGTCTGCGTGCCCGCCAGCGCCTCCTCGAACACCTGGGTCACGACGCGGCCGCCTTCGCGCTCGAGCACCAGCTCGGTCACCCGGCCGCGGCCTCCCGGGATCGAGTCCCAGACGGCCTTCGCGCCCACGTCGGGCCACGAGGCGTCCACCTCGAGCACGTGCCCGAAGCCCTCCACGAACGCCGGCCAGCGATCCGGATCGCTCCACAGCTCGAGCGTGCGCCCGGGCTCGAGCGCCACGGCGCCGCGTGCGCCCGCCACCCTCACTCCCCGTACACCTCGCGCACGATCTCGTCGATGCTCGTGCGCACCGAGTCGAGGAAGGGGCGCACCTCCTCCACCAGCCGCTCGTACTCCTCCCTGCCGGCGTCGGTGAGCGAGTAGTAGCGGCGCGTGCGCCGCTCCGGGTGCTCCCAGCTTCCCTCGATCAGCTCGCGGCGCTCGAGCTCGCGCAGCAGCGGGTACATCGTGTTCGGGTTGACCGAGAGCACGCCGGCCGTCATGCCCGCGATCCGCTCCATCAGCTGGTTGCCGTAGCTGGGCGCCTCGGCGATCAGGTGCAGCACCAGCAGCGGCAGCACGTCGCGGCGACGCAGCTCGCCGGTGATCGGATCCTGCGCGCGCGGGCTCCGCCCGGGGGTCGTCGCCTCCAGGCCGCCCGCGTGCGCCACGGCCTCGTGCACGGCCGCGCGGCTGCGCTCGCGCTTGGACTTTCCGGCCCGCGGCATCCCGCGGGCATCCTGACAGGGAGCGGCCGGCGGCCGCTCAGGCCACCCGCACGGCGATGCCCGGGTAGTCGAGCGTGAGGCCGTGGCGGTCGTAGACGAGGACGCACTCGAAGCCGAACGCCGGCGACGCATAGTCGTAGCGCGAGCACTCGCCGTCGTCCTCCAGCCGCGTGTAGCGCTGCTCGAGCCGCTCCACGCGAAGGTCGGAGGCCCGCACGTAGACCGCGGGGGCCTCCGCGCTCTCCCCCACCTCGAGCGCGAGGCGGCGCACCGGGAACGCGTTCGTGCACGCGGAGCCCTCGAGATCGACGTCGAGGCAGCCCGAGAGCTCCTCCGCGGGGCGGCCGTCGATTCGCCAGCCGCCGCGCCCGTCCCCCTCGATCCGCACCTCGTGCTCGCCGGCCGCGGACAGGCCGGTCACGTGAGCGGAGCGCGTGGTCCAGCCGGCATCGAGAGCGATGTCGTACCGCACGGCCCACGCCTCGCCCTCCTCGACGCCCGTCGACTGGCCCACCATCCGAGCCCCGTCGCTCCCGGCGCGCGGGAACAGCACCTCGAATCCGACGTGCGCATCGAGCAGGCGCCAGGCCGCGGCTGAGGGAAGCTCGGGCACGAGCACGGCCATGCTACGTCGAGGGGCCGCCTTGCGGCGGCCCCTCTGAACAGCATGAGCTTGGCGCAAGCACCCGGCTGGCCGGGTGCGCAGCGATGGTTTCCTACGCCACCGCTGCGGCGGGCTCTTCGACCTTGCGCGGCATCAGGACCTCGCGTGCGATCACGAGACGCTGGATCTGCGAGGTGCCCTCGTAGAGCTGCATGATCTTCGCGTCGCGCATCAGCTTCTCGACCGGGTACTCCTTGATGAAGCCGTACCCGCCGTAGACCTGGACCGCGTCCACGGTGATCTCCATCGCGCTGTCCGCGGCGAACCGCTTGGCGTGCGAGGAGGCGAGCGTGTTGCGCTCGCCCCTGTCGAGCAGCGCGCCGGACTTCCAGACCATCAGCCGGGACGCCTCGATCTTGGTCGCCATGTCGGCGATCATGAACTGGATCGCCTGGTGCATGGCGATCGGGACGCCGAACTGCACGCGCTCCTTGGAGTAGTCGCGGGCGTACTCGAACGCCGCCTGCGCGATGCCCACGGCCATGGCGGACACGCCGGGGCGCGTCCGGTCGAGGGTCATCATCGCGAGCTTGAACCCCTTGTTCTCCTCACCCAGCAGGTGGGAGGCCGGGATCTCGACGTCGTTGAACGAGATCATCGCCGTGTCGGAGGCGCGCTGGCCGAGCTTGTCCTCCTTCTTGTCCACGACGACACCGGCGTCGCGCGGGACCACGAACGCGGAGATGCCGCGGTGGCCGGCCTCCTTGTCGGTCTTGGCGTAGACCGTGTACCAGTCGGCGTAGGAGCCGTTGGTGATGAAGCACTTGGTGCCGTTGATGACGTACTTGTCGCCCTTCTTCACGGCGGTGGTGCGCATGCCCGACACGTCGGAGCCGGCGTCCGGCTCGGTCAGGCAGAAGGAGGCCAGCTTGGGCTCCTCCGTGAGCATCCCGAGGTACTGCTTCTTGATCTCCTCGGAGCCGCCCAGGGCCACGGGGGCGCTGGCCAGGCCGTTGCACATGAGCGAGGTGCCGATGCCGGAGCAGCCCCAGCCGAGTTCCTCCTCGATCAGGCATCCCGACAGGTAGTCGAGTCCGGGGCCGCCGTAGGCCTCCTCGATGTGGGAGTTCATGAGGCCCACTTCCCAGGCCTTCTGGATGACCTCCGTCGGGAAGCTCCCGTCCTTGTCGTGCTCCCACGCCACGGGACGGATTTCCTTCTCGGCGAAGTCGTGCGCGAGCTCGCGAATGTCCTTCTGCTCGTCGGTGAGGGTGAAGTCGACCACGTAATCAAGCTCCTTGGGTGGGAGACGCGCCGCACCGCCGAATGGCCGGCGTCCGTCGCCCGATTGATTGGTCAGTCAATGCCTCTCCGAGAAGGGTACCCCACCCTTCGGGATGAAACCACCGAAACTGGCGCATTTCTGGCCTGGAGCGGGTTTCCCGGCCGGCTCAGGCCACCACCAGCCGCACGGCCACGTAGATCCCGACGGCGAAGACCAGGACCGTGAAGAAGACCAGGCCCACCTGGTCGGGGTAGAGCACCGGACGGCCTGGGGCCATGGTGCGGCGGCGGAGGCGGCGCCACATGGGTCAGACTCTACGACCGGTGGACTTCGGCACCGTCATGATCGTGGTGGCGGTCGTGGCCGCGCTGGTCGCGGTGGCGTCCTTCTGGGGCAGCGGCCGCATCTACAGCGACCTGGGCCGGCGCGGCTCCCTGACCATGGACAGCGACGACCCCAGGCCGGCGCCGAGCGCGCCCTCGGGCCCCGAGGCGCGCGAGGAGATCCGCCAGATGCTGGAGGCCAAGTCCGCCCGCCTCGAGGCCAGGGGCCAGCAACCGCTCGACGTGGACGCGGAGGTGGACGCGCTCACCCGCGCCACGGGAGCCGATCCCGCCCTGCGCGAAGAGGTCCGCCAGCTCGTGGTGGCGCGCAACGAGCGCAGGCTCCGGCATGGCGAAGAGGCCCTCGACGTCGACGTCGAGGTCGAGCGGCAACTGCGCGATCTGGGGGCGTGACTCCCTCCTGGCGGAGGTATAGGCTGGCCGCCAATGGCCGACGACCGGCGCTTCCAGCTCGACGAACTCCTGATCCGCCCGGGCTGCTACCTCAATCCTCAGACCGAGGTGCTGGTGGTGGTGGACGACTCCCCCTCGATCGACGGGGAGATCTTCAACCTCGAGGAGTTCGAGGGCGCCGACTGGGTGTTGATCTCCGACGAGGTCCCGGTTGACGAGGCCAAGCGCGACGAGCTGCTCGAGGACTTCCAGGCCCACTACCACGGCGGGGACGGTCGCGATGTCTCGGAGCGCGCGGTCGAGGATCCGGACGACGATCTCGACGAGGACGAGGGCGCCGACGAGTAGTCCCCCGTCCGGGTGGAGCAACAGTCCATAGTCTTTCGTCGCCGTGCGCCCGATCCACTACCTAGGCGTCTTCATCCCGGCGGCCGTCGTGCTCGAAGTGGCGGGCGCCACGCCGCTGCTCATTTTCTCGGCCGCGGCGCTCGGAGTGATCCCGTGCGCCGCCGTGATGGGCGAGGCCACCGAGGCGATCGCGGCCAAGACAGGCCCGGGCATCGGCGGGCTGCTGAACGTGACGTTCGGGAACGCGCCCGAGCTGATCATCGCCTTCTTCGCCCTCGAAGCGGGCCTCCAGGAGGTCGTGAAGGCCTCCATCGTGGGCTCGATCATCGGCAACATCCTGCTCGTACTCGGCGCGGCAATGCTGGTCGGCGGACTGCCGCGCGACAAGCAGACCTTCAGCGCGACAGCGGCCAACGCCCAGGTCGCGATGCTCTTCCTCGCGCTCGCGGCGCTGATCCTCCCGGCGCTCTTCCAGCTGATCCACGGCGGCGGCCTCCCGTCGATCGGAGAGGAGCGGGTGGACTTCGGCTCGGAGCTCGAGAAGATCTCCTTCGGGGTCTCGATCATCCTGCTGGTCACCTACGTGGCCGGGCTGGTCTTCTCGCTCAAGACCCACCGCGCGGTCTTCAATCCCTACTCCGAGGCCGAGGAGGAGGAGCACCACTGGCCGGTGAAGCGGGCGGCCATCTTCCTCGCGGCCGCCGCCGTGCTGGTGGGCCTCATGAGCGAGATCCTCGTGGGCTCGATCGAGGAGGCCTCGCACGACATCGGGCTCTCCGAGTTCTTCGTCGGCGTGTTCGTGGTCGCGATCGTGGGCAACGCGGCAGAGCACTGGGTGGCCGTGCTCGTGGCCGCCAAGGACAAGATGGACCTGGCGGTGAACATCGCCATCGGGTCGAGCGCCCAGATCGCCCTGTTCGTGGCGCCGATGCTGGTGCTGCTGTCCTTCGTGGTCGGCCCCGCACCGATGGCGCTCGTGTTCAACGGCTATGAGCTGGGCGGCCTGGTCTTCGCGGTGCTGATCGCCAACCTGGTGACCCAGGAGGGCGAGTCGAACTGGTTCGAGGGCGCCCAGCTGCTGGCGCTGTACGCCGTGCTCGGGCTCGTCTTCTACTTCGCCTGACGCGACAGGACCGCGAGCGTGCTCGCCGTGGCCCGCGCCAGGTCCACCAGCACTCGGACGTTCACGTTGGAGAGCCGGTCGCAGGCGAGGTGGTAGCAGCCGTCGCGCGGGCGACCGCCCGGTCCGCGCCGGGAGGCCCCTGTGAAAACGCCGCCCACAGGCACGCCCGCGTCGGCGAATGGCACGTGGTCTGACGCGCCGCCGGTGCTCTCCGCCGGCCTCACCCTGGCGCGCAGCAGCCGCGCGATCCGGCGGGCGGCGGCTCGCGCGCGCGGCCGGCTCTGGCTCGCCCCGTACACGGCACGGACCGGATTGGGCGAGCCGACCATGTCGAGATTGACGTAGGCCGCGATCCGCCGGACCTGCTCGCGGTCGAGCGACCCGACGTAGCGGCGCGAGCCGTACAGGCCGAACTCCTCCGAGCCCCAGAACCCCAGCCGCAGCGGCGCGCCCGACGCACGCGGGCCGGTGTTCTCGGCCACGGCCAGAAGCGCGGCCACCCCGCTCCCGTTGTCGCTCATCCCCGGGCCGGCCGGGACGGAGTCGAGGTGCGCGCCCGCCATCACGACCCGCGGCCCGCTCCCCGCGCTATGCGCCACCACGTTGAGGCCGGTGCGGCTACCGCCGTCTGTCTCGACCCGCAGCCGGGCGCGCGCACCGTCCTGCAGGCGGTCCGCCACGGCGCGGCGGACGATCACCACCGGCAATCTCGCTCCCGGCGCCACGAGGGTGGCCGTGGAGGCTCCGGCGCTGCGGGCTGGATCGCCGATCAGGAGCGCCGCGGCGCCGGCGCGCTCGGCGTTGGCCGCCTTCACCCGGAAGAGACAGCCGGCGGGCCGGGCCAGCGCCACGTCCCCCGGGCCGACGCCGGCCAGCTCCTCGCCGGTGCAGCCGTTGCCGACCGCCCTCAGCGGGCCGTCCGCCTGGCCGGCGCCCGAGTAGATCAGCGGCCGAAAGTCCCGGCCGTGGCGAAGGGCCGCGCCGCCGGTGACCCGCAGGTCGGAGGCGCGTTCGGACCACCAGGGGAAGCGGAAGCGCTCGATTCGCGCCGTCCATCCGGCGTCGCGGAGCGTGCGCGCCACATAGCCGACGGACTCCGCGTAGCCGGGCGTGCCGGCAGCGCGATTGCTCCCGTTCCGGTCGGCGATCCGCTGGAGGGCGCTCAGGTGGCGCAGGACGACGTGCCGGTCGATCTCCGGGGGCACCCTTAGGGGCGGAGCCTCGTCGCCGTCGCCGTCACCGCCGCCGCACGATGTGAGCGCGACGGCGCACAGCAGCGTGGCGAGCAGCGGCCTCACCACGCGAAAAATGGCAGGTGAGTGCCACGCGCCCTACCCGGCCCCGAAGCCGGAGGCGGTCTTTCGCAGCTCGTGCTCGGAGATGATCCGGTCCACGAGGCCGTACTCCACCGCGTCCTCGGCGCTGAAGAAGCGGTCGCGCTCCATGTCGTCGTGGATGCGCTCGATGTCCTGGCCGGTGTGCCTCGAGTAGATCTCCTCGATCCGAGCGCGTAGGTCGAGCACCTCGCGGGCGTGGATCTCGATGTCGCTCGACTGCCCCTGGAAGCCCGACGAGGGCTGGTGGATCAGCACCCGCGCGTTTGGCAGCACGAGCCGCTTGCCGGCGGCCCCGCCGGCCAGGATCAGCGACCCGGCCGACATGGCCATGCCGTAGCAGATGGTCTGCACGTCGGGCCTGACGTACTGGATCGTGTCGTAGATCGCGAGTCCCGCGTGCAGCGAGCCGCCGGGCGAGTTCACGTACACGCACACGTCCTTGTCCGGGTCCTCCGAGGCGAGATGCAGAAGCTGCGCCACCACCAGGTTCGCGAGGTCGTCGTCGATGGGCTGGCCGATGAAGACGATGCGGTCGTTGAGGAGGCGGGAGTAGATGTCGAACGAGCGCTCGCCGCGCGAGGTCTGCTCCAAGACCATCGGGACGAGCGAGCTGTGTACGCGGCCGATCTGCATGTGTGGCTCCTCTGTTGGCATTGCTAGTGTGCAACCAGTCGGTTGCCCTACACTAGCAACCATCTGGTTGCACACAGGAGGTCGCATGGAACCGGTCGTGGAGCGTGAGCTGGTCCTCCCGGCAAGTCCGGAGGAGGTCTGGGAATCGCTGGCCGAGCCCGCCTGGCTGGGCGACGACGCCCATGTGGAGCTGCGCCCCGCGGGCGATGTGCGCGCCGGCTCGCGGACCGGCTTCGTCGAGTGGGCCGAACCCCCGCACGGCCTCGCCTTCTGGTGGAGCGAGGAGGGCGAGGAGGCCACGCGCGTGGAGATCGCACTCGAGGAGGTGGACGAGGGCACGCGCGTGACGGTGGTCGAGTCGCGCCCGCTGGCGCTGCTCGATGCGGTGGGGAGCGACCTCCACCTGCACCTCGGAGTCCGGCGCCAGGGTACGCCTGAGCTGATCGCGCGCTGATGGCCACGGTCGACCGGACCGACGCCGTGTTCGGCGCGCTGGCCGACGCCGGCCGCCGCCGCCTGCTCACCGCGCTCGGCGAGCGCGGCGAGGCGAGCGCCACCGAGCTGGCTCGCGGCCTTCCGGTGAGCCGCCAAGCGGTGCAGAAGCAGCTGGGGCTGCTGGCCGACGCCGGCCTCGTGGGCACCCGGCGCGCGGGCCGCGAGGTGCTCTACCGGCCCACGCCCGAGCCGATGTCCGACGCCGTCGCGTGGATGGCCGAGATGGGCGGCCAGTGGGACGACCGGCTCGCGGCGCTCGAGCGCCAGATCGCTCGCAGGCGAACGAGCCGCTAACGCGAAGGGGGCGCGGCCGGCTCCGTCTCCGTCTCCGTCTCCGTCTCCGCGTGCGTCTCCTTCATGTGCTCCTTGCGCTCCTCGCGCTTCTCCTCGGCATCCGGGTCCTTGCTGTCCGCGCGCAGTGAGAGCCCGATTCCGATCGCAAAGGCCACGGCGATCATGCCGAGGCTCGGCACGGGACCGATCTTCACGATGTCCTCTATCAGCAGCTTCACGCCGACCAGCCCGAGCACGACCGCGATCGTCTCGTCCAGGTAGCGGAAGCGCGCGATCAGGCTCTCCACGAGCACGAACAGCGCGCGCAGGCCGAGCAGCGCGAACACGTTGCCCATCCAGATCAGCATCGGGTCGGTCGTGATCGCGAAGGCGGCCGGGATCGAGTCGATCGCAAAGGCGATGTCGGCGAACACGATCGCCACGAGGGTGAGGAACAGCGGAGTCACGTAGCGCTGCCCCTTCTCCTTCACGAACCAGTGGCCCTCGCGGAAGTCGTCGGTCACCGGGTAGAAGCGCCGCACCAGTCGCACCATCAGGTTCCTGTCGGGATCCACGTTGTCGTCGACACCGCGGAAGATGCGGTAGGCGAGCACCAGCAGCGCGACGCCCAGGATGTAGATCACCACGTGGAACTGCTCGATCAGCGCGGTGCCGCCGATGATGAAGGCGCCCCGCAGCGCGAGCGCCGCGACGATGCCCCAGAACAGCAGTCGCGGGCGGCGCTCGTAGGGCACGCCGAAGTACGCGAACAGCAGCAGGAAGACGAAAAGGTTGTCGAGCGAGAGCGAGCGCTCGATCAGGTAGACCGTGGTGTAGAGGACCGCGTCCTCGCTGCCCTCGTAGGCCCAGACCGCGAGCGCGGCGAGGAGGCCGAGCGCGAGCCAGCCCACGGACCACCAGGCCGCCTCCTTGAAGCTCGGCTCGCGCCCGCGCGCGAAGAAGTGCAGGTCGAGCCAGAGGAAGAAGAAGAGGGCCGCGATCAGGACGGCCCAGGGCGCCAGGCCGGCTAGGTCCATCTCGAGGACCTTAGAGTGAGGGCATGCTCGGACATGTGGCGTTGGGAACCTGGAGCGGTGGCCGCTTTCTTCGGTTCGGAGAGGCAATACCCGAAGAACGCCTCGAAACGCTTCTTCGCCCCGGCGCCGGCATATCGACGCTGATCACCGCCGACGCCTACGGGGCGGGCGACGCCGATCGCGTGCTGGGCACAGCCACGGCCGGTGTCCCCCGGGAGGAGTACAGCGTAGTGGGCGCGATCGGACACGACTTCTACGAGGGCGAGCGCGACGGGCCGCGCGGCTTCCCGCGCTTCACGGACCCGCGCCTGCGGGGTCCGGAGGCCTACGGCGACTACGTGCGCATGGCGGTGGAGGGCAGCCTCCAGCGCTGCGGCCTGGACTCCTTCGACGTGCTGATGCTGCACAACCCCGACCGGCGCGGGTACGAGTCCGAGGAGGTCTGGGATGCGCTGCGCGCCGTGCGCGACGAGGGTCTGGCGGACACGATTGGGCTGGCCCCGGGTCCTGCGAACGGGTTCACGCTCGACACGATCGGCTGCTTCGAGCGCTACGGGGAGCTGATCGACTGGGCGATGCTGATCCTGAACCCGTTCGAGCCCTGGCCCGGGGAGCTGGCGCTGGCCGCCGCCGCACGGCACGACGTGCGCGTGATCACGCGGGTCGTGGACTACGGCGGCCTCTTCCACGACGACGTGCTGCCGGGCCACGAGCTGGCCCAGGGCGATCACCGCGGCTTCCGCCCCGAGGGCTGGGTCGAGGCGGGCCGGGAGCGGCTCGATCGGATCAGGCCGATCGCCGAGCGCCACGGACTCACCATGCTCCAGCTGGCCTGCGCCTGGAACCTCTCCCACGAGGCCGTGGCCTGCGTGGCCCCGACGCTCATCCAGGAGCCGGGCCCTGACGCCAAGCCGATCGAGAGCAAGCGCGCCGAGCTGGCAGCCGTGCCCGCCGAGTCACCGCTCTCGCAGGAGGAGGTCGAGTCCATCCGCGCCGTTGGCGACAACACAGGAGCGATGCTGCTGAAGGGCGCCACGCCCGACCACGAGGGTGACGAGCGCCCCGATCGCTGGACGCTCGAGCCGCGCCACGAGGAGATCGCGCGACGCTGGGGCATCGAGCCCGAGCGCGACCTCCGCAAGACGCCGGCGGCGGCTTAGCGGTAGAGCAGCTTGCTGCAGCGCTGGAGCGCTTCGGTGTCCTCGGGACGAGCCTTGTCGAGACAGTCGGCGTAGGCCTTGAAGTCGTCCGCGTCGGGCGTGTTCGGCGCCGTGCCGGTGCCGTTCGGCTGAACCGGAGCGACGCCGGTGCCGGTGCCGCCGCCGTCGTCAGTACCGCCGCCCGCGGCCTCACCGAGACCGCCGAGCAGGCTGCTGCCGCCCAGCGAGCGCGTGAGCTCGGCCAGCGGTCGGGCCTTGGCGGGGGCCTCGATCTCCTGATCGCCGTTCACGTCGGCGAACTCCACCGAGAACTCGAGCGACCCGCCCTCGATCCCGTTCAGCCCGGAGCGGCTCTCCTCGGGCACGTCGAACTCGAGGCGGCCGGACACCTTGCGGATCGTGTCGTCCTCCTTGCCGACGTAGACGTCGAACGAGGGATCGTCCACGGCCTCCGAGACGCGACGGATGTCCTCCTTGCTGAGCGGCTTGGGCGGAGCCTCCCCGGTCGCGCCGGTGAGCGCCGCCCCCGAGCGCTCCACGAACTCGTTGACGTCGTTCAGCAGCGCCGAAACGTCGAGGCGGCCGGAGACGTGGTTGGTCTCCACCCCGGCCACCCGCTCGTCGCCCTTCTCCTCAGCCTCGGACAGCCAGCCGCGGGGGTCCAGGCCGAGCGAGCGCAGCGACCTGCTGCCCGCCTTCCGGATCGAGGCGTTGGCGGCCCGCACCTGTGCCGCCGGCTGCTCGTAATACACGTCCTCGAACTTGACGAAGGCGCGGTCGCCGGTCGACAGGAAACCGGTCTGGACGGTCTGGCCGCCTCCGTCCGTGCCCACCTTCAGCTCGAGATCCGCGGAGGGCAGCTTTCCCGAGTTGGTCCGGAACGGACCGCTCGCCTGGATCCGCACGGGCTGGTCAAGCGACTCGCTGCCCTCCAGCTGCAGCCGCGCGTCCACCTTCAGGTTCGCGCTCTTGATGGACTGGCTGAAGCCCCGGTCGAGCAGGTCCTCCACGTCTCCCTGATCGGTCTCTCCACCGCAGGAGACCAGGCCGACCGCCACGAAGACCAGCACCAGGAGGCGGACACGCACGCGGCGCAGGGTAGGGGATCGGCCGCCCACGAGCTACCGCAACTCCGGGCAACTGCCGACGTTGGAGAAGGGATGCGAATCGGACACCGCAAGATCATGCTGGCAGCCCTGATCGGCGCCGCCCTGACCGCAGCGCCGGCCCAGGCGGCGGAGGTGATCGTGGTGGACGGCGACCATGCCGTGCGCCGCTCGGATCCGGTCGTGCCGGCGCGCTCGGCCACCGACCTCCCGCCTCCTCCGACGCGCTCGACCCGAAAGAGCCGCGCGACGCTGACGGCCGGTGCCGCCGCCACCTCCACGGCACGCGGCCGGCGGGCGGTCCGGCGCGCGCTCCTCAAGACGGTGCGCGCCAAGAAGATCAGCCGCTCCGGCTACCGGCGCTGGAAGCGTCAATACCTCACCGGGCGCCGCACCCTGCGGCGGCTCCGAGGCGCGCGCCGGGCGCAGCTCGGCTACGTGGTCAACTCGGTGGAGCGGCTCGCCCTCGGCGGACGGCTGAGCGCCTCGCGGATGCCGGTGGCGTTCCTCCAGATGGAGCGCAACCGCCAGTACTGGCGCCATCTCCCCTACCCGGCGTCGGGTGACAGGGTCACCTTCGCGGGCAGCGAGATCCTGTTCCAGTACTTCCCGGGCGAGGGCCTCCAGCTCCATCCGCTGTCGACCTTCAAGAAGGCCAACCTGATCCATGGCGCCTGCGTGCGCGACGAGCCGGGCTGCGACCGCGCGGCGCTCGCCCTGCTGCTTGACGAGATGGAGAAGCTGGCGGTGCGGCGCGGGCGGCGGTTCATCGCGTGGGAGTACCTGTTCGACTTCGGCGGCGGAGCGCCACCCTGGATGAGCGGCATGGCGCAGGCCACGGCGATCCAGGCCCTCGCCCGCGCGGCGGATCTGCTCGAGCAGCCGCGCTACCTCGAGACCGCGAAGCGGGCACTCGGGGCCTTCGAGACGCTCCCGCCGACCGGCGTGCGCGCGGTCGGCCCGGCCGGCGGCATCCACTACCTCCAGTACTCCTTCGCGCCGCGGCTGTGGATCTTCAACGCCTTCCTGCAGTCCCTGATCGGCCTCTACGACTACTCCAAGGCCACCGGGGACGAGCGCGCACACGAGCTCTTCGAGGAGGCAGAGCCGGAGGCCCGCGAGGAGCTCCCGCTCTCCGACCTGGGCGACTGGTCGCGTTACAACTACGCCGGCCACGAGTCCTCGCCCGACTACCACGAGCTGCTGCGCGAGTTCCTCCAGAGCATGTGCTCGCGCCGGCTGGGCGAGCCCTACTGCGTCTACGCCCGGCGCTACCGCGGCTATCAGACCGACCCGCCGGTGCTCGAGCTGAACGTGCCCGAGCTGACGCAGAAGGGCGACCTGACCGCGATCCGGTTCCGCATCTCGAAGCTCTCGGCCGTCGAGGTGACGATCACCAAGGGGAAGAAGGTGGCGCTCCACCAGATCGCGACCTTCCGGCGCGGAGCCCGATCGTTCCTCTGGAGGCCCCGCTCGCGCGGCCTCTACACCGTGAAGCTGGGTGCCAAGGAGCTGCGCACCGGGCTGGGCCTGAAGGACCGCGGAACCACCGAGATCGAGGTCGAGCCCGACCCCGAGGCGTAGGATGAGCGGCGCCGATGGCGCCTCGCATCATCCTCTACACGGGCAAGGGCGGCGTCGGGAAGACGAGCGTGGCCGCGGCCACCGCCAGGCGCTGCGCCGCCGACGGCCTGCGCACAGTCGTCCTCTCGACCGATCCCGCCCACAGCCTGTCCGACTCGCTCGAGGTCCCGCTCGGCGGCGAGCCGACGCCCGTGGGCGAGAACCTCTTCGGCCAGGAGGTGCTGGCTCAGGAGGAGATGGAACGCCACTGGGACGGCGTTCAGGAGTGGCTCGGCGATTTGCTGGCCCAGCGCGGGGTGGACCGGATCTCGGCCGAGGAGCTGACCGTGCCCCCCGGGATGGACGAGCTCTTCTCGCTCCTGTGGATCAAGCGCCACCACGAGGAGGCCGAGTTCGACTGCGTGATCGTGGACTGCGCGCCCACGGGCGAGACCCTGCGGCTGCTCTCGTTCCCGGACGTGGTCACCTGGTGGCTCGAGAAGGTGCTGCCCTGGGAGCGCCGGCTCGCTCCGCTCGCCTCGCTCTTCGACGTTCCCATGCCGGGCAACGCGGTCTTCGACGACGTCGAGCGGCTCGCGCGCAACCTCGTGGCCATGAACGGCATCCTTCGCGACCGCTCGAGCACCTCGATCCGGCTCGTGATGAACCCCGAGCGCATGGTCGTGAAGGAGGCCATGCGGACGTTCACCTACCTCAACCTCTACGGGTACCTCACCGACGCCGTGGTGGTCAACCGCGTGCTCCCGGCGGACGCGGCCGAGGGCTACTTCGCCGCCTGGCGCGAGTCGCAGCAGGAGCACCTCGACCTCGTGCGCTCGGCGTTCGCCCCGCTTCCGATCCTCGAGGCGCCCTTCTTCGATCGCGAGGTCGTGGGCCCCGAGATGCTCGACCTGCTGGCCGAGCGGCTCTTCCTGGACCGCGACCCGGCCGAGGTGCTGCATCGCGAGCTCGAGCAGGAGCTGGTGACCGAGAACGGGCACGCCACCCTGCGCGTGCCGCTGCCCTTCGCCGAGCGCGGCGAGATCGACCTGAAGAAGATCGGGCTCGAGGTGATCGTTCGGGTGGGCGGCCAGAAGCGCACGATCATCCTGCCGCCCGCGATGTCCGCCTACGCCACGAGCGGCGCGCGCTTCGAGGACGGCGCGCTGCGGATCTTCTTCGAGAAGGCCGAGGATGCACACGCGACGCGCTGAGCCACCCGGGCCAGACGGACCGGATGACCGGCCGCCGACGGTCGAGGATGCCTTCCGGGCAGGCGCGGCGGGGGCCGAGGACTCCTCGCCCCCGCCCCCTCCTCCGCACGGTGGCCCGCCGGATCCGGCCGCCCTGTTCGCCCTCCTCGACGGGCTCCGGCGCGTGGCGCCGCGTGAGCTCGAGCAGCAGTTCACGACCCTGACGCGCGAGTTCCTCCTGACCCTTCGCGCGCTGATCGACTGGTACCTGGAGCGCCTCGACCGGCCGGACGCGGAGCCCGAGGTCGAGGAAATCCCGATCGACTGAAGATCGCCGGCGCTCAGCCGCCGCCGGCGCTCTTGAACTTCGGCAGCGGCTTGTTGCCGGCGTCGCGCTTGATGTAGCCCCAGAGCCTGCGCACCTGATCGGGGTGCCGAGCGGCGATGTTGCGGCGCTCGCCCTTGTCCGCCCGGGTGTCGTACAGCTTCTTGGAGCGGCCCTGGTTGTCCGCGATCAGCAGCCAGCGGCCGTCGCGCACGTTCACGTGGTCGTTGTAGGCGGCCGTGCGCCAGCGCCGCCGCGGGGGCTGCTTCCCGTCCAGGAGCGGCGACAGGTCGGCGCCGTTCATCCAGGCGGGGCGGTCGTAGCCGAGCGCGCCCAGGACCGTGGGGCCCACGTCATGCGTGGACGCGAAGTAGCGAGAGGAGCGGCCCCTCGCCTTGCCCGCCGGGTGACGGATCACGAAGGGCACGTGGCAGAGCGGCTGGTGCATCTCCGAGTAGCGCTTGCCCACCCAGCCGTACTCGCCGAGGAGCACCCCATGGTCGGAGATCGCGACCACAAGCGTGTTCTCGTCCAGCCCGAGGCCGGCCAGCCGCTCGAGGAGCCGGCCGAACCAGCGGTCCACGAGGGTCACCTCAGCCGCGTAGAGGTGGGACATGCGGCGCACCAGGCCGCGTGAGAGGTTCAGGTCGCGCGGCCGCCCGGCGGGCGTGGGGAACGGCTGGATCGGCTCGACTCCACCGGTGGTGGGCGTGTCGTAGAGGTCGATCAGGTTGAGCGGCGCGTCCCACGGCTCGTGGGCGTCGAAGGAGTCGACCACCAGCGCGAACGGCTGACGGGTGCGTGCCCACTCGATCCACTCGATGCCCTGCTTGAACACCCGCGCGGCGTTGTACTCCTCCTCGTCGCGGCCGGGCGGGTTGGAGCGCAGGTACTCGAGCATCCGCGGCTCCGCGCGGGTCCCGCGGATCGACGGCGGGAGGTATTTGTTGAGCTCCTCCTTCGAGACCTGGTGCGTGCCCTTGTGCGCGGACGGCACCTGCCCGTACACGAGCTCCACGCGGTCGAGGCGCTTGCGGAACTTGGCGTGAGCCGGCGACACGATGTGCGGGTTGTCCGTCACGTACCCGGTGGTCCAGCCCTGCTCCTGGAGGAACTCCGTCCAGATCTTGCGCCCCTGTCCGATCGGCTCCCAGCCCGGCTGGGCCGGCAGGCCCTTGAACGGGCGCCAGCCGCGGAACGGGTAGACCCGGTGGCCCTCCATGATCGAGCGGCGCGCGGGAATCGTGGGCATCCCCTCCGGGTAGGCGCGCGTGAAGCGCAGGCCGTCGTCGGCCAGGGCATCGAAGGTCGCGGTGCGCGCGCGGCGGCCGTAGATGTGGTCGGTGCGCAGACTGTCGATCACCACGACCACGACGTTCATCGCGTTGGCCGGGGCCGTCTTGCGCACGACCGCGGCCGGCTTGGCCTGCCCGTCGTCGCTGTCGCAGCCCGCTTGCCCGAGCAGGGCGAGCCCCGCGACCCCGCCTCCGGCGCGGATCAGCCCACGCCGTGTGAGATTCCCGTCCATCGAGCCGGAATCTAGCGAGGTCCGCGGAAACTAGAACGGTGCGGCTAGCGCCCGCGCGAGATGTCGATCGCGCGGATCGAGTGCTCGTCCGGCAGCTTGGCCAGCACCTCGCGCACGGCGGCACGCACGTCGGGCTGGTCGTGGCCGAAGTCGTCGAGGAACGCCTTGAGCGCCGTGTGCGTGACCTTCAGCTGGCCGGGGGTCAGCTCCAACCGGTAGGCGATCTCGTCGGGTCCGATCAGGTGAAGCTCTTCGTCGGCCATCCGGTCGCAAACCCTATAACGCCCGCAGGTAGGCTACGACCGTGCCCAGGACATGGATCCTCACGGGGTCGCTCGACAACTTCCGAGCCACGCGCGAGCACGGGTTCACGGTGATCGGCGCCAAGGAAGGGCGACGCGGCATGGCGGAGCAGATCGAGCCAGGGGACCGCATCGTCTTCTACGTGACCGGGCTCCAGGCGTTCGGCGGAATCGTGGAGGTGACGGGCGAGATGTATGAGGACCGCACCCAGATCTGGCCCGGCAAGCCGGGCAAGCGCGACCCCTACCCGTGGCGGTTCGAGACACGGCCCGAGATCGCCCTGGACGAGGACGACTTCGTGCCCGCGGTCGAGGTGGCCGGCGACCTCGAGCACGTCCGCAAGTGGCCCGCCGAGCACTGGCACCTCGCATTCCAGGGACAGCTCCGCACGGTCTCGGCGGCGGACGCCGAGCTGCTCGAGCGCCGCATCCGCGCCGGCGCGCGCGCCGCGGCGTGACCGCGGCGGCCGGGCGATGACTCACACGCGCCACTACTCCGTCGAGGAGGCGCTCGCCGCGCTGCCGGTGGTTACGGATCTGCTTCAGCGGATGCGCCATGCGCGCGAGCAGCTGACCGACGCCGAGGCGCGCGAGGCGCTGGCCGACGCGGCCCCGTCCAACGGCGGCGGGGAGCCCGGGCGCACGGTGTCGGAGGGCTTTCTCGAGCTGCGCGAGTCGCTCATCGGCATGCGCGAGCTGGACGTGGTGCTCCGCGACCTCGAGCGCGGGCTCGTGGACTTCCCGGCGTTCCGCGGCGGACGCGAGGTGTACCTGTGCTGGGAGGAAGGCGAGGACGAGATCGCCTACTGGCACGAGCCGGACGCCGGATTCTCGGGCAGGCATCCGCTCGACGATGGCTGAGGCCATCTCACGCGAGCTGCGCCAGCTTCCGGCGCTGTTCCGTGCCCTGAACCCCGAGCAGCGCATCGCCGCCGTGGGCGCCGTGCTCCTGCTCGTGAGCACGTTCGGCCCGTTCTCGTTCGTGGAGGCGGCGGAGGTGCTCACCGCGCTGGCGGTGCTGGGGCTGCTGCGAGCGCGGGCGAAGGGCCGGCGCTTCCACCTGCCGCTCGGCGACGGCACGGCGATCGCGGCCGCCGGCCTCTGGGCGGCCCTGCTGAACGTCGTGCGGCTATTCGACCGGCCGCTGGGCCAGAACCTGCTCGCGCTGGGCTGTTGCGCCATCCTCGTATTCGCCGGTCTGCGCGAGCGCGCCAAGCGGCCCGCGGACGACCTCGCGGAGGACCCCGTGGCCACTCCGGGCGAGCGCTTCCGCGGAGACCTGCTCGAGGACGTCGAGCGCCGGCCCGCCGCGGCCACGGCGGGCGCACGCCGGCGCATCGCGGCGGCGGAACCGGAGCCGGAGGACGTGACGGAGCCGTTGCCGCCACCGGAGTTCGAGCCCGAGCCCGACGTGGAGCCCGGCGAGCAGCTCTCCCTCACCGGTCACGAGGACGACGAAGAGGTCAGCCCGCCGGCGGAATCGCCTGGCGAAAGCGAAATCGAAAGTCCGGGTCGTAACGGCGCTTGACCTCGCGCAGCCGGGCGAGGTTGGCGCCGTAGTAGGCCCGCTGCCAGTTCGCCAGCCGCGGGTCGATGTAGTTCTGGTACGCCTCGCCTGACGCGAACGGCCTGAGGGCGCGCCACGCCCCCTGGATCCAGCCGCGGGTCGCGGCCTCCGCCCCATGGCCGAATGAGGCGTAGTACTGGAGCGAGAAGAGCGCGTCGCGGTGGACGAACGCCGTCGCGTCCGGCGCCGGTTCGTTGTAGGCGCCGCCGTACGCGTCGAGCAGGAGCGCGCCCGACCCGAGCGAGGGCGTGCGCTGGCGCCGCTCGACCCAGGCCACCATGCGCCGCCGCGCCCTGGGCGGCAGCGGCCGGTCGAAGTAGTCCGACTTCGCCAGGAAGCTCGCGCGCGGAAGCGTGCCGCCCGCCCGCGTTCCACGCGTGTGGCAGGCGCGAAAGCCGTCGTCGAGACAGCCGGCCCAGCGCAGGTTGAGACCCATCATCGAGGCGCTCCCGCTCGAGACCTGAGCACCGTCCACGCGCGCGAGCGGCCGGATCAGCCGCCGCAGGGCGGACTCGGAGCCGAAGTGCTGGCCGAGCGCCGTCACGCGCGGGGAGCCCGACCCGCCGCTGGTGCCGAGGCTGAAGATGGAGGTGAGCGCAGGGGGCGCCTCGGGGGCGAACGCCTGCCAGGCCGCCAGCGCCTCCGCGGCCTGGCTCCAGGGCCAGCTGACGAAGAACCAGGAGCCGCCGGCCGCCCGGTGAGTCGCGAAGGCGAGCGACGTGACGATCCCGAAGTTGCCCCCGCCGCCGCCGCGACAGGCCCAGAAGAGGTCCTCACCGGCCTGCCGGCTCACCCGGCGCGCGCGGCCGTCGGCGGTGACGACGGTGGCGGCGCGCAGGTTGTCGCTCATGAGCCCGAAGCGCCGGCCGGACAGCCCGTGCCCACCCCCGAGGGCCTGGCCGCCCACGCCCACCGACGGGCAGGAGCCGCCCGGCACGAGCAGCCCGCGGCGCGACAGGGTCGCGTAGAGATCGATGAGCTGCGCGCCCGGGCCGACGGTCGCGCGGCCACCGGCGACGTGCACTCCGCGCATCCGGCCGAGGTCCACCACCACGCCCTGCGAGCTGGTGGAGTAGCCGGCGTAGCTGTGCCCGCCGGAGCGCGCGACCAGCCTGACTCCGAAGCGGTTGGCCCAGCGCACCACCGCCTGCACGTCGCGCGTGTCGCGCGGCTGCACCACGGCGGGCGGCCGCGCGCCGTCGAAGCGCTCGTTGTACACGAGCCGGGCCCCGCCATATCCCGGCGTGCCCGGCACCAGGACGGGACCTCGAACCGCGGCCCGCAGCGCTCTCAGCGCCGGGCGCCGGAGCCCGCTCGCTCCCTCCACGTCCGCGCCGGCGAGACCGGCGCTCAGCACGCCGCCACCGGCGCCGAGCAGGAGCTCGCGGCGGCGCAGGCTCACGCCGGCGCCGGGCTCTCGCGGGGATCGCGGCCCCAGTCGCATGGAGAGCTGCGGGCGCCCTCCTCCGGCACGCCGGCGAGCTGGCCGCCCGGGCAGCCGGCCGCCTCCACGCGCCGGCGCGGATTCTGGATACCCATCAGCCCGACGATGCCGGCGAAGCCCACCAGCGCCGCGGCTATGCCCACACCGAGATGGAACGCCTCGACCGACGCTTCATCGGCCGCCTCCTCGACTCTGGCGCGGAGACGAGGCGGCAGGTCGCCCGCGGGAACTGGAGCAAGCGGCTCGCGCTTCGCGTCGGCCAGCGCCTGGGACAGTGCCGGGCGGTCGGCGAGCGGACCCAGCCGCTCGTCCAGCGACGGCCCGTAGGAGGCGGCCACCACCGCACCCACGCCGGCGATGGCCACGAGGCCCGCCACCCGAGCGATCGCGTTGTTCACCCCGGAGGCCACGCCGGCGTTGCGCTCGTCGGCGTCAGCGAGCACCGTGGCCGTCAGCGGAGCCACCGTCATCGAGAGACCGAGCGAGAACACGAGCAGCGCGGGCAGCAGATCGGTCAGGTAGTCCACGTCCTGGTCCAGGCGGAGGAAGAGCGCGAGCCCGGCCGCCGTGATGAGCGGACCGAACCCCATGAAGAAGCGCGGCCCGTAGCGGTCGGCGAGCGCGCCGAAGCGGGTCGAGAGCCCGAACATCACCAGCGTGACGGGGAGGCTGGAGGTGCCGGCCTCGAGGGCGCTGTAGCCCGCCACCTGCTGGAGGAAGAGCACGAGCAGGAAGAAGAGGACTCCCAGGCCGCCGTACATCGCGAACGTCTCGAAGTTGCCGATGGCGAAGTTGCGCCTCCGAAAGAGCCCGAGCGGCAGCATCGGACGCTCTGTGCGCGACTCCCAGACGAGGAACCCGGCGAACAGCGCGGCGCCCACTGCGAGCGTCCCGACGATCAGCGGATCGTCCCATCCGCGGAGCGGCTGCTCGATCAGCCCGAACGTCATTCCCGCAAGCCCGAACGCGCAGAGCAGAGCGCCCACCACGTCGACGCGCGCCTCCATGTCTCGTCCTCTGCCCGCGGGCACCACCCGGAGGATCAGCAGGATCGTCACGACGACGAGCGGGACGTTGATGGCGAAGATCCAGCGCCAGGAGGCCTGGTCCACCAGCTGCCCGCCGATCACCGGGCCCAGCACGCTGCCGATTCCGGCCCAGGCGGTCCATGCGCCCACGGCCTTGCCTCGCTCGTCGGGCGGGAAGGTGGTCACGATCACGGCGAGCGCCGCCGGCGTGAGCACGGCGCCCGCGACTCCCTGGAGCGCCCGCGCCGCGACCAGCAGCTCGATCGTCGGCGCGAGTGCGCAGAACATGGAGGTGACGCCGAAGCCCGCGACCCCGAGGGCGAACACGCGGCGCTCTCCGAAGATGTCGCCCAGCGACCCGCCGATCAGGAGCAGCGAGCCGAGCGTGAGGAGATACGCGTTCGAGGTCCACTGCTGGCCGGCAAGCCCGCCGCCGAGGTCCTCCTGGATCGCCGGCAGTGCGACGTTCACGACCGTCGAGTCCACGGTCACGACCGTGGTGCCGAGGATCGCGGCTACGAGGACCAGCCGCTTTTGGGCGGCGGTCACACTGGCTACGCGGGGGAGCCGCCGTTGACCGACGTAGCCGGTCGCGGCGGCGGGCCCACGTAGCGCGCGCTCGGCCGGATCAGCCGGCCCTCGCGCTTCTGCTCGAGAATGTGAGCGGACCAGCCGGCCACCCGCGCGCAGGAGAACAACGGTGTGAAGAGCTCCGGGGGCACCTGGGCGTAGTCGAGCACGACGGCCGACCAGAACTCGACGTTCGTGGCAAGCACGCGATCGGGCTTGCGCGCCTTGAGCTCCGCGAGGGCGGCCTTCTCGAGGCGCTCCGCCACCTCGAGCCGGGGCGCATCGATCTCGCGCGCGGTGCGGCGCAGCACACGCGCGCGCGGGTCCTCGGCCCGGTACACACGGTGGCCGAAGCCCATCAGCCGGTCGCCGCGGTCGAGCATGTCCTTGACGTAGCGCTCGGCGTCGCCGAGGCGCTCCACGTCGTCGAGCATGTGCAGGACGCGCGAGGGGGCGCCGCCGTGCAGCGGTCCCGACAGAGCGCCCACGCCGGCCGAGAGGGCGGCCGCCACGTCGGCGCCGGTGGAGGCCACGACGCGGGCCGTGAAGGTCGAGGCGTTCATGCCGTGCTCGGCCGCCGAGATCCAGTAGGCGTCGATGGCCTTGACGTGGTTGGGGTCGGCCTCGCCGCGCCAGCGGATGAGGAAACGCTCGGGGATCGAGCCCGCCTTGTCCACCTCGCGCTGCGGTACCGGCGGGCGGCCGATTCCGCGCGCGGACTGGGCTACGAAGGAGAGCGCCATGACCGATACGCGGGCCAGGTCGTCGCGCGCCTGCTCGTCGGAGATGTCGATCACCTGTTCGAGGCCCCACTCGGGCGCGAGCATGGCCAGCGCCGCCTGCAGGTCCACGCGCGGGTCGCCGGTGCGCACGGCGAGCGGGTGCGGCTCCGCCGGCGGGAGGCCGGGCTGGTAGGACCCATCCACGAGCAGGCCCCAGACCTTCTCGAAGGGCACCTGGCCCACGAGCTCCTCGATGTCGACTCCCCGGTACCGGAGCGCGCCGCCCTCCTTGTCCGGCTCGGCGATGTGGCTCTCGAAGGCTATGACCCCCTCAAGACCGGAAGGGACCTCAATCATCTCGGCCACTGCGCCTCCTTTCACGACCCGGGAACCCGGCCGCTGAGGATACTTGTGCCCGTGTCCGAGGTCAGACTCGCTCAGCGGGAAGACGCCACGGCCGTGGCCGCGCTGCTCACGGAGTTCCGGGACTGGATGGGCCGGACCTGGCCCGGCGAGGACAGCCTGCGTTCGAGCGCCCGCCTGCTGCTCGACGATCCGGACACGGAGTTCCTGCTGGCCGGCGACCCGGCCGATGGCATCTGTCAGCTGCGCTACCGCCATTCCGTGTGGACCGGGAGCGACGACTGCTGCATCGAGGACGTCTTCGTGCGCGAGCGCGCTCGCGGCGGCGGGTTCGGCAGGGCGCTCGTGGCAGCGGCGATCGAGCGGGCGAGGACCCACGGCTGCGGGCGGATCGAGGTGGACACGAACGAGACGAACGGCCCCGCGCTGGCCCTCTACCGCTCGTTCGGGTTCGAGAGCGGCTCTGGGGAGCCGGGCGGCCAGGAGCTGCAGCTGCGCGTCGCGCTCGAGGGTTAGCCCGGCCCGGGCGGGGGCATCAGCCCACCACTTGGCCTCTTCGAGCTCCACAGACCCCGTCACCATCACCCCGTACCGCGATGGGCCGCTGATCGTGCGCGGCCCGGTGCGCCTCCAGGACATGCACGGCGCCGAGATCGTCGTGGAGCGCGAGACGGTGGCGCTCTGCCGCTGCGGGCGCTCGCGGATCCGGCCGCTTTGCGACGGGACCCACAAGCTCACGCACTTCCGGGCGCCATCGGGGCTCGAGAGCGGGCGCGAGCCCGCCGGGTCCGGCTAGGCCGCCACGCGCGGGACGGCCGCCCGCAGGGAGGACTCGCCCGCCTCCCAGGCGTCGAGCAGGTTCGCGGCCCAGCGCGCGTCCAGCGCGGCGAGCGCTCGGGCGCCCCAGAGGATGTCGCGCGCGAGCCACGGCTCCTGGCGCGCGAGGCCGCCGGCCAGATCCACGGCCGCGATGTTCTCGTGCACGGCGTCGGCCTCCACGTGCTCGTCGAAGAACGCGGTGGCGTCTTGGCCGAGGCCGAGGCGCCGCAGGCCCGTGGCGTAGCGCCGGTTCGGAATTGACGACGTCATCTCGAAGAGTGCGAGGTGGCCCACGATCGCCCCGCGCAGGCGCCGGTGCAGGCCGAACAGCGACATCAGGTTGACCGTCGCGAGCGTGTGGCCGGGGATCGCGTCGAGGTAGGCGCCCGGCGTCGAGTCGAGCCCGAGCGCCTCCATGGAACGGGCGAACATCGTCGCGTGGATGCGCTCCGGCCTACCGCCCCCGTACTCGTCGGCCTGGATCTCCACGAGCGCCGCTTTCGGCGGGCCGCTGAGCCGGGGCAGCGCCCACGAGTGCGGGTCGGCCTCCTTGAGCTGGTACGCGGAGCGGTGGATCACGAACTCGGTCACCTGGGCCAGGTCGGCATGGCGCTCGACGTAGGTGGACACGGAGGGAGCGTCGTCGTCATCGGCGATCGCTCGCAGCGCCAGGTCCATCTCGTCCGCCGGAGCCGTCTCGGAGGGCGTCCCGATCTCATCCTCGAGCGCCTGCTCGAACTCGCTCTCGAGCCCCGCGCGGAGCTCGAGCAGCCAGGGATCCCACTCCCAGCGCTCGTCCACGCCCGGAAGGCCGCGGTAGTGGAGCTCGTAGCAGCAGTAGAGGGCGAGCTGGAGGTCCTCGTCGGCAAGCGGGTCGGCACCCCCGGCGGGGGCCGGCACCGGCCCGCGCCGGCCCGGCCGGCCGCGCAGCACATCGAGCAACAGCTCGCTCAGAGGTCCACGTGCGTCGGGCAGAACGCTCATCACGTCGCCGGTACCCGCTGGCGCTCGGGTCGAATCAGAGACCGTCGGCGAAGCGCTCGGCGAGCCACGGCCCCAGCGCCCGCAGGTCGCCGCGCTCGGCCACGAGCTCGCGCTGGCGCAGCGCGCCGTTGCGCTCGATGAGCGAGCGCGCACCGGCCAGCTCCGCCGAGGCGCCGAGCCGGGCGGCCACGGGCTCGAGCTCGCCGACGAGGGCGTGGAGCACCTGCCGAGTGGGCCGGCGCTCGCCGCTCTGCAGGTCGGCGAGCGCGCCCTCCACCCCGTAGCGGCACGCCGACCAGCGGTTCTCCTCGATCCGCCATGTGGGCGCGGTTCCTCCGAGCTCGCCGGCGTCGTGGCGCTCCGCGAGCCGGACCACGAGCGCGTGGGCCACCGCCGCGATCGCGGCCGCCTCGGCGACCGTGGTCTGCGCGTCGGGCACCCGCAGCTCCAGCGTTCCGTGGGAGAGGTGGGGCCTGAGCTCCCACCACCACAGCGCGAGCTCCGGAAGCGCTCCCGCGGTCGTGCCCCAGCGGAGCTCCGTCGCCAGCTCGTCCCAGGTCGCGAAGGCGGGGGGAATCCCCTGGCGCGGGAGGCCTTCCGAGATCTTCGGGCGGATCGACGCGAGGCCGGTGTCGGCGCCCGCGTGGAACGGCGCGTTGGCGGCCAGCGCCGCGAGCTCGGGCAGGTGCTCGCGCAGCGCGTTGTACACGGCGAGCGTGCGGTCCGCTCCGCCCACGGCCACATGCACCTGGAGGGCGCAGACCAGCTGGCGCCGCGCCAGGCGCCCGTACTCGGCCTCGGTCCGCGCGTAGCGCTCACCGTCGTTCAGCCGCCCCTCCTCGGGGCTGAACGGGTGGACGCCGGCCACGGCCGGGCGCACCAGCGAATCCGACCCGTCGAGCAGCGCACGCCGGGCGGTCGCGAGCTCCCGGATCGCGGCCGGGACGTCGTCGTGTGGCGTGGTGATCAGCTCGAGCTGTGCCGCCGGCAGCTCGAGCTTGACCGGCGCGTGGCCGCTCAGGCGCTCGAGCAGCTCCGGAGCGCGCTCGGCGAGCTCGTAGGTCGAGGGGTCGAGCAGCATCACCTCCTCCTCGATGCCGACGGTGAAGGCCCGCGGCGCGTCGAAGGACGCTCTGAGCTCGTCGACGTTCATCGGTTTGCCCGCCCCGGGGCCGGATACGAGGCGGCCATGCGGCTCGTGACCCTTCCGGGCGTCTTCCGGCCGATCAGCGACAGCCGCCTCCTGGCGGACTGCCTGCGGCGTGAGCTTCGCCCCGGCGCGCGAGTGGCGGACCTCTGCACGGGGAGCGGGTTGCTGGCGGTGGCGGCCGCGCTGCATGGGGCGGCCGCGACGGCGGTGGACGTGTCGCGGCGAGCCGTGCTCACCACACGGCTGAACGCCCGCCTCAACGGCGTGAGCGTTCGCGCCGTGCGGGGGGACCTCCTCGCCCCGCTGGCGGGCGAGCGCTTCGACGTGATCGTGAGCAACCCCCCGTATGTACCCGCCGAGACGGACGCGAAGCCCCGCGGCTCCGCGCGCGCCTGGGTCGGAGGGCCGGACGGAAGGATGGTGCTGGACCGCATCTGCGACCTCGCCCCGGGCCGGCTGCGACCCGGGGGCGCGCTCCTGCTCGTGCAGTCGTCGCTCTGCGACGAGCGGCAGACCCTGGACCGGCTCGCGGCCAACGGGCTCGACGCTCAGGTGGTCGCGCGCCGCCGCGGGCCGCTCGGCCCGCTCCTGAGCACCCGCGTGGACGAGCTCGAACGGCGCGGCCTGCTCGAGCCGGGCGCGCGCTCGGAGGAGCTCGTGGTCGTGCGCGGCCGGCTCCCGGGCTGACTGCATCGCTGGATCCGCTTACCCTGTCCGGCGTGCGGATCCTCGACGAGCAGGTGGAGCGCTACCTGGACGGCCTGCGGCCGCCGCGCTCCGAGACGATGGCCGACATGGAGGCGCTCGCCGCGCGCGACGGGGTTCCGATCGTCCACTGGGAGGCCGGCCGCTTCCTGGCCACCCTCTGCCGGGCGCTCGACCCGGTCGTGCTCGAGGTGGGCACCGCCATCGGGTACTCCACCCTCCACATGGCCGAGGCGCTCGAGCGCGGGCGCGTGGTCACCCTGGAGCGGGACCCGGAGCGCGCCGCACGGGCGCGCGAGTTCCTGGGGAGAGCCGGCGTCGCGGACCGGGTGGAGCTGATGGAGGGCGATGCCATGGAGACGATCCCAAATCTCGACGGCCCGTTCGACCTGCTCTTCGTGGACGCGTCGAAGGGCGAGTACGCGCGCTACATCGAGCTGGCGGACCCGCTGCTCAGCGAGCGCGCGGTGCTCGTGGTCGACAACCTCCTGATGTCCGGCGAGGTGGCGCTGCCCGAGGGCGCGACCACCCAGTGGGGCGAGGGCTCGCTGGCCGCCGCGCGGGCGCTCAACCTGGAGCTGACCACCGGGTCGCGCTGGCTCGGAAGCGTGCTCCCGGTGGGCGACGGGCTCGGCTTCGCCGCACGGGCCTAGTCAGCGCGCGCTACCGCGAGACGCCGAGCGCGATCGGGATGAAGATCGTGGCCAGGAAGATCATCGCGATGCCGATCGCCACGAGGACCCGGGAGCGGATCACGTGGCCGATCATGCCGATCAGGAAGCCGCCCACCACGAGTGCCAGGAAGAAGGTCGGCGAGACCCGGAAGTCGCCGCGCTGGTCGGGCCCGCGGCCCGGGTCGAGGAAGTCGGACATCACGAGCAGCAGTGCGGCCAAGGGAGCGAAAGTATCCTTCGCAACGGATGAGCGCCGACCTGGACACGATCGAGGGCACACGCGAGGGCCTCGCGGCCGCCGGATATCTCGCCGATGAGCGCACGGCGCTGGTGTCCTACCTCGCGGGGCAGATGGGCAAGCCGGTGCTCGTCGAGGGACCGGCCGGTGTCGGCAAGACGGAGCTGGCGAAGGCGCTCTCGCGGGCTACCGGCCGCGACCTGATCAGGCTCCAGTGCTACGAGGGCCTCGACGAGGCCAAGGCTCTCTACGAGTGGAACTACCGCAAGCAGCTGCTGCGTATCCAGACCGAGGCCACCGACGCCGGCTGGCAGGAGGTCAAGGACGACATCTTCGGCGAGGAGTTCCTGCTCGCCCGGCCGCTGCTCAACGCGATCTCGGCGGAGAAGCCGGTGGTGCTCCTGATCGACGAGATCGACAAGACCGACCAGGAGTTCGAGGCGATGCTGCTCGAGGTGCTCTCGGACTTCCAGATCTCGATTCCCGAGCTCGGCGTGGTCGAGGCGCGCACGCAACCGCTGGTGCTGCTCACCTCGAACAACTCTCGCGAGCTGACCGAGGCGCTCAAGCGCCGCTGCCTCTACCTCTGGCTCGACTACCCCGACGGTCGACCGCGAGCTCGAGATCGTGCGGCTGCACGCGCCCGACCTGGACGAGCACATGGCGCGCAGGCTGGTCGAGATCGTCCACATGGTGCGCGCGCTCGACCTGAAGAAGCCGCCCTCGATCGCCGAGTCGATCGACTGGGCGCGAGCGTTGCTCCTGCTCGGCGCCGAGGACATCGACCAGGCGGTGCTCGAGCGCACCATGTCGATCATCGTGAAGCACCGCACCGACCTCGACCTGGTGGCCGAGCGCGTTGGAGTGAAGCTGGGCGACGGTGTCCTCGGAGCCCCCCGGCAAGCGGGCTAACCCCGGCCTCTACGGAGGCATGCCCGGGCGCGCGGGGCCGCCCGGCATGGCGGCGCGGCTGCTCGAGCTGGCCGACGAGATGCGGGCGGAGGGCGTGGCGGTCGGCACCTCCGAGCTGCTCGACGCGTTCGAGGCGCTCGACACGGTCGCCTGGACCTCGCAGGAGGACTTCCGCGAGGCGCTCGCCGCCACGCTGGCCAAGTCCCAGGAGGACCGCCACGTGCTCGACGTTCTGTTCGACCGCTTCTTCTTCCGCGCCGTGGAGCGCGAGGCCGTCGAGCGCGGACTCACCGACGAGCGCTACACGGGCGGCGAGGGCATCGACCTCGACGATCTCCGGGAGCGGATCCGCGACGCGATCCGCGCCGGGGCGGACGGCGAGATGCGCGACCTGGCCCGGCTCGCGATCGTGGCCTTCGGCCGCCAGGGCGAGGGCTCCGGCGTGATCGGAGTGGACGTGCAGCGGATCCGGCGCAGCCTCGGGCTGCGGGGCGAGCGCCAGCAGTCCGCCGGCACCGAGCTGCCGGACCCCGACGCCGTGCCGCGCGAGAGCCTCCAGCAGTTCGAGCAGCACGTCCGGCGCGAGCTCGAGCGGCTGCTGATCGAGCGCACCCGCGCGCTGCCGCCGGCCCGCCCGCTGCGCGAGCTCGACCGCGCGCTGCCGTCGAACCCGGCGCAGGACCTGAGCCAGGTGCACCGGGTGGTGGCGCAGCTCAAGCGCCGGCTCGCCTCGCAGGGGCGCGAGCACCGCGGCCGCAGGCGCAGCTGGCAGGTCGACGTGCGGCGCACGCTGCGCGCGTCGCTCCAGACCGGCGGAGTGCCGCTCGAGCTCAAGTACCGCCCGCGCCGGCCGCGGCGCCCCGAGCTGTACGTGCTCTGCGACGTGTCCACGAGCGTCACCAGCGCGAGCGTGTTCTTCCTGTCGGTGCTGCACGCGCTCCACGACCAGTTCCGCAAGCTGCGCTCCTTCGTCTTCGTCGAGCGCATCTCCGAGGTGACCGACGTCTTCGAGCGCGAGCGCTCCTTCGCCGCGGTGTCGCGGAAGATCGCCACCGACGCCGGCGTGGCCGACGTGTCGGGCTACACCGACTACGGGCGCGTCTGGCTCGAGTTCCTCGACAGCGTGGTGGACGACCTCGATCCGCGCTCCACGGTGATCGTGCTGGGCGACGCCCGCACGAACGGGCGCGAGCCCCACGCCTCGGCCTTCGCGCGCGTGGCCGACGCCGCCGGGCGCACGCTCTGGATCAACCCGGAGCCGAAGCTCTACTGGAACTACGGCGACTCGGTGATGTCCGTCTACGAGCCGTTCTGCACCGGCGTGTACGAGTGCTGGACCACCAAGCAGCTCGAGGCGTTCGTGAACGACCTGGCCGACCTGCGCGCCACCTCGTAGACTGCCCCTTTCACACACAGGGGTGCTCGCGGTAGGCGGGCTGAGATAGCGCCCTCGTCCGGCGCTGACCCTTCGAACCTGTGGGGTAATGCCCGCGGAGGGAGCTATGCAGGTCGAGGCCGAGGCTCCTGTACAGGAGCCTCGTTCACTTCAAGACATCGGGATCTCGCTGCGCGGCGTCGAGCGCCGCTACGGCCGCCGATCCCCGACTCGTCGCGCTCGACGGGCTGGACCTGGAGGTCCGCCCCGGCGAGCTGGTGGCGGTGGTGGGCCCGTCCGGCTGTGGGAAGTCCACCCTGCTCGAGCTGGTGGCGGGCCTGCAGGAGCCGGATGCCGGCCACGTGAGCGTCGTGGGCGCATCCGCGCCCGGCGAGCGCCTGGGAGTGTCCGCCTACATGCCTCAGCGCGACCTGCTGCTCCCCTGGCGCGACGCCCTCGGCAACGCCGCGCTCGCGCTCGAATGCCAGGGGGTGGCGAAGGCGGATGCCCGCCGGCGGGCCGAGCCGCTGTTCGAGCGCTTCGGCCTCGCCGAGTTCGAGCAGGCGCTACCGGCCGCGCTCTCCGGCGGGATGCGCCAGCGCGTGGCCTTCCTGCGGACGCTGCTGGCGGGCCGCCCCGTGCTGCTGCTGGACGAGCCCTTCGGAGCGCTCGACTCGATCACCCGCTCCTCCATGCAGGAATGGCTGGCCGGCGCGCTGGCGGCCGAGCCGCGCACCGTGCTCCTCGTCACCCACGACGTGGAGGAGGCGATCCTGCTCGCCGACCGGGTGGTCGTGCTCTCCCCCCGCCCGGGCCGCGTGGTGGCGGAGCTCGAGGTGGCCCTGCCGCGCCCGCGCATGCGCCGGGAGGCGCTGGCGGATCCCGAGTTCGTACGGCTGGTGCGCCGCGCGCTCGACGCCCTGGAGGCGAAGCCGTGAGCGGCGCGGGCCGGGTGGCGCTGGCCGCGCTGCTGGTCGCCGGCTTCGTGGCCGCCTGGCAGGGAGTGGCCACGCTGAATTCCGTGGACGACCTGACGCTCGCCTCCCCGGCTGAGACCCTTACCGCGCTCCGCGACGACTGGTCGCTCCTGATCGACAACGCGTGGGTCACGCTCGTCGAGGTCCTGCTCGGCCTGGCCCTGGCGGTCGTGGCGGGTGTGACGCTCGCGATCGTCATGCACCTCCACCGTCCGCTGCGCGACGCCGCCTACCCGCTGCTGGTGGCCTCTCAGGCGATCCCTATCGTCGTGCTGGCCCCGATCTTCGTGCTCGCCTTCGACTACGGCATCGGGCCCAAGCTCGCGATCGTGGCGCTGATCTGCTTCTTCCCCATCACGGTGAACGTGCTCGACGGCCTCCGCTCGGCTCCCGCCGACCTGCTCAAGCTGATGCGCAGCCTGGGCGCATCGCGTCTCCAGACGCTGCGAAAGGTCGAGCTGCCGTCGGCGCTCCCGTCGTTCTTCACCGGGCTGCGCGTGGCCGCCACCGTCTCGGTGATCGGGGCGGTGTTCGGCGAGTGGGCCGGCGCCGATGAGGGTCTCGGGCGGCTCGTGCTGCTCGCGAACAACCAGTTGCAGACGCCCCGGGCCTACGCGGGGATCGTGCTGCTGACGCTGATGGCGGTGGCCCTGTTCGCGCTCGTGACCCTGGCCGACCGCCTGCTCTGCCCATGGAACCGAGAGGAAGCGAACGCGTGAGTCGACTGCCGCTGCTGCTGCTGATCGCCCTCTGCGCGCTCATCGCGTCGGGCTGCGGCGAGAAGGAGGACGTGCTCCAGCCGGAGGGCTCGAAGCGCGTGGAGCTGATGCTCGACTACCTCCCGAACGCCGACCATGCGCCGATCTACGCCGCCGAGGCCGCCGGGCACTTCGAGGAGGCCGGCATCGACGTGGAGATCCGCCAGCCGCCCGATCCGGCGGCGCCGCTCAAGCAGCTCGCGGCTGGCCGCGTGGACCTCGCGATCTCGTACGAGCCCGAGGTGCTGCGCGCTCGCGACCAGGGGCTCAGCGTCGTCTCGGTGGGGGCGCTCGTGCAGCGGCCGCTCACCTCGATCATCTCGCTGCCCGACGCGAAGATCCGCAAGCCCGCCGACCTCGAGGGCAAGACCGTGGGCACGGCGGGGATCGACTACCAGGCCGCCTACCTGCGCACGATCCTGCTCGAGGCCGGCGTCACGCCGTCGACCGTGAAGGTGCGAAACGTCGGCTTCGGCCTCAACCCGGCGCTGATCACCGGGAAGGTCGACGCGACCCTCGGTGGATTCTGGAACTACGAGGGCGTGGACCTGGAGCGGCGCGGCCGCAAGCCCCGGATCATCCGCGTGGACGAGGCCGGCGTGCCCACCTACAACGAGCTGGTGCTCGTGGCCAACGAGGACGCCCTCGACCGCGACGGGGGCACCATCCGCGCCTTCATCGGCGCGCTCTCGCGCGGCGTGCGCGACCTCGCCGAGGATCCGGACGACGCGATCCAGGGCCTGCTCGACGCGAACCGCGACCTCGACCCCGCCCAGGAGCGAGCAGCCCTGAACGTCACCCAGCCGCTGTTCTCCCCGCCGCGCGGCAAGCCCTTCGCCTGGCAGGACCCGGAGCAGTGGGACGCGTTCGGCGCCTGGATGGAGGACAACCGCCTGCTGGAAGGCGCGCCGGACACGCGCGGGGCCTTCACCAACGAGCTGCTGCCCGGCGCGGGCCTTTAGGAGCCTTACCCCTCGTCCAGGTCCAGCGCCAGGGAGTTGATGCAGTAGCGCTCGCCGGTCGGCCCGGGGCCGTCGGGGAACACGTGTCCCAGATGGCTGCCGCAGCGGGCACAGGTGACCTCGGTGCGGACCATGCCGTGGCTGTTGTCCTCGTGGAGCTCGACGGCCTCCGCGAGCGCCGGCTCCGTGAAGCTCGGCCAGCCTGTTCCGGACTCGAACTTGGTGCCCGAGCTGAACAGCTCGTTGCCGCAGGCCCCGCAGCGGTACATGCCATCCGACTTCGAGTAGGTGTAGGCGCCGCTGAAGGGCGGCTCGGTGCCCTTCTCGCGCAGCACCTGGTAGCGCTCGGGCGAGAGCTCCTCGCGCCACTGGGCGTCGCTCTTCTCGATCTTCTCGGTCATACGGACAAGGCTAGCCGCCCTGGCTAGGCCAGGCGGGCGTGCAGCGAGTAGATCCCCGCCAGCGCCGCGTGCTCCCCGTAGGGAGCGAAGAAGTCGCGCACCTCGTCCACGGAGGCGCGCCGGCCGAGGCGCGCCAGCCGTCCCACGAGCTTCACGTAGGCGAGGTCTCCGGCGGGAAGCTGGTCGTCGCGGCCCTGCCCGTGGAAGGCGAGCGACTCCACCGTCCACGCGCCGATGTTCGGGATCGTGAGGAGCCGCCGCCAGCTCGGCTCGTGCGCCGCCAGGTCCACCCGCCCGGCCGCCACCTCGCGGGCGGCGCGGATCGTGGCCAGCGCCCGCTTGCCCGCGAGCCCGCAGGCCTCGAGCTCGGCCGGCGAGCGGCCGGCGAGACACTCCGCCGAGGGCGGCGCGCGCAGCGTTCCGCACTCGCTCGGGCGCCCGTGGCGCCAGACGAGCCGGCGCTGGATCGCCGAGGCCCGGCCAGACTCGATCAGCTGCTCGGAGATCGCCCAGACGAGCGCCTCGAACGGCTCGGGCCGGCGCCGCGGCCGCAGCCACGGCTTCGCGCGGATGACCGGGCCAACGAGCGGATCGCGCCGGAAGCGGACGTGGAACTCGGACAGGTCGTGGTCGGTGCCGAGCGCGAAGCGCATCCGCTCGATCGCCCCGAGCGCGCCGCCGCGCGAGCGCGCTTCGGCGCGGATCCTGACCCGGTTGCCGGCAGCCCAGGCGCGCGTGACCACCGGCTCCCCGCCCACGTGGAGGAGCCGCTCGAGCACCGCGCCGCGGCGCAGCAGCACGCCGTCGCGGCCGGGGTGGGGCATGCGGTAGCGACCGACGGGCAGGACGTCGCTCTCGACGACGGCCGTTCCCCCCATCGCCGGCGCGGCTACCGGTCCTTCAGGAGGTGCACGTCCACGAGGAACGAGCGCGTGGCGGCCACGTCGACCTTCTTGCCGCCGCGGGTGCGAGCCCGCATGGCGCGTGCGTTCGAGCGCGGCCGGCGCAGGATTCGCACGAACACGAAGGTGGCCACACCGAGGAGGAAGCCTCCGGTCGCGGCGGCGATCGCCGCGGGCACGGTGACCACCGCGGCCCGCTGGAGCGGACGCGGCTCGGCCAGGACCGGAAGGGGCCGAACCTCCGCTTCGTGCAAGTGCTCGGGCTCGGGAAGGGCTCCGGGTTCTGGCATCACGCGAGTGTAACCAGCGCCGCGGGCGGCGCGAGGGCGATGGCCGAGCCGTTCCCGGAGCGACCGGATTTCCCCGCCGATGTCCTCAAAGCGGGCGCTCGTACATGCGGTAGCGCTTCACGATCCGGCCTCCCATGCCCTCCATCGCGCGGTTCATGGGGGTGTTCGTCTCGAGGATCCAGCCCATCTCGCCCCACTTGATCCGGGTCCGCTCCGAGGTGTGGAAGTGCTCCGCGTAAAGCGCCGCGGCCACCCCGGTGTGCTGGTACTCCCGCTTCACACCGAGGAATCCGACCCGGCATCCGTCGATGATGCGCCGGCGCCTCAGGTAGTGCAGCCAGCCGAGTGGGAGCAGTCTGCCCTTCATCAGCTTCTGCACCTGGTTGATGTCCGGAATCGTGATCGCGGCGCCCACGGCCTCGCCCTCGGCCGTCTCGGCCACCATGAACCAGTCGGGGTCGAACACGAGGTGCAGCTCCTGGGCGTACGCGTCGAGATCCTCCTTCGTGAAGGGAACGAAGCCCCAGTTCCGCGACCAGGCCTCGTTGTAGATCTCGCCGAACACGTCGAGGTCGCGCCGCAGCGTCCGCCGGCGCATCCGGCGCAGGTGAATGCCGTGCTCGGGCTCGAGCTTCTCGGCGAGCTCCCAGATAACCGGCAGCACCTCGTCCTTGCCCGAGATGTGCAGCTCCCACATGAAGAGGTCGACCGCCTTCTCGAGGCCCGCGCCCTCGCACAGCTCGCGGTAGTAAGGCGGGTGCCAGGGTTGGCGCACGAGCGGCGGCCGGTCGTAGCCCTCGATCAGGACCCCGCACTCGTCCAGCATGGTGAAGTCCATCGGCCCCACGGCCCTGTCGCGGCCGTGCTCGCGCAGCCAGCCGTACGCCGCCTCGAGGAGCGCCGCCATCGTCTCGGAATCGTTCTCCAGCTCGAGGAAGCCGAACATCCCCCAGGCGTTCTGCTGGTAGTCGTTGAACGAGCGATCCAGCTGGGCGCTGATCCGGCCGACCACGCGATCTCCGCGGCGGGCCAGGAACAGCTCCGCCTCGCCGTGCTTGAAGAAGGCGTTGAAGCGCGGGCTGAGGAAAAGCCGCCGCTCAAGCCGCAATTGGGGCACCCACGGCGTGCCGTTAGCATGCAGCCTGTAGGGAAGCTCGATGAACGCGCGCAGATCGGCGCGTGAGCCCACGGACGCGACCTGCACCGACACGGCGCGGGACTGTACATGCCCACCGCAATCGATCTCTTCGAGAAGGCGCGCCGCCACGAGCGGCTGGAGCAGCTTCAGGCCGCTCGCGACCACGACCTCCTGCCGTACTTCCGCGTGGTGGAGGCCGAGCCGGGCCCCGTGGCCCGCATGGAGGGGCGCGAGCGGATCACGCTCGGCTCGAACAACTACCTCGGCCTGACCGGGGACGAGCGTGTGAAGCAGGCCGCCCGCGACGCACTCGAGGAGTTCGGCACCGGCCTCACCGGCTCGCGCTTCCTGAACGGGACCACCCCCCTCCATCTGTCGCTCGAGCGCGAGCTGGCCGAGTGGATGGGCACCGACGACGCGATCGTCTTCACGACCGGCTATCTGGCCAACACCGGCTGCATCGGCACGCTGCTGTCGCCGTCCGACACGGTGATCTGCGACTCGGGCGACCACGCGTCGATCCTCGACGCCGTGACCATGTCGCGTGCCCGCATCCGTCCCTTCCGGCACAACCGGCTCGACAAGCTCGAGAGCATGCTCAAGCGCGCCGAGAGCGACGGGGGCGGGGTGCTCGTGGTGGTCGACGGCGTGTTCTCGATGGAGGGCGACGTGGCGCCGCTGCCCGACATCGTGGCCCTCTGCCGCGAGCACGGCGCCCGCCTGATGGTCGACGAGGCCCACGGAGTGGGCGTGCTCGGCTCACGCGGCGCCGGGGCCAGCGAGGCCTTCGATGTCGAGGAGGAGGTGGACCTGCGCATGGGCACCTTCTCCAAGTCGCTCGCCTCCTGCGGCGGCTTCATCGCCGGCCCGGCCGAGGTGATCGACTTCCTCCGCGTTCAGTCGCGCTCGTTCATGTTCACGGCCTCCGCAGTGCCGGCGGCCATGGGCGCAGCTCTGGGAGCGCTGCGGGTGATCCGCTCGGACGAGGGGCCGGAGCTGATGGCGAAGGTGCTGGACAACGCGCGCTACCTCCACCGGGGCCTCGCTGAGCTCGGCTACCTGGTGAACGAGCCGACGCCCATGCCCGACGGGTCCGAGCTGATCACTCCGATCGTGCCGGTGCGCGTGGGGGACGACTGGCGCGCCGTGATGCTCTGGCGGGCGCTGTGGGACGCCGGGGTGTACGTGAACGTGGCGATCTACCCTGCCGTCCAGCGCGGCGGCGCGCTCCTGCGCACCAGCGTCATGGCCACGCACGAGCGGGAGCACCTGGACCGCGCCCTCGAGGCGTTCGAGCGGGTCCTGAAGGACGTGCCGGAGCCGCCGGAGGGCGCTCCGCCGCTCGGCCCGCCCTAGCTCGTCTTGGCCCGAGGCCGGGCGCGGAAGCGCCGGACGCGCCGCGGGCGAGGGCGATCGGCGGCGCTCCGCTCGAGCCGACAGATCTCGTCTGAGCGGGCGCGCGCCACCAGATGGTCGAGAGTCGGGTTCATGCCCTCGCCTCCCCGCGGATCGCCGGAGCGAGCCGTGTGAGCCAGTTGGAGACGCCGTGGTGGCGCCGCGGGCGCTCCTGCTCCGCCCGTGCACGGACGAGCGTCACGATGTCCGCGGTCAGGTGGAACGGGTCCGCCACGACGGCGCCGTCCGTGCCCACGGCCACGCGCAGGTCGCCGTCCACGAACGCGAGCAGCGTGTCGCCGCGCGGGGCCACGCCGCCGTCGAGCAGAGCGAGATCCCGGATGGCGGCGAAATCGGCCTCCGTCGAGCTCCGGATGGTGATTGCACCTGTCATCTCGTGCCTCCTGGGATAGCCTGCGAGTGTTGTAACCGTCATAGCCACTTGATTGGTCATGCTATCACCGGCTATCATGGATAGGAAGTTATGAATGCTGTTGCTCCCCATAAGCGCGACTGGAGTGCTGATGGCGGCGATAAGCCGCACTACAGCGCGTCGTGCGCAGCTACGCTGGAGGCCTAGGTGGAGGCCCGCGTAGTCATCCCGGAATCGGCTCCCGAGAAGACGGCCCCGGATCCGCTGCGGCTTGTGCAGCGCTTCATCAACAGCGCCGAGATCCACGAGAGCCGGCCGACCGACGAGGAGCTGGTGAGCCCGGAGGCGCTGCGCGACTGGCTCGTGGAGCGCGACCTGATGGACGGCTCGGAGCCCGTGAGCGATGACGACCTGGCACGCGCGCTCGACGTGCGCGAGGGCCTGCGCGCGCTCCTGATGGCGCACAACGGCGAGCCGCTCGACCGCGCCCTGCTGGAGCGGCTGGATCGCGTGGCCCGGCGCGTACAGGTCCACGTGTGCTTCGGCGAGAACGCCGAGCCCGAGCTCGTGGCCGACTCCGGCGGAGTGGACGGCGCGCTCGCGCGACTGCTGGCGATCGTGGCCACCGCCGCGGAGCAGGGCACCTGGCAGCGGCTGAAGGCCTGCCCTCGCGACTGCTGCACGTGGGCCTTCTACGACCGCTCGAAGAACCGCTCGGGGCGCTGGTGCAGCATGGACAGCTGCGGCAACGTCGAGAAGGCGCGCGCGTTCCGCCAGCGCCACCGCACGCACGACTGACGCGCGCCCCTGGGCACTGAGTGTCGTGGCGGGCTCCGACGCCTACTGCGGCTGGGTAGGGCGGAGCTCTGATGCCCGTCACATTCACGCCGTTTCGCGTAACCCAGTCCGTGCGGTGTGCGGACTAGGTGTGCGTATACGCCACCTAGGCAGCACAGCCACCGCAATCGCGCCGCGGGCTACTCGACGGTGTGGACCTTGAAGAGGTTGGTGCCGCCCGACCGCCCGGCGGGCAGGCCTGCCGTGATGCCGATCATGTCCCCGGGCTTGCACAGCCCGGCGTGGATGGCCGCCCGGGCGCAGGCCTCGATCAGGTCGAGCGTCTCCATCGGCTCCTCGTGGAGCACCGGGATGATCCCCCACAGCAGCTGGCACCGGCGCACCACGTCACGGCTCGGCGACAGCGCCAGCACAGGCGCCTTCGGCCGGTAGGCGGAGATCAGCCGCGCCGTGGTGCCGGTGTTGGTGGGCGTGACGATGCACTTCAGGCCGAGCTGGTACACGCCCCCCACGGCCCCGAAGGCGATCGCGTGGTACTGGTTGTTGGCCTGCGGGCCGCGCTCGGCCAGCCAGCGCCCGTAGGGCAGCTCGCGCTCCGTGGTCTCGGCGATGCTCGCCATCATCGCCACGGCGAGCACCGGGTGGCGGCCGACGGCGGTCTCCTGGGAGAGCATCACGGCGTCGGTGCCGTCGAAGATCGCGTTGGCCACGTCGGCCACCTCGGCGCGCGTGGGCCGGGTCGAGTGCACCATGGACTCGAGCATCTGCGTGGCGGTGATGGCGGGCTTGGCGTGCCTCCCCACGAGCCCGAGCAGCCGCTTCTGCACGAGCGGCACCTCCTCGATCGGCAGCTCGATGCCGAGGTCGCCGCGGGCGACCATGATCCCGTCGGCCGCGTCCACGATCTCCTCGGCGTTGGCGGCGGCCTGTGGCTTCTCGATCTTCGCGATCAGCGGGATCTCCGACTCGCGCGAGCGCAGGTGCTCGCGGACCGGCTCGAGGTCCTCGCGCCGGCGCACGAACGAGAGCGCGAAGTAGTCGAGGCCCATGTCGATGCCGGCGTCCACCAGCGCGATGTCCTCGTCGCTCACCGCCGGCAGCGAGACCGTCACGTTCGGCAGGTTGAGGCCCTGGCGCGACGCCACGCTGCCCCCCACCTCCACCTGGGTCACCACGTCGGCTCCCGACACGTGCGACACGCGCAGGCGCACCGCGCCGTCGGCGAGGTAGAGCACGTCGCCCGTGTCCACGAGCTCGGAGAAGCCGCGCCAGGCCACCGGGAGGCGCTCTGATGTGCCGTCCACCCGATCCGAGGTGAGCACGACGCTCGATCCGCGGCCGAGCTCGGCCACGCCGTCGCCCCCGACCGGCCCGATCCGCAGCTTCGGTCCCGGGATGTCCCCGAGGATCGCCACCTCGCGTCCCACCCGCGCGGCCGCGTCTCGGATGAGCTGCGCTGTCTCGGCGTGCTCGGAGGGGGTTCCGTGGGCGAAGTTGAGCCGGGCCATGTCCATTCCGGCCCGGATCATCTGCTCCAGCACGTCGGGATCGCGCGACGACGGTCCGATGGTGGCGACGATCTTGGTCGAGCGCATGGGTCGCCCAATCTACTCCTCGATCGGGTGTCGGCCATGCCCCCATCCGGGCACCCCCGCTTGTCCAAAAACGGACAAACTGCGTCACTCACGAAAAGCCCGCTCTTAGCGGGCGGTCACCTCCCTTCCCGGTTGACGCTGGACGATTAACCGGGTTTATTGGGCGCCGGCCTTTGGCGGGCCGGGATGGGCGAAACGGGTGTGGCGCCGTGGTCGGGTCGAGTCCCCGACCGATCGGCTTTGGCCCCCTCCGTTGCGGATCCCTCTCGCCGGATTCGGGGCCACCGGGGAACTGCATTCGCTTTTGAACGCACGAAGTGCGGGGAGGTCTGATGGGCAACTTTGCCACGGTCGATGCTGGTCAAGAACAGCACCTGAAAGCTCTGGAGTACGCGAATCGCGTACGTCTGGCCCGCGCGCAGCTGAAGCGCAGCGTGGCCTCCGGCGAGCTGACGGCCGCGGAGGTGGTGATGGACTGCCCCTGGCAGGCCCAGAGCATGTCGATCAGCGACCTGCTCATGAGCCAGAAGCGCTGGGGACGCACGCGCTGCCGGCGCCTGCTGATGTCTCTCGGAGTTCCGGAGAACAAGCAGGTCGGCACGCTCACGGACCGGCAGCGCATCGCGCTCGCCGACGTGCTGACGCAGAAGCATGCTCCGGTCGGGGACGACGACGCGTCGGCCAACAGCATGGACGCGAGAGTGCTGACAGCTGCCTGACCGAAGCCGAATCGCGGCGGCCGGGCACGTCCCGGCCGCCGCTCCTTCGCCTACGTGGCGGGGCCGGCGGGCAGGCCGGGACCTTCGGTGGCCAGCTCCACGATGTGCCCGTCCGGGTCACGCACGTAGAGCGACTTGAAGTAGACGCGGTCCATCACCTCGGTGCATGGCACGCCGCGGCCCGTGAGGTAGTCGTGCCAGGCGTCCAGCTCCTCGTCGCTACCCACCCCCAGCGCGAAGTGGTGGGTCGAGCCAGGCCCCACGACGCCCTCGTCGAGGTCCGGGTACTCGAGGCAGGTGACGATCGTCCCCGGCGTGCCCTGCTCGTCGCCGAAGAACAGGTGGCGCGCGGTCGGGTCGTCGCTGTTGGTGGTCTGCTCGACCAGCCGCATGCCGAGGAGGTTCCGGTAGAAGTCGATCGAGCGATCGACGTCACGGCAGATCACCGTCACGTGATGCAGCCCCCGTATGCGCAGCCTTCGCTCCTCCACCGGCGCGCCACCTTAGTCGCTCAGCGGAACCCGAGCCCGCCGGAGCGGCGCCGGAACAGCTCGCGCATCCAGTAGAACGTGCCGCCGAAGACCCCGATCCCGACCACGATCAGGAGCCAGAGCTTGACCGGGCCGGCGCCGAGGGCGAGCGCCGTGATGGCCACGAAGGTCGCCACGCCGGCGAGCAGCGAGGAGTGCGAGCGATAGCCGGCGAGATGCTCCCGCAGGGCGAGCTCGCCGCCGCCCAGCGATGCGACAAGCAGGCCGGCGGCCACCCGCTCGCTCCCGTCGCCGCCGCTGAGGAAGCCCCAGGCCATCAGGACGATCCCGACGAGCACCACGAGCTCCGACAGCGGGAAGTTGCCCCACGGAGCCACCGGCCGGTCGTCCCCGAGGGCCCGGCTCGGGCGCCCCGACGGCGTCGCGGCGGGCTCCACCGCGCGCTCGCGGCGGGCCGCGTCGCGCTGTGCGCGGGTGGTGTCCCCGCGCTTGCGGCTACGCCGTCCCATCGTCGGATGTCAGGTGGCTAACCAGGTCCCTGCGCAGCCGGCCGAGCCGGCTGCTTGGCTAACGGACAGCCCGAGGAGATCACGACCCGCCACCAGCCGGCGAGCACACCCAGCAGGCCCATGCGCGGACGTACGTGCCAGTGCCTGCAGCCAGGCTCGCCGATGTCCTCGTGCGACACCCGCTTCCACTTGTGGGCCTCGGGCTCGAGGAGCATCTCCTCGATCAGGCGGCGGTTCTGCTCCTCTGCGTAGGTCCGGTCCGAGAGCGCGGCGCGACCGTCCGCAACCCGGTCGGCCAGGTCGTCGCGCAGCTCCTCGAGCTCCCCGAGTGACAGCAGTCGCGGGCCCGCACGACCCGGCACGCCCCACTCGAAGCCCTTCCGCGGCCAGGTGGAGCAGAACAGCGACGCGAGCTCGGCCTCGAGGCGCTCGATCTGCCCGAGCATCGACCTGCGTGCCGCGCGCTCGTCCGGAAGCGTACGCGGAACGAGCGGTCTGACTCTCGTGTCCAGGACGTCGGGCACCTGCCTCCACGCGGTCGAGTCGGTCAACTGTACATCAGGGTCTCACCGGCAGTCCAGAGCGCTTCCTCGACCGCGATGCGCGGCACTCCGGCCACGCTGAGCGCACAGAGCAGCACGCGCTGGGCGCTCTGGGTCACGCCGGCGTCGGGCGACACCTCGCCGAGCACGATGGCCACCGGACCGCTGCCGTCGGCGATCACGATCTGGCGGGCGGACAGCGGGCGCGCGCTGCCGAGCGTCTCGCCCTCGCGGCAGAGCCGCAGGCCCGGATCGCCGTCGATCCGGTCCGGGTCGAGCGCGATCACCGGCACCCCGGTCTCGGCCACGGCGATCGTGAGCGCGTCGTCCAGCAGGCTCTCGCTGCGGAGGCCGCCGTGCTTGAGGCGGTCGAGCGCGATCTGCTCGACCGGCGTGCGGTCGGTGTCCGGATCCACGCCCACCTGCCGCGCGAAGACGCGATACGCCCAGGGCACCGGATCCTGGCGCATGTGGATCACCTTGCCGCCGGTGTAGCGGTCGGCGAGCGCTCGCAGGCGGCGCTTCAATTCAGGCGGGCTCTTGGCCGGCTTCACCTCGACCGGCGCCAGCACAAGCCCGATCCCCGGCAGCTCCTCCGCCAGCTCGGGCTCGACCCAGCCGTCGCTCAGGGTGAGCTCCATCAGCCCTGCAGCCGCGCGACTTGGCGGCGCAGCTGATCCTCGGTGAGGTTGCCGAGCTTGGTGTCGACCACCTCGCCGCCGGCCTTGGCGAACACGGTGGTGGGACAGCCGCCGACACCGTAGATGTTCACGATCGCGCCGTCGTCGGTGGCAACCGGCTGGCGCCAGCCTCGCGCCTCGACTATCCGTCGCAGCTCGTCGCGATCCTTGCGGCTGAAGAACACGGTGACGAAGTTCACGCCGGGGAGATCCTCGCGCACCCGCTCCGTGCGGTCCACCTGCGGCAGGCAATCGGCGCCGCGGTCGAACACGAAGGTGAGCACGACCGGCCGGCGGCGCAGGTCGCACATGTTGACCACGCCCTCGGTGCGCACCTGGCACGCCGGGATCGGGCCGTTCGTCTCGTTGCAGTCCCGCTCGCGCTGGCAGACGTTCGGAACGCCCTCCACGTCGCCCAGCGCCGACGGCGAGGCGAATGCCTTCAGCCGGGAGCCCGGCTCGGGCCCGTTGATGCCATCGCCGCTGTTCGGCAGCGTGGTGGTGAACAGCAGCACGCTCAGCCCCATCAGCGCGAGGATGCCCACGAGCCAGGCGTACTTGTTGCCGGGCCGCGGAACCTCGGGACGGCGCATCGGCTCGGGATGGGTCCGGTCGCGCTCGGCCAGCCGCTCCCCCACGGCGCGCGCATCGTCCTTCTCGGGCTGGTCGCCCAGGTCTCCGAAGCGGTCGTCGCTCACGGCGCGTCCGCGGGGGTGCGTTGGGCGCGAAGCTCGCGCAGCCACGGCCGCACGTCCAGGTCGCGCAGCGAGAAGGAGCCGTGCTCCTCAGCCCAGAGGAGCGCCGCGGGCAGCACGAGCATCACGCCCACCAGCGAGACGCTCAGGTCCACGACGGTGACGATGCCGAAGTCCCGCAGCATGCGGATGTCCGACGCCGCGAGCGCGGCAAACCCGGCGATCGCGGTGGCCCCCGACGCCAGCACGGCGGCTCCGGTGGAGGCGTAGGTCAGCTCGATCGCCCGCGCTGGGCCCGCCCCGTTGTCGCGCTCCTGCTGGTAGCGAGACGAGAGCAGCACGCTGAACTCCGTCGAGATGGCGATCACGAGAGCACCGAGCGTGACCGACATCGGGTTGAGCTGCACCTCGAACGGACCGGGGAGGAGCCCGAGCACGAACAGGATCCCGCCGGACCAGCCGGTGGCGAGCGCGATCGGGATCAGCGGCACGGCCGCCGCGCGCGGCGAGCGCCGCACGACGAGCAGCACGAGGAACACGCCCACGAGCGCGGCGAGCAGCGTGAGCGCGCGGCGCGCGGGTGACGACAGCGCCCCGTTGGCCTCCGCGGCGAGCACGGGCAGGCCGACCACGGCTGCGCTCACGCCGTCGGGCGGGTCGAGCCGATCCTTGATGTCGTCCACCACCTCCTTCTGGCGGTCGAGCGGCATCAGCCGGATCCCGAACGCCAGGCTGGCGGTCTTGCGGTCGCGGGTGATCACGCCCTGAGAGAGGTAGGGCGGGACCTGGCTGAGCAGCTCCCGGACCTTCCGCTGGTCGGCCCCGGCGGAGCCGAAGAGGTCGGGCAGCGAGAGCGCCGGGCAGAGCTCGGGCGCGCCCCGGTCCTGGGTGCAGCGTTTGCCGTCCCGGTAGCCGTGAGCTCGCAGCACGTCGCGCTGGAAGCGCGTCATCCAGGTGAGCACCTCCGGACGGGTGATGTCGTCCGCGCGGATGGCCACGTCGATCTCGCCGGACACGCCGGTGGCCTCCTGGAGCTCGTTCACGTCGCGCAGCGCCTGGAGGTCCTGCGGGACGAGCTGCTGGATGTCCGAGACCACCTCGCTCTGGGTGTCGAGCACGAGGCCCAGCACGGCCACGGACAGCCCGATCGCGAGTACCTTGCGCGGGCGCGACAGGGCCACCCCCAGCGCGCGCCACGAGCGGTCCGCGAGCCACTCGCGCGCGCGGTACAGCCGGGGATGCCGGCCCAGCGCGGACAGGCGCCCGGCCAGGCGCCCGCTCCGCGGCGCGCGTGCCTCGCCGCCGCCGAAGCGCACGAGCGCCGCGAACCCGGCGCAGATCGCGAGCACGAGCGCCACCGCGATCCCGATCACGAGCAGGAGCCCGAAGCCGCGCACCATCGGCACCGGCGAGAGCAGCAGCACGAGGAAGCCCACCGCGGTGGCGGCGCCGGCCGCGACGATCGTCGGCCCGCCGGCCGCCGCGGCCACCGCGGCGTCCTCCAGCGCGGCCGCCCGCTCATCTCCCCCGGGCTTCCCGCGCCTGCGCGCGCGCTGCTCGTCGAAGCGCGCCTGGAACTGGATCGCGTAGTCCACCGCCAGCCCGATCAGCACGGGCAGCACGGCGATCGACGCCATCGTCAGACTGCCGCCGGCGAGCGAGAGCCCCCCGAATGTCACGGCCGCCGCGGCCAGCGCGAGCGCCAGCGGAAGCAGGCGCAGCCGCGTGCGGAAGACGAACGTCAGCGTGGCCGCCATCAGGAGCACGGCGGCCACCAGCAGCACGAGGATGGAGCTCTGGACCGCGTCCGCGAGCGCCTCGGTGACCACCGGGACGCCCGTGACCACGTAGGTCGCACCCTGCCGCGGCCGGAAGACCCGTGCCTTCGTGGCGTCCTCGACCAGCTCGACCGTTCGCACGCGCTCCGCCTCGGTCAGATCGGGACGCATGCGGACCTGGATCAAGGCGGCGTCGGCGCTCGGGAAGAGGTACCCGAAGCGCGACTTCGGCACGCCGGGCTGCGCGTCGTCGAAGACCACCTGGCTCACGAAGTTCGGGTCGTTGATGCTGGGCAGCCCGGTGAGACCCAGGCCGTAGCGCAGGGCCTGTCGTGCCACGTAGACCTGGAACTTCGTCATCACCGTCGTGCGCGCGGCCTCGGCGAGCCGCTGCTGCTCCGCCTCGGAGTCGCCGCGCGCGGCCGACAGCTTGCGCGCGGCCCGAGCCGCCTTGGCGGCATCCGCGCTCGCCTCGTTGGAGCGCCGCAGGAACTCCTCGCTGATCTGCGACGCCGAGGTGTTCAGGAACGTGCCCGGTCCGTACACCGCCTTGGCCGGGTGGAGCCGAGCGAGCTCCGCGCAGGCGGGCGGCAGCCCGCGCTCGGGGTTCTTGCGGTTCTGAGCCAGTTGCTGGCGGAGCTTGTCCGCCGGGATGTTCCCGCCGAGGCAGCCCTCGAGCCCGAGCACCCGCAGCAGGTCCTCGGTGAGGACGGTCTTGGTGAGGTCGCCCTTCACGAGCACGACCACCGCGTCGTCGCCGAAGTCACGTCGGTAGCGCTCCGTGGCCCGGAAGCTGTCGGAGGAGCGGCTGACCAGCGTGTCGGTGGCGGCGCTCGGCTCGAGGCGGAGGGCCAGCGCGGCGCCGCCGAGCGCAAGGACCAGCGTCAGCACGAGCACCGGAATCGGTCGGCGCGCCACCAGGCGCACGATCCGGCCGAAGACGTTGTCGCTCACGCAGTCAGCTTAGGGAGAGAGAATGTCATCCGGGCGCACGCGGCCGAGCCGCGTGCTTCGGCAAGACCGCTTCGGCTACGGCAGCGGCTGCAGGCGCGGGAACAGGCCCGTGCCGCCGTTCGTCTGCGGGCCGAGCGGCGACTGCGGGGTGCAGGGCGGGGCCTTGCCACGGTTCTTCGTGCCGCCGAAGGCGTAGTAGTCGAGCACGTCCACGATGCTCTGGGCGAGCGCCGGGGTGGCGGTGGGCGGGGCCGGCACCGGGGTGGACCCGCACAGGTGGCTTCCGAACGTCTTCAGGTAGGTCGCGAGCTCGCTCGCGCCGCCCGGCACCGGATACGGGTTCGAGCGGTTGGTGGCGAGCCGGTTGGGATACGCGGCCATGATCTCGGGGTTCACCGGGTTCTGGGTGCGCAGGTAGCGCGGGAGGTTGCCCTCCTTGGCCTGGGTGACCGCCGAGTCGTTCGCGAAGAAGGCGGCGATCTCGCGCTTGTAGAGGCCGAGGTAGTCGATGATCGGCGTGAACTCGCGCAGGAAGGTGTCGACACGCCCGAGGAACGGCCGCGTGTTGTTGAGCGCCTCGGATGTCGCCGGGAGGCCGGTGCGCGACACCCGCACGAGCGGGCCGAAGTTTCGGAACAGCGAGCGCAGGTCGGGGGACAGCTTGTCGAGGTCCTGGAGCGTTGGCGAGAGCTCGCGCGCCGCCGGGCGGAGCTGGTCGATCAGCGGGTCCGTGTCCTCGGCGAACGCGGTCAGGCGGCGCGTGGTCGTCCGGCCCTCGCGGAGGAACGTCGGGAGCACGCGGAACGTGTCGGCCAGCTGGGCGTCGCGGCGCGCGGTGGCCTCCCAGGTCCGGTTCGAGTTCCTGATCAGTCCGCTCAGCTGGCCGCGGCGCTCGGACAGGGCGCTGAAGACCTCGCCCGTGTTTCGCACCAGCCGGCTGGTCGCGCCGCTCTGGGCCCGCAGGACCTTCAGCACGTCGGCGGTGTTCTCGGCGAACGGGGTCAGGTTCCCGAGCGCGTCGCTGATCGCCTCGCCGTTGCCCGTGGCCGCGCGGCCCTGCTGGTCGAGCCAGGTGGAGAAGCGCTCGCGCGTCTGCGGGTCGAACGTGCGAAGGATCTCGTCGAGCTGGACGGTGTCGGCCACCTGGCCGCGCGGCAGGCTGCCGCCGTCCGCCACCGTGTCCTCGGTGCCGGCGGCCTGGCTGCCCGGCGCCAGCTCGACATAGGTCTCGCCGAGCAGCGTCTTCTGGCGCAGCATCGCGCGCGCATCCTTGGAGATCGGCGCGTAGCGGGCAGTCGATCTCCACCACCGCGTCCGTGAGCCCGGTCTCCTCGTTGGGCTCGACCTTCCGCACCTTGCCGACCTTGACGCCGGAGATCCGCACCTCCGCCTCCTGTGCGAGCTGGGTGGCCTCCGGGAAGGCCACCTTCACCCGATAGCCCTCGGGCTGGAGCGGCACCGAGCCGCCGAAGGAGAGCCAGAGGAAGATCAGGATCCCGAAGCAGGACAGCGCGAACGCGACCATGGTGAGGATGCGGCCGATGCTGGGGGCTTGCTTGATCATTCGGCTGGCGGCGGTGCCACCGGGGTCTCGCTGAGGAAGCCGGTCAGGTTGGTCGGGCAGCGCTGGCGGTCGTCGGGGAAGTTCGCGAGCTTGGTGAGCATCCCCAGCTGCGGGTTGCCCTGGATGAGCGGGGCGAGCACGCCGAACTGGGTGCAGGAGGCCAGCACGATCCCGCGCAGCATCGGGCCGTGGGCGTCCTGGAGGCTCGTGAGGGTCGTGCCCGAGTGAGCGGCCCAGCCGCTCCAGAAGAGGTAGGACTGGGTGTCGCCGGGCGGGTCGTACGCGAGCGTGTTGAAGAAGTTGTTGAGCACCTTGAACGAGCGGGTCAGGCCCGGCGTGACAGGCGCAAGCTCGTTCGTGGCGGTGCGCAGGTCCTTCACCGTGGGCTGCACGTCGCGCGCGAACGGCCGGATCTGGTCGCGGATGATCGGAGTGGTGTCGCGCAGGAACGGCTGCTGGCGGCGCAGCGAGGGCGCCAGCTCGCGCGCGAACGGGCGCAGCCCCTCGAGCGTCGGGCCGAGCTCCTTGGCCAGCGAGTTCGTGTGCTGCAGCGTGGTGGCGGTCTGGGAGAGGGTCCCCGGGAAGAGCTGGAGCGCCTCACGCAGGCTTCCCTCCTCCTGGGCGAACGCCTCGAAGTTCTCGTTGGACGAGTCCACGAAGTGGGCCAGCTGCTTGTCCTTCGCGCCGAGCGCCGTGGACAGCTCCTGGAAGTTGTGGATCACGCGGCGGATGTTCCGGCGCCGCTTGATCAGGCCCTGCGTGAACTTCTCGCCGTCGCGCGCCGTGGGCTCGAAGCGCTTGAAGGTCTCGCGCAGGTCCTGCGCAGGCGGTCTGCTGGCCCGCCTCCAGGTCCTCGTCGCGGAACGCGGTGCCGCCGGCGTTGAGCAGGATCCGCAGGTACGCGCGCGTGTCGCCGTCCAGCGACGCCAGCACCTCGTCGGGGTTCACGTCCGGGAGCGTGTTGGCGACCTGGATGCGCCCGCCCTCCTCCACCTCGCCGGCGCTCTCGGTGCCCGGGTCGAGCGCCAGGATCATGTCCTTGAGGCCGGTCTTGGGACGCAGCAGGATGGTGGCGTCCTTGTAGATCGGCTTGTACTCGTCGCGGATCCGCATCGTCACGACCGCGTGGCCGTCCTCGAGCTTCACCTCACCCACCTCGCCGACCTTCACCCCGGCGATGTTCACCGTCTGCCCCTGGCCGGGCACGACCGCCTGGGCCGTCGACAGCTCGGTCTCCACCTCGTAGAAGTCCGTGCCCACGAGCGGGAACCAGGCCGGGAGGAAGAAGCGCTGGTTCGAGAGGATGTATCCGGCGATCCCCATCGAGACGACGAACAGGACCACGATCGCCGCGAACACGCGTCCCTGCTTCTTGATCTGGCGAATCATCCGCCCGCCCAGGCCGGCCCGGTCTTGGCCGAGTTGAGGTTCGGTACGGGCTGCGTGTGACAGGCGACGTTCGGCTTGTACGGACCCTTGGGAGCCTTTGCCGGGCGCGTGCCGCCGCCGGCGACGGTGGCGTTGCCGTAGCGGGACCCGGTGTCACCGGTGCCCGTGCCGGTCGAGACCGGGTTGGCGCCGCCGCCCGGCTGGAAGCGGGTGTAGTAGCCGTTGCCGGTGAAGTTCTGGCCCGCCCCGACGAGCCCTGACAGCGACTGGAAGAACTCCTTGTAGTTCTGGATCCCGGTGGTCAGGGCGCCGTCCTGGATCACCTGTTCGCCGCTCGGCAGCACGACGTCGCGCTGGCAGCGGTTGAAGGCGTCCACGATCGGCAGCAGCTTCACCTGGCCGTCGATGAACGTCGCGAAGTCGTCGATCGCCGGCTGGAGGTCGTTCACGAGGCCCTGCAGCTCGTTCGGCGACATCAGCGCGCGCGTCTGGGCGACCCACGGGAAGCCCGCCTCGATCGTGGCCGGCGTCTCCTTGACTCCCGGGATCATCTCCAGCGCCCACGCGCGCGTGGACGGGAAGGCGGCGTTCAGGTTGTCGAGCGCGGGCTGCGCCGCCTCGAGCACCTCCGGCAGCTCGTGGATCGTCGCGCCGAGGTTCTGCTGCTCCGTCGCGAGCGCGCCGACGGTGATGTTGAAGTTCGTGATCAGGTCCTTGAGCTGGACCTCCCTGCTCGCGAGCGCGGCGAAGATCTTCTGCTGCCCGCCGATCAGCTTCGACAGGTCGTGGGCCTCCCTGCCGAGCGTGGCCTGGTTCACGATCGCCGCGCCGCGCAGCGCCTCGGGCGCGTAGTCGAGCGAGTCGTTCAGCGCCTCGGCCGCGGTCTCGCCCTTCACGTCCGGGTCCTGGTCGTCGTCCTCACCCGGCTGGGGCTGCCCGTTGAGCGACTCGCCGAAGCCCTCGAGCAGGTTCCGGAGATCCGCGCGCGTGGAGGTGTCGAGCGTTCCGAGCACCTGGTCGAACTGCACGGGTGCAGCGGTCTGGGTCGCGGGGATCGTGTCCCCGTCCTCCACCGAGTCGGCGCTCGGAGAGCCGGGCTTGATGTCCATGAAGAGGTTGCCCTCGAGGAAGATCCGCTGCCGCGCCTTCACCTCGGCGTCCTTGTGGATCGGAAGCGCTTCGTCCTCGAGCTTCATGGTCACCTTCACACCGGGCGAGTTGTCGCCCAGCGGCTCGACCTTGGACACCTTCCCCACATCCACACCGGCGATCCGGACGGCGGTACCCTTCTGGATCGGCGGAGCGTTCTCGAACACCGCCGAGAGCTCGAACGGCCGCGTGAAGGGGATGTCCTTGGTGAAGCCCAGGTACGCGCCGATCACGATCACCACGATCGCCACGAGACCGGCCTGGAAGGCCGTGAGGCGATGCTTTCTGCCTCCGAGTCTCATCGGCGCGCGTTCACGTTCGGGTTCTTGCTCGTCTTGATGCCCTGGTTGCCGGGCTGGTTGCCGACGATCGTCCTGTCGGGGATCTCCTCGAAGCGCTCGTTGCCGGCCTCGCACTCCTTGGTCTGCCCCGGCGACGCCGTGTTCGGATACGGGTTCGAGTGCAGGTGGTTCTCCACGCCGGGCCCGTTCGCGGGACCGCTGGACGGCCCGATCTCGTTGTTGAGCGACTCATACGGGATCGGCGGGACTTCCTTGCGCGGCGTGGTCGGGATGATCGTGAAGCGCTGCCAGTTCCCGTTCGCGTCGCCCTGGGAGAGCACGCTCGACGCGTTCCGGAAGAACAGCGAGGCGTAGTTGCAGGTGGTCTGGACGGGCGTGAGGAAGCGCAGCGTCGGCCGCAGCGAGGAGGACAGCCGGGTGAGCTGACCCACGCCGCCGCGCACCAGCGGGTCCTCGGAGAAGTCCGCGAGCGTGTCGAACACGTCGGCGAGGTCGCTGTTGAGCGTCAGGGTGTCGGGCAGGATCTCGGTGCCTGCCACGAACGCGTCGCCGAGGATCGGCGCCGAGTGCGGCAGCGTGGCCACGCCGGGCCGAAGCTCGCGGAAGAAGGCCGCGTTGTTGCGCAGGAAGGGGCGCTGCTTCGGGAACTCGTCGATCGCCACCTCCTCGCTGGGCGGGCCCTCCGAGATCGATTCCTGGAGGAACGGCCGGGCGATCGAGGCGAGGGCGGTGAACGTGGTGTCCAGGTTCACGAACATCGAGGCCTGCTCCTCTGCCACCGGCGCGACCTCGGTCGCCGTGTCGGCGAGCGCCTTGAAGAAGCGGTCGATCCGCGTCTTGCGGGCTCGCCAGGTTCTTCGCCACCGGCTCGAGGTCGTCGAGCAGCGGCTGCAGCTCGTCGATCGCCGTGTTGAGGTCGCGGCCGCGCCCGGCGAAGCCGGTGCCGTAGCCGTCCAGCGAGTTCCTGGATCCGACGCGGGCCTTGTCGTCGAACATGTTGAAGAAGTCGTCGATCTCCACGACCTCCGGCCGCGCCTGGCGGATCGGCACCGTGGCGCCGGCCTTGAAGCCGGCCTGGCCGGTGCCGGGCACCACCTGGAGGTACTTGAGGCCGAGCGACGAGCGCGGTCGCACGAGCAGGGTGGAGTCGGCCGGCAGCGGCTCGATCTCCTTGTCGAGCTTGAGGGTGACCTGGGCGTAGGTGGTGCCGTCCTCGCGCTGCATCGGGCTCGATCTTCGAGACCTGGCCCACGCGCGCGCCGCCGATGCGCACGTCGAAGCCCTCCACGAGCTGCGAGGCGTTCGGGAGGTTGGCCTTCAGGTCGTAGGTGGGGACGAAGGGCAGGCCGGTGTTCGCGTTGTAGGAGAGGAACACGGCCACGATCGTCACGAGCACGGTCACCGCGCCCACGAGCACGGGGCTGGCCGTGAGCGCGGCGCGGGAGCGGCGCGGGCTCATCGCTCGCTCTCCCAGCAGGTAGTCGAGCACCGGCTCGTCCGACTGGAGCGCGGCGGAGGGCTTGGCCGAGCGCTGGCGCAGGTGGCTCGATCCGCTGCTCGCGCTCGCGGGCCTGAGCCTTGGTCTCCGGCGTGCCGATCAGGTTCTCCAGGAGGGCGCTGCCCGGGCGGCGGGTCGTGCCGGCGTCCTGAGCGTCTCGCTCGCGCCGTCAGCCCCGCGCGGAGGACGCCGTGGATGCGGACGGGTCCTCCTCCGGGTCGTAGAAGAGCGCCCAGCAGTTGCCCTGCGGCGCGTGCACGACGGCACGGTTCGAGCAGTTGGCGGTGGCCACCAGCCCGGCGCGCAGGTAGTGGCCGAGCGAGTCGTAGCCGTTGGTGGAGAGCGTCAGGTAGTAGAGGAAGTCGTTGATGCGCTGGATGCCCTGGGTGTCCTTCAGGCTGGCCGTGAGCTTGTCCAGGTCCTTGACCGCCGGGTTGGCCTCGCGGCCGAGCTCGCCCAGCTGCTGGATCAGCGGCCGTGCCCTGATCAGGGCCGGCCGGCCCTGCTCGAGCGCGTCTCCGAGACTCGGGAAGCTCTCGTTCGCGGCCGTGGAGAAGGTCCCGAGGCTGCGGATCAGACGGCCCATCTGGGGAGCGGCGGTGCCGAAGTCACGCAGCAGCGGCGTGCCCTGCACGGCGACCTTGTCGAGGTCCGCCATCAGCGGCCGCAGCTCGCGCAGGAAGTCCGGCAGGCGCTTGAGCCCGAGCTTGATGTCCTCGCTGCGCTCGGCCGAGGCCGCGCCGGTGATGCCGGCCTGCACGATGAAGCTCGCGACCTTGCTGCGCTCGCGGGCGATCGGCGCGAGCGCCGTGTCGGAGTCGCGTGCCAGCCGCGACAGCACCCGGTTCTGCTTCGCGAGGATCGCGAGCAGCTTGTCCGTCTCGCGCAGCGCGGGGTTGGCCCGGTGGATGACCGCGTTCAGCTGCTCGCCGCGGCCGGCGAGGCCGGCGCCGAACTCGCTCAGCAGGATCGAGAAGCGCTGCCGGTACGGGAGTCGCAGGACGTTGTTGAGCAGGTCGAGGTCCACCGGCGAGCTGTTGTTCTCGACCGGCAGCAGCCGCTCGCCCTCGCCGTCGCCGTCCTCGATCGTCCTCAGCGCGCTGGGCCGAGGTCGATCCGGGCTCGCACTCCACGAACTTCTCGCCGATCAGCGACTGCGGCCGGATCGTGCAGCTCGCGTCGCTCCTCCAGGGCGTGAAGTCCTCGTTGTCGATGCGCAGCGTGACCGCGGCCTTCTCGTCGTCGGTGACCTCCAGCGTGTCCACGGCCCCCACGACGGCGCCGGCGATCTTCACGTCCTCGCCCGCCACGAGTGACGACGCGTTGTCGAAGATCGCGCGCACGAAGTAGGCGTTGTCGCGGTCCTCCTCGCCGACGGCCTCCACCGCGCCGATCACGAGCCACGGCACGATGGCCACGCGAGGGCTATCCAGATCGAGCCGCCTCATGGGCCGGGCGGGGTCTGGGCCGGGTCGCAGTCACTCGCCGACGGGAACCGGGCTGGAGCCGTCGGGGGAGGGCTGCATGATCGCGCCGGGGCAGCGCGTGAGGTTGCCCGTGTCGAAGCCGTCGAGCTTCTGGCTGGGCACGTTCGCCGTCAGTGTGCCGTTCGCGAGAGCTGGACGGCAGGAACATCGGCTGCACGCGCGCGTAGTGGCCGTTGGCGTCGTAGTTGGCGGCCAGCTGGCCGAAGTTGGTGACCCAGGCCGCCAGGTCCGGCGTGTAGCTGCGCGCGTACTCGAACACCGGCTGGGCGCGGTCGAGCGTGCTGATCGCGCGCGGGAAGACCGATCCGGTCAGCTCGGCGAGGCGCGGCTGCTTCGCGGTCAGCTCGATCAGGTCGTTGTTCTTGCCCGGGCTGCGCACGAGCGTGCTGAGGTCGGCGATCGTCGGGCGGGCGTCGTGGACGAGCGGGCGCAGCTCGCGCAGGAACGGGCGCGAGCCGGCGGGTGGCCGGCTTCGACACGTCCACCAGCTGCTCCAGGTCGTCGAGCGTGGAGCGCAGGTTCACGAACGTCGTGTTGGCCTTGCGCAGCGTGTCGGGCAGCAGCTCGAGCGCCCTGTCGAGCGCCACGCTCTCGGCCCCGATCGCACCGAAGGCGGTGTTCGCGTTGCTCACGAGGTCGGCCAGGTCGTCGCGGCGCTCCGCGATCGCCGTGACGGCGTCCGAGGTGTCCGTGACGAAGCGCTCGAGCACCTTCTGGTCGAGCGCGAGCTCGCGCGTCAGATCGCTTCCGCTGACGAGGAACGGGCTGAAGTACTGGGTGGCCTCCCGCGCCTGCTCGCCCTTGCCGTCGTACTGGTCGCCGAAGCCTCGGATGACGTCCCTGGAGACCCTTGCGCGTGCGGTCGTCGAGCGTGTTGAAGAGCGTGTCGATGTCCACCGGCGCCGCCGTCTCGTCAGCGCCGATCTCCCCGCCGTCATCGATCTCGCCGCCGTTGTTCGGGCCCGGCTGGAGCGACACGTAGCGGTTGGCGATTCCCGACAGCGAGGTGGCGCGGATCGTCGCCGTGGTGCCCTCGTGCAGGCGGCCGAAGTCGTCGTCGACCTTCAGCGTGACGACGGCCTGAGATTGATCGTTGAGCTCGATGTCGTCGACGGTGCCGATCTTTCCCCCGCCGACCTGCACCGGGTTGCCCGGCACGAGCTGGCCCGCGTTCAGGAAAACCGCCTTGACCTTGTAGCCGTCGGCACCGCCGAACATGGCGATGGCGATCAGCGCGACGGCGGCTACAAGTGCGCCGAGAGCGGCAACGCGGGCGAGCGTCGACCCACGCTCTCCATGGAGCGCATCTCGGGTGCTTGCATCTCTCCTCGTCGATTCCAAGGGCGAACCAGCGACCTACGCCTTCCCCCGGGCCAGTATTTCACCGTGCCGGTGGGCGCGCGAAGGTCGCAAGACCTATTCCATGCCCAGCGGTCCCTGTGCCTCGCCCGACAGGAACTGCCGTACGAACTGGTTGTCCGAGTTGAACAGCTCACTGGCCGGCCCCGACTCCACGATCCGGCCCTTCCAGAGGATCGCGATGTAGTCCGCGACCCTCCGTGCCGACATGATGTCGTGCGTGATCACGCAGTAGGCGCCGCCGTTCTCGGCGTGCACCTCCTGGATCAGCTCGCAGAGGAGGGCGGTGCGCACCGGGTCGAGCCCCGAGTCGGGCTCGTCGAAGAGCACGATGTCCGGGTCGAGCACCAGCGCGCGCGCGAATCCCGCGCGCTTGCGCATCCCGCCCGAGAGCTCGTTCGGCATCTTGTCCCGGGCGCTCGTGAGGCCGACCTCCCCGAGCCGCCTGTTCACGATCTCGGCGATCTCCTCCTCGCCCTTGTCCGTGTGCTGGCGCAGCGGGAAGGCGGTGTTGTCGAACACGTTCATCGAGCCGAAGAGCGCACCGTCCTGGAAGAGGACGCCGAACTTCTTGCGCATCTCGAACAGCTCCTCGTCGGCCATGTTCGGCACCGACTCGCCGTGCACGAGCACGTCGCCCTCGTCCGGGTAGAGCAGGCCGACCATGTGCTTGATGCACACCGACTTGCCGGTGCCGGAGGGCCCGAGGATCATCGAGATCTGGTCGTTCGGCAGGCCCAGGTTCAGGCCGTTGAGGATCGTGTTGTTGCGGCCGAACGACTTCTTGACGTCGATGAACTCCACGGCGTCGGTGGCTCCGTGCTCGCGGGTGCGGCCGCTGTGCCACTGGTAGGGATGCTCACCCTCCCGGGTCTGCTCGCGGATGTTCTCCGGGACCTCCTCGCCCTCGACGAAGCGCGCCCGGGTGTCCTCACCGGCGGTGGGACCCTGTGTGGCAGCCCCGCGCGTCTCCTCCCACTCACGCGGGTCGAGTGGACCGGGGCCCCGCTGTCCTCCTCCTTGCTGCTCGCTCAATCTCTCTCCCTCGTGTTCGTCAGCCGCCGATTGGTGCCCGGGGATTCGATCCCCAGAAGATCTGCGTGCCCACCATTCCTACGAGATGGACGAGCACGGTGTTCAGCACCATCGACTTCGCCGTGGCGGTACCCACTCCCACCGGGCCGCCTGACGCGTTGTAGCCGTAATAACACCCGACCAGCACGATCAGGGTGGCCATGGCCATGCCCTTAATCAGGCTGTAAAGAAGATCGGGTGGGTTCTGGAACATCCAGAAGATCAGGAAGAACCCACCCGAGGACACCTCGCCGATCTGCTGGACCACAGCCAGATAGCTTCCGAAGAAGCCCACCCCCACCGCCGCGATGTACATGAACGGCAGCACGAGCCAGGCCGCCAGGAGGCGCGTGGCGCAGAGGAAGGTGAGCGAGTTGATGCCCATCACCTCGAGCGCGTCGATCTCGTCGGAGATGCGCATCGCGCCGATCTCCGCGACCAGTCCGGTGCCGACCTTGGCCGACATCATGTAGCCGAACGCGTAGGGCATGATCTCGCGCAGGTCGCACCACGCCGAGAAGACGCCGGCGTACGCGGGCGCGCCGACCGAGCGGTTGAAGTACGCACCCTCGATCCCGCACTGCAGGCCGAGGATGAAGGCGAGGCCCCAGATCACCATCGCCGAGCCGAGGATCAGGATCCCCGCCTGGCGGAGCGCCTCCCCGAAGAAGCGGAACACCCGCCCGCTGAACACACCGGCCACGACCGTGCCGCAGAAGCGGGCGATCTCTCCGGCGGAGGAGATCCAGTCCTTGGGTACCGATAGCCACGTCTTTCCCATGGCTACTTGATCACGGAGATTTCGGGGTGGGTGGCGAGCAGGGTTTGGGTGAAGACGTAGTTGAACGCGAAGATCGCGAGGAAGGCGATCACGACGCCTTGGTTGACCGACCGCCCGACCCCCTCGGCGCCGCCGGAGGCGGTCATGCCCTTGTAACACGAGACGATCGCGATGATCGCCCCGAACAACGTCGTCTTCACAACGCTGCCCCACAGGTCCGTGGTCGAGGCGTTGTTCAACAGCGTCGCGAAGAACGGGCCCAAGGGCGCGTCGAAGGTGAGCGTGGCGAGCACGCCGCCGAAGATCCCGAAGATCAGCGCGTAGATGTTGAACAGCCCCGTCACCACCATCAACGCCAGGAAGCGCGGCACGACGAGGTTCTTGATCGGGTCGACACCCAGCACCTGCAGCGCGTCGAGCTCCTCACGAATCTTGCGCGCACCCAAATCCGCCGTGATCGCCGTGCCGCCAACCCCGGCCAAAATGATCGCGGAGGCGATCGGCGCGAACTCACGAATCGACGCCAACACGAAAAAGCCGCCCAAACGGTCGATCGCCCCGAACAACACCAGGAAATTGCCGGCCTGCAGACCAGGGGCGCCGTAGCCGAACGCGATCGTCGTGATCATCAACGGCAGCCAGCAGAGCCGCAACATGAACAAAAACTGCTGCACGAACTCCGTCCCATACGGAAACGGCGGCCGCACCGCCGACACCAGCGTCTTGCCCGTCAAAATCATCATGTCCCCAACCTGCTCCAACAGGGACTTCGTCGGCAAAAAGACGCGATCAGCAGCGCTACGGACCAACTGGCTCCTCCTCCGGAAGAACGCCCTCCGAGACGCTCTCGACGCCAGAAGCCTATGGCATGCGTCCCCCGATAGCCAGAGGGAACAGCGGCCTCGATGGGCGGTCCAGAGCGGCGCTCGCCGGCTGTGCCCCGAGCAGGCGGGCGGCTCCGGGGCGCTCCGGCGGGTGGTATGTTCGCCCGGCTGTGAGGGCGAGGAGCACGCACGCTGGTAGCGCGATCGCGGCCATCGCAGTGGCGGCGCTGGTGGGCTGCGGCGGCGGCGACCCTCAGGATGCGAACGAGCCCGAGGGCGAATTCGAGGTCGAGGTGATCAGCGCCACCTTCCCGGAGAAGCAGAAACTGGGCAAGAGCTCGGACTTCGAGATCACGGTCCGCAACGCCGGCGACGAGGCGGTGCCCAACCTCGCCGTGACCGTGAACGGCTTCGGGTTCCGCAGCGAGCAGGCGGGCCTCGCGGACCCGAACCGGCCTCGATTCGCGATCGACGGCGTCCCCCAGGAGGTCGGCGGCTTCCCCGAGGCACGCGAGGCGGGCCCCGATGGCTGCGAGACGGCGTACGTGAACACCTGGGCGTGCGGGCCGCTCGAGCCGGACGATGAGCTGAGGCTCCGCTGGTCCGTCACGGCCGTGGCCAGCGGCCCCTACGAGATCACCTACCGGGTGGCAGGCGGCCTCAACGGCAAGGCGAAGGCCGTCGTCGAGGGAGGCTCACCGGCTGAGGGAACCCTGGCGGGCACGATCTCCGACAAGGCCAATCACACGCGCATCGGCGCCGACGGCAAGACCGTCGTCGTCGACTAGCCGGCCGGCCGGGCCCGCTCGAAGCCCACGCAGCGCTCCACCGGCAGGCGCGGGTACTTGAGAAAGCGATCGTCGAACTTGGCGCGCTCGCACATGGAGAAGACACTCCCGCGGGTGTTCCGGACCACACGCTGGTAGCGGCAGGTGTCGCAGAGGCCCGCCTTCATGGACGAAGCGTAGGCCGCCCGGGTAGCCTCGGTGGATGACCTCGTGCCGGACCCGGCACGTATCCCCTCTCATGCGCCGACCACTCCCCACCTCCGGGCGCTCCTGACATGCGCGCGCTCGTGAGCGGGGCCACCGGCTTCGTGGGCGGCGGACTCGCGCGCTCGCTGGCCGAGCGCGGGCATGACGTGCGCTGCCTCGTCCGCGACCGCGGGCGCGCGGAGGACCTCCAGGCCGCGGGCCTCGAGCTCCACGAGGGCGACGTGCTCGACCGGTCCACCCTCAAGGGGGCCGGGGACGGCGTGGACGTGGCCTACTACCTCGTCCACTCGATGGGCCGGGGCGGCGGCCACGACAGCTTCGCCGAGCGGGAGCGCCAGGGCGCCACGTCGTTCGCCCGGATGGCTCACGAGGAGGGTGTGCAGCGGGTGGTGTACCTGGGGGGACTCGGCGAGCCGCGCTCAGAGCACCTGAAGAGCCGCGCCGAGACCGCGCGCGTGCTCGCAAGCGAGGGGCCCCCGCTCACCTACTTCCGCGCGGGAATGGTCATCGGCGCCAAGAGCGAGTCCTACAGGACGCTCCGCTACCTGGTGGAGCGCCTGCCGGCGATGATCGCTCCCGCCTGGCTGCGTAACCGGACCCAGCCGATCGCGGTGGCCGACCTGCTCGAGTACCTGGCCCAGGCGGGCGAGCGGCCCGAGTCCGCCGGCCGCGAGATCCAGATCGGCGGCTCGGACGTGGTGACCTACGGCGGCCTGCTCGACATGATGGCCGACGCGCTCGAGCTGCGCCGCCGGCCGCGGGTCCCCGTGCCGCTGATCACGCCCAAGCTGTCATCGCTCTGGATCGGCCTCGTCACCCCCGTCGACTCCGGCGTGGCGCGTCCGCTGATCGAGAGCCTGGCGACCGAGACGGTGGTGACCGATCCGGCCCCCGCGTCGATCTTCGACGTGCGGCCGATGGGCGGCGCCGAGGCCCTCCGCCTGGCGCGCGCCGACGAGACCGCCGCGCGTCCCTAGGGCCGCGCCCGTCATTCTTCCGCGCTTGGAGCTGCGCCCCAGCACCAGCAGCCTGGCCCTGGCAGAGGACTTCGCGATCGCGCGCGGCTCGCGCACGACCCAGGAGGTCGTGCGCGTGGAGGTCGAGCACGACGGGCTCGTGGGCCGCGGAGAGGCCGCGCCGATCTACTACCGCGGCGAGACGGTGCGCTCGGCGCTGGCGTTCCTGAGCGACGAGGCGCCGAGCCGGGTGGGCGAGGATCCGTTCGCGCTCGAGGCGATCGGGCGGGCGGTCTGGAGCGGCGGAGCGGAGGCGGCCGCGCGGGCGGCGCTCGACGCCGCGCTGCACGACTGGATCGGTAGGCGGCTCGACGTGCCGGTCTGGCGCCTGCTCGGCCTGAGCCGCGACCTGCCCCCCACCTCCTACACGATCGGGATCGACAGCCTCGAGGGCACGCGCGACCGTGCCCGGCGGGCCCGCGAGTACCGGGTGCTCAAGGTGAAGGTCGGGGGCACCGAGGACCTGGAGCGGCTGGCCGCCGTGCGCGAGGAGTCCGCGGTACCGCTGCGCGTGGACGCCAACGAGGGCTGGACGCTCGAGTCGGCGCGCGAGCTGCTCCCCTCGCTCGTGGAGCTGGGCGTGGAGCTGATCGAGCAGCCGTTCCCGGCCGGCGACCTCGACAGCTTCCGCGCGCTGCGCGAGCTGAGCCCGCGCCCGCCGATCGTCGTGGACGAGGGCTGCCACGACCTCCGCGACGTGGCGGCGGTGGCGGGCTATGCGGACGCAATCAACGTGAAGCTGGCGAAGGCCGGCGGCGTTCGTGAGGCTGTGCGGATGATCCACGCGGCGCGCGCGCTCGGCCTGGGAGTGATGATCGGCTGCATGGTCGAGTCTCAGCTCGCGGTGGCCCCGGCCGCGCACGTCGGGTCGCTCGCCGACTGGGTGGACCTGGATGGCCACCTGCTGCTCGCCGACCAGCCGTACGTGGGTCTGGAGCTCAGCGACGGCCGGGTGCTGCCCTCGGAGGACCCCGGACTGGGGGTGGAGCCCGCGTGAGCGAGCGGCTGGCCATCTTCGCGGAGGGGCTCTTCGAGAGCCACAGCGGCAAGACCGCGCACGGCGTGATCCGGTACGGCAACCGCGATGTGGTCGCGGTGGTGGACTCCACCAACGCCGGGCGGACCGCCGCCGAGATCGAGCCCTTCTGCGTGCGCGACGTGCCGGTGGTGGCCGGCGTGGCCGATGCGATCGAGCTCGGTGCGACCACGCTTCTCATCGGCGTGGCGCCCACCGGCGGCAAGCTCGATCCGGCCTGGCGCCCGGCGCTGCTCGAGGCGATCGAGGCGGGCCTCGACCTGGAGGCGGGGCTCCACACCGAGCTGTCCGCCGACCCGGAGCTGCGCGAGGCCGCGGAGCGCCGCGGAACCGGTCTGCGCGACCTGCGCGCGGCGCCTCCCGATCTCACCGTCCCGCTCGGGCCGGCCAGCCGGGCAGCCGGCGTGCGGGTGGTGCACAGCGTCGGCTCGGACACGGTGATCGGCAAGAAGGTCGTGACGCTGGAGCTGGATCGCGCCGCGCGCCAGCGCGGGCTGGAGTCCGTGTACGTGCCGACCGGGCAGACCGGCGTGGCGATCGCGGGCTGGGGCCTGGCGGTTGACCATGTGATCTCCGACTACGTGGCCGGCGCGGCCGAGCGGCTCGTGAACGAGGGCTCCGAGCGCGCGGACCTGCTCTTCGTCGAGGGCCAGGGGGCGATCTTCCACCCGGCCTACTCGGGTGTGACGCTGGGCCTCCTGCACGGGTCGGCGCCGGACGTGCTGGTGCTGGTCCACAAGGCCGGAGCCACCGCGCTGCGCAACTACCCGGACCTCCCGCTGCCCGCGCTCACCGAGCTTGTGGCGGCCTACGAGGCGATCGCCCGACCGGTGCGGTCCGCCCGCGTGGCCGCGATCGCGCTCAACACGAGCACGCTGGACGACGCCGCCGCGCGCGCGGCGGTGACCGAGGCGGAGCGCGCCACCGGCCTGCCGGCAGACGACGTGGTCCGCTTCGGCGCCGACCGGGTGCTGGACGCCGTCCTGGCAGCGCTGCCGCGCTCGCCCTAGTCGTCGAGCCGGCGCCGCTCCGCCGCGGCCACGCGCTCCAGGCGCTCGTGCCGGTCCACGCCGAGCGCCGAGCGCGGCGACACCGCCACCCTGGCGAGCGCGTAGCGCCGGACCTTCCCGGCGCCGGGCACGTGGCGATCGTCCGCGCTCACCGGAACAAGGGCGATGCGACGGTGGGGTGTTGGGGGGCGCATGGGTTCATGCTGGCCCAACGTGCCATGTGCGGCTAGTGACAAATGGCCAAAGATCGGGGGTCGCGGAACGCCCGGATGTAGAGGCCGTTGCGCGCCGGTCTACCGCGGCAGCGACGGCGCGATGATCCGGTAGGCCTTCAGCCCGAGGCCGAGGCGCTCGCGATCCTCGCTCGTCAACGGGTCGAGCCCGGTGAGCTCCTTCACGCGCTCGAGGCGGTAGCCGACTGTGTGCCTGTGGGCGTGGATCGCCTGGGCCGTCGCGTTCATGTTGCAGTTGTTCTCGAGGTAGGCGTCGAGCGTGCCGAGCAGGTCGGTCGAGTACTGCTCGTCGTACTTCACGAGCGCGGACACCGTGTCCTCGAAGAAGCTCCGAACCTCCTGCGGGTGGCTCGCCATCACGCGGAAGAGCAGCCGATAGGTGCCTCCGCCGATCTCCTCGACAGGCGCGCCGCCGCCGGCGGCCGTGACCCCGAGCACCAGCTCCGCCTCCTCGAGCGCTCGCGTGAGGTCGGCCGCCTGGGCGTAGTGGGACGAGAGCCCCACGGTCGCGTGGCGACCGACGCGCGTGGCCACGCGCCGGGCGACGTCGGGATCGCCGGGCAGCAGCGCGTAGACCTTGCCGTCCACGGGCTGGGCGAGCACCCCCGCCACCTCGGACGCGAGGGCGGCGACGAGTCGCCCGGGACTGCGTGGGCCCGGGTCCCCGCAGAGCGCCGTGTAGCCGGCGCCGAGGTCGCAACCGAGCCGAGCCGCGCGCCGCTCCACGTCGGCGGGGTCCATGTCCGACCGCGTGAGGGCCTCTTCGAGGAACGAGCCGCGCAGCGACTGCTCCGTCTCGTCGCGGGCCTCGACCACGGCAACCTCGGTCAGCGCCGCGATCGCCGCCATGTGCAGGTACTCGGCGGCGTCCTTTGTCCCGCGGCCGAGCATCAGCACGGCGCCGAGCTCGCGTCCGCCCGAGGAGATCGGCACCTCCAGCCTGATGTCCTCCGGCGCCTGCGGGCGACCGCCGGCGAGGCGCGCGCCCACGTAGCGCTCGTAGTCGGCCCACCCCTCCACCGGAGCGCCGAGTCGCGGCACGATCACCGCGACCGGCGCCCCGGCGTGGGAGGAGGCAATCTCGGCAACACGCTCGAGCCCGTCACCGGCCAGCACGGCGCCCACCATCTCGAGGTGGGCGGTGCGGGGGGTCGGTCCATCGACCGCCGGATCCACTGGCTCAGCGGGCGCTGCCGCTAGGTGACGTCGCGACGCCGCTCGATCAGCCACGGATCCCCCGGCGCCGGGCGGGAGCCCCGGGCGAGCACATGGCTCGCCCGGGCGCCCTCGCGATTACGCGCTACTGCCATTGACCGGCACTTCTTCCGAGTCGTGGGACTGGAGGACCGTCTCGCCCTCCTCACCCGTCCGGATCCGCACGGCATCCTCGACCGGCAGGACGAACAGCTTGCCGTCCCCGACCGAGCCCGTGCGGGCGTGCCGCAGGATCGTCTCCTTGATGACGCCCACGTCCTTCGTCTCCACCACGCACTCGATCTTGATCTTCGGGCGCAGGTGCACTGCGAGCTCCGAGCCGCGGTAATGCTCGGTGATCGCCTTCTGCCTGCCCGAGCCCTTGACCTCGGTGATGGTGATGCTCGGGAATCCAGCCTCGAGGAGATCCCCACGGATCGCCTCGAAGGCCTCGTGCCGGATGTACGCGATGACCATCTTCATGCCGTCACCTCACCTGTACGCGACGCGGTGGCCATTGACGCCGGCGCGGGCACCGTCCCGATCCCGGGACCCCCGATCTCCGACTGCGGGATGAACTGCTCCGGGTAGCCGTACATGCCGTGCTCCACGATGTCGAGACCGGCGTCCTCGTCCGCCTCGGACACGCGCAGCCCGACGGTCGCCTTGATGGCGGCGAAGGTCAGGTAGCTGAGCCCGAACACGAAGCTGAACGCGACCAGCACTCCGACCGCCTGAGCGATCAGCTGCTCGAAGGAGCCCGAGTAGAACAGGCCCCCGTCCGGATTGCCGAACGCGTTGTACTGCGCCAGCCGGGGCGCGGTGAACAGACCGCACGCCAGCGTTCCCCAGATGCCGGCCAGACCGTGAGCCGACGTGGCCCCGATCGGGTCGTCGATGCGCTTGTCGATCGCGATCACGCCGAAGACCACGATGAGGCCTCCGATGAACCCGATCGGCGGGCCGGCCCACAGCTCCACGTAGCCCGAGGGCGCCGTGATGGCCACGAGACCGGCGATGGCGCCGTTGGCGACCATGCCGATGTCGATCGTTCGCTGCTTCAGCAGGGTGGCCGCGAAGGCCCCCAGGATTCCGCCGGCGCAGCCGAGCATCGTCACCACGGCCACCTCTGCGAAACGAACGTCGGCCACGCCGAGCGTCGAGCCCGCGTTGAACCCGAACCATCCGATGAACAGGATCAGCACGCCCAGGCCCACCAGCGGCATCGAGTGCCCCGGTATGGCCCGCGGCTTGCCGTCGGGTCCGTACTTGCCCTTGCGCGGGCCGAGCAACAGCAGGGCCGCAAGCGCGCCGGTGGCCCCGATGAGGTGCACCGCCGTCGATCCGGCGAAGTCCTGCATGCCGGTCGGCATCAGCGGCGTGTCACCGTTCTGGAGCCAGCCTCCACCGAACACCCAGTGGGAGCCGATGGGGTAGATGATCGACGCGAACACGACCGCGTAGATCACGTACGCCGCGTACTTGATGCGCTCCAGCGTGGAGCCCCAGACGATGGCCAGTGACACGGCGCAGAAGGCGAACTGGAACAGCCACTTCGCTTCCGGAACCGCGTCGGACAGGCCCATCACCGGGAAGGCCTCCGCCGGGGTGCCCGAGAACTGCAGGAAGAACCCGTTGCTGCCGATCAGCGAGCTCGAGATGCCGAGCACGTCCTGGTTGCCGAAGGCGAACGCGAAGCCCACCGCCCAGTAACAGATTGCGGCGATCGACAGGTTGGTGAAGATCTTCGCCACCCCGGTTCCGGCGTTCTTCATGCGCGAGAAACCGATCTCGAGCATGGCGAACCCCGCCTGCATGAAGAGAACGAGCACCGCGGCGACGATCACCCACATGGTGTTTATCGCCACCGTCTCACCGAGCGTCCCATTGATGGCCTGGGCGAGGTCATCCTTGGTCGCGAAAACGAAATCCATCCGATTCAGCCTCCTTCCGAAAGTCCCGCACTCAACCTAAGAGCAGTCCGCGGAAGGGTCTTTAGACAGGTGTCGAGAATCTGGTTGGCCCAGTTCTCCTTCTGGTCGAGGCCGGTTTGGCCAGTCGGGCCAGTCGTCCAGGGCAGGGGCCTTGCGCTCCGGGCAGCAACGCGATCGGCTGTCGCACGATTAGGATCGCCGCGCGACAGGCTATGAATGGACAGGGTTAGTGAAGCGCGTCGTAGTGGCCGCCTTGACGGTCGTCTGCTGCGTTCTCGGGTTCACCACGCCGGCTGACGCGCGGCGTCCTCCGGTGGTGCTGGTCGTCTTTGACGCGTTTCCGTCGGTCTCGCTGCTTGACGCCCACGGCCGCATCGACCGCTCGCGTTACCCGACGTTTGCTCGGCTCGCGGACGGCTCCACCTGGTTTCCGTATTCCACTACGACCGTCGATGAGACCGGTCGTGCGTTCCGGTCGCTGGTCACCGGCCAGACCCAGTGGCGATTCGCCAAGCCGACCTACGCGGAGCATCCGAACAACCTGTTCACGGCGCTGGGGCGCAAGTACCGCATCGAGGAGGGCGAGGAAGCGACGAGCCTGTGCCCGAAGCGGCTCTGCCCGAACGTAACGCCGCAGACGGCGGAGTCGATCGAAGCGTTGGTGGCCGGGGGGCGCCTGGAGCGGTTCACGAGCTGGCTCGAGCGCGTCGAGCCGTCGCGGCAGCCGGCGTTCTACTTCAAGCATCTGCTGCTACCGCACCCGCCCTGGATCTACCTGCCGTCGGGCCACACCTACTCCGACGGGCCGAGCGAGAACGTCCTCTCGCGGGACGATTGGGCCTCCGTCCCGTGGCTGGTGGGCCAGAAGTACCAGCGGCACCTGTTGCAGGTCGAGCTAGCGGATCGCCTGATCGGTCAGCTGCTCGAGCAGCTGCGTTCGGAAGGTCTCTATGACCGGTCGCTGATCATCGTGACGGCCGACCACGGCGAGAGCTTTGGTCACCCGGGCGATAGCCGCACCGTCAACCCCGGCAATGCCGGCGACATCGCCCTGACGCCGTTGTTCGTGAAGCTGCCGGGCCAGCGCAAGGGAAAGGTCGACCACCGCCACGTCCGCATCATCGACATAGCGCCGACGATCGCGCAGGTCGCGCGCGTACACCTCGGCTGGCGGGTACAGGGGCGATCCATGTTCGGCCCGGAGGCGCGCAAGATCCCCCGAGCCAGCCTCATATTCGGGCGTGTGGGCCAACGCATCCGATTGACCTCGAGCTCGCTCCGCCTGCGCCGTGCGGGATCGCTGCTGCTCAAGCTCTGGCTGTTCGGCAGCTCCCGCGGTCCATTCGGGCTTGGGCCGCATCGGGAACTGCAGGGCACCCCCGTCTCGCGCTGGCCGACCTCCGCGCTCGGCGGTGTTCACGCCGAGCTCGATTCGCCCGGTCGCTATAACGGCGTGTCGCTCGCCTCGCAGCAACCGCCGGTGAAGGTCACAGGGCGGCTGACCGGTGCCGGCAGCGCCACCCCGCTCGACATCGCGATCGCCGTCAACGGGACGATCGAGGCCACCGCTACCTCATTCGCCGTAGCCCAGAGCTCGGGTCAACTCTTCTCAGCCCTCATTCCCGAGGCCTCGCTGCGCCAGGGCGTGAACACCGTTCAGCTGTTCGCCATCCAGAGCGGGCCGACCCTGAGCCCCATCGGGGGGACGTAGCCGGCTGGCCAGGGCTGTTGTTTGCTTAGGCGGGAACTTCGTCCGCAGGCACTTCGGCCTCGACCGAGCCCTCGGTCGGATCCACCTCGGGGGGTAGATCGCCGCCGCGGTCCGTGCCCGCGATCAGTTCGTCCGGACGCTTGTCGGCCGGCACGAAGCCGGACTTCATCCCGAAGTACACGGCCTGCGGGTGGTGGGCGATGATCGCCACGGTGGACTGCTCGGGCATCACGGCGAAGCCGCCCGAGAGGGTCATGCCGATCTCCTCGAGCCCGAGCAGCCGCCAGACCTTCTCGTGCTCCGACTGGTCCGGGCAGGCCGGGTAGCCCCAGGAGTAGCGGCGACCCTGGTCGGGGTCGATGCCCAGCCCGCTGCGCACCTCGGCGTGCAGCCACTCGGCCAGCCCCTCCGCGGTCTGCACGCCGAGCCCGTGGGTGTAGAGCTGCTCCGCGAACTCGCCGTCCTGCTCGAGTCGCGCCATCAGCTCGGTGACCTCGTCGCCGGCGGTCACGGCCTGGATGGCCACCACGTCGCGCTCGCCCGAGTCGAGCGGCCGGTAGAGGTCGGCCAGGCAGATGCGGTCGTGGCGCGGCTGGCGCGGGAAGCGCAGGCGCTCGAGCTCACGCGCCGGGTCCTCCGGGTCGAAGACGATCAGCTCGTTGCCGTCCGACGCCGCCGGGAAGTAGCCGAGCTTGGCGCGCGGGTGCAGGTAGTCCTGCTCGCGCCACATGCGCTCGAGCCGCGGCGCGAAGCCCTCCTCGCCGTCGTGGCCCTCGACGATCCGGCGCCAGTCCTCGCCCTTCTTGCCGCGCCCGCCCCAGTGGAGCTTGAACAGGACGTGGCGGTCGAGGTAGGGGTATACGTCGTCCAGGTCGACCGGGATCTCGCGCGCGCCCCAGAACGGGGGCTCGGGCACGGTCACGTCGGTGCGGAAGGCGGAGCGCACGGTGTCGTCGTCCACCGACGGCCCGTCGTCCACGACCTCCACCTTCTCGCGCAGCTTGCGTGCCTCGTCGCGGCCCTTCGCGACCAGCGCGCCGCGCGCGTCCTCCTCGACGAGGGCGTCCATCGTGTCGAGCCCCTGGAAGGCGTCCTTGCAGTAGAAGACACCCGGCTCGTAGACCTCGTCCGATTCCTTGCCGTGCGGGTAGAGGATCCGCCGCCCGAAGTCGCGGTTGATCGCGGCGCCGCCGATCAGCACCGGGAACTCGAGCCCGCGCTGGTGCAGCTCCTGGACGCAGGTCGGCATCTGCTTGGACGTCGAGACGAGCAGGGCGGACAGGCCGATCGCGTCGGCCTCGTTCTCCACCGCGGCGTTGATGATCGTGTCCACCGGCACCTGCTTGCCGAGGTCGATGACGGTGTAGCCGTTGTTGGTGAGGATCGTGTTGACCAGCGACTTGCCGATGTCATGCACGTCGCCGAAGACGGTGGCGATCACGACCTTGCCCTTCGAGTGACCCTCGATCCGGTCGAGGTAGTTCTCGAGCTGCGCCACGGCGCGCTTCATGACCTCCGCCGACTGGAGCACGAACGGCAGGATCAGCTCACCGGCACCGAACTTGTCGCCCACCTCCTTCATCGCGGGCAGCAGCACCTGGTTGAGGGTCGGCACCGCGCCGATCTTCTCGACCGACTTGTCGATCCAGTCCTCCACGCCGTCCTTCTTGCGCCGCAGGATGTGCCAGTGGAGGGCCTCCTCGGGCTCCATCTCCGCGGTGGGATCCACGCCGGCGTCGGGCTCCTCCTCGCCCTTCTGCTCGAAGTGGGCGATGAAGCGCTCGAGCGCGTCCTCGCGGCGGTTGAAGACCAGGTCGTCGGTGAGCTGGCGCTCCTCCTCGCCGATCTCGCTGTACGGCGTGATGTGGTTCGGGTTGACCATCGCCAGGTCGAGGCCCGCCTCCACGCAGTGGTGGAGGAACACCGAGTTCAGCACCGCGCGGCCCACCGGGGACACGCCGAAGCTCACGTTCGACACGCCCAGCGAGGTCTTGACGCCCGGGATCTCGGCCTTGATCCGGCGGATGCCCTCGATCGTCTCGACGGCGCTCGGGCGCCACTCCTCGTCGCCCGTGGTGAGCGTGAAGGTGAGCGCGTCGAAGATCAGAAGCTCCGGATCGAGACCGTGGTCGTCGCACGCGATGTCGCGGATGCGCTGCGCGATCTCGACCTTGCGGTCGGCGGTCTTGGCCATCCCGACCTCGTCGATGGTGAGCGCGATCAGCGCGGCGCCGTGGGCCTTCGCCAGCGGGATCACGCGGTCGGCCTTGTCGCGGCCGGCCTCGAGGTTGATCGAGTTGACGATCCCGCGGCCCGGGATCTGCTCCAGCGCGGCCTCGATCACGTCCGGCTCGGTGGAGTCCACCTGGATCGGCGCCGGCTGGCTCAGCGTCACGCGCTTCACCACCTGCCGCATCTGCTCGTCCTCGTCCTGGCGCTCGGTGAGCGCCACGCAGAGGTCGAGCACGTGCGCACCGCCGGTGACCTGGTCCTCGGCCACCTGCACGATGCCGTCGTAGTCGTCGGCCAGCAGGAGCTCCTTTGCCTTGCGCGACCCCTGCGAGTTCACGCGCTCGCCCACGATCGTGGGCCGCGGCTCCTGCGACCAGCGGCGTGGCGGTCATCATCGACGAGACGAGCTGCGGCGCTGCCTTGGCGGGACGCGGCTCGGCCGAGCGCCCGCCCACGCGATCCACGATCGCCGCGATGTGCTCGGGCGTCGTGCCGCAGCAGCCGCCGACGACCCAGATGCCGTAGCGCTCCACGAACTCCTGCAGGCTCGCCGCGAGCGGATCGGGCTCCTCGGGGAAGATCGTCTCCCCCTCCGGACCCTGGAGCGGCAGCCCGGCGTTCGGGATGCAGTGCACCGGAAGCGGGCTGTTCTCGCCCAGGAAGCGGATCGCGTCGCGCATGTCCTCCGGGCCGGTGGAGCAGTTGAGCCCGATCGCGTCCACGTCGAGAGCCGTCAGCGTCGTGAGCACGGCCTGGATGTCCGTGCCCAGGAGCATCTTCCCGCCCTGCGGCAGGAGCGAGACCGAGCACTGGATCGGCAGCGACTTGCCGGTGACCTTGAACGCCTCGCGCGCTCCGAAGATCGCCGCCTTGACCTCGAGGATGTCCTGCGCGGTCTCGATGATGATGAGGTCCGCCCCGCCCTGCACGAGGCCGCGGGCCTGCTCCTCGAAAACGGTCACGAGCTCGCGGAAGGTGATCCGGCCGAGCGTCGGGTCGTCGCTGGCGGGGAGGTGGCCGGTCGGGCCGATCGAGCCGGCCACGAAGCGGTCCTCACCCGCGGCCGCGCGGGCGATCTCGGCGGCGCGCACGTTGATCTCCAGCGTGTGCGTCGTCGAGACCCCACTCCTCGAGCTTCAGGCGGCTGGCCTGGAAGCTGTCCGTCTCGAGCACCTCGGCGCCGGCCTCCAGCATCGACTCGTGCACGCCCTGGATCACGTCGGGCCGATTCAGCACCAGCGCCTCGTGGCACTTGCCCTGAAGCCCGCCGTAGTCCTCCGAGGTCAGGTCGAACTGCTCGAGCGTCGCGCCCATGCCGCCGTCGAAGATGACGACGCGCTCACGCGCGGCTGAAATGAAGTCCCGCTCGGCCACAGCGGCAATCCTACCGAACCTTGACACGATTGTGTGAAGGTTAGGTCTTCGTCCCGTACTGCCCAGGCCAGCGGCCTTGCGCTCCGGCCGTCGGACCGCACGCGCTCTCGACTGGTGCTGGGTGGGGCGTACGATGGAGCAATGGAGGAGACGCTCGCTCGTCAGGAGGCTGAACGGCTTAACCGGGATTCGCCGGACCGGGATCGCTTTCACTGGTCCGTTCGGGAGGCCGACGAGGGCGAGTGGGAGGTCGTTCGGTTCGAGACGCCCGGGGGTGGGCGGCGCAGGTTCGGCACGAGTGTCGGGACGGAGCCGAACCGGCCCGATCCGGGTGAGCTGCCGCCACCCACGCACAACCCCTACTGGGGGGCCTAGCCCGGCGGCAGCCCGGCCGCCTCGAGCGCCTGCTCCTCGCGGGCGAAGATGTCGGTTCGCGTGACGAGCCAGTCACGCTAGCCGGCGCGGACCAGATCTACGTTCTCCTGCGACAGGGGTGCGGCGAGGGGCGGGACCCGGCGGCGGCCCCGCCCACTCGAGCCGTCAGCGGCGCTTGGCCGAGGCCGCGAAGGCATCCACGATCCCGTGACCGTAGAAGCCGTTGAATTCCTCGTCACCCTCGCATACCGCCGTGAAGTCGGGGGTCAGGTCGGGATCGGGGTACGTGAACACGCGCGGCTCCGGGCAGGCCTTGTCGCGAGCGGTGTCCTTCAGCACGCGCTCCACCTTCTTCGGCGACAGGGTGAGCCCGCCGTGGCGCTTGTCGCGGCGCCCGCGTGAGGCCACCACCAGCGCGGCCACTCCAACGGCATGCGGCGACGCCATCGAGGTGCCCTGCAGGTACTGGTAGTAGCGCGCACTGGTCTGCCCCGCGCGAGCAGTCGGCGAGCACGAACGGCGTGTTCGGCGTGCCGTCCGGGTTCAGCTCCTCGTTGGCGATCGCCAGCGCCTTCGGGTAGGGCGCCAGGATCGTGTTCGCCGGCGTGTCGTAGTTCGGCGTTCCGAAGAAGTCGCGCCGGTCACCGCCGGGCGCCGACAGGTCCGCCTGCTCCACGCCGTAGTCCGAGTAGTACGCCTTGCGGCCGCTCGGGCCGAACGAGGTGATGCCGAGCACGCCCGGCGCCTCGAGCGGCATGCTCTCGCACGAGTTGTCGATCGCGCGCTCGCGCTCGTTCTCGGGCGGGTAGTCCGGGCTCGTCGCGTCGGTCACCGGCTTGCCGAGGTCGGTGTTGCCGTTGCCCTCCGCCGACACGAGGGTCACGCCGCGCGACCGCGCGTACGCCAGCGCCCGCTCCGTGGCCTGGATGATCGTGCGCTGCTCGAGCTGCTCCGCCGGCGAGTCGGCCGGGTTGTCGGCGCAGTTGTAGAGCCAGGGATCGATGTAGTAGGACATGTTCACCACGTCCACGCCGATGTCGGCGGCGTACGTGAGTGCGTCCACGCTCGGCTTCAGGAAGAAGTAGCCCGAGTCCTGCCCGGCGCGAATGTTCACGAGCTCGACCCCCGGGGCCACGCCCGCCATCCCGAGCCGGTTGATCGGCGCGGCGACCGTGCCCGCCACGTGCGTGCCGTGGCCGTCCTCGTCCACGTCGGCCGGATCGGTGCAGGACGCGTCCGGGTCGGTGGCGCACTCGCCGTCGATGAGCGGGTCGTCGGTCGTGAAGTTGCGGCTCAGCGACCGGTTGAAGTTCGGCGCGATGTCGGGATGCGACCCGTCGATGCCCGTGTCGAGGATCCCCACCCGCACCGTGCTGGTGCCGGGCTGGCGGCGGTACGACTTCTTCGAGGTCGCGCCGATCGCCTTCATGTCCCACTGGAGGTCCGCGAACGGCTCCTCGAGCGGCGCCGGCTTCCGCCCGCCGGCGCGACGGGTGCGGCCGTCGCCCTCGGCGCGGGCGCGGAGGCCGGCCATGCGCTCGATGGCGAACGGGTCGCTGGGCCTGGCGGCCGGGGCCTCGCCCACGGCACGGTTGTGGGCCGCGCCCTGCACGGCCTTGGTGCGCGAGACGTCGGACACGAAGTCCGCGTTCGCCGAGCGCACGGTGGCCACACCGACCTTGCGGTTGACCGAGACGACGCGTCCGCCGGCGCCTCTGACGGCCGCCTTCGCGGAGTCCACGGATGCGCCGCGCTCGAGGAGCACGACGTAGGTCTGCCTGTCCGTGTCGCGTCCGGCAGCGCCCGCTGTAAGCGGCACGATCAGTGCCATGGCGCCGAGGATCGTGAGACTTGCCGCCTTGCGCACTGCCCCCAACCTCCCTGGTCGATTCACCAAGAAAGGCATACCCAGGCGCCAGAGAAGGTACGCCTCGACCCAGGTACGCTGGCGCCATGGCAGTGGCCCTCGTGACAGGCGCAAATCGGGGAATCGGCCGCGAGACCGCCCGCCAGCTGGTCGAGCGCGGCTACGACGTCGTCCTGAGTGCGCGCGACGAGGCCAAGGCCCGTGAGGCCGCCGAGGCCACCGGCGCGCGCCCGCTGGTGCTCGACGTGTCCGACCCGGCGGGCATCGAGCGCGCGGCCGCCGAGGTGACCGAGGATCCCGGCCGGCTCGACGTGCTCGTGAACAACGCGGGCGTGGGCACGGATTGGGGCGCGGCCGGCGTGGACCCGGACTTCGGCGCCATCCAGGCGGCTCTCGACACGAACTTCTTCGGCGCCTACCGCCTCACGGTCGGGCTGCTTCCGCTCCTGCGCGAGAGCGAGCACCCGCGCGTGGTGAACGTGTCGAGCGGGATGGGCGGGATCACCGAGATGGGCGGCTGGTCGCCCGGGTACAGGGTCTCGAAGGCCGCCCTCAACGCGATGACGCGCATCCTCTCGACCGAGCTCGCGGAGGCCGGCGTGCTGGTCAACTCGGCCTGCCCGGGCTTCGTGGCGACCGACATGGGAGGGCAGTTCGGGGCGACCAAGCCCGTCGAGGACGGCGCGGCCGGCATCGTCTGGCTCGCCACGCTCCCGGACGACGGCCCCACCGGCGGGTTCTTCCGCGACGGCAAGCCCGTCGCGTTCTAGACACGCGAGGAAAGGGTCCGTGCGCACGCGGCCGAGCCGCGTGCTTCGGCAAGACCTCAGGCTTCGGCTTCGGCGGCGTCCGCTCGACGCCGCACGTTGCGCAGCTCCACCGGAGCGGCGTGCAGCGCGCGAAGGCGGAGGTCCTTCCAGGTCATGCCCTCGCGCACGAGCGCCGGCATGCCCATCGCCAGGGCCGTCGCGATCTCGACGGCCTGGAGGATGATCCCGTAGGCGAAAGCGTTGGTCTTGCTCACTCCGTAGGCGGAGAGCACCGCCACGCAGGCCGCCTGGAACACGCCGAGGTTCGACGGCGTGGCGGGCAGGGCGGCCGTGACGTTCACGGCGAACAGCACGGCGGCCGCCGCGCCGATGCCGGCGTGGCCGTCGAGCCCCAGGGCCACGAGCAGCACGTAGCACGCGAGCCACTGGATCGCCCACGCGCTGAGCTGCATCGTCACCGCCCAGGCGCCCAGCCGCGGACGCCTGAACACCTGGAGACCGGTGCGCACCTGGAGCATTGCGCGGCGAGCCACGGCAGCGGCCTGCTGTACGCGCTGGAAGCGCGATGGCTTGCCGCTGCGCAGGATCCAGGGCGCCGAGACCACCAGCGCGAGCAGCACCACCGGAGCGATCGTGACTATCACCAGCGCGTCCTCGCCGCGGCTGAACACGCCGACCGTCGCGAACATGACGGCGCCGAGCACGCACAGCGCGAGGATGTTGAGAATCGTCTGCGAGACGAGCGTGCCGAGCACCACCGGGAAGCGATCGCGCATCCGGCCCAGCCTGCGCGACACGATCAGAGCGCGCGAGGGCTCGCCCAGGCGGGCGGGCAGGGTGGCCGACATCAGGACGCCGACCATGGTCGCGCGGGCGGTGTCTCGGCGCGGCACGCGAGTGCCGGGCAGCGCGGCGCGCAGAATCGCGTTCCAGGCCTCGGCGCGGACCAGCATCGAGAGGCACATGAGCATGAACGCCACGAGCACCCATACCGGCGTGGCGGCGAGGAGAGCGCGGCCGATCGACTCGATGCCCAGCCGCTCGAGCGCGAGCAGCGTCAGGCCCGCGCCGGCCGCGGCCCCGGCGAGGATGAGCGCCCTCCGGGCGAGCTTCACCGTCTTGCGCCGGCCGAGCACCGCGTCCCCGGGCTCGAGCGACGGCAGCCGCTCCGGTCCCACTTGCGGTCCGGGCTCCGCGGGCTTGAGACCGGCGCGCAGCGCCACGCGGGCCATGCCTGTCTCGGGTCGCGGCACGGCGACGGCCTGCTCGTACACCTCGGTGACCTCGGCGGCCACGCGCGGCCATGCAAAGCGCTCCGCGCGCTCGCGCGCGGCGCCCGCCATCCGCTCACGGCGAGCGGGATCGGACGCCAGGGCGCCCAGCGCCTCGCCGAGCTCGACCGCGTCGCCCGCGGGGACCAGCATTCCGTCCACGCCGTCGCGGACCACGTCGCGATAGCCGGCGATGTCCGAGGCCACGACGGGCGTACCCGACGCAAAGGCCTCCGTGAGCACCATCCCGAAGCTCTCGCCGCCGAGCGACGGCGCGCAGAGCAGGTCCACGCTGCCGAGAAGGCGCCACTTCTCCTCCTCGGTCACGCGCCCGACCATGTTCACGCCCTCGGGATCCAGCAGCAGCGGCTCGACCTCCTCGGCCGGGACGCCGGCGATCGTGAGCCGGGCGCCGATGCCGGCGCCGCGCAGCGCCTCGAAGGCGCGCAGCAGGATCGGGAGGCCCTTGCGCCCCTCCGCTCGTCCGATGAAGAGGATCTCGAGGTCGTCGCCGGGCGAGCGCTGCGGCCGCGCGGCGGCCAGGTCCACGCCGTTCGGCACGATCCGGTAACGGCCTCCGTAGTAGCGGCGGGCGGTCCACGCGGCGGCCTCGGACACGGCGATCCGGGCACTGAGCTTCCCGTAGAGCCGGCGCGCGCCGACCAGGTTCGCGGCGATCCCGTTGACCACCCGGCTCGTCGAGTACGTGTGGAACGTGCCGACGACGGGCACCTGGCTCGCCTCGACCGCGAACCAGCTCACCGCCGGGACGTTGGGCTCGTGCACGTGCACGACGTCGTAGCCGCCGTTGCGAAGCTCGTGGCCCAGCGCGCCCATGGTGCTGGCCGAGACGGCGAGGTTCGACACCGCGCCGTTCATCCGGTATCCGACGGTGCGGCCCAGCGCGATGCCGTATTCGGGCAGCTGTCGCCGCTCCGGCGAGGCGCCGCGATGGGTTACACGTGCCAGGCGATCGTCGGGGTCGAAGGGGGTCAGCAGCCGGACCTCGTGGTCCTGCCGGATCAGCTCTTCTGCAAGAGCCTCAACATGACGCCCGACCCCGCCCGGATACGTGTACGAGTAGGGCGAGACAAGCGCTACGCGCACCGGCCCATCGTAGCGGCAGGGGCAGGCGGCGGGAAAGCGCGTGCAGGCTGATGACAGACTTGGGGCCGTGCCCGAGGAGCGGAACTACGTCAAGTACACCTTCGTGAAGGTCGACCCGGCCTGGCGGCGCCGCAGCGCCAAGGAGCGCACCGCCGACAAGCGCGAGTTCGCCGCCGCCTGCCGTGAGTTCGCCGACGACCACTTCCTGCGCACCTACTCCCTGGTCGGCACGCGCGGCGACTGCGACCTCATGGTCCGGGCGATCTCGAGCCGCCTGGAGCCGATCCACGAGCTCCACGTGCTGCTGAACCAGAGTGGCCTGATGCGCTACGCGGACGTCTCCCACTCGTACCTGGCCATGACGAAGGAATCGCCCTACAGCGACGAGCCGGACCGCCCGTCCGAGCCGCGGCCGGGGTCCGACTCGAAGTACCTGATCGTCTACCCGATGTGGAAGAAGCGCGGGTGGTACGCCCTGCCCGCCGAGGAGCGCGGGCGCGTGATGCGCGACCACATAGCCGTCGCGCGCCGCTTCCCCGGCATCGAGACGAACACCGCCTACTCGTTCGGGCTCGACGACCAGGAGTTCGTCGTGGCCTTCGACGCCGACGACCCGGCCCAGTTCCTGGACCTGGTGCACGAGCTGCGCGCGACCGAGTCGAGCGCCTGGACGGAGTCGGAGACGCCCATCTTCACCTGCATCTCGGTCTCACCGGAGCGGGCGCTGGACGCCCTCGACGGCGAGACCGTGAGCGCCGTTCCGCTCAGCTGACGGGCTCGCGCGCGGCTTCGAGCAGCTCGTCGAAGCTGCAGAGCTTCACGCGCGGACGGCTCTGAGGCTCGCCCAGGCCCTTCTCGGCCCGGTCGATCGCCTCCCACCCCGCATACGTCACGTGGTCGGGCCTGCGCTCCGCGAGCAGGTCCTCGAGGGCATCGCGGTCCGGGTCGCGCGGCTCGAGCAGCCGGCCCGAATCCAGATCGGCGAGCAGAGCGTCCACGGTCTCCTGCGCATCGCGCTTGTTGGTGCCGATGATGCCCGTGGGCCCTCGCTTGATCCACCCGGCCACGTACTCGCCCGGCAGTGGGCCGCGGTCTCCCAGGATCCGGCCGGCCTCGTTGGGGATCACCCCACGCCGCTCGTCGAAGGGCAGGTCCTCGAGCGGCATGCCGCGATAGCCGATCGAGCGGAACACCAGGCCGCACTCGATCGTCTCGAGATCGCCGGTGGCGCAGGCGCGCACCGCGCCGGAGTCGTCCGCGGCAAGCTCGTTCCGGCAGATCCGCACCCCGGTCACTCGTTCGTCGCCGAGGATCTCCACGGGCGAGGCGAGGAACCGCAGCAGGATCCGGCGCGGCTTGCCGGCTGCCTCACGACCCGCGTAGCCCTCCAGGATCTCCACGTTCTTGCGCGCGGTGATGCTCGCCTGCTCGCTCTCGACGAAGGCGCGGCTGAGCGGGTCGAGCTCCACGTCGCGGGTCTCCACGAACACGTCGGCCTCGGTCATCTCGCCGAGCTCGAGCAGCTCCGGGTTCGTGAATGCGGCCTGCGCGGGTCCGCGCCGGCCCAGCACCACGACCTCCTTCACGGCGCTCCGTGCGAGCGCCTCCAGCGCGTGGTCGGCCACGTCCGTCACCGCCAGCTCATCGCGCGTGAGAGCGAGCATCCGGGCCAGATCGGCCGCCACGTTCCCGTTGCCGATCACAACGGCGCGCTCGCCGGAGAGGTCGAACTCGAGATCGCGGTAGTCCGGGTGGCCGTTGTACCAAGCCACGAACTCGGTCGCGGCCCAGCTTCCGGGCAGGTCCTCACCCGGGATTCCCATCTTCCTGTCGGTCTGGGCGCCCACCGAGTAGATCACGGCGTGGTAGCGGTCGGCCAGCTCCGCGCGGGTGATGTCGCGGCCGAGCTCGACGTTGCCGTGGAAGCGGAACTCGGGGTGCTGGGCGGTCTTCTCGTAGACGCGGCTGACGGCCTTGATGTTCGGGTGGTCCGGGGCCACTCCGCCGCGAACGAGCCCCCATGGGGTCGGCAGGCGGTCGTAGACGTCCACCTGCGCGACCAGGTCGGGATGGGACTTGCTCTTCAGCAGGTGTCCGGCCGCGTAGAAGCCCGAGGGGCCGGAGCCCACGATTGCCACGCGCAGGGGATGTTCCGTAGTGCCGATCCCGTTCATGCGAGCACCAGCGGGGCCGGGTCCGGCGCGTGTGGCCGGCCCGCCCCCGAAGGAAGCGGACCCACGATTATAGGAGCGTGTCCTGGCCGGTCCGGGCGCTGCTCAGGCGGCGCTGCCGCGCGTGCGAGCGCGGGACCCGGGGCCGTTGCCGGCCTTCTCGGGCTCGCCCTCGGCGTCGGCCATGACCACGTCCATCGGCGACACGGTCTCCACGGGCTTGACCGTGATCGGCTCGTCGGCGTCGGGCTTGTCCGTCTTGGCCTCGGATTCCTCGGCGGCCACCGGCTCGGCCTCCTTGCGAGCCCGGCGGCGCGGCTTCGAGGTGGTCGAGGCCACGTCGTCGGCGAGCTCATCCAGAGCCGGGGACGAGACCCGGGGCAGCGTGTCGCCGGCCGGCTTGTCCTCGTCCGAATCGGTCTCCGTCTCGGTCTCGGCGTCCGCCACCGGCTCCTCCTCGGCCACAGGCTCCTCGACCTCCGGCTCGGGCAGGGGCAGCTCGGCCTCCGGCTCGGGCAGAGGCAGCTCGGCCTCGGGCTCGTCGATCTCGACCTCCGCCACGGGCAGCTCCGGCTCGGGAGCCACCTCCTCGGCGAAGTCCTGGTCGCCCGTGCTCACGATCTCCACGCGCGGGCCGTCGTCCGGCTCGAAGCCGGGCTCTGTCTCCTCGTCGCGATCGAGGTCGAAGAGGTTGCTCGGGACCTCCGCGCGGTGGGGCTGCTCCTCAGGCGCGTCGGCACCGGCGGGAACCTCGGGAGAGGCCGCCGGAACGTCCATCGTCTTGAGGGTGGACTTGACGGTGGGCACGGAGGGCTCGCGTGCGTCGACTATGGAGGTGCCGGCCACGATGTCGCCGAGCCGCTGCCGGCGCTCGCCGGTCCGCAGCATCACCACGAGCCCGACCACGTAGAAGCCGATCCCGTCGACCAGGCGCAGGACCGTCCGCAGCGCGATCTCGCGCTCGTCGGGCGTGCCGCCCGCGGCGCGCTCCACGCGCAGGCCGAGCCAGCGCTTGCCCAGCGTCTGGCCCGCCGTCGACTCGCTCACGAAGTAGTAGAAGAGCGCCCACCCGACGGTCACGACTCCAAGGAGGAGCGTGAACTCACCGCCGGCCACAATGCTCAGGACCGCGCCCACAACGAAGACCACGGCCAGATCGACGACACCCGCGGCCACGCGCCGGTTGTCCAGGCGGGACCCGGAAGCCCGGGCGGGAAACTGCGATATCGCGTTCACATGGCTTCAATCGGCACGAGCGCGCGGGTCATTAGACCTGGGAAGGCCCTGTGGACGTGAACTTGCAGGCCGATTTCGCTCTGGAGCGGCTTCGCCGGTCAGGCGATGCGCGTCTCGAGCACGCCCAGCTGCGGCGAGGAGATCACGATCTCGTCCCCGGACTTCAGCCACACCTTCGGATCGCGGAGGCTCCCCACGCCCGAGGGCGTGCCGGTGGCCACCAGATCCCCGGGCTCGAGTGTCATGAGCTGCGAGAGGTAGGCCACGAGCGCGGGCACCGAGTGCACCAGATCTCCGGTGGAGCCCTGCTGCATGACGTCGCCGTTCAGCCGCAGCTCGATCTCGATGGCGTCGTGAGGGCCGGCCTCGTCGACGCTCACGAGCGCTGGACCGCACGGAGCGGCGCCGTCGAAGGTCTTGCCCGGCATCCACTGCGGCGTCTTGAACTGGTAGTCGCGCGCCGACAGGTCGTTGAACAGCATGTAGCCCGCCACGTGGTCTAGCGCCCGCTCCTCCGGCACGTCCTTGCCGCGCTTGCCGATCACGAACGCCACCTCGGCCTCGTAGTCCACCTTGCGGCTCCAGTCCGGAAGCGCCACGGTGGCGCCGGGCGGCGTCAGCGCGTTCGCGAACTTCGCGAAGAAGGTGGCCGTCTCGGGAGGCTCGATGCCCTGCTCCTCGCAGTGGGAGCGGTAGTTGAGGCCGATGCAGATGATCTTGCCGGGGTTGCCGACGGGAGGGAGCAGCTGAAGATCGTCGAGCGCGAGTCCCCCACCCTCCGCCTGGTGGATCAGATCCAGCAGGTCGCTGCTCAGCACGGCCTCGACCGTGCGGTCGCCCCAGGCGTCGTGGACGCGGCCCTCGCGCAGGAGGCCTGCGCGCGGACCGGCGCCGGCGTCATAGCTCACCAGCCGCATCGAGGGCGACAGCCTAGATGACCATCCGAGCCACAGGCTGCCGCGTACAGTCATCACGATGGCCAAGGATCTCCCCACCGGCCGGGTGCGCCGCGCCGCGAAGGTCGGACGGCTCGCCGGGGAGCAGACGGCGCGCGGCTACGTCACGAAGGCGACCAACCTGGGCCGCTCGGCGGACGGCCGCCGGGCCGCCGCGGAGCGGCGCCAGGTGGAGGCCGCCGAGCAGATCTTCGAGGTGCTCGGGCAGATGAAGGGCGCAGCCATGAAGGTCGGGCAGGTGGCCTCGTTCATCGACACGGGCGCCTTCCCGCCCGAGTTCCAGGAGCGCGTGCAGGCGAAGCTGGCCGAGCTGCGCGACGCGGCTCCGCGGGTGCCGTTCGAGAAGATGCGCAAGGTCGTGGAGGACGACCTCGGCGAGCCGCTCGAGGACACGTTCGCCGAGTTCGACCCGGAGGCGGTGGCGGCGGCCTCGATCGGCCAGGTCTACCGCGCGCGGCTCCCTGACGGACGCGCCGTGGCCGTCAAGGTCCAGTACCCGGGCGTGGCGCAGGCCGTGCGGGCGGACCTGCAGAACCTGGGGCTGATCATGCGGGTGGCCAAGCGCATGGCGCCCGGCATGGACGTGAAGGCGATGACCCGCGAGATTCGCGAGCGGCTCACCGACGAGCTCGACTACGAGCACGAGGCCCAGAACCACCGGGCCTTCGCACGCACCTGGAGCGGCCATCCCTTCATCTACGTCCCCCCGGTCATCACCCGCCTGTGCACCGAGCACGTGCTGGTGGCCGAGTGGGTGGAGGGGATCGGCTTCGAGGAGGTGCGCGAGCTCGAGCCGGCCGCGCGCGACCGCTTCGGCGAGATCGTGTTCCGCTTCTTCTTCGGCTCGCTCTACCGAACCGGTCACTTCTCCGGCGACCCCCACCCGGGCAACTACCGGCTGATGCCGGACGGCCGCGTGGCGTTCATCGACTTCGGCATGACCAAGCGGGTGTCGCCCGAGGACGTGGCCGCGGAAGTCGAGGCGGTGCGCCTCGTGATGGAGGGCGACGCCGCCGGCCTGCACCGGCAGCTCGGCGGGATGGGCTTCTTCGACCCCGGCGACGAGGCCGTGACGCCCGATGCCGTGCTGGCCCATCTCCGCGACGTGACGCGCTGGTACGTGGAGGACGGCGAGCGGACGATCGACCGGGAGCTGGTGTCGCAGGTGCTGATCGACTTCGGCGATCCCCGCTCCGAGCACTGGGAGCTCATGAAGCGCGAGACCATGCCTCCTCAGGCGATGCTCGCGCGGAGGATGGAGGCACTCACGCTCGGGGTGCTCGGGCAGCTGGGGGCGACCGCCAACTGGCACCTGATCGCGCGTGAGTGGCTGTTCGGCGACGCGCCCTCCACGGCGCTCGGCGCCGAGGAGCAGGACTTCCACGCGCAGGCGGCGGCCTGACGATGCCGCGCCCGAGCGCGGGGTCGCGCAGCACGCCCGTGCGCGAGGAGACCGGCGCGGTCGAGCACCTCCGCGCCGCCGACCCGCTGATGGCGGATCTCATCGAGCGGTTCGGCCGCCCGGACGACGTGCGGGCGGCGCGCGGCCGCCGCCCCGGTGACGCCTACGGCGCGCTGGTGCGCGCGATCGTGGGCCAGCAGCTCTCGACGAAGGCCGCCCGGAGCATCTTCGACCGGCTCGTCGAGCACTTCGGCGGGCACACTCCCACGCCGGGCCAGCTCCTCGCGGCGGATCCCGAGGAGATGCGCGCCGCGGCCGGGCTCTCGCGCGCGAAGGTGTCGTTCCTCCGCGATCTCGCCGAGCACGTGGAGGACGGTGAGCTTGTCCTCGACGACCTCGCGGAGCTCCCGGACGAGGAGGTGGCCGCGCAGCTGATCGCGGTCAAGGGCCTCGGCCCCTGGACCGTCCACATGTTCCTGATCTTCCATCTGGGGCGACCGGACGTGCTGCCGGTCGGCGACCTCGGGATCCGCAAGGCGGTCCAGGTGCTCCACGGGCTCGACGAGCCGCCCACCCCGGCCGAACTCGAGCAGATCGCCGAGCCGTGGCGGCCGTACCGCTCGCTGGCCAGCCTCTACCTCTGGCGCTCGCTCGACAACGAACCGGCCTGAGAACACGGTGCGGTGCTCGCCCGATCACCGATCGGGCTGCGCTCCTCCCGCTGCCTGGAGTAGCGCGTGCAGGCGGTCGAGAAAGGCCGTCTGGGCGGGATTGAGCTTGTCGCGCGCGTCCTCAAGCCCGAACCACCCGGCGCGATCGACCTCGGGGAAGGCCTGCATCCGGCCGGACCGCGGCGGCCACTGCATCTCGAACGTGTTGCTCTGGATCGCGTCCGCGTCGAGGTCGCCCTCGGCGGCCCAGGCCGAGACCACCTTGCCGCTCCTCTGCCGCGCCGTCCCGAGGTCGGCCAGCGCACCCGGTGGGAGGGCGGTGCCCGTCTCCTCCTGGAACTCGCGCCGCGCGCATGCCTGCGGATCCTCGTCGTCGCCGTACTCCCCCTTCGGGATCGACCACGCACCCGCGTCCTTGCGCGCCCAGAATGGCCCGCCCGGATGAACGAGCAGAACCTCGAGCTCATCGCCCGTCAGGCGGTAGAGCAGGATGCCCGCGCTGCGCCTGGCAGCGGCCATATGGCCGAAATCAGGCTACGGAGCCGCAGCTCGGCTCTTCATCCGCGACGCGGAAGGAGGAGCCACAGCCGCAGGAGGCGACGGTGTTGGGGTTCGTGACCTCGAACCCGGAGCCCTGGAAGCTCTCCGTGAAGTCGACGGTGGACCCGTCCACGTAGCGCAGGCTCGCCGGATCCACGAGCACGGGGATGCCGGACGCGTCGAAGACATGGTCGTCGTCGTTCTTCTCGTCGAGAGCCAGCGCGTACTGGAACCCGGAGCAGCCACCTCCGCGAACACCGACCCGGAGTCCGACCCCGTCGCCCGCGCTCTGGCCGTTCATGAACTCCCGGACCTTCGTGGCTGCGATCTCGGTGAGGATGACCATTCCCTGATTGTATCGGTGATTCGCTCGGTACTCTGAAGTTCAGATGCCCACGACCAGCGAGCTCCAGCGGCGGATCGAGGAGGCCCTTCCAGGCGCGGACGTCGCCGTCGAGGATCTCACCGGCGGCGGGGACCACTTCCGGGCGGAGGTAGTGTCCGACCGCTTCGAGGGGCTCTCGCGGATCCAGCAGCACAAGCTCGTGTACGAGGTGTTCGGCGCGGAGGTCGGGGGACCGATCCACGCTCTATCCATCAAGACTTCGACCCCCGGAGGGGCAGCGTGACCAACGACGAGATTCGCGGCTTCATCGACAACGCGATCCAGGAGAACGAGGTGATGCTCTTCATGAAGGGCACGCCCCATCAGCCGGCCTGCGGGTTCTCCGCTCGCACAGCCGGGGCCCTGAACGCGCTCGGCGTGAAGTACGCCGCGCTCGACATCCTTCCCGACCCGCGCATCCGCGAGGAGCTCTCCGAGCTCTCCGGCTGGCCGACGATCCCGCAGCTCTTCTTCAAGGGTGAGCTGATCGGCGGGTCGGACATCGTCATGGAGATGTTCGAGTCGGGTGAGCTCGCCGAGGCGCTCGGCGTCGAGCCTTCGGAAGAGCCGGTGGAGATGGAGGAGCCGGTCCCGGCTCGCCAGCACATCGGCCTCGAGAACAAGCTGGACTGAGCACATCGGTGCGCACCCGGCCGAGCCGGGTGCTTCCGCACTAGCGGCGACGCTTGCGGGCGGCCAGCTCGCGTCCGCGCTGGGCGTACTCCCGCGCCTGGCGCTTGTAGCGCTCCCGCTCCGCGGGCGACAGGTCCTGCCAGCGCTTCCAGGCGATCATCACGTACGGCCAGAGCCGGCGCGCGTTGTGCACGGCCCTGCGGCTGCGCCCGACCTCCTTGCCGCTCACGCCGCCCGCTCCTGCTCGAGCCAGTCCAGGTACTCGAGGATCCGGTGGGAGTCGTGAACCACCTCGTCGTCGAGCACCAGCACGGGCACGAAGCGCTGGTCGGTCAGCTCCTCCACCTCCGGCCGGCCGCGCCTGCGCAGGGGCACCCGGATCTCCTCGTACTCGATGCCGAGCGAGCGCAGCCGGCGCGCCACCTTTCCGCAACGGCAGATGCGGTCGGTGCGCGCGTTGCAGCGGTAGAGCGTCGCCATGACGTCAGCGTAGTGTGCGGAAGCCGCCGGCTCGGCCGGCGGCGCACCGATGTTCTCACGGAGTCAGGGGCGAATCCCACTCACGCGGCGCGCGAGTCCCACGGCCTCCTCCATGGCACCCACGGCGGCGCCCGCCACCCGGTACTGGAGCTGTTGGGAGCGGCGGCTGCGCGCGATCCGGTCATGCTCGCGCTCCAGGTGCCACGTGACGGTCGCCTCGAGCGTCTCCTCGTGCGGGCGCGCGCGCCAGCCGAGCTCGCGCCGCGCCTTCGTGGCCCGGTAGGTCCACCACTGGCTGGCGGCGCGCACCTCGTTCGCCGCGAGCGGCCCCGTGCGCCCGGTGGCGGCGAGCAGCCGGGCTGTCACGCGCGCGGGCGTGGCCGCCAGCTTGACCGGCGGCTCGACGCCGGAGAGGCGGCCGAGGTCCGCGAACAGCCGGTCGAAGGTGAAGTTGCGCCCGCCGAGGATGTAGCGCTCCCCGACGGCGCCGAGCCGGTCGGCCAGCAGGTGGCCCTCGGCCACGTCGCGCACGTCCACCACGTTCACGGCCCCATCCGTGTAGATGGGGATGCGGCCGAGCAGGAAGCTGCGCACGAGCCTGGTGGACGTCACGTGCACGTCGCCGGCGCCGAACACGATGGTCGGGTTCACGCAGACGAGCGGCAGCCCGCGCGCGGCCACCCGCATCGCCTCCACCTCGGCCTCGTGCACCGAGTTGACGTAGGGAATCCCGAGCCGCCCGGCCGTGAAGAGCTGTGCCTCGTCGGCCACGCCCCCGTGCTCCGCGGGCCCAACCGCCGCCGCGCTCGATGTGTAGACCACCCTCTGGACCTCGGCGCGCAGGCACTCCTCCATCACGAGCTTGGTACCGCCCACGTTCACGCGGAAGACACGCTCGGCGTCGCGTGGGCGCACGGAGGTCACCCCGGCGCAGTGGAAGACGCGCTCGGCCCCCTTGAGTGCCCGGCGCACCGAGCGCCGGTCGCCCACCTCGAGCCGCACCCGCCGGCAGTCCAGGTCCGCGATCGCGTCGTCGCTCGACCCCTCCTCCACGCCGAGCACCACCTCGTCCCCACGCTCGAGCGCCAGGCGGGCGACGTGGGACCCGATGAACCCGGTCGCACCGGTTACTACGACGCGCACGCGGTCAGATCCGCGTCTGCTGCCGGTGGAGGCCCTCGAAGTGGCGCTGATCGTCGAGGCAGCGCACTGCCTCCGGGACGGCGGCGAGCCGCTGTGCCTCGATCTGGCGCCCGCATGCCACGCAGATGCCGTAGGTGCCCCTGGCCAGCGCACGATGCGCCTCTGCGATCCGCCGCTCCTCCTCGCCGAAGAAGATCTCGGCGGTCTGGTCGACCTCCTCGTCGTGCAACTCGGTCGCGACATCGGCCGGGTGATTGTCGAGGTGTGCCATCTCCGCGTCGCGCGATCCCTCGGCTGAGCGACGCATCGCGAGGCGCGTCCGCATGAGCTCCTCCAGGCGCGCGTCGAGGCGGGTTTCGATCTCCGTCCGCTGCTCGGGAGTCACGCCTCCACCTCGGGGGCGAGTCTAGACGGGATAGGCTGCCCGGCGCATGGCTGGCGTTGCCGTGGTCACGGACAGCACCTCGTACCTTCCGCACGACGTCCTGGAGCGGCACCGGATCCACGTCGTGCCGCTCTACATCGTGTTCGGCGGCGATCGCACGGTGCCCGAGACCGAGATCACCGACTACGACTCCTTCTTCGAGGAGCTGCGCGGCGCCGAGAGCCTGCCGACCACCTCGCAGCCGTCCGTCGGCGACTTCACCTCCGTGTACGAGCCGCTCCTGGCCGACGGCGGCGAGGTCGTCTCGGTTCACATCTCCGGCGGGCTCTCCGGCACGCCTGAGTCCGCGCGGCGCGCCGCCGAGACGCTCGTCCGGGAGGGCAAGGGCGGCGAGCGTGTTCACGTATTCGACTCCACGACCGCGGCCGGTGGTCTCGGGCTGATGGTGCTGACGGCGGCGCACGCGGCCGCGGCCGGCGTCCCGGGCGCCGAGATCGTCGAGCGTCTGGGCCGGGCAAGGGAGGACCTGCGCCTCTGGTTCTCCATCGACACGCTCGAGTTCCTCCGGCGCGGCGGCCGGATCGGCGCCGCGAGTGCCTGGATCGGCTCGACGCTCAAGGTCAAGCCGATTCTCACCGTCCAGAACGAGATGACCCCGGTGGAGCGCGTGCGCACCAGCTCACGCGCCTTCGAGCGGATGGTGGACTACGCTCGCCAGTGCCACGACTCGGGCGCCGACGGCTGGTGTGCCCAGCACATCAACGCCCCTGACGCCCACGCCCGCCTGGTGGAGCGCGGCATGGAGATATTCGGCTGCGAGCCCACCGTGTCCAGCGAGATCGGCCCGGTGCTCGCCACGCACACCGGTCCGGGCCTGCTGGGGATGGGCGGCCTGCCGCTCGGCTACCTCTCCTAGAGCCGGTCCGGGGTCGTCCGGAGGCGTTAGGACAATCGCGCGGTGCGCGAGCCTCCCGCGAGGACGATCGTTCGCATCGTGCTGATCATCGTCGCGGTGGCGATCTCCCTGTACCTGATCTACCAGGTGCGCAGGCCGCTCACCTGGCTGTTCATCTCGGCGTTCCTGGCGATCGCGCTCTCCGGTCCGGTAAACGGGCTGACACGGCACATGCGGCGCGGCATCGCGATCGTGATCGTCTACGTGGGCCTGCTGCTCGTGCCGATCGGGTTGGTCGCTCTGATCGTGCCGCCGTTCATCACCGAGGGCAACCGCTTCGCCGAGAACCTGCCGCAGTACTCGCGCGAGGTGACCGACTTCGTGGAGGACAACGAACGCCTGCGCGAGCTGAACAAGGACTACGACATCACGCAGAAGCTCCAGGAGGAGGCCGACAAGCTGCCATCGAGGCTCGGCGGCGCCGCCACGACCCTGCGCGACGTAGGGATCGCGATCGTCAACTCGCTGTTCGCGCTCATCACCATCTTGGTGCTCACCGCGTTCATGCTGGGCAGCGGGCGACAATGGGTCGATGCTGCACTCCGGCTACGACCACCGGAGCAACGCGAGCGCTTGGAGCGCGCCCTGGACCGGATCGCCGGCGCCGTGGGCGGCTACGTGGCGGGCGCCATGTTCATCGCGTTCATCGCCGGCGTGGCCACCTACGTCGTGCTCTCGATCCTCGGCGTGCCCTTCGCCGCGCCGCTGTCGGTGGTCGCCGGCCTCTTCTCGCTGATACCGCTCGTGGGAGCCACGATCGCGGCGGTCCTGATCGGGGTGGTCACCGTGTTCGAGGACTTCCCGACCACCACGATCATCTGGGCCCTCTGGGCTGTGATCTACCAGCAGTTCGAGAACCACGTGATCCAGCCGCAGGTACAGAAGCGCACCGTGAACGTGCACCCCTTCGTGACGATCGTGTCCGTTCTCATCGGCAGCACGCTCATGGGGGTGCTCGGCGCTCTGCTTGCCATCCCCGTCGCGGCGTCCATCCAGATCCTGCTGCGCGAGTACTTCGACCCGCGCACGCTGTCGATCCGCGATACGCCGCCGCCCGAGGATCCGCCACCACCACCCGTGGCGCCGGCGGACGACCCGGCACCGGCCTAGACGTCCGCGATGTCCGCCGCCGCGATCGCCAAGCGTGGCGGGCTGCTCGCTGTCACCGGAGTCTCGCTCTACCTGCTGGCGCCGGCGCTCCTGAACGTCTTCGGGGCGTGGGACCGGCTGGACGACGTGAATCCGCTGTGGTTCGTGGCGATGTTCCTCCTGCAGGTGGGGAGCTACGGCTGCATGTGGTGGGTTCAGCGGGTCTCGCTCCGCACCCGGCGCTGGGGGCCGGTGATCACCTCGCAGCTGGCATCGAACGCGTTCGGGCGCGTGGTGCCGGGCGGCGTGGCCGCCGCGGGTGCGATGCAGTACGCGATGCTCGCCCGCGCGGGCGTGCCCGCGGCAGCGGCGGCATCGGGAATGACCGCGTCGTCGCTGATCGTGTTCGCGACGCTGTGCGCTCTCCCGCTGCTGGCGGTGCCCGCCGTGCTCGGCGGCGCTCCGGTGGACCCGGGACTGGAGCGCGCCGCGGGGATCGGCGGGCTGGTGTTCGTGCTGATGTTCGCCCTCGGCGCGGCATGTCTCCTCTTCGACCGGCCGCTGAAGGTCGTCGGACGGGTCGCGCAGTGGGTCCGCAACCGCGTGATGCGCCGCAGGAGCCCGATCCGCAACCTGCCCAAGCGCCTCCTCAGCGAGCGGGACGTCGTGAAGGAGGTGCTGGGACGCAACTGGTGGAAGGCGCTGATCGGGGCGAGCGGGCGCTGGCTGCTCGACTACGCGACGCTGCTGGCTGCGCTGAACGCGGTCGGCGCACACCCGCGCCCCTCACTCGTGCTGCTCGCGTTCTTCGCCGCGCAGCTGCTCGGGACCCTGCCGCTCACGCCGGGCGGGCTCGGCTTCGTCGAGGCCGGGCTCACGGGAACGCTGGCACTCGCCGGCGTGGGAACCGGCCGCGCCGTGCTGGCGACGCTCGCCTACCGGCTCGTCTCGTTCTGGCTGCCGATCCCGGCGGGCGGCGTGGCCGCCATCCTCCACCGGCGGCGCTACGGCAACAACGGCGCGGAGGGCGCTAGCGGCGGCGGCGACTGAACAACGAGATCGTGGCGGCCACGCCGCCACCGATCACGAAGCCGGCCACGGCGGCGCCCACCAGGGCGCTGCTGCGATTGCGCGTGAGCTGGCCGCGCCAGTCGGTGATCTCCGACATCTTCGAGCGGAGGTCGTTCACCGAGAAGGCCAGGTCGCGGCGCGTGTCCTCGATGGACTGGCGAATCAGCTCCGGGCTGCGCGGTCCGTTGGCCATCAGCGCGTGACCTCCTCACCCTTCTCGAGCGAGCGGTGCACCTGATCGCGCTGGATGCGCTCGGCCTCGAATTGCTCACGGATCAGCTTGGCTTCCTCGATCGCGAGGTCGGGCGTGGGCGGGGAGCCCTTCTTGAACAGCCGGAGCGCGATGAACGCAGCCAGCCCGGCGAGCAGGAACAGCACCACCGTGACCACGGCGAATCCCGTCCACGGGTCCCAGTTGAAGAGGTCGTTGAGCAGCCAGGCGAGCGTGTGGAAGAGCATGGTCACGCCGAAGATGAGGAACACACCCGCCGCGCCGGCCACGACCGCGCCCTTGGTGAGCTTCGAGAGCTTGCCGGTGATCTCGGCCTTCGCCAGCTCGATCTCCTCGCGGACGAGGAACGAGGCCTTCTCCGACACCTCGGTCACGATCTGGCCGAGCGTCTTGTCTGCGGAGCCGTTCTGGCCCAACCCGTCACCGCTCATCCGGAGACCCTCCTGACGATCAGGGCGAGCGCCAGCCCGCCGACGAAAGCGCCGCCCACAAAGATCTCGGGGTGGTCCGCGAAGGGTCCGCCCTCGGTGTCCACGCTCAGGGGGGACTCCGAAGCCGGAGCGCCGAAGGCGTCGGGTGCGGGGGTCGGTGGAGCCGCTCCGGTGGCGCCCTGGTTCGGGGCGTCGACCATCAGTAGTCCGGCGGGTCTTCCTTGAAGACCCGCACCCAAATCTCGGCTGCGACGCGGTTGGCCAGGATCGTCATGAGCGCTCCCACCCCGGCGAGGAGGCCGCTCCACATCAGACGCTTGGTCATGTCATTCCCCATCAGGGTGATTCAAGCAGAGGCGGCGGGCGGCGCCACGGGGGTGGTCTCGAGTCCGCCGCAGATGGCCTCGACCACCAGGCCCTTGGCACGCTCGTATTCGTCGTCCGACGTGGGCAGGAGCCCGAAGATCCAGCCGGTGAGCAGCTGCTCGATCGCCCCGTAGAAGCACATGGCCGCGAAGTCGGCCGGAATCGCGGACTTGAACGAGCCGCTGTCGTGCGCGGACTCGAGGATCGAGGCGATGCGGTCGTAGGCCTCGCGGATGGTGTCGAGGTGCGTCGCGCCGAAGGAGTTCGCCGCGCGCGTGACCTCGACGATGATCACCTTCATCAGATCCGGGTCGTGGCGGTAGGAGTCGATGATGAAGCCCGCGATCGAGTAGAGCTTGTCCCTCACCGGGAGATCGCGGCCGTCGATCTCGGTGATCGCCTCGAGCATGATCTCCCAGCGCTCGAGGAAGAGCGTGTTGAGGATCTCTTCCTTGGAGTCGAAGTAGTGGTAGACGAGGCCGTAGGCCACCCCCGCCTCGTCGGCCACGTCCGACACGCGGCAGTGGTGGAAGCCCTGGCGCGCGAACACGCGGACCGCCGCGTCCAGGATCAGGCGGCGCTTGTCGACCGGCGCCTGGCGCGGGGCCGTGGCCATCAGGAGCCCACCTCGGCAGGCCGGCGGTATGCGTCGGGCACCCGGTTGGCGAGGCTGGGCAGCTTCTCGCGAACCTCGTCCTGGCGCGCGAGGTCCAGGTCGGCCGCCACGAAGCACTCCTCGTCGGGCGCCCTGGCGAGCACCTCGCCCCATGGGTCCACGATCAGCGAGCCGCCGAAGCTCACCTTGTCGGGCGGGTGCGGGCCGACCTGGTCGGCGGCCACCACGAAGGCCTGGTTCTCGATCGCCCGGGCACGGATCAGGATCTCCCAGTGCGCGCGGCCGGTGACCTCGGTGAAGGCCGCGGGGATGAGCAGGACGCGCGCGCCCTCGACCGCGAGTGTTCGGTAGAGCTCGGGGAAGCGCAGGTCGTAACAGACGGTCAGGCCGAGGCCCACGCCGTCGGCGGTGCGCGACTGGACGATCTCGTGTCCGCCCTCCTGGGTCTCCGACTCGCGGTAGACCTGCCCGCCGACCTCCACGTCGAACATGTGGATCTTGCGGTAGACGGCCTTGACCTCGCCGTCGGGACCGACGTGCACCGAGGTGTTCGAGAGCTTGTCGCGGTCGTCGCGGCGCTCCACGATCGACCCGGGCACGAAGTCGATGCCGAGCTCGCGAGCCAGCTCCCGCGCCCACTCGATCGTGGGTCCGTCGAGGGACTCGGCGCCGGCCAGGTAGTCGGCGTGGGTGCCGAGCACGTTGAACTTCTCGGGCAGCACGACGAGCGAGGCTCCGTCGTCGGCCGCGGCGCGCACAAGGCGCTCTGCAACCGCAAGGTTGGCGGCCTTGTCGTCCTTCGAGTTGAGCTGCACGGCGGCGGCCCGCAAAAATCCCCCCCGCGTTGACTGACTAGTCAATCTGGAGTGTACTGCGCCCGTGAGACCGTTACCGGTGCGCGGCTCGGAGGTGCGCTCGCTCGGGCTGGCGCTGCCGCCGGCCCGGATGCCGCTGATGAATCGCGGCCGGCCGCTCAAGCGCTGGCGCTACGTGGCGCTCTACCGGCCCGACCTGATGGTCTGCGTGGGCGACGCCCGCGTGGCTGGGCTTCCGCAGCGCTGGTGGGCCGTCGCGCTGCCCGACGGAACCCTCGCCGAGCGCACCACCGCGGGCCGCGGAGGCGTGGACCTCTCCCCCGGACGGGCACGCGTGGTCGCCGACGGCGTGGACGTGGACCTCTCGTTCGACGAGGGCCCGGGCATGGAGGTGGCCTCGGCGAGCGGACGCTCGTGGATCTGGACGCGCAAGCAGGCGCCGGTGCATCTCCGCGGCACGGTCCGCCTCGGCGAGCGCGAGTGGGCGATCGACGGCGACGAGGGCTTCATCGACGACTCCGCCGGCTACCACGAGCGCCACACCGTGTGGCGCTGGTCGGCGGGCATCGGGCGCACTGGCGACGGACGCTCGGTGGCCTGGAACCTGGTGGACGGCGTGCACGACGCGCCCGAGTCGAGCGAGCGCACGGTCTGGGTGGACGGCGTGCCCGGCGAGGTCCCGCCACTCGCATTCGCCGACGACCTCTCGCGCGTGGGCGAGCTCGAGTTCACCCCCTGGAGCGTCCGCGAGGACCACACCCGCCGGCTCCTCTTCAAGAGCGACTACCTGCAGCCGTTCGGCAGCTTCGAGGGCGAGCTGCCCGGCGGGCTGCGACTGACGTCGGGCCACGGCGTGATGGAGTGGCACGACGTGCGCTGGTAGCGGCGGTCGAGAAACGCTGTTATCACGGAGGGGATGCAGGGGAACGAACGCTGGCTGCGGCCGTTGGGCCTACTCATGCTGGTTCCGCTGGCCGGAGCACTCGGCTGGTCGGTCCTGTTCGAGGCCCAGTGCGACTACGACTGCGGTGACGCCGGCGGACGCGGCCTTTTCCTGCTCGTGCTCGTATGCACGCCGCCGGCGGCGCTCGGCGTGTTGCTCCTGGTGGCCACATCGCGGCGACCGGCGGGCCCGCGCTCGAGACGCCTCTTTCGCGGCCTGGTGGCCCCGGTGGTGCTGTGCACGCTGGTGCTGGCCGGCTCCACGGCGGGCGCCGGGCTGGAGAGCGCCAAGCACTTCAGGGGGGACGGTGCTCGGATCCACCTCGTCGGTGAGCGGGACCCGGGCGCGTACCAACAGGAGCAGGACAGGCGTGCGGCCCGGTTCTGGCTCGCGGTCACGCTGGTTCTCGGGTTCATGACGACGGCCGCGGTGTTGGCGCTGAGCCGAGCAACGCGCGCAGGTCGCTCTCGACCGCACGCGGGCCTTCCTGGAGCTGCCTCCAGGTGACGCGCACCGGTCGCCAGCCCGCCACCTGAAGGCGCCGGTCTCGTGCCCGGTCACGCTCGAAGGCGGCGTCGGTGGCGTGCACCGAGCGGCTGTCGAGCTCGAGCGCGAGCCGCTCCACGCGCCAGAGGCAGTCGACCTCGATCCATTGCCCGGCTATATGCAGCCATTCGTTGACCTCGGGGCGCGGCAGACCGGTCTCGGCTACGAAGGCGAGGAAGCGCTCCTCGAGCATGCTGCGGGTAGCGGTCGCGCCGATCTGACCGTCTGCCAGCAGACTGCGCAGGCTGCTGGTCCCCCGACGGCCCGGGTAACGCCGGAGCACAGCGGGCAACGAGAGTGGGTCGGTGAGGCGCAGCACCTCGGCCTGCTCGACGGCTCGCTCGAGCTGTTGCGGGCGCAGGATCGCGGCGAGGTCGAGGAGGGTGCGCGGGACGGTGGTCACCGGGATGCCGTCCTTCACGGTGCGCTCGTCCTCTGGAAGCCGACTCACATGCACCTGGACTCCCTCATGGCCGCGCAGCTCGCGAGGAGTGGTCACGTCGATGCGCGCCCGCGCGCTGGGTCTGAGACCCCAGCGGGATGCTGCGGCTCGGTGGCTGAGCACCGCGTCGCGTCCGCACGCGAGCACAGCCGCCATGTCCATCCCCGCCGCCGTGACCCCTTGATGACCGACCGCGTAAACGCCGCGATGGAGCACGTGGAGACGACCGGTCCGAAGCCGGTGCCGGATTCCGTAGCCACCCAACCCGAGTTCCAGTAGCTGACCTCTCGCAACGACCCCGCCCTGCCGGCGGGCAAGCACGGCAATCGCGGCATCCACGGGACGAGACGAACATTGGGGGCCTATGTCGCCCCTTTTGTTCGTTTCGCCGGCCATGAGCTGATGCTGCTCGGCACGTGGTGACGGGACAACGCGGCTGCGTGACAAACGCGCTATGCCAGCGGATAGGGTCCGGCGCCATGAAGATTCGTGCCGCCGTTCTCGAGGAGTTCGCCGCACCGCTCGTGGTTCAGGACGTTGAGCTCGACGGTCCTGGGCCGGGTGAGGTGCTGGTTCGCCTGGCCGCCTGCGGCGTCTGCCACACCGATATGTACACGGCCAGTGGCGCCGATCCGTCGGGGTACGCGCCCACGGTGCTCGGGCACGAGGGCGCCGGCGTGGTCGAGGCGGTCGGCGAGGGCGTGTCCAGCCTCGCCCCCGGGGACCACGTGGTGACGCTCTTCTCACCGCAGTGCCGCGAGTGCGTCCACTGCCTCTCGGACAAGACGAACATCTGCCTCGCGATCCGCGAGGAGCAGAACAAGGGCCACCTGCCCGACGGCACAACCCGGCTGCGCCGCAACGGCGAGCAGATTCGCCACTTCATGGGCACCAGCACGTTCGCCGAGGCCACCGTGATGCCGGAGATCGCGCTGGCCAAGGTGAACGCCGACGCCCCGCTCGACGTCGTCTGCTCGCTCGCCTGCGGCGCCACCACCGGGATCGGCGCCGCGCTCTACGTGGCCAAGGTCGAGCCCGGCTCGACCTGCGCCGTCTTCGGCGCCGGCCTGGTCGGCCTCGGCGCGGTGGCCGGCTGCCGGCTGGCCGGCGCCGAGCGGGTCATCGCCGTGGACCTCGACGAGGGCCGCCTCGAGCAGGCGCGCGCCCAGGGCGCCACCGACACGCTCGTGGGCGGGCCAGACGCGGTCGACCAGATCGTCGAGATGACAGGCGGCTTCGGCGCCGACTACACCTTCGAGGCCACCGGCAACGTGGCCGTGATGCGCCAGGCCGTCGAGTCCGCGCGTATGGGCTGGGGGCTCTGCACGGTCGCGGGCGTGGCCGGCAAGGGCGAGGTGCTCGAGGTCGTGCCGCGCTTCCTGATCACGGGCCGCCGCATCGCCGGCGCCTCGTTCGGCGGGGCCAAGGGCCGCGACCGCGTGCCCGAGCTGGTGGACCGCTATCTGGCCGGCGACCTGGACCTGGACTCGCTGATCACGCGGCGCATCTCGCTCGACGAGGTGAACGACGCCTTCGCGGCCATGGACCGCCACGAGGGCGTGCGGACAGTCATCACGTTCTAGGGCACGACCGTGTATCGCAGGAGGTACAGGTCGAGGCGGTCGTGCGACCTCCCCTCGCCGGTCGGCGCCCAGCCGTTGCGCTCGTAGAACCGGCGAGCGCGGCCGTTCGCGTCGTGGACCCAGAGCTCCGCCTCGGCGTGCCCCGCCGCCCGCATCGCGGCGATCGCGCTGTCGTGGAGGCTCTGGGCCAGGCCACTGCCCCACTCGCCGGGGTCGGTGAACAGCCACGAGAGGAGCGCGCCCGCGGCCACGGGCCGCCAGACGACCACGCCGACAGCCTGCGCGCCGTCGAAGGCCACCCGGCTCCAAGCCAATGGATCGCCGAGCCGCTCGCGCGCCAGCGGCTGGTCGGGCGGCGGCGGCGACCACCCAGCGGGCGCCCACTCCCCGTAGCTCGCGTCGCAGCGCGCGATCAGCTCCGCGACCGCCAGGGCGTCGTCCGGCCCGGCGACCCTCAACCGTCTCTCCAGCGGACCGGCTCGCCGTGATAGCCGGCGTGCGCCAGCACGCGCTCCTCGCCGCCGGGCCACACGGTCAGGCGCAGCTCGGCGAGCTCGCCGCCCGGCTCGAGCGCCAGCCGGGCGATCGGGGCGCGCTCGGTCGCGCGCGCGCCCGCCGCGGCGATCAGCTCGCCGATCCGGTCGCGCTCCGCGGCGTCCACGTATTGCATGACGATCGAGTGGAAGATCACCGAACACGTGCCCTCCGCGGGCTCGGCAAGCCGGCGCTCCAGCCAGTCAGCCGCGCCCGACCGCTCCACCGAGACCGGGATTCCGGCGGCCACCTCCAGCGCGCCGTCGAGCGCGCGCAGCCGGTCCAGCTGGTCGGGCCACAGGTATGAGCGCAGCGTGAGGCGCCCGTCGTCGTCGAGGGCCACCGGCGCCTCGTCGCAGCCCGAGCGCTCCTCGATCCACACATCCCCGGGCAGTGAGGGAAGCGCGCCCTCGGCGTAGTCGAGGAACTGAACCGGCGACCCGGGATCGCCGAACTCGAACCCGCCGGCTGCGTAGCGAAAGGCGTCCCAGCGCAGGTTGAGACCCGCGCTCGACCCGAGCTCCATCAACCGCAGCGGGAGTCCGGTCTCGGAAGCGAGGAAGAGGAAGCCGAGCGCCAGAGCGCGCGAGCGGCCCACCTCATTGGTCTGGACCGGCCTCATCACCAGCCCATCCAGCTCCTCGAGATTCTCGGTGACGGCGGCGCGGAACGCATCCCACGCCGCGTCGACCGCACCATTTCCCCCGCACGACGGATACACGGCGGCCAGTGCCGGCGCGCGGCCGGCCAGCGCCAGGCGATGGACCGCGCCCATGAAGCGCAGCTGGAGCATCGACTCGAGCAGGTCGTCCTCGTGCCCGGCGAGCACCTCCGCCACCGGGCCGCCCGCCTCCGCGTCGTCCCCCGCGCGCCTCAGAAGCTCGCCGTAGAGCGGCGAGCCGAGCCGGTCGCACCACTCGGCCTGCCAGCGCATCCGCGCCGAGACCGAGTGCAGGTCGTTCATCTCACCCGCGCGCGTCGCGCTGGCGGCGAAGCTCTGCCACGAGCAGCTTCTGGTGCAGGGCTGCGATGAGGTCCCGGAGCGGCTCGATCCCCGCCTGGATCAGGTCGGCGGCCCGATCGGGCTCGAGCTCGCCCGCGAGCCGGTCCATCAGCACCTGTACCTCCTCCTTCACGAGGTCCTCGAGCGCGCGCTTGTAACGAACGGTGTCGTAGACCGTGAAGCCGATCCGCTCGTCCCAGCCGCCCGCGCGGAAGCGGCTGATCGCCTCGACGATCTGCACGTCGCGCTCGCCGTAGCCGCGGCTGTTGGGGGTGAGGATCTCGAGCTCAGCCAGCCGCTCGAGCACCTCCTGAGGGATGTCGTAGCGGCGCCGCAGCTCCGTGGCGCTCACGCGGCTCGTGTCCCCCTGGAGGGCACGCTCCAGGATGCGGTCCTCCAGCTCGACCAGCGCGCGGGCGCGCTCGGGGTCCTCGTCGAGCACGGAGCGGATCAGCTTCAGCGGCATGAAGCGCTCCTCCTGGAGCTGCTTGATGAGCCGGATCCGCTCGACGAACTCGGGCGGGTAGTAGGCCATGTTGCGAGACGTCTTGACCGGCTCCGGCAGCAGGCCCTCGCGCAGGTAGTGCTTGATCGTGCCCGAGCTCACACCGCTGCGCTCGGCCAGCTCCTTCATCTTCAGGAGCCCGTTCTGGCTGGCCATCACCCCATGAAGCTCCCGCGGGCCCCGGTGTCCGCGGGTCCGGCCACCGCCCCCGCCTCCTCCAGCGCGGCGATCTCGTCCTCGTCGTATCCGAGGGTGGAGAGCACGTCACGGGTGTGCTCGCCGAGAGAAGGGCCCGGCCCGGCCGGCGCGCCCGGCGTACGCGAGAGCTTGACCGGCACCCCGAGCAGGCTCACGCCGTCGGTGCCCGGCTGGTCGAGCTCGACCACCATGTCGCGCGCCCGCACGAGCTCGGAGTCGAGCGTCTCGTCCAGATCGAGCACCGGCTCGAGGCAGCAGTCGTGGTTGGAGGCGAACTCGCTCCATTCCTCGCGCGTGCGCTCGAGGAAGATCCGCTCCACCTCGGCGTGCGCCTCCGAGCCGGGCGGCTCGAACTGCTTCTCCACGAGATCCTCGCGCCCGACGCCACCGCACCACGCCTGCCAGAACTTGGGCTCGAGCGCGCCGAGCGTGACCCAGCCGTCCTTGCAGGCATAAGGCCGGTAACAGATGAGCGAGCCGGCCAGCTCGAGCGTTCCGCGCTCGGGCGGAACCCGCTCGCACAGGTAGCGGGCGGCCACCAGAGCAAGCCAGGAGAGGGCGCCGTCGAACATCGACACGTCCACCATCTGTCCCAGCCCGGTCCGCTCGCGCTCGCGCAGCGCCGCCAGGATGCCGAAGGCCGCCATCTGCGCGCCGCCGCCGATGTCGGCGATCTGCCCGGCCGCCTGCACGGGCGGCCCGCCGCGCTCGCCGCTGAGCCCGAGCAGCCCGCCCAGGCCGAGGTAGTTCATGTCGTGTCCCGAACGCGCCGTGTAGGGACCGTCCTGCCCGTAGCCCGTGATCGCGCAGTACACGAGCCCGGGGTTCTCCTCACGCAGACGCTCGTAGCCCACGCCCAGCCGGTCGAGCACCCCCGGCCTGAAGGACTCGAGCAGCACGTCGTGCTCGCGCACGAGCCGCAGGAGCACCTCGCGCCCGCGCTCCTCCTTGAGGTTCAGCCGGATCGAGCGCTTGCCGCGGTTGAGCGCGAGAAAGAGCGCCGACTTGGCGGAGTCCTCGGCGCCCTCGTGGTACGGGGTGGCCCAGCGGATGTAGTCGCCCATGCCGGTGTCCTCGACCTTCAGCACGTCGGCGCCGAAGTCCGCCAGCAGCAGCGAGCAGAACCCGCCCGGCAGGAGCCGCGACAGGTCGAGTACCCGAACCCCGTCGAGCGCGCCGCTCACGCGGCCACCTCGCGCGCCGGCGCCGCGAGCAGCTCGCGAGCCTCGGCCACCGTGGCCGCGCGCCGGCCCACGTCCTCCACCAGGCGCCGCGCCCGTGCGATCAGGTCGCCGTTCGAGCGAGCCATCTCACCCTCGGGGAGGTAGAAGTTGTCCTCGAGCCCCACGCGCACGTTCCCGCCGAGCGCGGCGGCCGTGGCCACCAGCCGCCACTGGTCGCGGCTGATGCCGATCACGCCCCAGTTGTTGCGCGACTCGGCGCCGCCGGGCACCTGGTCGGCCATGAAGGCGAGGTTCTTCGGGGTCGGCCGGATGCCGCCGTTCACGCCCATCACGCAGGACACCTGCAGCGGCTCGTGGAGCAGGCCCATGTCGAGCAGCGGATCCAGGTTCGCCACATGGCCCGAGTCGAAGCACTCGTGCTCGGGCCTGATCCCGATCTCGTTCATCGCCTCGAGGAACTCGATGATCGTGTCGAACGAGTTCTCGAACACCGCCTTGAACACGAAGTCCTTGCGCTTGCTCGAGTACTTCGCGTAGTTCATCGAGCTCATGTTGAGCGCCGCCACGTCGGGCCGCAGCTCACGCAGATAGGCGATCCGCTTCTCGATCGGGACCCCGATCGCGCCGGTGGAGTAGTTGACGATCACGTCGTCGACCGCGCCCCGTATCGCCTCGGTGATGGTGCGGAAGTCCTCGATCTCGTAGGACGGCACGCCGTCGGGCGTGCGCGCGTGGATGTGGATCATCGAGCAGCCCTCGTCCACGGCCCGCTTGGCCTCGGCCGCGTACTCCTCGGGCGTGTACGGAATCGCCGGGCACTGGTCGCGGTTGGCCACCGCGCCCGAGATCGAGCAGGTGATCACGGCGGGATTCTCGAAGCGGCTCATACGGGCATGACTCCATGTTTCTTGTGCGGGCGCTGCACCCGCTTGGTGGCCGCCATCTCGAGGGCGCGGATCACGGTCGGCCGCGTCTCGCGCGGGTCGATCACGTCGTCGATGAGCGCGTTGCCGGCCGCGATGTAGGGATCGATCGTGGCCCTGATCCCCGCGATCATCTCGGCGCGCGCCGCGTCCGGGTCGTCGGCGGCCTCGATCTGCTTGCGGAAGATGATGTTCACGGCGCCCTCCGGTCCCATCACGGAGATCTCGGCGCTGGGCCACGCCACGATCAGGTCGGGCTCGTAGGCCTTCCCGCACATCACGTAGTAGCCGGCGCCGTAGGCCTTCCGCAGGATCACGGTCACCTTCGGCACCGTCGCGCGCGAGACGGCGTAGAGCATCTTCGCTCCGTGCCGGATGATCCCGGCGCGCTCGACCTTGGTGCCGACCATGAAGCCGGGCACGTCCATGAGGAACAGCAGCGGGATGCCGTAGGCGTCGCAGAGGTTGATGAAGCGAGCCGCCTTGTCCGCCGAGTCGTTCTCGAGGATGCCGCCGAGGTGGCGCGGCTGGTTGGCGACGATGCCCACCGGCCTCCCGCCCATCCGGGCGAGGCAGGTGATGATCGTGCGCGCCCAGCGCGGCTTGAGGTCGAACCACTCGCCGTCGTCGACGATGCGCCGGATCACGTCGTACATGTCGTACGGGTGGCGGGGCGAGTCGGGCATGATGTCGAGCAGCTCCTCGTCCATCCGGTCCACCGGGTCGGCGGACTCGCGCAGCGGCGGCGGCTGCTCGCAGTTCTGCGGCATGTACGAGAGGTAGTCCTTGATCGCCTTGACGCAGTCCTCGTCGGAGTCGACCTCGAGGTCGCCCACGCCGGAGACGCGCGTGTGGACGCGCGACCCGCCGAGCTCCTCCTGAGTCACGTCCTCCCCGGTCACGGCCTTCGTGAGGTGCGGACCGGCGAGCGCCATCGAGCCGCGGCCCTTGACCATCGGCACGAAGTCGGCGAGCCCGGGGATGTAGGCGGTGCCGGCCGCGCAGGGGCCCATGAGCGCGGCCACCTGGGGCACCACGCCGCTCATGATCACCTCCTCGCGGAACAGGTGGCCGGAGCCGGCGAACAGCGATCCGGCCGCCTCCTGGATCCGGGCTCCCGCGGAGTCGAGCAGCCAGACCATCGGTATGCGCTTCTGCAGCGCGAGCTCTCGAAGGCGGGTGACCTTGAGCTCGCCGGTCATGCCCATCGAGCCGGCCATGACCGTGAAGTCGTAGGCGGCCACCGCCACCAGCCGGCCGTCGACCTTCCCGTAGCCCGTGATCACGCCGTCCGCCGGCGCCTCGCGGCCCTCCATCGAGCGCTGCGAGAAGTGCGGCCGCGCGTGGATCCCGAGCTCGGTGAACGTGCCCTCGTCGATCAGCAGCGCCAGGCGCTCGCGCGCCGTCAGCTTGTCGGCGGCGTGCTGGCGCTCGATCCGCTCGGCGCCTCCGCCCTCGCGGGCGCGCTCGCGGCGCTCCTGGAGGTCCTCCACGAGCGTGCGAAGCGACGGGCGTGCGACGAGCGTGTCGGCGGCTGCCCTCTCAGTTGCGGCCATGCCCCTCCGGGTCAGAAGTGGGAAGTACTACTTCTTACTCTGACGATCGCTCGGCAGGCGGTCAAGGAAGGGCTCGACCACGCGCATCGCGGTCTCCGCCGCCGCCGCGTGCGCACCGGGGTCGTCCGGTGCCTCGAACGCGGTGATCTCGAGACCCACCAGCTCGCAGTCCTCCACCACCGCCTCCGCGAGGTCGTACAGCTTCTCCGGATGCAGCCCTCCCGGCGCCGGGAACTGCGCGGGGAAGTGCTCGGGGTCGATCACGTCGAGGTCGAGGTGCACGTACACCGGCGCGCCGTCGAGCGCGTTCTTCACGGCCACGAGCGTCTCCACGTTGCTGGCCCCGATCACCGTCACCCCGCTGGCGCCGAGCACGTCCCGTTCGCCGTCGTCCAGGTCGCGGACGCCGGCCAGCACCACGCGGTCCGAGGCGATCGTGTCGGTCAGCCCGGCGTCCCACTCACCGCAGGCGCCGGCGAGCGCCATGCCGCCGAGATAGCCGCTGCCGCTGGTGGCCGGAGTGTTGTAGTCCGCGTGGGCGTCGAGCCAGAGCACCTTGATGCCCTGACCGTGGCGCAGCGCCGAGGGAAGCGTGGTGATGCCGATCGAGCAGTCGCCCGCGAGCAGCACGGGCACCCTGCCGCCGTCGAGCGCGTCGTCCACCTGGCCGCCCGCCTCGAGCAGGCAGCCGCGCGAGTCGCGCAGGTCCTCGTCGTACGGCACCGTGCGCGCCTCGGACGGGCTCCCGATCGTCCGCGCCTCCACCTCCAGGCGGCTCTCGATCAGCGGCGCGAGCGTCTCGACGCCGCGCATGGCGCGCGGCGTGCGGTCGGCCGTGCGGCAGCGGAGCGCCACCAGCGAGAGGCCCATGGTCAGCGGCCGGTCCAGTTCGGATCCCGCTTCTCGAAGAATGCCTGCACCCCCTCCTGGATGTCCTCGGTGGTGAATGCGATCGAGAGCTGGCTGCGGAGGTGATCGAGCGCGTCCTGGAGCGACATGTCCAACTGACGGTACATGGCGTCCTTCCCGAGCTTCATCAGCACCGGCGACTTCGACGCCAGCTTCACCGCCCATTCGTCCACCGCCGCGTCGAACTCGTCCCCAGGCAGCACCCGGTTCACGATCCCCGCCTCGCGGGCCTCCTCGGCCGAGATCCGCTCCCCGAGGAGGAGCAGCTCGTTCGCCTTCTTGCGCGGAACGTTGCGGTAGATCAGCGCCATGATCATGAACGGGAACACGCCCACGTTGATCTCGGGCGTGCCGAAGGTGGCCGTGTCCTTCGCGACGACGAGGTCGCAGGCAAGCGCGATCCCGAGCGCGCCCGCCAGGACGTGGCCTCCCGCCGCGCAGATCGTGGGCTTGCCGAGCTGCATGATCAGCGTGAAGAGCCGCGGGAAGCGCTCGGTGCCGAAGTGCTTGTGCACGAGCGGCACGTCCGCGGCGAACTGGTCCAGGTTGCCGCCGGCGCTGAAGACCTTCTCGTGTGTCGAGGCGAGCACGACGCAGCGCACGCGCTCGTCGTCGCGGGCCGCCTCGAAGGCGTGGATCAGCTCCCCGAGCAGGTCGCCCGAGAGCGCGTTGCGGGTCTCGGGGGCGTTGAGCGCGATCGTCGCGACGCCGTCATCGCGCACGTCGTAGAGCAGCTTGTCGTAGGCCATCGCCTGCATTTCTACTACTCGGGCTCCGGCGGAGCCCACGCTGCGGCCATGTCCACGCGCTCCCCGCGGAAGGGCACGCCCTCTGCCTCGAGCAGCCGGCGCTGGCGGTCGCCCTTGGCGAGCGACCCGTCGGCGCGAACCACTCGCTGCCACGGGACGGTCGGGTCGTGGCACTCGGAGAGCACCGCGCCGGCGAAGCGCGGCGCGCCCGGCGACAGGTCGCCGTAGGTGGTCACGGAGCCCGGGCGAAGCGTGCGCACCCGGCGGAGGACCTCCTCGGCGCTCGCGCCCGCCATCTCAGAACCCGCAGCTCTCGAGCAGCTTGAGCCAGACCTCGCTGCGGGTGGGGAACGAGGGAATGGCGTGGGCGAGCCGCTCCAGGGGCACCTCGCCGATCACGGCGATCGTGGCCGCGTGGAGCCACTCGCCGACCTCCACGCCCGTGAAGGTCGCGCCCACCACCACCCCCCGGCTCTCGTCCACCACCAGACGTGAGGTGCCGGGCGCGTCGTCGCGGCCGTAGAAGCTGGCGCCGGCCGACGACTGCGTGGGCACGTCCACCGCCCGCACGTCGAGGCCCGCGGCGCGCGCGCCCTCGAGCGTGTAGCCGACCGCGGCCACCTGCGGATCCGTGAAGATCACCCGCGGCGACCGCGCGTCGTCGCTCATCACGCGCATGTCCTCTCCGAGGATCACGCCGCAGGCGATCCGCGCCTGGTACTTGCCCATGTGGGTCAGCAGCACACGCCCGTTCACGTCGCCGATGGCGTAGAGCCAGTCGTTCGCGCGCATCCGGTCGTCCACCTCGATCGGCTTCCCCGGCTCGAGTCCCACGGTCTCGAGCCCGAGGTCGTCCGTCCTCGGCCTGCGGCCGACCGCGACGAGCAGCTCGTCGCCGCGCACCGGGCCGCCCGTGTCCAGCTCGACCTCCACCTCGCCGTCGTGTGCCCGCACCGCGGTGGCCTTGACGCCCACCTGCACGTCCACGCCGCGCTCGTGCAGGGCGGAGCGCACCTGCTCACCGGCGAACGGCTCCTCGTTCGGCAACACGCGGTCGGCCGCCTCGACCAGCGTGACCCGCGATCCGAGCGAGCTCCACGCCTGGGCCATCTCCACGCCCACCACCCCGCCGCCGAGGATGGCCAGGCGCTCGGGCACCTCCTTCGCGGTGGTGGCCTCGCGATTGGTCCAGGGCCTCGCCTCGCGCAGCCCGTCGATCGGCGGCACGGCCGCTCCGCTCCCGGAGGCCACCACCACGGCCCGGCGCGCCAGCAGCGTGTCGCCCTCGACCTGCAGCCGGCGCTCGCCGTCGAACCGCGCGTGGCCCCGCACGAGCGTGACCCCGTGGCCGGCCAGCCACGGCTCCATGTGGGAGTCGTCCAGGTTGTGGATGATCTCGTCGCGCCGCTCGAGCACCGCGCCCACGTCGAGGTCCCCCGTCACCGCCTCGCGCACCCCCGGGATGCGCCTGACCTCGGCCAACAGCTCCCCCGGGCGCAGCATTGCCTTCGACGGCATGCAGGCGTAGAACGAGCACTCGCCGCCCACCAGCTCCTGCTCCACCAGCGCGACCTCCAGCCCGGCGTCGCCGAGGCGCCCGGCGCATACCTCGCCCGCCGGGCCGCCGCCCACCACAATCACGTCGAAGCTGCGCTCGGCCAAGGCCGGGAAACCTAGCCGTTGGACCAGTGCGGCCTGCCATGACGGGGTGAGACAGTCCGCCGGTGATGCTGGTCAGCCCGGCTGAGCGGATGCGGCGTCTTGCCGATGACGGCGACGCGGGCTCCCTCAGCCGCCGGATGCGCGAACGGCGCTTCCAGCTGTTCGACACCCTGGTCGGGCGCCTGCCGCGCCCGGTCTCGATCCTCGATGTGGGTGGCACCGTCTCCTTCTGGGAGCGCCGCGGCTGGACCGATCGCGAAGACGTGTCGATCACGCTGCTCAACCTCGGCGAGCAGGAGCACCCGCACGAGAACGTACGCGCCCTCGTGGGCGACGCGACCGACCTCGGGTCGTTCGGCGACGCCGAGTTCGACATCGCGTTCAGCAACTCGGTGATCGAGCATCTGTTCACGTTCGAGGCGCAGGCGCGCATGGCGGCGGAGGTGCAGCGCGTGTCGAGCGCCGTCTGGGTGCAGACGCCGAACTTCTGGTTTCCCGTGGAGCCGCACTTCCTGGTGCCGGCGTGGCACTGGCTCTCCGAGGACGCGCGCGTGGCGATCCTCACGCGCCGCGGGGTCGGCTGGGCCGGGCGCTGCCCCGATCCCGCCTTCGCGCGCGAGATCGTCCAGCAGCACCGCCTGATGAGGCGCAGCGAGCTTCAGCGGCTGTTCCCCGCGTCGCGGATCGTGCCGGAGCGCTTCGGCGGCCTGGTGAAATCCTGGATCGCGATCCAGGGCTTCCCCGCCACCACGGGCCGGTTCGCGCGCAGCCAATAGTAGGAAGTCCCACTCCCTACTTTGGTACGGTGCGCCTCGCAGCATCCACTACGAGGGGGACCCGCGATGGCAACGGCCGAGAAGGTGCTCAAGCCGGATTTCGAGACGAGGCGCAAGCACTTCATCTTCACCGAGGAGCACGATCAGCTCCGCGACTCGATCCGCGCCTTCGTGAAGAAGGAACTGGCTCCGCACTCGGTCGAGTGGGAGGAGACCACGTTCCCGGACTCCGTCTTCCATCGCATGGGCGAGCTCGGCTTCCTCGGCCTCTCGTATCCCGAGGAGTACGGCGGCCAGGGCGGCGACTACTACTGCAACCTGGTCCTCGCGGAGGAGATGGCGGGCGCCAACTCGGGCGGGCTCGCGATGGGCGTGGCGGTGCACACGGACATGGCCACGCCGCCCGTTCACCTGTTCGGCACGGAGGAGCAGAAGCAGCGCTACCTCGTGCCCGCGATCCAGGGCCAGAAGATCTCGTGCCTCGGGATCACCGAGCCGGACGCCGGCTCCGACGTGGCCGGCATCAAGACGCGCGCCGTGCGCGACGGGGACGACTGGGTCATCAACGGGTCCAAGACCTACATCACGAACGGGCACAGGGCCGACTTCATCGTGCTCGTGACGAAGACCGACGCCGACGCGGGGTACGACGGCTTCTCGCTCTTCCTCGTGGACATGAACGCGGACGGCGTGATCCGCGAGAAGAAGCTCGAGAAGCTGGGGATGCACGCCTCCGACACCGCGCTGCTCGCCTTCCAGGACGTGCGCGTTCCCGCGGACGCGCTCCTCGGCCAGGAGGGCAAGGGCTTCTACCACATCATGTGGGAGCTCCAGGGCGAGCGCCTGATCGGCGCGGCCGGCTGCGTGGCCGGGGCCCAGCGCTGCTTCGACCGCACGCTCGAATACGCCACCGACCGCACCGCATTCGGCCGGCCGATCGGCAAGTTCCAGGTGATCCGCCACAAGTTCGCGGACATGGCCACGAAGATCGAGGCCGCGCGTCAGATGGTCTACTCGACCGCCTGGCGCCACCAGAACGGCGAGTACCCCGTGCGCGAGATCTCGATGGCCAAGCTCTACTCGGCGCGGATCGCGTGCGAGGTGACCGACGAGTGCCTGCAGATCCACGGCGGCGCCGGCTACATGAAGGAGTACTTCATCGAGCGTGCCTGGCGCGACATGCGCCTCAACCGCATCGGAGCCGGCACCGACGAGGTGATGCTCGACGTGATCGGGCGCTCGTACGGTCTGTAGGAGGCCGCAGCGGGTAGGACCCGTCAGGTGAGCGCCCGGATCGAGATCGACTGCTCGCGGCGCCTCGACGAGGGTGCGCCCGGCGGTCACAACCGCTGGCATCCCGAGATCCCGCCCGTGCTCGCGGTCGATCCCGGCGAGGTGGTGACCTTCGAGCTGCGCGACTCGCGCGACGGGACGATCACGCGGGCGTCCCGTCACGAGGACCTGCTTGCGATTCCGTCGCTCGCACATCCGCTCACCGGGCCGCTGGAGGTGCGCGGGGCGGAGCCCGGCGACGTGCTCGAGATCGACGTGCTCGGCTACGAGACGGACGACTTCGGGTGGACCGCGATCTGGCCCGGCTCGGGGTTCTTAGGTGACCTCTTCGACAGGCCGTTCGTGGCCCGCTGGGAGCTGGACGGCGAGCACGCCCGCTCGGAGGACGTGCCGGGCGTGGCTGTGCCGGCCGGGGTGTTCGCGGGCGTGATCGGAGTGGCGCCCTCACCGGAGCTCTTCGCCCGCGCGCTCGCGCGCGAGGCGGACCTGGCGGCCCGCGGCGCGGAGTTCGAGCTGCCGAGCCCCGAGCTGGCGGTGCCGGCCTCCGCCGCCGGCGGCCTGCGGACCTACCCGCCGCGCGAGAACGGCGGCAACATCGACATCCGCGACCTGGTGGCCGGCAGCCGGCTGCTGCTGCCCGTGCACGCGCCCGGCGCGCTGCTCTCGATCGGCGACCTCCACTTCGCTCAGGGCGACGGCGAGGTCTGCATCTCCGCCATCGAGACCGGCGGCTCCGCCACCGTGCGGGTGGGCCTGCGCCGCGACGGCTGGCGCCCGCGCTTCCCGGCCTGGGAGAGCCCGCCGCGAGCCGGGCGAAGCTGCTTCGCCACCACGGGCATCCCACTCGACGACGACGGCAGGAACGAGCAGCTCGACCTCAACCTGGCCACTCGACGGGCACTGCTGGAGATGCTCGCCTGGCTCGAGCACCAGCACGGCATGGCGCGCGAGCCCGCCTACGTCCTCATGAGCGCGGCGGTCGAGCTCCGGGTCTCGGAGCTCGTGGACAAGCCGAACGCGCTCGTATCGGCTGTGCTGCCGCTCGACGTGTTCGAGAGCTAGAGGTCCTCGCCAGGGAGCGGAGCCGGGTCGTTGCCGACCAGATAGCCGCTCTCTGCGACGTCGAGGCAATCGGAGCGGCCGTGCCCGTAGTAGTCGTCGTTGCCGGGGTCGAGGGCGCTCGGCTCCCAGGACTCCGGGCCGGCGTACATCAGGTCGTTCGGCTGGTCGCCCGTGTGGCCGTCCAGCACATGGTTCGGCGCACAGGTCGGTACCGCGCCCATGCCGTGCATCAGCTCGTGCAGGAAGGCGAACTCCCAATAGCCCGGCGGGTCCGTGATCTCCGCCAGCGGATTGGTCTCGCAATCGGGGGTCTCCGGATCTTCGAACTGTCCCCCGAGGTACAGAGCGACCACGTGGCCGAGGAGCGTGGGTGGCCACGTCGCGCCCCCGCACCTCTCGTGCGCCGTGCCGTCGTAGTACACCGAGTACACCTTCCGCGGATCGTCGAAGCCGCGCTCCTCCAGCTCCGCCTCGATTGCGTCGCGAAGGAACACACCGTTCGCCGCGAGCTCCGCGTCGGTGGCCGCCAGGCGGACGAAGGTGACGTCGAGAGCGCCGCCGGCGGTGTCGAGCCGGAATGGCTGCCCGCCGGTCTGGTCGCTCATCCAGTCCGTGGCGACGCCGACGGTTGCGGCGATGACCCCATTGGTGTCGAGCTCGCGATCGGCTCCGTCCGCGGGCAGCACGTAGAGCACGTGGACCTGCTGCGTGCCGGCCGAGAAGTCGTCGGGACGATCGGCGTGGTGCCTGGCGCCGTCATCGGGGGTGGTGAACGTCTTGTCGCCGCCGCAGTTGGCCCGGCTCTGGCCGGCGTTCCTGGCGCAGAGCCGGAAGTGGTACCCGGTGCCGGGGGCGAGGTCCTGGACCGGCTCCGCGACGGGATGATCGTCGTGGTCGCTCACGGTCAGGGATCGATGCACCGTCTCGGAGCCGTATGCGGTGGTCGTCCCGTACTGGAACCAGTGCTCGACCGGTCCAGCTTCGATCGCGCTCACCTTCCCGTTCAGCGTCGCCTGGGTGGCCTGGACATCCGTGGCCTGCGTGGCCTGACCGAGCGCGCAGCCGGAGAAGACAGCCGCGGTGAGGAGGAGGACCGTTCCTACCACGGCGATTGGGCGGTTCACGCTGCTCCTTCGGGCCAGGGGAAGCTTGGGTGACGCTACCTCCCCAGGCGAACCCCGACATCCCAATTGAGTGCCAAGTTTGGCTACAAGCCTCCTGAGTGGACCGGGTCACCCGGAGCTTGACTTCAAGTGCACTTGAAGTTGCACAATGAGTGGATGAGCAACTCACCAAGCCCCAGCGAGCAGATCAGCGCGACGGTCACCGCGTGGCCGGGAGTGACCGCGGAGCCCGGCAGCCGCGGCAGCTCCGTGGCCTTTCGGCTCGGTCGCCGGGAGCTAGGGCACCTGCACGGCGACCGCTCCGCGCACTTCGGCTTCCCGAAGGAGGTCTGGGCCGAGCTACGGGAGCAGGGCCGCGTCGAGCCGCATCCGGTCTTCCCGGACCGGGCCGGGCCCGCCGCGCGCCGGATCGCGAGCGAGGCCGACGTGCATGACGTGATCGAGCTGCTCCGGCTCAACTACGAGCGCGCGCTGGAGCGCCACGGCCTTCCCGCCGAGCCCGCTCAAGGCTGAGGTGCCGGCGAGCCTCCCCGGATCCCGCGTCCGGGGAGGCCGCCGCCGTGCCCGTCCTGAACCTCAGCCGGAGATCGGCAGGGAGATCTCGATGCGCCCGAAGCTCACGAGGCCCGTCGAGCGCTGGAGCGTGTAGAGCGTGGTGCCGGGCGTGATCTGGAGCTTGTAGCCCGACCCCGCCTTCGCCTCCGAGGCGATCGCCTCGAGTGGGCGCTCGATCGTGCGCGGGATGCCGTCGAGCGTCACGGGGATCGGGGTGGCCTGGTTGCCCACCACGCGGCCCGCGCTGTCGAGGATCTGCGCGTACAGGTGCGTCGCCCCCGGCACCGCCGTGCCGCTGTAGGAGAGCTTGAGCGTGGGCTCACCCACCACGTGCGCGTTCCCGGAGGCCGCCGGCAGCGCCACCTCCACGGAGTTCGGCGCGGGCGTCGCGGCGATCAGGCCGCCGGAGGGACTCCCCGGCACGATCGGCAGCGTCTTCTGGCCGGTGACCGCCGTCAGCGAGCCACGCCGCGTCATCGGATAGTCGCTGGCCGAGCGCCACTGCGCGTCGTCCGCCAGCCACTCGAAGCGCGGACCGGTCTGCACCGTGGTGTCGCGCTTCAGGTAGCGCGCGAGCCAGTTGAGCACGGCGCGCTCGACGTGCAGGGCCTCACCGGAGCCGGTCACGCAGACGCCATGCCCGCCGCAGAACCAGAGCATCTTGGTGGGCACACCGCGGCTGCGCAGCGAGGCGTAGTTGCGGATCGCCTCCTTGAGCGTGAACAGTGTGTCCGCGGTGCCCTGCGTGATGAGCGTGGGGATCTTGACCTTCGGGAGCAGGAAGTCGGGGCCGTGCGCCTTGAACCAGGCCTCGTCCTCCGGCGCCACCTTGCCGCTCGCGAGGCCGCCCACGCAGGTGTTGAACATGTGCGGGCTCACGCGCAGCACGCGGAAGCCGTCGGGGTTGAGCAGCCCGCCCGGCAGGGAGCCGGCGATCCCGGCCCCGCAGAGCACGGTGCCCCAACCGTTCTTGAGCGAGCCGTCCTTGTAGAGGCTCGTGATCAGCGAGTTCCAGGAGATGTTCGGGGTGATCACGTCCACGCGCGCGTCGCGCGCCGCGGTGATCCATTGGACTCCGCCGCCGTAGGAGCTCCCGTTCATGCCCACTCGCGGGTCGCCCGCCTTGTCCAGCTGGGCCTCCGGCTGCTTCGCGAGCCAGTCGATCAGCGCCGACGCGTCACGCGCCTCGTAGTCAGGAGAATCGACCTCCACCTGGCCGCCGGACTGGCCGAAGCCACGCGGGTCCCAGGTGAGCACGTTGTAGCCGGCGCGGCGCAGGGGCCCGAGGCCGACGCCGCCGAGGGCATCCGTCGAGCTCGAGTCCTGGTTCGTCTCGCCGGGCGAGCTGAAGCCGGGTCCCACGAGCACGGTCGGCGCGCGCTTGCCGGCCGCGAGGCCCTCCGCGGGGAAGAAGTGCATGTTGATGGCGGTCTGGTCGAACGACCGCACGGTGGCGTCCCTGGCCTGGGCGCTCGGCGCGATCGCGGCCACCGCCGCCATGACCGCCACCATCAACCCGAACGACCGCCTACCGTGCACTGGATTCCCCACGTCGCTCTCTCCCCGTTCCGCTCGACCCGATGTTCGTGAACTCAGAAGTTTCCGGATAGTACGCTAGAGTTTCCCAAAGTGCAAGCCGCCAACTCCACCATCTACGAGTTCCCCGTTGGTCCTCTTCCCTCTGGGCGCCATTCGCTAACGCGAGAGACGGTTCTGGCCTCCCAGCGCGGGCGGCTGCTCGACGCCATGGCCCAAGCGGTGGCGGAGCACGGTTACAACTCCACGACGATCGCCCACGTGGTCTCTCGGGCCGGCGTCTCGCGCAAGACCTTCTACGACCACTTCAGCGACAAGCAGGAGTGCTTCCTCGCGATGTACGACACCGGCATCATGTTCCTGCTGGGACGTGTCGCCGACACGCTCGAGGGACAGGACGACCCGCACTCGCGCGTGATCATGGGGCTCCAGGCGTTCCTCACGGTCCTCTCCGCCGAGCCCGCGTTCTGCCGCGCGATCATCATCGAGGTGCACGCGGCCGGGCCGGAGGCGCTCGCGCGGCGGCGGGCGGTGCTCCGGGTGTTCGCCGACCGCTACCTCGAGATCAACGCGCAGGCGCGCGAGGGCCGCAAGGCGATAGGCCCGCTGTCCGACGAGGCGGCCCTCGGGGTGGTGGGAGCCATCCTCGAGCTCGTCTCCATCTGGGTGGAGGCCGGGCGCACGGCCGAGCTCGCGAAGCTGGCCACTCCGCTCGCCGCGTTCGTCACGCACAACGTGATCCCGCGCAAGTAGCCCTGTCGGGGATCGCATGCGCGAGGATGCGCGGATGACCGGCTTCGGCAAGACGATCGCCGACGCCTACGTGAGCGACGGCCCGGCGTTGGACCTGGGGCGCGGCGTGCACGAGGGAGCGCTCGCGCAGGAGGCGGTCGTGCAGGTGCCGCTTCGGATGATGAACAGGCACGGGCTCGTGGCGGGCGCCACCGGCACCGGCAAGACGATCACGCTCCAGACGATCGCCGAGCAGCTCTCAGCCGCCGGCGTGCCCGTGTTCGCGGCAGACGTCAAGGGCGACCTCTCGGGGATCGGCGCCGCCGGCGCGCCCGGCGGGCCGGCGGAGAAGCGGATGACGGAGCTGGGCCTGCCCTTCGCGCCGGTGGCGTGCCCCGTCGAGTACCTGTCGCTCGGAGCCATCGGGCCCGGGGTCCCCGTCCGCGCCACCGTGTCCGACTTCGGCCCGCAGCTGCTCGGGAAGGTGCTCGGAGCGAACGAGACGCAGGAGCAGAGCCTGGCGCTCGTGTTCCACTACGCGGACGAGAAGGGCCTGCCCCTGCTCGACCTGTCCGACCTGCGGGCGCTGCTGACCTTCCTCGACTCGGACGACGGCAAGAGCGAGCTCGAGGGCATCGGCGGGCTGGCGTCATCGACGGTGGGCGTGCTGCTGCGCGCGCTCGTTGGGCTCGAGGACGGCGGCGGCAACGAGTTCTTCGGGGAGCCGCAACTCGACATCGCCGATCTGATGCGCACCGCGCCGGACGGCCGCGGGATCGTGTCTGTGCTCGAGCTGGCGGCCGTGCAGGACAAGCCGAAGCTCTTCTCCACCGCCCTGATGTGGTTGCTGGCGGAGCTGTTCGAGCAGCTGCCGGAGGCCGGGGACCTGGACAAGCCGAAGCTGGTCTTCTTCTTCGACGAGGCCCACCTGCTCTTCCAGGACGCCACCGACGCCTTCCTCGAGTCGGTGACCCAGACGGTGAGGCTCATCCGCTCGAAGGGCGTGGGCGTGTTCTTCGTGACCCAGGTGCCCGACGACGTGCCGGCGTCGGTGCTCGGCCAGCTCGGCAACCGCGTGCAGCACGCGCTCCGGGCGTTCACGCCCGACGACGCGAAGGCGCTCAAGGCCGCCGCGTCCACCTACCCGACCTCGGACTTCTACGAGGTCAAGGAGCTGCTGACGCAGATGGGCATCGGCGAGGCCGCCGTCACGATCCTCTCCGAGAAGGGCGTGCCCACCCCGGTCGTGCACACGCGGCTGCGGGCTCCGGCCTCCCGCATGGGCCCGGCCGACGACGTGGACGGCGCCGCCAAGGCGTCCGCGCTGTTCGCGAAGTATGGCCAGCGCGTGGATGCCCAGAGCGCACGGGAGAAGCTCGCCGCGCGGATGGAGAAGTCCGCCGAGCCGGAGGAGCACGAGAAGGCGCCCAAGCCGCGCGCGAAGCGGAAGCAGGAACCGCGAGCACCCGCCCCGGCGGGAGGCGTGGATGCGATCGGCGACTTCCTCAAGTCGCGCGAGGGCAAGGCCGTCCAGCGCAAGGTGCTCAGAGGCGTCTTCGGCATGTTGAAGAAACGCCTGTGAGCGACAACCTCTCAGCCCAGGAGTTCGGTGCTGCCTTCCGCCGGTTCATGGAGTGGGCCACCGAGGGGTGGGCGGAGGGACGCTCTCCGTTCGCAGGCATGCTGGAGGAACATTTTGGCGAGGACCCGTCGAGCTTTCCGCTGAGCGGGGAGCAGATTGAGCTCTACGACCTCCCCAACCTCCAGCTCGCGCTCGACGCGTACCTCGAGGAGCGCGACGTCGAGCACCGGCTCGTCGGCTTCGCGGGTCCAGTCGGATTTTCCGAGATGTCGCTCGCGGGACTCGTTCACGACACCGGTTTCGGACTGAAGGTGGGGCCGGTGCGCCGAACGGCGGTCCGACTCGACGGTGATCGTTCGGTGAGTTGCGTGACCGTGGGCTTGTTTCTTCTTGCGAGAGGTGACCGGCGATTGGTCGTGCTCGTGATGCAAGGGGAACGCGGCTTCGACTCGCCGGGGGTCCGGCTGGAGGTCATGGCCTCCGAGCTTGCAGCGGCGGAAGAATTCGTCTCGCGCATCCGCGAGCTGATGCGGAAGCACAACGTCTACCGGGGCAAGGTCCTCGCGCTGAAGGCGGCCGGCGAGATGGGCGACGGGGGTATGGCGGTCGAGTTTCCGCAAGTGTCGGCCGTCGGCCGCGAGGACATCGTTCTTCCCGAGGGCCTGCTCGACACGATCGAGCTCCACACCGTCGAGTTCGCGCGTCACAGCGAGGCGCTGCTCGAGGCCGGACGCCATCTGCGCCGAGGGCTTCTGCTGCACGGACCGCCCGGCACCGGCAAGACGCTCACGGCGACGTACCTGATCGAACGGCTCGAGGGGAGGACCGTGGTAATCCTCACCGGCGCGGGCCTGGGGCTGATCGGGGCGGCGAGCGCCATTGCCAGGGACCTCCAGCCGTCGCTCGTGGTGCTCGAAGACATCGATCTTGTCGCGCACGAGCGCACGTCGATGATGGGCACAACATCGCTGCTCTTCGAGCTTCTCAATGAGATGGACGGGGTGGGTGAGGACGCTGACGTGATCTTCCTCATGACCACCAACAGGGCGGACCTCCTCGAGCCGGCACTGGCATCCCGGCCCGGACGAGTGGATCAGGCGCTGGAGCTCCTGCTTCCCGACGCCGACGCGCGCGGACGGCTGCTCGACCTGTTCACGCGAGGACTGGAGTCGAACCTGAAGGATCGTGGCGCGATCATCGATGCCACGGCTGGTGGTAGCCCCGCGTTCCTGCGCGAGCTCGTCCGCAAGGCCGCCCTGTGCGCCATCCGGGACGAAGGCCGCCCGGTGGCGGACGAGCACTTCAAGGAGGCACTCGCCCTGTTCGAGCAGGGCGGCTCGATCATGCGCAGCCTTCTCGGTGCGGATGGCGGCGCGGCCGCGACGAAGCTCGCGGACGGCGACTGGGACGACGAGGACGATTGGGAGGACGGGTGAGCCTGGAAGCGAAGGGGCTCCCGGACGCCGCCACGCGCCGGACACAGCCGCCGTTCACCGACGAGCACGGGCAGCTGCGCGAGGCGGTGCGGCGCTTCGTGACGACCGAGCTGCGCCCGCACGCGGACGAGTGGGAGGACGCCGAGTGGTTCCCCAACGACGTGTTCACGCGGATGGCCGAGCTTGGCTATCTCGGCCTCAAGTACCCGGAGGAGTACGGCGGCGAGGGCGGCGACTACCTGCACGACGCGGTGCTCGCCGAGGAGCTCGCCGGGTCGGGCTCGGGCGGGCTGTCGGCGGGCATCGGAGCGCACATCGGCATCGCCACGCCGCCGATCTGGAAGTTCGGGACCGAGGACCAGAAGCAGCGCTATCTCGCACCCGCCATCAGGGGAGAGCGGATCGCCGCGCTCGGGATCACGGAGCCGGGCGCCGGATCGGACGTGGCCGGCATCCGCACGTTCGCGAGGAAGGTCGACGACGGCTACGTGGTGAACGGCTCGAAGACCTACATCACAAACGGCGTGCGCGCCGACTTCCTGGTCACGGCGGTCAAGACCACCGAGCAGGGCGGCCATCAGGGGCTCTCGTTCCTGATCCTCGAGAAGGAGATGGAGGGCTACACCGTCTCGAAGAAGCTCGAGAAGCTCGGCTGGCGCGCCTCCGACACCGCGGAGCTGGCGTTCGACGACGTGTTCGTGCCCGACGAGAACCTGCTCGGCCAGGAGAACAAGGGCTTCTACCTGATCATGGCCAACTTCCAGTGGGAGCGGCTCGTGATGGCGCTGGGCGCCGTGGGCTCGATGAGCCGCATGCTGGACGCCGCCATCGCTTACGCGAACGAGCGCACCGCCTTCGGCCGCCCGATCGGCAAGCACCAGGCGATCAGGCACAAGATCGCCGAGATGGCGGTGAAGCACGAGGCCGCGCGCTCGCTCACCTACTACGCGCTCTGGCTGTTCGCGAACGGCGGTGACGCGATCCGCGAGGTGACCGAGGCGAAGCTGATGAGCCAGCGCGCCGCCTACGAGGTGGCCGACGACACCCTCCAGATCCACGGCGGCGCCGGCTACATGAAGGAGTACGGCATCGAGCGCGCCGTGCGCGACACTCGCCTCGGCCCGATCGGCGGCGGCACCGACGAGGTCATGAAGGAGATTCTCGGGAAGCAGCTGGGGCTGTAGGCGCCTCGGCGAACTTGCGCGCGCAGTCGAGCGAGCAGAACCAGTACTCCACACCCTCGTGGGACAGGCTCCCGGCGGCGTGGGCCGGCTCCACGGCCATCCGGCAGACCGGGTCGATCGGCAGCTCGTCGAGGCCGCTCGAGTACTCGCAGGTCGCCTCGATCAGCTCGACCGGCGCGGATACGTTCCGCAGCTCCCGCCGTCCGCGCGATCGCAGGAAGAGACGCGGGCTTCCCTTGTCTCCCGTGATGCGCTCGGCCGTCGACGCGGTGAGCAGCACCTCCCCGCCCGCGGCCGCACCCGACACGCGAGCCGCCAGGTTCACGGCCGAGCCGAACCAGTCACCGTCGCGCTCGACGGCCGCTCCGGCGTGGAGTCCGACCCGCACGCTCGGGAAGCCGTGGCGACGGCCGACGGCGTGGACGATCGCTATGCCGAGCCGCACCGCGCGCTCCGGATCCTCGGCGCGGATCATCAGCGCGTCGCCGATCATCTTGACCTCCTCGGCCCCGTAGTCCGGGAGCAGCGCTCGCACGTCGTCTGCGAACCCGAGCACGAGGTCGGCCGCCTCCTCGTCGCCGTGCGTCTCGGTCAGCGCCGTGTAGCCCGACAGGTCGGCGAAGAGGAAGACCGGCTCGCTCACTCCGGGAAGTATCTAGCGCACGGCGCCTGCCGAACCGGCCTTCAGCCGTTCCGGCACGTTGTCGTCGAAGTCCGCGAAGAAGCCTCCGAGCGAGTCCATCAGGTGCGTCATCGACTCGGCGCTGTACAGCACCGGCTGGTACTTGGTGATGTCGTAGTCGATCGTGCCCATCTCGAGGTAGTCGATCGGGCGGATCTCCATCTCGCGGAACTCCTCGATCTCGCCGTAGCTCGAGAGGATCCCGGCGCCGTAGGCGCGCAGCTCGCCGTCTTCGTGGAGCACGCCGAACTCGATCGTGAACCAGAACACGTGCGCGAGGAACCTGAGCGCGTCGCCGGTCTCGCAGCGGCGTGCTGCCTGGCCGGCCAGCAGGTTCAGCTCGGCCAGCTCGGGCGAGGCGAGCAGGTTGCCGTGGCCGATCACCTCGTGGATCAGGTCCGGCTCGGGCGTGTAGAGCGGCGCGGCCCAGTGGCGGATGTACTGCGTCGAGTGGAAGACGCGGTCGGCCAGCGCGCCGTAGAACTCCTCCAGCGGCACGAGGCCCGCGGCCGGGAGGTAGCGGAAGCCCGTGAGCGGCTCGAGGCGAGCGCTGACCTCGTCGAGGTCGGGTATGGCGTCGCGCGGCAGCGCGAGCGAGGCCGCGGCCTCGCGGTACGCGCGGCACGCATAGCGCTCGTGCTTTGCCGCCAGCTCGCGGCAGACGATCCGCCACACGCCCTGCTCGCGCTCGGTGTACTCGATCGCGGGGGCGGGCTCGCCCGGCCGCCATGCCAGCGCGGCGGCGGCGATCTCCGAGCGCCTGGCGCGGTACTCCGGGTCGCTCGCCCCGGGGTGATCGACCCCGAGGTGGACCACCACGCCGTCCTCGCCCTGCGTGACCGGCGAGTAGAGCTGGCCCTCCTCAAACATGCGCGGGTGAGCGGTCGGGGTTCCAGGACAGCGCGTACTCCGGCTTGTCGTGGTCGCGCCAGAGCGATGTCAGCCGGAGCGGCCGGAACGTGTCCCACATGATCGCCAGCTCGTCCGTGCTCTTCGCGCCGAGCGCCTTCTCGACCGCGCCCGGCTGCGGGCCGTGCGGCAGGCCGGAGGGATGCAGCGTGATGGAGCCGACCTCCACGCCCTTGCGCGCCGCGTAGTCGCCCTCGGCATAGAACATGACCTCCTCGGACTGGATGTTCGAGTGGTGGTAGGGCAGCGGCACGGCCTCGGGATCCCAGTCGAGCATCCGCGGCGCGAACGTGCAGATCACGAAGTTCGGGCCCTGGAACGTCTGGTGCGCCGGCGGGGGCAGGTGGAAGCGCCCGGCGCGTGGCTCGAAGTCGTCGGCGTTGAAGGTGTAGGGCCAGACGTACCCGTCCCAGCCGACCACGTCGAAGGGGTGCCTGTCGAGCATGTACTCCTGATAGCCGTCGCGCACGCGCACCGTGACGGGGTACGCGCCGCTCTCGTCGTAGGTCTCGAGCTCGGCCGGGCCGTGGAAGTCGCGCTGCGAGTACGGCGCGTGCTCGAGCAGCAGCCCGTAGCGGTTGCGGTAGCGGTTCGGAGTCTCGATCTCGCCGGGCGTGTGGAAGCACAGCCATTCCTGGTCGCCGGCGTCGAGCTCGAAGGTATGCGTGGTCCCGCGCGGGATCACCACGTAGTCCTTCTCACGGAAGGGCACTCGGCCGAACACCGTGCGCAGCACGCCGCCGCCGCGATGTATGTAGAGGACCTCGTCGCCCTCCCCGTTGCGATAGAAGCCGAGGAGCGGCTCCGTGGGCTTGCAGACCGAGACCTCGAGGTCGGCGTTCCACATCAGCCGCCGCCGGCCGCCGAGCGGGTCGCCGCCGGGATCCATCGGCCCGGTGTCGGCCAGGCGGTGAACGTGGGCTTCGGGCACCCACTCCTCGCGCTCGATCCCCTGGAAGCCGCCGACCGCGTCGAGCCGGCAGGGGGAGTGGACGTGGTAGAGGATCGTCTCGTTCCCCGAGAAGCCCTCGTAGCCCATGACCTCCTCGGTCAGCAGCGGCGAGCCGGTGCCGTTGCGCCGCACCTGGACATGGCGCTTGCGGGGGATCTCGCCGAGGCGCTCGTACCTCACAGGTTGCCCCTCAGGTCCTGCTCGCGCTCGATCGCCTCGAAGAGGGCCTTGAAGTTCCCCTCGCCGAAGCCGCGCGAGCCGTGGCGCTCGATGATCTCGAAGAACAGCGTGGGCCGGTCACCGAGCGGCTTGGTGAAAATCTGGAGGAGGTAGCCCTCGTCGTCGCGGTCGACGAGGATGCCGAGCCGGCGCAGGTCGTCGAGATCCTGCTCGATCTCGCCGATCCGGCCCGGCACCTCGTCGTAGTACTCACCGGGGATGGTGAGGAACTCGACGCCGCGATCGCGCAGCTCGGCGACCGTGCCGACGATGTCGCGCGTGGAGATCGCCAGGTGCTGCACGCCGGCGCCGCGGTAGAAGTCCAGATACTCCTCGATCTGGGACTTGCGCTTGCCCTCCGCGGGCTCGTTGATCGGGAACTTGAGCTTCCCGCTGCCATCCGTCACGACCTTCGACATCAGCGCGGAGTACTCGGTCGAGATCGCCTCGTCGGAGAAGTGGATCAACTCGGTCATGCCGAAGACGCGCTCGTAGTACCCGACCCACTCCTGCATGTGCCCGAGCTCGACGTTCCCGACCACGTGGTCGATGCCGGCGAAGAGGGGGTCCGTGGGCGCCTCGTCGCGTGCCGCGAAGCCGGGCATGAAGGCGCCGTCGTAGCCGCCGCGCTCCACGAACAGGTGCTCCGTCTCCCCGTAGGTGGAGACGGAGGCCAGCTGCACGCGCCCGTGCTCGTCCTCGATCCAGTGCGGTGTGGCCACCCCGCGGGCGCCGTGGGCGACCGCGTGCGAGTAGGCGGCCGCGGCGTCGGGCACGCTCAGCGCGATCTTGTGGACACCGTCGCCGTGGTGGCGCTGGTGGCGGCCGATCTCGTCCTCGCCCGAGAGCGACCCGGTGAGCACGAGCCGGATGCGGCCCTGCTGGAGCACGTGCGAGACGCGGTCGCGGCGGCCTGTCTCGAGCCCCATGTACGCGGTCTCGGTGAAGCCGAACGCACGCGTGAAGTAGAAGGCCGCCTGGGCGGCGTTCCCCACGTACAGCTCGAGGTGATCGATGCCGTGGACCGGCAGTGGATCGATGTCAGGAAGGCCTGCGGGAAGCGGCGTCAGCTGTTCAGTAGCCATTCCTTGTAATGTTTCCCTGGTTTGCAAGCTCCCGCAACACCATTTTGTTGCGCGTAAGGGCCGAGTGAACCCCCCATGGATGCCGTAGACCGAACGATCGTTTCGCTACTGCGCGAGAACGCCCGCCGTTCCTTCAAGGACATCGGTAGGCACGTGCACCTCTCGCCGCCCGCTGTCAAGCGGCGCGTGGACCGGCTGGAGGCCGACGGCGTGATCCGCGGCTACACCGCCATCGTCGATCCGGGCGCGTTCGGCTGGCACACCGAGGCGTTCGTTGACCTCTACTGTGCCGGCCGCATGCCCGGCGAGGCGATCAAGCGGGCGGTGGCGAACGAGCCGGGGGTGGTCTCCGCCCACACCGTGGCGGGTGAGGCGAGCGCTCTGATCCACGTGATGGCCGAGGACACCCGCGACCTCGAGCTCGCGCTGGAGCGGATCCGCAGCGTCGAGGGGATAGACCGCACGGTGACCGAGGTCGTGCTCTCCACGCTCGTGCAGAGATGAGGCGCGCCTACCCCGACGTACGCCAGCCGCCCTCGATCCGCGACTTCTTCGCGTTCGAGGAGCACGTGCGCAACGCCCGCGCCCAGGCCGGGCGCGGCGACGTGCCGGAGGCCTGGTACGAGATCCCGGTCTTCTACTTCTCGAACCCGGCGGCGGTGTACCGCGACGGCGACGAGGTGCCCAAGCCGGCGGACACGGCGATGCTCGACTACGAGCTCGAGCTGGCCGCCGTGATCGGCACCGAGGGCGCCATCGAGGGCTTCACGATCATGAACGACTGGTCCGCGCGCGACCTCCAGGGCAGGGAGATGTCCGTCGGGCTCGGCCCCGCGAAGGGCAAGGACTTCGCGACGTCGCTCGGGCCGGAGCTCGTGTCGCCGGACGAGCTGCCCGACGGGCCCGACCTGCGCGCGGTCGCGCGCGTGAACGGCGAGGTCCGGACCGACACGCGGACGGGCGCCATCCACTGGTCCTGGGACGAGATCCTGGCGGCCGCTGCGCGCAACACCCCCGGCCTCCGGGCCGGCGACGTGATCGGGTCGGGCACCGTCGGCGGCGGCTGCATCCTCGAGCACGGCGACGGTCGCTGGCTCGAGCCGGGGGACGAGGTGGAGCTCGAGATCGAGGGCATCGGCGTGCTGCGGAACCGAGTGGCTTCCTAGCGGCGACTTAAGCGCCGAGGGCCCGAGGTCGATAAGAAAACATGCGGGGTCCCTCCACCGAGGACTGAATTCGCCCGGGTGCTCGCCGAGGCGCCGACCGAAGAGGCGGCTCTCCCGAAGTTGCTTCAGGTGCTCGGCGGGGACATGGACTGGGCAGTGGGTGCGATCTGGGTGCCCGGAGAGGGCGGGCTCCTCCGCTGTCACCTCCTGTGGCACGCGCCCGGGGTGGAGGCGCCGGAGTTCGACCGCCTTACCCGAGAGCTGTCACTCGCGCGCGGTGTCGGCCTCCCCGGCCTCGCGTGGGAACGCAAGCGCCCGGTGACCGAGGCTGTGACAGGCGAGCGGCCGGTCATCGCCCGCAACGAGGCCGCGGAGCGAGCCGGCCTGAAGGCCGGACGGCGGTGTACCGCGCCAAGGAGCAGGGGGGCGGTCGCTACGAGGCTTCGCCGGGCCATCGACGAAGACGAGCTGCGCGTCCACTTCCAGCCGTTCGTGTCTCTGGCGGACGGACGCGTCCGCGGCGCCGAGGCACTCGTGCGTTGGGAGCATCCCGACAGGGGGCTGCTGCCACCGGGGGCCTTCATCCCGGTAGCGGAACGCGGCCCGCTCATCCTGGACGTGGGCTCCTGGGTCCTGCGCGATGCCTGCTCACAGGCGAGCCGCTGGCGGAGGGAGCACGGGGACCGTGCTCCGCTACCGGTCCACGTCAACATCGCGGCCAGGCAGATCGCCAACGAGGGCCTGCCCCGGCTCATCGAAGCGGTCCTCGAAGAGACCGGCTTGGCGGCAGCGGACCTGCGACTGGAACTGACCGAGAGCGCGCTCATCGAGCAACTCGAACCTGCGACAGCCGCCCTCGAGCAGCTGCGCGAGCTCGGGGTCAGGACCGTCCTGGACGACTTCGGCACGGGCTACTCGTCGCTGAGCCTCCTCCAGCGGCTGCCCGTGGATGGCCTCAAGGTGGACGCTCGTTCGTGGCGTCACTGGGCGGCCCGCAGGAGGATGAGGGAATCGCGATCGTGAGCGCGATCGTGGGCATGGCGAAGGCGCTGGGCCTCACCGTCGTGGCCGAAGGGGTCGAGACCGTGGGTCAGGCCAGGCGAGCCTCGGAGCTCGGCTGCGACCTGGCGCAGGGCTTCTACTTCGGCCGCCCGGTCCCGGCCCAGGTCCTCCTGACACGCCTCTGCAGTGAGGCTGCGGTGTAAAAAGAAGGAGGGGCGCCGTGGGCGCCCCTCCATGCTGCGGAACCCTCTGGACTACTGAAGAATTCAGCCCAGGAAGCCGGTTCCCTGCACGACCTTGAGAACCTGCTTCATGCTCTTCGCCTTGTCGAAGGCATTGGGCGCGAAGCTCATGCCGGCCAGAGTCCTGAAGTAGGCGGCGTGGCGTGCCTCGACCGAGTGGATCGAGAGCGCGGCCACCACGATCGGCCTCTGCTTCAGCCGCGGCCCCTGCCCGGCGTACGCGGCCACCCCGGTGTCCTCCAGGGCGACTGCCGTGGCGAGGAACGTGTCCTGGTCGCCGGTGGTGTTCTTGAAGTCGAACTTGGGCTTCTTGACGGCCTTCTTGCCGAGCACGCTCTTGAGCGTCTTCACGTGCGTGACCTCGTGGCCGCGAACGATCTTGGCGCCGGCGAGCGCATCACCCGAGATGGCGCCCTTGGCCACGGCCTCGGTGTAGAAGGCCGCCTCGAGGTACTCGAGCGTCAGCGCGTAGTTGAGAATCGCCACGTCCTGCTTCTTCGACGGCGCTGCCAGGGCGAGCGAGGGAAGCCCGGAGAGCAGCACGCCGCCGCCCACCATCGCTCCGCCGCCCAGCGCGGCCTTGCGGAAGAAGTCGGCCCGGGTGTCCCCCGCCACCGCGTCCTCCGCTTCGCGAATCGCGCCGTCGGCGTCCATGGTCTCGAGGTCGAAGGCCTCTACGGTGATCAGGTCAGGCATCTGTGCGGGTCCCTCCTTGGTGGGATCGAAGCTTGCTGACCGTGTTCCGTGCCGATCCGTCGAGCGGATCACCGTTCCGCTCGGTCTGGCGCGTTCCCCCTCGCCGCCCCATGGTCGTCATGATCCCCCGCTCGACAACCAAAGCGCGCGCCCGCGGGCGCGCGAAAGGAGAACGCTGAATGGGAGTTCTGGACGGAAAGGCGGCGATCGTGACCGGATCGGCGCGCGGCATCGGCCGCGCGACGGCCGAGCTGCTCGCCGAGCAGGGAGCACGGGTGCTGATCAACGACCTCGACGCCGACGTGGCCGAGCAGGCCGCCACGGAGATCGCCGGCGACACGGCGGTGTTCGGTGGCGACCTCACGAAGCCGGGCGTGCCCGACGCGCTGGTGCAGAAGGCCGTGGACGAGTTCGGCCAGCTCGACATCATCGTGAACAACGCGGGCTACACCCGCGACGCGGTCGCGCACAAGATGACCGACGACGAGTTCCAGGCCATGCTCGACATCCACACGATCGTGCCGTTCCGCGTGGCCCGGGCGGCCGCGCCCCACCTCCGCGATCCCGCCAAGCAGGAGCGCGACGAGGGCCGGGAGGTCTTCCGCAAGATCGTGAACATCAGCTCCATCTCGGGCACGATGGGCAACGCCGGCCAGGTGAACTACTCGGCCGCCAAGGCCGGTGTGGTGGGCCTGACGAAGACGCTCGCCAAGGAGTGGGGCCAGTTCAAGATCAACGTGAACGCCGTGGCCTTCGGCTTCGTGGAGACGCGCCTGACCGCCGCCAAGGAGTCGGGCAACACGATGACCAAGGACGGCGAGGAGATCCAGCTGGGCATCCCCGAGCAGATGCGGGCGATGGCGGCGATGATCATCCCGCTGGGGCGCCCGGCGAGCCCTGAGGAGGCCGCCGGCCCGGTGTTCTTCCTCTGCTCACCCTGGTCGAACTACGTCCACGGCCAGGTGCTGAACGTGACCGGCGGTCAGTTCGGCGGGATGTACATCTAGGCAGCCTCGCCCCCGGCAGCACCGGGCCGGTCCACGCCGAACACCTGGACCAGATGGCCGCGCACGCGCGTGCGGCCCTCGTAGGCCGCGCCCAGGCGCTCCGCCACGCGGCGCGAGCGCTCGTTGCCGGGGGCGATCAGGCTGATCACGCGGTCCGCGCCGAGCTCGGCGAAGGCCCAGTCGATGGACGCCTGCCCCGCCTCGGTGGCGAAGCCGTTCCCCCAGTGGCGGCGAGCCAGGGTCCAGCCGACCTCCAGGCCCGGCCAGCCCTCCGGCCGGTAGAGCCCGGCGCGGCCCACGAGCTCACCGGTGGCCTGCTCCAGGAGCACCCACTGCCCGAACCCGCGCAGCGTCCAGTGACCGAGCAGGTAGGAGAGCTCACGCCAGGACTCCTCGCGGTCGAGCGCGCGATCGCGCCCGAGCCAGCGCATCACCTCGAAGTCCGCATGGAGGTCCGCCCAGGCATCGAGGTCCTCCTCACCCGGCCCGCGCATGAGCAGGCGCGGGGTCCTGACCTCCGGGATGCTCAGGGCTCGCTCCGGCGCTCTTCGGCGAGCGGCTTGCCGGCGTCGTCGGTCAGGCGGGCGGGTGGCCACGCGCCGAACCAGTTGTCGCGGCCCCCGTCGATCGTGAGCACCGTCCCGGAGAAGTAGTCCCCGGCGGGCGAGGCCAGGTAGGCCACGAGCCAGGCGAACTCCTCCTCTGTGCCGAGTCGCTGGAGCGGGACGGTGCCCGCCACGCCCTCGACCACCGCCTTCGGATACTTCGTCATGAGCGTCTCGGTGGCGAAGTGGCCGGCCGCGAGCGCGGTCAGCCGGATATCGAAGCGCGCCCACTCGATCGCCAGCACACGCGTGAGGTTCTCCACGGCCGCGCGCGCGGCCGAGGAGTGAGCCATGCCCGGGAGGCCGTTGTGCGGCGACAGGGTGACGTTCAGGATCTTGCCGCCCGGGGCCCGCCCGCCGGAGTCGCCCATCATCGCCCTGGTGGCGACCGCGTGGGTCATGAGCCAGGTGCCCTCGACGTTCAGCCCGATCACCGTCCTGAAGCCCTTCGGGGTGATGTCCTCGGCGGGCGTGAGGTACTGGCCGCCGGCGTTGTTCACGAGCAGGTCGATGTGGCCGTGGCGCTCGAGCACGCCGTCCACCAGCGCGCTCACCTGCTCCTCCTCGCGGATGTCGCACACCTGCGCCTCGCAGCGTCCGCCGTCGGCGCTCCCCACCGTCTCCTCGAGCGGCTCGAGCCGGCGGCCGCACACGACCACGTGAGCCCCGCAGGCGGCCAGCTCGAGCGCGGAGGCGCGACCCAGGCCGCTGCCGCCCCCCGACACGATCGCCACCTGTCCGTCGAGGAGGCCGGGGGCGAACAGCTTGGAGGGCATCGGCGCGGACGTTAACGCGCCGAAGGGGTGGCCAGTCGCGTGGGCTCGTCGCGCCCTCGCAGCGTCACCGACTCGCCGAGCGACCAGCTCTCGCGCTCGCCACCGCTCACGCGGACGAGCGCGGCCTCCGACGCCAGCAGCCGCTCCGGGCTGCGCTTGGCGAGCTCGCACAGCCGCGCTGCCTCGTTCACGGGGTCGCCGATCACGGTGTACTCGAAGCGCTGCTCCGCGCCTACGTTGCCCGCCACGGCCGGGCCGGCGGAGATGCCGATGCCCGCCTCGAGGTCGGGCAGCCCGGCCGCGAGCCGCGAGCGCAGCTCGCGCCCCGCCGCGAGCGCCCGGCCGGCGGGATCCTCCACCTCCACGGGAGCGCCGAAGACGCAGAGCGCGGCGTCGCCCTCGAACTTGTTCACCCAGCCGTCCTCGCGCTCGACGCACTCGACCACCAGCGCGAAGAAGGCGTTCAGGAGCGCGACCACCTCCGTCGCGGGCCGCCGGGCCGCGAGCGTGGTGGACCCCACAACGTCCACGAACAGGACCGCCACCTCGCGCAGCTCGCCGCCCAGCCGCAGCTCGCCCTCGAGCGCGGCGCGCGCCACGTCCCGGCCCACGTGCCGGCCGAAGAGGTCGCGCAGGCGCTCGCGCTCGCCGAGCCCGGCGGCCATCCGGTTGAAGCCCGCCTCGAGCTGGCCGACCTCGCTTGCGTCGTCCACCGGCACCCGGGCGGCGAAGTCGCCGCCGCCCACGCGGCCCATCGCCTGTCGCACGGCCCGGATCGGGTCGGCCACCGAGCGCGCGGCGATCACGCTCGCCAGGGCTCCGACCACGAGGCCGATCACCGCCAGGAACAGGGTCGCCAGGACCGCGGTGCTCTCGTCGAGCGGCGCGCCCGCCAGATCCGCGATCGCCATCGCGGCGATGCCGCCCAGCGGCACCGCGGTCACGAGCGTCCACGTCACGGTCAGGCGAACGGCCACACCGGGTGACGCGAGGCCGGCCGGCGGGGCGCCGCCGGCGAGCGCGAGGGCCACGACCGGTCGCGCGATGCGCTCCACGAGCAGGAACGCGACGGCGCAGGTGGTGGCGCCACCGAGAATCGCGATCACCGCCGCCGCCGCGCCCAATTCCGGGGACACGGTGGTGTTGAGCGCGCCGAAGAAGATCGCTCCTATGCCCCAGAAGGTCGCGGAGATCGCGACGACGCGGAAGGGCTGGCGCAGCACCACTTCGACCTCGGCCTCGGTCGGAGGCCGGTCCTCGACGAGCCAGTGCTCGATCGGATCCCCGACGACCCTCCGCGCCAAGGCGTTCCCGAGCGGGAGCGACGTGCCCATGAAGACCACGAATCCGGCCACGTTGAGGAGGAGGGACGACACCTGGTCGGCGTCGTCGATCGGCACGGGGCTGATCACCCCGAACACGAAGGCGGTCAGCGCGCCGGTCAGGTTGGCGGCTATGGCGGCACGGGTCAGCCGGGCCCGCAGGCTCTGGGCGAGCTCGGCCCCCCTCAGCGCGCCGTAGCGGTCCTGCGCCATCGGCGCAGTCTGCCGTGACTGCGGCTCAGGCGGGGGCGCGACCGCGGTGACGGTGGCGGCGGCGCGAGCAGGCGCCGAACCCCTTCCCCGGCATGAGGACGAAGAATCCCCAGCCGAGGATCGGCCAAGCGGGCCAGAAGTAGCCCATGCCCGAGAGCGCCCAGATCGCCACCAGCAGCAGCGCCGTGGAGGCGAACACCGCCAGCTCCGGGCGCCGCCGCCGCGTGGACTCCCGAGGACGGCGGCGGGGCGCCGGCAGGTCCGCCACCAGGGCGTCCAGCTCACCGCGCGTGCGCGCGCCGAACGCGTGACCCAGCCGCTGCTCGAGCTCCTCTGGAGTCATGCGACCCTCGCCCGCGGCCTCGCGCAGACGCTCCGCGACCTCGTCGCGCTCGGAGTCGGATGCGAGCAGGTCGACGTCGGTCATCGCAGGTACTGCCCGTGGAAGCCGAACGGGATGTGGTGCGGTGCCTCAGCCCGGGCAAGCTCGTCGAACGAGCCCGCGTCGAGGACCAGCAGGAAGGAGCGCTGGGAGCGCGCGTCGAGCACGACCGAGAGGATAACCCCGCCGTCCTCCGCCTCCTCGCCCGGTGCCCGGACGAAGATCGGCTCGCCGGGGAAGCACCCGTCCTCGGCCCACGACGCGACCTCGCCCTGTCCCACGTCGACCTTGACGAGCCGGTCGAGCCAGCCCTCGCCGCTGCCCGCCGCGTTGCCGGCGAAATAGGCGAAGCGGTAGTCGCGCGTGTTGTGGCGCCGGTAGTCGATGCGCGGCAGCTCGACCGTGCCGTCGCTCAGCGGCTCGTGGCGCACCGAGCCCGAGTCCAGCTCGATCGTGTAGCGGCGCAGCTCGCTCCGCGGGAGCGCGGCGACCGGCCCGTTCTCGTCCAGGTACAGCGAGTCGATGATCGTGGTGTCCTCGAAAGCCACCAGGTCGATCACCAACTCGTTGCCGCGCTCGAACGCGTTCACGTGATGGAAGGCGAAGAAAGCCTCCGTCTCGTAGGTGCCGCGCAGCGCCCCCGTCTGGCGGTCGAGAACCTGGAAGCGCGTGCCCCGCTCGGGCTGCCAGCGGTAGTTCTTGATGAACGCCTTGCCCGAGAAGGCGAGCTTCAGCGGGTTCACGACCAGCGGGTACTCGGCCAGGATGAGGTAGCGCTCGCTCATGCCGAACGCGTGCATGTACGCGGGCTCACGCACCGGCAGCGAGGCGATCAGGCGGCGCGAGCTCGAGTCGGCGGGCAGTCCCCAGAGCCGGTACTCGCTCTTGCGCGAGAAGTTGACGGAGTAGTTCACGAGCTCGTTGCGCTCGGGGTCGTGGTGTGGATGCGCGGTGGTCACCTGGCCACCCGTCTTGTCCGCGAAGCGCAGCGGCCCCACGGTCTCGAGCGTCTCCTCGTCGAACTCGATCGGGAGCGGCGTCTCGGTCATGGCGATATGGCGCTCGCCGATCCTCACCAGGTTCACGTTGGCGTTGTCGGTGAAGTCGGGCGAGAAGACCGACTGGACGCGCTGAAAGATGGAGCGGCAGGGATCGGTGCCGAAGCCGGCCGACATCGGCCCGTCGGCCTTGGCGGCGCGGTACGCCTTCGTGTCGAGGAAGCGGCTGCGGTAGGACACCTGGCCGTCGGCGAACCCGAAGCGGTTGAGCGCGGCCAGGCCGTCGAACCAGTGGCCCAGTCGCCGGTCTCCCACCTCCAGCTTGGCCGGCGTCACGCGCACGAGCGAGCCGGTCAGCCATGCGGGCACCTCACCGTGGATGGGGAGGCGCTCGACGGCGGTCTCCTCCTCCTGGCTCTGGAAGCCGAGGCGGTAGTCGGTCTTGGGCGCCTGCGAGAGTGTGGTAGCCATGGTCGAGAAGATACCGTCTATTGTGGACTAATGCAAGGGCCCCGTCTCACCCCCACCTCATACATCGTGCTCGGGCTCCTGGAATGGGGCGGCCGCTGCACCCCGTACGACCTGAAGACGCTCGTCAAGCTGTCGGTGGGCAACTTCTGGACGCTCCAGCACGCGCAGCTCTACACCGAGCCGACGCGCCTGGCGGCCGCCGGCTACGTGACCGAGGAGCGCGAGGAGGGCGGCCGGCGCCGCAAGCTCTACGAGATCACGGACAAGGGCCGCACCGCCCTCGGCGAGTGGCGGCAGGCTCCCACCGGCGAGCTGGCCGAGCTCCGCGACCACGGCCTGCTGAAGCTCTTCTTCGGCGCCGACGCCGCGACGCTGGCGCCGGTCCAGCTGGAGGCGCACCGCGAGAAGCTCGCCGAGTACGAGGCGCTGCGCGACCAGGACGTCGGCGACCCACCGCGCGGCCCCTGGCTGGCGCTCGAGGCGGGGATCCGCGCCGAGCGGAGCTGGATCGAGTACTGGGAGTGGGTCCTGAAGGAGGCTGAAGGAGGCTGAAGCGGGCTAAGGCCCGGTCCAGCCGCCCGCGTAGCACGGGCGCGAGCCGCACACCTCGATCACGCGGCCGTCGATCTTCAGGAAGGCGGACTTCTGGACGCGCCCGTTCACGTCGCTGCGCGGAGCGGAGTGCGGGTCGCGGCCTTCACGCGGCGGAAGGTTCTCGATCGGCGCGGGCGGCGTACCGGTCACTCCGCCGTTGCCGTCGGGCCGCACCGGGCCGGTGTCGAACATCACGAACGCCGAGCCGTCGAACGGGAACCAGCGAATCGGCTTGATGCCGTAGAAGGGCTCCTTGTCGAAGGAGCGCCCGGCGTCCACGGCGGGCGTGCGCAGCCGCGCGCCGATCGTGCGCGCCTCGACCTCGGCGGTCACGTTCGCCACCTGATGGTCGCCCAGTGCCACCTGCAAGAGGACCTTGTGCGAGGGCGTGCCGGGCAGGGGGTCATCGGTGATGTGGTGCGCGTAGCCGTTCGGGTCACTGCGATCCCAGAGCAGCTGCACCAGCGACAGGATCAGCGGCCGCGCGGCGAGGCTCGGGTAGTACGGGTTCAGGATGGTCGAGTAGAGATCGAAGTCGACGCTGCGCCGGAGCAGTGTCGAGTAGTTCATCCCGGGCACGCCGAGCACGGCGCGATTGAAGTCGGGCGCCAGCGCGGTGAGCGCGCCGCCGAAGATGCCGCCCTGGCTGTTCCCGTCATAGAAGAGGCGGCGCGTGTCGATCACGCCGCGGCCCTCGTCCTGGAACGCCGGGTTGGCGCTGAAGCCGTCCGGGTGGATCAGCAGCCGGCCGAGGTACATGAAGTCCACGAAGCTCTGCTGGAGGCGATCGGTCAGCGCCGGGAAGCGCGAGAAGTTCTGGAGGGTGACCACCGCGTTCCCGATGTCCTCCTCGGCCATGCCGACCCATGGCGTCGCGCAGAACACGAAGTTGTGCTCGGCGGACATCGCCTGCACGTTGCCCGCGTTCACCTCGTCGGGATCGCCGAGCAGGCCGTGGCCGTAGAGCGAGGGGCGGGCGCGCTTGACGCCGGGGCCGTCCACGGCCGAGTGCGGGATGTTGCAGATGAACCGCGCGCTGATGGTGTTGCCCGGGATCTGCGTCGGTGTCCGATCCCATGCGTTCGCGAAGTTGAACTTCGAGCCGGTCGGGCAGCCGGGCTGGTCGAGATAGCAGGGCACCTTGACCGTGCCCTCCACCCGCCGCGCCAGCTCGGCGTCCTCGCCGTCCTGGCAGCCGTCGGTCCCGCAGGCGGCGAAGTCGGTGACGCTCGTGATCTCGTACTCCGGCGCCTTGCCCTTCACGCGCAGGTCGCGGAGGTCGTTGTCGCCCAGCTGGCGGAAGGCGTCGTTGCGGATCGACAGCGCGCGCTGCGTGAGGTTGCGCTCCGAGGAGACGGTGAAGTCCCAGGCCAGGTAGAGATCGTGGCGCTGGATGCCGGCCTGCCAGAGCGTCCGGAAGATCGACTCCATGTGCGGGCGGCGCCGCTCGATCACGGAGCTGTTGGTGCGCCGGCCGTCGCGGTAGAGCTTGAAGGCGGCCGACGCCGGGAGCGTGTTGCCGTCCGAGTCCTTGAGGTTGCGCAGCGCGACGATGTAGCGCGTGCCCTCGTCGAAGTTCACGCCCGGGCGGATCAGCAGGTTCACGTCGGCCGGATTGGTCGGGTTGGCGTCGAGCTCCGACCAGATCAGGTGCCGCTTCTTCGTGCGCGTGTTGATGACCACGATCGGCTGCTTGCGGTCATAGGTGCGGGCGAGGTCCGTGACCGGCACGGCGCCGGTCCGCTTGAACGCCTCGGGGGTGTCGAGGCCGGGCACCTTCGTGATGATCATGTTGCCCGGGCTGAAGCCGTCGGACCGGTTCTGCTCGGTCGGATCGATCGGCACGTCGTTCTTGTTGCGCGGCACCGAGTCGATCGAGATGTTGAGGCGCCGGCCGGTCTCGCTGTGGCGATCGCTGACCGTGAAGTAGTCGTTCGGCCAGGGCAGGAGGCACTGGGCCGGGTCGAGGAAGTCGCAGCGGTCCGCGTTCGTCAGGTCGACCTCGGGCGGCGGCGGACCGGGGTGCCACCAGCTCGCGGAGGCGGCCGCCGGGGCGACGGCCAGGAGCGCCAGAGCCGCGAGCAGCGCGACGAGATTGCGGAGGCTGCGTGACTCGGGGCGGGCGGGCACGGCCGGGGTAACCTAGGCGATCCGGCGGTCGCGCGCCAGGGGCAACCCACTTTGCCGGATATGGTGAGGCTCGATGGCGACCGCCGCGGAGCCCCGGCCCGCCTCCCCGCCGCTCCCCGGCGGACGGGCGGACGCGACGGTTCGCCTACGACCACTTCTGTGCGGTCGCTTCGTCACTCCGGCCGCCTCTATGCACCGGCAATCCGGCCGGCTCGCGGGCCTCCGCGCGGCCGGGATCGGAGTGTCGCGCGAGGACTGGGTCGAGGTCCCGGTCGTCGCCTTCCTGATCGAGCATCCGGGCGTGGGCGCGGTGCTCGTGGACACCGGCTTCCACCCGTCGATCGCGGTCACGCCGCACGAGGCGTTCGGCCGAGTGGCGGGCCGCGTGATCAAGGACGTGCGGATGGAGCAGGAGCAGGCCGTGTCGGCTCAGCTGCGGGAGCTCGGCATCGAGCCCGCGGAGGTGAAGGTCGTGGTGATGACGCACCTCCACTCCGACCACGCAAGCGGCATCGCCGAGTTCCCCGACTCGACCTTCGTGGTGTCGAGCGCCGAGTGGGAGGCGGCCGGGTCGAGCGGACGCCTGAAGGGGTACTGGCCGCGGCAGTTCGACCACGCCTTCGAATGGCGCACGCTCGACTTCGAGTCGCCGGACTCGGGATCGTTCGCGACGTTCGGCCGCGCCATCGACCTGTTCGGCGATGGGAGCGTGCGCCTGGTCTTCACGCCCGGCCACACCGCCGGCCACCTGTCCGTGGTGCTGAGACTCCGCGACCGCAACGTCCTCCTCACCGGCGACGCGGCATACACACGCCGCACGCTCGAGGAGTCGAGCCTCCCCTACCGGATGGAGGACGAGCACCGCTTCCGCCGCTCACTGAGGGAGATCCAGCTGTACACGCGCGAGAACCCGAACGCGCTCGTGATCTGCGGGCACGACTTCGAGCAGTGGCGGGGGCTGCGAGAGGTCTACGACTGACGTTGGAGCGTCTGCCCCACGCGGGTCACCTTTGACCGGTCCAGTCGGTTCAACGTGACACGCGTCCGAAGGAAACCCCGGCGCCCGGGCCACCGCCTTCCTACCCGTCGGCCGGCCGCTACCGCGTAACCGGCCGGCGGCGCGTCGCCGCCCCGGCGGCCCGGCGTGCCGCTCGCGCGGCCTTGACCACGCTGCGGCGACCCTCGGTGCGCAGTCGCGAGTGCAGCGCGCGCACGTCCTCGAACACGATCTCGGACGCCGCCTGGGCCTGCTCGCGGGTGGGTGAGTCGGTCTGCTCGAAGCGGATCGGGTCCCCGAACTGCACGGTGACCTTCGGGAACTGGAGGCGCTTCCAGTTGCGCACGCGCTCGGTGCCGGCGATCGCGGTGGGCACGATCGGCACGCCGTACTCGAGCGCGAGCCTTCCGATGCCCGGCTTTGCCGTGCCCAGCTCGCCGCTACGCGAGCGCCCGCCCTCCACATACATGACGATCAGCCCGCCGCGCTTGAGGATCGCGTCGGCGGTCTTGAACGCCTCCTCGTCGCGCTGGCCGCGGCGCACCGGGAAGACCCCGCCGTGCGTGTACACGATCTGGATCGGCGGGGTGAACAGCTGCGACTTCGCCATGAAGTGCACCTTGCGGCGCAGGTACACGGCCACGAAGAAGTGGTCGAGGAACGAGAAGTGGTTCGGCGCGATGATCGCCGGGCCGTCCGCGGGGACCTTGTCGGAGTCGATGCAGCGCGCGCGGTAGAACAGCAGCAGGTAGGGCGTGAGCACGATCCGTACGAACTCGTACATCCAGTCCGGCCGTCCCCGCCGCACCCGCTCGTGGAAGTGCGTGAAGTGCTCGGCGGGCCGAGGATCCTTGTACACCTGCTCCTTCACTCGAACCGTCCCTACCCGAACGCGGCGGCTTCGTTACGCCTCGCGCGCCCACCCGCGCGAGCGATCGAGGGCCCGGTGCCAGTCCGCGAGCAATTCCTGGCGCTCGGAATCCGCCATCGCGGGCTCGTAGCGGGCGGCCTCGCGCCACATCGCGCGCACGTCGGCCTCGGTCCATGTCCCGGTGGCGACGCCCGCCAGGTAGGCCGCACCGAGAGCCGTGGTCTCCGACACCTCCGGCACCACCACGGGCACGCCGAGCATGTCCGCCTGGAACTGCATCAGCCACGTGTTCTCGACGGCGCCGCCGTCCGCCTTCAGCTCCTGGAGGCCCACCCCGCCGGCGTCCTCCATCGCCCGCACGGCGTCCACCGTCTGGTACGCGATCGACTCCAGCGCCGCGCGGGCGAGATGCGCCGTGCCGGTCCCGCGCGTGAGGCCCACTACGGTGCCGCGCGCGTACGGGTCCCAGTGCGGTGAGCCGAGCCCGGTGAACGCGGGCACCATGTATACGCCGTCGTTGCCCTCGAGCGAGCGGGCGAGGCCCTCGGTGTCCGCCGCGGCGTCGATCACGCCGAGCGCGTCCCGGAGCCACTGGACCGCGGCGCCGGTCACGAAGATAGCCGCCTCGAGCGCGTAGTCCACGCGCCCCTCGACCCCCCAGGCCACGGTCGTGAGCAGCCCGTCCACGGGCGCGGGGGCCGTGCCGCCGGCGTTCTCGAGCACGAAGCTCCCGGTGCCGTAGGTGTTCTTGCCGAGGCCGGGCGAGTGGCACGCCTGCCCGTACAGGGCGGCCTGCTGATCCCCGGCGATGCCCGCCACGGGCACCGAGCCGCCGAGCTCGGAGGTCTCGCCGTACACGCCGGCGCTCGGGCGCGGCTCCGGCAGCGAGGCGGGATCGACGCCGAGGAGCTCGCACAGGTCGGGATCCCAGGCGAGCTTGTGGATGTCGAACAGCAGCGTGCGCGACGCGTTCGAGTAGTCGGTCACGTGACGGCCCGTGAGCTTGAACGCGATCCAGGAGTCGACCGTTCCGAAGACCGCGCCGTCGGGCACCTCGCCCTCACGCCGCAGCCACTCGATCTTCGTGCCCGAGAAGTAGGGGTCCAGCACGAGTCCCGTGCGCTCGCGGACGAGCGGCTCGTGGCCGGCGGCGCGGAGCTCGTCGCAACGCGCCGCGGTGCGCCGGTCCTGCCAGACGATGGCGCGGTGCAGCGGCTCGCCGGTGCGCGGATCCCAGGCCACCACGGTCTCGCGCTGGTTGGTGATCCCGATGCCCGCGAGCGCCGGGCGGCCCGCGGCCACGTGCGCCTCGCCCGCCACCGCGCGCGTGACCTCCCAGATCTCGTTCGCGTCGTGCTCCACCCAGCCGGGACGCGGGAAGTGCTGCTCGAACTCGCGATAGGCGCGCCCCGCCGGGCGCCCCTCCTCGTCGAACACGATGCACGTCGTGCCGGTGGTGCCCTGGTCGATCGCGAGGATCACGCGCGGCACCCTACGTCGAACGGTCCGCAACCGCCGCCCCGGACGGCTATCGTGCCGCGACCGCGCGAAGCGACCAGGAGGATCAGCGTTGCCCGACGTCGAGGCTCACATCACCGGGACGGTCTGGAAGATCGAGTGCCAGCTCGGTCAGCAGATCGAAGAGGGCGACACGGTCGTGATCATCGAGTCCATGAAGATGGAGATGCCCGTCGAGGCCGAGGACGACGGCGTGGTGAAGGAGATCGTCTGCACCGAGGGCCAGTCGGTGTCCGAGGGTGACACGCTCGTAGTCCTCGAGTGAAGGAGCTCGCCTCAGGCAAGCTGCTCCTGGACGAGCCCGGCGACTCGATCGCCAGGCTCACGATCTCGAACCCTGAGCGCCGCGGCGCCCTCGACCACGAGCTGCTCGACGCCCTCGCCGGCGCCGCACGCTCGCTCGACGCGCGCTGCCTTGTGATCCGTGGCACCGGCGAGGTGTTCTCGTCCGGCTACGACATCGGCAACCTGGAGGGCCAGAAGTTCGAGGAGGCGGCGGAGCGCCTCGTGGCTCACCCCTTCCACGAGGCGATCGAGGCGCTCGACGCCTATCCGTATCCGATCGTCGCGCAGCTCAACGGCCACGCGATCGGCGGCGGGCTCGAGCTGGCGCTCACCTGCGACCTGCGCGTGGCGGCCGCCGGGCTCAAGGTCTCGATGCCGCCGGCCAAGCTCGGCCTCATCTACTCGCACACCGGACTGCGGCGGTTCGTGGACGTGTGCGGGGTGGCACGCACGGCCGAGCTGTTCTTCACCGGGCACGCTGTGGACGCCGAGCGCGCCGAGCGGATGGGCCTCGTGAACGAGGTGGTGGAGCCGGACCGGCTCGAGGAGCGTGTGCTCGAGCTGGCCACGGAGATCGCGGGCAACGCCCCGCTCTCGCTCGCTGGGAACAAGCGCGTGCTGCGCGCGCTGCGCGATCCGCGGCTGCCCGAGGAGCTCGAGCGCGAGCTGATCGAGCTGCGCGAGTCGTGCTTCCGCTCGGACGACTTCCGCGAGGGCGTGCGGGCGTTCGCGGAGAAGCGCAAGCCGATCTGGCGCGGGAAATAGCGTCGGATTGACCGCAGCAGCCTGAGGCGGTACATTCGGTAATCACTTGATTACCGATGCCGCGGCACCCACCCGGGAGCGCATCCTCGACGCGGCGGTCGAGCTCTTCGGCCGCGGGGGATACAGCGGCACGTCGGTGGGGGACATCGAGCGCGCCGCCGGCCTGGTGCCCAGGCGCGGCGGGCTCTACAAGCACTTCCCCAGCAAGGAAGCCCTGCTCGAGGCGGCGGTGGAGCGCCGCGGCCGCGCGGTCGACGAACTCGAGTCGCTGGCCGCCACCGTCCCGCCGGCGCCCGACGCGCGCGAGGAGGTTCGCCTGCTCATCCGGATCGCGTTCCGCGAGATCGGCCACGACCAGGAGGTGCTCCGGATCGTGATGCGCGAGGGCGACAACTTCCCGGAGCTGCGCGACCGCTTCCACGACCGGATCGTTCGCAGCGGGCACGCGCAGACCGCCGAGCGGCTGCGGCTGCTGGCGGCTCGGGCCGGAGTCGAGGGCGTCGACATCGACGCTCTCGCCGCGGTCCTGCTCGCCCCGATCATCAGCTACCGGGTCCTCGAGACGCTCTTCGCCCGTCCGCCGGGCGACCTGGACGAGGACCGCTACCTGGCCACCTGGACGGCCTCCGCCGTGAGCCTGCTCGAAGCGCAGGGGCTCGTGCCGGAGGCCCCGACGAAGGAGTCACGCACGTGAGCAACGGCGACCACCTCACCGCGAACCGGGGAGCGATCCGCTTCCTCCTCCTCGCATTGGGCATCCCCCAGGCCCTGATCGGCCTCTGGGCGCTCCTGTCCCCGCAGAGCTTCTACGACGACTTCCCGGCCGGCACGGACGGGTGGGTCCACGTGCTCGGCCCCTTCGACGAGCATCTCGTGACCGACGTGGGCTCGCTGTTCGTGGCGCTCGGCGTGGTGCTGGCCTTCGCCGCGGTGAGCCTTCGCCGCGGGACGGTGCTCGCGGCCGCCACGGCGTGGCTGATCTTCTCCGTGCCCCACTTCCTGTGGCACATGTTCAACCTCGAGCCCTACGACACGGCGGACGCCGTGTCCAACACGCTCACGCTCGGCTGGACGGTCCTGGGTGGCGTGCTGGTGCTGTTCCTCACGCTTCGCAGGCCCCGTGCGCGCGCGGCGGCCTCCGCGGACAGCGGCGGGCGAATCGCCAAGGTCAGCGATGCCAGGGCCGGCCTCCTGGCCCGGGTCGCCTTCAGGTACTCGCGGCGCGAGTACGGCACGGTCCCGGAGCCCCTGCGGGTGTTCGCGCACCACCCGGGCGTCCTGGCGGGCGTTGCCGGGCTCGAATACGCGACGGAGAAGGCCGACCGCGTGCCGCACCGGCTCAAGGTGCTCGCCGCGACCAAGGCCGCCGCGCTGGCCGGCTGCGAGTTCTGCATGGACATCGGGTCGATGATCTCCGGCAAGGCCGGGGTGACCGAGGAGCAGTTGCGGGCGCTTCCCCAGCACTCCACGAGCGACCTCTTCTCGGACGACGAGAAGCTGGTGCTCGACCTGGCCGTGGGGATGACGCGCACGCCGGTGGACGTCTCCGACGAGCTGCTCGAGCGACTGAGCGCGCGCTTCGACGAGGCCCAGCTCGTCGAGCTCGTGAACGAGATCGCCGTGGAGAACTACCGCGCCCGCTTCGACTGGGCCTTCGGGATCGGCTCGCAGGGGTTCACGGAGGGCGCCTTCTGCGTTCGCCCGGAGCAGGTGCCGCAGCCGCTCGCGGCGCCCTAGGTCCGTCCGGCCGCGCGCCTACCGTGCGCTCCAGTCCCAGTTCCCGTGGGACTTTCCGCGTGCCGCCGCTTATCAGCCGAGAAGAAGCCCTGCGTCTGGGCGAGATCGAGGATCGCGCCGAGATCGAGCGCCTCGTCGAGCGCGCCTGGCTCGTCCGCAAGGAGCGCTTCGGCGACTCCACCGACATGTGCTCGCTGGTCAACGCCAAGTCGGGCGGCTGCGCCGAGGACTGCGGCTTCTGCGCCCAGTCCCGCTTCGCCGAGGCTGACACGCCGATGCACGCGATGATGACCTCCGAGCAGATCCTCGAGCACGCCCGCGCGGCCGAGGCCGCCGGCGCGCACCGGTTCTGCATGGTCACGCAGGGCCAGGGGCTCTCCAAGCGCGACTTCGAGAACGTCCTGGAGGGAGCCCGGCTGGTGGCCGAGCACACGAACCTCAAGCGCTGCGTCTCGATCGGCCACATGTCCCGCGACCGCGCGCACGCCCTGAAGGACGCCGGCATCCAGCGCGTCCACCACAACGTGGAGACCGCGGAGAGCTACTACGACGAGGTGTCCACCACGGTCCGCTACGAGGGCCGCATCCGCACCATCGACGCGGTGCGGGACGCCGGGCTCGAGACCTGCGTCGGCGGCATCCTCAACCTCGGCGAGTCGCGCGAGCAGCGCGTGGAGATGGCCTTCGAGCTAGCCGCGCTCGAGCCCACGAGCGTCCCGATCAACCTGCTGAACCCGCGGCCGGGCACTAAGTTCGGCGACCGCGACCTGATGGACCCGATGGAGGTCGTTCAGTGGGTGGCGATCTTCAGGCTGGTCATGCCGGACGCGCTGTTCCGTCTCTGCGGCGGGCGCAACGAGAACCTCGGCGGCGAAGAGCTCCAGCAGCTCGCCGTCAAGGCGGGGCTCAACGGCGTGATGATGGGGAACTTCCTCACCACGCTCGGCTCCGAGCCCGAGTGGGATCGCGCCATGTTCGAGGGCCTGGGGCTGAACGTCGCACGCCAGGACGACAACGGCGCGAACCCGCGGCCGGACAACCGCTCCGGCTGGCTCGACGGCGAGACGCCGAGGACGCCGATCGACGAGCTCGTGGACACGCAGGCGGAGGCCAACTTCTGGGATCCGGCCACCCAGCTCCGGCACAAGCCCAAGCGCTCGGTGCCACCGCGCCCCGACGGGGCGCCCAACCGCGCCCCGGAGCCGCACGAGCAGCCGACGGAGGAGCTGCCGGCACTCGTGCAGGTGGATCCGAGGGCAGCGGCGTGACCGACGTCGAGGCCCGCCTCGACGAGCTTCGCGAGAACGGTCTCTATCGGCGCATGCGGGTGGTCTCCGGGCCGCAGGGCCCGCGCGTGCTCCTGGATGGGAAGCCCGTGCTCCTCCTCTGCTCGAACAACTACCTCGGGCTGGCGGACCACCCGCGGGTGCGCGAGGCGGCCGCCGAGGCGGCCATGCGCTACGGCGCCGGCGCCGGAGCGTCGCGGCTCGTGTCGGGCAACATGACGATCCACCGCCGCCTTGAGGAGCAGCTCGCGGACTTCAAGGGCGCCGACAACTGCCTGCTCTTCGGCTCGGGCTACCTCGCCAACGTCGGAGTGGTGTCCGCGCTCGCTCAGGAGGGCGACGTCGTCTTCTCCGACGCCCTCAATCACGCGAGCATCATCGACGGCTGCCGGCTCGGCCGCGCCGAGACGTTCGTGTACGACCACGTGGACATGGACCACCTCGAGTGGGGCCTGCGCCAGGCCGAGGGCCGCGGCTCGCTGATCGTGACCGACGGGGTGTTCTCCATGGACGGCGACGTCGCGCCGCTGGAGCGGCTCGTGGAGCTTGCGCAGCGCTACGACACCCGCCTGCTCGTGGACGAGGCGCACGGCACCGGAGCGGTCGGCCCCGACGGCCGCGGAGCCGTGGCCGCCGCCGGCCTCGAGAACGAGGTGGACGTGATCGTTGGAACGCTCGGCAAGTCGCTCGGCTCCTACGGCGCGTACGTGTGCTGCGAGCGCTCGCTGGCGAAGTACCTCATCAACACGGCGCGCACGCTCATCTTCTCGACCGCTCTCCCACCGCCGGCCGTCGCGGCGGCGATGGCCGCCCTCACCCTGCTGCGCGAGCAGCCGCGGCGGGTGGAGAAGCTCCAGCGCAATGCCCGCGTGCTGCGCGAAGCGCTGACCGATCACGGCCTGCCGATCGGCGACTCGGAGACCCAGATCGTGCCGCTGATCGTGGGTGACGCGGCCGACACCGTCAGGGCAAGCGAGCGAGCGCTCGAGCGCGGGGTGTTCGCACAGGCGATCAGGCCGCCCACGGTCCCGGCCGACACCTCGCGGCTGCGGCTGGCCGTGATGGCCTCGCACACCCGGTCGGAGCTGCGCGAGGCGGCCGGCACGCTGGCTGCCGCGGTGCGCCCGGCGCTCGAGCGCCGGGACCGCGAGCCGGGCCCGGCGGGGCGCGCGCGGGTCTTCGACGCGCTCCGCGACGCGGCCTAGCGAGGGATTCAGTCCCGTGCGGGGGCTGTTCGTAACCGGCACGGACACCGGCGTCGGCAAGACGATCCTGGCCGCTTCGATCTGCGCCTCGCTGGTGGAGAGCGGGGAGACGGTGGCCGCCTTCAAGCCGGTGGTGACCGGCCTGGACGAGCCGCCCGGCGCATGGCCGCCCGACCACGAGCTGCTGGCCGAGGTCGCCAACGCCGGGCAGAGCCCGGAGGAGGTGGCGCCCTACCGGTTCGATCCTCCTCTGTCGCCGCACTTCGCGGCGGAGCTGGCCGGCCGGACGATCGAGCCGGCAACGCTGGTCGAGGCGGCGCGGGCCGCCGCCGCGACGGGACTGCTGGTCTGCGAGGGAGTGGGCGGCCTGCTGGTGCCGCTCACGCCCGGCTACCTCGTGCGCGACCTCGCGCTCGACCTCGGCCTCCCGGTCGTGATCGCGGCGCGCACCGGCCTCGGAACCATCAATCACACGCTGCTCACGGTGGAGGCGGCACGTACCGCCGGACTGACCGTCGCGGGCGTGGTCATGACTCCCTGGCCCGCGCGCCCGGACCCGATGGAGGTCTCGAACCTCGAGACGGTCACCCGGCTCGGAGGCGTGCAGGTGAGCGGCCTGCCGAAGACGGTGCCGGACCGCCTGGCGGACGCCGGCGTGGCACTGCCGCTGGCCGACTGGCTCTGAGCGCCGCGTCTAAGCTCGGTCGATGGCCGTCGAGGAACCGGACCTCACGCGTGACCTGGATGACACCCCGGAGCTCCTGAAGAAGCTCCAGGAGCGCAAGGTCCGGCACAAGCAGCGCCACCCGATCCACCGCGCGGGCGTGGTGGTGCTCGGGGTGTTCATCGTCCTCGCCGGAATCGTCATGTCCGGTCCGGGCGTGCCGGGTCCCGGCATCGCGGTGATCATCATCGGGCTCACCTTCCTGGCGCTCGAGTTCGACCGTGCTGAGCGCCTGCTCGAGCGCATGATCCGCTGGGGCGAGCGGGCGGCGGAGCGAGCCGAGGCCACGACGCCGCGTCAGCGGATGTTGGCCGGCGCGCTCGGCGTGCTGGCGTTCGCCGCCTTCGTCGCGGCCGCGGTCCTCTGGGACATCCCGCTGATGCCGGTCCTCTGAGCAGCAGCACCCTCAGGCTCGTAGGTGATAGTCTGATATCGGACTAATTTCTCTCTCGGAGGAGGTACCCCTTGCCGGCGCCTACGCAGAACCCAGAGGACACCATCACGAGCTTCTCCGCTCTGCTCGTGCAAGGCGACCTGGACGCGCTCGTTGATCTCTACGAGCCGGACGCGACCTTCGTGCCCCAGCCGGGCACCGTCGTGACCGGCCGCGCCGCGATCCGCGATGCCCTTCGTTCCTTCCTCGCCCTCCAACCCCGCATGACGGGCGAGATCGAGAAGATCCTGCGTACCAGCGACATAGCGCTCGTAGCCAACCGTTGGACGCTCACCGGGACCGGACCCGATGGCGACTCGATCGAACTGTCGGGCGTGAGCGCGGACGTGCTGCGCCGCCGGGAAGACGGCCGGTGGGGCATCGCCGTGGACGATCCCTGGGGCAGCGCGGCCTAGAGTCGGGCAGGTGGCGCACGCCACCCGATCGAATCTCGGCTATCTGCTCGCGAAGGCGGCCCAGCGCTGGAACGAGTCGCTCGAAGCGGGCTTCGCGGATGCGGGCTTCCCGGAGGTGAGGGCCTCGTACGGCTCGGTACTGGTTCCGCTGTTCGAGGAGGACGCGTTGCGCATGGGCGAGATCGCCCGGCGCGCCCGCCTCTCCAAGCAGACGATGACGACGCTCGTCCGCCTCTGCGAGCGGGAGGACCTGGTGGAACGTCGACCGGATCCTGCCGACGGTCGAGCGGCGGTGGTGCACCTCACCCCCAAGGCGGAGCGCTTCCGGCCCGTCGCCGAGCGCGTGCTGGGACGCTTGGAGGGGGACGTGGTTGCCGCCATCGGCGAACGCCGCGTCGCCGGACTGCGGAAATCGCTGGCTGACCTCGGCTAGGCCGGCGTCGAGCTTGCCTTCCGCTGGCGCTCCTGCTCGCGGAGCTCCACGCGGCGAATCTTGCCCGTCAGCGTCTTCGGGAGGTCGTCGACGAACTCGATCTCGCGCGGGTAGGCGTAGGCCGAGTGGCGCTCGCGCACGAAGCGCTTGATCTGGTCCGCAAGCTCGTCGGAGGGCTCGTGTCCGGCCGCCAGCACGATGAACGCCTTCACGATGTCCCCGCGGCGCTCGTCGGGCGAGGCCACGGCGGCCGCCTCCTTCACAGCGGGGTGCTCCACGCAGGCGGACTCAACCTCGAACGGCCCGATGCGGTACCCGGCCGAGATGATCACGTCGTCGGCGCGGCCGGCGTACCAGACGTAGCCGTCCTCATCCATGCTCGCGGCGTCCTTGGAGTGGAACCAGTCGCCACCGAACACCTCCTCGGTCTCCTCGTCCCGGTTCCAGTAGCCGATCGGGTAGTGCGGGTTCGAGCGCGCGCGTAGGCAGATCTCGCCGCGCTCGCCCTGCGCCACCGGGTTCTCGTCCTCGTCGAGGATCGCCACCTCCCAGCCCGGCATCGGCCGGCCCATCGAGCCCTCGCGCACCTCGACGGTGGGGAAGTTCCCGCACAGCGGGTAGCTCTCCGTGAGCCCGTAGAAGTCGAGCACGGTGATCCCGTACTGGTCGCGGAACCAGCGGATCACCTCCGGGTTGAGCGGCTCGCCGGCCGAGCAGACCACGCGCAGCTTCTCCATCGGGTAGCGCGCTCCCGCGTCCGCCACGCCGGTCATCGCCCGCAGCGCCGTGGGCGTCGTGAACATGTTCTCCACGCCGTGCTTCGCGAGGAAGCGCAGGTGCTCCTCGGGGTCGTAGCCCCCCTTGCGCGCCTGCACCAGCGCCACCGCGCCGTAGCGCCACGGTCCCAGCAGCGGAGCGATCCCCGCGGCCCAGGCCCACTCGCCGGATCCGTGGAAGAGCTCGCGGTCGCGGACGTCGTGGCAGAACTCGAACTCCTCGTGCGCGAGCAGATAGCGGTGCGCGTGGAGGATCCCCTTCGCCTTGCCCGTGGTGCCGGACGAGTAGTAGAGCTGGGCCGGATCGTCGGCAAGCGTGTCGGCCATCTCGTAGCTGTCGCTCACGCGCTCCATGCCCGTGTCGAAGTCCACGTCGCCGTCCTCCGCCCCGCCGCCCATCACGAGCACCTTCTCCACCATTCCCGCCGGGATCCGGTGGCGGTTCGCCGCGTCGGTGACGACCGCGGTGGCGCCCGAGTCGCTCAGCCGGTGCTGGATGCCGTCGTCGCCGTAGAGGACGGAGAGCGAGAGCAGGATCGCGCCGCGCTTGTAGGTGCCGATGAAGACCGCCGCGGTCTCGGGCAGGGAGGGCAGCAGCGTCGCGACCCTGTCGCCGCGCTCCACGCCGATCTCCTCGAGCAGGTTCGCGAAGCGGTTGGAGAGCGCCTGGAGCTCTCCGAAGCTCACCCGGCGCTCGTTGCCCTGCCAGTCCTCCCAGACCATCGCCGGCCGGTCGGGGTCGTGCTTGTCGCACACGTCCCGGGCGATGTTGTAGCGCTCGGGCACCTCCCAGCTGTGCGCCGCGCACATGTCCTCGTAGCTGCCCACCTCGTACTTGCGAAAGCCCATCGTCTCCTCCTTCTCCGGGTCTGAGTATCCCCAACCGGGTCGGGCTCTGCGCACGGGCAGCCATCCTTGGGCGGATGACCTGGATCAGACCCCTGGTGCTCGTGCTGCTGGCGGCCGCGCTGAGCGGCTGCTTCGGCGAGGACGACGAGCCGAGGGACAAGCGCGGGCGCACGCCGTCCGCCACGGCGCCCGCTCCTCCGCCCGCCGGGGCGCACGTGCGCGTAGACCTCGGCGCGGAGCCGCGCCGGGGGCCGTCGATGAGCGGATTCCTCCACAGCCTCGAGCACGAGGCGCCGGGAGACGCCGCGATCCAGCCGCTGCGGCCGAGGTTCTGGCGCAGCGTGCCTCACCGCGCGCCGTACGAGCGCGTGAGGCGGCTGGGCGCGGGCTACCAGGTCGTGCTGAGCGACCTCTGGGGCTATCCGAGCGACGGCTGGCACGGCCGCGGGCCACCCTGGGAGGACCTCGCGGCATGGGCGCGCACGGTCCGGACCGCCGCGCGCTCGCTGCGCGGCCGGCCGGTGGAGTACGACGTGTGGAACGAGCCCGACGCGGAGAACTTCTGGAACGGCACCCGCGAGCAGTTCTTCCGGGTGTACGCGGTTGCGGCGCGCACGCTCGTCGACGAGCTGGGGCCCGCGGCCCTGGTGGGCGGTCCCAGCACCCGGGCGGCGATCCCCGAGTGGGTCGGCGGCCTGCTGCGCTACTGCCGGCGGCACCACTGCCGGGTGAGCTTCATCTCCTACCACGCGAACCTCCTGCCCACGGAGTCGATCGCGGACGTCAGCAAGCGGCTGCGCGAGCTGCGCGCCGATTACGTCGACCGCTACCGCGACCTGGGGTTGCGCCGCATCGTCGTGAACGAGTCCGTAGGGCCGGTGGACCAGTACAGCCCCGGATCGATAGTGGGCTACCTCCACCACCTGGAAGCCGGCGGCGCCGACGCCGCCGCGCGCTCCTGCTGGCCCGGCCTGCAGGGCCAGGACAACTGCACGAACGGGTCGCTCGAGGGCCTGCTCACTCCGAGCGGTGAGCCGCGCAGCGCCTGGTGGGCCTACCGCGCCTACGGCGAGGGAGCGGAGGCGCGAGTGCCGAGCGTCTCGGACAGCTGGACCGTGGCGTCGCTCGCGAGCGTGCACCCGGGCGTCGCGGAGGTCCTGCTCGGCCGTCTCGACCGCGCCGCCCCGGAGGCAGCGCCGATCGACGTCGAGCTGCAGCTCCACGGCCTCCAGCGGGCACTCCCGGGAGCGCGCAGCGGGGTGGTCACGGTGCAGCGCCTGCCCAACAGCGGAGAGCGGCCGCTCGCCGAGCCGCAGCCGGTGCTCCGCAGGCGTGTGGCCATCGGCGAGAACGTCACGCTGCGCGTCGGGGGCATCGGCGCGAACGAGGCGCTGATCGTGACCGTCGCCCCCAAGCCGCCGGCTCAGTCCCCCGCGGCGTAGTCCACGATCGACTCGTCGATCAGCCACTCGACCGGCGCACGGTCGTCGGTGTAGACGCTGCCCCCGGTGAGCGGCCCTTCGATCCGGTCCGCCGCCTCGCGGGCCGACGGGCGCAGGGAGCTCGGCAGCGACGGGATCACGGACCTGAGCCGCTCGGCAGACACCTCCGAGTCGCTCGCCGCGAGGATGGTGTTCGTGTCCTCGATCGGGTCGCGCGCCACGTGGCGGAAGGCCTCGCCCATCGTGGCCGTGAGCACCTTCTCGAGTCCGTCCTGGCCCTCCGGGTGCCCCACGTTCACGACCACCACCCCACCGGGCGCCAGGCGGTCGTGGGCGAGCTCGAAGAACTCCACCGTGCTGAGGTAGAACGGGATGTAGGGCTGGCGGTAGGTGTCGAGCGCGATCACGTCGTAGCGCGTGTCGGTCTGGCGCAGGAACGGCCGCGCGTCCTCGTGGTGAAGGCGCAGACGCGGGTTGCGCATGTGGAAGTAGCGGCGCCCGATCTCCGACAGCTCCGCGTCGATCTCCACGCCGTCGATCCAGGTGCCGGGGAAGAGCCGCGCGTAGGCGCGCGCGGTGGTCCCGCCGGCGTTGCCGAGGATCGCCATGCGCCGCGGCGGGCTGTCGAGCGCGGCGAAGGGCATCGTGAGGAAGCCGTCCCAGTAGTCGCCGGTGAGCACCGTGCCCGGCTCGTAGCGCGAGTGCTGGGCCTGCCCCTCGTTCAGCTCGAGCACCCGCACGCCGCTCGGACGCTCCACCACGCGTGCGTACTGGTAGGGCGTCTCGGTCTCGTAGATCACGCGCCCGTTCTCGGCGTCGGCCTTGAGCGTGCCCACCGGCACGGCGATCAGCGCCGCGATGGCGGCCGGCGCCAGCGCCCAGCGGCGCAGCGGCCGCAGCCCCGATACGGCCACGATCGAGATGGCCAGCGCGAAGATCAGGAAGGTCCGGCGCGTGCCGACCAGCGGGATGAACAGAAGGGCGGAGGCGAGCGTGCCGACGAGCGAGCCTGCCGTGGAGAGCGCGTACAGCCGTCCGGCCACGGTGCCCGCCTCCTCCACCGAGGACACCGCCAGCCGCAGCGCGTAGGGCGACACGGCGCCGAGCAGCAGCACCGGCACGGCCACGAGCCCGAGCACCCCCAGCAGCGACCCGGCGAACGCGCCGGCCGAGATCGAGTCGAGCGCGTCCACCGCCACGTCGAGGAGCGGATCGGCGACGAAGGGCACGAGCGCCAGCAGCCCGGCGGCGCTGAGCGCCAGCAGGCAGAGGCCGCGCATCGTCGGGTGGCGGTCCGCCAGGCGGCCGCCAAGCCAGTACCCGAGCGACAGCGCCACGAGCACCACGCCGATCGTGTTCGCCCACACGATCGTGGACGCTCCGAAGTACGGAGCGAGCAGCCGGACCGCGGCTATCTCGGCGCCGAGGGAGCCGGTTCCCACGGCGAACACGAGCAGCGAAAGGGGCGGCATTTCCGACCGGAACGCTAGCTAGCGTCGCTGACCGTGGACCTTGCCGCAGCGGATCGGGCGCATCTCTGGCATCCGTTCACGCAGCAGCGCGGCTGGAGCGCCGAGGAGCCGCTGATCATCGAGCGCGCGGAGGGCAGCGAGCTCATCGACACCGAGGGTCGCCGCTACATCGACGGCGTGTCGTCGCTCTGGTGCAACGTCCACGGGCACCGCCATCCGCGCATCGACGCGGCGGTGCGCGAGCAGCTCGATCGGGTGGCCCACTCTACGATGCTCGGCCTCTCGCACCCCCAGGCGATCGAGCTGGCCCGCCGGCTCGTGGAGATCGCGCCGGCCGGCCTGACGCGCGTCTTCTACTCCGACAGCGGATCCACCGCCACCGAGATCGCTCTGAAGATGGCCTTCCAGTACTGGCGCCAGGCCGGTGAGGAGCAGCGCACCCGCTTCCTCTGCCTGAGGGACGCCTACCACGGGGACACCATCGGCTCCGTGTCCGCCGGCGGGATCGACCTCTTCCACTCGCTCTACCGGCCGCTGCTGTTCCCCACCCTCAAGGCCGAGCCCGGCGACCTCGGGTCGATGGAGCGGCTGCTCGACGAGCACGCGGGCGAGGTGGCCGCAGTGATGATGGAGCCGCTGGTGCAGGGCGCCGCCGGCATGCTCGTGCACCCGGAGGGCTACCTGCGCGGCGTCCGCGAGCTCTGCGACCGCCACGGCGTGCTGCTCATCCTCGACGAGGTGGCCACCGGCTTCGGTCGCACCGGCCGGATGTTCGCCTGCGAGCACGAGGAGGTGGCGCCCGACCTGCTCTGCGTGGCCAAGGGGATCACCGGGGGGTACCTCCCGCTCGCCGCCACGCTCACGAGCGAGCGCGTGTACGAGGGCTTCCTGGGTGAGTTCGAGGAGCTCCGCACGTTCTTCCACGGCCACACCTACACGGGCAACCCGCTCGCCTGCGCGGCGGCGCTCGCCTCGCTCGACGTGTTCGAGGAGGAGCGCACCCTGGAGCGCCTTCAGCCCAAGATCGAGCTGCTGGAGCGGCTGCTCGAGCCGCTGGCCGCGCACCCGGCGGTGGCCGAGGTGCGCCGCTGCGGGTTCATGACCGGCATCGAGCTGCGGGAGCAGCCGCTCGAGCTGCGGATGGGCCATCGCGTGACGCTCGAGGCGCGCCGTCGCGGCGCGATCGTGAGACCGCTCGGCGACGTGGTGGTGCTGATGCCGCCGCTGTCGATCTCCGAGGCCGAGCTCACGCGGCTCGTGGAGACCACCGCCGAGGCGATCCAGGCGGCCACCACGGCCGAGGCGCTCGCACCCGCCGCCTAGCGCGCGTAGCCTCCCGGGCCGAAAGGGAGGCCCAAATTGACGCAGACCATCTATCCAGTGCCCCGCTACCACGACGCGCGCGGGGCGATCGACTTCCTCAACCGGAGCTTCGGGTTCGAGGAGGTGTCGGTCACGGAGGGCGAGGGCGGCCAGGTCGTCCACGCGGAGCTGAACGTGGGCGCCGGGCTGATCATGCTGAGCTCGAGCGGGGGCTCCGATCTGTTCCCCGCCGGCCCGAGCACCTTCTACGTGAGCGTGCAGGACCCCGACGCCCACCACGACAGGGCCAAGGGCGCCGGCGCCGAGATCGTGATGGAGCTCACCGACCAGCCGTACGGATCGCGCGAGTACGCCGCCCGCGACCCGGAGGGCAACGTCTGGTGCTTCGGCACGTACCGCCCGCAAGCGGGCGGGTGACCCTCAGGGCGTTTAGCCCTCGTAGACCTCGAAGTCCCGCTTGCGCGCGCCGCAGACGGGGCAGAACCAGTCGTCCGGAATGTCCTGGAACGACGTGCCCGGCGGGATGCCGCCGTCGGGATCGCCCTCGGCGGGGTCGTAGATGAACCCGCAGGACGTGCAGATGAAGAGCTGCTGGGGCGTCAAGGCGCGGGAAGCGTAGCGGTCTGCGGCGTTAGGCTGGCGCGGTGCGCATCGATCGGCCGCCGCCTGGCGAGGAACTCAATTCGGGTCCGGCGGTCGTTGCGCGCGAGGCGGCGTCGCTGATCCTCCTGCGTGACGGGGATGCCGGACCGGAGGTGCTGCTGGTGCAGCGCAACCCGAAGCAGCGCTTCATGGGAGGCGCCTGGGTCTTCCCCGGCGGCGCGACCCACGAGGACGACGCCGACCACGCCGCCACCGCCGTGCGCGAGCTCGAGGAGGAGGCGGCCGTGCGGCTCGTGGACGAGCCGGTGCCCTTCTCGCGCTGGATCACCCCGCGCGAGGTCAAGGTGCGCTTCGACACCTGGTTCTTCGTGGCCGAGGCGCCGGCCGGCGCCGAGCCCGGGTGCGACGGCGCGGAGTGCGTGGACTTCCGCTGGATGCGTCCCGCCGACGCCCTGGCGGCGGGCGAGCGCGACGAGCTGATGCTCGTGTTCCCGACGATCAAGCACCTGGAGGCGCTGGCCGCGTTCGGCTCGGTGGCCGAGGCGCTGACGTCCGCGCGCGAGCGCGTGGTGGAGCCGATCGAGCCGCGCGTGGTGGCGCGCGACGGCGTCGGCCACGTGCTGCTGCCGGGCGAGCCGGGGTACGACGAGGCCTGAACGTGGCGAGCGCGGGCCTGACCGTCGCAGTCACCGGCCCCACGGGCGACCTGGGGATCTCCATCGTCGACGCGCTCGAGCGCTCACGGGCGGTCGCGAGCGTGGTGGGCATGGCACGCCGGCCCTTCGACCCGAAGGAGCGCGGCTGGCGGAAGACCGAGTACCGCCAGGGCGACGTGACCGACGCCGAGAGCGTGAAGGACCTGACGAAGGGCGCCGACGTGGTGGTGCACCTGGCCTTCGCGATCCTGAGCGCGAGCGACGCCACCCGCGAGCTGAACGTGAACGGCTCGCGGATGGTCTTCGAGGCGGCCGCCAAGGCCGGGGCCAAGCGCATCTGTTACGCCTCGAGCGTCGCGGCCTACGGCTTCCACGACGACAACCCGGACTGGCTCACCGAGGACATCCCGCCGCGCGGCTCCCCCGAGCATCCCTACTCGCACCAGAAGGCGGAGGTCGAGCGCGTGCTGGGCGAGGTGCTGCTGCGGCGCCGCAGGACGGTGGCGTACGTGTTCCGGCCCTGCATCGTGGCCGGGCCCGACGCGCGCACGATGCTCCATGCGATCCCCTACTTCCGGCTCGGTGAGTCGATGCCCTCTCCGGTGGCTCGGCTGCTGTCCCTGATGCCCGCGCTGCGCCCGGTGATCCCCGATCCCGGCACCCGCTTCCAGCTGGTGCACGAGGACGACGTGGCGAGCGCCTTCATGGCCGGCGTGCGCGGGGTCGGCGAGCCGGGGCCCTACAACCTGGCCGCCGGAGGCGCGCTCACGTTCTCGGACGTGGCCGACGCGCTCGACTGGTACTCGGTGCCGGTGCCGCGCCTCGCCGTGGAGGCGACCGCCGAGATCGTGACCCGGCTGCCGCTGCTGCCGGAGAGCGTCGGCTGGATCCACTCGGTGCGCAAGCCGGTGCTCATGAAGACCGACCGGGCGCGCAAGGAGCTGCGCTGGCGCCCGAAGCACACTGCCAAGGCGACGTTGCGCGAGATGGCACAGGCGGAGCGCGCCGTGCCTCCCGCACGCTGAGCCCGGTTGGATGTGGGTCGTTCGGCAGCTGTGGGTAAAGGAATAGGTACAAGGATGGATCGAGTCATTTGTCCAGAGTGCGGATACAGAGTTGGGCTGGGGATGGCGAGCGACCCGGGCACCTGCCCGAGGTGCGAGCTGCCCCTCATGCTCACCTGCGAGCTGCGCGTGCTGTCCGGTGACGACCTCGCGACAGAGGTCGAACGCCAGCGCGAGCTAGCCCAGCAGCGTCGCGAGCTACCGCTCGTGTAGTGCGGAAGCCGCCGGCTCGGCCGGCGGCGCACCGATAGCTAATCCGCCGACACAGCTTCATCGCACGTCCGCCGGGCGGACGCTGCCCGAGCGACCCTAAAGCGCCCGCTTGTAGAGCTCCTCGTAGTCGCTCTCGCTCGGCTCGCGCGGGTTCAGCAGGGTGGTGCCGTCCCCCATCGCGCCCTCCACGAGCGCCGGGATCCCCGATTCCGGCACACCGACCTGCGAGAGGCGCACCGGCAGGCCGAGCCGCTCGACCATGCCTGTGATGTGCCCCGCGAGCGCGTCCCCGACGTCCGGGCCGGAGCCGCCGCTCTCGACTCCGAAGAGGTCGGCGATGTCGCGGTAGCGGTCGGCGATGTCGTCGCCTCCCTCTGCGTTGAAGCGCACGACGTGCGGGAGGTGGATCGCGTTGGCCACGCCGTGGGGCACGCCGAAGTGCGCTCCGGCGGGGTGCGACATGGCGTGCACCGATCCGAGCGCGATGGAGATCGCGATGTTCGCGGCGATCAGCATGTTCCCGCGCGCCACGTCGTCCTCCGGGGTCTCGACCGCGCGCTCGAGGTTGTCGCGGATCATCCGCAGCGCCTGCAGCGAGCGGGCGTCCTGGTGAGGGCTCCAGTCCACCGACACGTAGGCCTCCACTGCGTGCGTCATGGCGTCCATCCCGGTGGCCGCCGCCACCGCCGGGGGCAGGGTGCGCGTGGCGTCCGGATCGAGGATCGCCAACCGCGGGAAGAGTGGGAAGTCGGCGATCTCGAGCTTCACCTTGTGCTCGTGGTCCTTGATCACCGCCGCCATCGACACCTCACTCCCGGTGCCGGCCGTGGTCGGAACGCACGCGAGCGGGGCGATGTCGAGCGGCTTGCCCATGCCGTCGTTCTCGCGCGGCATGAGGAGGAAGCCCTCCTGGTCGCGGGCGCTCCCGCCGTGCGTGAACACCGCGTCGGCGACCTTCGCCGTGTCCATCACCGAGCCGCCGCCCACCGCGAGGAACGCGTCGGCGCCCGCCTCCTTGGCGGCCGCGGCGCAGCGCTCCACCACGTCGGTCGAGGAGTCCTGAGGCACGTCGTCGAAGACGGCCACGACCTCGAGGCCGCCGTCGCGCACGCCGTCCTCCACGCGCTCCACGAGACCGGTGCCGCGGACCACCTCGTCGGTGACCACGAACACGCGCTGCGCGCCCTCCTTGAGGAACTCGAAGCCGACCGAGCCGAGCAGGTCGCGCCCCGAGATCACCCGGGTAGTCGAGAGGTACTGGTAGAAGTCCTTGAAGCCCGCCATCTGGCGGGCGAGCGGATCCGGATCGACGGCCGTCATCAGGCTGCCTCGAGCAGGTCCTGCCGGCCCGACTTCTCGAGGATCGCCCTGTAGCGCGGGAAGATCGGCTTCGTGAGCGGCACGAGCTTGAGGATCTTGGCCACCGGGCCCTTCGCCTTCATCTGGCCGCGGGCGAGCGCCACCGTCACGTTGACCTTGCCGAGCCAGAAGCGGTGTGCGGTGTCGGCGTCCATCGTCATGACCACCTCGGGCTCCAACTGCGTCTCGCCGAAGTCCACGCGGCCGGGGTCGTCCTCACGGAGGCTCACCGTGATGATCGACTCGGGCTCGCGATAGCGGTACTGCACGATCGTGTCGGCCTTCTGGAACTTCGGGGACATCTCCTCATCCTCGGCGAGGTCCTGGAACAGCTTTCCGATATAGGCGTAGACCTCGTCGGCGTCCTTGAAGTACGGCAAGTGCAACTCCTCTCAGCGTGATGTGGCAGGCATTCTCTCAGGCGCCGGGCCGCCGGAATGACGCACCCGCCACGGCATCCCAGGCACGGTCCGGGAGCAGCTTGCGCTGCGTGAGGAGAAGACGCGCCGACGCCGTCACCGGATAGCGCGTGCGCGGCTTCTTCGCGGAGAGCGCGCGGCTGATGGCCTTGGCCACCGCCTCCGGCCCCGCCCCTAGCCGCGCCATCGGGCCCTCGTAGGCGCCCGTGGTCGCCTCGGTCACGGACTTGTTGAAGTCCGCGTACGGGCCGTCGTCACCTGGCATGGCGCCCGCGACCGTGTCCGCGAAGTTCGTCTTGATCAGCCCCGGCTCGATCACCACCACCTGGATCCCGAAGCCCTTGACCTCGTAGCGCATGGCGTCCGAGACCGCCTCCACCGCGTGCTTCGTGGCGTGGTAGATGCCACCGCCCGGGAACACGAGCTTCCCGCCCATCGAGCTCACGTTCACGATCCGGCCCTTCCCTACGCGCCGCATGCCCGGCAGCACGAGCTGGCACATCCGCACCAGTCCGAACACGTTGGTCTCGAACTGGTCGCGCACGCTGTCGAGCGGCACGCTCTCCACGGCCCCGCTCTGGCTGTAGCCCGCGTTGTTCACCAGGGCGCCCACCGCGCCCTCGGCCTCCTCGACGGCTCTCACCGCCGCGCTCATCGACGCCTCGTCGGTCACGTCGAGTGCGAGGGTGCGGCATCCGCTCTCGCGGAGGTCCTCGATCGACTCGAGCCGGCGAGCCGTGGCATACACGGTCTGTCCCTCCCGGGCGAGCAGCTCGGCCGTAGCCCTTCCGATGCCGGTGGAGCAGCCAGTGATCAGTACGGCTCCGGCGTTGTCCGCCATGGTCCCTCCGATCGTCTCTGCGGCGCTGGCAGCATATGCCGCCACGGCCGCCTCGCTCTCAGCGGCTCCTGACGACGAGCGTCTGAGCGGCGCGCCCGAGCCGCCCGCGCTCGTCCCACAGCACCGTGTCCGCGAGCCCGATTCCGCTCGGCTCGGGATAGGTCACGGCGTCGAGGCCCACCCAATCGCCCTCCGGCAGGCGCTTGAGGTGCACGCTCAGGTCGGTGTTGATGAACAGGTAGCGACGCCAGTCGAGCGCGGCGCTGACCCCGTTGCCGGCGTCCGCGGCGATCAGGACGCGCTGGAGCGGCGAGGTGGGCTCGCCGGCCAGGAGCGGCACTCGCGAGCGCATCCAGACCATGGCCGGCCCCGGCTCGAGGAAGCCGCCGGTCACGAAGCTGATCTCCATGGCCGTGTGGTAACCGGCCTCCTCGCGGACCGGGAAGAAGTCGCGCACCGCGCCCGAGTCCGGGCCCGGCGGCGGCGGGTCGGCGGGCGGCTCGGGGTCGAGCTCCACGGGCGCCGTCCGCAGCCGCCACGCGGAGGCGCGCATGACCTCGCCGTCGGGGCCTGACAGCGACGCCTCCAGCAGCTCCACGCTGCGCCCGGGCCGCACGATCCGGGCATTGGCCCGCAGCGGAGCGAGCGGCACCGGGCCCAGGATCTCGAAGGTGATCCGGCCGATCTGGGCGTCCTCGCGCGGCTCGCACCGCTCCACCGCGCGGCCGAGGAGGGCCGCGGGAGGCCCGGCATGCTGCGCGTTCGGATCCCAGGGCCCGCGCGTGAGCTCGCTGGAGACCAGCAGGTCGCCGTCCGGCTCGTAGAACGCCTCCGCCGTCACGGCCGGGCATCCTACGGCGCAGCGCCGAGTAGCCTCTGGCGCCGATGCAAGCGGTGACCTTCCAGGGACCGGGCGAGGTGCGGCTCGAGGAGCGGCCGGAGCCGGAGCTGATCGAGCGCGACGACGCGGTGGTGCGCGTGGAGGCCACCGGCGTTTGCGGCTCGGACCTCCACATCTACCACGGGCGCGTGGCGATCGAGCCCGGCTTCACCCTCGGCCACGAGTTCGTGGGCACCGTGATCGCGGCCGGCGACGCCGTGACCGAGGTGTCGGAGGGCGACCGAGTGCTCGGGTGCTACTGCTCGGCCTGCGGGAACTGCTTCTTCTGCCGCCGCGGCGATTACCACAAGTGCGACGAAGGTCGGGTGTTCGGCCACGGCAAGACGCTCGGCGCGCTGCAGGGCGCCCAGGCCGATCAGGTGCTGGTCCCGCACGCGAACCTCACGCTCAGGCGGGTGCCCGAGGGGATGTCGGACGACGCTGCGCTGTTCGCCGGCGACGTGATGGGCACCGGCTACCACGCCGTGGCGGCGGCGGGCATGCAGCCCGGCGACGCGGTGGCCGTGCTCGGGCTGGGCCCGGTGGGGCTGTGCGCCGTGCAGGCCGCGCGTGCGGGCGGCGCCTCGCAGGTGATCGCGATCGACACGGTCGCGGACCGGCTTGCGGCGGCCGAGGAGTTCGGCGCTCAACCCGTTCACCTCACCGACGACGACCCGCGCGCCGCCGTGAAGGCGGCCACCGAGGGGCGCGGCGTGGACGTGGCGGTGGACGCGGTCGGCCACCCGGACGCTCTTGAGCTGGCCTGCCGCCTGGCCCGAAAGGCCGGCGCGGTGTCGGCCACCGGGGTCTACGCCGAGCGCATCCAGGTGCACATGGGGATCGTCTGGATCAAGGCGCTGACGATCACCTCGGGGCACGCCAACGTGATCGGCCACGTGGATCGCGTGCTCGCCATGATGGCCGCCGGGGTGCTCGACCCGACTCCGCTCGTGAGCCGCCACATGAGCCTCGAGGAGGCGCCCGAGGCGTACGCGGTCTACGACCGGCGCGAGGCACTCAAGATCGTGATGCGCCCATGAGCGAGGCCGCCGTGGCCGCCGCCACGGGAGCCATGCTCGAGCGCCGCCGGGCGGTGCTCGAGGGGGGCGCGCAGGCGATCGGCTGGAAGGTGGGATTCAACGTGCCCGCCATTCAGGAGAAGCTCGGGATCGAGGCCCCGCTGGCGGGTTTCCTGTCCACCGCGGGCCTCCTGACCGACGGAGCGACGCTGCCGCTCGCCGGCCGGCCCACGGTCGCGGAGCCGGAGGTGGCGGTCGAGCTCGGGGACGACGGCCGCACGATCGTCGCGCTGCTGCCCGCGCTCGAGGTGGCCGACACGCCGGACATCTCCTGGGGCGTCGAGCGGATCCTGGCCGGGAACATCTTCCACCGCGCCGTGGCGTTCGGGCCGCGGGTCGAGACCCTGACGCCCGGCGCCGGCCTGATCCTCGTGAATGGCCAGGAGCACGCCCGCGTGCCCGCCGAGAGCACCGGGGCGCACCTCGAGGCGATGGTGGCAGCCGTGGGCGACCGGCTCGCCGCCGCCGGCGAGCGCCTCCGGCCCGGCGACCTCATCATCACCGGCGTGATCGCACCTCCGCCGGCCGTGACGGCCGGCGACGTGGTGCGGCTCGAGCTGGAGTCGCTCGGGCCGGTAGAGCTGACCTTCGCCTAGCGGGCCGCGAGGCGGTACACGGGGCCGTCCAGCGAGATCGCGTACACGCGGCCGCGCCCGTCCTCGCCGAACGACACGAGGCTCGACACCTGCGCCGACAGCGAGCGTGAGGGCGCGTTGCGGGCGCGGAGAGTGGACAGCCGGAGGTTCGGGTTGCAGAAGTCGCCGTACACGTACTTCCCGTACAGCCCGCGCCCGAGGGCGCGGTCGCGGATCACGTAGCCGCCGATGATCGAGCAGTAACCGTCGTCCTGCGAGTGCGCGATCGCGGGGGGCACGTGCCCGGGCGCGCTGCCGTCGCGGTAGCGGCTGAGCCCCTCGAAGATGCTCCAGCCGAAGTTGTAGCCGCCGCGCGGAGCGCGGCCGCGCCCGCGGCGGTTCGGGACGAAGTCGATCTCCTCCACGCTGTCCTGGCCCACGTCGCCCACGATGAGATGACCGCGCCTGCGGTCGAACGAGAAGCGGTACGGGTTCCTCAGGCCGTAGGCATACGTCTCGCGCCGCGCGCCAGAGCGGCCGACGAACGGGTTGTCCTTCGGCACGCTGTATCCGCCGCTCGCGCGCGGCGCGATCCGGATCAGCTTGCCGAGCTGGGCGCCGAGGTTCTGCGCGTTGCGATCCGGATCGCCGCCCCCACCGCCGTCCCCGAAGCCCGCGTAGAGCTTCCCGTCCGGGCCGAACTGCAGCTGGCCGCCCTTGTGGTTGGACCGCGGATGCGGCACGCGCATCACCAGCCGCCGCGAGCCGCGGTCGGCGCGGTTCGGCTTGCCGGCGGCGCGCCGGAACTGATCGATCCGGATGTAACCGTCGGAGTCCGTGTAGTAGACGTAGAAGCGCCCGGAGCGCGCGTAGTCGGGCGCGAAGGCCATCGAGAGCAGGCCGCTCTCGCCGCCGGTCGTCACGAGATCGGCGATGTCGAGGAACGGGGTGCGGAGCACGCGGCCGCCGCTGACCACCCGGATCCGGCCCGGGCGCTCCACGACGAACCGGCGCTTGTCGCCGCGCGGCGCCGTCAGGTAGGTCGGCTCGTCGAAGCTGCCCAGGCGCAGCAGGCGCACCTCCGTGGCAGCGGGCTGCGCCGGCGCCGCGCCGGCCTCGGTCCGCACCCCCGACGAGGGCGACGTGGCCTCGGCGCTCGCCGACCCGTTCTCGTCCTCGCCCGATGTGCACCCGGCGACGGCGATGAAGGCGGCGGCCACAACGGCTACTCGGCGTGCACGGGCGCTCACGCAACTGGAGTATGGCAACGCTAGTCTTGGGCCCGTCGGGCTGTGGCGCAGCCTGGTAGCGCGCTCCGTTCGGGTCGGAGAGGTCCCCAGTTCAAATCTGGGCAGCCCGATTACCCGCTCCCTCGCAGCACCCCAGCACCGCCCCGCACGAGAGCGGGTGCGGTGCGCAAGGGACCTCAGCTCGCCGGCCGCGCCCGGAAGCTGAAGTCCAGATAGGGAGTGCGCGTCTCCGAGTAGCTCGTGTTGACGACCACCCAGAAGAGCGTGCCGGCCGGGATGGTCGCCGAACCCGGTCCCGTGCACGACGACGCCGGCCCGTTGATCGTGCACGAGATGAACACGTTGGACGTGCTGAACTCGATTAGCCACATCGCGAACGCATGCCCCGCCGGCACGCCCACGGAGAGGGTGGCGGCCCAGTCGGAGACCACGAGGCCGCCCGGCGGGGCCCTGAATGCCCGGTTCTCGAGGGCGCCGGGCTCCAGGTTGTCCGTGAAGCCCTGCGGGCGGAAGTCGAAGATCGTGCAGCCGCCGCTGCACGAGGCCCGGCCACGGCCGATGAAGGGCGTGGCGCCCGCCGCTCCACCGAGGTCGGCGGCACCGATCGAGCCGTCCTGGATGTCGGCGCCGGTGAGCGTCCCGTCGACCACGTCGACCCCGAGGAAGGAGTGGACGTCGAAGGTGTTGATGGTGTTGTCCTTGACGTCACCGCTCTGGATGTCGTCGTTGCGGATGTCGATGGACCTGACCTCGCCGTCGACGATGTCGGTGGAGAAGACGGTGTTGGCGGCGTAGGCGCTGGTGCCGCCGAGCGCGACGAACAGGGCGAGGTAGGCGACGGCGTTCTGCCGGACATGCCCCAGGAGCCTGCGTGGCATGGCGGCGATCCTAACCTCGCCCGCGAGCCGCGCGCAAGGCCTCGAGCGCCTCCGATCGCTCGCGGTAATCCCTCTTGTGGACGCACCGGCCGTCCTTCAGCGTGTGGACCTCGAACACGCGCATCGCCACCTCGACCCCGCTCGCCCGGCCCCGGCCGCGATAGCGGACGGCCATCAGCACGTTGTCCCCTTCGTCGAGGCACTCCTCGACCACCGTCTCGAGGGCCTCCCAGTCGCTGTCCCAGCGCGCCCACACGGCGCGGACCGCGGCCGGGCCGAGCGCCGGCAGCTCCTGATCGATCTCCCAGACGATGTCCGGCGCGAGGTAGGCCGATGCCTCTTCGTAGTCACCGCGGACGTACGCGTCGAAGCACTTGCGCACCACGTCCACGTTCTCCCGGGACATGACCCGCCCGCGCTAGGCCGCCACGGCGTTGTAGTAGCGGACCGCCAGCCCGGTGAGCAGCGTCTCGAAGCAGGCCGACAGCGTTATGTCGTGCTCGTCCGCGTATGCGCGCAGTCCGAGTTGCTCGATCGCCTCGCTCTGGGCGATCACCTCGCCCACGAGATCAGGGTGCTCGTCGCTGAAGTAGGCCCCCATCGAGTAGAGGCTCGTGTCCATCAGCGACTCGAGGAAAGGGTCGTCGGCGCTCGCAGCGGTCCTCTTCGCGGTCACCGGGCGGAGGTTACCCTCGCGGCGAAGAGGTGCGAGCCGACGCTTCCGTGCGCGATCCGCATTCGGGATCAGCGCAAATTGCGCGAAACGGCTTGCGGCGTCTCCATCAGCCGATACCCTCCATAGGAGGTAGGCACGCGACGAGGAGGAACTGCTAGATGGCGAACCATCTGACGCCCACCGAGCTCGGCCGGGAAGCAGGTATGCACCGGCGTGAGGTCATCTCGAAGTGCATGGAGATGGGCGTTCCGATCTTTCAGGGAAGAATCGACAAGACCCTCTTCCTTTCCAGCCTCAAGCAAGTGAAGAGCAGCAAGCAGCTCCTGCAGGCATAGCTCGGTCCGCTCCGCGGACGCACGCCGCCCCCCGCGGCTCTCCTTCCGCTTAGAATCGGGTGGGCAACCAGCCATTCGGAGGGAGAGGGCAATGGAAGCTGTGACCGCCGGTGTGGCGGGTGCCGGTGTGGGTACCGGCTCCAAGACGATCGCGGACCTGCTGCCGCTCGCGGTCGAGAAGTACGGCGACGCGCCGGCGCAGCGGCACAAGGTCGGCGACGAGTGGGTGGACATCTCCTACGCCGAGCTCGGCCGCGCGGTCCGCGAGACCGCCCTCGGGCTCGTGGACCTCGGCATCGAGCCGGGCGACAAGGTCGCGATCCTCGCGAACACCCGCCCCGAGTGGACCACCGCCTGCTTCGGGATCCTGACCGCCGGCGGCGCGCTGGTCACGATCTACCAGACGAACTCGGCCGAGGAGTGCCAGTACGTCCTGGCCCACTCGGACTCGCGCGCGGTGTTCGTGGAGGACGGCGATCAGCTGGCCAAGATCCACGAGGTCCGCGACCGCTGTCCGGAGCTGCGTCATGTGATCGTGATGGAGCCGGGCGACACCGAGCTCGACGGCGAGCTCTCACTCGACGAGCTGCGTGGGCGCGGCGCCGGCCGCGACGAGGCGCAGTGGCGCCAGCGCTACGAGGCCGTGACCCCGGACGACGTGTGCCTGTTCATCTACACCTCGGGCACCACCGGTCCGCCGAAGGGCTGCCTGCTCTCGCACGGGAACTACCGCGCGATCACCGACGCGGTGATCAAGGACAGCGTGCTGGAGGACGGCGACAGCGCCTACCTCTTCCTCCCGCTAGCGCACGCCTTCGCGATCCTGATCCAGTTCACCGTCTTCGAGCTGGGCGTCACGCTCGCCTACTGGTCGAAGGACGCCAAGCAGATCATCCCGGACCTCACCGAGGTCAAGCCGAGCTTCTTCCCGTCGGTCCCTCGCATGTTCGAGAAGATCTACACGCTGGCCACGAACGCGGCGCCCGACCGCAAGCAGCTCGAGCAGGCGGTGGAGCTGGGCGTGAAGGTGCGCATGGCGCGGGAGGCCGGCGAAGACGTGCCGGCTGAGCTCGCCACCGCCTTCGACCAGGCCGACGAGGCGCTCTACAAGAACGTCCGCGCGCTCTTCGGCGGGCGCATCCGCGAGTGCGTGACCGGAGCGGCCCCGATCGCTCCGGAGATACTGCGCTTCTTCTACGCCTGCGGCGTGCCGGTGATGGAGGGGTACGGCATGACCGAGACCTCCACCAGCGCGACGGTCAACCGCCCGACCGCGAACAACTTCCGCTTCGGCTCGGTCGGCCGGCCGCAGGCCGGCGTGGAGGTGAAGATCGCGGACGACGGAGAGGTGCTCATCAAGGGCCCGAACATCTTTCAGGGCTACTACAAGAACGACGACGCCACGGCGGAGGCCCTCGAGGACCGCTGGCTGCACACCGGCGACCTGGGGCGCCTCGATGACGACGGCTTCCTCTACATCACCGGCCGCAAGAAGGACATCATCATCACCGCGGGCGGCAAGAACATCACCCCCGCCAACCTGGAGAACGGCCTCAAGCAGAGCCGCTGGATCTCACAGGCGGTGGTGGTGGGAGACCGCCGCCCGTACCTGATCGCGCTGCTCACCCTCGACCCCGAGGAGACCGCGGCGCTGGCGGAGCAGGTCGGCGCGGAGGACCCCGCGAAGCTGGCCGACGACGAGCGCGTGCACGCCGTGATCCAGGAGACCGTGGACGAGGTGAACTCGCACGTGGGGCCGGTGGAGCAGATCAAGCGCTTCACGATCCTGCCCGCCGACCTCTCGCAGGAGGGCGGCGAGCTCACACCGACGCTCAAGGTCAAGCGCAACGTGGTCCACGAGAAGTACGCCGGCGTGATCGACGGCGTCTATTCGCGCGCCCGGTAGATTGAGTCGGTAGCGCAGCCGTGCCCGCCCCGCGGTGGGGCGTCGCGCGATTCGCCGCCATGGCCAGCAACGACCCCACCGATACCGGCGGACTGTTCATCGGGCGCCGCCCCGGCACCGCGCCCGTGCGCTTCCCGGACGCGCCGCCCGACGTGCAGCCGTCGCGCCGGCGCTGGGACGCGCTGCTCGCCCACGGCCTGCTCGCGCTGGAGCTGCTCATGTGCCTGAGCCTCTTCGGCCCGCAGCCGGCTGCCTGGCTGTGGATTGGATCCCAGGTCGAGTACCTGACCGGGTACGTGACGGCGGGGATCTCCACGATCATGCTCGGCTGCCTGGCATCCCTGATGCTCACAATGGCCGCCGCCAAGCGGGTGGATCACGCCTGGAAGCTCGTGCGCCGCGCCGCCGGACACCGGCAGGAGCGCGGCGCCCTCGAGCGCATCTTCGCCGCGAGCGTCGGGGTGGCGCTGGTGGTCTTCGGCATCTGGTTCTTCCTGATCCAGGGGCCGGCGCCCAGCCTCGCGCCGCAGTAGCCAGGTGGACCTCTTCAGCTACTACCGGCAGTTCGACGACGTCGACGAGCTGGAGCTCAACCGCGAGCGCAGGGAGCGGCGCACCGCCGAGCGCAAGCTGGCGCTGGAGCAGGTGCCCGACCTCGACCTCTCCGGCACCGAGTGGCCGGACCTGCCGCACTCGGAGATCGTGAACGCAGCGATCGCGCGGGCCCGTGGCCGCGTGAACGGGTACCCGGACCGCTACGCGAGCGGCGTGCGTCGCCTCTTGGCGGAACGCCACGACGTGGCGCCCGAGCAGGTCGTGCTCGGCAACGGAGCCGCCGAGCTGCTCCAGACCGCGGCGCTGACGCTGTTGTCGGAGGGCGACGAGCTGGTCATGCCCTGGCCGTCGTACCCGCTCTACCCGCTGATGGCCACGCGCGCCCGCGCGCGGCCGGTGTCGGTGACCACCGAGAGCGACGACGCCCATCACTGCGCCGCCCTCGCCGGAGCGATCACCCACCGCACGCGCGCGCTCGTGATCTGCAACCCGAACGATCCGACCGGTCACTACCTGCCCGCCTCCGAGCTGGGGCGCCTGCTCGCGGTACTCCCGGAGCGGGTGTACGTGCTGCTCGACGAGGCCCTGATCCACTTCCAGGACACCGAGGACATCGACGCCTGCCTGCGACTCATCAAGGCCTTCCCGCGCCTCCTCGTGGTCCGCACGTTCTCGAAGGCGTACGGCCTCTCGGGCCTGCGCGCCGGCTACGCCGTGGGCACCGACGCTGACCTGCTCGGCACGATCGCACCCGTGCTCGGCGTGAACGCCCTGACGCAGGCGGCGGTCGAGTACGCGCTCCAGGCGGGTGACGCGGAGCTCACGCGGCGCCGCGACGCCGTATCGCGCGAGCGCACTCGGCTGTTCGAGGCGCTCAAGGACCTGCCGGTGGACGCGGACCCGAGCCAGGCCAACTTCCTCTGGCTGAGCGCCCACGGCGTGGACGGCGCGCAGCTGGCCGATCGTCTCCGCCGCCAGGGCGTGCTGGTGGCCGCCGGCGGCCCACTCGGCGCGGACGACCACGTGCGGATAACCGTGCGCGACACGGCGGCCACCGACCGGCTGCTGCGAGCGCTCGAGATCGCCCTGGGCGACGGCGCCTAGCGCACCGGCGGATCAGGCGTCTTCGGACTGGCGCAGGAGCGCGCCGGTGGTCTGCTCGAAGATGCGCCGCCAGCCGGCGCCCTGCTCGCGCTGCTCGGCGAACTTCTGGACGACCTTCCGCACCCGCGTGGCCGAGATCTCGATGCCGTGCTTGGCGCAGACGGCCTTGAGCTCGTCGTAGTCCGAGGCGAGCTTGAGCGTGACCGACTCGAAGCCGTGCCGCGCGATCTCCACGCGGCGGGTGAAGTTGAGGATGTTCGTCTCGAACATCAGCTCGTCGTTCGGGTCGGGCTCGATCAGGATGATGTCCACGCCCGGGTACTTCTCGCGCCAGTGGCTCACGGCCTCGTGCAGGCGCTGGTGCGCCAGCAGCTTGAAGGCCTGGTAGCCGATCTGGGGGAAGCCCATGTCGGCGACCCGCCGCACGCGGCTGCCGAGCATCGTGGGGATCACCTTCTGGAAGTCGTTCACGTACGGCACCAGCGGGTTCACCACGATCACGAACTTGGCGCCGTTCTCGACCGCCACGTCGACGTTGGTGGTGGAGCGGATGCCGCCGTCCACGAGGTGGCGTCCCTTGATCTCGATCGGCTTGTAGACCATCGGCAGCGCGGTGCTGGCCGCGACCGACCTCGAGATCGACACGTCGTCCCACTCGGGGCCGCCGAGCACGATCCGCTCGCAGGTGTCGAGGTCCGTGGCCGTGAGGTAGAGCTCGTTCTCCAGCAGCCGGAAGTCGTTCACCCGATCGGGGTCGCCGAGCACGGTCTCCAGGTACTTCTGGATGCCGCTGCCGTCGTAGAGGCCGGACGGCAGGGCCTCGGCCACTCCCACGGCGAGGTCGATCAGCGAGGCGGACCCGAGCTGGCCGACGAAGCTGCGGGCGAGGCCCAGGATGCGAAGCGGCAGAAGCGCGGCGCTCTGGGCGAACTCCTTCGCGTTCGGCCGCATCAGTGTGCCCCTGTCGACGTCGCGGAAGGGCGTGGGAACCTGCTGGTTCACCACCCGCATCATCTCCTCGGGGGTCACGCCGTTCGCCACCAGCGAGGCCACGAAGGAGCCGGCGCTCGTGCCCACGTACACGTCGAACTGGTTGACGGTGCGGTTCACGGCCAGGAGGTCGAGCGCCCGCAGCGCGCCGATCTCGTAGACGCCGCCCGTGAAGCCGCCGCCGCCGAGCACCAGCGCGGTCTTGGACCGGCGCGGCCGGCGCGCCTGCTTGCCGCTTCCCTTGGACCCGCTCTTCGTCGGCTTCTGGAGCCGGACTACCTCACCCATCGACGACCCAGTATCGCGGATCGACAGGCGAACCGCTCCGGAATCGCCGCTAGCGTGTTTCCGGCTTCATGCCGTCGAACCCCAAGGCCGCCGTCCTGGTGCTGGCCGCGACCGTCATCGCGGCCGTGGGAAGCCCCACCGCCGCCTCGGCCACGCCCGCCGCCAAGCTCGGATCGGCTCTGGCAAGCCAGATGCGCACCGCGGGCAGCTATTCCGGCGCATATGTGGTCAACCTCTCCCGCGGAGGCCGTGTCTTCGGCTGGAAGTCGGGGACTCCCCGGATCCTGGCCTCGAACACGAAGCTGTTCACGACCTCCGCCGCGCTCGCGCGGTACGGCACCGAGGGCACGCTCGGCACCGAGGTGCTGGGACGCGGCCGACTCGACGAGGAGGGCATCTGGCGCGGCGACCTGTACCTCCGCGGCGGCGGGGACCCCACCTTCGGAAGCGGCCGCTTCACACGGCGCTCCTACCGCAGCGGCGCGACGGTGGAAAGGCTCGCGAAGTCGCTCGACCTCGCCGGGATCGAGCGCGTGACCGGCCGCGTGATCGGGGACGAGTCGAGGTTCGACTCCCTCCGCGGCGGCCCGGACTCCGGCTACGGGACGTCCATCTGGGTCGGGCCCCTGAGCGCCCTGTCCTTCAATCGGGGGCTTGCCAACGAGGGCGGCTCGGCCTTCCAGGTGAACCCTCCGGCGTTCGCAGCCTCCCGGCTGGACGCCGCGCTCGAGGCACGTGGCGTACCGGTACGGCGGAAGCCCGTGGCGGGCAGGGCGCCGGCCGGGCTGGACGTGGTCGCGAGCGTGGAGTCCCCCACGATGGAGCGGCTGATCAAGCTCACCAACAAGCCATCGGACAACTTCTTCGCCGAGACGCTCGTCAAGGACCTGGCCCTCCAGGCGCGGGGCCGCGGCACCACGGCCGGAGGCGCCGGCATTGCGGCGGCGTTCGCGCGCCGGGTCGGGTCCGGAGCGCGACTCGTGGACGGCTCCGGGCTCTCGCGCGGCAACCGTGCCTCGCCCTACAGGGTGGTCCGGCTTCTCGGCGCGATGTCGAGGAGAGATGAATTCGACTCCTTCATCGACTCGCTGCCGATCGCGGGCAAGGACGGCACCCTCTACGACCGGATGCGACGCGGAGCGGCGCGGTTCCGCTGCCGCGGCAAGACCGGGACGCTGTCCGACGTCAGCGCGCTCTCGGGCTACTGCGAGGCGCGCTCCGGTGACACCTACGCGTACTCGATCCTGATGAACGGCATCTACCCGGGCACCGCTCGCGCGATCCAGGACCGGATGGTGCAGGCGATCGCGGCCGTGAACCGCTAGAGGACGAGCGTCGCCTCCGAGGCTCCGCGCAGCGCCGCCAGCCGCTGGGCCTCCTCCGTCGAGGTCCCTGCGCGCGAGGCGGCCGAGCTTCTCGACGGTGATCTCGGCCTTGCGTCCCTTCGCCTTGACCCGCCACAGGCCGGCCAGGCGCCCGTCCCTCAACACCGCCCCGGGGCTGGCCACCGGGCGGAACAGCCGCTTGCGCAGCTCGGGGTCCGGGGCGAGCAGCGGCCGGTTGGGCTTCTGCAGATAGGGATCGCCCGGCGGTATCAGCCGGATCCCCTCGGCGGCCGGCGGCGACTCGAGCGCGTCCAGATCCTCGCTCATGAGCCATGCCCCGCTCTTGCCGACCCGCACCTCGGCGAGGTCGTCCGCCACCTCGTCCCACAGGCGCTGGGCATGCGGCTTCGCGAGCCCGGCCCACTCGGCGAAGTCGGCCGGCCTGGCCGGTCCGTAGAAGCCGAGGAAGCGGCGAACGGCCTCGCTCGCCGCCGGCGTCCGCCCCGGCTTGCCCATCGTGTAGCGGCGTCCGGACTCGAGCCGAGCGCCCGCCTTGACCGTGGCGTAGCGCCACAGCATCGGAGCGACGTGGTGGCTCTTGCAGCCCCGGCACCAGGGCATCAGGTCGGGGCTGACGCGCCCCCTCAGCTCCTCGTGCAGCTCGTTCTTGCCGAGGACCCGGCCTCCGGACAGGGCATCCTTCGTGGCCGTGGCCACCTCGTCGAGCGCCTCGACCGGCCTGAATCCCTTCTCTGCGGCCAGCCGCTGGACCTGCTGCCCGAGCTGCACGCCGAGCTCGTCGTCGTCACGGGCGATCAGGGCCCGCCCGTAGAGGGCGAGGTCGCCGGGCCGGAGCGCGTGGATGGCCCCCCGCACGACGTGGGCCACGACCACTTCGCCGGAGTCGACCGCGCGGTCGTAGGCGTCTCGGGTGAGCCCCTCGATCCGCGCCGCCAGAGCCAGCAGCGCGGCGTCGCGGGCGAAGTCCGACGCGGGGCAGGCCGCCGCCTCGGCGAGACCGCCCGCGCCGCGGGCCGCCAGCCCCGAGCGGGCCAGGCGGAAGGCGAGAACCTGGTCGGCGTCCACTAGCCGAGCAGGGCCAGCAGGCCGTCCTCGTCCAGGATCTCCGTGCCGAGCTCCTGCGCCTTCGTGTACTTCGACCCCGGGTCCTCACCGGCCACCACGTAGTCGGTCTTCTTGGACACCGAGCCCGTGACCTTGCCGCCGGCGGCCTCCACGCGCTCTGTCGCGTCCTCGCGGGTGAGGTTGGGGAGCGTGCCGGTGAGCACCAGCGTCTTGCCGGCCAGCGGCCCGTCGGTCGAGCCGGGGGGCGGGCCCTCGTCCTCCATCTGCAGGCCGTGCGCCCGGAGGCGCCCGATCAGCTCGCGCACGCGCTCCTCGGCGAGCGTCTGCGCGATCGCGCGAGCCAGGATCGGCCCGATCCCGGGCACCTTCTCGATCGTCTCGGCGTCCGCCGCGAGCAGCGAATCCATGTCGCGGAGGTGCTGGGCGAGCGCACGGGCGTTCACGTATCCGATCCCCGGGATGCCGAGCGCGTAGAGAACCCGCATGAACGGCTGCCCGCGCGAGGCGTCGAGCGCCGCCACGAGGTTCCGCGCCGATATCTCGCCGAAGCCCTCGAGCGCGGTCACGCGGTCGGGATCGAGCTCGTAGAGGTCGGCCACGTCCCCGATCAGGCCCTCGCTCAGGAAGCGGCGCACGTTCTCCTCTCCGAGCCCGTCGATGTCCATCGCGCCCACGAAGTGCTTGACAGCCTGGAAGAGCTGGCCGGGGCAGGAGACGCGATTGGGGCAGATCGTCCAGACGCCCTCCTCGGGCTTGATCGTGGGCGTTCCGCAGGAGGGGCACTTCTTCGGCGGCCTCGGCGGCTTGGATCGCTTCTTCGCCTTCTGCGCCTTCGCCGTGGGAGAGACCACCTGTGGGATCACGTCGCCGGCGCGCATCACGATCACCTCGTCGCCGTCACGGACGTCCTTGCGGCGCAGGTCCTCCTCGTTGTGGAGCGTCGCGAGCTTCACGGTCACCCCCGACACCTGCACCGGATCGAGCATCGCGAAGGGGATCATGTGGCCGGTGCGGCCCACGTTCCAGGCGACCCGCTCGAGCACCGTGGTGGCGGTGCTGGGGGCGAACTTCCAGGCGATGGCGCCACGGGGCTCGCGTCCCACCACGCCCAGCTGGCTCTGCAGGTCCAGATCGTCGACCTTGACCACCACGCCGTCGATCTCGAAGTCGAGCCGGTCGCGCCGCTCCTCCCACGCGTGACAGGCGGCCACGACCGAGTCGAGGTCGTCGTGCACCTCCACGTCCGGGTTCACTCGGAACCCGTGCTCGCGCAGCCATGCGAGCGACTCGGACTGCGACGTGAACTCCACGCCGTCGTGGGCTCCGATGGAGTAGGCCCACATCGACAGCGGCCGTGACGCGGTGAGCTTCGGGTCGAGCTGGCGAATCGAGCCGGCGGCCGAGTTGCGCGGGTTCGCGAACGTGGGCTCGCCGGCCTCGGCGCGCTGCTCGTTCAGGCGGGCGAACGCGGCGAGCGGGAGGTACACCTCGCCGCGGACCTCGACCAGGGGCGGCGCGTCCTCGATCCGGAGCGGTATGGCTCCGATCGTGCGCAGGTTCTCGGTCACCTGCTCGCCCACCTCGCCGTTGCCGCGCGTGGCCCCGCGCACGAACACCCCGTCCTCGTAGACCAGCGAGATTGCGAGCCCGTCCACCTTCGGCTCGGTCACGAAGCGGATCTCGCCGAGCTCGGCGCCCTGGCGCTGGAGGTAGCGCTCGCTGCGCACCACCCAGGCCTTGAGCTCCTCCTCGTCGCGCGCGTTCGCCAGCGACAGCATCGGCTGGAGGTGGCGCACCTCCTCGAACTTGTCGAGCGGCTGCGCGCCCACGCGCTGCGTGGGCGAGTCCGGAGTGAGCAGCTCCGGATGCTCCGCCTCGAGGTCGCGCAGCTCGTTCAGGAGCGCGTCGTACTCGGCGTCCGAGACCTCCGGATCGTCGAGGACGTAGTACCGGCGGTTGTGGTGCTCGAGCACCTGCCGCAGCTCGGCGGCGCGGGCGGCGGGCTCGCTCAAACCTCGCGAGCGGCCGGCCTCATGAGGCGATCGAGGTCGAACCCCTCGAGCGACTCGATGCCCGCCTGGTCGGTCAGGTCGAAGTGCAGCGGCGTGACCGCGATGCGCCCGTCGCCGAGCGCCGCGAAGTCGGTGCCGTCCTCCTCGCGATAGCCCGGCTGCTCGCCATAGATCCAGTAGCGGCGCCGGCCGTCCTGCTCCTCGTCGAGCTTCATGCGGTCGCGGTAGACGCGCTTGCCGAGCCTGCAGGCGCGTGCGCCCTGCACCTCGCCCGCCGGGCAGTTCACGTTCAGGAGCGTGCCCTCGGGCATCGGCACCTCGGCCACCTCCTCGACCATGCGCGCCACGAAGGCGGCGACCTGCTCGAAGTCCGAGCGCTGCCAGTCGTGCGGAACCCACGAATCGAGCCGGCCGTGGAAGGCCTGCTGCGAGGCGGCGATGGCGGGGATGCCGAGCACGACGCCCTCGAGCGCCGCGGCCACCGTGCCCGAGTAGGTGATGTCGTCGCCGAGGTTGGCGCCGTGGTTGATGCCGGAGACGATCAGCTCCGGCTCGAACTCCAGAAGGCCGAGCCCGGCGAAGCGCACGCAGTCCACCGGCGTGCCGTCGGTGGCGAAACCACTCCCACCGTCGCCGAAGTCCACCTCCTCGACCCAGAGCGGCTGGCGCGTGGTGATGCTCCGCGCCGTGGCGCTCCGGTTGGAGTCGGGCGCGATCACCGCGAGCTCCATCTCAGGGACCTCGAGGAGCGCCTCGCGCATCACGCGCAGGCCGATTGCCTCGATGCCGTCGTCGTTGGTGAGCAGGACCTTCACGGCCTTCGAGGATAGTCGGAGCCATCCCCTAGGTCAGTAGCGCACGCTCTCCAGGTAGAGGCCGTGGGCGGCAGCGGTATCGGCCGCCTCGGAGCGCGGTCGCCCGGTGAGGAGGCGGGCGAAGCCCTCCTGCGGCTCGCGCCCGCCGGCGACCGCGAGCATGGTGCCGACGAGGATGCGCACCATGTGGCGCATGAAGGTGTCCGCCTCGATCCAGAAGGCGAGCACGTCGTCCTGCTCCTCGACCCACTCGGCCCGCAGGACGTCGCGCTCGAAGCGAACGTGGTCGGTCTGCGTTGGGGTGAACGCCGTGAAGTCGTGCCTGCCCCGGAGCGCCGCCGCGCACGCGTGCAGCGCGGCCTGGTCGAGCGGGCGCGACCACCAGAGCGCCCGCGATCGCTCGAGCGGGCTGGGCTCCACGCGCGTGAGCACGCGGTAGCGGTAGGTGCGCGAAAGGGCGTCGCGGCGCGCGTCGAATCCCTCCGGCGCGGCCTCGGAGGCGAGCACGCTCAGGTCGTCGGGAAGCAGCCCGTTGAGTCGTGACGCCTCGGTCGGCTCGCCCTCGTGGCTCGCCACCTGCCCGCGGGCGTGGACGCCGCTGTCGGTGCGCCCCGCGACCGTGACCGTCAACGGCCGGCGGGCGACCGTCTCGAGCGCCTCCTCGAACACGCCCTGGACGGTTCGCAGGCCCGGCTGCCGGGCCCAGCCCGCGAAGCCGGACCCGTCGTACTCGAGCAGGAGCCGCGCGGCCAGCGCTACCCGCGCTTGCGCGCCACGATCTGCAGGTACTCGCCCTCGATGCGCACCGGGCCGTCCCCGCCGTTGTGGCTGCGGACGATCTCGAGGTACTCCGCGTGCATGGCCTCGAGCTGCTCTGGCGAGAGCGAGTTGCGCGCCGCCACCTGCAGCGGGGCGTCGCGCTCGAGGCCGTCCACGAACTCCTCCGGCGACTCGCCCTCCCAGACGATCGAGCGCCGCTCGATCTCGATCCGCGCCGCCAGGCCCTCGAGCCGGGCGCGAGCGGTGTCCTCGTCTCCCCACAGCTCGGCCATGGGGAGATCCGGGGGCGGAGGCGAATAGCGGCGCCCCACCCCGAAGAGCTCGACGGTGAAGCTGTCAGGCGTCCAGGCCGTGAGCCCCACGGTGTTGCCGGGGCGCACGACCCGGAACAGCTCGCGAGCCATCACCTCCGGCCGGGGCGCGAACACGGCCCCGAACACCGAGCCGACGCAGTCGAAGCGCGCGTCCTCGAACGGCAGGTCCTCCACGTCGGCGCGCACCCACTCCACGTCGAAGCCCTCGTCGCCGGTGCGCTTGGCGCCTCGCTCGACCATCGCGGGAGCGAGGTCGCTCGCGACCACGCCCGCCCCCTCGCGCGCGCACGCGAGCGCGAAGTTGCCGTCGCCCGCCGCCACGTCGAGCACCTCCTGCCCCGCGGAGACGGCGCAGGCGTCGCTGAGAGCGGCGGCCGCGGGCTCGAGCACGCTCGAGAGCGCGGAGTAGTCGCCGAGGCCCCAGGCCTCGGATTGACGGTCCTTGTACTGCGCGAGATCCACGCCGCGAGCCTACCGACGGTGGGCGCACCGGGGCGCCCCGGTCGCCGGTGCATCACAATTGGGGGCGTGCGCGTTACGGCCAAGGTGGACTATGCGGTCCGTGCCCTCCTCGAGCTGACCGATTCGGTCGACGACGGCCCGGTCAAGGGAGAGCGAATCGCGCACGCCCAGGACATTCCGCTCAAGTTCCTGGAGAACATCCTGATCGACCTGCGCCACGCCGGGATCGTGCGCGCCCAGCGCGGCGCGGACGGCGGCTACTGGCTCGCGAGACCGCCCACCGAGGTCACGATCGGCGAGGTGATCCGAGCCGTAGAGGGCCCGCTCGCCAGCGTGCGGGGCGAGCCTCCGGAGGACGTGGACTACCGCGGTGCCGCCGAGGGACTGCGCACCGTCTGGATCGCGGTCCGCGCCAGCCTGCGCTCCGTCGTGGACGAGCTGACACTCGCCGACGTGGCGGCCGACAAGATGCCGGCTCGCATCCGCCGCCTCACCGAGCAGCCGGACGCCTGGTCCCGCCGGTAGGGCGTTAGGCCGCCGGAGCTTCTTCCGGATCGCTCGAGCGTTCCTCCGGGAGCGCCTCCGACGGGAGCACGCCCTCACCCTCGGTGCTGAGCCAGACCACGTCGCCCGTGGCCAGCTCGAGAGCGTCGGCCTCCGCACGCGTCAGCTGCGCAGAGATCGTGTTGCCGCCGCCGAGCATCAGCTCGACGCGCACCTCGAAGCCGAGCAGCGTGATGCGAGTGACCACCCCTTCGTGGGAGCCCTCGCCCCGCTCGTGCCTGATCGTGATGTCGTGGGGGCGCACGAGGTCGTCGCCGACCTTCGTGATCTCGCCGAGGAAGCCCATGACGAACGGATTGGCGGGATTGTCGTAGAGCTCCGCCGGGCTGCCGATCTGCTCGATCCGGGCATCGTCCATGACCACGATCCGGGAGGCGATCGACATCGCCTCCTCCTGGTCGTGGGTCACGAGCAGCGTGGTCACGTGCACGTCCTCGTGCAACTTCCGGAGCCATTCGCGCAGCTCGGCCCGCACCTTCGCGTCGAGCGCTCCGAACGGCTCGTCGAGCAGGAGCACGCGTGGCTCGACCGCCAGTGCGCGCGCGAGTGCCATGCGCTGTCGCTGACCGCCGGAGAGCTGGCTCGGGTAGCGGCCGGCGTAGCCGGCCAGGCCCACGATCTTGAGCAGCTCGCCCACGCGATCCTCGATCTCCGCCTTCGGCTTCTTGCGCACCGACAGGCCGAACGCCACGTTGTCCTTCACCGTCATGTGCTTGAACGCGGCGTAGTGCTGGAACACGAAGCCGATCCCGCGCCGCTGCGGCGGGACCGCGGTGGCGTCCTCGCCGTTGATCTCGATGCTGCCGTCGTCGGGAAGCTCGAGGCCGCCGATGATGCGCAGCAGGGTGGACTTCCCGGAACCGCTCGGCCCGAGCAGAGCTGTGAGCGATCCGTCGGGCACCTCGAGCGAGACATCGTCGAGGGCCACGTAGTCGCCGAACCGCTTGGTCACTCCCTTGACTGAGATCACACGGGCTCTCGCTTCTTATTTAGCAGGGTCATGAGGAACAGCGTCAGGAGGGCCAGCCCCATCAGGACGGTGGCCGCCGCGTAGGCACCGAAGGTGTTGTGGTCATCGATATAGCGCGCGTGCACGAGCAGCGTAAGGGTCTGCGACTCGCCGGACACCCCGCCCGCCACGACGATCAGGGCTCCGAACTCTCCCAGCGAGCGGGCCACCGTGAGCACCACGCCGTATAGGAGGCCCCACCGGATCGCCGGCAGGGTGATGCGCCAGAACGTCTGGCGCCACGACGCCCCGAGCGTGGCGGCCGCCTGCTCCTGCTCGTCCCCGATCTCGTGCAGCACCGGCTCGACCTCCCGGACCACGAAGGGCAGCGTCACGAAGATCGTCGCGATCACCATGCCGGGCAGCGAGAAGATGACCCTGATGCCGTGGTCGGCAAGGCCGCCGAACCAGCCGTCGATCCCCCAGAGCAGGATCAGGGACACGCCCACCACCACCGGCGAGACCGCGAAGGGAAGGTCCACCACGGTCTCGATCACGCGCTTGCCGCGGAAGTTGCCGCGCGCCAGTGCCAGCGCCGTGACCACGCCGAAGATCACGTTCAGCGGCACGACGATGGCCACGATGATCAGCGAGAGGTTGAGCGCCGAGATTCCCGCGGGTGTGGTCACCTGGTCCCAGAAGGCGGCGAAGCCGTCCTCGAAGGTGCGGTAGAAGATCATGCCCAGGGGCACCATCACGAGCGCGACCAGGTAGCCGATCGCTATGAAGCGCAGGGTGAGGCGGGGTGCGAGGCCGGTGCTCAAGATCAGCCTCGCTCGTGCCTCTGGGTGCGCGCGGCCAGCAGGCGGAGACCCACCAGCACCGCGAACGCGATGAGCAGGAGGGTCACCGACACAGCGGCCGCGGACTCCGGCCGGTCCACCTCGATCTGCTTGGCGATGTACTGCGAGGCCACCTCGGTCTCGCGCGGGATGCCGCCACCGATCAGCACGACGGACCCGAACTCGCCTACCGCGCGCGCGAATGCCAGTCCCGCCCCGCTGAGCAGGGCCGGGATCAGGGCGGGCAGGATGATCCGCCGGAAGGTCACGAGCCTGCTCGCCCCGAGCGACGCCGCGGCCTCCTCGGCCTCGCGGTCCACCTCCATCAGCACCGGCTGCACCGACCGGACCACGAACGGCAGCGTGACGAACAGCAGCGCGACCACCAGGGCGGGTCGCGTGGCGTAGAGGTGGACGTCGATCGGGCTCTGCGGGCCATAGAGGGAGAGCAGCACGATGCTGGCCACGATCGTGGGTAGCGCGAAGGGCAGGTCGATCACCGCGTTGACCAGTCCCTTGCCACGGAACTCGTCGCGGACGAGCACCCAGGCGATGAGCGTGCCCACCACCACGTTGACGGCGGCCACGAGCAGTGAGATGACCACCGTCAGCACCAGCGCGGCCCGCGCCGACGGCGCCGAGATCGCGTCCCAGATCCCCCCGAGCCCTCCGTCCAGCGCCTTCACCGTGAGGGCCGCGAGCGGCAGCAGCACGATCAGGCTCAGCCAGACCATCGTGATGCCGAGCCCGAGGGGCCCGACGCCGCCCACTGAGGCAGGCCGTCTACGGCTGCGGCGGCGCCCCGGAACCGGGACGCCGCCGCCGATCTGTGCCGCAGACGACTCCATCTAGGTCCTAGCCGGTTGCCTCTTCATAGATCTTCGCGACCGAGCCGTTCTCCTCGTCGAACAACTCGTCGTTGACCTTGCTCCAGCCACCGAGGTCATCGATCGTCCAGAGCTGCTTCGGCTCCGGGAAGTCGCTCGCGAACTCCTCGGCAACAGCCGGGTCCACCGGCCGGAAGCCGGCCTCGGCCCAACCGCGCTGGCCCTCGGGCGTGTAGAGGAAGTCGACGAAGGCCTGGGCCGCCTCCGGCTCCTTGGCGTTGTTCAGCACGGCCACGGGGTTCTCGATCTTGAACGTGGTGTCCGGCGTCACGTAGTCCACGTCCTCGCCCTGCCGCGTGGCGAAGATCGCCTCGTTCTCGTAGCTGAGCAGCACGTCGCCGGTGCCCTGGAGGAAGGTCTCCGTGGCCTCGCGTCCCGACTTCGGCTGCACCTTGACGTGGTCACCGATCAACTTGCTGAGGTATTCGAGCCCGGCGTCCGGGTTCTTGCCTCCTTCGCTCTTCTCGGCGTAGGGGGCCAGCAGGTTCCACTTGGCCGAGCCCGAGCTGAACGGGTTCGGGGTCACGATCTCGATTCCGGGCTTCAGAAGGTCGTCCCAGGTCTTGATGTTCTTGGGGTTCCCCTTGCGCGTCACGATGGTCACGACCGAGCCGAAGGGAAAGCCCTTGTGCTCGTTCGCGTTCCAGTCCTGGTCCACGAGCCCGGCGTCGACCAGGCGGGTCACGTCAGGTTCGACCGAGAAGTTGACCACATCCGTGGGCAGACCGGCCTCCACCTTGCGCGACTGGTCGCCCGATGCTCCGTAGGACTGGCTGAAGGAGACGTCCTTCCCGGCCTCGGTCTTCTGGAACAGCGGGATCACCTTGTCGTAGCCGACCTTCGGCACGGCGTAGGCGACGAGCGAGAGCTTCGTGTCCCCACCGCTCGCGGCGGCGTCGTCACCATCGACGTCGTCGCTCGAGCCGCCGCACGCGGCGAGAACCGCCAGTGACAGGAGAGCGGTCAGCGAGAGGATGAAACGGAGCGACATACGAGTCCAAGTTCGGGACATTCTCCACCTTGCGAGTCGACTTAACGGCGGCGGACCGTACCACAATGTCCACCAACAAGGTCGGAAATCGGACTATGCTCCGCGCGAAACCACTCAAACACGCTTTGGTTTAGGCTAATTGCCTCGATTTTCACGGAAGGAGCGACATGGCACGCTGGACTCCCGATCCGAGCTTCTACCCCTCTCCGCGCCTCGCGATGGAGGCCCCGCAGGAGGAGGTGGGCTACGTCGCGCTTCTCAATCCGGACGCCTCGGATGGCCGCCCTGACGCCCTCGGGGTGCTCGACCTCGAGGAGCGCTCCTCCACGTTCGGCGAGCTCGTGGGCAAGCTCGACATGCCGAATGCCGGCGACGAGCTGCACCATTTCGGCTGGAACGCCTGCAGCGCCGCACTGTGCCCCTGGGCGCCGCACCCACACGTGGAGCGGCGCTACCTCGTGGTGCCGGGGCTGCGCTCGTCGCGGATCCATGTGGTTGACGTCGGGGACGATCCCCGGGCGCCCTCGATCGCAAAGGTGATCGAGCCCGAGGAGCTGATCCACAAGACCGGGTACTCGCGTCCGCACACCTCCCACTGCGGTCCCGAGGGGATCTACATGAGCGCGCTGGGCGGCGCGGAGAACGGCGGCGGCCCGGGTGGGATCTTCCTGCTCGACTGCGAGACATTCGAGCTCCGCGGGCAGTGGGAGGTGGAGCGCGGCCCCCAGCACTACAGCTACGACTTCTGGTGGCACCTGGGATACGACACACTCCTCTCGAGCGAGTGGGGCACGCCCGACATGTTCGAGAACGGGGTCGTGCCCGAGAAGCTGCTGGGCAAGGAGTACGGCCATCAGCTCCACATCTGGGACCTGAGGCGCCGCGCGCACCGCCAGGCCATCGACCTCGGCGACGAGCACCAGATGGTGCTGGAGCTACGCCCGGCCCACGACCCGCGCCGCACGGACGGCTTCGTGGGCGTGGTGGTGTCGGTGGCGGACCTGAGCGCGTCGGTATGGCGCTGGTCGCGGCGCCCCGACGGCTCGTTCGAGGTCAAGAAGGTGATCACGATCCCGGCCGTGCCAAAGGACGCCGACGAGCTTCCACCCGCGCTGAAGGACTTCGGCGCCGTACCTCCGCTCGTGACCGACATCAACCTCTCGCTGGACGACCGCTGGCTCTACGTGTCCTGCTGGGGCACGGGCGAGCTGCACCAGTACGACGTGTCCGATCCGGCGGCGCCGAAGCTCACGGCCACGGTCGAGCTCGGCGGCATCGCCAGGAGCGCGTCCCATCCGGCCTCCGGACCGCTCAACGGCGGGCCGCAGATGGTCGAGGTGAGCCGGGACGGGCGCAGGGTGTACCTGACGAACTCGCTCTACTCCTCGTGGGACGAGCAGTTCTACCCGGACGGCCTGCAGGGCTGGCTCACGAAGATCGACGCGTCTCCCGACGGCGGAATGGCCGTGGACCCGGGCTTCCTCGTGACCGACTTCGACGGCCTGCGTCCGCACCAGGTGCACCTCCAGGGCGGCGACTCCTCGTCCGACTCGTACTGCTTCCCGTAGGAGCCGGGCGATGGAGGACGGGACCCTGCTGGCACTGGCCGGCCTCGGCGCGGTGCACGGCCTCAACCCCGCGATGGGCTGGCTGTTCGCCGTGGCGATCGGGCTGCAGGAGCGCTCGCGCCGGGCGCTCGCCGAGGCGCTGGTGCCGATCGCCATCGGCCACGAGGCCTCGGTGGCGCTCACCGTGCTGGCGATCGAGATCACCGGCTCGACCGCCGGGCAGCGCGTGGTGGGCATCGCTGGGGGCGTGGCCCTGATCGCGTTCGGGGCCTGGAAGCTCCTGGCGACCCGCAGCCATCCGCGCTGGGTCGGCGCCCGGCTGAGCCGCCCGGAGCTCGTCTGGTGGTCGTTCCTCATGTCGAGCGCCCACGGGGCCGGGCTGATGCTGCTGCCGGTCGTGGACTCTCACGACCAGGCCCCACACGACCCGCTCACCGCCGTCGGAGGGATGTCCCTGGACGCCTTCGGACTCGCTGCAGTGCACACCGCCGCGATGCTGGCGACCATGGCCGCGATCTCGCTGCTCGTCTACCAGGTGGTGGGTGTGGGCTTCCTCCGCAGGGGCTGGGTCAACGTTGACCGTGTGTGGGCCGGCGCGCTGGTGACCGCCGGCACGGTGACGCTCGTCACCTGAGCGGGAGCGCGCTAGGGTCGCTCGCGGTGGAGGAGATCGCACCCGGCATCTGGCACTGGAAGGCCGAGCACCCGCGGATCGGGGCAAAGGTGAGCTCGTACTTCCTCCCCGGCCCGGGGGTGCTTCTCGACCCGCTCGTGCCGGACGCCGAGCTCGAGCAGCTGGAGGAGCTCGGCCCGCTGCGTCACATCCTCCTCACCAACCGCCACCACTGGCGCGACTGCAGCAATCTCGCGGAGCGCTACGACATCACCGTGCGCGCACCGCGCACGGGCATGCACGAGTTCGACGACGGCGACCCCGTGGAGCCCTACGACTTCGGGGAGACCATCGCCGGCGGCTCGGTGAGCGTGCACGAGGTGGACGCGATCTCCCCCGACGAGGCCGCGCTCCACATCGCGGAGGTCTCGGCGCTGGCGGTGGCGGACGGCGTGGTGGGCTACGGCGGCCTGCGCTTCGTGTCGGACCGGCTGATGGACGATCCCGAGGAGACCAAGGCCGGCCTACGGGCTGCCTACGCCGGCCTCAGCAAGGAGCTCGACTTCGAGAACCTGCTGCTGGCCCACGGCGAACCGGTGGTCGGCGGCGCCCGCGAGGCGCTGGCCGCGTTCGCGGCGGGCTGAGCCTCAGCCCAGGTAGCGCTCGTGGATCGCCTCCCAGCCGGGCAGCGTCACGAGGTCCGTCGCCCGCCCGTCCAGAGCGTCCGCAAGCGCGTCCAGGTGGAAGTGCCAGCCGGCGAGCACCTTCGTCCGGTACTCGCCGGGCAGGTCGAGAATGCTGGTGAAGGTGAGCACCGTCTCGTCGCCCTCGGCGGCGAGCTCGAAGCGCAGCACGCCGTGAATGTCACCGCTGAGCTCGAGCAGGCGGGGTGGGTCGAGCTCGGTGATGGTGGCCTCCATCTCGGCCCGGTTGCCCTCGTCGTCGACGTTCAGCCAGGCCATCGAGAAGCGACCACCCGGCTCGAGCTCCACCTGCGCCCTGCCCCACCAAGCGATCAGCTCATCCGGGTCGGTCACGGCGGCCCAGACCCGCTCGATCGGATGGGCGAGCCTGCGCTCGAAGCGCAGCACGCTCTTGCCGTCGGCTCGAACCTCGAGCCCTCCGTCAGCGGTGGTCATCGTCTCTCGCTTTCTCATCGAGGTGCCGTTCAAGGGCGTCGAGTCGTCCGGCCCATAGCCGGCGGTAGGGCTGGATCCAGGCGTCCACCTCCGCCAGCGCGTCCGGTCGTAGCTCGTACCAGCGCGTCTGGGCCTCCGGCCGCACGCGAACCAGTCCCGCCTCGCGCAGGACCCTCAGGTGCTTGGACGTGCCGGGCTGGCTGAGGCCGAGCCGCTCCACGAGATCGCCCACGGACCTGGGCTCCTCCCTCAGGAGATCCAGGATCCGCCGCCTGGCCGGCTCTGCGAGGACCGCGAAGGCAGTTGCCATGAGATGAATATAACTCATTTGGCATATAACGTCCCCTATGGTAAGGAGGGTGAGACGAGCACTGGTCGCAGGCCTGGCGGTCGCAGGCCTGGTGGCATGTGGCGAGGACTCCGAGGAACCACGGCCGGCGGCCGCCGCCGCCGCGGAGCCGACCACCTCCGAGGCGCCTCCGCCACGGCGCGGCCCGCTGGTGAAGCTGCGCGACTCCGAATATGGCCGCGTGCTCTTCAGCGGGAAGGACCAGGCCGTCTACCTCTTCACCGAGGACGACCGCCGGCGCAGCCGCTGCTACGGCGACTGCGCGAAGGCCTGGCCCCCCTTCTACTCGAAGGGCCGCCCGCGCGCCGGACGCGGCGTCAAGCAGTCACTGCTCGGCACCACCAAACGCCGCGACGGGCGCCGCCAGGTCACCTACGGCGGCCACCCGCTCTACTTCTACGACGAGCCGCCCCGCCAGATCCTCTGCCAGAACGTCGTCGAGTTCGGCGGAACCTGGCTGGTCGTGAACCCAGCAGGAAAGCCCGTTCGCTGAGGACGGACCGTGCCGGGCGAGCGCAAGCCCACCGCCCAGAAACCCAGGAGAACCGCTAAACGAGCTCTAGAAAGACCATCTCAGTCGAGTCCGACCGCCTCGGCCCCAACTTGAGAATCCGCGTATAGCCACCCTCACGCTCTGCATACCGCGGAGCGATCTCCTCGAACAGCTTGTAGACCACGAACTTGTCCTGGCCGAGCCGGGACATCGCCGTCCGGCGGGCATGGGCGTCGCCCCGCTTCGCGAGGGTGATCAACCGCTCTAGCTCCGGCTTGACCGCCTTGGCCTTCGCCTCGGTGGTCTGGATCCGCTCGTGGTCGATCACCTCGCGGCACAGGTTCATGAACAGCGCCTTGCGGTGCGCCGAGTCACGCGAGAGCTTCCCCTTCTGCTTGCGATGGCGCACGGCCGACGATCCTACCTCTGCCTAGCCCGCTCGGAGCGCCAGCCCGCGCGCGTCGAGGGTCTCCTTGACCTCTTCGATCGACTTGCGGCCGAAGTTCGGGATGGCGGCCAGTTCGGAGTCGCTCTTCTGCACAAGGTCGCCGACGGTCTGGATGCCGGCGCGCTTGAGGCAGTTGTAGGAGCGGACGCCCAACTCGAGCTCCTCGATCAGGATCTCGTCCATCCCACCGGCCCCGGGGGCTCCGGCACCGTCGCCGACCATCCCCAGCTCGCCGGCCACGAGGGCGGCTCCCTGGTCGCGCAGAGCCTCCACGCGGTCGGCGTCGGTGAAGATCGCCAGGTACTTGATCAGGATCTCCGCGGCCTCGCGGAGAGCCGCCTGCGGCTCGAGCGAGCCGTCGGTCTCGATGTCGAGCGTGAGCTTGTCGTAGTCGGTCTTCTGACCCACGCGTGCGGCGTCCACCGAGTAGGCGACCCGCTTGACGGGGGAGAAGATCGAGTCGATCGGGATCACGCCGATCGGCTGATCGGGCGTCTTGTTCTCCTCGGCCGGGGAGTACCCGCGGCCGTGCCCGATCGTCAGGTACACCTCGAGCTTGGTCTTGCGCTCGAGCGTGGCGATGTGGGCCTCGGGGTTCAGGATCTCGACGCCCGAGGGCAGGTCGATGTCGCCGGCGGTGACGTCGCCCGGGCCGGTGATCACGAGTGGCGCCTCGATCTCGGCGGCCTCGGAGTGCATCCGGCAGACGACCTCCTTGAGGTTGAGGACGATGTCGGTCACGTCCTCCTTCACGCCGTTGATGGTGGAGAACTCGTGGGCCACGCCCTCGATCCGCACGCTGGTGACCGCTGCGCCGGCCAGCGACGACAGCAGGACTCGCCGGAGCGAGTTGCCGAACGTGTAGCCGAAGCCGCGGTCCAGCGGCTCGATCGTGAACGTGCCTCGGTTGTCCTGCACGTTCTCAGTGGATATCTGCGGAGTCTGAAACTCGATCATGGGTGCTTCCTTCGCGTCTAGGGCGCGCACGGCCACTGAGTGGCCGCCACGCTCGCGTTCACTACTTCGAGTAAAGCTCGACGATGAGCTGTTCCTGCACCGGCGTGGTGATCTCCTGCCGCTCTGGCAACCGGAGCACCTTCGCCGTCAGGCCGTCGTGATCGGCCTGAAGCCAAGCCGGCACCGCCGAGGTCAGCTCGGTGGCGTCGCGCACCACCGGGTCGACGGGGGCACCGGCCCTCATCGTGATCACGTCGTCGGGCCGCAACTGGTACGAGGGAATGTCCACACGTCGGCCATTCACCGTCCAGTGCCCGTGCCGGACCATCTGGCGCGCCTGACGCCGCGATGCGGCAAAGCCGAGGCGCACCAGCACGTTGTCGAAGCGGCTCTCGAGGAGCCGCAGAAGATTCTCGCCGGTCACGCCGGTCTGGCGGCTGGCCTTGGCGTAGTAGTTGCGGAACTGCTTCTCGAGCACGCCGTAGTAGCGGCGGGCCTTCTGCTTCTCGCGCAACTGGAGCCGGTACTCGGATTGGCGCGACCTGCCGCGTCCGTGATCGCCCGGCGGATAGCTCCGGCGCTCGATCGCACACTTGTCGGTGAGGCAGCGTTCCCCCTTCAGGAAGAGCTTGGTGCCCTCGCGGCGGCACTGCTTGCACTGCGGGCTTGTGTCGCGGGCCATTCGCTAGACCCTCCTGCGCTTGCGGGGACGGCAGCCGTTGTGGGCCTGGGGCGTGACGTCCCTGATCCCGGTGATCTCGAGGCCGGCCGCCTGGAGCGAGCGGATCGCCGTCTCGCGCCCGGAGCCCGGACCCTTCACGAAGACCTCGACCTTCTGGAGCCCGTGCTCCATGCCCTTGCGCGCCGCGGCATCGGCGGTCACCTGCGCGGCGAACGGGGTGGACTTGCGCGAGCCCTTGAAGCCGGCGCCGCCGGCGGACTCCCACGCAATCACGTTCCCCTCGCGGTCCGTGAGGGCCACGATGGTGTTGTTGAAGCTCGTCTTGATGTGGGCCTGGCCGAAGGGGACGTTCTTCCGTACCCGTCTGCGACCGCGTGGCCGTGCTGGTCTCTGCTGCGCCATCTAAAAGGTCAGTGCTTCCTTATCTTCTTCTTGCCGCCGCCCATTGCCGAGCCGCGCTTGGGTCCCTTGCGCGACCGGGCGTTGGTCTTTGTGCGCTGCCCGTTGGCGGGAAGCCCCCGCCGGTGTCGCAGCCCCTTGTATGCCCCGATCTCCATCAGGCGCTTGACGTTCTGCGAACGCTCGCGCCTCAGATCTCCCTCTACGAGTAGGTCGTCGACCTTCTCCCGCAGCTTCCGAACCTCGTCCTCGGTCAGATCCTTGACGTGCGTGTCGGGATCCACTCCAGCGTCAGCGAGCGTCTTCCTCGCGGTCGACTGACCGATCCCGTAGATGTACGTAAGGCCGATCTCGACCCTCTTGTTGAGGGGGATGTTGACTCCAGCTATGCGTGCCACTAGCCCCGGGTCACCCCTGCCGCTGCTTGTGACGCGGGTTCTGAACAGATCACGAGAACCGCACCGCCGCGGCGGATGACCTTGCACTTCTCGCACATGGGCTTGACCGATGCTCGGACCTTCATAGCTCCGTGACCTGGACGTATTCGAAAGAGGGAGGCGACGGGACCCAGGAGACGGCCGCAGCGCCGACCGGAAAGAGTAGCAGTCAAGCGCCGCTGGCAGCCTGCGCCCCGACCGGTGCCCGCTCGCTCGGGTCGAGGTGCCAGGGGGTGAGGATCCGGGGGCCGTCGGCGGTGACCGCGACGGTGTGCTCGAAGTGGGCCGTGAGCGACCCGTCCTGGGAGTAGACGGCCCAGTTGTCGGAGCCCATCCGCACCTGGTGCCCGCCGGCGTTGACCATCGGCTCGATGGCGAGCACCATGCCCTCCTCGAGCTCCGGACCGGTGCCGGGGTCCCCGAAGTTGGGGATCTGCGGGTCCTCGTGCATGTCGCGGCCGATGCCGTGCCCGACCAGCGAGCGGATCACCGAGAAGCCGTCGCTCTCGACGCGCCGCTGGACCGCGTGCGACACGTCGCCGAGGCGATTGCCGGGCCGGCACTGCTCGACCGCGTCGAAGAGCGAGGCACGCGTGGTGGCGAGCAGGCGTGTGGCGATCGGCGTGACCTTGCCGATCGGGTGCGTGATGGCGGCGTCGGCCACCCAGCCGTCGAGCACCACGCCCACGTCCAGGGAGAGAACGTCGCCGCGCCGCAGCGCGTACGGGCCCGGGGATGCCGTGGACCACCATCGAGTTCGGGGAGGCGCAGATCGAGCCTGTGAACCCGCGGTAGCCCTTGAAGGCGGGCTCGGCGCCCTGCGAGCGGATGAACCGCTCGGCGGCCTCGTCCAGCTGCTTCGTGGTCACTCCCGGGGCGGGCCTTCGCCGCGCAGGATGTCGTGGCAGCGGACGAGCACGTCGCCAGCCGCGGCCATCTTGTCGAGCTCCTCGGGTGTCTTGCGGACGATCACGGGATCAGAGCTCGCCCTCGAGCTTCAGCGTGGCGAGCGTGGCTCGCAGGTGGTCGTGCACTTCCTCGGGCGAGCGATTGCCGTCGAAGCGGCGGAGCAGGCCCGCCTGGTCGTACCAGTCGATGAGCGGCTCGGTCTGGTCGTGGTAGACGGACAGGCGCTTCTTCACCGTCTCGGGCTTGTCGTCGTCGCGCTGGACGAGCCGCGAGCCGTCCTGGTCGCAGATGCCGTCGTTCTTCGGGGGGTCGAACTCCACGTGGTACAGGTGCCCCGACTTGACGCAGATGCGCCGGCCGGTGGTGCGGCGCAGCACCTCCTCGTCGGAGGCGTCTATCAGCATGGCGGCCGTGAGCGACCGGCCTGCCCCGCCGAGGGCCTCGCTCAGCGACTCGGCCTGCGGCACGGTGCGCGGGAAGCCGTCCAGCAGGAACCCGTCCTTGGCCTCGTCGGAGTCGAGGCGCTCCAGCACCACCCGGGTGATCAGGTCGTCCGGCACGAGGTCGCCGCGGTCCATGTACTCCTTGGCCTCCCTGCCGAGCTCGGTCTCGTCCTTGACCGCCTGGCGCAGGATGTCCCCGGTGGCGTAGTAGGGCAGGTCGAAGTCGTCGACCAGCCGCTCGGCCTGGGTGCCCTTCCCGGCGCCCGGCGGGCCCAGGAGGATGAGGTTCAGCTCGCTCATGCGAGGCCGAGAGGCTACCGGGTCGCGGGCGTTCGGCTGCGTGGCGGCAGGGGACCTGCAGCTACTTCAGGAAGCCTTCGTAGTTGCGCATCATCAGCTGGGCCTCCAGCTGCTTCATCGTGTCGAGCGCCACGCCCACGACGATCAGGATCGACGTACCGCCGAAGTAGAAGTTCGCGCTCGTCTGGCTGAGCAGAATCGTGGGCAGGGCGGCCACGGCGGCCAGGTAGAGCGCGCCCGGGAACGTCAGGCGGGCGAGGATCCGGTCCAGGTACTCGGCCGTTGGCCGGCCGGGTCTCACCCCGGGAATGAACCCGCCGTATTTCTTCAGGTTGTCGGCCTGCTCCACCGGGTTGAACGTGACCGCGGTGTAGAAGTACGTGAACAGGATGATCAAGAGCGACTCCCCGATGAGATAGGGCGCGCTTGTTGGGGGAGAAGAAGGTGGAGAAGTCCCGCGCCCAGCTCGCCTGGGTGAGCTCGCCAACGGTCGGCGGGAACGCCATCAGCGAGGCCGCGAAGATCACGGGGATCACGCCGGCCATGTTCACGCGCAGCGGCAGATAGGTAGATCCGCCACCCGCCATTCGCCGCCCGACGACCCGTTTCGCGTACTGCACGGGAATGCGCCGCTGGCCCTCCTGCATGAAGACGATGGCCGCGACGATCGCCAGCGCCAGGAAGGGCATCATCAGGACGAAGACCTGGTCGGGGTTGTTCCACCACGAGTTGATCCCGTTCGGCAGCCCCGAGGCGATCGACGCGAAGATCATCAGCGAGATCCCGTTGCCGATCCCGCGCTGGGTGATCAGCTCGCCGAACCACATGAGCAGCACGCAGCCCGCGGTGAGCGTTATGACGATCACGAAGACACGCCCGAACGTGAAGTTCTCCACCACCTCCGCGCTGCCGCTCGAGAAGGTCCGGAAGAGGAAGACGTAGCCGATCGACTGCCCGAACGCGAGGGCCACCGTCAGGTAGCGCGTGTACTGCGTGATCTTCTGCTGCCCGACCTCGCCCTCCTTGCGGAGCTTGTCGAGCGACGGGATCACGACGGTCAGCAGCTGCAGCATGATCGACGCCGTGATGTAGGGCATGATCCCGAGCGCGAAGATCGCGAAGCGCTGCAGGGACCCGCCGGAGAAGAGGTTGAGGAAGCCGAGGACGTTCGAGCCGCCGAAGTTCTCGGAGATGTTCTCCACGGCCTCGATGTTGATCCCGGGAGCCGGGATGTAGGCGCCGATCCGGTAGAGCGCGAGCATTCCCGGCGGTGAACGCCAGCTTCTTCCGGATGTCGGCCACCCGGAACGCGTTCAGGAACGTGCGCAGCACGGGCTACCCCTCGATGACGACGCAGGTGCCGCCGGCCGCCTCGATCTTCTCGCGGGCCGTGCCGGAGAAGCCGTGGGCGTGGACGGTGAGCGACTTCGAGAGCTCGCCCTGCCCGAGGATCTTCACGGGCACGTCGCGGCGCGTCGCGAGTCCGGCCGCGCGCAGCGAGTCGGGCGAGACCTCCGCGCCCTTGTCGAAGCGCGCATCGAGGTCGGCCATGTTCACGGGCTGCGTGCGCGTGCGGAACTTCTCGAAGGGCATCGAGGTCTTCTTGTTCGGCCCGCGGAGCTTGCGCATCCGCATGTGAATCGGGTTCTGCCCGCCCTCGAAGCCGATGTTCTTCTTCGCGCCCGCGCGCTGGCCGGCGCCCTTGTGGCCGCGTCCCGAGGTCTTGCCCAGGCCCGACCCCTCGCCGCGACCCACCCGCTTGCGCGGGTGCCGCGAGCCGGGTGCCGGCTTCAGGTTGTGCAGGCCGATCCGCTCCGCGCCCTTGTCTCTTCCTTTCAGCCACCGTCCACCTCCACGAGGTGCGAGACCTTGGCCACGATGCCGCGGACGATCGGATCGTCGGGGCGCTCGGTGGTCTTGCCGATGCGCCCGAGGCCGAGCGTGCGCAGCGACTCGTGCTGCTTGCGGCTCGATCCGTTCGCCGAGCGCACCTGGCGTATCCGCAGGGTGGCGGCGGCCATCAGCCGGCGGTCTCCTCGACGCCCGCGCCGACGGCGCCTGCGCCGATGGCGTCGATGCCCAGGACCTCGCGGACGGTCAGCCCGCGCAGCTCGGCCACCTGCTGGGGAGTCCGCAGCGACTGAGAGCGCCGCAACCGTGGCCTTCACGAGGTTGATCGGGTTCTGGCTGCCGAGCGACTTGGAGAGCACGTCGTGGATGCCGGCGAGCTCGAGCACAGCGCGCACGCCACCGCCGGCGATCACGCCGGTACCGGGCGAAGCCGGCTTGAGGAGGACCCTCGAAGAGGAGTGCACGCCAATGATCTCGTGCGTGATCGTGGAGCCGTGCATCGGCACCTTGAAGAGGTCCTTTCGGGCACGCTCGACGCCCTTCTGGATCGCCACGGGCACCTCGTTGGCCTTGCCGTAGCCCACGCCGACCTGCGACTTCTCGTCGCCGACCACGACGAGCGCGGTGAAGGAGAAGCGCCGGCCGCCCTTGACTACCTTGGCGACGCGGTTGATCTCCACCACGCGCTCCTGCATGTCCTGCCCGGCGCGATCCCGTGGGCCGCCGCCGCCTCGTGTCCTGTCTCTGGAAGCCATTTCTCCTAGTCGCTCAAAGTAGCGATCCGCCGCTCAGAAGCGGAGGCCGCCCTCACGGGCGCCCTCGGCGAGCGCCCTGACCTTGCCGTGGTAGCGGTAGCCGCCGCGATCGAACACGCAGGTCTCCACCCCGGCCGCCTTCGCTCGCTCGGCGATCAGCTCGCCGGCGCGCTTCGCCTGGTCCATGCGGCCCATCGCTCTTCAGGTCGCTCCTCGGTCCAGTTCACCGCGGCGAGCGTGTGTCCGCTCACGTCGTCGATGAGCTGGGCCCGGATGCCCGCGGTTCGAGCGGAACACCGACAGGCGCGGCCGCTCGGCCGTGCCGGCCACCTTGGCGCGCACGCGCCGGCGGCGGCGAAGGCGCGAGGCGGGCTTGGTGGTCGTCGCTCATGCGCGCTTGCCGACCTTGCGAGCCACGTGCTCGCCCTCGTACCGGATGCCCTTGCCCTTGTACGGCTCGGGCTTCCGCTGCTTGCGGATGTTTGCCGCGACCTCGCCCACCACCTGCTTGGAGATGCCGCGGACGACGATGCGCGTGGGCAGCGGAACCTCGAAGTCGATTCCCTCGGGCGCGTTGATCTCGACAGGGTGGGAGTAGCCGAGCGCCAGCACGAGCTTGCGGCCCTGGAGCTGGGCGCGGTAGCCGACGCCCTGGATCTCGAGGCGCTTCTCGTAGCCGTTGGTGACGCCCTCGACCATGTTCGCGATCAGGCTGCGGGTGAGACCGTGCAGCGCGCGGTGCTCGCCGCGGTCGGTGGGCCGGTCGACGACGATCTGGCCGTCCTCCTGCTTGACGACCATGGCTGCGCTGACGCGCTCCTGAAGCTCGCCCTTGGGGCCCTTCACGCGCACGAGCTCGGGCTCGATGGCCACCTCCACCCCCGACGGGACGGGGATCGGCTGCTTGCCGATGCGACTCATCCGGCCTCCGTCACCAAACCCTTGCGACGAGCTCGCCGCCCACGCCCTCGCGGCGGGCGTCATGGCCCTGACATCACGCCGCGCGAGGTCGAGATGATCGTGGTGCCCATGCCGCCCTGGACCTTCGGGATCGTCGTGGCGGCCACGTAGCGGCGCCGGCCGGGCTTCGACATGCGCTGCATGCCCGAGATCACCGGCTGCCGGTTCTCCGTGTACTTGAGGCGCACGCGGAGGATCCGCCCCACACGCCCGGGCTCGACCGAGAAGTCCTCGATGTAGCCCTGCTCGCGCAGGATCCGCGCCAGCTCCGCCTTGAAGGTGGAAGCGGGCATCACCGACATCGTCGTGGTCGGCGTGCAGCCCGTTCCGGATGCGCGTCAGGAAGTCGGCGATGGGGTCGGTCTGCGACATCTACCAGCTCGACTTCGTGAGCCCGGGGATCATTCCCTCGTGCGCGATCTCGCGCACGCAGATGCGGCAGAGCCCGAACTTGCGCAGATACGCGCGCGGGCGCCCGCACCGCTTGCAGCGGTTGTAGTTCCGTGTCTTGTACTTCGATCCGCGCTTCTGGCGGACCACCTGTGAAGTCTTGGCCATCTACTCCTCTTTGCCTTGCTGCTCTTCGCCCTCGGCCTCGGCGTCCTCCGCCGCGACCGGCTTCTCATAGGCCTCCGGGTTCTCTTCCTTGAGCTGCTCCAGCGCCGCCTGCTCGGCCTCCGCACGCAGACGGGCCTCCTCCTTGCGCTGCTCCTCGGCGGCCGCCGCATCCTCTGACGGCGCCTCCCCGGGGGCCCCCTCGCGAGAGAAGGGCATGCCCGAGCTCGCGCAACAGATAGTAGGCCTGTTCGTCGGTGGCGGCCGTGTCGTGATCGTCACGTCGAGGCCGCGCATCTGTCGATCGCGTCGTAGTCGATCTCGGGGAAGATGATCTGCTCGCGGATTCCCATCGAGTAGTTGCCGCGCCCGTCGAAGGACCGCGGGTTGAGCCCGCGGAAGTCGCGGATGCGCGGGATCGCCACCGAGGTGAGCCGGTCCAGGAACTCCCACATGCGCGCGCGGCGGAGGGTCACGCTCACGCCGACCGGCATACCGTCGCGGAGCTTGAAGTCTCGCGATCGACTTGCGCGCGCGGCGAACGCTCGGCTTCTGGCCGGCGATCGTGGCGAGCTGCTCCAGCGCGGCGTCGAGGACGTTCGAGTCCTGCTTCGCGTCGCCGACGCCCATGTTGAGCGTGATCTTCTCGATCCGCGGCGACTGCATGATCGAGGTGAACCCGAACTGCTCCTTGAGCGCCGGACGGATCTCCTTCTCGTAGCGCTCCTTCAGGCGCGGCGGCACGGCCGCGGTGGCCTCCATCAGTCGACCTCCTTGCCCGAGCGCTTGGCCACGCGCACGCGACGACCGCCCTCGCGGGTGACCGATACGCGGGTGGGCTCGTTCGACTCCGGGTCGAGCAGCATCACGTTCGAGATGTGGATCGGGCCCTCGCGCTCGACGATCCCGCCGATCTCCTGGGCGCGCTGGGTGTCGCGCAGGGTGCGCGGCTTGGTGTGGCGCTTGACGATGTTGAGGCCCTCGACGAACACGCGCTCGCGCTTCGGGTCCACGCGGAGGACGCGGCCGGTCTTGCCGCGGTCCTTCCCGGCGATCACCTTGACCTGGTCGTCCCGGCGGATCCGCGGCATCAGAGCACCTCCGGCGCCAGCGAGACGATCTTCATGAAGTTGCGGTCGCGCAGCTCGCGGGCGACCGGCCCGAAGATGCGCGTGCCGCGCGGGTTGTTCTGGGCATCGAGCAGCACCGCGGCGTTCTCGTCGAACGAGATGTACGTGCCGTCGTCGCGGCCGAACTCCTTCTTCGTGCGGACCACGACCGCCTTCACCACCTCGCCCTTCTTCACGGACCCGTGCGGGATCGCCTGCTTGACCGTGCACACGATCACGTCGCCGACGCTGGCGTAGCGCCGGCGGGAGCCTCCGCTGACGCGGATGCAGAGCACCTCGCGGGCGCCCGTGTTGTCCGCGACCTTGAGTCGCGACTCCTGCTGGATCACCTGGCGCGCTCCAAGACCTCGAGCAGCCGCCAGCGCTTGGTGCGGCTGAGCGGGCGGCTCTCCACCAGGCGCACGGTGTCGCCGATGTGCGCGTCGTTGGACTCGTCGTGCGCGTGCAGCGTGGACGAGGTGCGGACGATCTTCCCGTAGCGGCGGTGCTGGCGGGCCATGTCCACCCGCACGGTGATCGTCTTGTCCGCCTTGTCCGAGACGACGATGCCCTGGCGCACCTTCGCTGCAAGGCCCTCCTTCGGTCTCCTCGACCACGGCCGGCGCTCCGCCGGAGCTTCCTTGCGGCGCTCGCGGAGCCGCGCGCGGTAGGCCGTGCGGTGACGTGCCTTCACGCGGCGCGCCTCGGCGCGAGCGGCGGCGCGCTCCTCGATCGTGCGCGCCGGCGCGGCCTCGCCGGAGTGCACCGAGCGCGAGCGCCTGCGGCGCTCCTTGGGGGAGAGCTGCTCCTCCGGCTCGGCGGGCCTCGGCCCGCGGGGGCGGTCGCCTCCGGCCCCTCGGCAGCCAGGCTCCTCGGCTCGGGAGCCTCCTCCGCGGGGGTCTCCTCCGCCGGGGTCTCCTCCACCGGGGTCTCCTCGGCCACGGTCTCCTCCACCGTCTCCTCGGGCGTCTGCTCTTCGTTCACGTTCTCTTCGGTCTCAGCCATCACGTCTCTGCCTACGGATTTCCGCCTCCACGTCGATTCCCCGCTCGCCGGCCACGGTCAGCCCGCGTGCGAGATCACTCTTCGCCTGCCTCAGCCGCGCCGTGTTCTCGAGCTGGCCGGTCGCATGCTGGAACCGGAGGTTGAACAGCTCCTTGCGGGCGTCGTCCACGAACTCCACGAGCTGTGGGTCCTCCAGGTTATGCACCTCCACGGCTTTCGTCATCGTCACTGACCCGCTCCGTCGCGCGTGACGAACTTCGTGCGCACCGGAAGCTTGTGGCCGGCCAGGCGCATGGCCTCGCGTGCCAGCTCCTCCGGGACGCCGGACAGCTCGAACATCACGCGGCCCGGCTTGACCACGGCCACCCAGCCCTCGGGCGTGCCCTTGCCGGATCCCATGCGGGTCTCGGCCGGCTTCTGCGTGTAGGGCTTGTCCGGGAAGATGTTGATCCAGACCTTGCCGCCGCGCTTGATGCGACGGGTCATGGCGATTCGGGCAGCCTCGATCTGGCGGTTGGTCACCCAGCCGCGGTCGAGCGCCTTCAGGCCGTACTCGCCGAACTCCACCCTGGTGCCGCCCTTGGCGAAACCACGCCGGCGTCCACGGTGCTCCTTGCGCCACTTGACTCGCTTCGGTTGCAGCACGGCTCAGCCGTTCCTCCCGGGCCGGCCGCCGCCGCCACCGGGTCCGCGACCGCGTCCACCGCCGCCGCCTCCTGGGCCGCCGCCGCGACCGCGCCCACCCGGGCCGCCGCCGCGTCCGGGCCCGCCGCCGGCGCCAACCGCCTGCGGGGCCTCGAGGTCCGTGAGGTCCTGGGCGAATCCCTTGGGCATGATCTCGCCCTTGTTGATCCACACCTTCACGCCGATGCGGCCGAACGTCGTGCGCGCCTCGTAGAAGCCGTAGTCGATGTCGGCCCGCAGCGTGTGCAGGGGCACGCGCCCGTCCGAGTAGCCCTCGGTGCGGGCCATCTCGGAGCCGCCGAGGCGACCGGACACCTGGATCTTCACGCCCTTCGCGCCGGAGCGCATGGCGGAGGTGAGCGCGCGCTTCATCGCGCGCCTGAAGGCGACCCGGTTCTGCAGCTGCTCGGCGATCGACTGGGCCACGAGGTTCGCGTCGAGCTCCGGGCGCTTGATCTCGAGGATGTTGACCTTCACGGCCTTGTTGGTCATACGGTGGAGCTCCTTGCGGAGAGCGTCCACCTCCGACCCGGACTTGCCGATCACGATCCCCGGCCGGGCCGTGTGGATGTTGACCTCGACCTCGTTCTTGTTCTTCTTGATCGTGATGTTCGAGAGACCCGCGTGCGCGAGCTTGTTCGTGATGTGCTCGCGGATGTGGATGTCCTCGAGCAGGTAGTCGGAGAACTCTCGCTCGTTGAACCAGGTCGACTTCCAGTCGTGGATGTAGCCGACCCGGAGGGACTCGGGATGCACTTTGTGCCCCATGGCTACCTCCCCTTCCTTTCAGCCGTCGTCAGTTCGATGGTCATGTGGCTCGTCCGCTTGTTGATGCGCGTGGCGCGCCCGAGGGCGCGCGGCCGGTAGCGCTTGATGGTCGGGCCCTCGTCCACGAAGCACTTGCGGATCCGCAGCTCGTCGGCGCCGAGCTCGTGTCCGGACTCGGCGTTCGCGACGGCGGAGTTCAGAAGCTTGAGGATGTCCACCGAGACCGCGCGCGGCGCGTGGCGCAGCAGCGCCTGCGCCTGCTCCACGTCCTTGCCGCGGATGTGGTCCATCACGAGGCGCGCCTTGCGCGGCGCGGTGCGCACGTAGCGGGCGCGCGCGCGGACCACGATCTCGCCGTCGGGCGCCTGGCGCGCGGGGCGCGGGGCGGGCACGCCGGTCTCGGCGGAGCCGCGGCGGCGGCGAGCCGGCTTGGCCGGCTTCTCCTCCTCGGCGGCCTCTGCCTCGGGTGCGGCGGCCTCCGCCTCGGACGCGTCTGCTTCGGGCGCGTCGGCCTCGCCGCCGCCCTGGTCGTCCTCCTCGAG